>DATKGN010000001.1:0-7864 GCA_035510735.1 Patescibacteria group bacterium
CAACGACTTCTTTTGTCCTATCCACCAATACAGTTTCTCCCGTTCTTCCAACGACAGATGTTGATATGTTTTCACACGCACCACCTCCTTCAAGGTTTACAAGTATACCCCAGGTGGTGCACTTCGTTTGCGAACTCAAGGGGAGCAGCGCTTTTATGCCACAGCTCCGTATGGGCCAAACGGATTGGATATTGAACGCGCGAGCGCAGAACTTCGCCTATGGCGAACCGCGCAAGTAATGCAGACTCCCAGAAATTTTTGTGTTGGTGCAGCGTTTACTCTCAATGGCGAAACAAAGGATATGTTTGGCGTCGTACAAATAGAGTATAACCGAATGGGTGAGGGGAGACTGGTATTACCTCTAACACTGCGCGATGATCATGTGGCATTTGCCGGACTGGAATGGATGGCGGCAGAAAACCGTAAAATTGTAGGAGATAATGGATTTATCAAAGATAAACTTACAATATTGGGTTTGGAACCCGATAATTATGCATGGTTTGATATTTTTCACTCAACCAATATATTAGATGCTCCGATGTCCCTGGTGATTAACCGTCGTACGTCTTTTACAGAGGTTTGGCGGGAATGGAGTGCCCGAAATGATGCCGAAACGAGCGCTCGGTATGTTGCCTCGGCGGCAGGGTTTGTTGATGGAATTATGCATGTTATACCACATATATATATTTATCCCCGAGACATGAAGGAGTTAATTTTGCCTCAAGGAGGAGTGCTGTTCCAGCATGGCGATGAGCAGGGAGCGGAATAATTTAGAGCTCTTTGTGAAGGGAAATAAGACAATCCGACGAGCAATCCGGTCTTGTTTCTTCTTTATACCCCATGGTTTGGTAGAGTTTTCTGGCCGGATTATCGGCATGACAGTAAAATCCGGAAACCGTTTTTCCCTGTTTTTTGACCGCCGCCTCCAGTTCGGTAAATAATCGTTTCGCAATACCCTGGCCGCGGTGGTCCGGATTGACGGTTAGCTTGTTGAATTTAGCCAGATTTTTCCGGGTAGGAAAATGTGAGAACGTTGCGTACATGGAGCCGACAATCGCGTCGTCGTCCAACGCAACGGCGATTAATGCCATATTGTGTTTCAATTGCATATTGAGCCGTCGGTAAAGGGCGGGGATTGATTGCGGACTAATAGAAAAATATTCTCCCCGGTTTTTTGCATTCACCAAGTTTTGCGTCAATTGCTTTCGTGCAATCGGGGAAAGTGATGAAACAACACTGATAACGACGTTCATACGGATTATTATACTATGCATCACTTATAATGTAGGACACTGTTTACTTGATTCAATGAGTGTGTCGACGATCTGCTGATCACTATAGCCCTGCGATCTGAGTGTTTGAATATTTTCATTGTGTAAATGGATAGCGAACCCTAATAGATAAGAGCCAAATAGTGGAGAACTAATGTCCATTTCACGTCCTGGGATATATTGCCATATTGGTTGATGTGCAAAAAAATCAGTAAATTGGACTTTTTGAAACGGTGCATTATTCTCGAAAATATGTTTCCATTGCTTTCCGTTTTCATCAATAAATTGCCAGTATGTGCCATCAGAAAATGGATGATCAGTATAATATATTTCGAGTGTTAATCCTTCAAATGATTCGCCGACACTATGGTCAAGAGATATTTCAACTGATGAGTTTCCCAGTCGCATCATACCTTTGCCACTGCATCCCTCAGAAATGGCTCCGTGAAGCGGTATTTCCCATGAGCCATGTGCCTCTGTAATGTTTGGGTTTCGGATAAATGCACTCACAAATTCTGTAATTGGATAGTTTGGGATTTCCTCCAATTGTGAATAGAGCTGGGGTGCCCATTCCTCTTCAAAAGATTTTGCGAACTCCGATGCTGAGCGCCATGTCCGCTGAATCGCGCTTATCATCAGATTCATCGTGTCATCCCTTGCTTCTTCTGATAACCATGGGACGAATTCTTCCTCCTCGTCGGGAGTCTCTTCGGTTCCCGTTTCAGATTGTTCTTCTATTTCCTCATCATCCTCCTCATCATCATCTTGTTCTTCTTCAATCTCTTCGTCCTCTATTTCCTCGGAAAATTCATAAACGAGATAGGGGATCCCATCATCTTCACGGGTGATCGGGTTGTCCCACTCAATCTGGGCGATGTTCCGGAATATATACGGCTCATCCTCGCTTCCTGGATGCAAGTTCCAATCTACATCATGGCCTTCTGTAATGAGCTCTTTGACCCATGATTTCCATTCTTTCATCAGATTTTTCTGGAATCGGTATATATCGATATAGTTGGTGGGATCGGATAATGGCATTGCAATGGTAATTGCCGGAGCGTCACTTTCTGTCTTATCGGTAATTTTCATCCAAAATGGAATTTGTGCGGGTTCGTTTTCCCACTGAGGGGTTGCGAGGGTTCCGGTATAGATGGTTGTTTCAGGAGAGTCAGGATCGCGATAGCCGACGACTTTATTTTCAAGAAATGTAAAATCGTCTTTTTGAGTCAGCGCTTCGCCTGCCCAGTGCGTTGCGGCAGGTATTTTCTGTTTGTATTCTCTTGGAATAGGGCTTTCTTTATGGGCCATATAGATTACGGTAATGCGGATTATACTATAAGACTATGAGGACAGCATCTTTTACCAACGAATAGGAGATTACCAAATATTTTTGGGCCCGCGTTTTTCGTCAATGAGCCAGGAGAGAAATTTTTTGGGAATCGTGTATTTTTTCTTTTTTCGTTGTTTCGTATCTTTTGTTGCAATATAGAGGGGCGTCGGCGCGAGACCGTAGCGATAAAACGTATCTGGAGCAGCAAGATCCCTTCGGAAGACCGCCTGAACCTCAAACCCGGCAAGTTCCAGTCGAGTGACAAAATCCCGACCATACAGTCGCACATGGTCATCTTGCCAATAGGATAATGTCCTTTGGCGGGGTGAGGTAATTGCGGGGTTCTCAAGCGTTTGCCGTTCCCAATAATCGATGGGAGTCACGAGGATGCACCGCCCGCCATTCCTAAGCACCCTGTAGAACTCTTTGAGTGCTTTTCCGTCCTGTTCCACGTGTTCAAGAACACAGATGCATACAATGAGATCAAATTGATTATCCGCGAATGTAAACTGTTCGATATTTTCCCGCTTCATCGCACGGTGGGCAATTGTATCGATGCTTATATACTGTGATTTCGGCTGTGATTGAAAAAACGTTTCAAGACACCCTTCAGGCGCAATGTGGAGGATGGATACGGGAGGATGGTTAGGTAAATTGCTCAGAGCGTAGAGATAAACAAGCCGGTGGTGCGGCTGGGATTTACAGACTGGACACATGGCATTTTTATAAATTCTGCCATAGCCAATATCAAAATCATAAAATTGCGTTCCCTCCCATCCGCATATGGGGCAATGGACGGGCGGTGCGCTCCTTGATAATTTTTGTGCGGCCCGATAATACAGACGCCGAAACGCGAGGAGGATGCGGTTTGTAACAACCCGGGCCTTATATATGAGCGATAAATACGAATCCATACGTGAATACCCACTATTGTAACGGATTGGTGCAACCGGGGTTCACGAGTGCTTATCCCTGTATTGACAAGGAGCGTGGGCCAGGCTACAATACATCTTTGCCCATAGATGCAGGGCGTGTTGTGAATTATTTTTCCATAATTCACATATATTTTTCATGAGAAGCAACCAATCATATAACTTTAACCAATTAAGGGGAGTTACCGTGTAGTTGTCGCTTCTCGTCGGAAGACGAATGAACCCCGCATCAGGCGGGGTTTATTTTTGGTTTAGCACCTTAATATCATTGCATAACGCGTTTTTATAACCAACAGGGTTTCTGCTCATTGTTGTATTGTTACATTGTTGCATTGTTCAAAAGCAATATAGCAATATAACAATTTAACAATTTTGTTATTTTGGGCCCGAAGTTTACCTGGTTGAACGCTTCATTTGCAATGAAGAGGCAGTCGGTTCGACTCCGATCGGGTCCACAATCGTAGCCGGTTTTCGAAGACGAAAACAGCGTACGAGTGTGGATGTCCAGCGAAGCTGGACGCCACAGGTCCACATGCAGTTGCTATTTTGATTCTGAGAAAAATAGCTTACTGCTGAGGATGCCGAAACAAAGTTTCGGCGCCACATGCAGGAGGCGCCACAGACAATTATGTGTGCAGTGATTACACTGCATCCATCTTCGTAAGCCATTTCGTGAAGACACGAATTGGCAACGAATCTGGATATTCTCGTCCCGAGTTTAAATGCTAAATATTTGACATTTAAACTCGCGACAAGAGCGCGAATTGGCTCTTTAACAACTTAACGACATCAATGAAAGAAAGGTGAAATTCCTAATTCTTTCAGATAAATGGTATCCTAGCAATTTGAATTGTTAGGATACAACTCGTTCTAGGTAAATCCAAACGGGATTTACGAGAACGAGTAGTAGTTGCATCGTAAGGGATAATCCGATGGATTATCTTTTACTAATTTTATTTCGTTGAAAATGGACAGGGGAATTCTAATAGTGCGTGGCACGTTAGAGCTTAGAGCGTAGAGCTTAGTTTAAAAACTAAACGCTAAACTCTAAATTACTAAACTCTAGCATGCTGCGCATGTTTTAGATCCTTTGTTCTCTGCAACGCTACAAAGTTGACAATGGATGCCTTGGGCATTCATGCCGAGGAAGGACGTATATAACCGCGATAGTCGCCGGTGAGGAGTTATAATCCATCGACCCGGCGGTTTCCGAATGGGGCAACCCATCCCGCAAGGGATAGTCCTGCATGAAGATGAATCGAAAGATTTATCATAGTAGTGCAGGGCAGGATACCATCCGAACTGAAACATCTCAGTAGGGTGAGGAAAATAAATCAAGAGAGATTCCGTCAGTAGCGGCGAGCGAAAGCGGAACAGCCTAAACCCTGCGAAAGCAGGGGGTTGTAGGGCAGACGATATGTGATGGGAACACGATAGAAGAATGCTTTGGAATAAGCAGCCAAAGAACGTGAAAGCCGTGTATTCGAAATTGTTTTCCCCGCTAGTTTGTTCCTAAGTACCATTGGACACGAAGGTCCTGTGGGAATCAGGGGTAACCACACTCCAAGGCTAAATACATGAATGCACCGATAGTGAACAAGTACCGTGAGGGAAAGGTGAAAAGCACCCCGGAAGGGGAATGAAATAGTACCTGAAATTGTCAACTAACAAACAGCGAGAGTCCCGCAAGGGGTGATCGCGTGCCTATTGAAGAATGATCCGGTGAGTTACCCGTCAATGCAAGCTTAACCCCGTAAAACGGGGGGAGGCGTAGTGAAAGCGAGCCCTAACTAGGGCGACTAGTATTGGCGGATAGACCCGAAACCAGGTGAGCTAACCTTGAGCAGGGTGAGTGTCTGAGAAATCAGACAGGAGGCCCGAACTCGTCAGAGTTACAAATCTGTGAGATGACTTGAGGTTAGGGGTAATATGCCTATCGAACCTGGAGATAGCTGGTTCTCCCCGAAATATATTTAGGTATAGCGGTACATTATTCTTATGAAGGGGTAGAGCACTGAATGATACGTGTTTCGCAAGGAACGCGCATCAATCAAACTCCGAATACTGTCATAAGTACTGTGCCAGTCAGACATGCACGGCTAAGCGCGTGTGTCAAAAGGGAAACAGCCCAGATTCACATCTAAGGTCTCTAAATTGTATGCTAAGTGGTTAAGGAAGTCGTGGTTTTAAGACACCCAGGAAGTTGGCTTAGAAGCAGCCATCTTTTAAAGAACGCGTAACAGCGCACTGGATGAAAGCCGCGGCGCCGAAAATGAACGAGGCTCAAGCATACTACCGACGATTGAACATTGGCCGCAAGGCCATTGGGTAGGGGAGCGTTCGTACTGCAGTGAAGGACAGGCCGTAAGGCTATCTGGAGCGGTACGAAGTGAGAATGCCGGAATGAGTAGCGTTTGAGGGTGCGAATCCCTCATGCCGAATGCGCAAGGTTTCCGAAGCAACGTTCGTCGACTTCGGGTGAGTCGGAACTAAGGCGAGGCCTCTATTGGGGGCGTAGCTCGATGTAAAAACGGTTTATATTCCGTTACAAGTGTGTGTTAATTAAGACTCAAGGGGGTGACAGAGGGGGACAGGTCTCGTGGTTGATTCGTCGGCCACCAAGCTTCAAAATAGTGATAATTGGTAAATCCGTTATTGCGTTTAATCTGAGAAGCAGGGGAGTCCAAACCGAAAGGAGCGGGCAAGAGAGATAGTTCTGCTTTCGAGAAAAGTCTCATTGAGAAGCACATATTTTCCGTACCGCAAACCGACACAGGTGCGCTGGTAGAGTATACCAAGGCAATCGGGCGACAGTGGTTCAAGGAACTCGGCAACAAAAACTAGGCGTAACCTATGGGAGATGCCTTGCCTGGAGCAATCCAGGCCTCAGTCAAAGACACAAAGCAACTGTTTAACTAAAACACAGGTCTCTGCGAAGCGGAAACGCAACGTATAGGGGCTGACACCTGCCCAGTGCCGGTAAGTTAAAAACGGTTGGTGACTCTTCGCAAGAAGAGAAGCCGATTTTTTAAGCTCCGGTGAACGGCAGCAGTAACTATAACTGTTCTATGGTGAAGATTTATTCGTTGCCATAGTGAGGTAGTCAAACCTTTCGATACTCATCGTGCATAAGGAAAATGAGTGTCTGAAAAATTGCACTATATGCTGGAATCTCTGAGAATCGTCTGCTACTATGAGTACTATGTACCATAGTGACAAAGCAGGACGTGCAGATAATCAGCAGGAAAGACTAGATCCGTGGTGGATTGTAGGATTTGTTGATGGTGAGGGTTGTTTTTCCGTCAGCACTTTTAAGAACTCAACTTGTAAAAGTGGCTATCAAACTCTTTTTGAGTTTGTCGTCACACAAGGGGAACAGAGTAAAAGTGCTATGGAAGCAATCAAAACATACTTCGGTTGTGGAGCAATCTATATTAATCGAAGACATGATAATCACCATTACAATCTTTTGAGATATTGCGTACGAAGACAGGACGATTTAAAAAATATAATCATCCCATTCTTCAGAAAGTATCAATTGCAATCGGCCAAACGCGAACAATTTAAAACATTTTGTGAGCGTTTAAAGGTCTAGAATCCCCAACGACTCTACGTGCAATCCCGGTGTGACACCGGGAAAGATATAGTCTGATCTTCATGGCGACATGAAGCTAACAAATAAATGAGCGAAGTTCCTTGTCGGGCAAGTTCCGACCCGCACGAAAGGTAGCATGACTTTGTGACTGTCTTGAACCATTACCCGGCGAAATTGAAATGGCTGTGAAGATGCGGCCTACTTACACATGGACAAAAAGACCCCGTGAAGCTTTACTGTAGTTTGACACTGAGGACTTCGTTTTGACTGTCGAGAATAGGTGGGAGCCTTCGGGCGAAATATGGAATACCACTCTTCGAAATGAGGAAATCTTACTTACTCCTGCATAAAAATCCAGGAGAAGAACACTGTCTGACGGGCAGTTTAACTGGGGAGGTTGCCTCCAAAAATGTAACGGAGGCGTACAAAGGTTGGCTAATCCTGAATGGAAACCAGGACGTGTCGTGCAAACGCGGCAAGCCAGCTTGACTGCGAGACCTATAAGTCGAGCAGACGCGAAAGCGGGTGTTAGTGATCCTCGGCTACCTCGTGGGAGGTACCGGGCTTAACAGATAAAAGCTACTCCGGGGATAACAGGCTGATCGCTTCCGAGAGTCCATATCGACGAGGCGGTTTGGCACCTCGATGTCGGCTCATCCTATCCTGGGGCTGGAGAAGGTCCCAAGGGTCCGGCTGTTCGCCGGTTAAAAGGGTACGCGAGCTGGGTTCAGAACGT
>DATKGN010000002.1:0-225325 GCA_035510735.1 Patescibacteria group bacterium
TAAGGTAACTATCCCTTAATAACAGTTAAAAAGACATTGATCCGAGTTTACAATAACTAGTTACCCCTATAGGAATGCTCGAATTTCTTTAATCGGTGGGAGCAACATTTTAGCCTTTCCTGATAGTTGATCTGATAGCATTTTGTGAGTTTTACTTGCAAACTATTATTAGCGAGTTCCTTGAGCGTTAGTAGAAGTACCTGGAGCTAGACCAGAGGCAGCAGATGTCGGCGTCGCGCTGCTTCCGGGTGGAAGTGTTTGTGTGGGAGTTGGCGTATTTGGGGTGCAATAATTCGTCCCCTGTGGATTTAACATGCACTGAGGATTTCGATAATAACACGGAGGCAATGGTATACACGCAGTACTGGTCGGTGCGGGTGTTATTGACGCATGTATGACTCCTCCTAACGCAATGCCCACGATCACACTCCCTGTTGACCCAATAAGTGCATTCGTCGTTTTGCCGAATGCGGTAACTTGCGTATTGCCGGTAAAAATTATCGATGATTGTTTAGCGGCAAGAATTTTTACGTTTAACGTCCCGATAATGTTTCCCCCATGAAATGGCGCTTTAAACGGAGCACCGAGAGTGACGGTGATTAGGCCATTATTTTGTGTTTCCGGTACAAGAACGACGGATAACGGAGCTCCTGGAGTGAAACCCAGAATTTGGACTGCTGACGGGTCATAAGAAATCTCCAATTTAGACGCCGAAACGGTGTCGGTGTCGGTATTCATCGTAATTCCCACGGCAATTGTGTCACCTATATTAACTGTTTTCGTTGCCGGAACTAGAGCGAGTGTTGTACCGGTTACGCTGGCATGACTGCGGATGTCCTGGGAATCCTTCATTATCTGTAGCCCTACGACACCTACCGCAAGTATGAATATAACTGGTAGTAGTTTAAAGATATTCTTACTTTTCAGGAAATGATGTCTGTGTGATTGCATAGACACGGCATTGATGTCAGCATCCTGCTGTGAGAGGTTTTCCGGAGGAATGTTAGACGTAACCGGTGGAGTCAAAGTGGGGTTAATCTCTGGTATATTGTTATCTGTCATATTATTTGCCTGCTTGTTGTAAGAGAATATTATAGTCGAATATATCTACGACTCCATTTTTATCAATATCAGCAGGAATAAAGCCCGGACTTCCGGTTTTCCCGAAGCTTGAGACGAGGATATTGTAGTCTAATATATCTACTTTGCCGTCATTATTCAGATCGCCTATTTTAACGGTTGAACTTGGCGCTGGTGTCTGGTTACCGGAATGTGGACAATCGGTCGCTTCGTATTTACCTTCCCAGGCTATCCCTAGGCAATCGTTAGCAATCGGAGGATGTGCAAGGTACAATGTGTGGAGTTGTGCGGTGACTTCGGAAAGTGTGCCAAAAACAACATAACTCCGTACCGACAGCTTCATGCCGGGAGTGATTGCGCTCGCGTTCCCGGGAGGTAAATATGGAAGGCGGATGACTACCATCCACACACCCTTGGGGGAAGTGAGTTGATCAAGCGTATAGCCAACAATGTTGTTGGAGGGTGATGTTTGAGGTAGGGATGCCAAAATCGTTCGCGGAACCCCGGCTGAGTATACGCCGACTGCGTGAACACCATCAGCTGTTGCCAATACCGGGGGTAATGTCGTATTCCAGTAATTGCCGATTGTTGGGGGAAGAAGGGCTCCGTTTCCATAATTATAACGGTAGGATTTGGTAAATGTGGTGTCAAAAAAGTGCGCCGGCCCTTGCATAACAAAGGGAAGACCCGGTGCAGTGTCTGTAGAACCAAACGTAATTGTTCCGGTTAAGCCCAGCGCATGGGGTAGGTTTTCAGGGTCCAGGGTGTAAGTTGTCTCCAAACTGCTATTACTAACTGCCGTCGTATTAACTGCTGTTCCTGTGTGTGTTGCCAACTCAAAATTGCATGAAGGGCTTGTGTGGCAATAAGAGTTTGTTGCTACCGGGCTTAGCCAGTAGGCCGGAAGAACTGTTTTGGTAATGCTCGTATTTGTGGAAGTAAAGTTTTGGAGTATTGAGGTGGTCTTCCCTTCAGTATCACACTTAGCACCTTGCTCGGTCGGATTAGCACACTCTCCATGATTACCATTTTGCCAAGCATATTGAATAAAAGCGCCTTGGTAGATTTGCTGAAAGATATATTCAAAATTTTGATATTGAAGTGAAGTGATGCCGCCAGCAAAAGAGGCTTTGGTAGTAACTGTTGCACCGTTTCCTATAATCGTGGCATCCCCTAAGCCGGAGGATTCATGTCCCCAAACACTTATTTCATACCATGCTACCCATGAAGGATCGACCGTTGTATTTATCTTAATATACCTCACATTGGGAATTGAGGTTGGGAATGAGGCAGTCAAAACCTGTCCCTTTGAAGTAACTTGGTCAAAAGCTTTTACAAGCGTGAGTGTTGAGGGTGTAGGACCTGTGTATATTTGATGAACAGTCCGTCCTGAAGGAGTCTGGTCTATGGTTAGATCAATTTTATCTAAATTATAATTTCTTTGTAAATCCAACTGTATCCATTGATCAGGGGGGGCGCGGAGGCCAGCATTCCAAGGTGTACTGGGATCTCCGTCAACTGCATTATTAACGGTTGTGGTGGGGTAAGTATTTGAAGCTGTGGCAGTTATGCCAGTTATTTTGTTTGATGTAGCAGCGTAAACGTGTGAAACGGCGATCAGGGAAAGAAATGTAAGGAAAAGTACGAGATAGAATATTATTTTTTTCATGTATTTTTCAAAATTTGCTTCTCATTATTATAATGTACTATATATTATGACTTTGCAATCCAATGTTAAATTGTATATTAGAATGTCGTTGCATTGTAGAGTTCGAGGAGAAATCCATCTGATCAGTTGTTATTACCAGCCTCACTTTCTCTGTGTTATGCCTCAATTACTTGAGGAAACAGTAATCCACCCCGTTGACGCCGCGTTAGTTTTTTGCTTGTTATAAAGTTGATTACGCGTTGCGAAGTTAAATACAAGTTTTTTGCCATAATAATTATCAAGAAACGAAGACAGGAAACGTTTGAGATAGATAATGACCATATTGTTCGGACAGATAAAGTAAAACTGTAGGGATTGGATATTCTCGCTCTCCCAGTTTTCCTCATCAAGAACGGTGAATATTCGTTTTAAATAATTACGGAGCATCATCCGGGGAATGTAGGCATCCAGGACATAAAACAGCGCATGGGTAGTCCGCTTGGATTTCTTCAGGTACCCGTATGCATCCGGTTTGAGATGAGGAAGAAGCATAAAATCCAACTCCTCGTACAGTGCAGGGGTAAAAAAATGGAATTGTTTGGATGGCAGCGTTTCCCCTTCTATGAATTGTTCCGTAATTATTTGAGGATATTGAGCAACTTGATCCGCAAATAAAATCAGAAAACAATCAACCACAATTTGGCACCGGATACGAAACCCCTTCGACCGTTTTCTATCTTCCCGCAATCGGGCAAGATAGTGTTCTTGCCAACCGCCATATTCATTCCGAGTATAGTCTCTGCCTTTTCTGGCAAGAAAGTATACCGCTGGTTTAGTAAGGGTTCCATAAATCGGAGTAAAGTCTCGATCTATATATTCCTTCTCCACTAAATCTTTTAACCACGCATTAATTCGTCTGTGATCTTTATGCTGTAGAAATGTCTGTAGTTGTTTACTGTTGATAAATCTGAAAGTAAAAATAAGGGTAAGTATTGTTTGTTGTTTTTTAGTTAGTATTTTAGCCATATGAATATATAGACGAGCAGGAGATAATGATTACTATGTGATTACGTAGAGAAGAGCAGAATGTATATGGTTTGTAACGCCAGGGAACCCCTTTCCCTATTACTTGTAAAGGATAATACCATGGCACCCCAATCTGAATCAAGGCTAGAACTGTTGTATATTCGCCTAAATTTGTCCCAGAAGGGTGGGACAAAAATACTAAACCGCTGATACTAATATTGTAGTGAGTTTTTCCCTATTTCTCGTCCTTCATTTGTCCGTTCTGAAAAGTCTTGCTATAGTATGGGTATGGGAAAGATAACGCTCTCAAAGTTTCAAGAGATTATCCAGGCAGCTGCACAACCCGTGAAAGAATCAGGGAAAAAAGTGGTTCGAGAGAAGAGCGGTGGTTATAGCGGTAGGAAAACTCGTCAACATACAGCTGTAAGTACTTCGGGGAAACGGCGTGATATGTCCCATGAATAGACCGCTTAAGTTGTGACCAAAATCCCTCAATAGTGTTGGTGTGAACATTTCCTCGTACGTATTCTTTTAGGCCGTGACTAATCACGTCATGTTGATATCCTTCTCTTGTAAGGCTTCGATAGGGCAAGTACTCATCGCTCATGATGTGGGTTCCAATTTGAATATGGCTTCGAATAATCGGCATGACGGTTTTCCGTTTCGTATCACCGGTCACTTTTGCTTGAACGATTCCCTTTCTTTCAACCATGCCAAACACCGGCGTCTTATGTTCTGACCCGCGACCACGTTTGTTGTTTCCACCTTTACCTCCGACATAACTTTCATCCAGTTCGACTATTCCTGATAATAATTGTCTGTTTTGTTCAAAAAGCAATCGGATCTGTTTTGCCATTCTCCATGCACACTTATAGGTAACTCCTAATTGTCTTTGTAATTCCATAGCGGATACCCCGTTTTTCGAAGTTGAGAACAGATACAGAGCATAAAACCAGTTCTTAAGAGGCGTCTCCGATTTATGAAAAATAGTATGGGCAACGGGGTGTAATTGGAAACCACAGAATTGACAACAATAACATTTACGCTCTTTAATCCGATTAAACTTTGTTTCTTTCTGACATTTAGGGCAAACTGTTATGCGTCCGTATCGCGCTTTAAAAATTTCATCGAGGCACACGTTATCATTGGGATATCGCTTATGGAAGTCATTGATGGTAAACTTCATAAGGCAAGTATAGCTTAAATACTAACTGTTGTCAAGGGATAGTTACCTTTATTAATCCTCTCTTTTTTTGTCTTTTTAGGAACATTAACCAGATATGAAAACTGGGTAATAGCCATATCAATCGTTCTCGGAATTATCCTAACATTTTATTCAAACAGGTCATTTAGCTGGATTAATTTCAAGAAACTTGAATCAAATTTAATCCTTTTCTCCTACTGCGCATTCTTTGGTATAGGACTTTGGTTTCTTTGGAATTTACTTATTTTTCACAACCCACTTTATTTTTTACATAGTGTCTGGTCCGCAGAAGCTTTTCAATTTGATTCTATTAAGAACGGTTTAAACAAACCTTATCACAATGTCTATTATGCATTTATATATTATTTACATTCAGTTGCAGATGTAAGTTCATGGCTTTTGGTAGCAATGGGATTTATTGGAGCAATAACTATCCTCATCAGAAAAAGATCGTTAGAAGTACTTGCACTTATTGGGGTGTCTTTTTCGGTTTTTGTGTTTGAATCCTACTCGATATTTAAAGGGAATACTACAATCTTTCTTCCAGAGTTATTTCCTTTTGACTACTACAATATTCGCTATGGTCTTTACTCTTTACCATTCTTTATTATGTTTACCTCGTCTTTATTTATAATAAAAAATAAATTCATTAGTTTCCTAACCATATTAGTAATCATTTACGCTGTCGGCTTTCCTTTATATAAATTTAAACCCATCACCTTAACAGATGCGATTGTATCCAGAAATGGTAATGCAGGGTATGAAAAAGTTGTACCAGAATATGTCACATTTTTTCATAAAAATTACTCTGGTGGCTTAATACTACTTTCATCGGGTGTCGCGAGTGATATATTACTCGAGGCAGATATAAATCTCAAAAATTATATAACAGAGGGTAATGGCAAATACTGGGATGGGTCACTTGTAAACCCTGAAAAATATGCATCGTGGGTTATATTAAATAAAGATACTTCAAATATAAGAAACCTTCTTGGAATAAAACTAATAAACTCACCGAAACTCGCAAAATATTACAACCTCATTTATAGCGATAACCAAATATTGATTTACAAAAGATTGTAATAGGAACATGTTAACTTATATTTACCATCTTAGGTTCGAGTTGGTTTGTCCTATTTGGCTTTTTTTGTACAATTCATCTTTTCTCTACAATTGTAATTCAGTCTTGGGAATCCTAAAAACTCAATAGGAAATAAAACAATATGTGGGGCAACACAAGTAAAATAGAAAGAATATTATTTATCCTTCTCGTCTTGCTCTCAGTGGGAACATGGTTCGTTATCTTTCACGCCGGATATGTGTTGACCTATAACGATGCCGCATCGCATCTCAATATCGCCCGTCGGGTTGTCGATAACCTCACTCCCGGTCTTGCTCAAATCGGGACGGTCTGGCTCCCGTTACCGCATGTTTTTATGCTTCTGTTTGCATGGAACGATATGCTTTGGCATACCGCCTTTGCCGGAAGCATTGTTTCTATGATTTCTTTTGTCGTATGCGCATTTTTTGTCTATAAAACTCTGATGCTGCTTACAAAAAATAAATGGAGTGCTCTCATCGGCACTGCCATTGTCGCGTTCAATCCGAATTTGCTATACCTGCAATCCACCCCCATGACAGAACCGTTATTTCTTGCAACATTCACACTGTCTATATATTTCTTTGTCCGCTATATGGAATTTGAGCAGATTGTCGATCTTGTTCTCACCGGTGTCTGTGTCGCACTCGCAACGCTTACCCGGTATGACGGATGGTTCCTTTTTGTCGCCCTCCTTATAATTATTCCCCTACGGGCGTTGATAACCAAAAGTTCGAAGAAAGCAGAGGGTGCACTCTTTCTATTTGCCTGCATCGGCGGATTCGGAATCGCATTGTGGTTGCTATGGAACCTTACAATTTTTCACGATGCCCTGTATTTCATCACAGGACCATATTCTGCGTATGCACAACAAAAAGTTCTTCGGAGTGTCGGCCAACTGCCGACACAGGGAAATCTGTTAACTGCTCTGTCTTACTTTACTTGGTCGGTTATCGATAATAACGGATTCATACTCACAGGGTTAAGCTTTATAGCAGTTTGTGTTCTTATCACACGGTTTAAAGACAAAAAGACGTGGTATCTTATATTGGCATTATCCTCTCCGTTTGTTTTTAACATCATTGCTCTTTTTACCGGCCAGTCCGCAATGAACGTCCCGCAAGCCGCCGCAAACCCCGGATATTTCAATATCCGCTACGGTATGTTGGTATTACCAAGTATCGCTATCCTAATCGGTATGCTTTCCGATCGACGAGTGTTCCGGTATATCGCTGTAATTGCAATTAGCATCCAGCTTATCTGGTTTGTTTTTTCCGGATATCCGGTCACACTGACCGACGGAATATTAGGGTTAAAAAATACGTATTATACGGTGGAAGCAAGCACGTGGTTACGCGAGCATTATGCCGGAGGACTGATATTAACAAGCCTGGCGTCTCATGATGCCTTTGTGGCCCGTGCAGGTCTCCCGATGCGTAACTATATCCATGAAGGGACACGCGAGTACTGGCAAAACGCATTACTTCATCCGTCTCATCAGGCACAATATATCGCGACACTTTCGTATCCGCCTGATGTGGTCTATCGGGCGCTCGCGAAAAATCCGGATTTTATCAAAAATTACACCCTCGTCCACAGCTATGGAACGTTTGGGATCTATGAACGCAAATGAAACGGAACATTCCCTATTTTGTTATCGTATGTATTTCCGTTTTTCTCGGCATTTTATTTTTTTCACCGAAGCAGGTTGTTCGTTCTGAGGGGCAATCACCGGCGATATGGCCAGTACGGTCGGTCGATACGATGAAAACATCCCGTGATATGGCGCGCGTGAAACTCAATGACCCGTCGTACGATACATCGATTCAAAAAGAACTCACGCGTATAAAGGAACTCGGCGCCAACTACGTCACTATTGACACCCCATATGATGACGAGTTTTATCCATATCTCCTGCGGTGGGTCACCTTAGCGAGAAAAACCGGCCTGCATGTGTGGTTTCGCGGTAATTTCTCCGGGTGGGAAGGATGGTTTGACTATCCAAAAAATATTGATCCGCAGGAGCACCAACGGAGAACTGCTGAATTTATCGCCACCCATAGTGAGTTATTTCAGGACGGGGATGCGTTCGATCCGTGTCCTGAATGCGAAAATGCCGGGTTTTGGAAGCAACCCGAGGGAAATACCGCATTTAACGAGTTTATCATGAATCAACAGGTGGTTTTAAAAAATTCTTTCGATCAAATCCATAAGAATGTTCATATAAACTGGACCTCTATTATCGGGGGCAGGGCAAAAGAGGTCTTAGATACTCAAGCGGTACGTGCCTTGGGAAATCTCATAACCATAGATCACTATGTAAAAACTCCAAAGGACATGGAAACCTACATCAATTATTTTTCTCAATCGATGAAATCCGATGTACTTATTGGTGAATTCGGTGCGCCGATTCCGGATATCAACGGCCCGATGACTGAGGACCAACAGGCAAACTTTGTTGATTCAATTTTCAATGTACTTTATGCAAAAAAACAATATGTCGAGGGAGTTAATTATTTTGCGTTATCAAACGGTACGACAGAAATAATTGATGCTCTGGGAAATGTAACGAAAGCATATAACGTCATTAAGAAATATTATATTCCTGGACAAATTACGGGTGACGTTACAAATACACTGGGTGATTTCGTATCGAACGAACCCGTTAAAACTATTGATGGAACAAATCAAACCGTTACGGATGCAAAAGGGAAATTTTCGCTCGTCGGGCCGGCCGTACCCACGACCATAGTCGTTGGCGGAAAGATATATCAGTCGCTGCAGTATGCGTTTGATCTCACGAATGGCGATACTATACATAGTAACATCCAGTTATCACCAATAAAACCAAATAGAATCTACATTATCCGTTTATGGCTCCGTAGCTTTATTAATACGCTAAAACAAAGATTTACTTCGTAGTCAATGCTTCCGGAGCGCACCCGATACTCGGAAACCTTGAGTCGGCAATTCGGTTTCTGACTTCCGAAAATTCCTTATCCGTAAGATACATTACATCATAATTAACGTATATCCTGTAGTATGTAATTCAGGCTTAACTATAAAACTGCGTTATGCATATAAAACAAATTCTTCTCATATTGTTCACTTCAAGTGTATTATCTACGTTCGTTATTTTGATTGTCATAGCATCAGGTGCTTTCTCAGTAAAGAGAAGTAATGAACAGGTGTTTAACCAATGTGAGGATTTCGAGAAAGAGGGCGTGATTCCTGAGAATAGTTGTAACTGTACAAAACATCTTTTTAAAAACTTTTCGGATAGTTACGATTGGACTGATTCCTGTAAAATTGTTCAATCATCGTCATCTTTAAACATAGCTTTTAATTAACTTCAAATATTTCTACTTTACCCTTTAGGGTATTACAGTAATACTTTGCTTTATCTCTACAATCTTGTTATAAAAGATTAGGAGCATTCAAACCTGATTACCACTATCACATCATGAAATTCAGACAATTTATCTTCATTGTTATCCTTTTGGTTCTCGGCCTGACCGCATACCGGTTTATGCAAAAGAAGGCGAATCCGATCACGGCGACTCAGACGGGGTGGTGGCAGATACAATCGATTGATACGATGAAGTACTCGCGGGACATGGCGCAAGTAGGCCTCGAAGACCCGAAGTTTGATACGACGATTGACCAACAGTTGAAGGCGATCGCCATGACCGGTGCTAACTATGTGGCTGTGGGCACGCCGTATGATGAAAAATTTATCCCCATGCTCACGCGGTGGGTGACGATCGCGCGGAAATATAATCTCCACGTCTGGTTCCGCGGCAACTTCGCCGGGTGGGAAGGCTGGTTTGATATGCCCAAAATCTCGCGTGAACAGCATCTGGCCATGTTAACGGAATTCCTCGCCCGGCACGGCGACCTGTTTGAAAACGGGGATTTATTTACACCATGTCCGGAGTGCGAAAACGGCGGGCCCGGCGACCCCCGTCAGACCGGAGACATCGAAGGATACCGGTTATTTCTCACGACCGAATACCGGATGTCAGAAGATTCCTTCAAACAGATGGGGAAGGATATAAAGATCTATGATTCCATGAACTATGACGTTGCAAGCCAGGTGATGGACCCTAGGACGACTCAAGCCCTGGGAGGAGTGGTCACCATAGACCATTACGTGGCGTCTCCTGACCAATTAGTGCATGATGTCCGCGCAATTGCCGATGCTTCGGGGGGCAGAGTTTTCTTAGGTGAAATCGGCGCGCCGATTCCCGACATTAACGGCGATATGAGCGATGCCCAGCAGGCCGAGTGGCTCCGAAGCGCCTTATCCAAATTAAGCAGCATGCCGCAGGTTATCGGCATCAATTATTGGGTCAATGTCGGCGGATCGACGGCGATTTGGGATGACCAGGTAAATCCAAAGCCCGCGGTTCTCGCGATAACAACATTTTTCTCTCCTGAAATAATTACGGGCTCAGTAAAAGATCAGTATAACAATCTTATAGCAAATGCCAAAGTGCGCACGATGGAAAAGGCGGTATACACCGACACCTCAGGCAACTTCTCCATACCGGCCCTGCCGACTGATACACTTCTCTACATCTCAGCAGATAAATATGTTGATAAATCAATCAAAATATACGATAACACAAAAAATATGGACATCGTTATCGAGCGTCCGACGCAGTCTTCCGTCCAATCATTTTTGGATTACCTCCGAGGTCTTCTTTCCCGATAGGGGATTTGACAAGCCCATAATAGTGTGTTAGAATACACCCTATAGCTAAAACTACCAGGACCAACTGAAAGTTCTATGAAACGATCTATTTATTACGGACTTATTGGAGTCGTTGCCTCTGCCTTTGTGGCAGTTCCCTCTGTGTTTGCATCCGTGAGCGTCCCGAATTTTCCCTCCTGTTTAAGCCCGCAAGGTTCGGCAATCGCCTCCTATAACGACGGCGACCACGGAATTGTGGGAAGCGATGCTACCTACACCGGGAGCGATGCAGTCTACCAAGCGAGCGATATTACCCTTATTCAGTGCTTCTGTTCGACAAGCGGGCAGGGGATTCAGACCAACTGGTGGAGGGCCTCTAGCCTTACAAATGACGAGATCAAGGAGCTGGAATCAGAAGGCTGGACGTATGTCCCCTCAGGCACACCGTGGGGATTGGACGACGGTTTTTACCTTACCCAAAACAGCTCGTACAGCTGCTTGGCACCGACGCCGACACCGGGTGGCGGAGATGGCGGCGGGGGCGGTGGTGGCGGATCTTCATCCGGCGGCAGTTCCTCGTCCAGTAATTCGAGTTCCAGTAACACGGTCGTTGCGGGAGCAGAAACCAGTGAGGGTCAGATTCTTGGCCTCGCATCAACCGGTGACATCGTCAAAGTCTACGGCGTTTTTGCAATCGCATTTTTCTCACTTATCACGGGGTTTGCTCTTCTTAAACGGCACGAAAGCCGGTAACCCCTATGGCACGCTTTGCTGCCATTATATTTCTCACAATCGGATGTAGTTTCCTCGCCCTTGGACTTTTTCTCATGTGGCAGCGGAATGACCCCAACAGTCTCGCATTTTACGGACCGGACATGGTCACTCTACAGACGGCATCAGCGAGTGCGCAAATGCCTGTTCGGTTTTCTATTCCTGCGGCCCGCATCAATTTACCCGTGTATCCTTCCGTTATAACGGAACATACGTGGGCTGATACGAAAAAAGGCGTATCATTTCTCAAAACTTCACCGCTCCCGGGCGAAATAGGGAACAGTATTATCTACGGACATAATTGGAATGTGCTGTTGGGACGATTGACGACGGTGAAACCCGGGGACAAAATTTTTGTGACGTATCCTGATTCGCTCAAAGTTTTTACCGTGCGCTTTACGGCAACGATATCACCCAATGAAACGTTTATTTTAAAGCCAACCACGGATAGGAGAATCACTGTCTACACATGCACCGGATTTCTTGACTCTAAACGGTTTGTCGTGACGGCAACACTCGACGAGCCAAAGACCCTCTCAACGGCAAATTAAATCCAGCCGCGAAAAGGGGGGTATCCCTTCCTCGCTTCTTATGTATATAGAAGAAGCACGATCTATATTAACAGTACGTTGTGTAATCTACAGCACATACAGATTATTTTATTACCCCTACAGTGATAATAGATACCGTATTTTGCTTGACAGGATATAGCTGCCCACACATCCTTTTATCTCGCTATTTGTCATGATTACGATAAAAATAGTCTGCTTGAGGCGCCTGAGCACCCGGCGCAAGGTCCTTATTTTCAGTCTCCTTCGCAGATAACTGCCCGGCCCCGCGTCTTCAGGTATAATAAGCCCTATGAACGGTATCGAACTCTTTTTTATTCTTCTCCAGATCGGCTTCATTATATACATACTGTATTACATCATTGCGTTCCTCTCGGGCGCCCCGTTTGTCCCGTCAACCAGCGTAACAAGCAAATCAATGATCGAGCTTGCGGAACTTAAAAAAGGGAAAAAAGTGTATGACCTGGGGTCCGGAAATGGCAAACTGCTTCTTCTTGCAGCTCAAAAGGGGGCAATTGCGGTCGGATTTGAAATCAATCCTATTCTCGTACTTTTCTCCAATATCCGCACGTTCTTTTCACCATATAAAGATAACGTTAGGACAATTCTCAAAGATTTCTGGCTCGCGGATATTCACGACGCTGATGTTGTATTCGTCTACTTACTCCCGTGGCGGATGGAAAAACTTGCACAAAAACTAAAAGAAGAAACACAACCGGGGACGGTTATCGTCTCCAACAGTTTTATATTCCCGAAATGGAAAGTGCTTCGCCAGGATGTGGATCATCATGTTTACGTATTCAAACGCTGACGCATTGACAGGAGTGACACGTTAACGCAATAATCGGACTATGACCAGCGAATTTGACGGACAGCAGGAAGGGGAACGGGTCCTCTACGTCATTACACCGCATCCGATTGCCAAACATCTCGCGATCGCGCGCATTGTATTTCTGGCTGTATTTTTCTTCGGTGTACTGTTTTTAATCGGAACTGTGGTACCCGCCCAGGCAATGATGCTTCAAGTCATCGGTTTCATTCTGTCAATTGTTCTTCTGCTCGTCGGCATATGGTGGAATCTGACGGTGTATAAAAAATCCAGATCATATATCACGGACCGGAGAATCATCCGGTTTGACGTCGTTTCTCCGTTTTTTATGACGAAGCGTGCACTATTCTGGAACGAGGCACTCAAAACCAAAGCGTACTCGCCGAATTTTCTTTTTAGGTCCTTGAAGATCGGCACGATTGACGTCGAACCACAGCTTGCAACAGGCGAGGATGTCCGTGTGACCGACGTTTATTATTTTGAGGATTTGGGTAATTATATCGATAAAATCCTCTTCACCTTTAAAAATACGCCCTCTGAAGTCGCTGTTCTCCATCCCTTTGTCCCGAAACCCAAAGGCCAACGCGATACATAAGTGTATGAGGCCTCCGACCGATGACTCCGCCGATCTTGTTATCATGTTCCGTTACATGATAACGTAATATCATGACACAAATATCAAGACGGCATCTCGATGCCAAAACGCAAAAACGTATATATGAAATATTTACCGACGTTATTGCGGATGTAAAAACGCCATCTGAAGTTCAGGCATTGCTCGAAGATTTTTTCACCCCAACCGAACGCGTGATGCTTCCTAAGCGCTTATGTATCGCCTTCTTATTACTAAAAGGCTACGATCACAGAACGATTGCATCATATTTGAAAGTAAGCTTCACCACAATCAATCGCGTTAGTACCTCATTAAAAGTCGGTGGAAAAGGATATACTCTTGTTCTTACCCGTTTACGCAAACGCAAACAATTTGAATCTGTACTTACACAAATTGAAAATGGAATCGTTTCGATGTTAGCTTCAATTGGCGGACCAAGCCGTTTATGGAAAACAGTTCAAAACACACAACATAACTCTAAGTATATAGACTGAAGCCTCTTTCAATTTGCTATCATGTAACGGAACATGATAACAACTAAATTCCATCATGAGTAGCATTGACAAGAGCATCTATACCATTTAGACTATGAATACTTCCCGTTTGCATGAGACGTAACGAACCTCAAAGAGAAGCGCGAGTCTCAGCGTAAAGAGAATAATTAAGTCACCATTGTTGGATGGAACCTCGAAGCGAAAGCTGAGATCCAACGAGAACGGGTGACTTTTTTGATGGACAGTTAACGATCCGTCAGTTTACGGAGAGTTTACTGCCATCAATCCTCCGAAGCCTTGGCGAAGGAGGATGTACAATAAGGAGGAATCTATGAAAAACGAAGAATATCTTGATCAAATTCGACACTCGTGTAGCCACTTACTGACGGCTGCAATTGAAGCCCTTTACCCAGGTGTCAAACAAACCATCGGTCCACCGATTGAAAACGGGTTTTACCATGATTACGATTTAGGTGACATGAAAATCTCGGAAGATGATTTCCCTAAAATTGAACAAAAAATGCACGAACTCGTGAAAAATTGGAAATCGTTTGAAGGACGGGAAGAGACGGAAAAGGAAGCACTCGCACAGTTTAAGGATAACGAGTACAAACAGGAATTGATCCGGGAATTCGCGAAAGACAAGCAAAAACTGACACTCTACACCTCCGGCGGGTTTATCGATTTGTGCCACGGTGGTCACACTGCTCACCCGGACGAGGAGCTCAAATACTTTAAGCTCCTCTCGGTTGCCGGTGCCTATTGGCGGGGAAGTGAAAAGAATAAGATGCTCACGAGAATTTATGGCACGTGTTTCCCGACACAAAAAAAATTGGATGACTATCTGGCGGCCCGCAAGCTTGCTGAGGAGTCTGATCACAGGAAAATCGGCAAGGATCTCAATCTCTTCGTTTTTTCCGATCTTGTCGGCCGCGGCTTGCCGCTCTTAACCCCGAAGGGAAGTATCATCCGGCGGATTCTTGAGCGCTTCGTCGTCGATACGGAAATTGCCTGGGGCTATTCGCACGTCTATACACCGCCGATTGCCAAAACAGATCTCTACAAAACATCGGGTCACTATCCGTACTATAAAGACACGATGTATCCCGTTATGAAAGTTGATGAGGATGAACTAATCCTGCGGCCCATGACGTGCCCGCATCATTTTATGCTCTACAAAAGCTCGCCCAGGAGTTATAAAGAGCTGCCGCTTAAACTCGCTGAGATCGCGCCGCAGTTCCGGTACGAAAAGAGCGGTGAACTCTCCGGACTTATGCGGGTCAGGACGTTCATGCTGTCGGATTCCCATATATTTACCCAAAAAGAAAAGGCAAAAGACGTCATCCTCGAGGTTATCAAGTTAATCGATTACTTAAACGGTGCCCTTGGATTCAAAAAAGGTGAGGACTACCGTTTCCGGCTGTCGTTGGGCGAACGAAACGATGAGAAAAAATATTACAAAGACGATAAAGCGTGGGATGAGGCCGAGGAAGTCCTGCGTAGCGTTCTAAAGGAAATCGACGCGCCGTACTTTGAAGCTCCTAACGAGGCGGCATTTTACGGGCCAAAAATTGACGTCCAGATAAAAAAGGTCAACGGCCAGGAAGAAACGGCCTTCACGGTACAATATGACTTTGTCATGCCCAAGCGGTTTGAACTGACCTACACAAATGATAAAGGTGAAAAAGAAGAACCGGTCGTCATCCACAGGGCATCAATCGGCGCTCTGGAGCGAACGATGGCATTTCTTATCGAAAAGTACAAAGGCGCCATGCCGCTGTGGCTTTCCCCGGTGCAGGTAGCGCTCATTCCTATCGCCGAGCGGCATAATGAAGCAGCCAAAAAGACAGCGGAATTTCTGCGTAAACGTGGGGTTAGGGTCGATATTGACGACCGCAGTGAGTCTATGCAGGCCAAGATTCGGTATAACACTTTACAAAAAGTCCCCTATTTAGGTATAATAGGGGATCGAGAAGCAAGTTCTGACAGCATTTCTGTGAGAACTCGGAAAGGTGAAGATCTCAAGGCAATGAGCCGTGAGATATTTGCTGACCGTCTTGGGAGCGAGATTGAGCACAAACTTTAGACACTATCGCCTAAATTATCAGATCACCAGCCCGACCCTGCGACTTTTAGATGAGACAGGAAAGCAGATCGGCGTGGTCAGTAAACTTGAAGCTTTACAGCTGGCTAAAGAACAGGGGCTCGATGTCGTTGAAATTGCCCAAAAGGCAGTTCCAGCAGTAGCGAAGCTTATCGATTTTAAAAAGTTTAAATATCAGGAAGCGAAAAAAGAACGGGAATCGAAGAAGAATCAGAAGAATGTGGGAGTGAAGGAAATCAGGTTACGTCCGTTTATCGGACAGCACGATTTCGATACGAGGAAAGCTCAGGCACAGGAATTTATTAAAGATGGGAATCAGGTCAAGATAGTCGTATTTTTCAGAGGCCGGGAGATCACGAGGAAAGAATTTGGATTTGACGTCATGAAGAGGTTCATAGGATCACTTGAAGCGGTTCGGACAGTCCGCGAAGCGCACATGGAGGGAAGGACACTCGTCGCCATGATCATAACGGACAAAAAAAGGGATTAAACATATGCCGAAAATGAAAACCAAAAAAATAGTGAGAAAACGCTTTAAGATTACCAAGGGCGGTAAAGTGATGCACCGGGCCCAGGGCGCACGGCATCTTCGGAGCCGCAAAAACAAAGCGCGTCAACGCCGACAGGATGAGCCGAAACAAATTATGAACATCAAATATAGCCGGATGATTAAACGGTATTTACAAACGTAAAGGAGATTCTATGAGAGTTAAACGCGGAGTCACATCACACGCAAAACACAAAAAATTATTCGCAGCCAACAAAGGCTATCGCATGACCAAGCGCAGGCTCACCCGCGTCGCAAAGCAGGCATTTCTTCACACCGGTGAATATGCTCGTGCTGGTCGAAGGATGCGGAAGCGCGATTTCAGACAATTGTGGATTACGAGAATATCAGAGAGCGTCAAACAGAATGGATTATCCTACGGATCGTTCATCAGCAAATTGAAATCGAATAACATCGAGGTTGACCGCAAGATGCTCGCAAATCTCATTCTCGAGAATCCCGACGCATTTGTAGCAATCCTAGATAAACTCAAAACCGTTAACTAATCACATGGTAAAGAACGTTTTTTTCGGATTCACATTTACAACCTCCTAAACGGTGGGGTTTTGTGAGTCGGCAATAGAACAAAACCCCGCTAGCCGGGGTTTTTTTGTACAATGAAGTCATCGCTTGCCCGTGAGTAGCTTAAAAACGTACAATAACTATATTGGTATGGACGATACAAAAAATATAAAGGAACACACCGAGATTATCGGTGCATCAAACATCATCGGGCTCCTTTTGGAAACCCAACAGGACGCCCTTTCTGAGATAGAACGTGCCGAGAAAAACGAAAACGATTTGCGGCTCGAATTATTGGGAGGGAAAAGCGACCTTGCGCTCCTTGCCAAAAAAATTAAGAATGTCCCCCAGGCGGACCGTGCGCAGGTAGGTACCGTTATTAACCAGGTAAAGCAAACAATTGAATCAGCATTAAGCTCTCTGAAAGCAAGAGAATCGGTTGCAACTGGCGCCAAAACAGATTTTGACGTCACCATGCCCGGCATTTTGCCACCTGAAGGGCACCTTCATATCGTCTCGCAAGCCATAAGCGAGATCACTCACATTTTTGAAAAAATAGGATTCAGCCGCGTACGGCACCCTGAGGTCGACTGGGATTGGTTTGCGTTTGAATCGTTAAACATGCCGGCAAATCACCCTGCCCGCGATGAATGGGAAACGTTCTTCATCGACTATCCAGGACGCCCCGGGCACGATCCCCACAAACAAAGGATGGCGCTCACACCGCACACGAGTAACGGTCAGGTCCGGGAAATGGGTAAAAAGGTGTTGCCTATCAGGATGATCAACATTGCAAAATGTTATCGTCGTCAATCGGATGTTTCCCACGTTCCGATGTTTCACCAGTTCGAGGGCATGTATATTGATAAAAACGTATCCATTGGCCACCTCAAAGGATTTATTAATTTTTTTATCAAGCAATATTTCGGTCCCGATAGAAAATTCCGGCTGAGACCGTTTCACTTTCAGTTTACCGAACCGTCATTTGAAGTAGACATATCCTGTGATGTGTGCAAAGGACGTGGCTGCAGGCTATGCAAAGAAGGATGGCTTGAGCTTGCAGGTTCCGGCATGATTCACCCTAATGTACTAAGAAACGGCGGGATTGACCCGAATCAGTATAACGGATTTGCCATCGGATGGGGAGTGGAACGGACCTATATGATGAAAGCAGGAACAAGGCTTGATGATATCCGGCTTTTATACAGTAATGACATCCGATTCTTGGAGCAATTTTAGTTCGGTTTGTCATTTTCATGTAGGCGGGAATCGGTTTTACTTGCGTAAAGAAAGATGATCCCCGATCAAGTCGGGGATGACAGGAAAAAACATATGAATATATTAGTACCTGACAATTGGCTAAGAAGCTTTGTAAAAACGAAGGCCACAGCGCGGAAAATTAAGGAGTATTTATCGCTGTGCGGTCCGTCTGTCGAACGGATAAACGGGACGGGGAAAGACATCGTTTACGATATAGAGATCACCACCAACAGGCCTGACGCCATGAGTGTCGTCGGCGTTGCACGTGAGGCTGCCGCGATTTTACCCCGCTTCGGTATTGGGGCAACACTTATTAATGATCCCTATAAACTTGATGTTAAAAAATTCGTTGAAACCCACAAACGAGAAGGCGCAAAACGCCTGGAGATAACGACAAACGCTGATCTTAATCCCAGGTGGACATCCATCGTGCTAACCGGCGTAAAAATCGGACCATCGCCCGACTGGCTTAAGGAAAACCTCGAAGCATCCGGGATTCGATCACTTAATTCGGTCGTTGATATAACAAATTATCTTATGCGCGCATATGGTCAGCCGGCTCATGCATTTGATTTCGACCGCATCCGGATCGACGATATCACGGCGGTTATGAAACTGCGCGCGAGCCGCAAAGGCGAAACACTCACGACGCTCGACGGCAAGAAACATACGCTTCCGGGCGGCGACATCGTCATTGAGGACGGAAAAGGAAGACTTATTGACCTCGCCGGCATCATGGGCGGGCAAAACAGCAGCATTACGGACAAAACAACAACCGTCATTCTCTTCATGCAAACGTATAACCCTGTAACTATCAGACGCACATCCATGGCGCTCGCTCACAGGACAGAAGCTTCCTCACTTTTTGAAAAAGGCCATGACAGTGAGCTCGTGCTTCCGGCAATCACAAGGGGAGTTGAGCTGTTAAAAGAACTTACCGGAGCGCAAACGGGAAGTAAATTGTATGATATCTATCCGTCTCCCTATAAACCATACCCGGTCACCGTCTCAAAAGCGAAAACGTTCGCGTATATCGGAAACGTATTAACTGACGGCGATATCGAACACATGCTCAAACCGCTTGGATTTACAACCAAACTCAATAAAACTGAAATTACCGCTCTTGTCCCGAGCTGGCGGAGTGACATTCAAATAGACGTTGATGTTATCGAGGAGGTTGCACGGATGTTCGGCTATCACAATATTACGCCACGACTCCCTGAGACCGAACCGCCGATCGTAATACCTGACTCAACGCTCTTCTGGGAACAGGAAATAAAAATCAGATTGAGGGATTGGGGCTTCACGGAGCTATACACGTATTCAATGATCTCAGAGAATCAAATGGATATATTCGGCCTTGATACATCCAAAGCGTATAAAATTGCCAATCCGCTTTCGCAAGAATGGGTCTATATGCGGCCGAGCCTTTGGCCGAGCGTCCTTGCGTCAGTCCGTGAGAATCTCCATGTTACACAGTCACTCAAATTATTCGAATTGAGCCAGACGTATCACTATCGGGAATATGAACTACCTGCGGAAGCGCCCACGCTCCTTGTGGCGTTTACCGGACACAAATTTCTCGAAGCAAAAGGCGTTGCGCAGGCATTATTCACTATGTTTGGCATTCCGTTTCCGGCCACTCCGTCAATACATGATGAATATCCAAAAGATTGGACCGATGAAAAACAATTCTCCTTGGACAAATACGGCATAATCTGTGAAGTGCGAAAACAACTTCTCGGGATGGTCAGCATTACGCTGCCGGTTACCATCCTTGAACTCCATATTGATGAGCTCGTTAAACACGCCCACCCGATACCGACATATCTTCCCATTCCCAAATTCCCTCCGGCAGTCGAAGATCTTGCATTCATCGTCCCTTCGGGGTTTGCGGTCGGACCACTTACGGAAACCCTGAAAAAAGTCAGTAAATTAATTTATCGCGTAACCTTACTTGATGCACATAATGATACACGGACGTTTCATATTGAATATCTGGACCGCGATAAGAATTTAACAAGCGAAGATATACGGCCAGTGCGTGAAAAACTCATTGCAGCGGCCCGCAGCGCGTACGGAGTCGAATTAAAAACCGCATGAAACGACATATCGTCATCGGAATCACGGGCGGTATTGCGGCATTTAAGGTCATCGACCTCGTAGGTCATCTCGTTAAGAAGAATTTTGATGTAGACGTCATCATGACCAAGTCTGCGACGTTCATCGCAGACCCCCATGAGTTTGAGAAAATAACGGGACACAACGTGTTCGTTGATCTTTTCAATGCATCGTTCTTGCGAGAAACAATTCTCACGAACCGATCCGTCGACCATGTCCAGTTGGGACAAAAAGCGGATTTGTTCGTCATCGTACCGGGGACGGCGAACGTTATTGCAAAATTGGCACATGGCATCGCTGATGATTTTCTCACGACAGCGGCCCTCGCAGCGACGTGTCCCATCCTTGTATGCCCATCCATGAACGTATTTATGTGGAACAATCCGGCAACACAAAACAATGTAAGCCGGCTTCATGAATTAGGCATTCACACGTTCGGCCCCGATGAGGGGATGCTCGCATGCGGCTATGAAGGGAAAGGCAGACTTCCAGAAATCACATCCATCGAAATAGAAATAGACCGGTGGCTCACACGCCGCGATTTACTCAAAGGAAAAACAGTACTTGTGACTGCGGGCGGCACCGTGGAACCAATTGATGACGTGCGCGTTATCACGAATAAAAGCTCAGGTAAAATGGGCGTCGCAATCGCCGAAAGCGCTATGCGGTGCGGGGCCAGCGTTATTCTTCTTCGCTCAGAAACAGCAGTTTCCTCACGCCTGGGACTTAACGAATATTTGTTTGATACAGCGGCAAGTTTAAAACAACTGCTTACACAGCATCTGCCGAAAACAGATATCTGCGTTCACGCTGCTGCGGTTTCTGACTTTACCGTAAAACACACGATACAAGGCAAATCGTCTAGCGATAAACCGTTATCCCTTGAATTGGAACCGCAGATGAAAATACTGGACAACATAAAAACAATAAATCCGAAACTTTTTCTTGTCGCCTTCAAAGCAGAATATAATTTGCGGCCCAACGATCTTGTCACCATATCACAAGAACGCCTTAAACAGGCACATGCAGATATGATCGTGGCAAACGATATTGGAATTGAAGGCCAGGGGTTTGCCTCTGATTATAATGAAGTATATGTCATAGATAAGGGAGGCAGGGCCGTCCATATCGAACGATCGACCAAGTCTGACATCGCTGACCGCATTGTAGAACTCATCGCCTCTGAAATATGAGACAAATGTATCAAAAATGGACATAACCGCTTCATTACTATGTGGGAGTAGGGGTCGGGGTTGTATAGTCCTGGTTAATTGAAAAGTGTATATCATGATCTGCGGATTGACCTTTGTCATCCGTCGCGTGAGCCCGTAATTCGTGGAGACCATTCCCCGGGATGTTTATGGTATCTGAGACGCTTTTATTCCCGTATTCCTTTACCTTATTTCCGTCGACATATAATTCTATTTTCGTAATATTTCCAAGGCTTGCAGAATCAATCTGAATCGGCACGTCATTGGTATTCACACGCGATCCGTCCGACGGACTTTTAATCGATACGAAAATACTAGAGTCGCCGGTGTAGGTATCTTTCGGCGGATGAAACTTGGAGTCAGACTGACCATTCACCCATGCATCAATGGCTTCCTGCCAGCGATTTTTACCATCACCCGATACCGGATCCTGTTCGGTAAATACAATATACTGTTTCGTATCATATTCCCCTTTGGTCACTTCAACGGTATTTGCGAGTTTAGAGCTGTCCTTCCGGGAAATTTTCAGATTCTGATAGATGGGAGACGGACCGGTCGGTTCTGTGCCTTTAATGAACCGCTCTTTTCTCGTCGGCTGACCCGAAACTGGAAGTCCACCGCCATAGGCGTCTATATCCATTTCGACAATATCGCTCGGACGAACGAATGGCTCGTCTTTCCGTCCTTTGAGCGCCTCAACCATAATCCTGTTCCAGATGGGAGCAGCTCCTGTAATTCCTGAGGCAAGCGCCTGGTTCATTGGACTGTTATCGTTATTACCGACCCATGTGCCCACAACGACGCTTGGCGTATAGCCCAACGTCCAATTGTCCCGTTTATCATCGGTCGTACCGGTTTTCGCGGCAACGGTATAGCCGGGAACATACAGTGATGAATGCGATCCGAATTCATCTTTCCGTGCGTCATTATCTGAGAGAACATCGGAAATCATATACGCAACGTCTGTCGGCAACACCTGTTGGGGCGGAATCGGATTATATTGGTAAAGCACATTCCCCTTGGCATCTTCAACTTTAAGAATCGAGACCGGCGGAACCCGCGCTCCGGCGTTAGCGAATACCCCGTATGCGCTCGTGAGGTCAAGAAGAGTGACTTCACCGCCACCCAGGGTCATTGACAGGCCTAACCGGCTCAGGTTGTCCTGCGTCGGTTGGAGGGAACTGATACCCATATCGTAAGCGGTCTGGAGCGCATCTTTAACGCCTACGAGCGCACTTACCTTAACCGCAATGGTATTAATGGAGTTACCCAGAGCATATCGAAGCTGCATCGGACCCCGGAATTTACCGTCATAATTTTTCGGTTCATACTCAGGCTTCGTCGTATCACCGGAGGGATACTTTGTGTCAACATCCATAAGAAGAGTCGAAGCGGTATAGCCTTTTTTAAACGCCGTTGCGTACGTGAAGGGCTTTATGGAACTTCCGGGTTGCCGAAGTCCTTGTGTGGCCACATTAAATTTATAGCCGCCGCTGTCGGTGGCCGAGTAATCCTTAGAGCCGATCATAGCCAAAATTTCACCTGTTTTTGGGTTTATGACGACAGCCGCGCCGTTACTGACTTTTAATACTTTTGCTTTTGCCACTTCCTCCTTCACGATCTCTTGCGCTTTCTGCTGGAGCTGCCAGTCAAGGCTGGTCGTCACCTTAAGTCCACCGCCCTCAACCATCGTTGACCCGAATTTTTCAACCAGCTGATCTTTCACATATGCAACAAAGTGGGGAGCCCGCAGCCCGCCGGTGTCTTCTACAAACTGAATCGTATTGAGTTGATTATTCGCCTGGGTTTCCTGACCCGATGTGATATATCCGTCCTCCGTCATCCTGCGCAATACCTGCTGCGTCCGCCAGACATATGCTTTCGGCTGGCCGGTGAACGGTGAATACACGGAGGGTGATTGGGGTAAACCCGCAAGTATTGCACATTCGATAAGGTTAAGACTTTTTACCGGTTTCCCGAAGTAATACTCCGCCGCCGACTCAACACCGACTGCCGTTCCACCATATGGTGCTTCATTGAGATACATCTGAAGAATCTCGTCTTTTGTATATTTCTTCTCAATTTGAATGGCAAGAATGGCTTCCTTAATTTTTCTCGGAAGCGTGCGCTCGTTCGTCAGTAACACGTTTTTCACAAGTTGTTGGGTAAGCGTCGAGCCGCCCTCAACACCACGGAAGGTGATAATATTGAGAATTGACCGTAAAATGCCTGTTGTCGATAAACCCTGATGCTGGTAAAAATTTTTATCCTCAATAGAGATGGTTGCCTGTTTCAGATAATCTGGAATGTCGGCAAACGCAACCGGAAGCCTGTTTTGATTTTGATAGATGTCGTAGAGCGTCTCACCGTTTCGGTCTAAGATAACGGTCGATAATCCATTTGTGCGTTGCACCGTGTCAGGACGGGGCAAATCCCGTGCATACCATGCAAATAGAATGCCGGTTCCAAGAATCAAAACGATAAGCCCGATGAACCCCGCCATGGCGATCGTCGCCCAGGTACTCGTCTTCAAACGCCGCGCACCGAATCTTCTTCTGAACTGCCGGTCATTGAAAATATCGAGCATAGAACTATTGTACGTTGAATTGCACGAATTGACAACGAAGTGTATAATACGAATTCGTAGTATGAAAACACAAAGCAACCAACAGTATTACTTTTATTTTACTCCATCCCTTGGAGGGGCTGCTCTTGTGGCACATACCTAAATAAAAGTATCGATCCACACTGAACCCCGCCAAGGCGGGGTTTTTTTGTGGCTTAGTGGTTATTTAGCGAGTCGAGTCATCGAGACAAGCTTAATAACCACAATCCAGCAAAGCTGGATACATTAAAGATATATGAACATAAAAACAAAATGCAAAAAACCAATAATTATCGCCGGTCCCTGTGCCGCCGAATCGAAAGCGCAAATCGCGTTGTCCCTGCGCGAGGCCAAAAAACGGGCTATCGACTTCGTGCGCATCAGCCTCTGGAAACCAAGGACCAAACCCGGATTTGAGGGCCTGGGATTTCGAGGAATTGACCTTCTCATTGAGGCCGCACGACTCGGCCTTTCCCCTGCCACTGAAGTCATTCTGCCTGAGCAGGCCCGCGCCGTCATGGATGCGGTATTAGGTGAAGTGCCGGAGACACGGCTCATGCTCTGGATTGGCGCGCGCAATCAAAATCACTACATCCAAAGGGAAATTGCGCGTGTTGCAGCGTCCGATAAGCGGGTCCTGCTGATGGTTAAAAACCAACCGTGGAGCAATGAGGATCACTGGGAAGGCATTGTCGGACATGTATTAAGCGGTGGAATCGATAAGGCCCGCGTAATTCTCTGTCACCGTGGTTTTATACCCAACGGCGTTAATCCATTCGGATACAAAAACGTGCCTGATTATGAGATGGCGATGAGAATAAAACATACATCAGGGTTACCAATGATATTTGACCCATCGCACACAGGCGGAACTGTTGATAAAGTTTTGCAAATTATGGACGAGGCCATGAAGCATGAGTTTGACGGGATTATCGTTGAGGTGCATCCCGATCCGACTCATGCGCTCACGGATGCGAAGCAACAATTGACATGGAAGGAATTTGATCAATTACGCGTATGAATACAATTATTTTGAACCAATCACAAAAAGAAAAAACTCAGGCGTGCCCGATTATCATCGGGAATAATCTTGTGGGGAAAATTAATACGCTTTTTGACCTGTCCGTGTTTTCCCGGATAGTGGTTGTTACGGATACCAATACCGAGCGGCTCTTCCTTAAAACGCTTCTTTGTGCACTGCCAAAAAGTGCAGCGCGTGTCGTGTTACCCACGGGCGAGAAAGAAAAGAATTTCAAAAACGTTCAAAAAATATTGATTGCGATGCACAAGGCATATTGTGATAGGGATACTCTCGTTATCAATCTTGGCGGCGGGGTCGTGAGCGATATCGGAGGATTTGCCGCAAGCATATTTATGCGGGGCGTAAGTATACTCAACATTCCGACAACATTGCTTGCCCAGGCGGACGCAAGTATCGGAGGCAAAACCGGCATCAACTTTTTGGGAATTAAGAATCTTGTTGGGACGTTTGCCCAACCGATAGGCGTCGTTATTGATGTGACAACGTTGCGGTCGCTTCCGGGGCGTGAATTGATCTCAGGGTTTGCCGAAATAATTAAACACGGGCTCGTTGCTAATCGCACATTATTTCATTTAGCAACGTGCAAAACACCGCGGGATTTTACGAATAATAAACTCATCGCTATTATCACCAAATCATGCCGGGTAAAGGCCGACATCGTGAGTTGCGATCATACGGAACAACACGAGCGGAAACTCCTTAATTTCGGCCATACGATCGGACATGCCGTAGAAGCATTAAGCCAAACGTCCGTAAATCCCATTCTCCACGGAGAAGCGGTTGTCATCGGTATGATGGTCGAGGCAAAAATTTCAGAGCTCTCCGGTCTCCTGTCGCAAACCTCATGTTCTGTTATCGAAGAAGCTCTTACTTCACTTCCATTACCCAAATTACCGGAAGTAATACCGATTCAGAACATCATGGATGTGATCCGGTCGGATAAAAAAAGTAAAAACGGAATTATTCAGTGGACGCTCTTAACGGAAATCGGCAAAGGAATAATTAATCAGGTTGTCTGCGATAACACAGTTATTGCAGCACTCAAACAAACGAAAGGAATAATCGTATGAAAATATTAGTCGTCAATGGACCGAATTTGAATTTATTGGGTAAGCGCGATCACTCAAAGTACGGAACGATAACGCTTGGCCAACTCAATAACCAACTCAATCGTATAGCCAAAGAAACCGGCGTCAGTCTGACGTTTTTCCAATCGAATCACGAGGGAGCCATTATTGATTTTCTCCAAAAAGATGCATCACGGGATGCGGACGGCGTCCTTATCAATCCGGGTGCTCTTGTGCGATACGGTTGGTCTTTGCGTCAAGCGCTCATTGATCTTGGAAAACCGATTGTTGAAGTGCATATGTCTGACATTAATAGCACCGGCGTCAATAAAGCGGTTAACGTATTAGAAGGTATTCGCATAGATCAAATTGTCGGGTTAAAAGAGCAAAGTTACGAGTTGGGTCTTAAAAAATTATTACAAATAATTCTATGAACTTACACGTCCTACCGGCACAATCAATAAAAGGGGAAGTGGCAATGCCAAGAAGTAAAACCCACTCATTCAGGGCGCTCGTTCTTGCGGCCCTTGCAGATGGCACATCGACTATCCGAAAGCCCAAAATAAGTAATGATTGGAATATCGCAGTGGGTGGACTTCAACAGTTCGGCGCAACGATTAAAGAAACAGAGCCGAATGTCTTTCGTGTCACCGGCGTCGGGGGCAATCTGCAAACCCCCAAGGAAGTTATTCATGTCGGAAACTCGGGGACGATGCTCTTCTTCCTCGCGGGTGTTGCAGCCGCTTGTCCGGGTATTTCTATCATCACGGGGGATGAATCGATTAGATTACTGAGGATAATATCACGAAATCTATTTCAACCGTTTGAAGAACTCGGCGTGAGCATTACCTCGTCAAAGAATGACGGTATGGCCCCGCTCATCATCAAGGGGAACGTGAACGGTGGAGTCGCGCATATGGACGGCACCGGTTGCCAGCCCGTATTCAGCATTCTTATCGCGTCGGCCCTTTCATCAAAACCTGTTGAACTATTCGTTACAAGCCCGGGTGAAACGGCGTATATTGATTTACTTCTATTCTGGTTCAAAAAGGCAGGGATTGAGTGTCAAAACGTCGGGGGGACCCACTCGCATTATGTTTTTCCGGGAAACCAGCTGGCCAAAGCGTTCGATGAAACAATACCGCTCGAATGGTCAGCCTCCGCGTATCCGCTTCTTGCGGCTCTTATTCTGCCGAATTCAAAAATGACGGTAAAGAATATGGACTTTGCCGATCCGTATGGAGATAAATTTGTTATCGATGTTCTGCGGCAAATGGGCGGAGACATTAGAGTGCATGATGGTAACCTGACTGCACAATCAAGCAGGCTTCATGGCATTGAAGTCGACATGAATCTGCTCCCTGATCAAGTGCCCACGGTTGCGGTTGCCGCGTGTTTTGCGAAAGGAGCAACTGTTATCACAAATGCGCTAACAGCCCGATGGAAAGAGTGCGACCGTATTTCGGCTATTTGCAAGGAACTTAAAAAAATGGGAGCCGATATTCGCGAAAAGAGCGACGGACTCGTCATCCATGGCATCGAGGGAAAGAACATGCACGGCGCATCCATTGACGGTCATAAGGATCATCGTATGGTTTTGTCGTTAGCTGTCGCGGGAATGCAAGCCACTGGGGAAACAGTAATCACAGATGCCGAGATGGTCGAAAAATCATTTGAGACATTTATCCCGGACATGACACATGCAGGTGCTCTATTTGCACTGAAGGAGAGAACATGAAAAATATAATTCTTATCGGCATGAAAGGATGCGGCAAATCGACCGTAGGCCGAGTGTTATCAAAAAAACTCGGTATGCGTTTTGTGGAACTTGATGATGAAATATCAATGCTTTATGAAAAGAAAACGGGAAAACGACTGTCGTGCCGGAAAATATTTAGAAACATCGGCGAAGAAGACTTTCGTCAACTCGAAACGGACGCGCTAAATAATGTGAAACGTATACAAAATATGGCTCTATCCTGCGGCGGCGGCACGCCGTTATCGGAAACAAATCAGGGAATGCTCCGATCTATGGGCACGGTCGTATTTCTTGATACCGACGAAGACATTCTATTAAAACGAATAAAAACAGGCGGTATCCCTTCGTTTTTTAAAAAAAATGAAGACCATAAAACATCGCTCCATCAAGTGTTGGAAACGCGTTTTCCGGTGTACGAAAAAATTGCGGGCGTTCGTCTCGCACTTCGTGATGAATCACCCGAAGAAATAGCAACGCATATTTCTGAAAGGATTGGACTATGAATATAAACGGGGAAACAAAAATTATCGGTTTTTTGGGTGCAACGTTCAAAACAAGCAGAATATACGCGTTGTACAATGCCGCGTTTGCCGCATTACATCTCAATTTTGTCTATATACCGCTTCCCTTTGGTGACGTTGAAAAGGCGGTAGAGGGAATACGAAACATGCGGATAGCTGCCGTAGGCGTAACCGTGCCGTTTAAAATATCGATCCTGCCGTTTTTAGACGGTCTGGATAGACAAGCAAAACGAGTACGAGCCGTAAATGTCGTTATCAACGATAACGGAAAACTAATCGGCGGCAACACCGACGGCGAAGGCGGCGTGCTTGCGCTCAAAGAAAAAACGGCTCTAGGTGGTAAAGGCGTTTTGTTGTTAGGTGCAGGCGGAGCAGCGCGGGCGATTGCTTTTTCGCTCATTGATAATGGCGCAGACGTGACGATTGTTAATAGAACAGTTGCTGCAGCCGGGGAGTTGGCCACCTCAGCAGGTTGCCGTTTCGATCAACTTACATCGTTATCAAGACATATAAAAAATGCAGACATTCTCATTAATGCAACAACTGTGGGTATGGGGCCGAATACGGATAAATCGTTAGTTCCTAAAGCATTACTCCGTCCTGATCTAACCGTATTGGATGTCGTAAGTAATCCCAAAGAAACACAGCTTGTTAGCGATGCACGAAGCGCGGGTTGCACGGTAGTCAGTGCCGACAGGATGCTTCTCTGGCAGGCGGCATTGAAGTTCAAACTATTTACAGGAGTTGAAGCGCCTATTTCTGTTATGGAAACGGCACTCAAGGAAACGGAGGCTTATGGCAGGTAATACGTTTGGTCAATTATTTCGTATCACAACCTTCGGCGAATCCCATGGAGGGGCCGTCGGCGTGGTCGTTGACGGATGTCCGCCGGGTTTGGAGCTTTCAACCGAAGACGTACAAAAAGAACTGGACCGGAGAAAACCCGGACAAAGCGCCATTACATCACCACGAAAAGAACAGGACGAAATCCATATTATGTCGGGAGTTCACGACGGCAAAACAACGGGGACGCCGATTATGCTCATGGCATTGAATACCGATGCAAAACCCGAGGATTATCTCACACTGAAAGATCTCTATCGGCCGGGTCACGCGGATTTTACATTTGAAAAAAAATTCGGTATCCGTGATTGGAGAGGTTCCGGCCGGGCATCAGCAAGAGAAACGCTTGGAAGAGTAGCGGCAGGGGCCATAGCAAAGAAATTCCTTAAGGAAAAATTACATATCGAAATCTTCAGTTTCGTCGAACAGGTTGGTAATATAAAGACGGGCGTTGATTTTAACACTGTCAGTTTAGCCGAAATAGAATCGAACATCGTCCGTTGTCCAGACCCGAAAGTGGCCAAAAGGATGATTGCACTTATCGAAAAAGTTAGAGACGAGGGTGATTCCGTCGGTGGTGTTATCCGCGGCGTTATAAAGAACGTACCCGTGGGCTTAGGCGAACCGGTGTTTGATAAGTTATCTGCCGATTTAGGAAAAGCAATGCTCTCAATTAACGCCGTCAAAGGTTTTGATATCGGATCGGGATTTGACGGAGTCACGATGCAGGGGAGCAGACATAATGACGAATTCGTTACCAATAAGAACGGCACGATACGTACAAAAACAAACAATGCAGGCGGAACATTGGGCGGTATTTCCAACGGCGAGACAATCTATTTCCGTGTCGGGATGAAACCTGTCTCAACGATACGCAAAAAGCAACGAACGGTAAATGCCCAAGGCAAACCCGTTGACCTTGAGGCGACCGGTCGTCATGATCCGTGTGTGTTGCCGCGGGCGGTTCCGATCGTAGACGCGATGGCAGCGCTTGTCGTTATGGATCATTATTTACGGCACAAAGCGCAAAACGGATAATCATATGCAAAACGCATCCCTTAACCATTGGCGAGACCAAATCGATAAGCTTGATAATGAGCTTCTGTCTCTATTGGCAAAACGGATGGAGATCGTACAAAAAATCGGAAGAATAAAACAATCATCGCATGCCTCCATCCTCGATAAAAAACGCTGGCAACAAGTACTTGAGGGAATCGACGCAAAAGCGAAAAAACTTAAACTTCCCAAAAAATTCGTTCATGAATTATTTACCCGTATTCACCAGCAAGCTTTGGAGACAGAAAGGAAAGACCTATGAAAGCGTTTCAACTCTCCAATCGTCTTAACCAATTTCCGGAATATATTTTTTCTGCACTCAATAAACAAGTTGTTGAGGTAGAAAAAAAATCGGGCCGCAAGGTACTTAATTTAGGCATCGGGTCACCCGATTTCCCCCCGAGCCGGATGTACCTCAATAAACTCAAAGAATATATTGATGAGAAGGGGAGTCATTTATATCCGGGCAATGGTGCAATCCCTGAGTTAGAAGAAGGACTGCAACATTGGTACAACTCGCGGTTTAACGTGACGCTCGCACAAAATGAGCTCTACCCATTATTGGGCAGCAGGGACGGCGTTGCCCACTTACCACTGGCCCTCTGCAATAGGGGAGACGAGATAGTGGTTCCCGATCCTGGGTACCCTGCATTTACCGGTCCCGCTCTCATGATCGGCGTTAAACCAATATATTACAATCTCGTGGCCGCAAACAATTTCAAAATTAACCTTAAGGAATTGGAAAGGAAAATCACACGAAAAACAAAATACATGTGGGTTAACTTTCCTTCAAACCCGACGGGGCAGGTTGCCACCATTGAAGAATTGCGAACTCTTGTCGCGTTCGCAAAAAATCACAATATCTGGCTTCTCTACGATAATGCGTATGCAGAAATTACGTTTGACGGTTTTGTCGCACCGAGCATTCTTCAAATCGAGGGCGCGAAAGACATCGCGGTCGAAATCGGATCATTTTCCAAAACATTTTCATTTGCCGGTTTTCGCATGGGCTGGATTGTTGGAAATAGTGAGATTATTGCTGCCTTAGCAAAAATTAAATCTCAGATGGATTCAGGATTGTCTCTACCGTTTCAAAAACTGGGCGGATTCGCGCTCACGCATCCGGATCGCGCTTGGCATGCTGAAATGATTGCAGCGTACCAACTCCGACGGGATATCATTATCAAGGCCCTGAAAACTATTGGTCTTGACGCCAATAAAACTAAGGGAAGCCTGTATCTTTGGGTTAACATACCGGATCGGTTTTCTGACTCGAAACACTACGCACAAACGGTGTTGAGAGAAAAACAAATACTCCTGACTTCCGGAACGGCATTCGGAAAAAACGGAACAAGATATGTTCGTGTGAGTGTTTGCGCTAATATAGATTCAATTGCCGAATATTTATAATACGATACACACCTTGTCATCCTCGGGCCGAAGGACCCGAGGATCAAGGCTAAATGAAAAAATGGATTCCCGCCTTCGCGGGAATGACAAATACAAAATTATATGAAAAAAATAAGTATTGTCGGTTTCGGAAGATTCGGAAAAGTCTTATATCGTTTAGTAAAGGACGATTTCGTTGTCACGGTCTATACCAGAAAACCAATTAATTCAGGAACGGAAATATCACCTAATACAGTATTAACCAATTCCATACAAGATATTTACAAAAGCGATGTCATATTTTTCGCTGTTCCGATTGATGCATTTGAAAGCGTCATAAAAGCGCATAAAAAATACTTTATACCGGGACACCTTCTTATTGATGTGTTGTCGGTAAAGCTGCATCCGCGAAGCGTATTTGAGAAACACCTCAAAGGCAGTAAAACACAGGTTCTGTTAACGCACCCTATGTTCGGGCCTGACAGCAGCCGTAATGGCTTTGATGGCTTACCCATTATCATGGACCGGTTCAAAGCGGATGAAACGAACTATGTTTTCTGGAAGAATTACTTCACCAATAAACATCTGCATGTTATTGAGATGTCAGCGCGGGATCATGACAGGCTTGCGGCAAATTCCCAGGGGTTGACGCATTTCGTCGGGCGCTTATTGGATTCCTATGGCCTACGACCGACTCAAATTGACTCATTAGGTACAAAAAAATTATTGGAAGTCATTGACCAAACGTGTAATGACTCGTGGCAGTTATTTACGAATTTGCAGCATTTTAATCCCTACACCAAACGGATGCGGATGGAACTTGGCGATACGTATGACCGGCTATACAATAAATTATTGCCGAAGCAGCATAATCCGCATTACATAACGTTCGGCATCCAGGGCGGAAAAGGAAGCTTTAATGAACAGGCGATACACGATTACGTAGAAAAAGAAGAGATTAAGCACTATAGAATCAAATATCTATACACGACAGCCGCGGTGATGCGTGCGCTCCACACTGGAGAAATCGATTTCGGACAATTCGCTATCCATAATTCGGTGGGTGGGATTGTGGGTGAATCGATTAACGCGATGGCGGACTACAGATTTACAATCGTAAAAGAGTTCGCTATCAAAATTTCGCATGCACTTATGATCCGGAAGGACGCCACATTAGAGGACGCGACGACAATTATGACCCATCCGCAGGTTCTCGCGCAGTGCAAAGCAACGCTTGCCCGAAAGTATCCGCAATTGGCGCAAACGTCAGGGACGGGAATCCTATTGGATCATGCTGTGGTTGCAAGGCAATTGGGTTGCGGTAAACTACCGAAAGAAATTGCGACCATGGGGAGCAGAATCCTCGCTACGCTTTATGGTTTGAAAATTGTCGAGGTCAATCTGGAGGACGCCAAGGAAAACTTTACGATCTTTCTCATTGTCACACGCACATAATCCAACCATTTTGTTATCATGTACCGTTACATGATAGCAAAGATAAAAAAAGGAAATTACTGAGAAAATGCGAAAAACATGATATAGTAAAGAAGCTCATATGGATCAAATAGAACAATTATTAACCCGCGGGGTGGACAGTATTTATCCCTCCAAAGAGGCACTTGAAAAAGTGCTTCGGTCAGGGAAAAAATTAACGCTGTATCAGGGTTTTGATCCAACGGGAACACAGCTCCATATCGGACACGCAGTCGGATTCCGGAAACTCCGTCAGTGGCAGGATCTTGGACACCATGTGATTTTCCTTATCGGAGACGGCACGGGGCTTGCCGGCGATCCGTCGGGAAAAATGAAAGCCCGCGGCCGCTTCATGAGCCGGCAGGAACTCAGAGATAACGCGGTCTCCTATCTTAAGCAGGCCTCTAAAATCGTACGTTTTGAGGGGGAAAATCCTATTGAAATCCGATATAACGGCGACTGGCTAACGAAATTAAAATTAGAAGATATCCTTAACATCGCTCAAAATTTCACGGTGCAGCAGATGATCGAACGGGATATGTATCAAACCCGAATAAAAGCAGGCGATCCGATAAATTTGCGTGAATTTTTATACCCAATTTTGCAGGGATATGATTCCGTAGTTATGAAAGTAGATCTAGAACAGGGTGGAACTGATCAGACCTTTAATATGCTCGCAGGCCGAACGTTAGTAAAAGCGATGCTCGGAAAGGAAAAATTTGTGATGACCGTGCCGCTTCTTGCCGATTCCAAGGGTGTGAAAATTGGAAAGACAGAAGGAAACGTCATTGGCTTGACCGACGCGCCGAACGATTTATACGCAAAAATCATGTCTTTAAGCGATGACGCGATCGTCCCGTGCTTTAAATTTCTGACCGATTTGCCAATGGAAGAAATTGAATCAATGAAACAAGAAATGAAGAACGGAATAAACCCAATGAATTTCAAAAAGAAGCTCGCATTTGAACTTACAAAATATCTACATGCCGAAAAGGAAGCACAAGAAGCTCAGGAGCAATTCGTACAAACTTTTCAGAAAAAAGATTTATCAAAAGTCCACATCGAGGAAACTCCGATTGCCGTAGTCCCTAACGCTAATAATGTTAACATTGTTGACTTAGTGTCTCTCGGCGATTTAAGATTAGCGTCAAGTAGATCAGAGGCTAAACGCCAAATAATTGGGGGCGCAGTAGAAATTAATGGTAAAAAAATCTTAGATACAAATGCTATAATAAAACTTAATCCTGGAGATATTATTAAGGTTGGCAAGGTAAGATTCAAGAAATTTATTAAATAGTATGAACTTTTTTAGGAAACATGAAAAATTCTGGAAAATAATTGTCGTTATCGCGTCGGTTGCATTAATAGCAAGTTCTTTCCTACCACTTCTTTCACTTCGGTAAGCTCAGCGTAAACCCCTCGATAATTTCGGGCGTACGTGTATAATCGGGTCATGGAACTGTCCCTGGAAACCTCAATTCGATACCTGCCTCATGTCGGCCCCGTCATGGCTTCACGGCTCACGAAATTAGGTATTGAAACGGTCGAACAACTTCTCTTTCACATCCCATTCCGCTACGATGATTTCTCGCTTGTTTCAACGATCGGGGAGGTGCAACCGGGGGAAACGGTGACAGTGAAAGGAACGGTCGAAAAATTCAGTGCTTTTTTTACTAAAACCGGCAAGAAAATACAGGAAGCGCGGGTCGCAGATGACACGGGGAAACTATCGGTTGTCTGGTTCAACCAGCCCTATCTCCGGAGTGTCATTCGAGAAGGGCTAACGGTACGACTTTCAGGCAACATCACGTGGTTCGGGCATAAACTGGTCATGAATTCACCGCAATATGAAATCGTAACTGATGAGGGAGCATCGTCGCTTCACACCGGACGGCTTGTCCCCGTATACCCGGAAACGGAGGGAGTTTCATCCAAATGGCTCCGAGGGCGGATTGCATTTATTCTAGAAAGTATCGCAAAAGATGTCGTGGATTACATGCCGAAGGAAATTCTTGCAAACGAGCATTTTATGCCACTCAAAAACGCTATTGAGACCATCCATTTCCCGCAATCTCTTGAAAAAGCCGGAGAAGCGCGTGATCGGCTTGCCTTTGACGAAATGTTAACGCTCCAGGTACGCGCGTACGAACAGAAGTACGAGAGGTTGAAGCACGAACGGGCGCACTCATTTTCCATTCCGAAAAAAGAAATAGCTGCACTTATTTCCTCTCTCCCATTTAGGCTTACCGATGATCAGGATAATGCACTTGCCGATATTTTCTCGGATTTAGAGCACACATATCCTATGAACCGATTGCTTGAGGGAGACGTCGGATCAGGAAAAACAGTCGTTGCAGCAATCGCAATGTACGTGGCGTTTAAAAACGGTTTCCAGTCTGTTCTCATGGCCCCAACACAGATTCTCGCACAGCAGCATTTTAAAACTATTTCGGCCCTTCTTCACCCTCTATCCATCCGTGTCGACTTAGTTACCGGAGACGTTAAAACACTGCCGCAGGCGCATCCGAAAAATCAGACGACGATTACGGGAGACACTCAAACAGCTCCGTCGGTGATTATCGGAACGCATGCACTTCTTACGGATTCGCTCATGATCGACAACCTGGGTCTCGTCGTCATTGATGAACAGCACCGTTTTGGTGTCACACAACGGGCGACCCTCATGAAAAAAAGTGAAACTGGTAAAATTCCGCACCTTCTCACGATGACGGCAACGCCGATCCCGCGGACGATAGCAAAAACAATTCTGGGTCATTTGGATCTTTCGGCACTCAATATGATGCCGCAAGGGCGTCAAAAAATAAAAACGTGGGTCGTTCCAAATGAAAAAAGAAAATCAGCCTATGCATGGATAACGAAACAAATTAAGGAAACCGGCGGCCAGGTATTTGTCATTTGTCCACTTATCGAAGAGTCGGAAAGCCTCACAACGGTTAAAGCGGTCACAAAGGAATTTGAACACCTTAAAAAGGTTTTCCCGAAACTGTCCCTTGGATTACTCCATGGCAGGATGAAACCCGCTCAAAAAACGAACGTTCTTGAGGATTTCCGGAAGAAAAAACTTGAGATACTTGTTGCTACTCCCGTTGTTGAAGTAGGTATTGATATCCCAAACGCCACGATCATGCTCATTGAAGCCGCAGACCGTTTTGGCTTGGGACAGCTGCATCAGATGCGGGGGCGGGTAGGCCGCGGATCGCTTGCCTCCTACTGCTTACTGTTTACGGAATCAGACGATGAGAAGACCCGCGAACGCCTGAAAGCTCTTGAAACGGTACACAGCGGTCCGGAGCTTGCGGAAATTGATCTTACCCTCCGAGGTGCGGGTGAGCTACTGGGAACCAGACAGCACGGCATTCCCAGTCTTAAAATCGCCTCATTCACGGACACGAAGACTATTACAAAAACGCAACATGCTATGGCAACGCTGACCGCCATTGATCCGAGCCTTAAAGCGTTTGGCCCCTTGAGACAACACGCAAAACAGGGTATAATAAAACCTATTACGCAGGATTAATCGGGATTACTATATGGCTCCATTACCAAAACGAAGACATAGCACACGGCGAGGCGGCAAAAGAAAAGCTGCTATTAAATTAACGCTCCTTGGGCTCACCAAGTGCAGTAATTGCGGCGTTCTAAGGCCCGCTCACCAGGTCTGTCCGTCGTGTGGCTATTACAACGGGAAGGAAGTAGTGAAGCAAAAAGTAAAGAAAGAAAAGAAGTCATAGAGTTAAGAATTAGGAATTAAACCGACTCTGACGGTCTTAATTGATAATTCGTAATTCTTCACAAATGAAGACAGCAAACGATCCCCGACACCAAAAACGAATTGACCGCATGCAGAAACTCTTCGCCTACAGTTTCAGAGAGGAACTGGTAGACCGCGATATATCAGATATAGTAAAAGTACTGCCTACAGTCGACGCGAAAATCCAAAAAGCGGCGCCCGAATGGCCTTTGCCAAAAATCGCCCACATCGATCTAGCGATCCTCCGACTCGCCGTCTATGAACTCACGACAACGAAAAGTGAGCCTCCAAAAGTCGTAATTGATGAGGCGGTAGAGCTTGCAAAATCATACGGGAATGAAAACAGCGCCAAGTTCGTGAACGGTGTGTTGGGAACAATTCTCAAGGAGGAAGCATGACACTTACGGATCTTTCCTCAACCATTAAAATCAATTTCCATAACGATGAACTTCTCAAACGTGCGTTTATTCACCGTTCGTACCTCAACGAGGCAAAACATCTGCAGTCATCAAATGAACGCTTGGAATTTTTAGGCGACTCCGTATTGTCGTTTTTGACATCCCATTTTCTCTATGAGCGCTACCCGGATTTTCCCGAGGGGACGCTGACCAATATCAGATCAAGCCTTGTGAAAACTCAGAGTTTGGCCGAAGTCGCCAAAAAACTGGATCTTGGGAATCTTCTCCAGTTAAGTCATGGAGAGGAAGCCTCAGGAGGCCGTCAGAATTCCTCACTTCTTGCCGATGCATTTGAGGCGCTGTTGGGGGCAATTTTCCTTGACCAGGGTGTCGAGACGGCCCGCACGTTTCTCGCGACCTATCTTTTCCCGAACGCACAGGATATTGTTGATAATAAATCCTATATCGACTATAAAAGTCTGCTTCAGGAGATTATCCAGAAAGAATCGCGGGTGTCTCCGACGTACCAGGTCGTCAAAAGCGAAGGACCCGACCACGCTAAAACGTTCTGGGTAGAAGCAACAACGGGGAGTACGGTCCTCGGGAACGGGTCCGGTAAGTCAAAACAGGAAGCCGAACAGATGGCAGCGGCTTCGGCGCTTGAGAAGATCGGCAAAACATGATATTATATAGCCTCAATGCTTAAAATCAGACTCGCACAAACAGGCACAACAAACCGCAAAACCTACAGAATCGTCGCGATCGAGGAGGGGAAGCGCCGTGACGGAAAACAGGTTGAAATTCTCGGATTTTATAATCCACTGGTGAAACCACCGCAGATTCAGATAAAAAAGGACCGTGTTGACTATTGGGTAAAAAACGGCGCACAGATTACTGACGCTGTTCAAAAACTCTTGTCATAATTCATGAAAGATACCTTACTTTTTCTCCTTCAAAAAATCGTCGATCACCCTGATGACATCGTTATCGATGAAAGTCATGAAGATACACGGATGCTTCTGACTATTCACGCGAATCAGGAGGATATCGGTAAGATCATCGGAAAAAACGGCAGAATCATAAAGGCCCTCCGTGATCTACTCAAACTGATGGCTACGAAGGAAAACGTCTACGTCGATCTTGTGCTTGCTGAAGAAGTAACAGAGGAACAGTCCTAAATCATCTCCCGATATGCTCCATATCAGTATATTGACGCTTTTCCCCGACATGTTCGAAGGCCCATTTAATCAGTCAATCATCCATCGTGCAATTGAAAAAAAAATAGCTTCGATAGAGTACATTGATCTTAGAAACTACGCGGCTGACAAGTATAAAAGCGTCGATGACCACCCGTACGGCGGGGGACACGGCATGATTTTACGGGTAGATGTCATAGACCACGCAATTATAGATATAAAACGGCGTTTTCACGAAAAGGCCCATGCCATCCTTCTGGATCCGCAGGGAATTACCTATTCGCAATCAAAAGCAAAGGAATTAAGCCGCAAAAACCATATTATTCTTATCTGTGGCCACTATGAAACCTTTGATGAACGCGTGCGAAATCTCGTTGATGAAGAGATATCAATCGGAGATTATATTGTGACCGGCGGAGAAATACCTGCAATGGCCGTTGTCGACAGCGTCATACGGCTTCTCCCGAATGCCCTTTCAAAAACACAGGCAACGAACGACGAATCTTTTTCAAAACCGGTCCTCGAATACCCGCAATACACGCGGCCTCTCGTCTATGAAAACCGTAAAGTCCCCGCAATATTATTATCGGGAGATCATAAGAAAATTGACTCCTGGAGACAAACCCAGGCTCTTGCCCGCACCAAAAAGCGACGGCCGGATCTACTCAAAGGTTAAAACAATAATCTGCTAAGGTGAAAACGGGTCCGAGCGGGTTTCATTCGAAGTCGGAGATATTACAGCTTGCCCTTCGGTTGCGACACTGAGAATAGGCATTTTTTCCACCGTTGCAATTATCTGATTTTCTTTCGCGGAAAGAGGCTGTAATTGCGACTCTGTGGCGCCTATAGTGACGGTTAAGGGTGAATAAAATGCATCCATCCCCATACGCACGGAAATGTTTGATGGGTCTAAAAATGAAATCTCAAAATTTCGGACACGGAAGAACCGTCGGACAGAAATTGACTGAGCAAGAAAATCATGTATCTGCTGGTAGTTTCCTACAACGGTTACTTCAAACGGTAAAAGACTCGAACCTATCTGACGTTCCTCATTCGTCAGTTTTTGAGCCGATTGGCTTGCGATGGATCCTGGTTTGGAAAGCGACACATCCGTAACGGCGACGCCACTTTGTGCAGCAAGTGCATCAAGCGTGGTAAAAAGCGTCGTTAACGACTTATCAGCAGGGACTGCAGCAATAAGTTGCTGAAGCTGATTTTTATACGTTGCTTCATCTTCGCTGTCGAGAACTGTTACTTTTGTCTGCAATTGAGCAATACTCTCGGAAAGCGCAACAGAGTCGCTCCGGATCTGAATAATTTTCCCAATGATGGGGATGATCCCGAAAACAGTTCCGAGTATCGATATGAGTATCATCGCTCCCGATATACTGATACCCTGATACTTGCGTAAATATTTAGAATAGGGTTGCATAGTAATTAAAAAACAGCAAAAAATGTAACGGACGCCAGTATACCGCCGTTCGCCTGAATCTGTATTGATGTCAATTGAGGATTTACCAAATGATTGGATTGCGTCTGGGTGATTATCGCATTGACCACTTGGAGGAGCGCCTCAAAAGAAGAAACGTTCATTGAAAGTGAAATTTTATCCTGATCATCTACTACGATATCCGTCAGTGACCCAGCTGGTACAAATATATTTATTCTATCAAGCAGGTCAGCCCACGGCCGTTGATTTTGCATGGCGTTCCCGACAATGAACGTACGATTCTTAATAGAGACGAAAAGACCTTCCTTTTTTGCATCGCCCGTAACTTCATTAATCAAATTCCGTTTTGAGGACTGTAAATTCTGTTTACTTTGATTAAAGAGGATATAGATTACTGCACAGACAAGACTCACGCATAGAAATCCGACAACGCCGACATATCCCGTTCGTCTGAGACTGGTTTCGATGGCATCGAGCTGTGGAGACGTACCGGTCTTTGTTCGTATAAGGTTTATACTACTTTGAAGTGGTGCCATATGTGGAATATTATTGACGCAGTGCCAAACCTACGGCAATACAGAAATTCGGCCCTTCGGTACTTAAGACGTTAAACCGCTTATCACGTACGATTCCGATCCAGGGATTTGCCATTTGAACCTCCACATTGATGCTTTCGGCAATATACACGACCATGCCGGGTAAGCGGGCCGTGCCGCCGCTTAACATAATCGTTTCGACATGCTGATCTTTATATTTCTCCTCATAAAACGCAACCGCGCGTTTCATTTCATTTATAATCGTATCCATGATCGGCTTTGTCGCATTCACGATTTTCCCTTCAAGCTTGTCTTTCTGAAGCCCGTAGGTCCGTTTATACTCTTCTCCCTGAGTCATGGTAAAATCTAAATTCTGAGAGATAGCGCGGGTGATCGCTTCTCCGCCGGCGCTGACTGACCTCGTAAATACTAAAATGCCGCTTCGTAAAATCGCGATGTCTGTCGTTTGAGCGCCGAGTGAAACAACCATAACGGTCCTGACATTCGGTATGGACCTCGCTATGGCTCTGGAGGTCGCAATAATTTCTGTTTCAGCTGCAATTGCTGTGAGGCCGGACATCTCTAAAATTGTTAAATACTTATCCATAAGCGCTTTGGGAGCTGCGACCAATAACACCTCCATTTTATTCGTTCCAGTATCTTTGCTCTCCCGAAGAACCGTAAAATCCACATTTACCTGATCGAGCGGTAACGGAATATATTGCTCCGCCTCCCATTTAATGGCTGAAGTCAGCTCACGCGCAGACAACTGGGGAACTTCTATCACCCTCGTAAATACTTTCGATTCAGGAAGCGCGATATTCACCTCATGGGATTTAGTGCCGGTATCTTTCACTAATTGTTTCAGTGCAACCGACACGGCCTCTAAATCTGCCTGGACCGATGATGTTAAGGCTTTCGGGGGAGTCGGCACGCTTCCAGCAGCCATGAGCGCAATCTGATTTCCTTCTTTTGCAAATTCAATGAGTTTGATGCTGTGCGAACCTATATCAATGCCGACGGATGTATTCATATGGGCAGAAAATTTTCAAAAACTTCCTCATATTATATTGTATATCATTCCCCGGGCTACTGCGTTAATGATCCCTGACTGTATAGCGCCGCATCGAAAATTGTAGACGGAGAACGGTATTGTTGATAAACGACAATTTTCCTGTTCATACCGGTCGTCGTAGTGCCTGTCGATTCTATTCGGTGTCCCTGAAGCGGTAGCTGATTGGTACCCGCGTCAACGGCAATCGTCGCATCGTTATAGACCGGTCGGATACGAAGCTCCATTAGCGTATCCGTGAGACGATTTATTCCTAAATCATTAAACGTCAATGTCGCCCTATAATCAGTGCCTGTATTGCCGCCGCATCCTCCGGAGGCAACTACTGTCGAAAAATTATCCGTTTGTGCACGGTCGCTGCTGGGATCAAATGCAGTATGCGCCACCTGATACGTTCCGTCGCTTTTTTTATAGAGTAAGGTCACGGCAAGCGCCGGTATCGTCGTCGCATCAGTGTTCCAACAAATATCAATCGATGGCGCATTATACCGGCCCGGATCGTTAGGATCTTCAATCGGAACATTATTCGCATCGTGATTCACCAGCCACACCGTGCCTGTTGAGCCGCGTTCTACTTTTGTCGGAAACTCAAATACCCCTGTTGAACTATTAATCGGTGATACTGTGACAGTATATGAAACGCCCGCGGTCAATTCATTTGCGCTATTGCTCGCGCTTTTCAGTGCTTCTTCAACGCCTGCCTCGGCTGCGCTGAACGCCCGGGATGATTCTACAACCTGGCTCGTTATCGTCGTATCCGTGGTTGTACGGGCAATGAGTGAAAGCGCCACTGTTGTAGCTATGGTTAACACAAGAAGCGTTATCAAAACAACCTGACCGCTTGACCGTACAGTACCTTTCATAATCTATTATTATTGTAGAGTCTGATACAAGCTTTGACAAGCCTAGTTTCTCGGGGAAACTATAGTTTCAAAATTGGTATCTGCATTTTGAAATTGCCCTGACGGCACTCCGGCTTGACTTAACTGAAATTGAATCGATATCTTTGACGGTTCGTCCGTATATGACGTACAGAAAAATACGAGTGTACTGTCGTTACAGGTCGTGCCTCCGAGTGAAACATTTGAGCTTGTCAGGAAATCCGAAGCTCCCGAGGCAGCGCTCGTTGAGGCAATCCTTGTCACCCCGCTATCGGCAACACACCCGAATGTCGTATCAACCTCGTCAGCGTTTTTAATTTGCACGTAATTAAGAGTTGTTCCGGCTGGTGAACAATCTGATTCAACGCCCAGAGAATTTCGAATCATCCGCGTCATGCTTTCGACGGCAAAATCACCATTTTGTTTCACATCCTTTAACAGTTCCGATTTTGTATTTGACCTTGTTGTGGTAAAAAACACCTGGGTAATAAGAATACCGACGGATGCAATAATCGTCATAGCGACCAAAATTTCTAACAATGTATACCCTTCGCGTGTATGCTTCATATATATGCGGCCGACTACTTCCACTGTGTAAAATACGTCGTCAGAACGACAGGATCGACCAAACTCCCGTCGACGCTGCCAACCGACGCCGTCACAACAGTAACATTTGGATCGGATTCTGACCCTGAAAATTGGATGCTCCGTGAATAAGTTCCGTCAGACAACACGATATTCCCAACACAATTATTATTAATTTGAGGCGTTAACGTGTTGTTACTGCCCATACAATACTGTCCGCTGTTTGTATCGCGGTACGTGGTGAACGTATCCCAGCTATTGTCACGTATCGACCGAGCTGTCTCCAAAGCCTCCTGGGCAAATTTGACCGCTTCGGTCTTTTCACGGTCAACTCTTGCCGCTTTAAGCGATGCGGTCGTTCCCGCAATAAGTCCTGTTGACAAGAGGACGACAATGCCGATAACGACAATCGCCTCAACGAGTGTTTGTCCAAACGAGTCGCGGGACCAAAATTTGTTCATATTGTTACAACCATTACTGCAATCCCAGATCACTTATGTCGCCGCTGGGACTTACGTCAAGCACATATTGTTTTGCGAATCCTACCAATGTTATCGTCGCGACAGCGGGAAGTGTCGTTCCACGGGAGAGTACGTTAAACGTTATGGTTGGAGGTGGTGGAGAGAACATAACACCTGCTGGTAACGTCACATTTTGCGCAGCACCCTCCAATCCCTCAGGATTGCACAGCGCCCGTATTGAATAGTCTGAAGCATCGGTAAATGTCACAGAATAGCCTGAAAGTTGCGTACATTGTGAGGGTTTGTCTCCGGACATTGCTTTTGACTGTGCGAACCGAAAGTTATTTTTCAGCGTTAAAGCAGCCTGTTTTAATACCTGAATATCATTGTATGAATTATAATTTGCGATAATAAGGCCGGTTAAAAGCAGACCGATTGCAATAGAAACAACCAATTCTATAAGGGTAAATCCCTTCATGGATTTTTGAGGTAATAATTACAATTCTGATTCAGATCACTCGGATCACAGGAGTTTGAGATAAGATTCGTGCTGTTGGTCCCGTCGCATGCCGCTGTTGCTTCCAGACATCCACAGACACAATACCCATAATAGGAAGATCCTGACAATGTTTCGGCTTTATAATAATACGTCGCAGATGACCCGAGCGGATCGACCGGAACTGCGGGCAAATAACTGTTCACCAAACCGGTGGTTTTATCTCCGGTATCAAGTCCGGATGCACTATTCCAATTTCCGCTTCCGACTGCCGGATACGCTGCATAATCAGACCGATACATTTCAAGAGCTGATCGTATTTGTTCTAAATCGCTTTTTCTTTTCACATCACGGGACCGCTTATTGACTGCAGAATAGGAGACAACACCAATGACGGTCAGAACCGCAATGATGGTCGCCGTCACCAGAAGCTCAAGGAGGGTAAAACCGGATGTGTGGTTACGCTTTTCCATACTATATAACCCCCATGTTATTGCAAATTACTCACACAAAAATATGAATCACCGGATTTTCCCGACTCATAGACGCAACTTGTGTTAGAAGCATTTCCTGAAGTGTTTCCTGCCGGTTCCAGCTGTCCACAAAAACAATAATTGGTCACAGAAGGACAGGAAAACGTATAGTCCAATGCCGGATGTTTGGGATCCTGCGGTAAACCGGCCGGCAAATACTTTGTCGTTGTGGTTAATGCGTCACACGTGCCATTTGGTGGATATTGACCATTATTATCCGCATAATACTGTTCTATCGCGCTTTGTGCCGCTTTCATATCGCCCTGACGACGGGCATTTCTGGATTTTATCTGCGCCTGTGCATAGGAGGCCACACCTATCGATATAAGAATGCCGATGATGGCGATAACGATGAGAAGTTCGATTAACGTAAACGCACTTTTTTTCATATAGTTATAAATATATACTCCACAAATGCAACAGCTGTGTATGGAATACAAACACAACACCTGTAGCGCCTATAAGAAACGGACCAAATGCAATCTTGCTTTTGAGTGTTTTTCGACCTCTAGCAATCAGTATGACACCGACCATTGCACCAGTCAAGAATGCGATATAGAGCGCTATAATAGCTTCAGGAAACCCAAGTAATAATCCGAGAACAAAGGACAATTTAACATCACCGAACCCGATTCCGCGGCCGTGAGTTAACAGCCATAACAGATAAAAAAAGAACATAATCCCAAAGGCCATTCCCAGATGAATCAGCGTATATATACCTATAGATTGAGATGTCAACAGTAACCCGATGCCAATAATCGCGGTCACAATCATGCTGTCGGGTATTATTTGAAATTTGTAATCTGCAACGATCATAACCACAAACGTTGAATAAATAATACAGCTTGCAATAATAGACAGCGCCCCTGATTGATACGCAGCGATGCTGACAAATCCAATTGCAGTTACTACTTCTATAATCGGATATTGCCAGGATAATTTTTTGTCGCACCGCCTGCACGCCCCGACCTGAAGAACAAATGAAATAACCGGAACGAGTTCATACCAACGAAGCGTTTTTTTGCAATAATCACAATGAGAACGCCCCCAAAGGACATTCTGTCCTTTGGGCAAACGATCCGCAAGCACGTTGAGAAAAGATCCGACAAGAAGACCTAAAATGAACACGTATAAAAGGACCATATAGTATCAGTGTCGATGGTCTTGTGCCGACTGTCAAGCTCGGGAAAAGAGTACGTTATCCCTTGCGCCGATACTATAAACCGGCTACACTTTTGTCATGAAATTCCGTAGGGGGGATGTGCTTGCATTACTCGTGATTGTTATCATTATCGGCATATTTTTCATCCCGCTTTTTTACCCGATGGCGAAACTGGTCGTCACGCCGGATATCGGTGAAAGTGATTCGCTTTTGAATTTTGAATCCAAATATTTACTATGGCAGGGATTACAGCACAATCAAATTCCACTTTGGACCGAAACCATGGGCGGAGGATTTCCACTATACGCAACTGGAGCGCTCGGCGTATTTTTTCTACCCAACCTCGTATTGTATAAATTATTTGATGCCGTGTCTGCGTATAATCTTACGATCGTCGTATCATTTGTAACGCTCGCGTGGGGGACGTATCTCTGGCTCAGACTGTTGCGGCACAGTCAGTTCGCATCATTTTTCGGTGCTATGACGCTCGCATTATCGGGCTATATGATCGTCCAAATTCCCCACAATACGGTTATCCAATCACTCAGTATCTTCCCGTTAGTATGTATATTTGTACTATTATTAGTGAGAAAAAACTCCTGGATCTACTCAGGTCTATTGGCTTTTACCATAGGAGAGCAAATCCTTATTGGATTTCCGCAAACGGTATTTATTACGCTGCTTTTTGCCACAGCCTATGTTGTTTGGCTTCTGAAATCAGTTGAGGAGAGGGTGGGAATAACCGTAAAATACATTGTTGCATGCATCCTAGGTTTCGGAATCTCAGCAATTCAGTTGTTGCCTTCCCGCGAATTTCTATCCACCGTTGCAAACGGAACCGGATTTTCCCTACCCGATGCAACATTTTACTCATACCCACTTGCTCACCTAAAAACACTTCTTGACCCGTTTCTATTAGGCAATCCTAAATACGGTACCTATCCAACGTATATTCAGTTTTCTGGAAGTCTTTTTTGGGAAAATACGGCGTATATCGGCATCATCCCCTTGATTCTTATGGCGGCAGCCCTCGTTATCGCTAAAGCGAAGAAAACCAAAAAGAACGTTTTTTCCGTCTCATCGGATGTACTCTTTTATGTTGCGATGACGGCAATTGCTTTTCTTTTGATGACGGGGAGTCATTCGCCATTGTATCTTGTCTATTCGTTTTGGCCATTCAATATTTTCCGCGTACCTTCGAGATTTATATGGGTATTTATCGTCGGGCTTGTTCTCCTGAGCGTTGCGGCATTCGATTACATCAAAACGACAGTGAAGGGAAATCGCATGATATCTGCCATGCTTATCTGTATTATCGGGATCCATATATTTCAGATTATTGTCATCTGGAGAGGATATCACGCGATAGAACCCGCAGGTACGTGGATATCAAAGCCGACACTCGCAAATCTCGTACCGCCCCATAACCGCATCTATACGATCGGCGCCGAACAGGCGCACGATAACATATTTTTCACCAAAGGCTGGATCGACATGAAGCCGTACATCATTCTTCAAAACATGCTCACGCCTGACAGAAGCGCGCTCTGGAATATTGCCAATGTCGATGAAAAAGTTGGCAGATTTCTCAAACGATCGCTTATTGTGGACGACTATCTCTCAACTACTATAACGGAATCAACACATGAAGCAACAGTGAGTGCGACCGGTGAAAAATTATTAAATATTATCGCCATATCAGACCTCATAAGCGCCCTGCCGCTCACTCAATCCGGCCTGACACAAAACGCCATGTTATCGTATAAAAACGGCGCCATTACCCTTTACACCAATCCGAACGCCCCTGCGCGTATCTATTTAGCAACACGACCGGTTCTTGCATCGACTGCCGAAGACGCCTTAGGAGCCATAACTGCCGTTTCATTTATACCTGGATCATCCGTCATTGTCGAAAGACCGATCAAACTCAGGGGCAGCGGAAACGTTGGGATACTCCGTATAAGCAAGTGGCAGGATGAGGATATTGTTATTCACGTCAACAAAAATACGCGGAGCTCAATTCTCGTTTACGCAGATTCCTATTTCCCCGGATGGATCGCAACCATAGACGGTAAACAAACGCAAATTATTCCGGTCAATATAAACCAAAAAGGAGTAATTGTGTCGCAGGGTGATCACATCATTCATCTGTATTATGCACCCGGCAGCCTTAAACAGGGCGCGATTATATCAGCTATCTCAATTCTATTAACCGTTATTGTAATGGCGTTTGCTCATTTTTTACCAGAGTAGCATATTCATCAAATAATTTTTTTGCGCTACCCTTATCCTTTAAACAATCCCGATATGTCGTCGCTTCATCAAAGATTATTTGTTTATCCTGTGTGAACGAAACTTTTTTTGCTTCCTCAAATGATTGAATTGCGTTTTGACATTCTTTCAGTTCCAATTCGCTAATACCTTTATCTTTGAGAGCCGTAGCCGTGTCTGAGTCTCCGCCATACGCGAGTGCAGCAATAAATTGACCCTTCGCTGTCATAAAATCACCGCCGCGTAACAGTGTCTCCCCAAATGAAATCCTTGCTGCCTCATAGACATTTCTGACATCTGAGAGCATGAGATGATTATAACGGGATAGAATACCTGCTGTCGGATTATGTGCCGTTTTCCAGAAACGTACATTGGTATCACGCATAACTTGGGTGCTCGGTAATCGATCTTTGGACACAAGCTCATACACAATCCCATAGGGCACCCAATACCAGGAGGAGCCAATTGAATATTTTGTGTATGAAAATAGACGAGTTTTCGCGGCATTGAGTATAAGAAATTCCGGCAAAAATGAGGGGGACGCAAGAGGCGGCATCGGAAGGGAGGGATAATTACGATGAACGATTTGTTGATAATCCCCATAGGTGAGGCGGCTGCCATGAAGTACGACAATATCGCTTCGGAAATGTTCCACATACCGTACATATTGCGTTGTGAAAAGAACGGTATCACGATCCAAAAGAAGCACGCTGCCGTAGGGCAAATCCGCCAAAACATCATGCCCCAAATTCTCTGCGGTCCTATCGTTTGCGTAACCGGTAAATTTCAAAAGAGTAATGGTCAGAAGCGTGAATGTAAACATAAAGCACAAACATATAAACCCATTCGTTAAAATGGTATGAAATCGGTAGGTTCTCGTCAAAGACACAATATGATCGACGACAAACGAAAATCCGATTCCCGCTCCTATCGCAATAATAACGTATGACGGCAGTAAAAACCGTTCAAACGTCCCAAGCGTGAAGTGGCTGATGAGCGGGAAACTTGCGTAAAAAAGAAACACCGGCCCCATACCCGCTAACGAAAGTATAAAGAGCCAAAAGACGTGTCGGTTCTTTTGCCATAATGAAACAAATCCGACTACCATAAAACCCAACCCAAACCATTTGAAATCTTCAAAAAGATATTGAACGAATGCCTGTAATTCCAAAAACCGCTGAAACGGCAATTGCCCGTATGCGCCACTTGATTGAAACGTGCCGTAATCCGCCCGCGTCACGAGCTTTATAACATTGGTAATACTCGTTGCACTATCCCAAATAATCATTGAGTGTCCGTGAGTTGCCAAAAAGATATAGAGGTAGGGGAGTAATCCGCTAATAAAAAAAAGGGCGACCCATAGGACAGATATACGTTTCAGGTGTTTTCTCTCAAGCCACAAAAAATAGGCGATCGCGGGGGTCAGAAACAATATAACCTGGTGATGAGTGAGTGATAAACCGCCGATAAAACTCAAAAGGTAAAACGTCTGTAATCGTCCGGATTCCTGCCACCTGATGAGAAGCAAAAGCAACACAACGACGAATGCATCAAGGAGTGCGAATACCTCAGGGGTAATGCTATATAAAAAAAAGAGATAATTACCAAGGATGAGGAGTGATGCAAATATGCCGGCTATGCGGCTTCGTGTCATCCTGACAACGAGTACATATACGATAGCTATAACAACTGCATGCGGGACAGAAGATAATAGCCCGACGCGCCAGCTCACCGTAAAGACTGGAATACGGCTTGTTAACCAGCCCAAAAATGTATAAAACGGATAACCCGGAGGATGAGCAACACCGAACGTTGACGCCGCAGTCACTATATCGCCACTATCGCCTGCGGGTATACCCTGCGATTGAAATAATAGAAATAGAGCTACGCTTATGAAACCTAAAAGTGTCGCGATCATTCACTATGCCCGTCTCAGGCAGGATGCAAATCTTACTGGACACAGAAATAACAGGGGCTAGTCCCTCCGGATGCATTGGCGCTTGTATCTGATTTACAATATCCCTGGGCCGGACTACTCCCATCCTTATTATACTGGGTATACCCGTCAACTTGAAAGCTCTTCGATTGGGGCTCATAGCAAACGATGATGCTATCAGCAGATGTCGAGTTCACGAAAATCTGTCCGAGATTTGCGGTCCCCGCCAATTCCATAAATCCCGTCTTTAATTCCCCCCCGCCAATGAGTAAATTTACCGCATCAGTCATGGTATTAAGCTGGGTTGCTGTAGCCAGACCCGTTCCGCCCCAGGGTAATACACCTTTATTCGCGTAATACCGAAGTGCCGCATTATAAAACTCGGATACGGTATTTTTGGTTGAAGTATCACGGCCTTTTTTCAATTGTTCAAACGGGTCAATCGTCGCTAAAAGTCCGACAGCAAGTGCACCAAGAAGAGCGATAACGATAAGAAGTTCAATAAGTGTAAAACCTTTACGGAACTGAGCAGTGTTTTTCATAAAATAATACCTCTATCTATGTGTTTATCATCTTCAAAGAGGGGTTGTCAAGCACCGGAAAAATCATTACTTGAACTGACTCGTCAGATTGTAAATCGGTGTGATAACAGAGATGACGATAAATCCCACGCCGACGCCCAAAAAGACCATAATAATGGGCTCGATTGCCGTCGTGAGGCCCTTCACAAGATGCTCAGATTCGGATTCAAAATATTTGGACAATTTAAGAAGGGTATCATCAAGCCTGCCGGTCTCTTCACCGACTTTCATCATCTGGGATACAATCGTGGGGAATACGTCATATTGCGCGAACGTATCACCCAGCGGAAACCCCTTTTCAACCTTTTTAGCAATTTCTGATATTGCATTCCGGAAAACCACGTTATCAAGTGAATCCCGCAGAATGCGTAAACCCTCTAATATATGTATGCCTGATGCCACAAGCATTCCAAGCGTCCGCGTGAATTCAACGAGCATTATTTTCTTCTGCAGTTCGCCGAAAAGCGGCACTTTTAATATCAGGGTGTCAACAATGAGTTGACCTTCGGGAGTCTTACGCCACGCGCGGAAAGCCGCAACCACACCAATTCCGCCGAAAATCATGAGCCACCACCAATGGACGAAAAATCCCGATGTCGCCATAAGAATTTTCGTCGACATCGGTAAATCGATATTGAAGTCCTTATACAAATCAGTCAGTTTCGGAACGACAACTGTCATCATGATAAACACGACAACCGCCATACCGATAAGAATAATAACCGGATAAATCATCGCACCCTGTACTTTTCCGTTGAATTCCCGCTGGGACTCAAGTATATCGGCGAGCCGCGCAAGCACACGGTCCATGGTGCCTGAGGATTCCCCGGCCCGAACAAGGGCAATATAGGTCGTACTAAACATGGCAGGATATTTCGACAATGCGTCAGCGAGCGTCCCGCCACTCACTATCTGATGTTCAACATCCTGCAACATCGCAATAAATATTTTATTGGTCGACTGTGTACGAAGAATTGTAAGGGCCTCGGGGAGCGACAAGCCGGCAACCATCATGGTCGCAAGTTGTCTTGTAAAGTTCACGATGTCATTAAATCCAACGCGCTGAAACCGCTCGGTGAGGCCGGCAAACGACATCTGTTCATTTGACTGAGTAAGCCCGATCACAAAAAGCTGTTTCTCATGGAGGAGCCTGGACGCAGTAGTTTCATTGGGTGCTTCAACCAAGCCGGTCAGAATTTTTCCGTCAAGTCCCCTCGCTTTGTAGTGAAATAACGCCATACACGCCTCGCTATAGTTTTAATATGCGTCCTAATTCCTCAGGATGGACGGAGTAGGATATTGCCATTTCAACGCTTATTTTTCCTTCTTTCACTGCATTTGCAAGTGCTGTTTCAAGCGGCATCATCCCAAGTTCAGCGGAGGTTTGAATAATATTATCGATAAGATGCGTTTTACCGTCCCGTATCGTCGTCCGTATGGCAGGCGTTCCGGTCATAATTTCTCCGACCACGATCCGCCCTCCCGAAATGGCAGGTATGAGCCGAAGCGACAACACGCCTTCGATTACCGTTGCAAGTTGTAGGCGGACCTGAATCTGCTGATTTTCCGGAAACACGTCAACGATACGGTCAACCGTTTGCGCTGCCGAGTTCGTGTGAAGCGTCGCAAAGACCAAGTGACCGGTCTCAGCAATCGTGAGCGCCGCCTGAATGGTCTCAAGATCCCGCATCTCCCCGATAAGAACAACATCAGGGTCTTCCCGAAGCACACTCCGGAGCGCTATGTTCCACGAGTGACTATCCTGATGCATCTCACGCTGAGAGATAATAGAGAGTCCCTTTGGGTAAATATATTCAATCGGATCCTCAATGGTTACAATATGATGGGCTTTTGTCTCGTTGATCTCATTTATAATAGAAGCGAGTGTCGTTGATTTACCATGGCCAGTCGGTCCAGTAACTAAGATAAATCCCTGCCTGAGTTTCGCAAAATCATGACAAATAGAAGGCAGACCGAGCTGATCGATCGTCCGAATCGTATTGGGGATAAGCCGGAAGTCGGCGGCAATTGAGCCTTTCTGGTAGTACACATTCGCCCGAAATCGGCCCGTGTCCGCGTCGATTGAAAAATCAACTTCCTTATTCGTGAGCAGGAGCTCTTTTTGTGCAGAGTTAAGAATCTGATAAATAAGCGCCTCTGTATCCTCTCTAGTTAGCGTCTGGGACCCCGCAACAGGCGCCAATTTTCCGTCGACACGGAGCATCGGAGGATACCCGAAGATCAGATGTAAATCCGAGGCTTTGAGCCGCATTGTTTCCGCAAATAGTTGGTGTATATCCATAGTTAATCCTGCGCGACGCGCAACACTTCCTCTATCGACGTTAACCCCTCAAGCGCCTTCATATACCCGTCCTGTTTCATAGTCATCATACCCTCCTCAACCGCCTGAGTCTCAATCTCGGTATTGGATGCGCGCTTCAATACCAGTTTACCTATCGCATCGGAAACGGGGAACACCTCAAAAATTCCGAGGCGTCCGTAATACATCGAACCCCCGCAGGTCTGACACGACTGCCCGTTCAGTGTCCCTTTTCCACGATACAGCTTCATCACGCGGTCAGCGGGTATTAACGGCCCTAACACTTTACGGATATCTGCTACCACTGGCTCTTCCGGCGTATATTCCTCCTTACACTGCGGACAGACTTTCCTCGCGATTCGTTGACCGACAATTCCCGTGAGCGCTGATGTCACAAGAAACGGTTCGGCCCCGAGGTCGATAAGACGGGGGATAGCGCCTGATGCATTATTCGTATGCAGTGTAGAAAACACCAAATGTCCGGTAAGCGCAGCCTGAATGGCAAGCTCTGTCGTTTCCCGATCGCGGATTTCTCCGACCAGAATAATGTTCGGGTCTTGCCGCAGAAAAGACCGCAAACCGGTTGCGAACGTCAATCCCGCCTGTTGATTAATCTGGACCTGGTTGACGCCTGATATCTGATACTCAACCGGGTCCTCAAGCGTCATGATATTCACTTTCGAGTTATTTAATTTTGACAGAACCGAATAGAGCGTCGTCGTTTTACCGGAGCCGGTAGGGCCGGTCACAAGTATGATGCCGTGAGGCTTCATAATACACGACTCGAGATTTTTAAGAGCCAGACCCCGGAGCCCTAAATCGTTAAGTGTGGGAATTCCGCCGGATTTTTTGAGAAGCCGCATAACGATCTTTTCTCCGTTGACCGTCGGCAATGTCGAGACACGGAGATCAACCTCCTGATCTCCCATCTTAAAATTGAAGCGGCCATCCTGAGGCACACGCTTTTCATCTATCTTCATGTTGCCTAAAATTTTTATACGGGAAACGACGGCGTCATGGAGTCGTTTCGGGAGCACTAACCGCTCCTGAAGAATACCGTCAACGCGATAACGAATTCTCGTATCGCCGTCCTGCGGCTCAATATGAATATCTGACGCCCGAAGCTGCATCGCCTGCTCGAGTGTTGCCGATACGATCTGAGCAATAGGCGCTTCACGAATTACTTCACCGAGACGGCCTGCTTCATACGTCTTAATCTCCGATGTCTCAGTTTCCTTAAGAGCAGCAGTCACGTCTTCACCAAGATTCTGCGTATAGGATGTATCGATTGCCGCAAGGATATCATCTTTAACGCCCATAAATGCTCTGATCGTTTTGCCTGATTTTTTCTCCAAAAATTCAATGACCTGAAAGTCGAGAGGATCAAGCATCGCAACGGACAATTCATTGGTCTGGTTGTCAAACTGAAAGGGGAGAAGCGTATACCGGCGGATCACGGGTTCAGGAATGTAGCTCACAATATCCGGTGCAATCGCCCGGCCTGCAAGCGTTATAAACGGGATACCCAGTGATTTTGCGCGGGCTTTGGCAAAATCAAGATCACTGATCACGTGCTTCTTTCGAAGAATATCCTCTACTGACTCGCCGCTTGAAAGTGATTGGGTCATGACACTGTCCGCTTCCGCTTGACTTAAACGGCGGTCAGTGACAAGAATAGCTAAAATTTCCTGGGCAGTACCGGGCATAGTATATATCCATTATTGATAGTTTGCAGTAATATTGCAATATGCACGCATATTACATTGTCGGAGCTGACGAAGAGGATCGTAAAAACAAAGTTAAGAATCTTCTCACCGATTGGTCCGTCGCCGCACCTGATCAAATAACCATATACGATGAAGAAGAGCATATCGGCATCGGTGCCGTACGGGAATTTCAAAAAAGACTCATGCTCACGCCGTTTCAGTCGGATCGCACTGTCGGTGTTATCATGCACGCAGAACGCCTGACAACAGAGGCCCAGAATGCGCTCCTCAAACTCCTGGAAGAACCTCCTCCCCATGCATATATCATCCTCGCGGGTCAAACAGTTGATGCGGTTCTTCCGACGATCATCTCCCGATGCGAAGTGATGCTTATAACGGAAAAAATGAACGATGCGACCCGCGAAGAAGCCAAAATAATCACGGATCTTTTCAACTACACGGTCGTACAAAAATTGTCTTATGTTGATACGGTCGCCGATGACCGGTTAAAGGCAAAAAACTGGACATACAACACAATAAAAACCGGAAGTCAGCTTCTCCTTAAGTCCACAACTCCGGGGGAACGATTGCGATATTCAAAATTGTTACGACTTCTCACAACCGCTTTAAGACAGCTTGAAGTAAATGTCAATCCGCGCCTTGTTCTTGATTGTGCACTTCTGGATCTTTAATCGGCAGCATGCCGCGATTCACGCGAAACAACGGCTCCTGCGGAGTCAATATGATAGAGAACAAGCTCCCCTGTAGCAAGTTCAACGTTACATATCTGTTCATCCGATACGTGATCAAGATATTTTATGAGCGCCCGGAGACTATTGCCATGCGCTACAACGAGCACATGTTTCTCCTCTCTGAGTAATGGCGCAATGTGTTCCATGTAGTAGGGGATAACCCGCCCATATACCTGTTTGAGACTTTCACCTGAAGGAATCGGATAATCCCAGCCCCGCCGAAGCTTTAAAAACTCACGGTCACCAAGGCTCGCATGTATCTCAAGTTTATTTTTACCCGTATAGATGCCGTAGTCACGCTCATTGAGCGCAGCGTTTCTGGTGACGGTGACACCGGTTTGACCGAGCGTTTCTAACACAATACGCAGCGTTTCGTTGGCCCGTTTTAGATTTGATGTAAAAGCAGAATTAAACTGAATATCCGTTAATTTCCCCGCACATGCACGCGCCTCATCTTCACCTTTTGGGGTAAGTCCGATATCTGTGAGGCCTGTCCAGATATTTTTTGCGTTCCACTCAGATTCCCCGTGACGGATAAGCACGAGCATACCGTCACCGTGTTGGGTTTCGTTATCCATATCTTCTATCCTACGCCGAATGGAATCCGTTTTTCAATGCGGCAATTGCCGGAAGCGTTCCCTTTTCGATAAATTCAAGCATCGCCCCGCCGCCGGTCGAAATAAGATCAATGCTTTTAAGTGCCTGCTCGTCGGTTATCGTGGTAATCGTATCACCGCCCCCGACGATGCTCACGGATTTTGATTTGGCGATACTCTCACACGTTTTAATAGTCCCGGCGGCAAATCGTGCATCCTCGTAGAGTCCCATCGGGCCGTTCCAAATAATAGTACCGGCCTTTTGGATGATGCCATTAAGCTCCTCTTGGGCGCACGGGCCGATGTCATAAATCCCCAGTCCCATCGGCACCTGATTATAGGGGAGGACCATGGGTTTAGTTGTCCTCTCCGCATTACTCACAATCACATCGGCGGGTAATAACAATTGGGCGGGGACGCGGGTTGCTTTCCAGAGCACGTTCCTTGCCATTTCAATCATCTCATGATCGACCTTTGAAACGCCGACACCGATGCCCCAGGTTGCAAAGAACGTGTTGGCGATTGCGCCCCCCAAATAAATTGTATTTGCCGTTTCCAGCAATTTCTCAATCACCCGTATTTTTTCCGGCGTCTTACCACCGCCGATGACGACCACAAGCGGACGCTTCGGTTTTGTGACAGCGTCGCCGATCATCGATATCTCCCGCCAAAAAAGTAAACCGGCATAGGACGGAAGAAATGCAGTAATACCGACCGTTGATGCATGAGCTCGATGTGCGGTGCCAAATGCATCATTCACGAAAATGTCGCCCAACTGCGAAAGTTGTTTTGCAAACGCAACGTCGTTGAGTTCTTCGCCCGGATTGAACCGCAAATTTTCACACAACACGACGCTACCTGGTGCTAGCGCATTCATGGCTTGTGAGGCATGAGGGTCCAAGTAAGAATCAACGAACGACACTTGTTTAGCTAAAAGCTCACTCAGTCGTTTCGCGACGCCGGAAAGCGTTAATGCAGGATCAACTTCGCCATTGGGTCTTCCTAAGTGAGAAAGAAGTATTATTTTTGCATGTTGTTTGAGAAGATAGTGAATTGTGGGAACCGCGGCTCTTATGCGGCTGTCATTGGCAATTGCCTTATCTGCCGTGAGCGATACGTTAAAGTCAACGCGGACAATCACCCGTTTTCCGTTAACCTCTGCATCCTTAAGTTGCGGAATAGACATAATTAGTACGACGAAATATAGAGCGCAAGTTCGACGAGCCGGTTTGCATATCCCCATTCGTTGTCGTACCAGGCGGTCACATGACACAGCGTGCCCTCAACAACATCAGTAAGATATGGATCAACAATCGCGGAATTCGGATTGCCGATATAATCAGAAGATACTAATTCATCCATTGCGACAGATAAAATTCCTTTTAGCGTCGACGAAGCGGCTTTTCGAAACGCGGTGTTCACATCATCAATCGTGGTTTTCTTTTTTACCTCACAAACAAGTTCGATTAGGGAAACCGTTGGTGTCGGCACCCTTATAGACCTGCATGGCAATTTTCCTTTCAAATGAGGGAATAGTTTCGCGACATCGCGGGCACTGCCGCTCGTTGCTGGAATCAGATTTACAAGCGCACTCCTTCTAGAACGCACTTCTTTCCGGTGCGAATTATCCAATAAATTCTGTGAATCGGTGACAGCATGGACGGTCGTCATACTTCCTCGTATTACTCCAAGTTCATCATCAAGAACTTTTAACACGGTGGCGACACAATTGGTCGTACATGAGGAATTGGAGACAATCGGCTCTTCGGCATACTTCGTATGATTGACTCCCATAATATAGGTTGGTGTATCATCTTTGACGGGCGCGGAAATAACTACGTGCTTTACATTTCCTTGAAGGTGACCTTGAACATCCTCAGTCGCCCGGAATTTGCCCGTGCATTCAAGAACGAGGTCGACATCTGCATCACTCCAGGGAATTTCAGAAACCTCTTTTTTTTGGAAACAGGCAATCTTCGTTTTACCGGCAAGTATCGTTTGACCCTCTGCCGTAATATCCATCGGAAACGTTCCCTGGCTTGAATCGTGTTTCAAAAGATATGCATGGGAAGCGGCATCAGAGTTACTGTTGATCGCGGCAAATACGACATCTTTCGACTCAAGAATAATCCGTGCGGCATTCCGGCCTATCCTCCCAAATCCGTTTATCCCGATTCGTACTGCCATATAAATACTATAACACTCTACAGAAACAATTCGTGGAATGCTTGACACTAAACTGACAAATAGTCGGGGCGCTAAAATGGCTCCTACAACGGTCTGGACAAGAAAAAGATGATAGTGTATGATGATTTGAAGAGCTGATTCAAGCTTCTTTTTTTTCTAAACCCAATAATGGCAAAAGATTCATACACAGGGGAACAAATCATCGTACTTGAGGGCCTGGAGCCCGTCCGGAAGCGACCGGCCATGTACATCGGCTCCACATCCCTCGCGGGCGTTCAGCACTGTCTTAATGAAATTATTGATAACTCCATTGACGAGGCGCTTGCCGGTTTTGCGAAAAACGTGTGGGTCACGATCCATAAGGACAACAGCGCAACCGTCAAAGACGACGGCCGGGGCATCCCTGTTGATAAAGTACCAAAATATAATGTTCCCGCTATGGAGCTCGTTCTGACAAAACTTCATGCCGGCGGTAAATTTGAAGGGAAAGCATATAAAGTATCAGGGGGTCTTCACGGAGTCGGCGCTTCCGTTGTTAATGCTCTTTCAAGTAATCTTCATGTTGAAGTTCACCGCGACGGCGGCATTTTTGAACAGACACACAAACGCGGCGTGCCGCAGGGACCGGTGAAAAAAACCGGAAAAGCAAAAGACACAGGCACAACCGTCACCTTCATGCCGGATACGGAAATTTTTAAAGAAGGGATAGACCTGAACTTTGAAACCGTTAAGAAACAGGTCCGTGACCGCGCCTATCTTATCGCGCGTCTCGCATTTCATCTGGTCGACGAGCGGACAGATGAAATCGCAAACTATTATTTTGAGGGTGGCATATCATCACTGGTCAAAGCATTAAACCGCAATAAAGTAGTCCTCCACGATCCGATCACGATCAAAAAAACTTCAGAAGTAGGGGATATCGAGGCAGAAGTTACTATCCAATACAATGACGGATTCTCGGAAACCGTCGAGTCATACGTCAACGTCATCTACACCGTCGAGGGAGGCACGCACTTAACCGGCTTCCGCATGGCCCTGACCCGAGCAATCAATGACTATGCCAAAAAAATAGGCGCCAACAAAAACGGCGACGACAGCATAACCGGCGATGATACGCGCGAAGGGTTAACGGCTGTTGTGTATATCAAAATGCCGTCGCAAAATCTACAGTTTGAGGGTCAGACCAAAGGAAAACTCGGGAACGCGGAGGTCCAGCCGTTCGTCCAATCAGCGGTCAAAGAAGGATTGGATACCTATTTTGAAGAAAATCCGGCAGAGGCCCGCAAAGTCCTTGAAAAGGTATATCTTGCGGCCAAGGCGCGGCTCGCTGCCAAGGCAGCCAAAGATGCAATCATCAGAAAAGGCGCCCTTGAGGGTGCATCGCTCCCGGGAAAACTCGCTGACTGTCAGGAAAAGGATCCTTCGGTTTCCGAGTTATTTATCGTCGAGGGAGACTCAGCCGGCGGCAGTGCAAAGCAGGGGCGGGACCGTAAGTTCCAGGCAATATTGCCACTCCGAGGAAAAATCTTGAACACCGAACGCGCACGGTTGGATAAAATCGTCGAATTTGAAGAGTTAAAGGCGCTTGTCATCGCACTCGGAATGGGAATCGCGGAAAGCCTAAATCCCGAGAAGCTCCGCTACCACCGCATCATCATCATGACCGATGCCGATGTCGACGGAGAACACATCATGACGCTCCTTTTAACGTTCTTTTACCGGCACCTTCCGTACGTTATCGAGAAGGGCCATCTCTACATTGCCCAGCCGCCGCTCTATAAAGTAACAATCGGAAAACAACTCTTTTATGCATACTCTGATGATGAACGGGATGCATATCTCAAGACGCATGCCGCAGAAATCAAAGGACAACCGAATATCCAGCGGTACAAGGGTTTGGGAGAAATGAATCCTGATCAGCTATGGGAAACGACCATGAATCCCAAAAACCGAGTCATGCGCCAGATTATGATTGCCGACGCGGCAGCGGCTGATCAGGTGTTTGCGATGCTTATGGGCGATGAAGTGCCGCCACGGAAGCGCTTTATTCAGACGCATGCTAAGAGCGCAACTTTGGACATATAACTAAGAATTGGCACTCGAAGTCCTGAGACACGAAGTGCGAAGGACCAACGTGCTACCTTAGATATATAATGAAGTTTTAGCACACGAAGTCCCGAGCGAATACGAGGGGCAAAGTTATATTTGAAATAGATATATAATAGAGAGTGGATTTGTGTTTTTGAGGCTATAATTTGGTACAATCTTGTAATAACCGGTAAAGAAGGAGGAATTATATGAATTATGTAGCTCTGTCAATTATTTCTGGATTTGCAGCTGTCGTGTACGGACTTATTTTGTCGCAAAACATCATTAAACTCCCCATGGGCACACCGGATATGAACGAAATTGCCCATGCAATTGCCGAAGGAGCCCAGGCGTTTCTCCGACGCCAATATAAGACCATCGGTCTGTTATCGGTGTTTATCGTTATTCTTCTCGGATTCTCGCTCGGCTGGGTGTCGGCGCTTGCATTTGCCCTAGGCGCCGCCTGTTCTGCCACGGCCGGATTTATCGGCATGAATATAGCGGTACGGGCAAACATCAGAACGTCACAGGCTGCCAAAAAGGGTCTCGCGCAGGCGCTTTCCGTCGCATTCTCAGGAGGAGCGGTTACCGGCCTTATGGTTGCGGGTCTTGCGCTCCTTTCGGTTTCCGTTATGTATCTTATTCTTACCCATGTCGGAGGCGCGGTCCTTGACCTTAAGCCGCTTGTTGCTTTGGGATTCGGAGGGTCGCTTATTTCTGTATTTGCCCGTTTGGGCGGCGGCATATACACAAAAGGCGCCGATGTCGGGACTGATATGGTAGGCAAAATTGAAAAAGGAATCCCCGAAGATGATCCACGGAATCCCGGAGTTATAGCCGATCTTGTCGGTGATAATGTCGGAGACGATGCCGGGATGGCCGCGGACTTATTTGAAACCTATGTCGTCACTGCAGTTGCCGCCATTCTTTTGGGACATCTCCTTATGCCGACGTTTGGCAATGCTCTGCTTTTCCCCCTGGTCGTAGGCGCAGGCGGCATCGTCGCATCAATCATCGGCACGTTCGCCGTGCGACTCGGGAAAGACAAAAAAATCATGCCCGCATTGTACCGAGGGTTACTCGCGGCATCGGGCATCTCCGCTGTGTTATTTTATTTCATTACACACAGTCTGATGGCGGCAAATGGCGTATACCCAACGTTTAATCTGTTCCTCGCGAGTCTTATAGGTATCGTTGTGACGGTCGGGATGGTCGGCATTACGGAATTTTACACATCCAAAAGCTACGCTGCAGTGAAGCACCTTGCGGATGCATCAAATACCGGCCACGGGACAAACATCATCGCGGGGCTTGCCCTTTCGATGAAATCGACGTTTGCACCGGTTATTCTCATTTCTGCGGCCATCTTTGTCGCATTCGGATTGGCAGGGCTCTATGGTGTCGCGGTTGCTGCGATGGCCATGTTGTCCTTAACCGCGATCGTCGTCTCAATTGACGCGTTCGGTCCTATTACGGATAATGCCGGGGGCATCGCAGAGATGACCAATCAACCCGCAGCGGTGCGGGATATTACCGACGCTCTTGATGCCGTCGGCAATACGACAAAAGCTGTTACAAAGGCCTATGCCATCGCGTCCGCTGGCCTTGCAGCGCTTGTCTTATTTGCTAGCTACACGCAGGAATTGCATGGCCGGGCGGTATTTAAGCTTGACGACCCGATGGTGTTAATCGGATTATTCATCGGCGCGTCGCTTCCGTACGTTTTCGGAGCACTTGCCATGGAGGCTGTTGGAAAAGCGGCAGGAGCAGTCGTTATCGAGGTCCGCCGTCAATTTAAGACCATTAAGGGAATTATGGAGGGCAAAGCAAAACCGGAATACGGCAAAGCGGTCGATATCGTAACGCAAGCCGCACTCCACGAGATGATCGTGCCGGCGCTTATCCCGGTTGTCGCACCTATTCTCGTCGGATTCCTCCTTGGCTCAGCAGCCCTGGGCGGAATGCTGGTCGGAACCATCACGACCGGTCTTTTTGTCGGACTGTCTATGACGACCGGCGGAGCCGCGTGGGATAATGCGAAAAAGTATATTGAGGAAGGCCACTTCGGAGGGAAAGGATCTCCTGCCCATCAGGCAGCAGTCACGGGAGACACCGTCGGAGACCCGTACAAAGATACAGCGGGTCCTGCCATCAACCCGATGATCAAAGTGGTCAACATCGTGGCGCTCTTGATCGCAGGGTTTATTCACTAAAATACTTCGCGTGGGCGGTGCACGATTTGACAGCACCGTCACGTAGGGTATGGATCACGAAGCCGGAATATATAATGTTACTTGACGGGTGCGCAAATTGCGCACTGACCGAAGCGAATAATTATTAACTATGGATATTGGAAAAATTAACCAATCGGAAGTCGTCGCTGAGATGCAGAAGTCGTATCTCGACTATGCTATGAGCGTCATCGTCGCGAGGGCGCTTCCCGACGTACGAGACGGCATGAAACCCGTCCACAGGCGCATCCTCTTCGCGATGCACCAGATGGGACTTCATCACACGTCAAAGTATAAAAAAAGTGCATCTGTTGTCGGAGAAGTGTTGGGTAAATACCATCCGCACGGTGACGCGCCGGTCTACGAGGCATTGGTCCGGCTTGCACAGGAATTTTCCATGCGCTATCGGCTCGTTGACGGCCAGGGAAACTACGGTTCCATTGACGGCGATCCTCCGGCAGCTATGCGGTACACCGAATGTCGGCTCGCAAGTATTGCCGATGAAATGCTTTTTGACATCGAAAAGGAAACCGTCGACTTTATCCCGAACTTTGACGGCGCCATCGATGAGCCGGTCTATCTCCCAGCAAAGCTCCCAAATCTATTATTAATGGGCAGCGAGGGTATCGCCGTCGGTATGGCCACAAAAATTCCGCCGCATAACCTTTCCGAAGTCGTGGACGCCATCGTCCACCTTATCGCCAAAACAAAAGTTGAAAAACCGCAGAATTCGGCGAAAGCCGGCGATACAGCGTATGGAAAACCGGTCATGTCGTTTGATATCACGGTCGATGAGCTCATGGAACACATCCAGGGACCGGATTTCCCGACCGGCGGCGCGATCTATGACATCAATGAAATTAAAGCAGCCTACACGACCGGTCGCGGTAAAATCGTCATGCGGGGGAAGGCTGAAATCGAAGACATCGGAAACGGCAAGTCAGCAATAGCTATCACGGAGCTTCCGTATCAGGTCAATAAAGCGGTGTTGGTCGCACGAATCGCAGACCTTGTCCATGAGAAAAAACTCGAAGGCATATCAGACCTCCGGGATGAATCAGACCGCCGCGGTATCCGCGTGTACATAGAGCTTAAGCGCGACGCACGGCCAAAACAAGTACTTAACAACCTATTTAAATATACGGCGCTCCAGACGACCTTCCCCGTCAATACTGTGGCACTTGTCGACAACACACCGCAAACCTGCTCCCTTAAATTAATTTTGGAAGAATATGTGAAACATCGCCATGATGTCATACGGCGCCGGAGTGAATTTGAACTGCGTGAAGCCAAGGCCCGCGAACATATTCTTGAGGGATTAAAAATCGCTGTTGATCACATTGATGAAGTCATCGCCATTATCAAAAAGAGCAAAGATGCCGACGAAGCCAAACAGAAATTGATGAAGCGGTTCGGTCTCTCCGACATCCAGACCACCGCCATTTTGGACATGCAGCTCCGGAAGCTCGCAGCCCTTGAGCGCCAGAAAATCGAGGACGAACTTGCCATGATCCGCGAAACTATTGCGTACCTTAACGACCTTCTTTCCCACCCCGAAAAAATTCTCAAAGTCATAAAAGATGAAATCCTAAAGCTCAAAGAAAAATACGGCGATGTCAGGAAAACCAAAGTCTATAAAAGCAAAGTCGGCGAATTCAGCGAGGAACAGCTTATTGCAAACGAAGATGTCATCATCACCATGAGCGAATCCGGCTACATCAAGCGCCTTCCGCGAACGACATTTAAGATGCAGGAGCGGGGCGGTAAAGGCGTCATCGGCATGACGACCAAGGAAGAGGATACGATCGACAAGATCATTACGGCGCAGACGCACGATAACATGCTCTTCATTACGGACAAGGGCCGGGTTTATCAGGTCCGCGTCTGGGATATCCCGGAGACATCGCGCCAGGCCAAGGGCCAGGCGGTTATAAACCTCATCAACACTGAATCAGGTGAGAAAGTGACCTCCGTATTAGCCTACACGCTCAAACGGCAGGAACAGAAGGAAAAGGGCGTCGGATTTATCATCATGGCCACGAAAAACGGGACGATCAAGAAATCCAAACTGTCAGAATATGAGAATATCAGACGAAGTGGCATCGTCGCTATCAAACTGGAAAAGGGTGATGAGCTTGCGTGGGCAAAACTCACAAGCGGCGCAGATGACCTCCTTATCGTTTCGCATGACGGCAAGTCGATAAGATTCTCCGAGTCCGAGGTTCGTCCGACAGCGCGTGACACGATGGGCGTACGGGGAATACTCCTCAAGAGCCCGGACTTTGTCGTGAGCGTTGACGTCATAAATGATGAAACCAGAAAAGGCGATTTCCTGACGGTCATGGAGAAGGGGATCGGCAAAAAAACGGCAATCAAGGACTTCCCGAAGCAGAAGCGGGGCGGTCAGGGCGTGAAAGTCGCGGAGGTGAAGGATAAGACGGGTAAAGTCGTCGTTTCCCAAATTGTCCCTGCGGAAACCGATAGTGTCATCCTCACGTCTATCAAAGGCCAGGTCGTGAAGCTTCCGATTAATTCAGTGCCGCGTCTCGGCCGGGCCACAAGCGGCGTCATCCTCATGCGCTTCGCCGATAAGGGCGACACTATTGCCGCCGCCACCTGCCTCACAAAATAATCCGCTTATCTATGACGTATATAGAGCAGCTGGAAAAAATGCCCATAATCAAAAAAGAGTTGGAAGATCCGGGGGGTGAGTATTCCAGATTAGTGAATGAGGTGAAACAAATGGAGATTCACGAGCAATACCTCGCGGGAAACATAATAGTGATGGGTCAAGATAATGCGTTTCCTGAACGGTGTCTGTTATGTACCCCCGAAACGCGTTTTCAAAAACTGAACGAGGATGTTTCGAAACTCGTCTACGTTAGTCCCAGATCATCTAACTATAGCCCGGAGCCATTTCTGCAACCAAAAACGCATATAGAAAACTTCCCTTCGCAAGAAGAATTGAAGGCGCTACCACACGGAGGAGTCGCATATTACTCGCTCGATACTATCGAATATGTCTTTAGAAACTACCTTCCTTCATCTTCTTTCAACGCCATTTTTGAATTCCAGTCCAAGGAAATCGGTGAACAGCTACGCACCGGCGTACTAGAATTCTCGTTGTGTTCCAAACTGAAACCCGGCGGAGTGTTTGTCGGCTCAGGTCACATGGACGAAAACTTGTATCGAGATCTGCAACAAAAAGGTATTCAAGGCATGGATGTTATTCAAGCCACACATTTGTCGGCTCTCTTCGGACACCCATTTCCCAACTACGTGGGAGTAATCTTACAAAAACCCCTCCAATAACCGGCGGCGCCGTCCTCATGCACTTCGGCGATAAAGGATATACGATAGCCGCAGGACTTGCCTCACCAAATAACCCCGTAAGTTAGTCTAGGCTCACACAAAGGAAGAAAAGACACTCTTTGATGGATAATTCATTCAAAACCTATAATAATGATATGATCTTCTCCATGTCCATAAAACAGGAGGGTCAAACATACGTTCAGCAACTTTACGATAAGATTCAAGATGAGCCATACAAGGAGCAGTTCACGGATTTTTTAGGAACGATCGCCCGATTGAATATTGAGCCGTCACATATTCAGGGACCAATCGCCGTTATCGGTCAAGCACAATTTTTCCCGGAACGATCACTTCTGTGTTATGACGACAACTATGAAAACCTCAAACCTGAAATATCGTTTCTTGCATGTATAGATAGTTCATTTTTCAGCAACCCTGAACGCTCGCTGAACACACAAGTAACCATTCACCCAAATAGCAAAAAAAATTGAGTCTCTTCCTTATGGGTCAGTAGCATATTACTCTTGGGGGGCAAAATATATTTTTGATACAGACCCCGGTATTGCTGATAATTCTTTTCATACTATTACGGCATTCCAAATACAAAACCTTGGAGAACAGTTGGAAAACGGTTTACTAGAATCAATTAGTAGGGTATTACAATCAAACGGAGTCTTTATTGGATCGGGCGGGACACATGGGGATTATTATCAGCGTATACAGCAACAAAATAACTTTCCCCTTCATTTTACTCAAATAGTTAATCTTCCGAATCCCGGCTATTCAGGCTATCTGTTTAACGAACATATCGGAATAATAATGCAAAAAGGTAAAGAATAACGGAGAGCCTCTATTGTATACTAGTGATATGCGCATCGACGGAAAAGCACTTTCAGAGACCATCATTACAAAGCTGACGGATACGGTAGCCAGGATAAAGAGCACCGGAGTAACGCCAACACTTGCGGTCATCCTTGTTGGGAATGATGAGGGGTCTGTTTCCTATATCCGCCAAAAGCAGAAGGCGGCCGAGAGAATAGGCGCCAAAGTGATCTTTGATCAGATGGAAAAAAGTACGACACCGGAAATTCTCGCTTCAGCGGTCGCCCACTATAATAATGACACGTCGGTTCACGGGCTTATCGTCCAGCGGCCGGTGCCCGTCGCGGGAGTAGGGGACATCCTTAATTCTGTAGCACCCGCGAAAGACGTTGACGGCTTTATCCCGAATTCCCCGTTTGAAGTGCCGGTTGCACGGGCAGTTTTTACGATCCTCGAACAAATCCACGGGCAGCTCACGAACGCTCAATTAATCCATACACTATATCTTTCGTGGCTCAACAGTCAGTCGGTTGCAATTATCGGCAGGGGGGAAACGGCAGGGAAGCCGATCGCGGATGCCTTTGCCAAATATGATTGTGCGACGTCTATAATTCATTCAAAGACCAAGAATCCAGACCGGATACTCAAACAAGCCTCACTTATCGTGAGTTGTGTCGGAAAAGAACACATGATTACAAAAAACGATATAAAGTCCGGAACCATGCTTATATCAGTCGGATTTACGAGGGGTACGGACGGCAAACTCCACGGGGATTATGATGAAGCGGATATTGCTGATACCGCTTCGTTCTACACACCGACTCCTGGCGGGGTAGGACCGGTTAACGTGGCGTGTCTTATGCAAAACCTTGTAGATGCAGCTATCATGACCATTCGGTAAGATTACGAAGTTTTATTGTGGAGCCACGATTTTATTTTCCCCCAATATCGTTGCAGCAAAATAACGCCAAGAAGAAGAACGATAACCCCTCCGAGTGCCACCTCTTTTGTGGTAAATCCTGCGACAAGCGCCTTTGGCTGTTCCGGAGTCACCGTCGGCCGCGGTGTTTGTACACCAGTCACGGTGGGAGAGCTTGATGCTTCGGGAGTCACCGTCACGGATGTCGTCGGCGTACTCGTTTCCGTCGGAGTGAGTGTTGCCGTCGGGGTCACCGTCGCGGTCGGAGTCGGAGTGTTCGTTGAAGCGGGAGTTATCGTCGTTAACAAACCAGGTTTAAATTGAAATGCGGGTGCAATTTTTTGAAAGATGATTGGTGTAGGTGTCAGGGTAGGCGTGGGCGTAGGAGTAAGACAAAAAGGGTCGTACCACGGGCATGACGCGTAGGTATACTTCGGCGCCATTCCGGCAAAAGTTACAAACAAAAAAATAGTCAATAACGTACGATATTTCCTCATTAGCCGTGAGTATAGCACCGAACGCACCTCTGTCAAGTCGTATGATATACTAAATGTATATGAAAAACCTTGCAGGTGCCGTTGTCATATTTTTCCTCTCACTATTTGTCTACACCAAGTTTGTGGGTGCGATCCCGTTTTCACTCACGAGCGTCGTCACCAATAAAACGGATTCTTTTACCGTTACCGGTGAAGGAAAGGCGACCGCAGTACCGGATGTGGCAATTGTGGGTGTAGGTGTTCAGGGTCAGGGCAACACGGTCAAACAGGTCCAGCAGGATCTAAATTCGAAGATGAACAAAATTACCGATGCGGTGAAAAAAGTGGGTATTGATGCTGCGGACATCCAGACCTCCAATTACTCAATCGCACCGACCTATGACTATCAGGCTTCAACCCCGCGGATAACCGGTTATCAGGCATCAAGCGACCTCACCATCAAGGTAAGGAACATGGATAACGCGAATCAGGTCGTTGATAGCGCAACAGCCAACGGGGCCAACCAGGTCGGCGGCATCACATTTGATGTATCAGACAAAACCAAAGTCGAAAATGACGCTCGGCAGGTGGCCGTAGCACAGGCCAAGAAAAAAGCCGCAGATGCTGCCAAGGCCGGCGGATTTACGCTCGGCAGGGTCATTGACTATAGTGAAAATGAGGGCGGCCAGCCGAGACCGGTCCCGATGCTTGCAAAAGCGGATATGGCGGCAGGCTCTACAGCGGTAACGGCACCAACTCAGATTGAACCCGGTTCGTCTGAAATTACGATAGACGTATCGTTGAGTTACGAGATCAGGTAGAGTTTTGTCATCCCCACAATGACATGATTAAATCTTGACGAGTTTATATCCTCTCGTGACGACGGTCATCACCTGATAGGGGCTGTGATGGTCTTTTAGCTTTCCCCGGAGCCGTGCAACCAAGCGGTCAATGGCCCAATCAGATACGCCGAGATCGCGGCTCTCCGGCCAGACGGCTTCAATAATCGCTTCCCGTTCACAGAGTTCATCCTCATGAGCTTTCAGGAATGTATAAAGTAAATGCTCCTTTTTGGTGAAATCCTTACCGGTTGTAAGAACCATCGACAGCGTGCCCAGATATTCAGCGAAAAGTTGACTGAAAAATGCTGTTTTCCCACCTTCATCACTTACGATCCCGGTGTTCCATAAATACTTTGCAGATTCTTTTTGCTCAGGCGACAGCGCATTTCCCTGTTTAATCTGCAGAAGCATCTCCTTTTCCACTTTCGTAAGACTCTCAAACAATTCCTCAGACTGAAAAACAATCTGTTCGTCTTTCGATAATAATGCAAAAAGATCTTCCCTCGCTTTTGGAATCGATTTTTCCTCATGAAGCCTGATGATCGCAAGTTGGAGATATTGCACATATCCGCCGGATAGTTCAACCAGCGCGCCAGTTGTTTTATCATCAAATGCAGTATGATATTCGGCCTTTAGTGTGTCGACAATGGCGCTCACATCACCGCTTCCAACCGGCCTGAGATACATGTCTTTTGTGAAAATAGAGAGCGACTGCTTTTTAAACACGTCTGGCGCGAGATCTGATAAGGGGCGGTAGCTCGTGAATACATAACTCATCCGCTGTTTCACTGCGTCCCGAAGACCCAGGAGGTTACTGAAAAATTCAGGTGTTACGACATCCGCAAGTCTATCGAATCGTAGCAAAAAGAGTGAAGGATAGAGGCCGCCTGCTACAAGCGCCTCGAGGACTTTGCGCACACTGTCGACGGTAAAAAATTGATCCTTAAGCTGGATACTTTGTACGAAAAGACGTCGGCAACTGCGTTTTTCAGATTCGGGAAGTTTTGAGCGCTGTACGGCGTCAACAAGACGTGTGAGAAGAAGCGTCCAGAACGCCGTAATATTCCGTTCAATGAGATCATTTAAATCAACGTGGACAAAGATGGGTTCTGATCCGTTTTTTACATACGTTTGAACGATTGCCTCATGGTACATGAAGAAACGAAGAAAATTGCTAATCCCGACCCGTTTCATTCCGACCAAAACGACCGAATGGCGGTGCTTGAGGTGATCTCCGAGCTCTGCCGCTTCAGCCTTCCTGAAGCTGATCGGGTAGCTTTCCTCAATGACGTGTTTCATATCCGGCAATTGTAACGTTAAAACCTAAAATTGACAAGCTAATTGATGCACAGAGATTTCCCAAAAAAATAGCGTCATCAGCCCGTTGACATGCATCGTCGTCTTGAAAGTCCTATAATGACCGTTATTATGAACGCGCAAGAGTGTTTGTCTATGCTTGATGATCCAACGAAAAGGATAAATGTTAGTCGTATTCAACCGAGACATATGGTACATGTTATGGAAAACGGCGTTGTTTCAACCGACGGATATTTACCTCTTAATCAATTCAATGCAAATTTATATGAAAGTGGAATGATGGGAGTAATACTTGAAAACAACTCGTCTATTTCGTATGTTGGTCTTGATGCTCAGGTAAAAACGTATGATGATTACGTCGGAGATTTCAAATTTGCTCTAATAGTTAAACTAAAGGATAGGACAGTGCAATGGGAATCAACATTTCCTGATTTCCCTTCGCGATCTCCAGAGCCTCTTAAAGTCGGACATGTATTAACATACGCGGCCTTTGGTCGGGGTGAGTATTCCATTGAATATGGCGAAATTGCATTCCTTTTGAATAGAATGTATGACGCCATTGAGTCTTTAGATCTTATATACAAGCACGAAATTCTTGAAGTATTACAAGATCGAACATAGCCTCACGTATTCTCGCATTTAACTTTACTTCAGTATGAACCTATAGTATACTATTAGCTCCATGAAAGTTATTGAGGCTATACATGAGTCTCCAACCCCTCAATTTGAACGAGCGAAAGGGCTGCTTCGCGAGCTCGGAGTCGTCATTCCGGGAGAAGAAGAACTGTATGTCATCTTCAAACAAAGCATCAGTGAACTTGGCCCGAATCGCGGCTACCCCAGCCTTATTGAGCCACGAACTAACGAAAAGATGAAACCTGATTCAACAGCTCTGGTCGTTGAATATGGCGGAACAAACAAACACGTAACCCTTTTTCGCGCAACAGCTGATAATGCGCTTGAAATCGTAACCGGAACCGACGGGTGGCCCATACAACGAGAACTACCGTTTCTGACAAAGAAATTTGCCACCGCTCATGAATTCTATGCAGACATCGTAAATTCATTATCACCAGCACTCTCCCGTATACCCCGCGAAGTCACTATTGATGCGCTGAGTATTATTGACTCTTTCGAATTCGATTCGATACGAACTGCTCATGGTATAGAAGGTAAACCGAAGGAAGAAATGCCAAAAGGATTTGATGTGCCTGGTGTTTCCGATACCTATGTGGGGAAAGCTATACGGGAGCTATTTCAAGAATCCGGTATCCCGATCCCGGACAACACGCCCACCATTGTGATGAATGACGGAGTTGCGGTCATGTTGGCACAAGCTCACGTCCGCATCGCTATGATTCTTGCATCAGGACTCGGAGGTGGCCGTGCCGCGCTTCATAATGGAGTATTACAAATTCAAAATATAGAACCCGGTAACGTCAACGGTCTCCCTATGTCAAAACTCGAAAGAACACTCAATAAAATAAGCACTACTCCTGGAACATTTGAGTCGGAAACTATGGTGAGCGGTTACAATCTCGAACGAGAGCTTGTAGAACTCGTGAATATGTTCCGTTTCGTATCACCACCCATTCTTGATGTTGCGGTAAAGCGCCCGTTACGCACAAAGGATCTTTCAAGAATTCTCAGCCTCAACACTGGTGATCACGATGAACTCCGAAGCGTGCTTATCGGGCTCCAATCTGACAGCGAATCAATGGGAGTGTTAAATCATGTTGCCTACATATTATGTAAACGGTCAGCGCTTATCGCGGGCAATGTGTTTGCCGGAGCAGTCGCCGCGACACCCGGTATTTTTCCCGACGATGGACACCCTTTCGTTTGGCCAATTGAGGGCCCGCCATTTTGGAAGATTTCCGGTTACCATCAAACCGTAAAATCCGTCGTGGAAGATCGGCTGAACCGACCGGTTGATTTTACTCCGGCATCGGGAAGATACGGCGCGGCATTTGGTGCAATACGAATGCTTAACGAACGACACCATTATTTCTAGACGTATGAATGAAACGCCTTTAACAATCAATGACCTCTCAATACTCCGAGAAAATCCGACATTCGGAAGGATTGGGATGGATCAGTTGCCCCTTGAAATAACAAAACAGTATCGTGAAGCATTCAGTAACTTATCATATCCACGGCAACACCCAGCGATACCGATTATTGCACAAACAGAAAAGGCTATAGCTGATATGTGTGCGATATTAGCCCTGCCTACCGGACACGTAATGAACGAGGTGGGAAATTGGGTAAATTTTGGAAATTATCCCGGCTACGAAACTCCGGAATGTATTCAAATTCCCGGGGCAGAATCCTCTGAGGATCCGATGGCTCAATTAAGAATCCGAGTTCGCCACCAACCTAATTTTCACAATGTCGAAGGAGTGTCTGTTGAACAAGGAACATTGTTTAACCCGAAGCGGGACAGCGGGTATTTCTTTTCACATATACAGACTATGAATTCCGACCAATTTTTCGCTCAGTTTAGTCATCACTGGGGGGCCGAAGTCGATAGACAAATGAATGACCAACAAAATATACGCTACCTTCTTAAAGGCAACGGTCACGTAAATTCAATCATGACCCGTGACGTTCGCACGAAACTTCCTGATGTGACACAAGGCGTACTGCGTGCGGGATTCTTAAACGAATTATCGTACAAGATGTTCATGTTTACCGGCCAAACATTCGGAATAGAAAATCCGGTAGATTCAATTATGGAGATATACAACGGATCCGGCGATATGAATGGGTACTATCTCAAGTTTAAGGAAGCGCAGGAGTACACCAGGAAGGTACTAGGACTATCAGATATACATGCTCAGCAAGAACAGGCTGCAGCCTTGATAACACCGCAACTTACTGACTGGGGATTCACACAGCGTAGAGTATTTGAAATACCAAAATACAAGCTTATTATTTGTGCCGCTCATAAACCGTGAAGTCTATTAGCCTCAAGCGCGTGAAATGTCAGCCGCTTGTCAGCTAAAATTTGCCTCATCGTCAAGCTAAATCCAGGATTATACCCGATAATATCAAAGTCACAAAGTGTGTGGCTAATTTATGACAAACTATGAAATATTAGAATTGCCACGTGGCTCGGATATTGATCCTAATTTGCGGCTCGAAACGGAGCTTGGGGCTCCTGTATTCGTCAGGTCGCTTCTTTATCTTAACCCACATCATCCTGCGTGGCCCAAGACTACTAAAGAAGACAATACATTACGTAATTTTCTCTCCCGCATACGGGGTGAGGAAACTATTATCAATTGGGATTGGGACCATACGATATCCGAACTAAAACCTCAATTAACACTTCCTGACTGGGACGAGATTTTTCCACCGAGACCCCAGTTCGAGGAGCAGGAGGTTTTCCTTCTTGACCCGTCCAAGCATCTGGATAAGGAAGGAAAAAGCGTTGAACTCGAGAATATTGATCTCCTTCTGATCGCCGCACTGGAACGCGGTATTGTCATAAATATTGAAACCGGCAAAGATGCCAATGCATGGCGTTGGGAAATGTATATGAAGGACCGTATGCCATATATTCAGAACAAACTCCAGGAAAACGGGCATGAATTCGGGTACTACAATGACGGCAGACTGAAAACAAAAACCGATAAATCGTATGCACCGGTTATTATTACATTCAGCGTTGGAAACGGTGGATACACCGAGGACCTCATATCTGGTGAAGTGATTGTGTATAAACCTATTCCTTTATCCGGCTGGGAAGGATTACAACGCGAAGGGGACCTGCTTCGTGATTCAACGAAACAGGCGAGAAAAGATCTTATAAAGAAAAAGCTTCCTCCGCGAATACCATACGATATCAGTAAAGACATCTATGAGCTGAATCAGGCTGACAGGTTTCCTGTTCCGCACACACAGCAAATGCATGAAGTTGATTTAAGCCCTATAACACGACGCGACCAACTTTTTCGGGAAGTGGCACCGCAACTGACTGATTTAGAACAGGAACATCGGGCGCTGCTTATTAACGATATTCAGGATTTTGCAGTGAGCGTAGCAGGAATCGGCACCAAGGCCAACCTTGTTATGGATCTTGACAGGATCGTTAGCGACCCGTCCCTCAACAAGCGGTGGAAAGAAAAAACCGGAGTTAGAATAACAGACGGCAGAACGTTGTTTCTCGCATTTAAACGTCTGTCTCGTGATTGGAATATTAACTGTGCCCGTGCGTATGCACAAGGAGTGACGTATATCGATATTTCATCCGGCAATTCAGACGATGATGCTGATCAATTATGGCAAATTCATAAAGAAAATGGCGGCCGCTGGGTAAAAAATTACGCCCAAGGACTCAAACGGATATATCGTAGGGAAGAGTTAGGCATTACGGATGAATCGTTTGTTCCGCAAATACCCAAAATGCATACCTGCTCTGGCGGCGACGCTCCCGGAGATGAAAAATATGAATCAACAAACGACGCAACGATGTTGCAACATGCAGGCGGATTTACGGATGATATATCCGACGGGCGGCGCCCAAATCACAATGGATGGCCGATTTATCTAAATGATTATTATGGCTTGAACAACGAAGTTGAACTTATTAATCGAGTCTTACGCGACTTTATCATCGGCCACGGTCACCCGGATAAAAAACGGAGAATTGAGAGCCGAAGAAGAAGACTGGACAATTTGCTAAATATTATAGCATTGGAACGTCAGCTCCAATGGACTCAAAACCCAAATACGCAGTAATTAAATTATTGACTTTTTCACACGAACTCAGTACATTCCAAGTATCATCAATATGACGTCAACTAACTTGCAATCGATAAGCGCCAATTTTGTCCGAGAACTTAGTGACGCACAAAACGGCAAAAAGACGAGTCTTCCGTTCATCATCCACCAGCTTCCAAAAACCCCGATCGTCAAAGAAAATGAACCGTTCCAGGTCCTTAAAATCGGCGGCTCGATACTGCAAAACTCTCACGTCGTAAGACAGGGAAGCGACATTATCATCAAAACACTGGTTGAAGAGCAACTGCCTGTCATGACCACCAAAGATGTATTTCTTTCAGTTATCGATAAGCATCTCGATCCACAGGTATCGACGGTTGCTATAAACTTTGCCTATCCGATGCAACCGGTCTTTGAAAACGGGAAACTGGACGGAATCCTTGTGCAGGGGACAAAAGAACATTCATTTTTGGGCCTTGTCGGGCAACAATTAGGGAAAACCATCGAGCTCTATACGAATGCAAAATACGGCCGAAACATTAACGTATCTATGGCAAACGATACGATCTGTTTAACCCTTGCCGGCTTAATCCGGCATACGGCCTCCGAGTTAAGCGGAGGGGTGGTCGGAACGGGCCTTAACTTTGCCGTATTTCTTGATGACTCGCACCTCGTGAATCTGGAAGCCGCTAATTTCGACAAATTTACGCAGTCGGATGAGGGAAAACAGATCGACGCCCAATCACTCACCAAAGGACGGTCATTTTTCGAGAAAGAAGTCGCAGGCGGATACCTTTTCCATCATTTCAATATTCTCCTCACGAAAAACCAGATCAAACACCCGGCGCTTGAATCCACCCATCAGATGGACAGGATCGCGCGCGGGAACATTTACAAAGCCACGAAGATCGCACGGCAGTTATTTGAACATTCAGCTCAGCTCCTCGCATGTGAAATCGCAGGAATTACGGAATTTAAAAAACGTGATATGGTATTTGTCATGGAAGGCAGTCTTTTCTGGATCGGTTGGAATTATAAATCAATGGTGGAAAAGTATATACGAGAATTAACCAAATATAAAGTTACGTTCGAGGAAATCAAAGACTGCGGTATTATCGGCGCTGCCAAACTGGTGACCTAGACACTATGGACGCTCATTCTCCTTCGGTTTACTGCTTCGGTGAAGCGCTTGTTGATGGATTTGTTGGAAATCACACAAACGGTAAAGAACAGGAGCATAGCGGCGCCATCGAATATACCCTCGGCGGCGCTCCGACCAACACAGCGGCGGGACTTGCCAAATTGGGTGTGAACGTATCGCTTATTGCAGAAGTTGGCGATGATGAGTATGGCAAATCCATTCGGAATGAACTTGTAGAACACGGCGTCCATATAGAACACGTATTGGTCAATGAATCTGAGCCGACAACCCGGGCAATGGTGACGTTAGGACCCAGCGGCGCGCGCAGTTTTGATTTCTTTCGCGGAGCTCATGAGAAGATTACTCCACGGGATGTATCGCTACCAAACGAAACCTTTCTCCTTCATTTCGGAAGCATTATGCAAATAGGCGAGACTGGCGCCCAAGCCACACAAAAACTCATATCCCAGGCGAAAAAGCACGGTACGATCCTTTCCTATGACCCGAATATCAGAGAAAAACTCTGGGAGAATCTCAATCGTGCCCGTGATGTCATTCTCGCTACCGCAAAAGAAGTCGATATATTAAAGATCAGCGAAGAAGAAGCACATATTCTTTCCCCTGACACGACGTTTGAGGAAGCGGCACAACAATTATGTACCGATAATCTTGAAATTCTTATCATCACGCGCGGGAGAGAGGGATGTTATTTTATGACGAAAAAATTTAATGGCTACTTACCGACAATATCCGTTGATGCCGTGGACACAACCGGTGCGGGGGATGCATTTAACGCGGGATTCATTTACCAACTACTTCGGACCAAAAAACGTGTGTCTGAGTTAACACGGAAAGAACTCGAGCAAAAACTACGGTTCGCCGAGGTTGTTGGTTCCCTCACGACAACAAAAAAAGGTGCACTGACCGCATTTCCCACAATTCACGAAATATACATGTATACTGATTTTATCCAAAACATACAACCGACATAAGGAGGTATCGATGATTACACACAAAGCGAGCGACCAAAACGAACCTAGCATTTTACAAAGAATTGAAAAATTAAGAGAACAGTTTACTGATGTATATCAATCTCCGCCGACGGTCATTTCAAGAGCGCCCGGCCGGGCAGAAATCCTCGGATGCCACACGGACTACAACTTCGGATTTGCCCTTGCGGCAGGAATCAGCAGAAGTACCTTAGGATTCTTCAGCAAGAGAACGGATAATAATATTCATGCTGCATCCACGGCTTATCCGGGAGAACCCGTTGAATTTTCTTTAACGCATATATCGTGCGATGAAAAAAATACTTGGGTGAATTATGTCCGCGCAGTTGTCCGCGAATTACTACAAAACGGGTATCACATCGGCGGAGCGAATATCCTCATTGACAGTACGGTACCCAAATCCGGGGGCGTTTCAAGTTCTGCAGCGCTCGAACTTGCCGTTGCATTCGGACTTCTTGCGCTTTATAAGCAAAAAATCGACCGAACAAAAATCGCGCTCGCGTGTAAAACCGCAGAAAACAGCGATCTCGTCAAGAGCCCGTGCGGATTTTTGGACCAGGGGGCATCGGCATTCGCCAAAGACGGTGCGATGGTGTTCTTTGATTTCCTACCGAAAGGGGATTCCCCGGTTTCAAGCGTCCGCGTCGTTGATGCAAAACTCAATCCCAAGGAGGTCTCATTTGTCATACCAGTTGATCTGACGCTTGAGCGGCAATTGGGGGAAACCGGCTATGTCGCGAGACGTAAAATGTGTGAAGACAGCCTGCCATTTTGGAGTGACGTTCTTCATAAAGAAGTTAAGAGCCTTCGTGACGTAGCTCTCAGCGACTTTCTGAAATTCCGTAGTGCCCTCGAAAAGAAAAACCAGGTCATGAGAAAACGCGTGGAACACATAATTTATGAGAATGATAGGGTGATGAAGGCATTACCGGCGCTGAAAAACGGAGATCTGGCGACATTTGGGCGATTATTAACAGAATCCGGAGTGAGCGGGCTCACATTATACGGTCTTGACGAAAACACACCACAACTCACATTCCTGGTCACCTATGGAAGGACATTGCCGGGTGTGTTGGGGATGCGAAATATGGGTGGTGGGTTTTCCGCAATTGCCCTTGCCTTGGTAAAAAAACAAGCGATGAAATCATTTCAGAAAACACTGAGCGAGGCCTACAAAAAGAAGTTTCACAGGACGCTTACCTATATTGAATTTTCCCTTACTCAGGGAGCTGAAGTTTTATATGCTTGATACATTCGACGGCGCCAAATCACATTCGATAAATCGGCGTACGAAGCGCCACCCTGTTTCAACCCTGAGCGATGGTGAGCGAAGGCGAACCGGAGTCGAACGGGTCGATTTTTCCCTACCGCACCGCCGCTACAACCCCTTAACGGGCGATTGGATTTTGGTTTCACCACAGCGTACTAAGCGTCCGTGGCAGGGAAGTATCGAAGCGGTTGCTCTCGACGTAATTCCTGACTATGACCCCGCATGTTATCTGTGTCCCGGTAATACCCGAGCAAGCGGCCAGGTCAATGAGAACTATACCGGCACATTTGTTTTCACCAACGATCACCCGTCCTTGCTTCCCGACCCGCCCCCGGGTACATATAAAACCGGCGATCTCATGGTTGCCCAGCAGGAACGGGGCACATCGAGAGTCGTCTGTTATACGCCCCACCATAACCGCACGATGGCGCAAATGAACGAGCAGGAAATAGTCGACGTGATAAAAACATGGGAGCATGAATACGAAACAATAGGGGATTCGCCAAACATTTCCTACGTCCAGATATTCGAAAATAAAGGCGGGCTCATGGGCCCCAGCAGCCCCCATCCGCACAGCCAGATCTGGGCAAACGAACATCTCCCGACCATTATACAAAAGGAGCAAACCAACCAAAAGCAATTCCTAAAAAATCATAATGAACCATTGCTTCCTGCATATCTTCGGGAGGAAATGAAGGAAGACAAAAGGATAGTTCTTGAAAATCAATCGTTCGTTTGTCTCGTTCCGTTTTGGGCAACATGGCCTTATGAAACAATGATTCTTCCGAAAGAACAAAGGCAATCATTAAGTGATCTGAATCGCAAAGATCAAAGAGATCTCGCCGGCATCCTTCTTCACATAACAAGGCGTTATGACAATCTGTTTAACACACCATTCCCGTATTCCATGGGCATCCATCAAAAACCCACCGATAAAAAACCGCATGGAGAGTGGCAATTCCATATGCATTTTTATCCGCCACTGCTTCGCAGTGCAACGGTCAAAAAACATTATGTCGGCTATGAAATGTTTGCCGAAGGCCAGCGCGATATTAGCCCTGAGGCAGCAGCAGCGACATTGCGAGGACTCCATGAATAAATCATCATTTGCTTTCACGATTGATAAGAAACCCTACCCGGTTATCACTCTACTCTACACTCCGAAATCAAAAAGCGGCGAACCGCTCTCAATAAAAATCGCCCCAACCCTGGGGAGCAACATGTTTTCATTCAAATTCGGCGCCCACGATATTATCTATCATGATCCTTTACTCCTTGAGCGCTGTGGGTTTACCGGATGTTTTGTCTTATTTCCGACGCCGAACCGCGTCGCCAATTTTACCTACCAGTGGGCCGGGAAACGCATACTCATGAAAAAGCGGGGAACTGTCGTGCAAATTCACGGGCTGGTATTTGATGAAGAGTGGCAGTTTACCAAAGCAAAAATTACAAAATCATATGCTGCATTTGAGACAAGTATTTCTATCGATAAAAAGTCTCCATTATTTGCAGCGTACCCGTTTCCCTGTCAATTAACGCTTGAGTACCGTTTGTACTCAAATCGGGTGAATATTCACTATACAGTAGAAAATAAAGGGTCGTCTGATTTGCCTTTCGGGTTCGCACTGCATCCGTATTTTTCGCGGCTGTCAGGTAACGATAAAACGTATATTCAGATCCCGACCGCCTCATGGATGGAGTCACCAAAGGATACACTTCTGCCAACCGGAACTCTTATAGACGTTTCTCATAAACCCTATAACGTAAATATCCCGCGTCCTGTAGGAAAATTATCCCTGGATCATGTCTATACCAATCTCAAACCCCGGAAACATGCAATTATTGATTTCCGAACGCTCGGAATTAAAGTACACCTGAAAACCTCAAAAGATTTCACCCATATGGTCGTCTATACCGGACACAAAGACGCCGTCTGTATAGAAAATCAAACGTGTTCAACCGATGCCCACAATCTTTGGGCAAAAGGCTTAAGGAAAGAATCACATCTCATTGTTCTTAAACCCGGCAAATCACACAAGGGAGACGTGAGCTACATCATTGAACGCTACTGAAGTTACGCCTGCGAGGAAAGGGCAATAGAACAAATTTCCCCAAACCGCTCTTTCACCGTCGTCTGCATAAACTGTTCCCACTCCGTCTCCGGTAATGTTGCAAAATCCTGCCAGATGGAACGGCCGGCTAAAAATCCGCTGGCCCCGTTTGCAATGGCGGTTTTCAGTCCCGCAATAAACCCGTCATAGGATGCGCCTTTAGTAAGTAAAATCCAGGGCGTCTTCCCAAGAAGCTGTGTCACCTCGCGGCAGGCTTCAGGATTCCCTGGAAACTCCAGTTTAAACACATCAGCCGCAATACCCTGATCTAAAAATATCTTTACGGACCGGGGGACAAGGACGGACGCTTCATAGGGCGTATCGTCCAAGGAATAATTGAGAATCTCAAGAAAAAACGGCAATTGGTTTGCCTTACATTCTTCATAGACCCGTTTCGTGAGCTCGATCTGATGGGGCGCAGTACGCGCATCAGGATGGAAAAAAAGAAGGATCTTTACCCCGCGGGCGCCCTTTGCTTTAAGCTCCGGAACGCTGTATTCAAGCATGGTCAGCCGTTCATGATTCGTATCAGTGTAGCCGGTTTTCTCGATGCACAGAAGATACGGCTTGGCAAGAACGTCGGAATTTGATTTTGCCTGTTCATACGCGGGCAGTCCATAATCTGAATCCATAAGTACGCCGCTGTACTGGGACGCAAGTGATGTGATAAGCATCTTTTTTATCGCAATAATTGTTTCCCTCTTTTTCTCCGAGGCAATAGTTGCCGGAAGCATTTTTTCTATACTTCCCCTGTGGTCAAGCGCGAGCATGAGTATGCGGCCGTTTGTGGTAAATGCATCGATGTTCATATACCTATTGTAAACGCAATAAGCTCATACTGCTATAGATAACTCAGGTAACGTATAATAGTCATAATGCCCAATCTCGATAGTGCTCAACATTTCACTAAAGTAGCCGGATTCGGACTCGCCGTCATTGATGTGTTAATGGCAACCGAATCCATTGTCCTTGAAGAAAAAAATCCGATATCCCGACAGGCTATTCAAATCGGCGGCGTCATACCGACGGCACTCGCCACACTGACCAGGTTGGGAATACCGACGGAACTCCATACGATTGTCGGCAAAGATACGTTGGGCGACGAGATCGCAACAATATTAAAACATGAGCGAGTTGCGCTTGATAATGTTATAGAAAATCCTGATATCGAAACACCGTTTGCCTGCGTCATTGTGAATAAATACTCAGGCGCGCGGACGATATTTTACTCAACAGGATCATTTTCCACACTCACCAATACTGAGTATGCCGCCACGCTCCGGCCCGACTCACGGTTTCTTCTCGTCGATGGTCATAATCCGATGCTTACCCACGCGTTTATAGAAAAAGCACATGCGCAAAATATTCGCGTACTTCTCGACATGGGCAATCCAAAGCCCGGTATTGAGGCGCTCGCCTGTGAATCCGATGCGATCATCGTCCCGCATGTGTATTGGAAAACAATAAGTCCGGACAGCCCTGAGAAAATGATCAAAGACTATTTGTCCAAAGGTCCGACACTCGTTGTCGCGACGATGGAGGAAAAAGGCTGCATGGTGGGGACTGGTGAAACGATCTTCCATAAACCCTCATATAAAGTGACAGCCGCCGACACCAATGGCACCGGAGACGTTTTCTTTGGAGCCTTCACATACGGTCTCATCAGGAATTGGTCGCTTGAAAAAACTGCAGCATTTTCCTGTGCGGCCGCGGCCCGGAGCTGCGCCATCTTCGGGAAGGAAGATAAACTTCCGCATTCGGAGGCGGAAGTCAATGAATTTATAAAAACCCACACGACAACGGGATAAGTGATTATTCTTGTTTTTTGTGATGGAATTTATTGTAGATTTCCTTAAGTTGAGGATTCGTTATGTGCGTGTAGATCTGGGTCGTCGATACATTTTTGTGTCCCAGCATCTCCTGAATCGCCCGAAGATCGGCCCCGCCGCTTAACAAATCTGTCGCGAAACTGTGCCGTAATCCGTGGGGCGTAATTTTCACCGGCAGACGGGCTTTCTTCACATATTTTTCAACCAACCGCTGCACACTCCGTGCGGTTAACCGCATCGACTCATTGGCATTTTGTCCGTCATCCGGCTTCTTGCCCGCATACCGGATAAAAAGCGCCGGCGCATCATCTTCCCGGCTGTCGATGTACCGTTTGAGCCACTCGACTGCAGAATCGGATAAAAATACAACCCGGGCGCGCCGGCCCTTTCCGATCACACCGAATTCTTTCCGGTCGAAATTAATCGTGTCGCGGTTTAAACCCACAAGTTCAGACACCCGGAGACCTGTTGAGAACAATAATTCAAGAATCGCTTTGTCCCGTAAACCCTCTTTATCTGATAATTCCGGCATATTGAGGAGCCGGTCGACCTGGTCGCGTTCAAGAAATTTAATAGATCTGCTCTCGGCTTTCGGCAAATCTATTTTTTCCGGTGCAACAACCGCAATATCGCGTTTGAGAAGGTACTTCAGAAAACTCCTAAGCGCAATAAGATGATAATTCTGCGTAATGCGCTTCAAACTTATCCCGTGATCATCAACATAACGTGAAAGAAACAGGCGGTATTGCCGTATCGATTCGGATGAAATGTCGGAAACGTTCACAGTTTTTCCGGCAGAGCCGGATCTCACAGTTTTTCCGGCAGAGCCGGATCTCACTTCGTTCGACACGCTAGGGGATTGGGGATAGTCTGAGAGAAAGATCAAAAACCGGTGTAAATAGTGCGCATAATTGCGGATCGTTAATTGCGAAACATTTCGTTCAATTTCGAGATATTCTAAGAAATCTTTGATAAGTGCAGAAAGATCCATAAAGTTATGTATGCCTATGCATATATAGATTGTACGACATCTCGGTAAATGTCAAGTACGAATTGTCTGCTATACTTATTATATGAAGCTCGGGCTCAAAGTTAATGCCGATCGTGAATCCGCCGATCGCCTGAACGGCGCGGGTCCGCCGTTTGTTGAAGTCTGGTTTAACGTAAACGAAAAAGACCGGTACGACGACCTTTTCCGAGAACTCCAGCGCAGGCAGTGCCAGGCAGGACTCCATTTTTGGGGATTATTAGATGGTAATATCGCGCCAAACATTGCATACCCCGATGAAAAAGTTATCAAGGAAAGCATGACTCTCATGCGCCAAACCATTGATATTGCGGCCAGACACAACTGTGCTTATGTGAACATTCATCCGGGCGCCTCTGCACTGTCTAAAGTACAGTACGATAAGGAACGGTATGACGTAATCAGTGATCCTGCTGATACGGATAGGTCCATCGACCTATTTCTTGAACATGCCATTGAGCTTCATGAGTATGCAACCTCAAAAAACGTTGTTTTTACCGTTGAGACGGTTCCACCGAGAATCACTGACGGATGGTATAACGCAACAGCCCGCCTACGACCCAAGAATGCTTATGAACTGCCGCCTAGGGCTATTACACGGGCTTGTGATGCCGGTCTCTGGGTCGCCAACGATTTCTGTCATACAGCGGCAAATGCAATAACGGATAATCCCGACGTTGTTTTTACGTTTCTCAAAGGAATTACACTTCAGCTGGCGCCAAAAACACGGCTCATCCACTTGGGATTCGTCATGCCGCCGTATAACGGCACGGACAATCACGATGAGCTTGATAATCCGTTATTACAAACCAACCAAGCCGTTCCGAATCATCATCAAATGATTGAACTTTTGCGGATGTTTCAAAACCGTGATGACGTATGGATTTTGGTTGAACCAAAAGAAGACCATGTTAAAAATTATTTTCTTGCAAAACAGCTCCTTGATGAAGCATTTGGTGCTCGCGACCGGTAAGAAACCGTCCGGCAAATTTAGCCTCGGCTGTAAGCCTCTACAATGACCTAGAATGACTTAATTTAGGATGGCCTTACCAGTTCATCGTCCCTGTTATAGAGCAAAAATAAGAAGACCGATAAAACCTTAATTTTCCCATACACAGATAACATCCTGACAACATAAAACATGAGGATAATTTGACCGGAATCCATACCGGAGAAATACTGTCAATACAAGAGAAACAAATGCAATACATTGTGTACATATGATGAACGCGAATCCGAATATGGACAAACAGGCCTCAAAGCAGTCTCCTCCGGATCCCTTGGCTATTGACGTCGCAAAAGTATTATTGTACGACATTATGCCTTTTAGCGCCCTGCCGGTTTCAGGTGCCAAAAAGCATGGTCGTTACCGATAATTAAAATCGCCACACAAATACAGGAGAATATGAGCCCTGCCTGAGGACACCTCACTAAAATGATGATGTATTCTCCGGCGTTTATATCAGCGCACGAAATACGGACCAATACGGACAAGCTCCTTAAGAGGCACGTAACACCCTTTCGGGTTTTAGAAAGAGCTTGCATTTAGGCCTTTAATATGCTCTAAATACAATAATCTGAGGCTAAATAATGCGATTATCGCGTTCAATAATCACAGGATAGCGTAGTTTAGAACATATAGACGTTCTAAAGTTGCATAATTGAGGCTAAACAAATACATCTACCGCTTCATTCCATAATGCAGTTCATATATACGATTCGATTTAGAGCATAATAACGCTCCAATCAATAATTATTGAGGCTAATAATATAGCAAACAGAAAATAACCCGGGTACTTATTTGGAGCGTAGTAATAATCTAAACGCGATATTCTAGCCTGCAAAACGTGTGATTCTCACCCGCTTGTAAGATATCCGCACAAACCCACAGAATGCGGTTCGGGTTTCGGTTCTTTTTAGGCCGTCTATATGCGCCAAACGGCTATTATTGAGGCTGATAATCGACAAAATTGTTGTGGGATGTTATTTAGTTTAGAGCGTAGTAACAATCTAAACAATGAATATTACGCACACATTGTGTACTCAACAGAGCGTGCCCGAGAGTGAGGAGCCACACATACAGCCTCCCGCTCTCTCCCAAACACGATCACACGCCGTGAAATACATTCATTCAAACCGTGAAATTAATTATCCACATGTTATAGGATAACTATTATAGGGTACACATAGACCCTATAGTGTTACTAGATCAATCTATATCACCCCCTCGTCCGTCAACCGACGGATCGGGGTAAACCACTTCCCTCTCCTCTACCTCGTCGTCTTAAAAATTTCCCCGCCAATGAGTGGCAATCATCGTAATAATAAATACAATTGATGTTAACGAAAAAAATTCTACTACCGTTTTTTTATACAGCTTTTCCACGAGATACTGCTGAGCCATACCGACCATACCGTAAAAACTCGTCATGACGAAAAGGACAATAAGTGTCGACTGGGTCGGTAAGTAGGAAAACAACCAGGCAAGCTCCGTAAGAACGAGAGAAACCGCGACCGTTACGGCCCAAACGCGTTTTGACACTGTTTCTTCTAAGACCACCGACCACAGTGATTGGAACACCAGAAAAAAACTGATAACACCTACCAAAATAGTATTTGTGATGCCCGGAAACCGGAATGCCAATACCGTTTGAACCAGTAAGAAATACGTCGTGAGCGTTATGAGGTATCCAACCGAATGTGCGGCTCGTAAAAGCGCAATAGTCCGTTCCGAAGCCACATGATAAATATTTTCCGTTAGCATGAGTGCATACATACCAACTGCGTAAAGAGCCAAAAACGGTACACGCGTTAACCACCGGGTTGGAAGCAAAAAATAAAATAATGAAATCGATAGTGTAAATAATGTCGGCAGAAGAAGGAGTGTCACCCATTTGATTCCGCGCAGATTTTCGCGAAGAGCGAATGCGGTCATCCAGTAGGTGACCAGTGATAGAACTGCCGTCATAGGATAACGAAGTTCAGGAGGGACCACTTCCGTCAACATGAGTCCGAATACGAGAATGACGGTAACCAGAACAAACTGCTGCCGCTTCGTGAGTGACGCTTTTCGGTCCCAAAGAAGTAAACGGCGCTGAATTTGAGAAGCTATTTTCATAAACCAATATTATACATTCGTAAACACGTGCTGGACATCATCCAAATTTGAGAGATGCTCTACTAACTCATCAATCTTTATCATCGTATCATCGGGAAGCGGCATCATTGTTTTGGGTTTCATGATAATTTCCATATTATCTATAACGATACCATGTTCATCAAGCAACCGCTTAACCTCCTGCAAAGCCGCAACCTTCGCGTACACTTCAAACATATCCTCGGTTTCAACGACGTCATCAGCTCCGGATTCAAGTGCAGCTTCAAATAGCATATCAAAGGAATGTGAACCTTTTGGTATGGTGAGAATTCCGCTCCGTGAAAAAAGGTACGATACCGTCCCGGGTCCGCCGATAGCGCCACCCGCTCGCTCAAGTACGTTTTTAATCGCCGATACGGTCCGCTGTCTGTTATCCGTTGCGGCCTCAATGACGAGCGCCACTCCCCCCGGGCCGTATGCTTCATATTGGATTTGTTCGATAGCGCTGTCCCCCACTCCCATACCCTTTTCTATCGCGCGCTCAATATTATCTTTCGGCATATTGACATCGCGGGCTTTTTCAATGGCGAGCCGCAGGTGGAAATTATGCACCGGATCTCCAATCCCACCGCCCTCCTGAACTGCGATAGTGATGGCGCGGGCAGCTTTCGTAAATGCCATACTCTTCACCACATCCGTTGTCGCTTTCTGATGTTTCACTTTCGACCATTTTGAATGACCTGACATAGTAAAAGAAGCTTAAAGCTTAGCAAGACCAGAGTGTAGTAAAAATAAATACTAAACTCTAAGTTCTGCACTCTAAGCTCTCATATTCTACTTGCTCTCTTGACATTTCTCAAGAAATCGATACACTGACCCCCATGACTGATTCTCTCTTGCCCGCAACAGCCGTTGCCGCTGCGCTTTCACAAAATTGGAAAGAAGCCCTTCGTATCAACCTATCTATACTCAAGGAAATACCCGATGATGTTGAAGCGCTTTCCCGGCTTGCCTACGCGTACACGAAAACCGGGCAATTAACTCTTGCAAAAAAAACGTACGAAAAGATTCTTGATATTGATCAATATAACCAAATTGCCCAAAAAAATATCAAGAAACTCGCAACCATAAAGAAAAAAGATGTCATCCAGCATATTCCGACCAATATGTCGCCGATGATATTTTTGGAAGAACCGGGAAAAACGAAAATTGCCGAATGTATTCACATCGCCCCGACGCAACTGCTCTCTACCCTGTCGGCCGGGCAGGAAGTCGTATTAAAACCAAAAAACCACTGTGTAGAAATCCGCTCGCTTACAAACGTTTACCTAGCGGCGCTACCGGATGATTTATCATTTAAAATGAATAAACTTATTGCGGCCGGCAATACGTATCAGGTTGTCGTCAAGAGTGTGGATAAAAATTCTTTAAAAGTATTAATACGGGAATTAACAAGGGGGAAGCGATTTGCGACACAACCGTCATTCATTAATACAACCAGCTATATCCCCTTCTCCCGCGGTGTCGGGCAGGATGCTCCCGAAGGACCGGATATGACGCCGACCGGTGAGGACGGTGACGCTGAAGCGCCGGAAGAATAATTATTTCTCCACCCGTCGGGTTAATGAACGAGCGGCTCATATCGCTCAGCAAAATCGGTTCCCAATCGAAGTGATAAATCGGCTCTGACGCTTTGAGTGCTTAAAAATGTTTTGCAATGAAACAGCTCCTGGGTGAACGCTGCTGTTTTAGAAGACAACGCGTTACTTGAACCCGTCAGTGTACAACCGGCACGTTCTGTGTTCTCATTGGCAACAGCAACGACAAGGGCGCCTCCGGCAGATAAAAACCGCGCAGCACGGTTCCCAAGACCAGGAGTTTGTGTCGTATTATAAATTGCAACAGTTGTCCCCTCCCGTCTCACATTCTCATCTTCAACAACGTTGTGAAAAGTCAAGTCAACCTGAGCGGGGTCAATCACTTCCTGTTTTGTGCCGTCGGGTTGTGTTACCTCACTCGTCACCGGAACGGTTGATAGGTCAACAGGCGTTATCTGATTAATTGGGATCCGCGTTAATTCCCGTACAAACGCGATAAATACCGGAATCGGCATATTCGTATCGTACGGATGAAACAAAAAAGATATAACCGATCCCCAGGAAAATACGGACCTGCCGAATGTAACCGGACTTGCTATTCTTGAGAGAGACGTGCGGCCTACATCAATATACCACGGGGTGATTATCCCTACGGTATCACCTAAACTCTCAGCGACGAGCGAGCCATTTCGCTTATCGATAATACCCAATTGAAAGAGGGATGCGAGGGAGTAATGGCCGTAGCCGTGTATTGCGTCGACAACGTAAGATGGCGGCGCAGAAATTACGGCACAGGTGTCATCTTTCGTATTGCAGGACCAGATCACCATCGGATCTCCGACGATCATAGCCGAAATGCGCGTGGGTAATGCTACACCCGATATGGTGAGTATAAAATATACGACCAATGCGCCAAGTAAGACAGCGATCACGACCGCGATTGATCGCGGACTAACTTGCTCTTGCCTGCGGGCATTTTTCATCACCAATCTTTTTTGCCCTTTTTTATAATCTCAACCTGTGGTGGAGCCCACGTAGACCCGCCGAACTGTTTTTGCGCCTTTTTCTCCAGATCTTTCTTCTTCATTTTTTTATTTTCCCCTTTATAAAATCCACCGAATGTTGCCATATGTACCTCCTTTATCTATTGTAAAGCCAGCGCCTCCTGAGATCAAGAAACTGATTGCGTTTAATCGCATCGCGAATCTCCAAAACCAGCGCGTGCATAAAATGTATGTTGTGAATGGTCGCGAGACGATACCCCAATAACTCGCGAACATGGAAGAGGTGGTGAACATAGGCTTTCGTAAATGTCCGGCACGTATAGCATGTGCAGGACACATCAACAGCGCGCACATCTGCTGCATTTACCGCTTTTGTAATATCATATGTGAATGTCGGCGATACCTCCGGTCGGACCAAAAGCCAGCCCATACGGGCGAGGCGGGTCGGTTGCACACAGTCAAATGTATCTATTCCTGCCGCGACAAGCGCGAAAATGTCATCGACCTCCCCTACTCCCAATAGGTGACGAGGCTTGTCGTTAGGGAGAAGCGGCACGACCCAGTTCATTGCAGACTCCATCTCTTTTTTACTTTCCCCGACGGAAACACCGCCGATGGCAAACCCGTCAAAATCCATACGGGATATAAATCTCGCCGACTTTTTCCGGAGATCTTCGTAAACGCTTCCTTGAACTGAACCGTACAAAGCCTGATATGGACTTCCTTTGTCATCCCGGGCTTGACCCGGGATCCATGTTATCTTCTCTAGATTCCGGCTCGGGGGCCGGAATGACAACTTGCGGTGCGCCTTCAAACTCCTTACGGCCCAAGCATGTGTCCGATCCAAAGAAGCCTGTGCTTTCTCATGTGTGACGGGGTACGGCGTACAATCGTCAAATGCGATATGGATGTCGGCGCCCAAATCCCATTGCCAACCCATGGAGGACTCCGGTGTGAAGATATGTTTGGATCCGTCCCAATGGGACCGGAATTCAACGCCATCGTCGGAAATCTTAACTAATTGCGGCTTTTTGCTTTCCGGTTCCGTATCTTTGTCGCCTGAGGTCGGCATGCTTGTTTCTGCGTATCCGCCAACGCTTAGACTATTGCGGGTGATCCTCCTTCGCCTACGGCTTCGGAGGACAAGCGCGGCAGGCCTGTCCACCGTAGTCCAGTATCCTGGGACGGAGGAGGAACCCGCTGGGAGATCCTGCGTGACGACGGTACTCGAAAAAGTATGCCTCCCCGGCGCCGTTTTCGCGAGTGAAAACACCTGGAATCCGCCGCTGTCCGTGATTAAGGGTCTGTCCCAATGCATAAAATTATGGAGGCCCCCCATTTTTTTGATGACCTCTATCCCCGGCCTGAGATACATGTGATAGGTATTGACGAAATACAAATGAGTTCCTAAATCTTTTACTTCTTCGGGGGTGAGCGATTTAACCGATGCCTGCGTGCCGCACGGAACAAACGCCGGGGTTTCAATATCACCGTGAGGCGTATGAATTACTCCGAGTCTGGCGCCCGATTCTTTGCTTTCAAAAGTGGATTCAAAGGAAAAAGGCTTCATGATTTATCCCAACCCGTACTCACAATCCCTCCGCAGATGCCGGAATGTGGGACGACCTCAATTTGTAGCCTTCTATTATCCAAGTCCATGTTCTATTTTTAACCGTGAAATTTTGCCTGCAAGATCGTCAGGGGTTACGCCGAATTCGGGCAGTAATTTTTCAACAACAGAGAGAGCCGCTTCAAACTCAGGCTGAACGAGCATATGGACCCCCAGTGACTTTAACCGGCTCTGATCCTCCTCATGGTGAGTACGGCAGATAATTCTGATGTGACGGTTTAACGTTTGGGCATTACTGATCACCATCTCCTGCGTGTGCCGGTCAGGAATTGCGATAATAACAGCCCGGGCCTTATCTATCTGGGCATAATCGAGCACATCCTTATCAGCAGGATCGCCGTAAACTACCGAAACACCGTGGGTACGAAGCGATGCAATGGTCGCCTGGTTGTAATCGACCACAAGATACGGAATCCGTGCCATCTCGAGTGCGCGTCCTATGTATTTACCGACCCGGCCGTAACCGCAGATGACAATATGCCCTGATATCGACAATTCTTCGCGATTGGGCGACAATTCCTGCTTCGTTGAAAACACTTTTGGCAGCAATTTCCCGAGCGTCTTATAAAAACTATAATAGACTGAATGCACATGCGATAAAAAGACCGTCCCGCCGACCATGGTGAAAAAGGTTAATGTCACTAAAAAAACATACCGGTCCTGCGTTAATACACCTGATGACAGGCCGTCGCGTGCGATAATAAATCCGAATTCGCTCATCTGCATGAGGGCGACCGCAACGTAAAATGCGGTTTTCCTGTGATTTCCCAAATAGCGGCTCAAGCCAAACACCAAAAACCATTTAATACCGAGAACACATGCGGTGACCAAAAGTAGGAGTGGCAACATACTGATAATCTCGTGAATGGGAAGTATCATTCCCAGTGAAACGAAAAATACGACGCCAAAAAGATCCCGAAGCGGCCGAACCTCTGCAAAAATTGCGTGATTTTGACTCGTTTCCGAAATCAGAAGCCCCGCAATAAAAGCGCCGAGAGCCGCAGATAATCCAACACTGTAGGTCACAAGTGCAGACAGAAAAACGATACCGATCGTGGACAACAGAAATATTTCCCGGTTTCCGGCGGTGGCCGCGAGATTTAATGCTCTCGGAATCCCCTTCCGTCCGAGGTAAAAAATGACACACAGGGCGATCGCTGATTTAATAAAACTTCCGCCTATAGCGGTAAACAGTTGACCGGCCGAAACGCCGGCGCCAGCGCCAACATGAACAAGAGCCGGCAAGAGAATCATGATAGGAATCACGGAGAGATCCTGAATAACTGACCATCCCGTCGCGAGTTCCCCTGGCACACTTTCAAGTTCGCCCCGTTCGGAAAGTACTTTCACAATAATTGCAGTGGACGACAGAGCACCGGCAACTGCAATATATAACGCAGGATAAAAACTAAAACCTAAAAAAAGTAAAATAAAGATAAAGACTAAAATCGACAAAAGAATCTGCGTAATTGCGGCCCATGAGGCCGTTTTCATCACTTTCCGAAGCTTATGGAACGAAAACTCAACACCGATGGTAAAGAGGAGTAGTGTTACCCCTGTATCGGCGATGGTCTGGAGAAACGATTGGTTGACCCACGAGGCAAATAGATTACCAAATAAAACCCCCGAAGCAATAAACCCGATGAGGGTCGGTTGTTTGAGCCGTTTTGCGATTAATCCGCCGGCAATGGCAGAAATAAAAACTAATAAAAGCGTCTCGATGAGGGAAATGCTATGTGGATCCACAAATTAATCTGCAAATCCGACAAATAAACAAATCCGACAAATAAATATATGAATTATTTAAATATTAGGTCAATTTTTCATTCATTTGTAGATTTGTAGTATTTGTAGATTTGCGTATTATGCTATCCATATCATCCGGTATCGGCGCTTCTATTGCAAGTGGAAGAGCGGTTATTGGATGAGTCAATGTCATCTTCCAAGCATGAAGCATAACACGCGGCGCCCAGACGCGGTCGTTGCGGCTGGTTTTCCTCCCTGCATACAGGTAGTCGCCGACAATCGGGTGATTGATATATTTAAGGTGCACACGAATCTGATGAGTTCTTCCTGTCTCAGGTGCCAGCGATAGAACGCTCACCTTTTCACCGTGCGTTATAAAACTTGACCCTATGACGCTATAGCGGGTCACTGCATCTTTACCACCCGGGACGATACCGAAATGCTCCCGGTTCCAAGGCAGCCTTCCGACCGGCGCCCGTATCTCACCCGCTCTCGGCACGACATCTCCATGAACGATCGCAAGATATGTTTTTTTTATAACCCGGTCTTTAAACTCCTTTTGAAGAAATTCAAATGCCTGGGGCGTTTTCGCGATAACCAGAATTCCTGAAGTTTCTTTATCAATTCTGTGTACTATTCCGGCCCGGCTTTCAAACGAATCACCCCAGGATTCCCCCTCTTTACACTCAATCTGTAATTTTTTTTCAGCCCAATCCTGAATTGTTTCTGTCGTGACACTTTGCGCGCGGTTGACGACAATACCCGGAGGCTTATTGATAACGAGGATGTCATCATCTTCAAAAAGTATCGCAATATCCATGAGGTTATTAAACAAGTTATTTCACCTGCAACACTGTTTTTTTGGTGTGCTCGCAGTCGGAACAAAGTGTCGCAGTCGGCAGTATCGCAAGTCTGTCCGTATCAATCATTTGTTTACAATTCGTACAAAAACCATATGTTCCGTCTGCAATGCGCAGAAGCGCGGCGTCGATATCTGACAATTTTTTATTTAGCTCCTCAACGAGCGCCGCAAACCGATCGTGACTTGATTCTTCACTCGCTTCACTGTCTGATGCCGCATTATCGTTCACCCGGTCCGGATCAGAAAACGGATCCTGCGCCGTCAGTTGTGCGATACGGTCATTAATATTTTTTTTATCTTCTTCTAAATGTTTCCGTAAATTATCAAGAATTTCACTTGGAAAACTTTGCATATATTCCTCCCATAAAACCCCGTACTGACGCCCGTATTCTATAGATCAACGGCCGAACCATCTCCCGTCCTCCCCCGCGAACATAAAAAGCGCCAACTGCTTCTGCGAAAAATGCAATAAGAACCCATTGGTTAGCGCTTAAGGAAATCCAGTATACACGAGTTTCTTTGAAAAATTCAAGGGGAAACATGAAAAGACTGTACAATATAAAAAACCACACACCGACAATTCCGTACGGCCATTTATTTTTAACGCTTCTGTTTTCAAGAGATGATAACACAATCATGATGACTCCTAGTGCAATCATTTCGTATAATTCGACCGGGTGCCTTCGCCCAGCATGCCCTACAAATCGGACAGCCCAGGGAAGAGTCGCCACTTTCCCGATAACGGATCCGTCTAAAAGCGCTCCGATAAGTCCCACAACTAACGCCGCCGGAAATGAAAGGGCAAACGCATCGAGAATATGTCCGAGGCGGACCTTCTGCTGCCGGCTCAGGGAAATAAGCGTCAATGTACCTGCCAAAAATGCACCATAGAGCGACAAACCGGGCTGAACCCATAACGTCACTATTTTAAGCGGCGTTGCCGCAAATAACGGCCAATTAAAATACACGAAGGCGAGTCTTGATCCGATAAGCGCCGCAAGCGTACTGTAGAACGTCAGATCGAATATCTTATCATCATCAATTGCGTCGCTCCTCAATTTTTTCCAAAACAAAAAAGAAAAAATACACCAGGCGACGACGATGAACACACTGAAGCTAAATAATTTGAAATAACCTACTGTGATAAGAACGGGCCACATAGAAATACCTTCACCTATTATACCGCATCCGGTAGATACCGTACGACATAAGAAGTAAACCGAGAATTAACAAAACGTTTCCAATTCCCAGAGTATCGGCAAGAACGCCGCCCGCGATAACGGGCACGATGCCGACTCCGCCGACAAACGCAGCAAGAATGCCGTACACACGCCCATGGAGAGATCCGTGAGCCCGTTCCTGAAGCATTGCATTTGACGGAACGTCTAAAAAGCTGTTGGCTATACCCAAAAGGAAAAATAACACCATGATTGTTGGCAACAAAATGTGCGTCCCGTACAACCACTGCAATTTTTTGAAAGCAAGCAAATCAGCCAATATTGCGATTATGATAAGGACGCTCCCAGCTCCCTGTACGCCGATATTAATAAGACGTTCAGGTTTGTGTACGTATCCCACTGTACCCACCCACAGCGCGCCAAATAATATGCCAAGCACCGCGGGTCCTACAATAAATAACGACGCGTCGCGGATATCAATATGAAGCACCCGGTCGGCAAACCCCGGCCCCAAACTTCCCAAAAGCGCCATAATGATCTGAGTGCCGGTTAAAAGCATGATCGCATTAAAAAGTGCGCTGGACTGCGTTACATAGCGTACGCCTTCGATAAGTGATTCCCATATTTCTGGGATAACGGCGAAAATATTGTAGCGCATAATATAGTGAAACCCGATCGTGCCTTCGCTTTGTGAAGAAATTTTTGACGAAAAAAGAGACGCAGTGAGGAATAAACCGGCGATAACGATAAAAATGCCGTACGGTCCGAATATCCGGAGTAAGGGCCCTGCCAAAATCGAACCCATAGCCAGACTTGAATAAAACGTCAGAGAAAACAAACTATTTGCCGGTACTAATAACTCCGTGGGAACGATTCTCGGGATAAGCGGTGCTTCTGACGGAACATAAAACTGCGTAATAACGGCATTAATGAACGTCACGACATAAACAACGACGACCTGCCGCGACAGAAAAAGAAGAATAAAGACAAATAATGAGCGTACGATATCACAAAGGACAAGTACTCTCCTTTTATCCAGACGGTCGACGACGGTTCCCGCAACCAATCCGAAGATAATAGCAGGGATGCTGTACGCTAAAAAAATGCCGGAAACGGCTGTATTACTTGTCGTTGTCTGATAGACCCGGAGTGCGAGGACAAAAAGAAGCGTATTCACCGCCAGTTGTGAACAAATCTGACCGAACCATAACATGCGGAAAGCCGGGAGTCCCAAAACCTGCCGATAGGCGGACTGAGTGCTCCCTAAGTTTGCGTGTATTTTCATGCTGATGTACAATAAATAAATGACTGCAACAGCTCATGCAATCGTTTCGGCTGCTATCGTCGCTGCCATCCCAAATCCTGAAATCGCCCTCCCCTTAGTATTTGCATCGCATTTTCTAATGGACGCTATCCCCCATTGGGATTTCGGTACTAACTGGCGTAGCCGCTCAAAGGCAATGACCGGTACAATCGCTGTTTTGGACACTGTCCTGGGATTTACACTAGCATATTTTATCTTCGGAGGGAAGGTGGGGCTCCCTATGCTCGCGCTTTCGGTAGTTCTCGGAAACCTCCCCGACTGGTTGGAAGCGCCGTACTATATTTTCTTTGCAAAACAATCAAAAAAAGAACCAGGAAACGGCGCAAGTTTTTGGGAAAAACTGACATACCGAATTTATAAAACGGAAAATGTGTTTCACACAAAGGCCCAATATCCGTTTGGTCTTATTACACAGGTCTTAACTGTCGTCTTTTTCCTTATTCTTCTCCACTAACCCTCCCTTACCCGTGTTTTGTCGTACTTGTGAAGCGGAACTTTCCGATGTGAAGTGCCGGCACGACGCTCGGCGACCCCTCAGATCCTTCAAGGACTGCCGTTTTCCCAACAGATTTAATATTCTTGAATGCCGTAATGACGCTTTCCGTGTAGCGTAAGTTGCGGGCGCGGCCCACTATTTTGCCGTTCTCTATATAAAACGTCCCGTCGCGCGTCATGCCGGTCAAAAGTAACTGTTTATGGTGAATCACCCGCGTATACCAAAACCGTGTGACTAATAACCCGCGTTTCACGTTTCTTATCATCTCAGCAACAGTACTAACGCCTGGTTCTATCATCATATGGGTCGGTATCGGCCCCCAGGTATTCGGCGCAAGGAGCGCATGACCCGTATTCACTTTTTTATGTTTATTTGCATGGTAGGAATCGTAGGTTAAACCGGTGAGGACTCCCTTTTCGACAAGAAGATGCTTCTTCTTTGGAGCGCCCTCATAATCAAATGCTAACGGATACCCCAGCGGGTGGAACGGATCATCGGCAATGGTGAGTGATTCATGGAAAAATTGTTTCCCAAGATTCCCCTGATAAAAACTCACGCCTTCGTGATAAATTCGGGCATTGGCGCCCAGCCAGGCAAAAAAATCAAGGAGTTCCGCAACGGCCGGGGGCTCCAGAATAACTTCGTATTCTCCTGCCGGCACATCAATGAGCTCTCCGAGCGTCGCCTTGGCTACAGCAGTTTTTGCCACCTGGTGGGGATCTATCTCCCTCCCTCCTTTAGCGCTTTGGGCTCCATAGCCGCTCCCTTTTTCTCCCATCATGATCGTCGAAAGACTCGCGCTTTTGCCTGTTTGATAGCCCCAAACGCCGTTTGAATTGGCTATAGCAATTTCATTTTCAGATTCGGTAAATGCCCCGCTTGCCACAAGCGATGATTTTTTCGCTTCTTTTATAACAATGCCGACCGCATCTGCCCGCCCGACAGGTCCCACGTGTTTTGTTTTCGCATAATACTTATCGGTCTTTTTATACGATGCCTTCTCGGGTAACCCGACAAAAAACGGATCGGCCCGCTGTAGTTTTGCTATCTCAACAGCACGGATCACAACATCACTAATTCCTTCTTTATCAATTCTGTTCGTTCTGGCGACTCCTACCTTTTGACCGATACATACACGTACGTGAACCAGGCTGTCATTGAGGAAAACCGACTGATGAATCATGGAATTGGCAAACCGCGTCACTTCTTCAACGCCATTGGATATAAGTACCTCACAGGATGTGCTCCCAAGTTTTTTAGCCTGTTGTAAAGCGATCGTTGCGCTTTTTTTTAGTTTTGTTGGTCCTATCATATTGGTTATTGTTTTGCTACCACACCGACGTGAACCGCGCGAAAGCGCGCAGGTGCTGCACCGTGACCGGTATGCATAAGCTGCGGGGGCTGACCTTTGCCGCAGTTCGGGGTCCCCCATACGACCCAATGATCACGCCCGCAGATAGCGTCGCAGCTGCCCCAGAAAACCTGGGTAATGCCTGCGTACGTCGCATTCTTAAGCATTCTTCCTAATTTTCCGTTTATAATTTCCCAGGCAATTTCAGTCCCGAACTGAAAGTTCTGCCGTTTATCATCAATGCTCCAGCTTTTATTCGTCGAAAAGAATATACCGTGCTTCGTATCAGCTATCAATTCCTCGGGTGTCCATGCGCGTCCCGCGCCCTCGCCTTCTCCGCCGGGTTCAAGATTGATATTGGTCATCCGTATCATAGGTAAGTGACCCCAGCCGTCTGAACGCACCGTCCCGCCGCTTGATTTATTGTAGCCGGGGACCCTTCTTTGTAAAATCGAGGCAACTTCACGTGACGTCTGATAATCGACGAATATCCCGTTTTTAATTAAGTACTTGCGCTGTGCGGGCACGCCCTCGTCATCATAACCGAATGTGCCTAATCCCAAAGGTACCGTCGCATCGGCCGTAAGGTTTACGATATCGGATCCGTAACGGAATGTCCCGAGCTTATCGGGGGTTAAAAATGTTGTCCCTGCATACGATGCTTCCCACCCGAGCGCACGGTCGCCCTCCGTGGCATGACCACAGCTTTCATGAATCTGAAGGGCTAACTGGTTGCCATCCAGAATGATATCCATGTCCCCCGCCGGACATTCATCGGCTGTCAATAGGGCCATCGCTTCCGACGCGATTTGCTCGCCGTGCTCAACTAATCCCATCTTTCTCACGTGTTCAAAGCCTCCGGTCACGAATTGTCCACGGAACGAATTCGGGAATGACCGGTTCTGCACTTCCGTATCACTCACTGCCGTCGCCTCAATCCCGCCGCCGCACTCGAGTAGATCCTGCGTTATCCACGATCCTTCGGTTGACGCAAATAATTTCTTTTGTTTCCAGCCGGTATAATAGGACTGGCTTATCCGAATGTTTTTCACACGGCGCTGCGCTTCATCAGCAGCGAGAAGCAATTTAACTTTCTCATCAAATGAAACGGCAAACGGGTCTTCTTTATACGGCGTCTTATATACTGCTTTAATTGCTTTTTCTTCCGTGAGCGAGACGTCTTCACCGGTGATTTTTTTGGCCGCCTGGGTAAGTTCGATTGCTTTTTTCACGGCGGCGTAAATACCGCCATTGGTCATGTCATTACTTGCGGCAAATCCCCACCGTCCGTCTTTTACCACCCGTATGCCGTAGCCGCTTGTAATATTACTCTCCATCGCCTCGACGACGCCATCTTTTGTCGCGATATGCTCATGGGCATACTCCCCGACTTTGATATCGCCGTAGGTGACGTGCGCCAATTCCAATGCGTCAAGTGCTGTTTTTGCAATCTCGTCCAAATCCATGATAAAATCTATTCTACTGCGGGACTAATTGAAGCGGAAGAGGGAAATTATTTCGTTTACCCGAAGGTGTGAAGCGAGGAAGGGTACCTAGGGAGAGACTCCCGCCTACGCCAAGATTTCCACCTTCGCATGAAGCTTCGGTGGACCAGGTCGGACGGGCGCTGCGAACTCTCTATGTGCCGCGGGTCGGACTTGAACCGACAAGAGCTTTAAGGCTCACGGGTTTTTGAGACCCGCGTGTCTACCAATTTCACCACCGCGGCAAGGAATTTACCGATTCTCGCCTCATCGGTGAGTCGCCGATGAGGCGACCGCCATCTTGGCAAAGCTATTTCCCTGGTGGTTATTATATCACGCTGCCTTGGCGGCCTGTTGCGGATGCTCCACCCCATAAAACCGGATGCGGTCGCCGCGGAAGATAAGATCAATTTCCCCTAACGGACCATTCCGGTGCTTGGAGATCCTTAGCTTTGTCGGAATCTGTTCGCCCCATTGCATCTGGTCCGTGTCCTCCCGATACAGAAACATAACAACGTCAGCATCCTGTTCAATAGATCCGGATTCCCGGAGATCGGAAAGCTCCGGCACTTTACTGCCACGGGATTCAACCGCACGCGACAGCTGCGAACACGCCAGTACCGGAACCCGGAGTTCGCGGGCTAAGTTTTTAAAATTCTGCGAAATGATCGAAACTTCCTGTACGCGATTGTCGTAATGGCGGCCGGAATCCGCAAGCTGTAAATAGTCGATGATGATAAGACGTACTCCCTGTTCAACCTGGAGACGTCGGGCTTTGGTGCGCATTTCGATAATATTGATACCGGGCGTGTCGTCAATATAAATAGGCGCCTCAGCAAGCTCCCCCATCGCTTCGGACAGTTTCGTAAAATCATCATCAGACAATTTTCCTGTTTTCAATTTCCACGCATCAATGTCCGCCTGAGAAACAAGCAAACGGTCGACCAGCTCCTCTTTACTCATTTCAAGAGAGAAGATCCCGACAGGGATTTTCATCTTGACCGCCGCATATTGGGCGATATTGAGGATCATCGCGGTTTTACCGGTTCCCGGACGGGCAGCCAGAATAATAAGGTTGGAATCCTGCATACCTGCGAGGCGGAAGTCGAGATCAGAAAATCCTGTTGGTACGCCCCGCAAACCCCCTGCTCGTTTATGAAGCTCATCAAGGCGGTCAAACGATGAGGCCAGCGCATCTTTAATCGGGATAAAATCACGCTTCGTCGCTTCCTGCGATATGGCAAATATCTGCCGCTCTGCATCATCCACAATGGAAGCGGCGTTCCCCTCGTCTTTGAATGCCAGTTCAGTAATTTTGGCCCCGACATCGATAAGTTTCCGCTTCGTATAACTCTGCTGGATGATATGACCGTACCGCTCTGCATGCGCACTCGTCGGCACCACATTCAATAACTCAGAAAGATAGGATGCGCCGCCTGCGGCTTTGAGCGTTCCGTCTTGCTTGAGTTGTGCTGCAACCGATACCGCATCAATGGGTTCATGCGCCTCATAGAGCGTCATCATTGCGGCAAAAATATTCCCATGTGATTCTTTGTAAAAGAAATCGGGCCTTAAGAATTCGGCAACATCGACCATCGCATCTTTATCAAGAAGAATGGCGCCCAGGACCGACTGCTCGGCAACTTCATCGTGCGGAGGAATTTTGGGGTTCATCATAAATATATCTTGTCATCGCGAGTCGAGTCTTCGAGATGTGGCGATCGATTTTTAAGGGGATTGCCGCGTCACTCCGAGCTCGCAATGACAGGTTTACTCCAATACAACGACCTGCATTTCGGCAGGTAATTTATCTTTGGTTATAGATAACTTCGGCTGGGGAACGATTCCCTCTTTCCCGATTTCCTTCATGAATACGGATAGCGGAGCCAATACGTCTCCCAACTTCGGGTTCAATCCTTCAGTTTTATAGTGCATCGGGATCACGATTGACGGCTCTATATCACGAATAATCTGCACTGCACGTGCCGCGTCAATCGTATAAAAACCACCGACCGGCACTAAAAGAATGTTGACGCCGTCCAATTCATCAACTTGCTCTGAGCTTAACGTATGACCCAAGTCTCCGAGATGAACGATGCTTAATCCGTCAATTTCTATCCGATAAATCGTATTTTTCCCGCGCACTGCACCCTTCTGGTCATCATGAAACACGGACATACCGACGACGCCGACTCCTTTGATCTCATATTCACCGGGACCATTCACAACAAACGGTGATCCCTCAACTTCCGATACGGCATTATGGTCTTTATGATCATGGGAAACCGTCACGATGTCCGCTTCCGTGTGCTTGGGAAATTTAAGTCCGACCGCCCCCGGATCAAACGGATCAATTACAACGGTTGCCGACTTTCCCCGCAGGCGAAATGATGACTGACCGAAATAGGTAATATCCATATTTTTTATCCCAACATATGTCGGGATGCCGAATTTTATGCGAAATATACAATGAGCGGCACTTGCAATTTATATCAGATTTGGATATGCTTAGCAACACCCAAGTAGCTAATTCACTGCCTTCAATCGTATTTTTTTGCTATGAATAAAGATGCAATCTTAGCAACAATCATCGGGTTTGTCATCGGTTTATTAATTACCGGCATACTTCTTGTTGGTCCGAGACTTGTCGGCATGATACCAAAAATTTCGTTCACGATGCCGAAATTTTATACGGCACAATCAAAAAGCAAACTCACACCCACGCCGACGCCGACAATAAACACACTGACCATCGAAAGCCCGCTTGCGGATTCCATTGAACAGGACAGCGATCTCCTCGTATCAGGAAAAGCCCCGGCTGGCTCCACCGTCGTCATCCAGGGAAATGCAACTGAGTCTATCTCGTCCGTCAAAAGCGACAGTAAATATGCAGGTAAAATTACACTCGTTGAGGGAGTCAACGAAATTACCGTTACAAGCTTCCTTTCGGGTAAACAGACAACACAAACAGTAACAGTGTACTATACCCCCGAAACATTTTAATTATGAAACGATTTCTCACAATTAGCTGCCTTTTGTTGTCGATCGCAGGAACTGTACACGCTGCCTCGGTAAAAACGGCAAGTCCAGTAGACGCAACCGCATCTGCAGCCATAAGTCCACCTGAGCAACAAATAGAGAATCTGAAACAACGTCTCGCAACCGGTGTTGCCCAGCTAAGCCAGCTTGAACGTAAAGCTATCGTCGGGACGGTCAAAGACGTCTCTGTATCCACAATCACCGTCGAAACGAAAACAAGCGATATCAAAATCGAGCTCGTTGACGGAATAAAAGTTTTTCAAACGATCAAAGGCAAACGCACAACGCTTACGACTGACGATATTTCAAAAGGAGACACGGTTGTCGTGTTCGGCCAATATGATGCGACGCTCGATCTGTTGAAAGCCGGCGTCATTGTAATACAAGATCCTCTCCCCGAGCGAATCGCAGGCACGGTGACCGATGTCGATAAGAAAAATTACATGGTAACTGTGGCGACACCTGACGGACAATCATATATGGTTGACATCGAAAATACGACAGCTATGCTCGGTCGTGATATTGACGATTCAGTTATCAAACGCGGATTTTCCAAATTACAGACACAGGAAACGGTGCTTATTATCGGCACGATCGAACCGAAAGTGGCCAACAGGTTAAGCGCCGTCAGATTTCTCGATATCGGAAATTTAAATGCACCTACAGCAACACCGACTCCGACACCGGGAGACACTACCCAACAGGCAACACCGAGTGCTACCGCGACACCGAAAACAAAAGCCACAACCACCCCAACGTCAAACGGCTATTAAGTACAACATCCGGAAATACTGGGTTTTTCGATATTAACGTGTTACCATGTAAATATGAAAAAATTCCGTATGGAGCAATTCGCAGAGACTCCCTCCTCGTATCCAAGCCTCCAAATGCAGGAACTTTTTCGTGCGGTTATAACCCTAAGTTCCGTAAAGGACGCATCGGACTTTTTCCGAGATTTACTGACGATGGCAGAACTCAAAGAATTCGCGAACCGTTGGCAGATGGTGAAAATGCTTTACCAAGGCCACTCATATGCCGATATAGCCGAAAAGCTAAAAACGTCAACCGCCACGGTCACACGGGTCGCCTACTGGCTCCATAGTGGCATGGGTGGATATAAATCCGCCGCTGACCGGATGTTTGGGAAAAAATTCAAAGATACGATATCCAAAAAACCATTCAAACTCCGCGGCAAATATACATTTCTTCAAAATCACTAAGTCAATAGAATACTCTCCTACAAATAATCTCCCACAGAGGAATGCTTGACAGTATCATATTAACATGTTAATATGATAATATATTAACGTGTTAATACGTGAATATATGGAACAACGATCAATCATCACATCCGATTCCTCAACAGCCGGCCTGACCGGTGTTTCCTCCTGCTGTCATCATCGCCTCATCTAAATCCCTTCGCGTGGCCGAGGCGAGAATGTGTTTAATCCTAATCTCTAACCCCTAATCACTAAGTTCTCATTCATTCCCCCCTTCACCATTCGCAGGTTTTATTGGTCTGCGAAGTTAAAAAACGGTAAAAAAAATTATGACTCAAATTGAACAAGGAAGTTATCCATGGAGAAACTGGGTTGCCAGTGTCACTGATATCTGTGACAATCGCTGCCCCGGGTGTTATCGGGTGGAGCAAGATTCTCTTCAACCTGCATCGGTTCAAAGCAATATGTCTTTGAGTAATTTTATCAACATTTTAGACATATTCACTTCGCAAGGGATTCAGGATCAAACTGATGATTTTGTGGGCGGTGAACCGCTATTGAACCCGGAGGTGAGAGAGATGGTACAGATTTCTTTGGAGAGAGGTTTGAGTTCGTGGATTTATACGAATTTACGCCAAATCGCAAGAGATCCGACACTCGCACCGTTCTTTAAAAAAATGTCCGATCAATATCCCGGTCGATTAACCATCGTAGGGAAATTAAATGTTGCAAATTTAAACGATCCTACTCAACGAAAACTTCAAGCCGAACTTATCGGATCAGATGAAACAGGTGTCAACGAAATGTGGGAGGGACTAAATATCTTGCTTCGTTCTGGATTACCGAAGGGTTCAATAGGCATAGAAAATCTTATTCGGGTAAATAATATTGAATATGCAACAGATGTGTATAAACTTGGTATACAAATGGGATTTTTCGCCGATATGGAATTACCGACTTGCCCGGTCACGGCAAACAGACAGGGTTTTCAGGAATGGCTAAACCAAAAACCAACTCGCGATCAGGTTGTGACTCTCATAAAAGATATTAATCAGGTGAATCGTGAATTTGGAATAAAATCATTCACGCCGAGACCACCTCACTTAACAGGAAGAAATAGTGACGGTGTCGGGACCGGTTGTATTTCTTTTAAACAGGGCGCATTGCTTACCGAAACGGATGGCCGTTTAGCCCTATGTACCAGCGGGTTGCCGTTAACTGATGAAAATGGTCGACTGCTGAACATTTTCACCGATCCACTTGAAACCATCCTGAATAGTCCTGCAGTGAAAAGACGGCGGGCTAGCACTATCCAGGGTACTATTCAGGGACCATGCGGTGATTGCAGCGCATGGAATAATTGTATGGCTGGTTGTGCTGCGTTACGGGAAAGTGTTCTTGGAAACGTATTTGCTTCTTATCCATTATGCGTCTATGGGGAATGGATGAATGATGAGAAACTGACAAGGGAAGCTTTTCAGAATATGAAGGAATAATGTATAGGGTATGTGTACTGAAATGAATCGAAAAATACTACAGAGTGCCATGAATAGATTTAATATCCTGAAGAATAATTATGCGGGCTTTCTTACTGTCGGAGTGGATAATTGGCGTGGATTCAGATTCATTTACGATACGAAGGATGTCCGTACGTGTACGAACAATTGTTCTATATGCCCGTTATATATCACGCTTAAAAACGAGCCAGCAGGACTTTTCACCGCATCACTCATAGACGCCACGGAAGATGACAAACAACTATTTGACAACCAAAATAAACTAAACTGTAAAACATTACAACAATATAAACAGTGCTACATATCGTTTTTGATTAACAAAACGAATACGCCAGAAGCAATAAAACAAGAATTACTGCTCATTAAAAACTTTACCATTATATATTCGAGTAAGCATAGAAACTTACGGAAACTTGAATATAATTTCAGGAGAGATATCATTGAGGATACGCTAAAACTGGCTGATGAAAAGAAAAAAATTATAATTCAACATTTTTTATGACCGCTCATCCGAAAGTGAATAACAAAAAATTGGAAATTGGATCACTCGTTTATCGCATCTGCTTAAACGCAAAGAACGGTGAGAAAATCCTCATCGTCACGGATGCGGAAAAAATGCCGGTGGCATCGATATTTGTTCAGGCCGCAAAAACGTTTTCCAAAAATGTACAGACCCTCATCCTTGAAGGGATGACCGAAAACGGGCAGGAGCCGTCTGAGGAAATCCGGGAAGCATTGTATTCAACCGATATCGCCATTCTGGTCACGTCCTATTCCCTCTCGCACACGAAAACACGCCTTGAAGCAAGTGCGCGCGGCGCGCGGATTATCAGCATGCCGGGAATTACAAATGAAATTATGAACCGGTCAATCGACGTTGATTATGCCGATCAGACAAAGCGAACCGATGCATTACAGGAATATTTAACAAAAGGAAACTCAGTGACTATCCGGTCGCCGGGCGGAACAGATGTGACATTCTCAATTAAGAATCGTGTGGGATTCGGCGATACCGGTCTATGTACAAATCCGGGCGATTTCATTAATTTACCCGCGGGTGAAGCATTCATCGCACCCGTTGAAGATTCGGCCCGGGGAATGATTGTTTTTGATGGAGCTATTGCCTCAATTCCACTTGATAAACCCATTACACTAACACTCAAGAACGGAACTATCGAGTCGCTTGCAGGCGGCACAGCGGCACATATATTTGGAGAGCGCTTGGATTCGGTCGGCCCCAAGGCCAGAATTATCTGCGAATTTGGCATTGGCACCAATGAAAAAGCGATCGTCTCTCCTGAAATCCTTGAAGCAGAAAAAGTCTCCGGCACGTGCCACATCGCCTTCGGCAGGAATATCACGTTCGGCGGCACCAATGATGTCTCCTTTCACACCGACGGACTTATTTTGAAACCGACTATAATAATTGATAATTTGATAATCATGTCGAGTGGAAAACTATTAGGATAATGAGATATAATCCTATAATAAATTTGACAACACAAATTCCCCCTGGTATACTCCATGAACAATTTAATACAAAGCGTTAAGCGGAGTCACGATCCGCGAGCTGAAGGCCAAAATGCCTTACGGAGGCTTAAACCGTAAAAAGCAAGCAGACGATGTCGCAAGTACGCGGAGTCGCCATAAAGAGTTTCGAATTTGCAAGAATTCGGAAAATAAGGATGGGACCGCGGGAGGCCCTTTTTTGATGCCTCCCGTTCCTTTTTCATCACGTTTGTGGTGACTTAGGAACGGGAGGTTTTTTGATGGTTCGTTGGCAAACAAGTTCATATTTGTGAGCTTACGAGCCGATCAATCCTCCTTACGTCGCTCTTTGAACTGCGCTACGAATAGCAGGTAAGGTGAGAAGAAAGACGAGGAGGATATCGATATTGGTGGCAGTCATTCAATCGGTAGGATGTCAGGCTGTGAACCTGAACATGCGGGATCGTCCCCCGCCAGCCACCCCAAAGAAAGGAGGTGATATATATGGGAGAAAAAAATAATATAATTATTGATCGACTAACTGGAAAACCGTTTGGATATCGGGATGATTCTGATGCGGGTATCGCAGGAGAATTGATGGGTTGGTCTATAAAAGACATAGAACAAAAAGCTTTGAGAATGGGCAAACAATTCAAACCAAATCCCGAAATAATCAATCGTTTACAAACAGATTTAGACAGTGGAGCGATTGTTTTATTTGACGAAGTTGATGTTGCGAAGGCGTTCCAATATGGAATTGTAGCGCTTGAAGAGGTGCCAGATCTCTTTAATCTTGTTGGTATTAAAGGATTAAATGATGTGGGAATCATTCCACCTCAAATCGTCTCAGAGAGAATTGATCCAGCTAGAAAAGGAGCTCTTGTTTCGTGGTTACTCACGAACCAGAGTTGTTGAGTTCCTCCTCCGCCGAAGTACAAGGCGGAGGGAGAAAACAATAAAAACACTTGTTCTCATTACAAATTGTTGCTACGATGAAAGGTAGCATTCGCTTAAAGCTTCGGCTACCGAAGGAGAAAATATGAACAAAGTACAAACACTTAAAGGATTTCGGGATTTTTTACCGATAGAAGCAGCTAAACGCAAATGGCTGAGAGATAAGCTTGCTTCCATCTGTGAACAGTGGGGATTTGCACCGCTCGAAACACCCACGTTGGAACCTCTTGAGCTTTTTACCGGACAAATCGGGGAAGATGAAAAACTTTTTTTCAAATTTAAAGACCAGGGAAATCGGGATGTTGCACTTCGGTATGACCAGACAGTTCCGTCGTGTCGTGTAGTTGCAGAGTATCAAAACACATTAACATTTCCATTCAAACGCTATCAAATTCAACCGGCATTCCGGGCCGAAAAACCGCAAAAAGGACGCTACAGGGAGTTTATCCAGTGTGATGCTGATATATATGGTATCAAAACGCCGGATGCTGACGCTGAAACAATCGCGTTATCGTTGGATATTTATAAACAATTAGGATTTACCAAAGTGATTGCAAAAATTAGTTCCCGGTCTCTTCTTAAAAATATCCCCTATAAGGCGATTGTCGCGATTGATAAAATTAAAAAAATCGGTGCCGACGGCGTCATTGCGGAAATGATCGGCAAAGGCATCGCAGAAGCTGAAGCACGTGAATATCTTTCCATCGTTACAAATCTAAAACCAAATGAAGAACTAAAAACAATATTTGGGTATTTGAAAACATATGGATTCCCTGATGATTGGTACGAATTTGACCCGTCAATTGCCCGATCTTTTTCTTACTCTGTCGGGCCTATTTGGGAGGTTGTCATTCCTGAATATGGTGCTTCATCTGTATTAGGCGGCGAACGGTATGACGGAATGCTGGAAAAGTTCGCAGGAAAAGATATTGGTGGAACGGGATTTGCTCTCGGATTTGATCGAACGCTCGAAGCAATGGATGCATGTGGATTATTACCTTACATGGCAAATAATACGCAAATACTCATCACAATTTTTGCACCGCAATTGTGGGATGAAGCAATAAAAACGAGTTCAGTTCTTAGAAAATCTAATATTTATACAGAACTCTATACAGATCCAAACGCTAAACTTGAAAAACAACTCAAATACGCGGATAAAAGGGGCATCCCATATGTCATCATTCAGGGTCCTGATGAAGCAAGCCGAGGAGTCGTGAAGCTTAAAACGATGGCGACGAAGGAACAGGTTGAGCTTACAATTGATCAACTTATTGATAAGCTGACCCGCGCCGAATAATTCTCTCCCCTTTTCGATGTTCACTAATTGTTATATTGTTAAATTGTTCTATTATTTTTAGCAATATAACAATAGAGCAATAAAACAATGAAGTTCTCTAAAATTCAAAAGGCGTTCATTGCAATCATTGTAGCCAATATTATCTGGGGAGCTGCGGCTCCGATATTTAAAGTCAGTCTTACGAATATTCCACCGTTTACACTTGCTTTTTGGCGGTTTTTTATCGGCGCTCTCGTCCTTCTGGCATTCTTGGGGAAAAAGGCTGCACTTCCGAAGCTTTCCCACAAGGATTGGCTGTATCTTTTGGGCTATTCAATTTCGGGAATTACTATAAATATCATGTTCTTTTTCTGGGGACTACAACGGACCTATTCCATTAACGCTCCGGTGATCGCGTCAGCAGGACCCATCCTTACGTATATTCTTGCCATGTTTTATCTCAATGAAAAATTTAACTGGAAACGGCTCTGGGGTATGCTCATCGGATTCGGCGGCATTATCCTTATCGTCCTTGAACCCATCCTCAAAACCGGTCTTCACGCCTCAATCATAGGCAATACATGCCTCGTGATCGCCACGTTGGGCGCCGTCGTCCAAAACATCATCGGGAAAGAAGTGTTTCCCCGGCTCGAACCCTTTGCATTCACCTTCTGGTCATTTATCATCGGAGCCGCGAGCTTCCTTCCCGTTGCTTTTTGGGAATATACCAAAAATACGCATCTTTATACGACGATTGATATCCGAGGCTATATGGGTGTGGCGTTTGGTGCTCTTCTCTCAAGCGCTGCGGGCTATAGTCTCTTTGCCTGGGGTTTATCAGTGATAAGCGCGTCTGATGCAGCGCTATTTACCTATATTGACCCCGTCGTCGGAAGCAGCCTGAGCTTTTTTTTCCTCCACGAACCGATTACCAGCTATTTTGTTTTGGGAACTCTCCTTATCTTCGGCGGCATCTTTGTCACGGAAGGCCGCATCAATTACCATCCGTTCCATAAATTCCGGCCTCCTGAGGCGAAACCGATCCCCGCGCCCGCAGCCCCACCCGTTCCGGTCGCAAACGAGCCTGAGCGTCCCCAGAAAGATACTCATGAGGTCGTCGCTTCCCTCTTCACCCGCGAGGCCACGCTAGACAGTGATAAGGCTAAATGATATAATAATTCTCTTATGAAAGCGGCAATTCATCCACAATGGTATAACGATGCAAAAGTCAGTTGTGCCTGCGGTAACAGCTTCACAGTCGGCGCGACAAAGCCGGAGCTCCGTGTGGAAATTTGCTCGAAATGCCACCCCTTCTACACAGGCGAGATGAAATTCGTCGACACGCTGGGACGGGTTGAAAAGTTTAAACAGAAACAGAAAGCCGCACTGGTAACATCAGCTCAGCTTGCCGATAAAAAGAAAAAGAAAGAAGAGCACGTAAAGTCCCTACGGAACCAGAAATCCCTCAAAGAAATGTTAATGGGACTGAAGTAATATAGTAAACTTAGAGCATTAGAGATTAGAGTTTAGTTAATTATATACTTTTACTAATCTCTAAACTCTAAACCCTAAACTCTAATTCATATGAACCCCGATATTGCTATTATGGAATTCCGTCCCGGCCCCGGTGGAGAGGAAGACTTGACTGGTTACTTAACGAGCGGATTCCTATTCGCGAGTTTAGGAACCATCAATGCGACATGGGCAAATTAATTTTATGAATACAGATGTAGCTATATTAGAATTCCGTCCCGGCCCCGGTGGAGAGGAAGCTAGAATTTGGGCCAACGATCTTATGCGGATGTACACGCGGTATGCGAGTATATTGGGATGGAAAGTCGAGCAGTTAAGTGATACGGCAATTCGGATTAAAGGCACGGAAGCCTTCACCAAATTACAATACGAGGCAGGCACCCACAGGGTCCAGCGCGTCCCCACAACCGAGCGCCAGGGGCGTATTCACACGTCAACGGCCACAGTTGCAGTACTTCCTGAAATCCCTGAAACAGAGGTCTATATACGGCCAGAGGATATCATATGGGAATTCTACCGGAGCGGGGGTAAAGGCGGCCAAAACGTTAATAAAGTAAGCTCAGCCGCACGAATCCGTCACAAAGCGACGGGAATTGTCGTCTCCTGCCAGACGGAGCGCGATCAATACCAGAACCGCCAGATGGCCCTTTCGATGCTCCGCGCAAAACTCTGGGAGCTCAATGAACTCAAAGCAGCAGCAGCTCTTGGCGCAGCACGTAGCGTTATCGGCCGGGGCATGCGGGCCGAAAAAATCCGGACGTACAACTTCCCCCAGAACCGCGTCACCGACCACCGGATCAACAAATCATGGCATAATCTCGAAGATATTATTGAAGGAAAAATGCAAAAAGTCACCGACGCGATGATCACATCTCAGGCATAAAAACCGATTCCCGCCTTCCTGCCTGCGCAGGTGGGCGCGGGAATGACAAGAGGCTATTGATCCGCCTGATTCCCCAATACAAGTTTAACCGTTATCGTCTTTCCATCACGGTCAAGCGTGATATCAAGCGTATCCCCCACTTTTTTATTTGATATGAGCGACGAAAGTTCCGCATTCGTTCCCGACAACCGCGTGCCATCAATATTCGTGATGATATCCTGCACTTGTATTCCCGCTTTATCGGCAGGTGAACCCTGGATGACGTCCATGATGTACGCTCCCTCTGGCACATCATTGAGTATCGCCACATCCTTGGTAACAGTTTTATACCGTACCCCTAAATATGGCCTGTTAAACTGGCCGGTTTGGTTAAAGTTGGTTATCGCATCCCGTATGACGTTTATGGGAAGCGCAAACCCGATATTCTGACCTTCCTGGGAAACCGCAGTATTGACGCCAACGACCTGACCGCTGCTGTTGAGGAGTGGCCCTCCGGAATTGCCCGGATTTATCGCAGCACTGGTCTGAATGACGTTATCAAGCTTTTCCGCCGCCCCTTCAAGCGGGCTCCCTGCGGTAATCCCCCGGCCGATACCGGAGACGACACCAGTCGTCACCGTGTTTCGAAATTCACCAAGCGCTGTGCCGATCGCAATAGCGAGCTGGCCTACTTGAATTTTACTTGAATCCCCCATCTCGACAACCGGTAGACCTGATGCGTTAATTTTTAAGATTGCAAGATCGTTGACCGGATCGCGGTAAATCTTTGTAACGTCATAGGTTTTGTTATCTTTGGTAATGATCCTGTATTTGCCTAACGTATCGGCAACCACATGTTTATTGGTGACAATAAGCCCGTCAGACGCCACAACGAAGCCGCTCCCGATATCCTGTTCAGCATTTTGTGAGGGGCTTGGGGTCGGAGTCAGATCAAGGGGCGACAGTTGGTTAAACGGATCGAATTGAAATAAATCCCCGAGATTACTACTGGCTGTCTGAGTGATTCCGACCGTCACGACGGCCGGGGAAACCTTATTGACAACGTTGATGACAACGGATTCTTCACTCACGACACGCACATTTTGGGGCTCGGGTATTTGACTCTGTATCTTTGATGTCACGGGGATGCGAAGTATACGGCTCACAAAATCCCAATTTAATCCAAACAGTCCTGAGCTTACGAACCCGCCGATAGCAAGGACGATAATTGCGACGAGAAGTAATGACCGTTTATAATTCGGTGAATTTATAGCCATATGATACCTGTCTTTACAACATGACTATGTGAGATTTATTTAAATAATACCTCAATTGCTTTCCCGAGCTGCGCATCCATAGTCGCGGTAACAGAGTCAGATGGAATAATGATATTCGGTGTTATCCCTATTTTATTAATCCAATTGCCGCTCGGGAGGAGCCACTTACCGGTCGTAATGTGGAGCCCCGATCCGTCCGGCAGATCCTCAGGTGTCTGCACGGACCCTTTTCCAAATGAAACCTCGCCGACGAGCGTTGCGCGTTTATAATCCTTAAGCGCTCCCGATACGATTTCAGCTGCCGATGCGCTGCCTTTATTGATAAGAACGACCATAGGAATCGTAAGGAGCTGCCCTTTATGGTCGACGGGATAATTCTGTTTAGAGCCGTCGCTATTCACCTGAGAGACAATAGTCCCCGACGGAATAAATTCACTTGCAATATGAACAGCGCTTTCAAGGTACCCACCCGGATTATTGCGGAGATCAAACACTAATCCCTTTATTGAATGATCGGATGCGTACGCAGTCTCAACCTGCAAAACCCCTGCCGCCATTTCATCATTCGTATGATCACCGAACTGGGAAAGTTTAATATAGGCAACTTTTCCGGATTTTCCTGCGAGCGCCGCCGATGAAGGCGTCCCTGCAATCTCCGGTATATCGCTAAGCTCTTTGATCCATGTATCAACCGTCGAAACGGTAATCGTATCCCTTACTATGGAAATATCAATGGGTTTCGTATCGGTTTCATGGAGAATCTGAAGTTTAACCGTCGTCCCCTTCGGACCCCGAATCTTTAAGACAGCCTGCGCGACCGTCCAGCCTGCAGTCGATACTCCGTCTACTTTTAATATATAGTCTCCGGGGCGGATACCTGCTTTTTCCGCAGGATTACCCTTCAGCGGCGTCTGAATGATGACGTTGCCGTCTTTCATATCAAGCTGAGCCCCGATACCCGTAAATTGACCGCTTAGATTATCCTTGAAATCCGTGTTGTCGTGGGGAGGAAGGAATAGTGTATAGGGATCTCCGATAGCGCTCACCATGCCCCCGATCGCCCCATAGACCATTTTTTGGGCATCCAGATTCGCGTGGTCTATATAGGAAGTGTTAAGCCGCTGCCAAACATCCCAGAAGAGTGAAAAATCGACATTGACGCCTGCGGGCTGCTGTTGGTTGACGACGACGCGCTTGTCAGGACTAATTCCCACGGTCGTTCCGCGGACGCCCAGATTGTACCCCACTCCCGCAGATAATAAACAAAGAGCGGCAATGACGATGTACGATCGGATTTTTGAAACTTCAACCGATTTCATAAGGGTATACCACCCATACTACCAAGAACAATAAGACCGCGTAAATGGGGAAAATACCTTAGGCCCGAACCAAAAACGGCAGGAATGCGACGTGCCGCGCATACTTGATTGCCAGCTGCAATGACCTCTGATGCTTGCTGCAAATACCCGTCCTGCTCCGTCCTAAAATTTTACCGCGCTCCGTTATATACTTGGACAGGAGCATGGTATCTTTGTAATCGGGCTCAATTTTGTTGTTGCAAAAATGACAATTTTTGGCAACCGGTCGTAATTTTTTTGTAAATCTGCTTGATCTCATAAATTTTCTCCTTTAAAATGGAATATCGTCCGGGTTGACCTCCTCCGCTGCCGCTTTTGTTTCGTTTTTGGCAACGGGTTTTGGCTCATCCTGTTTTTTCGTTACAACCGGTTTTGCCGGTGGTTGCGCAGCCGCCAGTGCTGAGGTCGCAGGTGCAGCTGTCGCAGGCGCAGACTCATGATATTCATTCCCCGCTTCTGTGGCCGCCTCTCCGGTCACCGGACGCCGGGAATCAAGAATAATCATATCCTCGATAACAACCTCTGTCGTTGACCTCTGGCTTCCGTCCTGTGCCGTCCAACTGTTCGTCCTTAGCCTGCCTTCAACGTAAATTTTGCGGCCCTTCGCCAAAAGCTGGCTACACAGTTCCGCAAGCTTATTCCATGCAACGACCCTATGAAATTCCGTTTCCTCTTTCTTTTCCCCTGATTCGGTTGTCCACGTCCTATTTGTCGCTAAACCGATTGTACACACTGCTGCCCCTGTCGGCGTATAGCGTAATTCCGGATCCCGTGTCAGATTTCCAATGAGTTGTACCTTATTCAAGCTTCTCGATGACATATTATTTTTTCAGGGTAAGCAGGAACCGCAAAACCTCCGCTCCCAATTGTACTCTTTTCTCTATATCGTGGACAATAATAGTGCCGGTGAGGTTTGATAAAACGTAAATCCCCTCTGTTTTCTTTTGAATGGGGTATGCAAGCGTCCGTTTACCCATAAACGTGACATCAACAACCGTAACACCCTCACCCACTAGTTTTTGAACAATTTCCTTTGCATTTTTCTCCGTCACATCAAGATCGGAGCGAAATACCGTCATAAGTTCATATTTCCGTGTCATAAGGCTCTAATAATACCATGAAGGATAGACTGAAACAAGATGGAGATCATAATATATTTAATTGTTTGAAGACCTCGGCGTATACTGATATTCCATCACTCCGTCGGGAGTATGCTGGAATTTATCCCGCCACGCTCGAAGCTCCAATAAATGTTCATCAACATACTCTTTCGTTAACCTCCCGGGTAACTTACCGGCCTCCCCTTCCCATTGTTCATACGTTGCAATTTGATTCTCTATCCAAACCCTCTTAATATGTGGATCGATCTGATCTTCAATTTCCTGATATAGTCCCTCTATCGCTTCGCAAAATCCTTGAAGCGACTCCATAGAAAGAAAACCACCCTCATTCTGCTCGTGTTCCCGGATTGATTGATATATCTTCTCGTAAAATTGAAAAACCGACGATCCACTATAATCCGGTATTTTATCCCGCCTCCACCCTTTAAAAATGAGAAATGTAGGACTATCGCGAAAACGCTATTGAGTTATTTCGTGCATTACGCCAGTTATTGGAGAATGAAGCAGTGACTCAAATTTTGGATATTCTATTGGATCCAACATGGTAAACTGACTTCTATCCGCAACAAATTGAACCATCGGCTTAACATGTTCTCGTAGAAGAATATTTTGTACTAAAACGCTTAAACTTCTTTCCGCAAGAAATTCATTGTCCTCAATACCCTTCGCAGACAACGGAGCATCTGATCGGGCATGAACGTGCGGAAGGTTAATTCGTGGCGCCCGTGAAGAACCGACAAACGTTTGCTCAACCGTATCGAATTTGTCAGCGTGTGTCATACCTCAATAATACGCTTTTTACGTCCCGATTTTAAACTCTACCACATCCCCGTCCTGCATCACGTATTCTTTGCCCTCAAAACGGGCTTTGCCGGCCTCGCGGGCCTTCTTCCATCCCCCTTCGCTAAAGCTTCGGGGGACAGGCCCACCTGCCGGATTAATAAAGTCGTTATAGTGGACTACCTCGGCCTTAATAAATTTCTTCTCAAAATCCGTGTGGATGGTGCCTGCAGCAGCTGGCGCCTTTATCCCCTTCTCAATCGTCCACGCGCGCGCTTCAATAGGACCGCACGTGAGAAATGAGATAAGGCCAAGTTCTTCGTATGCTTTTTGGATGAGTAAATCGAGACCTGACGATTCAACCCCCAATGATTTGAGATATTCCGCCTGCTCGACGGGCGCAAGTGCCGCTAGCTCCGACTCCATCTCGGCACAAATAAAGACAATGGGTCGTATATCAGTTAATTTGTCAATTTGTGAATTTGTTAATTGTTGCTCTGACACATTGCCGATGTACATGATCGGTTTCATGGTTAAAAGCTGTAGATCACGAAGGAGCAACCGTTCTTCCGGATCAATAACGACCTCGCGGGCCAATTTCCCCCCGTCCATGAGCGGTTTTATCCGCTTGATGAGTTCCCATCGCTCTCTATCCTCTTTCGTGGCATTCATCTTCGGTTCGCCTTGTTTCGTGAGCGTTTGGAGGTCGGCAAGAATTAATTCCGTCTCGACCGTCACACGATCGCGGGCAGCGTCGGGCGTCCCATCGACGTGAACGATATCAGGATTCTCAAAAAACCGTAAGACGTGGCAAATAATGTTGACTTCGCGGATGTGGGAGAGGAATTTGTTGCCCAGCCCCTGCCCTTCCGACGCACCTTTGACGAGTCCCGCAATATCCACAAATTCGACGACAGCCGGCACCAACGGCGGCAGCTTGTCCATTTTTTCCTCAACTTTCGTGATTTCGGCGAGCTTCGCAAGCCTATCATCCGGCACCGGCACGACGCCGATATTTGGCTCGATCGTGGCAAACGGATAGTTGGCGGCTAATGCTACCTGCTTTTTCAAAAGTGCATTAAACAGCGTCGACTTTCCAACGTTGGCAAGACCTACAATACCGACTTTCAGACCAGAACTTGACATAATTAGCTTCAGTTACGGGAATATGCCCGCTAACATGAACCTCTTTTTCACTTGCGGTGATATCGTTTACTACATTTAATATCACTCGCCGTCTTTTTGTATAATCTGCTACTTCGAGCTTTTCTTTCGCTCTTTTGCAGTATGATTCTATCTGTTCATCGGTAGGTTTGGCAAATGGTAAAAGCCTTTGCTCTTTTGCAAACTCAGCAAGTCGCTGTTCTAGTGTCGTTCGTTTTAACCGAATATCCTGCACATACGAGGTTAGCTGAGTAAGAGTAATAACCTGTTTCCCATAGGCTTTTGTATATCGTTCTTCTTCTATCGCTAACTTGGATAAATCACGCTGAATAGACACGAGATCACTCGAATGATCCACGACCTTCATTTTTTTATCGAAATGTCGATCAGCATGCCATTTTAACAGCCGAGGCGTTACCATTGTCTTTTCTAACCTATCCCAGACCAAATAATCAGCTATACGGGCATTTATTCCCTTTTGAAGGCAGGAAGGCGGCATCGGGTATCTGTTCACACGTCCGGAACAGCGATAATAGAGGTGCTTTCCGTGCTGTGGCCCTTCTCCGGTCCGTGTAGAACCGCACGTACAGTGAATAAGATTACTGAGTAAGTACTCATTCTTTTTATTCCGAACACACCGATCATAATTAATGCGGAGTTGCTTTTGTGTTCTATCGAACAATTCTTTATCTATAATAGAAGCACAATCAATAAATACCCAATCCTCAACGGGTTTATTTTTCCGGCTGCTCTTTACTATCCGTTTATATTTCTCCGTACTTTTTGGGTGCTCCGGAATAATACCTACCGTTTTATTAAAATGTGCCTTCCCGTAGTACGTTTCGTTTCTCAGAAGTGTGGTAAGAGTACTGTTATTCCACACGCCTCGCAAGCTCTTGCGTGGTGCTATATTCTTCTCCTGTAGTCGTTTTACTACCTTTCGAATTGTCATCCCTTCGTCCGCAATCCAATGGAAAATATCTCGTACAACTCGTGCTTCTACTGGTATCGGCTCGAAGTATCCGTGTTTCTCCCCTTGTTTAGGGATATAAGCGTAGCCATACGGTGCATGCGAGGTAACTACATGCCCTTCCCGTGCTTTCCGGAGCTTCCCTAGTCTAAATCTTTCCGCTATACGGGCTCGCTCATACTCTGCGAACAATCCCTTCACGCCATAGAGGAGCTTATCGCCCTCGTCTTTCACCGGAGGCGTGGTAACGAACAATACTTTTATTCCACGAGATTCTAATTCATCACGCACTAATTCCTGATGTGCGTACTTTCGGGACAATCTATCGGGATCATAGACCACTACGGCCTCCCAGAGCCGTTTAGGGGCATCTAAGCGAAGCTGATCGAGCGCAGGACGGGCTAAAATAGTGCCGCTCCATCCATCGTCCCTATATTCCTGTATAAGCGTATGATTATTGGCCTTCACGAAGTCTTTAATGGCCATTATCTGTGTCCCTATGGTTTCCTCTACCTCTTGGCGTTGAGATGACACACGAGCGTAAAATGCTACTCTCATACTTTTACCTTTCGGCTTTCCATAAACTTATCAAAATCAACTTTTTTGACCCGATATTCTTTCCCAAGTGAGTACGCAGGAAGTAACCCCTTGGCTATCCATCGGCGCACTGTAATGCCCTTAATCATAAGTAGCTTCGCTATTTGCCGTGTTGTGTAGTATTCGTACATAGCTTTACTATACAGAACTTTATATTACATTGCAACTACTAATTTCTTTTTAGGTTTTCTTCGTTTATTATGATGATGCTTCAACTCATCGGTAAAGTACGCCGCCGGACTCTTTATAGTCATCCAACCCTCTACGTGAGCCTTTGTCATCTGATGAATGACGCCGTTTATTGACTTGGGCGTGTAGTGTTGGGCGATCCATAACCAGTGGCTATCCTTCGTAACGCTTGAAAGAAATATTACTTGTAATAGTGAGGCTATTTTCTTTGGACTCGTTTTATATGTGTATGTCGTTAGCTCTGCGATTGCTTGTTTTTTCTTTTGTGTTTCCTCTGCGTTTTCCTGCCGTTTCCCTATATCATTAACACTCCCATTAACACTAGCACTTCTTTCACTTGTCCCCTTTAAGGATAGGATTGTTCTACCATCAATATCAATGGGATCAACGGGTGTGGATTCTGCGATGGACTCACATATCAGTAATTGGTCTAGGAGCGGTAAATGTGAATCCGGATCGTAGGTGCCACCGAGTTGTTCTATCCGGCGGATTGCCTCATCTCTGGATAGTTGCGGGGTGTCCATATTCATCTTTCTTGTCTAAACGCTCCAAATCCTCAGCGTCTAGCTCATCAAATATCACGTCATACGCATCATCTAGCCTTTTCTGACGCTCCGCTTGCTCATAATCCACAAACGAATATTTTATCCGTAGTTGTTTCTTAGGTTTCATACTGCCTCGTTTTTATTTCCGAGATCAGCATCTCTCGATTAGAAAAAAGCTCTCTCGCCGGAGCCTGTGCGTTATTCAGATAATCTTTGGAAAGTTGTTTACACAATGAAGGGTTTGTGAGAATAAAAAGAAACTTACCAGGATTGGCTTCTTTAACTTCCGCTAGTGATACCTCTTTATTCGTTAAGAGGAATGAGCAGAGCAGTATGTCATAAGTCGTGAAGTTTTCCATATTTTTTCAATCTTATGGAAATAGTAAGTGTTCTTTCGAATAACCGCACTGAAGTTTGAGGTGTTGCTAAATGTCAGCGTTTAGAAGTTTCTTGTAACGGGAGACTGCTTGCTCGATCTTATTCGGATCAATATAATCATTTGGATCTTTAGGCAAATGTTTCTTTTCCCAATCCTCTACAATTCGTTTGTATATGCCTCTGCCACTTGTCTTTTCTTTTTTATACATCCAGTACCATTCTCTATCTCTTTTTATCTCGCTTTTTACGTCTGATATTTTTAAATAATCTTTATATTGCTTAAAACGTTCCTCTAATTGCTCAATTTTTGTTTCTGGATAAACAATAAACGCCACCTCATTACTGTCGAGTGAAATATCAACTCCCCTTTTAAAAGCGTGATAATAAATAGGATCGTTATCGAAGTGCTCATCACAAACATAACCACTTAAAATAGCAAAACGTATAACATTCACAAATGCTTGGCTTTTTCTGTATTTATGTAGTAGATAATCAATCCCTTCAGGGGTTAATGAATCAAACGACCGCCAATCTTTTAAACTCTTATCTGTTAATAGTTCAAAATGGATACTTAAACCGTGCACATCCTCCTGTTTTAACACCTTAAGCTCGTTATACCTAATTAGTTCATTAATGCCCAAGTGTCTTCTGATGTCCTTAACCTCATGTAAAAAATCATCTCTATCAACTAATAATGCTATCGCCTCGTACGTCCATTTAGATTTTACCTTAATTACAATTGGACCATTTATACTAGGAGTATCTAATATAGTTTTCATATCAATTTGCCTGCAATTATACTACGTTTACAATTCTAATTTGCCGTAATAGTGTATTTCTGCTACTCTACAAATAATAATTTAATGGCCTAAACCTTTATGGCATGGCCTAGAAACCTTCACAGAAGTAAGCTCTTCGTCAGAGCATCTGTGAAGGTCATATGCCGAAAGGTGTATGGGTGACGCAAGTCATCGCTGGCGGGGAGCTTTTTTGTGTTCTAGCAAAAATTTATATTGAGATTAAAATGAACATGAAGATTTTTAAATGGATATTATTTTTACCAGCAGCTTTTTGTATTCAAGCGATTGTCAGCATACTATTCGGCTTAATATTTTATGGAATTGGATTGAAAAATCAAGTATTGTTTGATAGCATAAATGCTTTTGTAGGCGCCTTTTTATTTGTTTTTTTTGCTGGATATTTAGCCCCATCTAAAAAGACTAAGGTTGCGGAAATTATTTTTTGGATCGAAATTTCTTTAGCAATTCTAAATTTGGTTCTTGGATTTTTGGGAGTCTATACTTTTGTTAAAATGGAAACACCTAATAGTATTATTCCCGTCTTACAAGTTCTTGGAGCCCTGTATGCAGTAACATTAGTTCCTATTCTTACTACTCAAGGTGCTAGGCTTGATCAATTATGGATAGCAATTGCCGGTCTCGGTGGATTGATTATGTTTATTGGAGGAGCTATTTCAATTCTGGGCATAATAATAGGACTTTTTAGTAACCATTGGATGACACTTTCTGTAGGCGCTATTGTTCTTGGGATGGGGATAATAACTTGGCTTTACCCAGATATTCATCTTTTCCTAAGGGTAAGAAGAGCAAATAAGATTATTAAGAAAATGGAAAAGGGAGATTCTTTTAATTAGCATGACCATAAACGATTTAGAAAAATTAAACTCTCCATATATAGTTGAAACTGAAAAAGATTTAATTGTTTTTAGAAAAGTGGCTAGTGATGCAATTACAAATTCCGTTTTCCTTCTTATAGCAAGTATAGTTGTGATATTTTTAGGTTATTTAAATTATTGGCTGGGCGCATCACTGTCGGTAGCTCTAATGATTTTATTTATATTAGATATAATCACGGGATTAACAGCTGTAATAACTAATATTGTATTTCTATATCCTCTTCTCCTAATCATTACAAGATTTACAAAAAATAAGGATAGTCTGAGTGGAAGTTTGGGTTACAAGTTGGGAGCTTGTCTGGTAAGAGCATTAGAATCTGGGGTTAATGTATACTTATTTGTGCTAATTCTTAATGCATTAAAAAGTAAATTTTAAATATGTTTAATTTTTTCAAAGGCATAATTATTTTTCTTACAGCTATAACACTTCCCATAACTGGGCTATTCGTTCATGCAAAACCCGTGAATACAACAACCCAAGTCAAAACTGTTATAACCCCTATAGTCACTCCAAAAGCGTCTCCGGTGCCACCAGTAATACCATCGGAAAAGACAACGATTGTTACTACTCCTATTCCAACATTTGTACTCATTCCAACCCCATTACCTCAAGTGCCAACTACTGCGCAAACAAATAACGATAGTCAAATACGGCAACAAATACAAAATAGTATTACTCAATACAATAATTCAGTAAATCAAATCAAACAACAAAAGTTGCAAATATGTAGCGATCAGACAAATAGTGTTAATCAAAAGTATCAACCACAAATAGATACCATTAATCAACAAATTAGCCAACTCAACGATCAAGTAAAAGCGGCATGTCCAGAAAGTAATCCCTATGCAGAAGCCTGTATGGTTGGAAGTATTCGAAAACAAGTTGATTATCTCGATGCGCAAATATCTGCACTCACAAGTCAAATTAGCACGTTGCAACAAGAACAAACCAGTGAACTCAATAGTATCAGAACGACCTTTTGTAACTTACCTGCTATCCAATACCAACCGATGCCCGTATCAAATTACGTAACAAATAATGTTTCACTCCCCATATATTTTCATATGGAAGCAAACGGCATGGGAGGTTATATTATTTACGATAACAACTCAACATATCTACATGTCGATCCTGATGGAATGGGTGGATATACCGTGTACTAATTACGATAACCTAGACATTTCCTACAAGTAATCCTTTTACCTAACGGGTCTTGATATAATACTCCCCTTCTTCTATGACACTCAGGGCACTCAAACCATAGCCTAAACCCTCCGAAACGGGTTTTTGACTGAGTTAGATTTACAGTATGTCCATTTACGCTTACCTGAGCCTCTATGATGGCTTTCTTAAGGCTATTTCGTGCGTAACGTACATAATCATCAATTCGAATCTTTTGATAGTTTTCCGTCACGGGGAGATTACCTCTAATCATATGGGCTTAACGGTGTGATTTTGTTGTATTAGCTGGCTATTCGCTATATTCGCAGTTTCTGCCTTAACTGTAACACTCAACGGCGGTTGTTTAAGCATGAATAATGTCTGTAACGCCGTTATATAGTGCCTTTGTGCTCTATCCAACTCTTTCGATAAGACTGCGAGATATCTAATATCAAGGTCTGAAAAAGAAGTTATATCGAGACGCCGAGCAACCTTAGCGGATAACTGCAACATACGACCATAAACGCACGCTATTGCCTCTGCGGTCGCCTTCTGACTTGCGGTGGTACAACTATACTCTTTTTGGATATTTCGGCTAAGATCAATTACAAATGTTTTATACTCCTCTCGTACGGTTTCACTTAACAACACTCCATTATCAAACTCTTTGAGAGTAAACGCTTTATATACATTCGATGTGGGTTCAAATTTTTTACTCTCTGCTGTTATAGTTTTTAATTCCTTATCGGCTTCCAACTGAACATATTGTGGATCAAAGGCAGTACGCATCGTATCCCACGTCATTGATTTTGCTAATTTTGTATCCGACTTTTTATCTGTATCCATATCAAGGTGTTATGTAATTTATGATCCGACCGAGGGAATCCCGTTTAGTTATTATGTGTGATTTTCTAGGTGGCGGAAGTTTTATGACAAAGTCGAAGGGTATTTCATGTCGATTTGAAGCCCTAATATCCCGATTTTGAGATTCATGAGGCTAATTGTAATAGGAAAAATGATTGGAATACAATTTATGATATTGGTAAATAGCATCTATAAACCACTGATTTGGATCCGTTCTCTCTGTCCATTTCCACAAACTGCCCATAAATACCGTGCTTGATAAACCAGTTAGATGATTCCTGCACAACTTCACCCGTCAAAAGCTTGATACCCCGACTTCGGGCAAAATCACTCATTATTCCCAGCATTCTCGTACCTATACCGATGTTGTCGCAATCATGCCGCACATGCATCCTCCGGATATTTACAGACAGCTGATGTATATCAGTGCCGTCCGTTGAAATATCATGTAACAGCAGGGCGGTTTGATCCGGTGTATGGATTCTACCGATAATCAGCCCCACCATACCTAATTTAGCCGAGGCAATGAATGTATGAGTACCCTGTTTCTTGATAGTTTCAAGAATATCAGTAATTCTATTGGCGCGTAGATAATCATCAACGACTTTTTCCTTTATATTGCCTGTTTCCTCCAAAATATGAAAATTCGCTTGAATAAGCATGCTCAGTTCTAACCGCTGCAGCGGACTTGTAAAATCAACCGGCTGAATAGTTACATCTCCCAACCACTCCGAAGTCACCTGACAACTTTTTGGGTCGTTGAAAATTGCAAATTGTGTACCAGATACTTGAAATTCAGTCTCACCTTGAAACATGGTTGAGATTGTAGCATAAAGAGAGTTGGAGCGTTGCAATCGGCTTTCCGATTTTAAGATTCATGCGGAAATTATATCAGATTAAATATTAACAAAAATAACGCTAAGTTTTTTTTAGATTTAAAATTAATGTTCGGAATTTTTCTAAAACATCATCATAAGTTAGAATTTCATATTTACTACTTGTTCGAGACTTTGTTCGAAGCTTTTGCATTCTCTCTTGATCTAAACTTGTAGATCTACCAATTATTAATGTGAATCTTCTATTTTCAATATTTTTAATTCCGTATTTTGACTCCACGACTATTTTTTCACTTTCAAGTTCCTCATCCCAATCCTCCATTTGTTGCCATCCGTGATTTACTTCTTTAGTAAAATCTAACTTCTTTGTTAACAACGGGTGATCAGACCTTTCAATTTCTACAAACTGATAGCAATTGCCGACCTCTACAAAAGTAAAATCTGAAAAGTACTTACCTATTTTCATTTTAGGTATATGTCGTAGAGATATAGGATTTAGAACAATTGGATGGTCATCAATAAATTTCTGAACTACCTCTTCTCTTATTCCATTCTTAAGCGCGTCTTTAAAGGAAATTAATAGTCTTTCAAGTTTCTCTATTGTTGAGTGGTTGTAATTTCTTAAATTAGGGTCAATATTGAAATTTCTTGAAATAATAAATGTTTGGAAGTCCTTATAAGCATCTTTAATAGGGTCACCTATTAACTCTTGTCCAAACACTAATACGGTATGATAATCAGCATAGAATGCTTTGTTGTTTTCAGTAACATTCAGCGGGGTCATTGTTGCAACCATTCCATTAAGTGGTCCAGGAAAAAATTTTACATTATTTACTTCTCCATCTAGTGATTTAAATTTATATTGATTAATAGCATCACTTACTGATATTCCACCTTCAGATCTAATTTCCTGTTTATCTGGCAAATCTTCTCGAGGGAATCTAATAATTGCGTACCCATCCTTACATTTATAAATGACAGATCGAGACGGTTTTAAATTTAAGGGTAGTTGAGTAATCCCAGAAAGGGAGACGAGCCTTCTTAACTCACTGAAATATTTTTTTTCATATTGAGTTAGCTTCAATATAAAAATACGTTTTTCCCTTTTTAGCCTGCTTTTTTTACCCATTTTAACGAGAATAAAAACTCATTTATTGTGAATATATTAAAACTGAACTGTTAAATTAGCAATAAATACTGCAAAGTCACTTTTTTTTGAATTTATGACGTTATTATGCCACAAAAGTCCCACTGTTCCTATATGAAATATAATAGCGAGTTAAGTTCGAACTAAAATGCAGATTAGCCCTAATTTATGCCCTAAAGTGGTAAAATGCGGGTACTATGGTGGAGGTAACACCGAAATCGCTTGAAGACACGCGTAAAGAAAAATTTACTCTCGCGCTAACGCATAGGTATATTTACTACCATTGGGAAAATAGTAAAGGATCGCTTGGCATCCCAACCGAACTTACCGAGCAATTCGCCCTCGTTTGGGGGGACTACACGGGTAATCAAAGTCATAAAGCACGGGAAGCCCACTTCGAATTTTTAAGCAACTACGGATCATTCAATCTCAATATGTGGGTCGTAGACAAGGAACGAAAACAAATCTTCGTGAATGCAGATTTGTATACTCTGGGACTCTCCGGCGAGATCAGAGGAAAAGGAAAAGACGGACTACACGGCATCCATCGAACCCTCCAATCCCTTTCAAATGCCTCAGGATACACGATCTTCCATATAGCAACACCCAATGAGGTATCAGCTCCATTATTTACGGCGGCTGAAGGATATCGGCCGTTTACGACCTCTGACAGAAAACTTTTGGGTAAAGACTTAGACAAATTCAGTAAGTCCAGATGGAACCGGCTCATGCGAACGGCGACATCCTCGCCCTCAAAAATAAAACAGTATGATCCTTCACAAACCGATCTTCACCTACTCCCCCGCGAACAACAGGAAATCGATACCATGCTCCCTCTGGTTTTTCTTAAATAGAGTACTTATGAAAGTAATTCAGGCTGAACAGGAGCCTGTCCGTAACTATTTGAGGCAAATTTTTCGACCAATGGAGATGGTGCAGGAAATCTGTAGCCTATTCCCGATTCGTGGAGGTTAAGTTCAAAATACACTGCTCGCTCCATGAGGTCTCTTGCTTTCACTCCTCCGATTTGAATGGGTAACGTAGCGATCTCTTCACCCGACAAATGCTGAAGGCCGTCATACTTTCGAAGGAGGTCTCTCACGGTGTACGGATCGTGAGCATCCAAAGGTACCCAGACACGCAACCAGTCTTCTTCCGGTGTTCTCGTTAAAAGTAACGTTTCACTATTCTTCTTTTGAAAACTGATGATACCATCACTACTGAATATCTCGTGTACGGAAAGATTTTTTCTATCTAACTCATCCAGCTGTAAAACGGTGCGGATTTTTCCGGATTTGTCTTTATAATAAATATCCAATCCCTCACGATCAAAAGTATTATTAGGAAGAGCTTCCAGTCGCTTTTCAACCTCACCTTGCCATACCCAACCAAGCACTCGGAGAAACCCTCCATCTTCATACTTCATAATGAGCGGAGTATAACAAAAACGTGTGATTTTGCAACGAGACCCTCCACTACTGCCACGAGGTCACTTTGTATAAACGAAAACCCTGCAATGAATCCTCAGCTATGAGCTGAGCGCCTTTTGACGCTTTTTCCCACAATATGTGGTAGACATAATAAAACCGGGTATCGTAGGCGTTAAACTCACTCTGGTTTATAAAAAAACAAAACGGCAGTTTGGGTTTCAGGGTGTCAATCTGTTCCGTCGATACGATATACCCCCGAACATATGCATATTGCGTCGCGGGCGCCACACCCAAAGCCGCGAGTAAATCAAACTCGTACGCATCAACACTCAATAGCGGACAACCGGACGGCAAGTGTTTTACTAAAAACTGATATTCGGGCAGGTCTTTTGTATTCCAATGATTTATCGAAGATTGTATAAATGCCGAAGACTCTTTTCCGATAGACGCGGCCGCAACTCCATACGGAATCATCATAAGCGTGCCGCGAAGCGCGCCCAGAACAATGATAAATAAACACAAAAACGTTCCGACCACGAGTACATAATCTTTTTTGACCGATGAACGGTTTTTCCAGGCTAAATCAACAAGTAATCCGGCCACAATAATAAACGGCATACTCACGCCATAGAGCGTGTGCGGCATGCTCCTCCCCATGTAATACGGAAATGATGTCAACTGAATGACGGCGATATAGACGCACGCAATACCCAGTACATCCCGTTTCTTGAGAACGGCATACATACCGGCGATAACGCCCACCAGACTCACGAATAGTGGGAATATATAGGCGATATCGCCTCCAATGGGGACAAGGTAAACACCGCCTCCGAAAAAGCGTGCAAAATACGTGTACATACCGATATCCGGCAACCGACCGGATTTAAAAAGCGTATAGGCGGATACTGCAGCGAAACTGCAAAGCACTGTCCCTCCGATTGGCACGATTACCGATCGCACGAAAAATGCTGGCTGTTTTTTTGCTACCGCACGAAGCAGCAATAGTGCCAACGCAGCAACGAAAAGCCCCGCGCCGATCTCCACCGAAAAAAATAACCCAAGCGTACTTGCGATAAGGAACAACGTAAAATAGAGTTCTTTTTTTGACTGGATAAACAACATCAACAACCCGAGAGGGATTAAACAAGCGCCGAAACGAAGGGGTGTAAATGCCGGGTGGCCTACGAGCGCAATTTTATATCCCGGAAACCCCCAGTACCGTATGAGGATCGTATAAAAAAATACGGCAATGGTCGTACTGAGTGCGAGAAGCCGGCTCGCGAATAATTTATAAAGGATGACAGTCAAGAGTCCGAAATAGACCACAAGAAATATCATGGTCGCGACAAGGCTCATCTCATACGAAACCGGAAGCTTGGGAAAAGCGAGAATCCACAAAATCCAGGGGATGAGATACCCATAGCCATATTGACTGTACACATCGATAAACGGAATACCTCCGTGCGCTATGTGGTAGGCCGATCCGAAGGTGATAAACATATCCCATGCGTCTTCGTACAGAAGCATAAACCGGAGAAGCGCCAGGGATATGAGTGATAGTACAACGACCAGCGGCACCCACCTGGGTATTCGACTCACCCACCTCACTACATTCCTGTGTTGCCGTGTCAACCCGTAAAGAATTATGCCGATTGCGCATACGGCGATAAGATAAAAGTATTGTGTGTATATCGCAGGATCTGCACCGATATCAAAAAAGATCCCACTGGGTAAAAGATATTTCAACAGGGTGCCGCCCATAATAATACCAATAAATGATTGCGGTATATCGCGTTTTAAAACATACGATCGCACGGCCCAAATACCTACAACCAAAAATCCCAACGGCACGATATTGAAAACAACATGCGTCATATTGATTGACGGGTAACAAAGAGCATATAACGTACAGGCGACCGCGGATATACGGGCTAGCGAGATAAACTTTTTATGCTGACGGAATCGGATGAATAACACAGAGAGGAGCGCCGAGCTCAAAAAAAATAGACCCACAAATGCGATGTAAACAATGTTATCGATTTCATGAGTAAAAATATCCAGAGGATTGAGCAAATGAATGGATCCGACCGGGATGCGCCAGAAAAACGGAAATAATGCCCGAATGACCCATGAGGCAATAACTCCCGAAAAAATAGCTGCATAATACATCCACTCAACAGGAAACATAGATTAGAGTATACCGTATCATCCATTCGTGTAAACAGTTGTAAGATTTCTTACAATTGTCCTTGACAGGAAGCTGTACATTTGTTTATATGTCTCTATGATAACGGCGCTTGTTATTCTTTATCTATTCCTTTTTCTCTCGCCCGCTCTCTCACAGGCGCACGCGTATCTGGACCCCGGCAACGGCAGTTATATGATCCAATTACTTTTCGGCGGAGCCCTTGGCCTTATTGTCAGCGTTAAATTATTCTGGAAACAAATACACCATTTTTTTTCCCGACTCTTTCATAAAAAAACAGATGACAAAAACGAGGGTTAACGTGCCAACAACCCGGCTTGGCAGCTCATTCCGCGACCCGAGCGGTCATGTCATTGCCGATAAGGGAATCCTGAAGCGGACCATTTCCGCGTCTTATATACCAATATACCGGAAGGCCGAAGGATCAGGATTATATGACCGGCTGATGAAGGATGCGTTATTAATCCCCCACCGGGAACTCCCGCGCAATAATAGAAAAAATAATCTTGTCATTCAACCTGACGTCATCCCATTCATCTCTTATCCATATGAGTGGTGTTTTGGTGAGCTTCATGACGCAGCGCTCACGACGCTCAACATCCAAAAGACCGCCCTCGCATACGGTTTTTCCCTTAAAGACGCGAGTGCGTATAATATCCAGTTCTATAACGGAAAACCGATTCTTATTGACACGCTGTCGTTTGAGCCGTATGTAGCGGGCTCGCCATGGATTGCATACCGCCAGTTCTGTATGCATTTTCTTATGCCTTTACTTCTTATGAGCCGAAAATCCGCAGATTTCAACAAATTATTCATCACGCACCTTGACGGTATACCGCTATCGCTTGGCAGCTCACTATTGCCCAAAACGACACTATTGAACCCGTCGCTTCTTGCACACATCCATCTGCACGCCATGATGGAACAAAAACTCGCGGGGAACACAGCACGACACGGCAACAATACACTGTCCAAAGATGCGTTTGTAACACTTCTTAACAATCTCGAGTCAACCATCAGGCATTTGAAATTACGGGATTCACAAAGCCAGTGGAGCTCATATGAAGAAACGCATTCATATGGCGTGGGCGGCATGAGGGAGAAAAAGAAAATTGTAACGACACTGCTGCGGAAAATTCATGCGGAATCTGCGCTCGACATCGGTGCAAATACCGGTGCATTTACCGCACTTTGTATAGCGGGCGGGATAAATACAATCGCCGTTGATAATGACCACGGGTGCATTGAAAAACTGTATGCCGCAAACAAACGCAATAACGTAACCAATTGCCTCCCCCTTTGCATCGATATCACGAATCCGAGTCCTTCAATCGGATGGGAGAATAACGAACGGTCATCATTTCTGGATAGGACAGACGTTGATCTCGTCCTGGCGCTCGCGCTTATTCATCATATCGCGATTGGCAATAATGTGCCGTTTGATTATATCGCCCGTCTCATGAGCCGACTCGGCCGCTATCTCATCATAGAATTCGTACCGAAAACCGATATCATGGTCCGACAGATGCTCGCCAATCGCGTTGATGTTTTCACGAACTACACAAAAAAACTGTTTGAACGGGAATTTAGCGTATATTTCCGAGTGCTGGGTACTTTTCCGGTCTTGAACACCGGGAGAGTCATCTATCTCATGGAGCGAAAACGAGGCGTATGAAAAAACTATTTCAATCACCCATTCATATATTCCTTCTCCCTTTGTTCCCAATACTTTCCCTTATCGCACACAACTACAGTGAGTTATTCCCTTCTCAGATATTTTTTGCCATCGGCTATGTTCTTGTGCCGGTCATATTCCTGTGGATTCTTCTTGATCTTATATTCCTCAAGGACGTAAGGAAGTCAGCGATAGCCGTCTCCATCGCCTTCTTCATTTTTAAACCGTTTGCCTCAATCGATTTTTTGTCGGAAAATATAGAGCTCAGGCAGTTTATTGCGCTTCATAATGACACGGTATTCTGGATACTCGGTACTATTATTGTTTTGGCGATTATCATAAAATTCTTCAAACGGAAATTTAACAAAATAACCCTGGTGTTAAATATATTCAGTATTTCATTTCTCATCCTGCCGGTCGGTTCCATTCTGTACAGCCAGTCAATCCGCACATTTTTTCCGATACGTCTCCTCCACCCGATACAATATACAAATGAGGGCAAAAACATAACGACGGCACCGGACATCTACTACATCATCTCCGACCGGTACGCCAATGCAGAGACACTCTCAGATTATTACGGCTACGATAACAGCGCATTTTACAATGCACTGGGCTCGCGGGGCTTTTACGTGGCGACGAACAGCGCGGCAAATTACCCCTTCACAGAGCCGTCATTGGCATCTTCACTCAATCTGAATTACTTCGATGTGACACATAGTAATAAACAATCAAGCGATGATACGCCAATACTTGATATTATCGAGAACAATGAAGCGGTGAAGTATCTCAAATCACGCGGCTACACGTACTATCATTTCGGCGCCGAGTGGGTGACACCGGTTAATAAAAATGCTGACTTCCAGTACAGTTATAAAACCAAAACGCTCTCACAGGCCCAAATAGAGCTTATTTCGCTAAATGCCGATTCAAACGCTCTCGGTGAATATTTACATAATAATCGATACGCGACATCGACGTTTCTTTTGTCACAGCCCCAAAATCACGGCAGTTATATGCTCGACCAGCTCCTGGAACTTTCTAAAATCATCGCAAACCCGGGACCGAAGTTCGTATTCGTCCATTTACTATTAACCCATGATCCGTATGTGTTTACAAAAGACGGATATTATACAAACAGGACGGCCACCAACCTGAGAAGCGGAGCAAATCCCCTATATCTCGGGCAGCTGCAATTTGCAAATAAGATCCTGCTTGCGACTATTGACACGATTTTAAAAAGTTCCAAAAAGCCACCGATTATCATCCTCCAATCCGATGAAGGACCGTACCCCAAAGCGTTTCGCGATAATTTAAACGGTTTCAGCTGGAAGAAGGCTACAATTGCCGAAATGCGCGAAAAAATTCGGATTCTTAATTCTTTTTATCTCCCAGGTCAGACATCGACTCCACTCTACGACAACATCTCACCGGTGAATAGTTTCCGAATGATCTTTAACCTATATCTCGGAGAACACTTGCCCCTGCTTCCGGATAAAAGTTATGCGCAAACCTATCTTCAGCGGAATTACGACTTCTTCGAAGTTACGAATATCGTAAAATAATCCCGATTACATCCGTGATAACTGCGCAAATACCCCTGGCTGTTTTGCCTTGATAATATCCCGTATTTTCGTAATGGTCTGAAGCATATGAATGACTTCACGGTCGCTGCTTTTTATACCCCAAGGCGCGAGTATGCGCTGGATATTCTCTGCTTCCTCGCCGATGGTGACTCTCAGGCGGTCAAGAAGATATTGCGGTCTGGTTTCGGGCTCGACGAGTAATCCTAACTCTTCCCAATAATTCTCCAACGGACCCTGGAGCGCGCTACGGAGAAGATACAGCTCATTTTTATTCTTCGTCAATCCAGTGCGTTCCATCTGCTTGGCCACGTCAGCACCCCAGACATAGGCAGCCATCAATACCAGCCGTTTTTCCTCGGCAGAAAGATGCCGATCACGAAGCACCTGAACCCCGAAGTCAGCACTCATGCGTTCTAGTGCCGCCCGTTTCTCATCAGGCGGCATCGGTAATACGGCAACACCGGTCAACGAATCAAAAATCCGTACGAGCTTTTCCTGCGTTGAGCGGATGACACGATCGTTTTCACTTTCCAAAATTGTTGGATCGAAATTCCCTCGTTCCCGCGCCCGATAATGCGCGAAGGCGCTTTCGGTTATATAATTTTCTTCGGAGAGCATTTCACCCGGAAAAGTATTTCTGGTAAACCAATCTAATCTGCCCATAACATCAATCGAATATAACTGCCCTTCCGGACGCCATATCCAAAACTGAACCAAGTCGGACATCCCGGGAGAAGTATTTGTAAACATCTGAATCTCTAGAACGTGTTGCCGCGACAAATATTGAAGTATACGCATGGTATCCGTCTTAATAGACACCCTATCGCCATGCTCGCCATCGCGCATATCAGGCAAATGCATGAGATGTTCCTGTTTTGAAAACCAAAACATCATAGGTATAACATCTCGAAATAACCGTCGAGCAACGACCTCATTGTCACCCAAGGTCTTACCCAGTGCTTCATAGGCCCCCTGCACAATACGTTTAATCTGGGCATAGTGCTCTACAAAATAGTTGGGATTATTACGGCTTTCGGAATACGCTTCTTCAACGCGCGTCCAGATTACCTCTTCCTGTGGGCGCACGAATTGATAGATTGCATCAATATCCGGATACGGCAACCGCTTAATAATGCCGTTGGCATAAAATCCCCCTCCGGCACCGCCCGCATCTCCTATTTTCTCAATAAACTCATGCACCTTTTGACTTCGACTTCCTTCACCGCCCAAAAGTAATTCGATCAGCTGATCGGTTTTATAACGGGCAACCTCTACATCCGTCGCCGCCAGTCTACCTAAGAGATCCATGTCTTCAAATCGATACTCCTCAACCAATCGGGCGACATTTCGCGTGGCGATAAGATAGTTTGTTATATCGGCAGATCCCAAATCTTCCCGGGGAAAGGAGAGAAGCATATTGAGTCCTTCTTTATCCCGTATCGGCGTATAGCCGAGCATAAATAAAAAAACTTTTCAGTAGTTTGATGCGGTCATCGAAGGTTCTTTACGGTCGGTAAGCACATCCTTGAACCTTTGCGTAGCCATCGTAAGCGTTGCGAGTCTATTAGCTACCAAATAGGTGAACTTTCTCCGATCCAACTCCGCATTTTGAAATGATTTGTGGTCACGCTCTTTATTGGCAAACGCTCGTTGATACTCCTGCCAAAACTGATCGCTCACCAAGCCCTTGCCGCAGCCTGCAAGTCGTCCAGCCTGTGTTATCGTGTCGTTATTTATGCTTTCGTGTTTAATCCCTTGAGTCCTAACGACTGACACGAGTGTATCGTAAGCATCAAAAATATGAAGCCATGCACCATCATCCGAGGTCATTCCGAACGCCGCAAACTCAAGGGATTTTCGGGCTTTCGATGCGGGATCGACGAACGATTCCAAACGAGCGGCCAGCGCCGCCGTGATTTGCTCCCTGGATCGCGGTTTTTCCTGTTCTGCATCGTTTCCCATAGCTATATATCCTTCCGACCTACATAATCCACCCTATAATTGTATCATGTACCGCCTCCAATCGAACAATATAATTCTTTTCAGCGTCCTTTCAGCGAACCCGATTAGATTATTCGGTGGAAAGAAGGTGAATACTATGTATATGTACTATGGCTCGCGCTTCGCAGGACCCGGTCCAGGTTTCGGACTTTTCTGGCCTATCGCATTTGTATTATTTATCATTCTTATAGTATGGATAATAAGTACTCATATGGGCACAAATTCCCATAATGATGATGTTAACGATAGTGAATTACCGGAACAGGAGTCAGCTCTTGAGATTCTCAAAAAACGCTATGCACGGGGCGAAATCACGAAGCGCCAATATCTTGAAATGAAAAAAGATATCAGCTGATAATTGATTGAACTTTGTGATCTTTTAGCGTAAAATAAGTAAATCTTTTGGTAATCTATGACACAAAGCTCAATTCGTATCGCTATTGTTGGTGTCGGAAACTGCGCCTCGTCGCTCGTTCAGGGATTAACCTACTATAAAAATGTAAAAGGCGATGCTCCTGTTGTTGGTCTCATGCACAACAGTATAGGCGGCTACAGTATAAAAAACATTGAAGTTGTCGCTGCATTTGACGTCAATAAAACCAAAGTTGGAAAAGACGTCGCTGAAGCCATATTCGCCCATCCGAACAATACGAAAAAATTCTCGGACGTTGCTAAGACCGGCGTCATTGTGCAAAACGGGCAGGTATTAGACGGCATCGGAGAGTTTGTGAAAGATGTTGTCATCCCAAGCGATGCTCAGATGCCTGATCCCGTTGAGATTTTGAAAAAATCAGGTGCACAGATTCTGGTCAGCTACCTCCCAGTCGGCAGCCAGAAAGCAACGGAATATTGGGCCAATGTATGTCTCAAGGCAAAAGTTGGTTTGATCAATTGCATACCTGTGTTTATCGCGTCCAATCCCGAGTGGGCGAAAAGGTTTACGGACGCGGGCGTGCCGATTATCGGCGATGACATTAAGTCCCAGGTAGGCGCAACGATTCTCCACCGGACGCTCGTCAATCTCTTTCTTGACCGCGGGATGCCGATTGACCACACGTATCAACTCAACGTGGGCGGCAATACGGACTTCCAAAACATGCTTGAACACGCACGTCTGACGAGTAAGAAATTATCGAAAACCCGTTCAGTCACGTCGCAGTTTAAATTGCGGGATAAAACGATTGCTGACGAAGATGTCCATATAGGCCCGAGCGACTATGTTCCGTGGCTTCACGATAATAAACTCGCGTTCATCAGAATTGAAAGCCGCCACTTCGGCGATATACCGATGAATGTGGAGGTCCGTCTCTCGGTTGAGGATTCGCCCAATTCCGCGGGCGTCGTTATCGATGCGATCCGCTGTTGTAAGGTCGCTCTTGACCGTAAAGTCGCGGGTCCGCTTGAAGGCCCAAGCGCATATTTTATGAAATCCCCTCCCCGCCAGATGAACGACCATGAAGCTAAAGCTTCAGTTGAAACGTTTATAAAATAAACTTTCCTTCTGGGTAATCCCATCAGCGAAACTATATAAGAATGTATTAAGGATATACTTCTCCAACAGTAGCTAACTGGAATTGCTGCGGTGCCGTCGTCACAGAAATAGCGTCAAGCGCTTGTGCGAAAAGCTGCGTGCCCTCATCGAGTTTATTGTGCAAACCCGATCGTACGTTATCATGCATCTGTAATGCGTCGATTTTATTACTGCAACTACGAAACTCCGGTAAGAGTTCGAGATTTACAAAGTTGCGCCAAAAATCTTGTTCGTTCCGAATACCATTTAAGGGATGAACCGGCGAATAACGCCCGCTTTTAATGAGTTGACGAAGTACTTCTAAATATTCATAAATATGATACTCACTTCCTCCGAGGCCGTGACGGGATAACCTGATGTTAATAACCGGAATCGATAGCTGCTCCTGATAGGGTGAAAAATGGTAGCCATTTTTGTTTTTTTTAGACATCTGAAGTGTAACATCAAATAACAAAAACGGTTTGTAGCCGGAGTCCGTCTCATGTGCGATTAATATATCCGCGCCTCTGGATTTCTTGTTTTTATCAAGAGACTCCGGAGTCAACACAGCCCGCAGCGGAACACCATGATCCGATGGTATAGATTGGACAAGACACTGCAATACATCACGCGTCCAAACTTCTGCAAGTTGTGAACGGGCATATCGTTCAGAATCCGGATGAAGTCCATCGCGGCCAAGGACCCACGCCTTTAAAATCATTGATGTTGATAAAACTTTTCTAAGATCATAAAAATCCGGAGAATACAAATACCCTCCAAGCACTAATGGCGACATCCGTTCTCGGTAGTAATTTGCGCTTAAATCTGAGGCCGTTATTAGGCCTGGTAATTCATTCATGCGGGCATTCTACTATACGTTAATTCGAAATAAAATATCCGTTCCGGCACTGGTCAGTTACGAGCAAGTTTCCCAGTTACAACTCAAGAGTCTTATAGGTAAACCGAATCCCCACTTCTTCGTGGAACTCATCAAAAAGAACTTTTTTAAACCGTGAAAAATCGGGGAAAAACGTGTCAGCTCCCGGAGCCTCGGCGTCAACGATGGTGAGGTATAAACGATCTGCTTTACCTATCACCTGCGCGTAGATCTGCCCTCCGCCGATGACAAAGATTTCTTCGCTTCCCGGGGATTTATTTGCTACGTCAATAGCTTCATCAAAAGAATGAACGATAACGAATCCTTCCTTCTGATAGGTCACATCATGGGTGATGACAATATTTGTCCGACCGGGAAGCGGGGCGCCACCTTTGTATTGGAACGTGGCATGGGTTTTCCTGCCCATGATAACGGGGTGGCCCCAGGTCAGTTTCTTAAATCTCGGAAGATCGCCGGGGATGTGCCACAGGAGCTCGTTCTTTTCCCCTAATTCTCTATTCTTTCCTATGACCGCAATAATGGATAACATACCAAAGTTGTCATTGCGAGACCGTTCTTACGGCAAAGCAATCTCTCAAAAAATGAGATCGCCACGTCTCGAAGACTCGACTCGCGATGACAAAAAACTAAAACCCACCAACAACAGTTATGTCACCTTTAATCGGCGGGTGCGGATCGTAGCCGACAAGCTCAAAATCCTCGAATTTGAAATCATCAATATTCTTCACCTTCGGATTGATTTTCATCGTCGGGAATGGCCGCGGAGTCCGTGACAGCTGCTCTTTACACTGATCAAAATGATTTTCGTAGATGTGGACATCGCCGAACACATGGACGAAATCACCGGGTTTATAGCCCGTGACCTGCGCAAGCATCATGGTTAAGAGTGCGTATGACGCAATATTAAACGGCACTCCCAGGAAAAGATCCGCACTCCGTTGGTAAAGGAGTAAGGACAACCGGTCGCCGGTGATGTTGATGTGGTACATCGTGTGACACGGTGCAATGACCATAGAGGCGCTATGGCTCCCGCTCATCTCATAGATACATCCCGCATTCCACGCGGAGATCACATAGTGCTTTTTCATCGGGTACTTTTTTATCTTTTCGATCGCCCAACCGAGCTGATCGACCGTACGCGTCCGAAAACCGGGCTTGCCCGCCGAAGCTTCAGCGTAGGTGGGCCACTTGCGCCACTGGACGCCGTACACAGGCCCCAACTCTCCCCATTTCTTCAGGAACTTCGGATCGCTTTGGGCATTTTGCATAAATGTCTCAAACGGCATGGGCTTTGCTTTTTTTCCTGCCTGCGCAGGCAGGTCTTTCACCGCCCATTCGTACTTTTTGTACGCCCACTCGTCCCAAATGTGCACATTGTTGTCGACGAGATATTTGATATTGCTTGAACCCGAGAGAAACCAGATGAGCTCGTGGATAATACCGCGGGTAAAAACCTTTTTGGTCGTAAGAACCGGGAGGCCTTTTGAAAGGTCATAGCGGCACATGCGGCCGAAGACGCTTTTGAGCTTTACGCCGGTCGAGTGGCTTATTTTCCATTTTCCGTTGTCCATGATGTCTTGCATGAGATCAAGATATTGGTATTCGGGATGGGTGTGATTGGTTTTTGTAGACATATTTCCCCCTCGTGTTAAAAGCGCTTTCGTTCGTGGTGAAATTTTCTCGAATCGCAGCTCGCGAGATTGCCTATTTTAGTTGCTTCTCCTTGCTTAGCTCGGTTGCGCTCATCGAAAATTTTATCACTCACCGCGCGAAATCTTTATTGTTTTCAATTCAGTTACGATGGCCGTTACCCGAACATCATACGATGAGTGAGGGACTTCTGCAATAACCTGAAAATCATACGCAAGTCCAATTTTAGGAACGGCTATATCTCTCAGTAATCGATCGTAATATCCCCTACCCCTTCCGAGGCGGTTTCCTTGTCTGTCAAATGCTATGCCGGGAACAATGAATAGGTCTATTGTTGATATGGGCACTATTGTGCCTGTATTCCTCGGCTCAAGAATATGGAAAACGCCGGGTGCAAGATCATCAAGCGTTGTGATTTTATAAAGACTCATGACGCTCTTCGAAATAACTTTCGGCACCACAACGGTCTTTTTTTGCAAAAGTAATGCAGTAATTATCTTCTTTGTATCAACCTCATCGGGAAGTGAAACGTAGGAACAAACAACATTGGCATTAATTATTAAAGGAATGTGTATTAATCGCTTCGTTATTAAGTCATCTGCGCGTTTCCGCTCATGTGGTGTAAAACGACGATTCGCGAGCGTAATCCCTTTTCGTATCGAATCTTTCGCAGTGTGACTATCAAGCATAAGAATGTTTTCACGAAATTGCCGTCCTCCGCTTTTTTGCTGATATAAATGAAGCAAGCTCAGCGATGCTAGCGGCGCCGATAAGAGCGCTCCACGCCAGGCGTCCCTGAAACATTACGTGAAGTGTAATTATCCACATGGTGACGTACGTGAGCGCATGGATTTTATTCCACCAATCGCCCAGCCACTTCACGCTAAAATCATTGGATGTAATAAAAAGGAAAAAAAGCAATACTGCGGCAATAAGACCGAAGACCTCAAAGCCCCGTGTCGGCAGAAAGAATCCGCCCATCCCGATTGATGAAAATAACCAAACCGCAGACAGATGATTGATAACAAACATGAAAGAAGCAATACCGATGTACCGCCGGAACATCATAAGGATTGAAATAAATTTATGTGATATTCCGTACCTCCGGGCCATGCCGGGGATCGTGGTTAAGATAAAGCAGATAATCGCCGCCTCAGCGCATTTTTTTCCGAGGGAATAAAACAGATCATAATTCCCCTGTAGAAGCACGAAGACGCGGTACTCGAAGTATAAGAATACGAGCTGAAGGACGTAAAATATCTGAAATAGTCGGACAATGGTATTTCGCCACGCAACGACGAAGCGGAAAAGAGCATTGATGAATGCATCCATATACCTTATTCTTCGGGCGGAGCCGGCTGTTCGAGCTGTTCGCCGGGTTTGAGCCAGTGGACGAACGTGCATCCGGTGGCAATTCGTTTCTCCCGGTCCCAACCAGATGTCGAACATTTTTTCATCCGTTTTCCTGCCGCAGTCGTGTAGAGAACGAGTTTGCTCCCGCACTCCGGACACTCTTCATCCAAAGCAACAGTCGTCCCGTTAATCCACTCGATGTAATCGCAACCTGTTGCTTTTTTGGCGACTTTATCCCATCCGCCGGTAGAGCATTTCTTCATCTTTTTGCCGAAGCGTGTAACGACAAGGACGAGCGGATTTCCGCATTTCGGACATTTCTCATCTAAGGGCTGTGGTGGCACCTCAAGCCATTTAACGTAGTCGCATCCTTCATTCTTTTTTGTCTCGGAATTCCAGCGGCCCGTGCTGCATCGCTGCAACCGTTTGCCGCTTGGAGTGGTCGTCACTTCACCGAGCGGGTTACCGCATTTCGGACACACCTCTGTACTGGGTTTAGAAGAACTGTCTGTTGTATTCATAATTTAGAAATCGTATCACAAATGAGAGGATGAAAAAATAGGTCATCTCACAAATTTCAGCATTTCTTCTATGATGGGATAGACTTCTTCAGGTTTTTTTGTCTCCATGACGCGCATCCGCCACTGTGACGCTCCGTCAAATCCTCTGAGGTAGATTTTGAAAAACTTTTTGAGAATCGCATACGGCTTCTTTTTACCCCAAACTTCGGTAAAGAGTTCTATGTGGCGCCGCATGAGATTCATATGTTCACCGATTGAATGGGAAACGCCGGGATGTATCCGGTCAAATGCCCACGGATTTTCAAAAATGCCCCGGCCGATCATAATGCCGTCCACATGATATTTTTTGACTTTGGTAAGTCCGTCCGTCGCATCGACCACATCACCGTTCCCGATGATGAGCGTATTAACCTTCATCTGATTACGTATGGCCACTGCTTTCCCGATCTCATCCCAGTGCGCAGGAACCTTCGACATCTCGGCCGCTGTCCTCCCGTGAACCGTTAATGCCGCAATATCAAGAGATAAGAGAAACGAAATCCATTCTTCCGTTGCAATTGATTGAAACCCGATTCTCGTCTTCACGCTCACCGGAATCTTCCGACCTGCGCCTTCTTTTGTTGCAAGAATGATCTCGCGGCCAAGCGAAGGGTTTTTGATGAGCGCAGCGCACCCGCCGTGAGCGACCACTTTCTTCTCAGGGCACCCCATATTGATATCAATGCCGTCAAATCCGGCGCTAACCAATTCTTGCGCAGTTCGGTAATAATTTTCTGGGCGCTTTCCCCAAACCTGAGCGACAATCGGATGTTCACTATCTGCATATTTCAGGCGGTTGGCAACGACATCATGTCCCGCCGATTGGATGCCGTCGACGTTGGTAAATTCCGTAAAAAATATATCCGGACGGGCACATGAGGCGACGATCTGCCGGAACACGGTATCCGAGACATCCTCCATAGGAGCAAGGATAAATATGGGCGTAGCAATAGTTTTCCAAATGGATTTCATATCCGTATTGAAGCTCCGATGGCTGAGAGCCATCGGACTCTTTTATTGTATATCAATCTGCTTCAGGGATCTTAAAGCTTCAAATCCCACGAAGCGGTATCAACAACGCTTCTACCGAGCGTGTATTGCCCTTCGGGATACCGCGTAGTGGGATTATCGCACAAATAGGCGTTAGGCGGATACAAATAGGACAAATCTGTTATTGGCAAAATAGCACCCGCCTTCAGGGACGTGAAGTGCAATCTCTTTACCGTCAGTTGTAATAATCTTTACATCGGCTCCGCTTACGAGCGCATAGCACTCCGCGTGGCCGGGATAGATATCGAGCTCCCCCGATTCAGACGGCACAACGACATGGGCGACCTTATCATATTTTTCTTCCTTATTGGGTAAGTAAATGGAACATGAAATCGTGCTCATAGATGAATATCATCAATAGAACCGACCATATAAAACTTTTCCACATCAACATCATCAAACTCACCGTTTAGAATCCGCTCGCATCCTTTGAGTGTTTGCTCTAAGGGCACAGCGACTCCCTCACCCGTGTTATACGATTGGGTCACGAAGAGGGGTTGTGTCAAAAACCGCTGCAGGCGCTCAGCGCGCTTGGCAGTGAGCCGGTCCTGGCGGGATAACTCATCAATGCCTAAAATTGCAATGATGTGGGAAAGATCCTCATAACTCTGAAATAATTTTTTAACCTCCGTCGCAACCCGGAAATGGCGCTCCCCCACGATATCGCGGTCAAGCGAGAGGGACGTCGACCGGAGTACATCAAATGCAGGATATATCCCTTTTTCTGCAACCGCCCGAGAAAGGACGATGGACGCATCGAGATGGGAAAAAATGGCAACAACCGCGGGGTCCGTAAGGTCGTCAGCCGGTACATAGACAGCCTGGACGGATGTGACGGAACCCTTGGTCGTTGCAACAATCCGTTCCTCAAGCTCGGCAAGTTCCCGCTCAAGCGTGGCCTGATAGCCCAGCTCGGCAGGTACTTTACCGGCCATAGCGGAAAGCTCCATCCCTGCCATCGCATACCGGTAGACGTTATCGATAAAGAAAAGAATTGCTTTACCGGTGGTTTCACGGAGATACTCAACAGCAGTGACGGCTGCAAGTCCTACCCGCGCGCGGGCGCCGGGCGATTTATCCATCTCACCGAAATAGAGGGCTGTTCCATCCAAAACCCCCAGAGCAGCAAGCGACAAATACAAATCATTTCCCTCGCGTATCCGCTCGCCGATGCCGGCAAATACAGAGTATCCCAATTGTTTTTTGGCGATATTATGCATGAGTTCCGTGATGAGAACCGTTTTCCCGACGCCCGCTCCACCGAATAGACCGATTTTATCCCCTTGGCAAAACGGGGTGAAAAGGTCGATGACTTTAATGCCGGTTTCAACGAGTGACTTTTTGCGTTTGAGCGCGACCGATCTCACTGTCTTGGGAAAAATCGGATAGAGAGAGCCCTGTAATTCCTCTTTGCCGTCAAGCGGGTTTCCAAACATATCAAACATCCGCCCAAGAATCCCTGGAGAAAGCGTTACGGATGCTGTGTGTCCCGAATCGCGGACGAGAGAGGCCCGTTCAACGCTCGCCAATGTCGAGACTGCAATCGTCCGCACGATGCCGCGAGGCTCATATTCAACGACTTCAAAAATCGCGTGCGGGTTATCTATGGTCTCTAGAATTTCATGAATCGGCGGCAACGCACCACCCTCCCAGCGTATTTTCACCACGCCGCCCTGAATAGAAATAATAGTGCCCGTGGTTTCTGTCATATCATTTGAGAAACTGCGAAACTGGCAAGCTGCTTCAGTGTCGCATCCATCCTTCGTCTTTTCACATAATCGTGCCGGTATTGTAAGATCATCTCATCCGCTTTTTTAGCCGCATGCTCCATCTCGATGGTCCGGGATGACAGTTCTGAAAGCTTTCCCTCAAGGCTTGTATGATAAAAACTGATCTGTATATACATCTCTAAAAACCTCCGAAAGACACGTTCACGCGACGGTTCATAAATCGGCAAACCCTCATCATCGCTTTTTGGCAATGTCTCATTCTGCGCTATCGCTTCGCGGTCAAATCGGAACGGTAAAAACTGCGAAAATTCCGGCTTCTGCTGTGCCAGCGACAGATATTTTGCAAAAAGAATATCGACTCTTGAGATGCCGGCATCGCGGTACATATCAAATATAAACTGCGTCACTCTCGAAACCGCGCCCACATCCATATCATCAGGGAGACCCTCAAAAAAACGTTCAATATGCACATGCTCCTGCTCAAGAAGCTCTTTCATCTGTCGCCCAACAACTACAACCGTTTGATATTCACTTTTGTGATCAAGATAATAATTCATGAGCCGCAGGTGGAGTCCGCCGACCAAACCGTGGTCACCGCCGATAGCCACAAGAATTGTTTTACCATCCGGATGCGCTTGTAACAAGGGATGGAAAAAACTTTTCCTGAGGCTCAGACCTATGAGCGCACGAGCAAGCTCGCTCTTGTACATATCAAGCGCCGCAAGCTCCTGAGTCATGAGGTGTAAACGGGACGCCGCAATTTTTTCGATCGTCCGCACCATATCGGCAACATCACTGACTTGCTCTTCCGACTTTTTAAATTGTGAATAGGTATGCATAGTATTATTGTTGACTGGATTCTCCGGTCACAAACTCTTCCTTCACATCCCCGGCGATGGCAATAATCTTATTCTTAAGTTCATCATCAAACGCACGCTCGTGAATGGCAGAGAGGACATCGCCATAGCGCGTCTGGACAAGCTCGCGCACATGGCGTTCAAAATCCCGCCACTGTGTATGATCCAGGTCATCAAAATATCCATGTTCGACGAGATAAAAGAGAACGACCTGTTCCGCCCAGGGTATCGTCTCATGTTTATCCTGTTTGAGAAGTTCCAAAATGAGCTCTCCTCGATAAATCTTTTTCTTCGATGCTGCACTAACTGTCGTTTCAAGCTGGGTCAGTTTCTGGAGCTCCTTTTGCTGAGCTAGTGCCAACCGCAAACCACCGGTGACCTCTTTCAGTGCCGCGTGCTGAGCTTTGGATCCGACTCGGGAAACCGAGAGTCCGACATTAACGGCGGGGATAAACCCTTTTTGATACAATCCGCGCTCAAGATAAATCTGCCCGTCAGTTATGGAGATAATGTTGGTTGCGATATAAGAAGTGATATCACCCTCCTGCGTTTCAATAATCGGGATAGCCGTAATTGATCCGCCACCTAACTCTTTTTTTCGCTTGCCCGCACGCTCCAATAGTTGTGCATGAAGGGAAAAAACATCTCCGGGGTACGCCTCACGACCCGGCGCGCGCCCGAATAAAAGCGCGGTGTCGCGGTAACTGTTGGCATGCTTGGTTAAATCGTCGTAAATAATAAGGACATCACTCCCTTTATTTCTCAGGTATTCCGCAATGGTTATGCCAGTGAAGGGGGCAAGATAATGAGCGGCATACGAATCGCCGGAGGTCGCGGCCACCACGGTCGTGTAACGGAGTGCGCCTGACTCTTCAAACAGCCCGACGGCCTCCTGAAGTTTTTGGACCGGCTGGCCGATAAGAACATAGATGCAATACACCTTGGGGTCCGCACGCCGCTGGTGGATAACCATATCCTGTGCTATCGTCGACTTGCCGAGTTTCCGGTCCCCGATGAGGAGTTCCCGTTGTCCGCGGCCAATGGGCAGCGTGGTGTCTATTATCTTAATTCCAGTCGTAACAGGAGTTGCAACCGGCTCACGGTCGATGATCGGCATGGCAGGCCCAAATAGTGAAACACGATCGCCCTCAATTTTACCCGGCCGGTCAATGGGATGACCAAATCCGTCAACGACGCGTCCCACATACGTATCCGACACCGGGATGCTGACCGGGAGGCCGCTTCTGTACAACGATGACTCAACGTCCAGTTGATCAGTCATGAGGAGCGCATCAACAGCGTGTTCGTTAAATCCAACGACAACGCCAACTGCCGCCCCGTCTCCGTCTACAAGCGCTTCGTTGAGAAACACATGCGGAAGTCCTGTAATTTTAGCGACCCCCGAGAATAGAGACTCTATGTGACCGACTTCTTTACGGTGTCTCGTTGTGGTGTATGGCATAGGTGATGTCTTCCAACAAATGATGGTTTAATTGATAGCCCGCAAATTCCAGGCGGTACCCGCTGATGAGATCCGGCTTTTCTTTGGTTTCCAGAGAGATTTCCCGTCCGGTTTTATCATGGAGCGTTGACTTCACCCTATCGATATCAGCGCCGTCAGGCGCGACACCGTATTCAAGAACGCCGTGCGATGCGTCACCAGAGATTGAGGGAAGCGACGCGATCTCATGAGTGAGTTGTTCAAGATATCCGCGCTCAAGATCCTTAAGACTATTGGTGTTTGCCATTTTGACAAATGATTCCTTGAGCCGCTGCCGCACCCGACTGGCAAGTTTCTGTTTTTCCTCATCACGGGCGCTCTCCGCTTCATTTTTGAGCTGCTCGCTCGTTTGATTAAGGAGGACCTGTTTGGCATCTTCTGTTTCCTTTTGAATCGTGAGGCGTACCATCTCCCCGACCCGTTCCGCTTCTTCAAGAATATGTTCTGAGCGCTTCTTGGCTTCAGTAAGCGTCTGGTCACGCTCTATGATGGTTTTCTTCTTTTCCTCTTCAAGATGTTTTACATCGTCAACGAGTTTCTGCTTTTCCTTTTCTTCCTTATCAACAAGCTTCATGAGGGGTTTATAGACAAATTTCGTGAGGATCCACAACAACAGCACAAAGTTGATGATTTGTGCAATGAGCGACCAAAAATCGATACCGAGTGTGCCTAATACTTCCATACGTTCACGCGATAAACTTCAAAAGTAACGATACGACAAGCGCGTAAATGGCGATTGCCTCAGCGAAGGCAATTGCAATAATCATTGTCGTCTGAATCTTATCCGCATGCTGGGGGTTTCGCGCGATTCCTAAGAGCGCCGCAGCTCCTATGATTCCGATTGCCAGCGCCGGTCCTATCGTTCCGACTCCCATGACAAATGCTGTTGCATTATTCATTGTATGAGAGCACCTCCTTCCCGACTTCTTCCCCGCCACCCGTACTTATTGAGATAAATGACAGGGTAAGCGTTGCGAAAATAAATGCCTGGATAAATCCGACAAACACCTCAAGTGCCATAAACGGCACGGGTAAAATAAACGGCACGAGGAATGCACAGATCAGAAGGAGTACTTCGCCTGCAAACATATTACCGAATAACCGGAAAGAAAAAGACAGAAGCTTTGTAAGTTCACTTACTAGTTCAAAAAATCCGATAACCGCCTTCAAAGGGCTACCGAAATTAATAAACCGCCCAAGGTACGCCCTCAATTTCAACTGCCGCAGGGAAAAATACTGCGTGGCCGCCACCGAAATGACCGCAAGCGCGAGGGTCGTTGAGAGATCGGTATTGGGCGACCGTAAAAACGGATATTTCGCGCCGGAGGAGGCAATGACATACAAGGATCCCAGGAATCCCGGGAAAAGGGCGAGCAGATTTGCCGTCAGGATGAATAGGAAAAACGTCGCGATAAGGGGTAACACCCTGCGGGACATGGCGGGATTATGGGTCACGGCATCAATACGCCGTATCCACTCATGCATGGCGAGCATCAGAAGCTTCACGAACACACTTTTCGGTTTATTGACTTCTCTGGAAAACGAAATAGCAAGTATTGTAAGGACAATTGTCACGAGAATGCTCGTCACAAATGTATTGGTCATGGGGAGACCGAGTACCCGAAGGACGACCGCTGAACGTATATCGACAGGTATGTGCATGGGCAGGTAACCACTATCTTATGCTGGTTTGTCACGTAAGTGCGTGACCAAAGCAGCTTAGATATGGTTATACTTCTCTACGTTACCACAAAATAATCATTTTGAGAATGAATCGTGTTAGGTGTTTTACAGAGACCGCCGCGATGATATAGTAGATATATGAGTATCGGCATCCATCATTGGCACAAACGTCATGCGAAAAAAACAGTAAACTATAAAAAGGGACTTCAATCCGAACGAATGAAAGAGTTCCTGGATAAGTTAGTATACTTATCCTCAATAACAGCGGTTGCGGCCAACATCCCTCAGCTTTACACCATATGGTTTCTCCATAAAACCGACGGTGTCTCATCAATTTCGTGGATCACGTTTTTCCTTAGCTCCCTCTTCTGGCTTTTCTACGGCTACGTCCACAAGAGTAAACCGATCATACTCCTCAATACCTCGCTCGCATGTGTCCAGCTTGCGATCGTCGTCGGCATCCTCGTAAAACCGTAATTTACCGCCTTGCTCCGCGCACAAATTGCAGCACCGTCACGAGCATAAGACTATGACAGTCTTTTTAACGCGTTTGTCGCCAACGACATTGAGATCCGGGCTTCAGTTTCACTCGTGAAATATGGTTTTACCTTCCATCAAGATTCTTCTCACTCGCAAAGTGAATCCGGACTCAATGCTGTTGGCTCCCTCGCGGTTAGTCCAACTAGATTACGAAATAGTCTCAAGCGTTGGCGGATGTCCTCGATCCTGAGATCAAGGATCTAAGGGCGCAAAAATTGTGCGTGCTCGCCGCGTTTATTAATCTCTTAGCTGGTATTAAAAGAAACCGTCACCAGAATCCTCACGACTGCCACCGCTCTTAAATATAAAAGGGTTCATTGGCATTTCTCGAGCATCGCAACCCCGAGCCAACTGACTCTCAGCAAACCCGATGAGCGTACATTTTACGTAAATGCAGGGGAAATAACAGAACTCCGGCGATGCGAGGAAATGACAAAAGAACCCGGGTTACGACATATAAAACTTCCGCTTGGGTTCCGGAAACTTTTCGATCGCGTACCGGAGCATCGTCCGTGGCATGGTTTTGTAATGTTTGTTGAGGAATGCAATTTCAGCCGCCTCATCCATCTTCCCCAATTCCCGTAGCATCCACCCGACGGCTTTGTGAATAAGATCATGGTCGTCATGAAGGAGAATTTCAGAGATGGCGAAGGTCTCATTAAATTGTTTTTGGCGAAGAAGTGCGTAACACGCAACCATCGAAATCCTTCGTTCCCACAGGCTTTTTGATTTGGCGAGCCGAAGGAGTAGCGTTCGCTCTTTGGGATGGTCAAGGAGATACGTTCCTACAATTTCGTGAGAGGATAAATCGACAAGATCCCAGTTATTAATGTATTTGGTATTGGCGAGGTACAGGTCAACAATCTTTTTCCGTTCTTCATCCCCCGCTTTCTCAATTTTATAGCAAAGGATGAGAAGGGCCGTCAGGCGGTATTCGTGAAGCTTGTTATGAAGGAGCATCTCAACTTCGGTAAGCGGCAGATTTGTATATTTCTTTGCAACCGCCCGCTGGTCGGGTACCGTGATCCCCAAAAACACGTCACCTTCGCCGTACTGTCCCTTCCCGGTTTTGAAGAACCGGAGGAGGAACACCGCTTTTTCCTTGTTTGCAAGCTTATTTAAATCCTGGGTAACACTCATCACGCCTATTCTACTCCATGGGGGTCGCAAGTTGGAAGTAGTTGCCGTCCGGATCTTCAAATGTCGCAAGCGTCATTTCGGAACTCTCACCCGGATGATACGGAGCGGCCACCACTTTGGCGCCGGTCGCTTTAATCCGTTTAAATTCCTCTTCGACGTTCTTGGTCTCAACGTTGAACATCATGCGCTCCGGGTTTTTATTTTTACCTTTTACCTTATCGTGCGGTCCGACCATGACGAAGCCCGTCCCGACTTGAAATCCCGAGTATTCACCCTGTTTCCATCCGGGATCGACGTTGAAGACCTTCTTATAAAATTCTGCAAGCTTACCGGGATTTTCCGAAAATATAAGTAGAGAATTAAATGACAACATATGCTTGAACCTCCTTCAGGTCCACCCAGCATATATGTAATCTATATTACAGTCAAGAAGTCAAAGTGGTAAGGATTTCCTCCGCGTGGGAAACGGAAATAAAATGTCCTTCCCCTGGATAAACCGTCAGCACGCTTCCCGCGATATGTGAATGGTAATACTTCCCCATGTTAAGTGATACGTTCCGGTCGTCCTCTCCGTAAAACAAAAATGCTTTTGCATGGATTGCACCGACGTCAAATCCCCAATCGGTACAATAGAGCTTAAGATCGAGCTCGGGTCCTCTGATCCCCTGCCGGAATGCCTCGCGGTAGTTTGCGAGAACCGATTCCGAAAGCTTCGGGTTCCTATACAGTTTGCGGTCTTCTTTCGCCCCGAAAAAATACTTGTGAAGCCCCAAATGGATTCCGTAATACGCATTTATATACTGAATCAACGTTGAAATTCTGCGGACAACGGGATATTTCCTATAATTCGCCCAGCCGATTTTACTCATCCACATCATGCCGTCAAGCGATTCAGGGCCGATAATGGGCGCAAGTCCGACAACAATCCCGGCTTTTGTAATCCGCTCCGGGATTTTATACGCACACACCGCAGCGTACGGCCCGCCGCCGGATTGACCCATGACGGCAAACGTCTTGATCTTCAGATGATCAGTAAGAGCGGTGACGTCGCCCGGCCAATCGAGAAGCGTCCGGTCTTTTTGGTAATCAGAATATCCGAATCCGGGCCGGTCAGGAGAAATGATGCGGATATGGAGTTTTTTGGCGAGTGCATCGTTTTTTGCCGCAAATAACCGTGACGAAGGCCAACCATGGAAAAAGAATACCGGTTTCCCTTTGAGATCGCCGTACTCGTTATATGCGAGGTACCGCCCGTCTTTCAGCCTGCAAAGTTCAAACGCATCGTTCATATTACTTTTTCTTTTTGGCCCGCAGTGCCGCTTCATATGCTGCAATCGCCCAAGGATAAATCGCCTCTGGGTTGTCGGCAACAATCCCAGGCACTTCCCAAAACGACAGCGCTACCGTTTTCCCCGTGTGGCCGGTATACATAAAGGGTTTACTCCCTTCTGCTTCGTAATCCTTCTGACTTACCGAATCGACCTTAAAGTACAACATGCCAGAGTGGATTAAGCCGATGCAAACTCCATGCCGGTAAATCCCGTGTCCGCCGAACAGTGTCCGAACACTGATCCCGTCAACCTCACGCAGTAATTCATCCTCGACATATTCCTTAAAACTGTCATCTTTATGTGCCATAGGTGCATTGTATCAAAGCCAAAGACTCCGGCAAGTTATATTTACTATAAGATTGATTATTACCTTATAGTAAGGTATACTTACTTTATGTTTTACGCAGAAAGAGTCGACAAACACAGCCCGCGTTATGCCATTGAATCATTTTATGATAGTGCGAAGTTGTATCTGCCTTCCGGTCTGACACCATATAAAGAAAAATATGATTCAAATAATCAAATAGCGTTTAATTCCCCCAATGGCGATTTGGTAACCGTATATTTGGAAAAAACCCAGGGGTTAGACCAAAGACATGGCACATATGCATATGTAGTGGCGAGAAGGAACAAACAGGATAGTGGGTTTGTTTGGATGGCATTAAAATTTCATCAACGACAACATGAACCGTTTTTCCAATCTATTCTGAACCAAGACCATTATAATAAACAATTAGGATATACCGTCTTTTCCCTTAATCGGAACAGTCATAAGGGAGAGGTAAATATGGGTATAGATTTCAACAGAAGTCCTAATCGTAATCCAAGTCTTACAAAACCTGCTCACGCAAAGCTCTATATATTTGATCTCTGGAAATATCATCGGGCAAAGTTGATAGTTACCGCAGATTCCCGTGATGAAAACTACTCCGAGTTGTTATTTGGACCTGATTCAGGCGGCTTATATGATGAAAATGGCGGTGATCTTCAGTTACCGGACACAATTCCCCAGCTCACACGGTTTCGCATATCAACTGATATGCCGCTCATAAAGGCAGCGTTTAATGAGCACATCGGCAACAAAGGAGAACCAATAAATCCATTTGTCTCTTTTCCCCAGGCGTACACAAAGATTGAGCGGTACGCGCTTAACTCTCTGAAGGCGGAATAGCCTCTTCTTCCTTATCTTTCCTATCGTAATTAATGAAGGGAGGGTTGTAGTCAGGCATCACGGTTCTCATATTTTTAGTAAATGCGATTAAGCTGTTTTGTGACGGGCAGATGCGTTTGAGGTCGTCTGCTTTAAGCACCGCGAGCTCCGGAACCGTGTGCAGTTTCTCATCAATCATCCGATTATAGAGATAACGCCCGGGTTTAATAGTTTCCAGAGCTCTGTCGCCAAAATACCATCTGCGCCACACGCGGACCAAAACCCAATATAACTCCTGCCGGAAGTCGCCGATCTTCGGGTCTCCGCTCGTCTGGGCTTTGATCTCTGACTCCGTCAGAAACCGTTTGTACTTCCCCTCTCCCTGCCGGTCGATAGACAAGGTTAAGATTAATACATCATGCGGGGAAAGCACCTGATCAACGGTAAATTGACCGCTCGCCTGAATTTCCGTAATGTTGTAGCGGAGCTGGTCCCGAAACGGGTGGGTAAACCGCCTATCCTTCAGTTCGTTCTTCTGTAATACGTCGTGGTCAACATGTTCCGGCATCCACGATTTCCTGACAACCTCACGGACCTCAACGCCTGCAAACTCAGGTAACATCTGTGGATTCCCCTCCGGCAAAGTCATAGGAAGCTATTGTAGTATATATACCCTCTTAATCTAAAATAGATTAACACCCGCCCGCAATTCCGATTGCGAGGGGTAGATCACGTATATACTTGATGTGTCACACCCGGTAATTTATTTATTATCCTGTCACCTCTGTAACACCAAATATTTCAACACCGTCGTAACTAGTTTGAACTTGCAATATTCGGGTGCCAACCTTAATAACAATTATCCTGGGGCCGGGTTCTTGAGATATTGAAATAATTTTGGCAGTTTCTAGCCATCCTAATTCCCGTAATTTCTCAATAACTAAAGAGTAATAATTTTCTCTTTGTGATTGATAAGTCTCCTTCTTCCGAATATCTTCAAGCCAAATAAATATAATAAACGTAGTCGATGTTAGCATTGCCCCATAACTTAACCATTGGCAAAAAATTGCGAAGTTCATGATATTAGGTTGAATAATATTTTTTGAGGAAATAATAAATATAAAAACTAAAAGTGAAGCGAAAAACAACTTTATCAAATTTTTTAAAAATCCATAAGCAATCTTTTCAGGAGCTACGTATGGCGCCGGCTGAGTCGGATTACTATTCGTCCGTATCATAAAGAAGTTAGATTTCCAGTACGAGTAAATTGCGATTGTAATTATTGAAAAAAATAAAACGATGATATTTACTAAATTTAAATTTTCATGGTTTAGGAGCAGTGAGTTGAGCTTTAATCTGTCTGAAAAATCCACTGCGAAAAATGCAAAAACCTGTACCAAAGCGGGTGTTAAAGATATTATCGTATTAAAAATATTATTTGCAAAATCCTTGTGTTTCATAAGTTGATATCTACTATTTCCACTGAAATATCGCGCCGAGGAGCGTCATCATCGGTGAAACGTTCCACCACTGGAACGACGGCGTGGTTGCAGGCTGTGGCGGCATGTACGTTGGCGTTGCGGTAACCGTTACCATTGCAGTCGGTGTCGCTGTCGGCGTAGTTATTTCGGTCGGCGCTGGGGTAAGCGTTACCGTCCCCACCTTCGCTGAAGCTTCGGTGGGTAAAGGCGTTGGCGTATAGGTTGCAATCGGCGCGTAGGCCGCAGGCGGTAGGATATATCGGGTGGGTGGAACGGTGACAACCGGCGCCTGTGTAGTAACGGTATTATTCGTGCTTCCGCCGCACATGACCATGGAAGCATACGAGCAGGATGAACCGGTCCAGCCGTCATTGCAGATCACATTGCCATTCCCCTGCGGCCCCACACCACAATTGACGCCGCTATGACCCGAACAACAGCCACTGGTTGCAAAAACAATTGAAGGAAAAAGTAAGAAAAGTGCGGGCAGGAGGAATATTTTTTTCATATGCCTCCCTGATCATCGGCATACTACCACAAACCGTCGGGTTTACCAATACGAAGTTACCGAAACGGAATCTGTGGCATGCAGGCCATTTTGTACTTACCCGATGTTCCTTGGTATAATGAGCGTTCATGAATCCTATTGTTCCGCCTATTGCCAAATTCTTAACCGCAGGCACGATTCTTGCCGATATCGCAATCGTCGCCTACGTTATCGGGTGGCTTGTGGGATTGGCTATCAAGCCCATTACTGCGCTCCGCAATAAGGCAATTGAGATGATCGCGCCATACGCCCGCATCCTCGGATTTCTTCTCGCTCTCTCAGCTATGGCAGGTAGCCTGTTTTACTCGGAGATCGCCAAGTATCCGCCGTGCTTCCTCTGCTGGTGGCAGCGGATTTTCATGTATCCGCAGGTGCTTCTTATCGCCATGGGGATAATGAAGGATGACAAGAAAGTTGCTGATTACACGATCGCCATGTCTATTATCGGTTTTGTCATTTCCGTCTACCAATATTACATCCAGATGGGCGGAGGCCAGCTTTTCCAATGCGATCTCAATGGCGGCGTCTCCTGCACCCAGCATTTCCCCTTGGAATTCGGCTACGTGACGCTGCCCATGATGGGCCTGACGGCTTTTGCGGGGCTCATTATCCTTATGTGGATTTCAAAAAAGCACGCGAAGTAAGTTATTTCTTCTTTGATCTCACCATTTGTACCATCCCGCCTAAACCCCAGATGACAGCGAGAAATCCGACGATCCCGCCGACAAACGGCGCCTTAAACATGAACCAGAGGACGGGCACCCCGACGGCAATCTGAAGGAATGTGTTATCTTTCGTTTTCGCTTTGAAACTATCGAGTATATACCACCCGACCCAGAGGGCGACAAACAGGCGGCTTATGGCAATCGCGATAATGTAAAGTAAAACAAGAAGTAACGCAAACGGGATTCCAATAATGGTCACAGCGAGAATGACGGCAACCACGGGAACGACCATAAGATACACAAACCCCTTCAGCGCTACGGCTATAGGATCTTCCTTCATGACGGTGAATATCTTCTGCGTGACTGCCGGCATAAACTTGAGCATAAGAAGACCTACAACGAGAAAAAATAAAATAGACGGAATTGCATTGGCCGGCCAGGGATTGGGAGCGGGCTTTGCGGCAGCCTGCTGTTTATTCTGCTTCGCAGTAGGCTCATTGGTGACCATCCCGAGAATGGATGCGCTCTTCGGTACAACCACTTTCGTATCGCTCACATAGTGAAGATTTCCGTACACTTTTGCGGAATCTCCCAAAATAAGTGAACTGGTCTCTACATCAACATTTCCGTGAACTTTCCCGTTAATACCGATCGTTTCCCCGTACCCGCCGAGCGATTTTCCGATAATGCCGTTCTGTGTCAGTGTCTGTGCGGCAACAAATAACTCACCCGATACAGAGCTTGCTTGCGATTGGGTAAGCGTTTGTCCGAATGCGGTAACATTCCGTTTTACCGGTCCTTCGATAGTGATCGTTTGACCGGCGAGTCGTAGATTTCCGTCAACAACTCCACTCACCCGAAGCATTTGAGCTGCACAGATGACATCGCCCTCAACAGTCCCTGATATGGTCACATCGTTTCCTGCACAATAGACGTCACCGTGTACGACTCCGTCCACTTTCACCGATTTGGCACCAATAAAAAGAGATCCATCAATGACCTGATCTCGGCTTACGTCTACCATCTCCCCGCTTTCGACTTCAAATGCGTGCGCCGCTGGAACCACGCGGAATGCGGCAAATAAAATGGTTATGGCAAGTATAAACCGAACAAACTTCATATTCATACTATATCATAATTATCGGCTGGCACGAAGCGCATTAAATATGACGCTCACATCAATAGCTTCCTGGATAAATGCACCCAAAAGCGGTGGAATCATGCCGAGCGCCGCCAAAATCATCCCGATGATGCTTAAGCCGATACCGACCCAAATACTCTGAAGCGCAATTGCGATTGTCCGCCGTGCAATCGTGAGCGATTCAAGGACGACCGAAAAGCTTCCGCCCAAAAACACGAGGTCAGCCGCCTCGGAGGCCGCCGTTTGCTCCTCATTACTGAAAACCATTCCGACGTCGGCGGACGCTAGAGCGGGCGCATCGTTAATCCCGTCCCCGACCATAGCCGTCACCCGTCCAAGCTGACGCAAATGCTTAATACCGTTCATCTTATCCTGAGGTGTGCATTCCGTTTTTATATCGATATCTAATCCGAGCGATTTGACAACCTCCTGGGCTGTTTCTTTTTTGTCCCCGGTAAATATGGATAAATGAAGTCCCCAGGCATGAAGTTGTGAGAGAATTTTACGCGACTCCGGCTTAATCCGGTCCTCAAACTGGATAACGGCGATACGCCTCCGGCCCTCCCGGAGTTCAATACCGTATCCAACTGATTCTTTCACCTTTGAAAGGACATAGTGATGGTTGTCGATGGTGCCGAGTATTCCGTAGCCTATTTTTTCAGACACGCCGCGCGCGACCAAATGCTTCACCGTGCGGCTCCTTGCTTCCATAACGATAGCTTTTGCAAACGGATGTAAACTATTGCGTTCTATGGCTTCGCTCATTGCCAGTATCTGATTCTCCGTATACTTCTTATTCTTGATGATGACCCCGGATACCTGCGGTTTACCCAGCGTAATCGTCCCCGTCTTATCAAACATAATATCGGTTACCCGCGAAAGCGTCTCGATACTTGAAAGGGTTTTGACAATCACTTTACGCCGCGCGAGCGCATTCATGCCGCCGATAAGAGCAATCGGCGTTGCAAGAATAAGCGGACACGGGGTGGCGATGACGAGAACAGCAAGGACATGGTGGATATTACCTGAAACGAGATAGGCCGCTCCGGCAAGCAAAAGGGTAACTAGGGTAAAAATACTGCTGTAGCGGTCGGCAATGCGGACAAGCGGCGATTGTGCTTCTTGCGCCTGACGCACCATATCAATAATTTTCCGGTACGTGGAATCTTTATCAGACTGGGTAACGCGGACAATCATAGGCCGCCTGATATTGATCGTGCCGCTACGAATCTGATCACCAAGAAGTTTCTCCATTTCGTAGGGTTCTCCTGTTAGCGATGATTCATCCGCCATGCCGTCCTCACTGACGAGAATGCCATCAAGCGGAATGACCTCACCTTTCCGGACGAAAATCTGCTCCCCTACCGCAACCTCGCTGATTTTTACCTTTTTTCCGATGTCATTATCCTTCCAAAGCAAAACACTATCGGGAATCCGGCTGGTGAGAGCCGTCAGTGATTTTTTGGCCCGGGAAACCGCATATTTCTCAAGCGCCTCTCCGCCCGCAAGCATGAGGACGATAACGGCAGCAACTAAAAATTCACCGGAAATAAGACCGGTCGTGATCGCAAGAAGAGCGATGTAATCAAGAGCAAACTGCCTATGTATGAGTGCAACGATAGCGTCACGCACCTGATCGATGCACCCGAAGAGGATAGCGACAACAATAACCGCATCGGCGAAAAACCAGTTATGAAACCCATACAGAAGAATAAGATACGCAATAATACCCAGTACTTCAATTGCGGGCAATAAAAACAGGGTAATAAATTGTCTATACCGTTTCATAGAAATCTTCCCTAGTATAGAATTGACGCCGCGCGTTGTCCATACACACCAGGAGCGCACCCGCACCGAATTGACAAGACTTTGATCTCGTGGAACAATACAAGTACATATGTTTCGAAATAAGAATGTATGGCTTTTGGGAAGCGTAGGACTTATTGTTATTGCGATCGGACTCGTTGCGATTCTTGATAGAACGAGCTCCCCGGGTAATTCTCCAAATGATGTACGAGCCAGGGCCGCCACCGCAAATACGCTCCAGTTCAACGGTACAGTGAGCGTTGTCAATGAAACCAAAGGAACAGTCGTTATTTCCGATTTATATTTTGCAAGCGTCAGCCGTTCGGGCGATGCGACGAATCTGGGGACATGGACCGTGACGGCGCCGCCCAATTTTGATTACACAACAATTTCGCAGGGAGCAAATGTTGTGGTAGGCATTGACGCAAAAACATTTCTTGCAACATCGCATACGTTGACGGCAATTACGCTTGTCCCCGGTACAAGATAATCTTCATTATCCGAACGGAAAGTTATCCCCAGATTGAACAACCTTTTCGCGGCCGTTCCGTATAAGATGAACCATCCCAACGCCTAATACTTGAGACTCGTGCCGGGTCACATCGACGACGCATGCTGTTTGTTCATCAATCCCCAGTATCGTCATCCCGCCGGGCAACAGACTAACAAGCTTCTCAAACCGGCTGACCCCCATATAGCAGCGCGTCGTATCAAAGTCCTCCCCCTCCTGATTATTCCAGTGCGGGATAATGACCACGTTGGGAATCCATTGTTTAAACAGATTTATTCCCGCTATCCAATGCAGCTCCTCCCCTACTTTAAATATTTCATAGACGGGAAGGACCTGCGCGCCCACGGCCATCGCGGTAGCTGACCCCAGACAGACGGTCATTCCGGTTTGAAACGCTTTTTCAATATTGTGAGCCGCGCGCGAACCCTTGAGGTGCTTTACCGTATAACCGGGAGAACCGGCCCCGCAGTAGAGATAGTCTTCATGGAGAATTGAATCCACAGTTGCAGGATCATTTGTAGAATTTTGGCCGTCACAACGCCATGCACGAATTCTCGTAATCTCAGGCTTTATATTGATGAGTTTCGTCTTGAAAAATTGCTCCATCCGCTCGGGCCACCCGTGAATCGCATTCACTTCAAAGCCTGTCGGTGTTTCAAGGATGCCGATCTTCACTCCGGCCGTTAATCCAGCCTGCTTTATTACCGTCTCATGAATTTTTCTTCCGGTCGGAGACATCTCGCCGGAGCCAAATAGGACAATTAGACCTGGTTCCCCGCGACGGAGTTTATCCTGAGCATTGCCGAAGGACTCGGGGTGAAAAATTGATTTGTTTGTCAATTTTTCATTTTTTTTTACGCGGATTCCTTGTGGAGTATCTTCAATGACGTACCCTTTGTCTTCAATTTCGCGGCGGACGGCATCGGCATCGGCAAACCGTTTTTCCTTGCGAAGTGCTTCGCGCTTTGCCAATAAATCAGAAATTTCCTTTGGCACCGCAACTTCTTCGCTTTTGGCACTGGCAAGATCAAGTCCTAATACGCCATCGAATGATATGAGCAAATCATACCGCTCTTTTGGACTTAAGGATTGTGCCCGTATAACCTCCCAAACCACTGCAAGAGCTCTGGGAATATTTAAATTATCTTCGAGTGTTTCTTTGAATTTTTGTACGAATTCCTGCCGCAGCGGCGTCTGGTCTTTTGATGCAAAAGATTCGCTTCTTAAGGCTGCGACAGCACTAATCAGTTCGTGTCGTGCGTTTTTGGACGCATCAAGCGCTGTCCAGGTGAAGTTGAGAAATGCCCGGTAATGTGCAGTCAGATAGAGATACCTAAGGTCTAACGGATCGTAACCCTTAGATTCAATATCTGCTAACCGGTAAAAATTCCCTTTGCTTTTGGCCATCTTGGCGCCGTCAACCATGATGAATTGCCCGTGCACCCAATACCGCACAAACGGAGATTTGCCGGAAGCGGCTTCCGACTGGGCAATCTCATTGGTATTATGAATGGGAATAAGATCAGCGCCGCCGGTGTGGATGTCGATCTGATCGCCTAAATGCTTTTTACTCATCGCGGAACATTCGATATGCCAGCCGGGAAATCCCACACCCCACGGGCTCTCCCACTCCATATCCCGTTTCGGTCCTTTCGGGGAAAATTTCCAAAGGGCGAAATCGGTCGGATTCTTCTTCTGCGGATTTGGTTCTACGCGTGCGCCTTCCTTAAGTTCATCAAGGCTTTGACCCGTTAATTTTCCGTAGTCTTTAAATTTACTGGTGTCGAAATAGATCCCGTCATCAATCTTGTAGGCGAATCCTTTAGAAAGGAGCATTTCTACCATAGCGATTTGCTCGGCAATGTGTTCGGTCGGCTTCGGCCGGACATCCGGGTCCAGGAGATTCAACTTCTTACTGTCCGCCAAAAACGCATCGGTGTAAAATCTCGCGATGTCCCACGCGGTTTTCCCCTCACGTTTGGCGCCCTTTTCCATCTTATCTTCACCGCTATCGGAATCGGAAACAAGGTGGCCGACATCGGTAATATTGGAAACGTATTTAACCGGATACCCCAGGTATTTAATCGTCCGTACCAGAAGATCCGACATTGTATACGTCCGGAAGTTGCCGATATGCGCATAGTCATACACCGTCGGGCCGCAGCAATAGACCGTTACCAATTTCGGATCTCTTGGAGTAAATGTTTCAACTTTTTTCCCTAATGTATTGAAGAGTCTGAGCATGGAGTAAGCTTACTATTAAATCTTCAACTTTTCAACGCCGATGCCGGCCGCAATAATAAGTAGTCCGCCAAAAATCTGGATAAGCGTGAGTGACTCCCCGAGAAACGAAAACGCCAATACCGACACGATAACCGGCGTCAATGAAAAAATCATGGTAACAAATGACGCGGACGACTCCTTAAGCGCCCGGTAACGGAACGTCGTAATAAGAATTTGACATATCGTTAGGGCAATGATGAGCGGGATCCCTGACGGGATGACCAAGGCATGTTGCCACCACGTGACGATGAGAAGCGGAATGAATCCCAACAGCGTGCTTACCGACGCTGCAACATCACTGTGAACAATTTTCGCAGCTATTCGGCCCAACACATTATTTCCCAAACTGATAAGCAATGCCTCAGTAATGGTGAGTATGTCGCCGGTTGATAGAGACAGTACACGTCCTTTTGTGGTAAGAAAATACGACCCGACAAGTATAACGACTGCAAGAATAATTTTCTTTTTCGTTAACGGTTCCTTAAGGAAAATATATGCTTCAAGAATGGTAAAAAGTATAACCGTCCGAATGAGAAATGAATAATTTACGGCAGGACTGTATGTCAACGCATAAACTTCCGTAATAGTGACGCCGACAGAACTCACAAGAGCAATACCCAACAAAACTCCCCACGCTTTTGCATTCAACGATCTAATATCCCGTCTAAATTGAAACGCCTTTATCATCCAATACGGCAACTCAAATATTGAAGCCCAAATAGCGACGGTCAGCGTGAGATTTGACGTTTGGTGTAAAAGAATCCGTTCGAGAATAATCGCGATTGCCCAAACGATTGCTGCAATTGTGGCGTACCGGAATCCTGAGCTCATATACTTATAATGTAACCGCCTTCGGTAATGAGTAATTAAATTGTTCAATACTCTTCCATTGGTCCGTTGTTATGTGTGGTATTTTATTGTTTTTTATATACAGACAGGACGGCGCATTATCGTGATCGAGCCGAACGTAAAGATACGCTAATTGAGGCGGCATCGTGGTAAATTCGTTCGATTTCCCCCAGCACCGGCCGTAAAAAAAGACCGGAGGATCCTTTTTGAGCATTTCATCGCGCGCTTTTGTATACACCGTAAAATACGGCATGAGCGATGTATACCAGCTGTACGGGTAATCGGAATACCTGCCAGCCTGCCAGTAAATAAGATCATCCTGACCGTCAAGGAATAGGGTGTCAGCGGGATTGGATAATAACCGTACCGTTTCTCCGACGACATAATATTGATTGTAATTTGTCGTGAACTCCGTTTGCCGGTCAACCTGTTCATGAAGATAGGATGCGGGCGACACAAGCGCATATACCGATAATCCCAAAAATACCGCCCCGCCGATAAGAGAAATCCATCGTACATTTCTGTACTGCCATACTTTTACCAACAGGCTCAGAACGGTGAATATGACCAGCGCATACCACTCTATATGATGAAACGTGCCGTAATAGAGACTTCCGGGGATAATCGTCCTAATGTTTGCGAGTGTTAACACAGCAAGCGCAATAATGACGCCTGATATATTTTTCGATTTCACCAATACCAAAATTCCAAATAAAATAAGTAATGCCATGAGGCCTGCTTCCACCTCACGAAATAGATTCCAATTCCCTTCATAAAATACCTGCAGTGGATATAAAAAAACACTCCACGTTCCCCCGCTTTGAGCAGCAACCTGCGTGGCTTCGATAGTGATGTTATGTTCATTAACCGTAAACACGTTAAACATAAAATCGTTTATGCCAAAGTACGTAACAGAAGCGAGTGACATAAGAAAAAGAAGTATTCCCGACCACCAAATCCAGACAGTTTTTCTCATAAACCAGAGCATTACGGCAAATAGCATAAGAACGAGCGGAATATACGGTTCGCGGGTAAATACGACAAACCATGTAAATATGGTTGCGAGAAATACTTCGAAGGGTGACACGCGCTTCTTTTGCAAAAATTCCCACACAAGACCCCACAAATACACGACCGGGTAGACGATGATGGGCTCGGCCAAAAACCGGTCGCCGAAAATAAACCCTTTTGTCGATTCAAAGAGAATGGCAAATCCGAATCCGACAACGCCAAACCGTAGTGTGAGGAAGATGTCAGCAATAATGGACAGATAAATCATAAACATCCGGTGCTGGTAAATAAGCATGTAGATGGAATCCGGTTTCGTCAGGTGCTGGATAAGGGCGCTTATGTAGGCCATCGACGGCATGTGGTTAAAGAAAATTTCAGAGAACATCTTTTTGCCGTGAAGGAGGAAATACCCGCCCATCATGTTATTGCAGTCGTCGAAACACCCGAATGCACCGATCCGGTCGCGGTAAATTGAACGAAGATATATCCATAACGGGATGAGGAGAAAAACGAAAAGCAATCTTAGGGAGAAGCGCTTTGGTCGCTGCGCCTTTTGTGCGCATCCGTCAGTGCTTGAGTCGCGGGTGACGCGGGACGGAGGGCCTCCACCGGCCGGGGTCCCCTTCGTGGGTGGCCGTGGAGGAAAACCCGCGGCAGGACCCGCACTCTGATCTTGCGCAGTGACGGTGCTGACAAAACGTGCAGCTCCCCGCGCTTCTCTGTTCTTTTGATTATTCTGAATATTAATCCTGTCTAACGTTGCGGTTTTCCGTCGCGGTTTGTTTGGCTTTTTTGCCATACAGATCTCCTCGCGGGCGCTTACTTGTGGCCATCGGCAGCGATTGAGCCGACTGCTGCGCCTGATTTTGGGCAAGCACGTTTTTTTTCTGTTCCTGCTCCTGCTGTAGTCGTTCCCAGATGGACGGCTCTTTCTTCTTTGCGATGGCGCCGCTTGTGAGCTCCTCAAGAGCCCGACGCGCCATATGGCGCTTCACTGCCTGGTCATTTTCCCCGTCAATCTGCTCCCAGGCTGTAGCCGGCTTTCCACCCTCTCCGGGAGTCCCTGACGTCACGACCGTTTGTCCTTTGGAATTTTTCGAACTTGAAGTTCCGAGGCTTTCGAGCGCCTTCCCTGCAATATCTTTGGGAACTTTTGCAACCTCCGTGCCGATCTGTTTGCCGATCTGACCGAGCTCAGAGATTATTGATCCGCCGATATTGCCGCTGTCTGCCATAATTCCTCTTGTCACAACTTAGGAAAACCCGAGCTGCATTTTCGCCTCTTCACTCATTGTATCAGGTGTCCACGGCGGATCAAAGGTAAGTTCTACCTCAACTTTCTTCACTCCCTTGATGGCACCGACCGTATCTTTAATAGGCTCAGCTATCTGATCAAAGAGCGGGCATCCGAGGGTCGTTAAAGTCATCACAACTCTGACATTACCCTTTTTATCAATTTCAATTCTATAAATGAGCCCGAGCTGTAAAATGGAAACTCCGATCTCAGGATCCGGAATTTTGTCTAGCACAGACTCGACCTGTTTTTTCGTTACCATAGTTAATATTCCGTACGGCCTTCAAGCGCACGGCGCAGCGTCACTTCATCGGCATATTCAATGTCTGCTCCGACCGGAAGCCCGTGGGCTAGGCGCGTCACTTTAATTTTATGGTTATTATTGTTACTTGTTACTTTGTTAATTTGTTTATGTATGTACATTGCCGTTGCCTCCCCCTCCATATTGGGGTTCATGGCTAAGATAACCTCGGCAACTTTTGATGAATCTGCGGCCACCCGCTTTACCAAATCCTCAATATAGATCTCATCCGGACCGATATTATTTAAAGGATCTATGGCGCCGTGAAGCACGTGATAGACACCGTTAAAGTGCCCGGTCCGTTCAATGGAGAGGACATCACTCGGACTCTCGACGACACAAATAATCGTATGATCGCGCGACGGATTATCGCAGATGATGCACGGATCCTGTTCGGCAACGTTCTTACAAATGCCGCAGAGAATCGTATCTTTTTTTAGGCCCGATAAACTTTTGGCGAATAAGTCGAGGTCTTCCTGCGGAACGTGAAGAAGATAAAACGCAAGCCGCTGGGCGGTTTTTGGTCCTACGCCCGGCAGACGCTCAAACGACTCAATAACCCGCGAAACCGCTTTCGGAAGAATTGCCATCTTGTTATTTGTCATCGCGAATCCCGATACGATCGGCATGTGGCGATCTCATATAAATATTGTGTTTGGATTGCTTCGCCGTGTGAACGGTCTCGCAATGACAATATAGTAATTTTACCTTACCAGCGTTGAAATTGCATTGGCGATCAAAGGAGCGATAGAGACCGTATGCAACTTATCGAATTTTTTGTCCCCGATGATATCAATCGAGTTGGTGACGATGATTTTATCAATCGGCGCATGGGACAACTTTTCAACCGCTTCACCGGCTAGTACGCCGTGAGTAGCAAGCGCGATCACACTTGTCGCCCCCGCCTGCCGGAGAGACTCAGCCGCCTGTACCGTTGTACCGCCCGTTGAAATAATATCATCGATAATGATCGCTGTTTTATCATTGACGTCGCCTATGATCTGATAGGTTTCGCTCGTATCATGCTTATCCAGGAATCTCCGCTTTTCCATAACGACCATTGGAAGATCAAGCGCATAGGCCAAATTGCGGGCACGCTTGACTCCGCCGACATCGGGTGAGATCACAACGCCGTTTTGAATGTTCATCTTCTTGATCTCGTCCGCTAATACCTGAAGGGCAGAAATATGCATAACAGGGATCTGGAAAAATCCCACAATGGCATCATTATGAAGATCGACGCAGATAATCTCATCAAACATGCTGACTTCCAAGAATTTCGCAATCACGCGCGCGGAGACCGGCTCGCCCAACCGATGGAGCTTATCCTGACGGGAATATCCCATATACGGGATAACGGCAATGACGGCCCGGGGCGCACAACGGCGGATCGCGTCTCCCATAAGGACCATCTCCATAATGTGCTCATCCATGGGGAAGGAAAAAGACTCAAGAACGATAACTGTTTTATCCCGTATATCATCCTGAATCCACGGCCGGAGCTCGCCATCCGCAAACCGCGTTAAGTCAACGTGACCAAGCGTTATATGGAGGGATTTTGCGACTTCATGCGCAAGAGGTAAATTACTGGAACCGGCATACAAAATAAAGTCTTTCATTTTAATTTGTCATCCCTTCTATGCCACTATACTACTCCCAAATCAGGCTATTGAAAAGAGGGATAAGACCGAAGGATCCATGAGAGAATTCACGATAAGGTCAGGGTTTTCCTTAGCGAGTTCATTAGGGCTTCCGTGCATGCCCGTCGTGACGGCGATCGTGAAAGCGCCGATAGCCTTGCCGCAGCGGATATCAAATACGGTGTCGCCGATTATTACAACCTCGCCGGGCGCGAGATCCAATCCGAATTGTTTCTTCGCTTTCGCAAACACCTGACCCGCGAGCTCAATACGGTCATCGGCTTCATCTCCATAGAGACCGAATGAAAAATACTTGGAAATTCCCGTATGGGATAACTTCCAATCTGCAATTTTCCTCGCATTACCGGTCAAAATCCCGCGAATAACACCCGGGTGATTCTTTTTCAGGAATTGTACAAAAGCGACGGCATCGGGAATAATTTTAAATAATTTCACGTTCTTTCCCCACTGCGTCAACAATCCGTGCATGACGTTGACGTAATCAGGAAATTTTTTCAGGAATTCCTCACGGCTTATCTTTCCCGCTTCTTTTACAAGTTCCCACGCGAGGAGCCGCTCCACCGTCCCGTTATACTGCATCACATTATATGTGCCGGTGATGCCGTAGACTTTCCGTAACCCCTCATAATACTGCTCTTCCCATTTACGGATACCGACATGGTACACGAGCGTGCCGTCTATATCAAATAACACTATTTTTTTATTCATGGTAATGCTTTTCAATGAGCGCGTGAAATACGTTTTTTTAGACAACTGCACGTTTGCCCGCATTATTGTGAATCATATCCCGAATATGCAAACGTGCATTTAGTGAAATATGGAAATGCCTCATGATCTGTTATGACTGATGAACGGGTCTAAAAAATGTATTTCGCACGCTCCCCACACCCAAGGCACTATTTATTATATTCGGTGAGGGCTTTTGAGAGAAGCTCGACACTTCGTTTCAATGCTTTTGTGTTTAGGACGTATGCGATGCGCACTTCATTTTTCCCAAGTCCGCGGGTGGCATAGAAGCCGGCAGCGGGAGCGACCATCACCGTCTCGTTGTTGTCCCGGAAATCCGTAAGAAGCCACTTAGCAAAGTCTTCGGAATCACTTATGGGAAGTCCGACAATAGAATAAAATGCCCCTTCGGGTTTCGGAATCGTCACGCCGGGAATCTTTTTTAATCCTTCGTACAGCACATCGCGCCGCTTGGCCCATTCCTCATGCGTTTGATGAAGCCAGCTCTCAGGAACTTCCGTAAGTTTTGCCGCAATCATCTGGTCGACAATTCCGCTTGAAAGCCTCCCCTGCCCGATCCGAAGAACCCCGGCCATAACGTCGGCGTTGAGTGATACGAGTACGCCGAGTCTGACGCCGCACAAATTATAGCGTTTGGACATACTATCAAGCATAATGGCCTGATCGGGAATTTCCTGCATATAGGACAAAAGCGAGGTTTGCATGCGGCCGTCATACGTATATTCGCGGTAGACTTCATCAACCAGCATAAATAATCCGTGTTTTTTGGCGAGCCCGACAAGCATATCCATCTCCGCCTTTGTAAATACCGTGCCCGTAGGATTATTGGGTGAACAGATGAGAATTGCTTTCGTTCTCTTAGAAATATGCTTTTCTATAACGGATTTTTCTGGCAAGTGAAATCCGTTTTCAATCGATGTTCTCACTGGCACCAATTTCACCCCGTTGACAACCGCATACGTGTTGTAATTTGCGTAAAACGGCTCAAAGACGATAACCTCATCGTCGGGTTCACTAATGGCAAAGAGCGCCATGGATATGGCCTCTGATCCGCCGCTTGTGACCTGAATATTCGGGATATCGATGAAGCCGTAACCTAAGCGGTTGTAATAAATTTTTAATGCTTCCAAAAACTCCGGCTGCCCCTGCGACTGGCTGTAACCGATGGGATCAATGTTCCAGTTTTTAAGGACGTCCATCATGACGCCCGGTGTTTTAATATCCGGATCCCCGATGTTGAGATGATAGACGTGAACGCCGGCTTTTTTCGCAGCCATTGCGAATGGAACGAGTTTTCTGATCGGGGACGCCGGAACATTGAGAAGTCTTTTTGATACCGTTACCATAGTGTATTTATACATCGAATGGTTCAACTGTCAGCGATTCTTCACCATTCGGCTTACCAAGCTCTTTCCATGCCGAGAGTCCGCGTAAAAACAATTCCATAAACCGGTCGCGCCCTCCGGTGGACCCCGGAGCGAAGGCCAGCTCTCCTTCCATCACATCAAACGTGCCGTCTGAATACCACGCAGTACGCTTCATATGGCCCAGAGTGACGAGCACCGGTTGGCCTGATTTATAGTTATTCATTTCACTTTGCCGCATCGTTGTTTTGATATTTCCGTATCCGTCAACCCACGCCATTCTGCCCTTCGGAACGTCAGGAATTTCACTGATATTCAACGTATCCCCGATATATTTTTCTTCCCCAAGCGCAATCCCGACGACTGCCTCCGGGAAAAAATCCCGTGAACGGAACTGTGATCCTTTATTTACGACTTCCACTTTATATAACGCTTTCATCTCAGCTTTTATAAAAGAGAAACAATATCCGGCGTTCACCCCTACGACTTTCATCCCGTTTTTGAGAAGTGCGTACACAAGGCTTTCCCCCTCATTATCTTTACGGGATTCTTTGTTGTCTTTGCGGGGCGCGGTATTGGTATAAATAATCATGGCAGGCGATGGATTCACCAATGCGTACTGCGCAGTCCAAAAACCTGTTGCGATGGTATTAAATGACGGAACAGCTGTGGGATTTACATATACGCCGGGCCGAAGTATTTGTAATTTTTGAATAACTTCCCCAAATGCGGGGTCCCCGACTCCGTAATCCGTAATGAGCTGAATGAAGGTAAGCTCACTCATGAACCGTATTGTATCAGTTACGTACCCTCTTTCCAAGAGGATAGATACACCTTCTGCTCATCAGTCAACCGGTCAAAAGTCACTCCCATCGCTTCAAGCTTAAGCCGCGCGATTTCGCGATCCATCTCCGGTGAAATTGTATATACTTTGACGTGTAATTTCCCTTTATTCTTCACGAAAAATTCGGCGGCTAACGCCTGATTGGCAAAACTCATATCCATAACTTCCGCGGGGTGGCCTTCGGCCGCAGCCAGATTGATAAGACGTCCTTCACCCAATACATACCGCTTTGTTCCGTCGGTGAGCGTAAACTCTTCTACGTAATCACGCATCGTCCGCCGTGATACCGCTTTTTTGGCCAGGGCGTCAACAGCTATTTCAACGTTAAAATGACCGGAATTTGCAATCACCGCTCCGTTTTTCATTTTAAGAATATGGTCAAAAGATATGACGCTTTTGTCTCCCGTTACGGTTACGAAAATATCACCGATCTTTGCGGCATCGGCAATCCGCATCACTTCAAAGCCATCCATGACAGCCTCAAGCGCCTTAATCGGATCGACTTCGGTAACAATAACGTGTGCACCCATCCCCCGCGCCCGGCTTGCGAGACCCCGTCCGCACCACCCGTAACCCGCGACAACAAACTGTTTGCCTGCAAGAAGCATATTGGTGGCGCGCATTATTCCGTCGAGCGTCGATTGTCCTGTTCCGTAGCGGTTATCGAACATATGCTTCGTATCGCTGTCATTGACGGCAAAAACGGGAATTTTAAGCGCGTGATCTTTTTCCATGGCCTTCAAGCGTATAACTCCCGTCGTTGTCTCTTCATTGGAACCGATGAGCTCCGGCAATTGGGAGCCGCGCTTCGCGTGAAGGAGCGATACTAAATCCGCCCCATCATCCATGGTAATTTGCGGGTGACCGTCTAAAACCGCGTTCAAATGCCGGTAATAGGTTTTTGTATCCTCACCCTTAATCGCATACGTACTGATACCATAGTCTTTGACCAATGACGCGGCCACATCATCCTGTGTCGACAATGGATTGCTTGCGCACAAAGATAATAAAGCTCCTCCGGCTTTCAGTGCCAGCATAAGATTGGCAGTTTCCGCCGTTACATGAAGACACGCACCGATCCGGACACCGCGGAACGGCTTTTCCTTTATAAAACGTTTTTCAAGAAGTTTCACGACGGGCATTGACTGGCCCGCCCACTCAATTCTGAGTTTTCCCTTGGGGGCGAATGATAGATCTTTTACATCATGTCCGTTTGTTTGTTTCATATAACAGAGAATTATATACAATGCACGCGTCTACACAAGAGGCAGGTACATAACTATTTGGCCAATATAGCTTCCTTTAAATAATATCGCTTCCGGTATAACACCCGTCTTCTTAAACCCGAGTGACTCGTAGAGATGCAATCCGCAAACATTATTTTCAAAACAATGAAGCATAAGTAATCGTAATCCTAATTTTTTTGACTCGTCTATTAGAGTTTGAAATAACACTTTTCCTATACCCTCGCCTCTGTATTCTCCGGCAATAGAAATCCCCGGAATTCCGACGTGATGACTTCGGTATTTTTCTCTCGCAATACCTGCCATGCCGCAAACAGTTTTGTTAATTTCAACAATAATGGAAATCTCTTCATCCTTTTCTATATTCTTCAACCTATCATTTAAAAACGTCATTTCTTCGCGCCTAGTAATTGGTTTGCCGCTTATAAGGACGTACGTGTCTTCTGCGATAAGGTTATTGGCATAGGCAAGGATTTGATCAATGTCATCATGCATAGGAGTGCGCATAGTAATGACATTTCCCTTTTTACTTGTAAAAGTCTTAATGATTTCACCGGGTTTCATGGGTTACATTCAGTAATTATTATAACAGTCAAGGAACTCGAACCCCTCGCCCTTTATAATACCAGTACTCACACGTATCTGCTATAATTCTTTATAATTATGCCGGAAGAAAATATACAATCACAAAAACTTGTTGCAGAGCATGAAATAGCCGGTAAAAAACTGGACGAGCTAAAAAGAAATGGAGTTGCCCTTCTCGGTGCAGATTTCGACGGTACTGTATTTGATAGAACTGACCCACGGTATAATCTTCAACAAGTTATCCAATTAGCTTATGATGTAACCAGTAAAAAAGCGGACTTTGCCTTAATTTCTGCCCGAAATACAACATTAGAACTCACGTTAAGACAGGAGGTAGTACAGTTTTGCAGAAAAAGAAATACCTCATTCTCCCTATGGAGATCAGGAGGAAATGGAATGAATTTAAGTAAGGTCACAAGTAGTCCTGAAGGAGTAAAAGTAGAACCCATCTACTCTCATTATTTGACTCTGGAGGATGCACAAAAGTCCCTGGAAGCTTACAGATCCTTGCATATCGACCCTGATGTCCCATCACAAAAATTCTTTCAAACCTTTCTACAACAGGATATACCGGAAGACCTCGTACCAAAAAACTTTCTGGCATTAGCAAAACCATATGATGGTTTAGTTTTCGGGGAAGCCGTTAAAATCTCCTTTGTGTTACCTACCGCAATTAAGGACCAGGAAACATGCATCGAGTCTCTTAGAAAATCCCTTGAGCCGCATGGTTTAGTTGTTGGTTGGGCGAGAATGCCGTTTGCTGACATTAGCAAACAATCCGTCGTAGACGGGAAGTTATTCGCAATTCAACGTGTAATGGAACAATTAGGAGTAGATGGTTCACACGTTGGTACATTTGGTGACGCCCCTAACGATAGTGATAAAGGATTAGTATGTCTTCCATACGGATTTACAAATCATCAAGAAGTTGAAAAAACCGATATCAATAGCCCGCCTTTTATACTTGACGTTAAAGATTCACCCGTCGGGACGGTTCATCAGGCTATACAGTTTCTGATACAATGAATTCATGAAGAAACTCACCGCACAGGATGCATACACGAATAACACTGAAGCACAGGATGCTTGGTATTATCAGCTTCCTGAGATAAATGGCGGTACATCAGTCATTTACTCGGAGGTTACAGGGGACCACGGTCAGAGAGTCATTGGTCCACATCCTCGTATTTACTATATATTTGAGGGAGAGGGAGAATTTACAATAAATGGAGAAACGACTATCGGGAAACCAAAAGATGTCATTGTTATTCCCCCGCTTGCCACCTATACCTATCATGCGACCAAACCCGTGCTCAAACTTCTGCTCGTTATGGATTTAATTGATCTGACCAAACTCCCTCCAAAAAAACCAGTCAAGAAATAAAGAAGACTTTACAGCTTTATCGTCGTTCCGAAATTCTCTTTATACCGTGCGATAAATTCTTTTTTTGTAAAATCATGAGTTTGCGTGCCGTATTTCTCGACCGTATAGACAGCGGCTACCGATCCCATCTGTCCGCACACGGGAAGATCATACCCCCGTAAGTAACCGGCAACAAATCCTGCGCGATACGCGTCCCCGGCGCCGGTCGGGTCACTGATATTTTTTGGCGTTGCGGGTTTAATATGCATAGCATCATGGCGTGTCTCAATGATTGATCCTTTGGCTCCGAGCGTCGTCACAAGCACCGGCACCAAAAGGATAAGTTCCTCGTGACTGATTCCTATCTTTTCCTCAATAAGGGCGATTTCATAATCATTGCCGATAAGGATCTTTGCGTGTTCAATGCCGCGCTTCAATTCATCGGCAGAAAAATTGGCGACTTGAAATGCCGGATCGTACATGTAGGGAAAGTTTTTCTGTGCGCATTCGAGGACGTATGTATTCATGGCTGAGGGTTCCGTCGCCGACAGGACAACGAAGGATTGCTTCGGCACTTTGGATATTGTCAGGTTTTTTGCAAACTTTGTAGCTCCTAAATAAAACGAACCGATCTGATTATCATCGCTATCCGTCATAACGAAATACGAGCTGGTTGAGACGTGATTGTGGAGGGAAATATATTTCGTTGATATCTTATGCTTCTTCAAGTGACGCTCATACAACTCGAAGTCTTTCCGGCCCGCAGGCGCTAGAACCCATGGCACGACTCCTAATATATTGAGCGTATAGGCAATGTTGCCTGCGGTACCGCCGAATTGTTTATGGAGGCGGTCGACAAGAAAACTCAGCGAAAGGCTATGGATTTTATCCGCCATGATGCGGTCTCCAAACCGGCCGCTGAAATCCATGATGTAATCGAAGCTGATCGTTCCGGTGACAACGACGTGAATGGGCGGCATGTTACTGTCCCATCGACTTTGAAAGTTCGGCAAGCTTGCCTGCGGCAGCTTGTTGCGAACGTTTGATAGCATCGTTAATTGCCTTAACCATATCCGGCTGATACACGCCGTCTACCTCAACGGTTTTGACGTTCTGATTGCCGGTAATGACAATACGGACATTCCCCGTAATGACCTCAAATTCTTCTTTCTCAAGCGCCTGCTGGATTGCCATCGCCTGTTTCCGCATGGCATTCATGTCGCCTAATGCCTTAAATGGATTCATCATATAACCCCTTTCTTTTTAAATCCAAAATCCAAATTTCTAAATCCAAAATACTATCAAATGTCTCAAATTTCAATTTTCAAAACATTTTGAATTTATTTTGATTTTTGGATTTTGTGCTTAAATATTACTTTTTACCTAATACTACATCCACCTTCACCTTTTCCCCGAATAATTTATTCAGAACGTTCCCTATCACTTCCCTGGTCTTCACTTCCGATAATTTATCCTTATGAAATGTATAAAACGCCTCGATAGTCACTATACCACCTGCGACGGACTTCGGTCTAGTGGAACGCATTACGCCTGCGACCGAATGATTAAACGGCTTAAGTTCCGCTATCACATCGCCCCAATGGTCCGTGAGCTTCTCAAGCGTGAGCAATCCCGTGGACTCTTCACCTGCCGGTTGTACCGCAACGCGTACACTCTTCTCTATAGTCGGCGCGATGCCAACAGTTGACCCGAAAGTTTTGAAAGAAACAGAGTCAGTCACCCCTTCATTTTTTGATACAGTCCCGGTTTGTCTCTTTTCCATGTCGCAATATTCGACGACCGCAAGTTCAAGAGGAAGCTCAGAAATCGGCGCCCCTTTTATCTCCGTATATGCCTGTGAAAGTTTGTGAATGATCTGCGTCAAATCTTCCCGCGTCCAGCCGCCGGGCGAGCTCCCCCGAACTTGTGCAATAAGAGTTTTTTCAAGCGAAGACAGGCAATCAACGACAAACATCTTGATATCTTTCCCTTCTTTTGCCAACTGTTGTATAACCACAAGCGATTCTGTTGTTTTTTTTGCGCGAAGAGACGTAAGGAATAATTCTTTTATTTTCTCCTCACTTAAGGCAAGTATTGACCGGACTACTTCGGCATTGATTTTCCCCTTATGAAAACTCACCTGTTCGAGATATTTAACCGCATCCCGGAATGCTCCGTCGACACTGCTCGCGATGATCGTCAACGCTTCATCATCAATCTGAATTTTTTCCTTCACTACAATTCGTTTGAGCGCGTTGGTAAGCTCTTCAGTTGATGCTTTCGAAAAAACGAAAGAAACACAGCGTGATTTTATCGTCACCGGTACTTTCTGGGAATCGGTCGTTGCGAGCACAAATACGGCGTGGGCGGGCGGCTCCTCAAGCGTTTTAAGAAGCGCATTAAACGCTTCAGTCGTCAACATGTGTACTTCGTCGATAATGTAAATTTTATACGCGCCTGAGGACGGCGTCAGATTAATTCCGTCGCGAAGCGTTCTCATTTCATCAATCCCTCGGTTACTTGCAGCATCGATCTCAAGAATATCCAAATCCCGGCCCTCAGAGATGGAAACGCATGCCTCACACAAACCGCAGGGGCCCGACTTCGTGGGTTTCTGGCAATTAAATAATTTTGCTATAATCCGTGCGGCCGTTGTTTTTCCGGCGCCTCTGGGGCCACTGAAAAGAAACGCGTGAGGCAGATCTTTTTTGGGTTTTTCAAGAAGCCGAAGGAGGGCGTCCCGCACGGAAACATTATCGATTTCATCGATAACCTGCGGACGATAAATACGATAGAACGACATAATATTGTTGTGTCATTGCGAGTCCGTTCAAACGGCGAAGCAATCTTTTTTGTTAAAGATTGCCGCGCCTCGAAGACTCGGCTCGCAATGACAAGTGCATTTTCATTCCGGGTGGTGTATCCCCAATAAATGATTTAACCCGTGAAGCACCAAAAATACGATCTGATCATCGACCATTTTATTTTCCTCGGCGGCTTCAGAAACCGCCTGGGGAAATGAAACAATGATATCACCGAGCCGGAGTACGCCATCTGGAGTCTCAACAAATTGTGTCTCAGGTTTATCGCTCGGATCGTTGAGGGGAAATGAAAGCACATCAGTGGTGTCGTCGATATTTCTATACTGTTTATTAAGTCCGTGCATGCGACGGTCGCCGACGATGGTGACGCTAACCTCGGCCGGACCCTTTATTTTGCCCCCCAACTCGATGATGATGGAATCGATCACTTTTTTCCGGTCCACCGGAAAATGGGATTCTGTCTGGAATAACACGGTAATCATAAACAATTGAACAATACAACAATCCGGGATTATTTGGAAGAGAGTAATTGCGTGAGCATCGCCGAAACCCGCCCGCCGTCCGCTTTGCCTTTGAGTTCACCCATTGCCATTTTCATAAGGAGTCCGAAATTCTTCTCCCCGCTTGCCGCAATAGGCGTAAGGATAGTCCTAAGTTCATCGTCTGACATCTCCTTCGGAGCAAATTCAGAAAGGATGGTGAGTTCATCCTTTTCTTTTTTGACAAGCTCCGCTCGGCCCGCATTCCCAAAAGCAGTGATGGATTCGTTATGCGCCTTTATTTGTTTTTTAACTCCGTCCGCGATATCTGCTTCCGTCAGCGACGTTTCCCATGCTGCTCCGTATTTGGCAATCGCAGCGTTGCGAATGGCGGCCATGAGCATCCGGAGCGTGCTCACCCGTTCAGCTTTCCCAGCCTTAAGGGAACTATTGAGATCCGCCTGTAGTTGAGCAATCGTCATATCTTTTCTTGTCATTGCGAGGATCCCGAGCGTAGTCGAGGGAGACGCGGCAGTCCCATAAATTATTTAGAGATTGCTTCATCTCGCACACTCGATTCGCAATGACAACTGGGCTATCCTCTGTTTGGATGTCGAAGTCTGCGCGCTAGTTCGCGTTTTTTCTCCTTACGGACTTCCGCTGGCTTCTGATAAAATTCACGTTTCTTGAGATCCTGTAAAATTCCCTCGGCGAGAACTTTGCGGGTAAATTTTCGGATCAATGAATCGGATGAATCTCCTGGTTGTGCTTTAACAAATACCATAAAAACAAACACCCCCTCTTAGAAACACTTAGCGAATATGAGTGAGCTTAGTGTTTCTTAGACCCGCCGATTACGCGCTCTTTGGGACGTGTACGAATAGTACTGAAAAGTCCCAAAGGAAGCGTAGGCGGGCTTACTTTCCTCCGTTATTATACCACGATTTACAGATTTCGATGTTTATCAATTGACCCTATGATATGGATGTGGACATGGCGTATTAATTCGGCTCCTCCGCCGTTATTCACGATGCGGTAGTTTTTTATCCCATGATCATGAATCATTTGTCCAACAACCTTCATCGACGTTGCAATTTCAGATGAGGAAAGTGCCGTAAAATCGGCTATATGAGCCTTCGGGATTACTAACAGATGGACGGGAGCCTGCGGGTGGATATCCTTTATGACAATTGTATCTGTGTCCTCAAATATGAGCGTCCGGGGTAGCTTCCCCGCTATAACGTCACAAAATACACATGTATCCGGCATATGAGCCATGAACTATGAGCTATGAACCATGAACGAAAATCATAATTTATAGCCGATCGTTCGCAAAAATTCTTTCCTCTTTTTTTCTTCTACTTTCGATTCCGTGCCTTTGGGCGTCCCGCCGTCAATAACACCCAAAACTCCCCTCCCTAGTTTTGTTTCAGCGACAATGACCTCCGTAGGATTTGCGGTCGCACAAAATATCGTGACGACCTCAGAAACATTTTTAATGGCAGAGAGAACATTAATCGGAAACGCATTTTCAAGGAAAATGAAAAATGTGTGCCCGGCGGCTACAGTGAGGGCATTTTTCGCGGCCAAATCAATCATCGCTTTATCCGTTCCGCTTGTTCGCACGAGCTGTGGGCCCGATGCTTCACAAAAAGCCAATCCGAACTTAATGCCCGGAACACTTTCGGCCAAGGTCTCATGAAGATCTTCAACGGTTTTGATGAAATGTGACTGACCAAAAATAAAGTTTTTGGCCTCAGGATTGTGAACAGCAATATTTTTAATATCCATACATTCCCTCCCTATAAACACTATCGTATTATCATGTTAACATGTTAATATACTTACTTTATGTTTGTTATGACATCGATAACTTGTTGTAGTGTTTTTTTTGTGGCCCTCATATCCGGGTTTTTCGAACTTCCGTTTAAGACCATGTGATGGCTTGCGTGGAGGAACCATGTGGCCTCCGGCTCCTGCGCTTTGAGAATATCGTAGACAGGTGTGAGATCAATCTCTTTTTTCGGAAATGCTTTCACACGAAGATATCCTTTTTTCGGATCCTTGCGGATGGCGATCATATATCCCATTTTTTGAGCGAGATGGACGACATCATCGTTAGGGGTCACGACGCCAATACCTTTCCCCCACTTCGTGGTAAATTCAACGCCTTTTTCCTTTAACTCCTTTTCCGCCCATACTTTATTCTGCAGTGATTTGTAAATACCATCGAGCGCATTCATTCCGAGATCGACAATTTTAATGGGATTGTCGGCGTAAAGAAGGCGCCACCCATCAATCTGGGCGACAAGTCCGAATTCCCAAAAATCCGCAGTCGGATTGGGAAAATACACTTCGCGGAAATGGTCAACATCGTTGACGATGGCAATAAGCCGCTCAAGGGCCGCGTCCGCTCCGCGCATCCTTTTGATCTCTTCGTAGATAAGTGTGGAGGCACAGATGTCTGCATCCGTCTGATGGTGGTCAAATTTCCCGAATCCGGTGTCCACATGAAGAATCTCTTCATCATCGTCAGGTGGAAGTTTCCCAAGCGTTGTCCCAGCAGGCACAAACGCATACGCCGCTTCTTCCCAACCCACGAGAAATGTTTTCACAAGCCAGACGCTCGTGACGGCATCGCAGTCAGGACCGATATGGGTGACAATCGTTTTCATAGAATTTGAGTATAGTCTAATAGCTATGCTTCCTCAATAGGTTTGCGTTTTGCCCGTCTGCATGCTATATTCAAGCGCTCTTAAAAAAGATCATACATATGCCATCAACACTAGCCGAACTCGCACGAGAGGCACAGCAAAGTACGCTTATCCTTCAAGAAAATGAAACGGTTCTCATTTCCCAACTTTATAAGAATACCGAAAAAATGTTAGGCAAGGCTTACGCTTCCGCGTTTAATCTCCCCGGTGATACGTGTGCAAATATAACAATACATGAAGACTCCGAACATCCGGAACAAATTAATATCAAATTATCTGCCGGCGATATTATCCAAACCGGAGATCTACTTCATCATTATCAGCTTACCGAAAGCAACCTCACAGAAAACCAGCTCGAATCAGATTTTTCCATGCATCGCGAACCGTTCTCCCGTGAACAGGCTCTGAAATTACTGAGTGAAGTTATTGAACTCGGTAACAAGAAACTGCACCCCGAAAAAAAGAAATTGAATTCTTCACATTGAGATCAATACGCCCGGGCGAAGACCTAATAGCTTCTAGTGCACGCTGACTGAACTGGGATCGTTTGTTTCATACCTTTATGTATTTCCCATTTCTTGATAATTTACCATGGCGTATTTCATTGAGATACCGAATTAACTCATCATCATCTGATAATTCTAAAAACTTTTTAAACTGAATGGAAACCGCACAAAATTTAGTAAATTTGCTTCCGGTTACTAATTCTTTATGACCATGGTAGGAGAATAATTTTTCTACAGCGGATGCAAACCTATCATTTGTGTTAAATATGAGTTGTGTGTCATCTGTTAGGGTAAACCAGTCCGGAATATTGGATCCATTCCGGTATGTTTCATGGAGCGATCCCAGTCCAATCCGAAACATGCCCGCATATAACGCCGCTGTTGGTAAATCCTGAGAGGAAGTAATGCTGTCTGCTGGCACAAAGTTCCCACGACAATTACTATCTAAGTGGTTAAACCGAAAAAATAGACCCGTATTGCCGACTTCATAAACAGGACTATCTTTGGTAGTATAGCGAATACTATCGGTAACTTTTGCCAACCTGTCCAAAAAATTTTCACGCATTAAAAATTACTCGTTCAAAATTAGTACGCCTGGGCAAATATCCACCGGTGTGTAGCCGGTTTTCCACAGTAAACACACTTCCCTTGTTCTTCTTTCGCATGAAGTGGTAAGCAACGCGTTGTCGCCTTCGTTTCCTTCTTAATCGCATCTTCACACGCGGCATCTTCACACCAAAACGCCCGGATGAATCCCCGATCCGTGGCCATAATATTTTTGAATTCCTGATAATTTTGCGCGTCACGCGTATTCTCATCAAGGAACTTCTTGGCTTTGGCGAAAAGGTTCGTCTGGATATCTTTGAGAATTTTCTCAACGGTCACAAGCATATTTTCCCGCTTCACGGTGATCTTTTCTCCGGTATCCCGGCGTGCAATCGTCACACTCCGGTCATCGAATTCTTTTTGCCCGATCTCAAACCGGACCGGCACGCCCTTCACTTCCCATTCATTAAACCTTCGGCCGACGCTTGTCTCAGTCCGGTCGTCGAGTTTACTCCTTACCCCTCCATTATTGAGCGCTTCTTTTATCTCGCCGCAATACGCTGACAATAATGCCGAATCGTTCTCTTTTCTCATGATCGGCATGAGAACAACTTGGATTGGAGCAATTTTAGGTGGCAGCACGAGACCACTGTCATCGCCGTGGACAAGGAATAATCCCCCTAAACTCCGGGTGGAAAGTCCCCACGACGTTTGCCAGGCAAATTCCATTTTGCCCTCACGGCTTTGGAACTGGATATCAAAGACTTTGGAAAAATTTTGCCCGAGATTATGTGACGTCCCTGCCTGGAGCGCTTTCCCATCCGGCATAAGCGCTTCGATTGCAAACGTTGCCTTGGCGCCCGCAAACTTTTCCGATTCGCTTTTCCGTCCTAACACACAGGGAATTGCGTAATAATCTTCATACACCTGCCGGTACCAATCCAGTGCCTTCATGACGATATCGACGGCCTCCCGCTCCGTCTCGTGAACCGTATGCCCCTCCTGCCAAAGAAATTCAGTCGTCCTCAAGAACAAATACGTGCGCTTCTCCCACCGAACCACATTGTTCCATTGATTGATGAGCATCGGGAGGTCGCGCCAGCTATGAATCCACTTTTTATACATTTCATACATGATGGTTTCGCTCGTTGGCCGGACCACAAGAGGATCCTTAAGCGTTTCACCGCCGCCGATCGTCACAATCGCAAGCTCCGGTGAAAACCCCTTGACGTGCTCTTTTTCCTTTTCGAGTAACGAATACGGGATAAATAAAGGAAAATATGCATTCTCAACACCCGCCGGCCGGATCATCCCGTTAAATATCTCCTGCACTTTTTCCCAAAGCGCATACCCGTATGGACGGATCACCATTGTGCCTTTGACGGGTCCGTAATCGGCAAGTGTCGCTTTGAGAATCACATCGGTATACCAATCCGACAGGTTTTCACTTTTCTTCTTCAATTCCTTTTTATCAAATTGTTTTGCCATATATTCCTCCACAAAAAAACCGTTCCTCCATAAGGACGAACGGCTGTTCGTGGTACCACCTTAATTTAGGGTTTAGGGATTAGAGTTTAGAATTTAGTTATCCTAAACTCTAATGCTCTACACTCTAAGCTCTCTTATTTACAGCTATTTCGGGCTTATCCGTCCCCGTTCTTAGCGGGACCGCTCGCTATGCTCGGAACATAGCGTTCCCTCTAAAGGATCGCGTTGCTCTCTACTCTACGGGTTTTCCATCCTGTTGTCAAGAATACAGCGATCATCGTTTCTTCAATTTCCATGCCCCTTACCAAATCCGCTACCATACCCATTATTTCCGTATCCGTTGCTGTTTCCGTTGTTATTCCCGTTCCAATAATTATTCTGATGGCCCCCCGGCGTCGAAGTGGGTGTCGGCGAATTGGTCGTCTGAAGCGAGGACTCTTGAAAGGCCGGAGCAGGAGAAGGTGAGGGTGTCGGTGTAAATGTCGGTTGAGGTGTGGGCGCGGGTGTCGGCGTTACAGTATTTTGCTGTTCTGAATTTGCAGGTTGATACGTATTAAGCAGTTGAACATCATGAATGATGGTGGTGATTTGATTTTGCGTGGTATCTATTTGATGTATTACCTCGACAACCTGCGTCACCTGGGTTACATGATTCACAATAATCACTTCCCGATGAACGACAGATGGTGCTGTATTAATGGATCCCGATGAAACACTTGCGCCGTTATATTTGTTGAATATCTGTTTTTGTTGTTCAAGCTGACTGGACGCATTTTGAAGCGCCGTTACATACTGAATAGTCATCTGATCCCGTGACGGACCGGGAGGTGCTTGTGCGATAGCCAGTTTTGCCGCCTCCGCCTGCTCTGTAAAATACGCGAGACCATCCGGCGATGCGCTGTTGTTAAGAAGCGTCGTCGCTTCAGAAAATCGTTGATTGGTGAATGCTATCTGCAATTCTCCTTTCGCCTGACTCGTCGGCGCGAGCGCTAAAACCGTATTTTCCATGGCGATCTTCACACCGTACAACCGGTTTCCGGGAACATCGTTCCATGAAGCAACCGCAAGTCCGCTCGGAATTAAAAATAGGAGCAACAATATCCAAATCGTCGTATCAATCCAGGAACTCCGCATGCTATGTCAGCGTAAATGATATTCTTTCTCCCTGTCAACCACCCTGGGCCAACCTGAGAATATCGTGTATTGAAATAAGAACGACCAGAGCCAAGAGTATGAGCATCCCAATCTGATGGGTCGAACGCTCAAACGCGGGGGCGATTTTCCGCCCTAATATTTTTTCAAGAAATACAAATAGCACACGGCCTCCATCAAGCGCGGGAATCGGAAGAACGTTTAACACCGCCAAATTTAATGACAAAAGACTCATAAACTCCAGAACCGCGCGGAAACCGAACTTAACCGCCTGACCGGTTACTTGAGCTATCCCGATCGGTCCTGCTACATCTGCGCCCACCGGCTTTAACTGTGCCACCTTCACGATAAGACCCCAGATACCGGTAAACATATCACCCGCCCGCGCCACGTTTTGTTTTACTGCGACCCACGGCGCGCGCGATAACGGATACGTCTTAAACTCCAAGTCCGAAACTGCAACACCCATCGGCCCCTCCCCTGCCGGAAACGTTTTACGCGGAACCAACGAGACCGGAAATGTCGAACTGTTCCTCACGATAGTAAAAGTTATAGACTCGCCTTCATGTGCGTGGGTAAACGTCACTAAATCACTGGGCACAATGACGCTCTTTGTTTCACCACTTACACCTAAAGGCGAGTACGTTACGCGTGTGATGATATCGTTTTGCTTAATGCCGGCGGCGGCGGCCGGGCTTCCCGCGACAACACGTTCTATATGGACCTGACCAGTGGTTTCATAAACGCCTTGCGTCAAAAGATATGTCGTAATGCCAACGGCCAATAGAAAATTCATGGTCACACCAGCAAGGAGTATCGCGACGCGTTCCGTTTTACTCCGTGCCCAGAAATATTGAGAAAGTGTCTGTTTGCTCGACCCTTTGCCCGCCGAAGCCTTGGCGGAGGGCGGGTCATCATCTTCTCCGGAGAGCTTCACAAACCCGCCGATCGGAAGCCAATTAATGGAGTATATTGTTTTCCCTATCTTTTTCCCCCAAATCCGGGGCGGCAATCCGAACCCGAATTCCTCAACGTGGACCCCTATGAGTCGCGCAACCGTATAATGGCCAAGCTCATGAACGAATACGAGGATACTGAGAATAATGAAAAATACGACAATGGTGATAATAGTGGTTATCATAAAAACAATATAATGACCTGATGAAGCTATTATCCAATGATTCGGAGGTAGAAGTAAATAGGGATTAACTAAACTCTCACACCTGGAGAAGTTCTGCTTCTTTCTTTGCGCCGATTGCGTCAATTTCAGCAATCATCTCGTCCGTCATCTCCTGAACAAGTTTATCACCGTGCTCCTGTTGATCCTCTGAAATGGTTTTTTCATCGGCCTCTTTCTTCAGGTTTTTCATCGCCTCATGCCGTATCTGCCGTATCATGATGCGCCCGCCTTCAAGTTTGGCTTTTGCTAATTTCGTATATTCGAGGCGCCGTTCCTCCGATAATGGCGGAAGTGAAATCCGGATGATCTCTTTATCAATAACCGGGGTTAGGCCGCTACTTCCGGCTAAGATGCCCTTTTCAATTTCCGCTAGTTGTGATGGATCGTATGGTGATATCACAATCGTTTTGGCATCCATTGTCGAAATGGTCGCCATCTCCATGAGCCTCAAGTGCTGGCTCCCGCCATAGGACGCAATCATAATATTTTCAACAAGTGCGGGAGTGGCGCGACCGGAACGAATCGTACTTAAATCCTGATTCGTGACCTCGAGGGCTTTTTTCATGTGGTCACGCGTTCTTTGAAGTATTGTGTCAACCATTGCTGTAGGTATCTTACCCGCCTCCTGCCTTGAATGTCAAGAACCGTATAAGATCCAGGTCAGTTGAACGTTAATATCGCTTCGGAATAATAAGTTTATTATCAGATATCGCCCGCGTAACCGACCTAAACCTGCCGTTATTTCGGGCGTCATTCAGCGTCTCCGGGGTCTCATCTTCTCCGAATATATGGAAAAAATAATCATGATCAAAATAGTAACGCACAACCTGTAGAAATGAATCGTAAGACGTATTCGGCAATGATAAAAGATAATATTTACCTGAACCTGATTCTTTTGATCCTGTCTTTACATGGTCGATGAATGTCAGAGTTAAACCGCTTTTTTGAGCAAGTTTCTCGGGGTCATCATTTGAGCCAAAGTGATATGAGTTAAAAATACTTATGAACATATTCCGCTGCCAAAACGTTTCTTCGCCCTTCATAAATGCGAGTGTGTCTACGGTATTATGAGGGTCATTCTTCGCGGATTCGATTATCGAGAGACCAGAGTCAACTTTTATCAGGTTAGCATTATCATACGGCGAATCCTTAAGGGTAAAACGCACATAATTGATGAGCCAACCGGCGACCAGTTCACCTGTTTTATACCGACTCATTTCGTACCGTGCCGCCGGGTTCCGGTCTGAAGAAAAAATCACATAGTCACCATCAAGTATTTCGTTTGCTTGGTGTGAGGTCAATTCATTCCGATCAGTAGTCGCCCATAAGAATATCGGCAACAGGTCCTTTGCGACTTTGAGTAAGCGAAGCTTAGCACGAATCTGAGGCCCGTCGATATACGGAGAGCTTATCGCCTCAACCGCTGTTTCTGCATTTTCATACATTACGCGCGCGTTGAACTTGTCCAACAGGTCTGCCTTTTCAAAAATTGAATGAACGAGTGTATTGCTTTCGTAGTTATCTCCGTTAGGATCAGACAAGTCACCCCGGACAATACCGATATCATGCGTGTGATTTGTTGCACCGTGCTCGAATAGTGTTCGTGCAAAAACTTGAGGATTTGTAGTTGAAGAATACTTTTCTACCGCACCTAATGCCATACGATTTGTACGTTTCCGGCAGGATCTTATTCCCCCAGCGCCATCCGCGTAAAGCGTGCTATGGTAATATTTTCCCCGACCTTTGCGATCGTCTGTTTGACGAGTGCTTCGATCGTAAGCTTCGGATCACGGATATATTCACTTTTCAACAGGATTTTGACATCCTTGGGATTCATGGACGCAACCTGCAGGGCCAACTCATGCGTCAAGGTTTTAAATGCATCGGTCCGTGCCACGAAATCGGTTTCACAGCGGACTTCAACAAGGACGCCGACTTTCCCACCATGGACATAGGATTCAATAAGCCCTGCTCCTGTTTTGCGGTCTGCCTTCTTCGCCGCTTTTTCGACGCCGCGGGCGATAAGCAATTTTTTCGCCTTTTCGTAATCGCTGTTTGCGTCTTCAAGCGCCTGTCTGCAGTTCGACACACCTGCCGATGTTTCGGCCCGTAGTTTTTTCAGTAAATCAAGTGATATCTGCATAGTTATTTCCCCGCTTTCTTTGTGACTCCTGGTTTAGCCAACTCGGGTGCCGCTTCCTTTTTTACTTCAACTTTGGCTGCGGCGGCTTTCTTCGCCATTTTCTCTGCCTCGCGTTTTTGCTCTTCTTTTAATGACAACACTTTTTTAGCATCTTCATCCTGTTTTTTCTTTGCTTCTTCAGCTTTTACTCTGAGCTCCTCATTTTTTACTTGTTCTTCTTCCTTCCGCCTGTTAAGAATATCTTTGCCTTCCTGATACGCTGTGGCTATGTAATGAACGATATAGGTAACCGAACCGACCGCATCATCGTTTGCAGGAATGACGTAATCAATTCCTGTCGGATCTGAATTGGTATCAACGACACCGACAACCGGAACTACACGCCGCTGTGCTTCACGAACAGCAGCAATTTCTTTACGAGTGTCTACGACAAATAATACTGCTGGCACCTGCATGAGGTGAAGTACTCCGCCATAATATATTTTTATCCTACTTAAATACCGTGCCATCTTCGTTTGTTCGTGCTTGGGAAATTTTTTCCACGCGCCTGTTGCCTGTTCATCGGTCATCCGGTTAATTTTCTCAATATTTTTCCGGATCTGGTCCCAATTCGTTAAAAATCCGCCGATCCATCGTTCGGAAAAATATGGCGCACCGACTGCTTCGGCTTCCTGTTGCAAAATTCCCCGTGCCTGGCGCTTCGTCCCGACAAACAATACCTCACCCCCGCCTGCTACCACGGATTTAATATGTTCTCCCGCCGCCTCAAGACCTGCTTTGGTTTTGGCTAAATCAATAATGTGGATTCCGTCTTTCTCGGTATAAATAAATTGGGACGCTTTCGGGTGCCAACGCTCAGATTTGTGGCCAAAATGACAACCCGCTTCAAGTAATGCCTGTAGTGTAATTTCTTGCATAATTATATTTGTCATTCCCGCGTAGGCGGGAATCTCCTCGCTATCCTCCTTCGCTCAAATTCGTCTTGTGGTTTACATCCACACATCCGAATGTTCGCTTCGGCGGATTGATCATATCTAAACTCTCCCTCGACAAACTCGGGATCGTTAAGCTATGAATCAAAAAAAGCACCGATACGCCGGTGCTTAAACCTTCTTGCGTATCTCTTTAAACAAACACTCAATTGCCCTTCGACTCAGCCGGAGGGAAGAGATAGCTTATTGAGTGCGATAATGAACGTATTATACGGTCAAATCAAATTATTTGCAATACAGTACATAGTACGGTATTGTAAGCTCATATGATTGATTTTAATGCGGTTTATAATGTCTTCATCGATTCACTGTCATTTAATGATATTCCTCAACAGTTTAAAACTGAATTGATCTTATCTATTCCGACAGGACAGGACCGGATCGCGGCAGGAGCGGCTCAAATGGTTGAATCATGGCGAAACGATTGGGCGAAAGACTATAAGAACATTGAAAAATCCAATCTTATCGACGACGTAGCAGATAAACGGGTGCGCATTGAACAAAAGGAAACAGAAGCTCCCGAAGAAATCCATATTCAGAGGCTACTTGAAGATATTATCCCCGGTTTCAAGGATGGAACATACCAACAGGCTCTTGATGAGCGCGATATGTATGTTGTAACCCAAATGGCTGATTTCCTAGGCCGCATCGGCAAACCTGTTCCGCACGCCGTAACGACTTTCTTCAATGAACGGCTCTCGGTCCCCCCGACAAAACATACATAAACCTCCGATGTTACGGAACGGGAAATTTTCTGGCAAACAGTTTCACCTCGCGCCCTATTCGCAACAAATTTTTATTCTTCCATAATTCAACCTTCACTTGCTTTACGAACGCGCTTCGTTCTTCCTTGGCCTCCGGCAACCGGTAATGAGAAACTTCACAGACAACCTCATAAATCCACGCACTAATCGTTTTCATATCTTCCTCTTTCATGCCCCGCGTCGTCAAAATCGGCGTCCCCAAGCGGACTCCTGACGGATACATCGGCGGGTTCGTATCGTGCGGCACCGTGTTGTAATTAGCCACAATATTGGCCACCTCCAACGCTTCCGCAACGATGTTGCCTATGACCTTCTCCTTGCGTAAATCTATAACGATCAAATGACTATCCGTGCCGCCGGTCGTTAACGTCAGGCCTTTGGCCGTTAGCCCCGCGGCTAAAGCTTTGGCATTTTTCACGATCTGGTGGCCGTATTTTTTAAACGCAGGGGTTGCCGCTTCTTTCATGCAGACGGCGATAGCTGCTGACACATTATCATGCGGCCCACCCTGAAGCCCCGGAAATATCGCACGATCAATCTTTTTCCCCATATCCGCGTCTTTCTGCAATCCCTGGTCGGTAACGAGAAGGACGGCTCCGCGGGGACCCCTCATCGTTTTGTGTGTCGTGAACATGACGACATCAACATACGCTACGGGCGTCGGATACGCGCCGACTGCCACCATGCCGGCAACGTGAGAAATGTCAGCTAAAAGAAAAGCGCCCACGGAATCGGCAATGGCTTTCCATTTTGCCCATTCTAGAACCCTCGGATATGCAGTCGTTCCGATTGCCATCATCTTCGGTTTTTCTATTTTGGCAAGAGCTGCCACTTTATCCATATCAATCCAACCGTCCTGCTCAACATCAAACTGCGCGGAAGTAAAATATTTGCCTGAAAACGTGACATTTGGATGTCCGTGCGTCAGATGCCCCCCGCCGGAAAGCTTTAATCCCATGATTTTGTCACCGGGAGCAAGAAGCGCGAAGTACACGGCGGCATTCGCCGGTGATCCGGAATATGGTTGCACATTGGCGTGGGGCACACCAAACAGTTTCTTTGTACGCTCTACGGCAGTTAATTCAATTTCATCAACAAACCGGTTCCCCTGATAATACCGCTTATTGGCGTATCCTTCTGAATATTTATTGGTAAGAATACTTCCGAGTGCTTCACGCACTGCGGCCGATGCATAATTTTCACTGGGGATCATTTCAAGCACATCTCGTTGTCTCTTATCCTCTAAGTCAATGAGTTTCGCAATTTGCGGATCTGTTTGTTTTAATGTCTTCATATGTAGTCTCCTTTAATAAAATAACGTACGGGCAGAAATAATAAGCAAAACGAAGGTAATGAAGAAGATGTTAGATCATACAATTACACTTATAATAGTGTATCTATTTTCCCTTTGCAAGAAAGAAATATCAGAGGGTATAATTGGCGCCGGGATCACGTATCACAATGCTGTGCGGGTGACTTTCGATGAGACTGGCTGGCGTTATCCGGACAAACCGTGCTTTCGCTTGGAATTCCGCCATTGTCTTGGCGCCGACATAATAAAATGAAGAACGCAAAGACCCCGTCACCTGGTCAAAATAATCCGTAACGTTTCCTTTATATGGCACCAAGCCTTCGACACCCTCCGATATGAGTTTCTTCTGCTCTGTCTCTTTCGATTGCCCATACCGCTCGGCACTCCCCTTTTTCATGGCGCTCACTGATCCCATGCCTCGGTATTGCTTGTACTTTGCGCCATTAATTATGGTAACTTCACCCGGAGATTCGTCATATCCTGCGAGCAAGCTCCCGAGCATGACGGCGGCGGCTCCTATCCCAAAGGCTTTGGCCATATCGCCGATTTGGCGTATTCCCCCGTCAGCAATAATGGTGACGCCAGTCCCCTTTGCCGCTTTCACGGCTTCGGCAATAGCGGTCAGCTGCGGCACACCCATACCAGTGATAATACGGGTTGTACAGATGCTCCCCGGGCCCATTCCAACCCGCAGGATATCCGCGCCTGCATCAATTAACCGTTTGGCGCCGTCATATGTGGCAACATTACCGGCCATAACAACTACATCCGAAAAACGTTTTTTAATCAACTGGACCGAATCGACAACAAACTTCGTATTTCCGTGACCGGAATCGACAACCAATACGTCAACCTTCGCGTTCACAAGAGCATCAACCCTGGCTTCCAAGTCGGTGCCCGCGCCAACTGCCGCTCCAACTTGGTAATTTTTCTGTTTTACACCGGAAACCTGCTTCGCTTGATCATCGATTGATAAATTTCTGTGAATAATCCCAAGACCACCTGCTTGCGCCAGGACCACTGCCATGGTTTCCTCAGTAACCGTATCCATCGGAGAAGAAATGATGGGGAGTTTTAATTGAAGCCGCTTATGGAGTTTCGTTGTCAGATCGACATCCGCACGTTTAAAATCCGTATAGCCCGGCAGAAGTAGTACGTCATCGAATGTAATTCCCTCTTTCGAAATTTTATCCTCCATATTGCCTCCTTATCGCACAAATGTCGCCTCGAGTGCCGCCTTCGTACATGCCGTAATGTCAGAAACGGTCATGATATGCTTATCCAGTAACAATTCAAATTCTTCCCTAACGCTTGTCCCCAACAACTCAGGCCCGTCAGAGTTGATGGTAAGCGGCACATGGTGCGTGAGAAGTGTTTGAATAACTGTTTTCATCTCTTCCCAGGTTTTGACGGCACTAGTCTGAAGATTCGAGAGCGGACAAACCTCAAGTGTAATCTTCTCATCACGTAAATATTCCATTAATTTGGGATCATCAACACAGCGGATACCGTGGCCTATACGGTCCGGGGATAATGTTTTAATGACTTCCCACATCTCCGCGACTCCCGTCACCTCACCAGTATGGATAGTAATTTTCACTCCCGCTTCACGGGCTATCTTTACGGCACCGACAATATCGCTCACACGAAACGAGGAGGTTATCGGCCCTGCGATATCCAGCCCGACAACGCCTTCAGGAGCAAATTTCGCGGCTTTTCCGGCAATAATTTCGTTTTGTTCTTTGGTAAACCGCCGGTCCATCATGAGAATGAGTCCCGCGCGGACGGGATATTCCATACACGCCCGTTTGATACCCACGACCGCACCGAAAATGATCTTATCAAGATCCTGCTGCCCGCTCCTGTTCCGGAGCATCGGATTAAACCGGATTTCCATCGTGCGCACATTCCCCTTCCGGTATGCACGACTCACAGCCTGATGGGCCGCCCGCTCAATTGCATATGTCGAAGACTGGATAAGTTCCGTAAGGTCAAAAAACTTGAGGTATTTGTCATACGTTATTTGTTCTTTGATGGTAATCGAATCGATGAAGGTAAAATAGTCTTTTTCCTTAAGCCGTATCCCCTGTTCGTGGGCAAGTTCCCAGAGAAAATGCGGCGTAGATGATGAACCCAAATGAAGGTGAAGATCGACAAGATTTGTGAGATATGGAGCTATTTGTTGACCCATGGACTATTTTATCAATTTACCCGGCATTTGGTCAAGTTTATTGGCACATAACCTGAAAATAATAGAAATGCGCGGGGAGGTATACGTTTTGCAGCACCGTCACCAGCGAGAGAAACAATGAACAGCTTAGACGTTTGGTCGCCAACGGACATTGAGATCGGGGCTTCAGTTTCTCTCCCTTCGACTGCGCTCTGGGCAAGTGTGAAATAACTCGTTTACCCCGAGTTATACCGAGGGGCAAAGTGAATCCGGACTCAATGTTTGTTGGCTCCCCACGCGAAGGCTCAATTATATGGAATGTATTACGTTAGCGTTGACGGATGCGTACAAAACGTGTGCCGACCTGAAGCGCATTTAGCATGGATAATTAAACTCTCCGGTCTAAAAATCCAATTTATCAATCTCTACCGGACTCAGGCCCTCAAAAACCATCCGAAACCCTTTTGCCGTCTGCACGTACATTTCTCCTCGGATGGCAGCTAGCGTCAACCGTTTGCCGCTGTGTTTCGTGAATGCCACCATCACGGGGTCGCCGTGGGACACGATCACGATTTCTTCTCCTTTGTGTTTCGCCACGGCGTGCATAATAAACTCATTCATCCGCTTCCAGATATCGCCGAGTCGTTCCCCACCGTTTTTGAGATACTTCGGTGTATAAAAATTCCAGTGTTCGGCAGCGAGGTCTACAACTTTTTTCCCTCGGGCCGTCGTTGATACTTCCAGTAACCGCTCATCGTGGGAAACCGGAAGCCCATTGTGATAGGACGCAATGATGTCTGCGGTTTCACGGGTTCGGTCAAGAGGGCTTGCATAAATTGTGGTGATTTTTTTATCAGCAAGAAATTTACCTAATGTATGGGCTTGTTTTTTCCCAAGTTCACTTAGCTTAAATCCCGGCAACCGTTCATACATGATCTGATCGGGATTATGCACATCGCCATGTCGCACGAGGTAAACGGTGGTTTTCATACTACTTATTGTATCATGCCGTCCTCCCGTTCAAACCATACTCAATAGCGTATCAAATTAACATATTAATATGTTAGCATATTAATATACAAAAATAGGTTTCGAACAATTGAGCGGACAGAGGCGAAAATCGGCTGCGGCTACAGCATCGAGGGATAAAGGTAGGGTTTCCCCGCCTTTTTCTTCTTTTTGTCCCAACCGGCTAAAATAGTAACAGCGAGTGAGGCAACCGCACCTGCACGTTTTTCCATCTCATCGGTCAACCGAAATTCATCATTCACACGATTGGCGGCGATAACACAAACCGCCCCCGCGCGCTTCCCAAAAATGCTTGCGAAAGTAAGTAATGAACCGATTTCCATTTCAAAATTCTCGACACCCGCCGCTTCCATATCGCGAATCACGTTCTCTTTGCTGCTTGGTAAATACCCATTCAAAGCCGGTCTCCCCTGACCGGTATAAAATGTGTCAAATGATGCAGTGATACCCACATGATAGCGGACCTTCAACTCTTCAGCCGCTTGAATAAGCGCCATAACGACTTCATAGTTGGCAACCGCGGGATACTCAACGGCGACGAGGTCGCGACTTGCTCCGTCAAAACGAACAGCACCGGTTGAGATCACGAGATCCCCATTTTTTTGACCTTTCTGAATTCCGCCGCACGTCCCGGTGCGAATGAAGGTGTCAACACCGATCCGTGAAAGTTCATCGATGGCGATGGTAAGCGACGGCGCACCGATGCCGCCGGAGACACAGGATAGGTCAACTCCCTTATATTTCCCCCGCATCGTGTGATATTCGCGGTGGTAGGCAACTTCACGGGCGCTGTCCCAGAGGGATGCAATTTTGTTGACACGCGCGGGATCACCCGGAGTAATCACATACCGCGAAACGTCTCCTGGACCAAGAGCTATATGATATTGCTTCCCGCCAATGACAGGGGCCGTAGCTGATATTTTTTTCATGCATTAGCCGAAAAAATCACCCCTTGTCTATACGCAGCCACAGTCGGATGCAAATGATGTTCGCCGGCAAAGACAATTGAACCGTCTGGATGGTAACCACTCTCAGGGTCAAGTTTTTCATACTGATCAAGAATCTTCGTAATCGGAGTTTCCAATATGGCTATTGATTCATCCTCTGGATTTGCTGGAGTCTTCCATCGGATATACGGTTTACCATTTTGATCAAATATCTCTTCTTCAACCCTATGAATGCCATGCAATTCCCCCTGCTTTGCGCTAGCTCCCACAACCCAGAATGTCGATGCAACTTCTTCATCCCATCCCGCTTCAACACCATTACCTCTTTTAAATATCTTACTGTCTCTACACTGCATAATTCTATAGTAGCTTTTGCCCTCTTTTGATTGAACATAATATTCCTGCAAAATACTAAAAGCCATAAACCCTCCTCATTTATAAATTTTATGACACTTTTCACACGACGCGATATACATCCCGGCGGCGCCGACAACAATCTGCCCTTTGCCACCGCTCACGCGCTCTGTGTGTCGGGCGAGACTTCCGCATTTCTGGCAAATGGCAAACAACTCAAGCCGCTCATCAGCAAGCCCCATCAGGTCCGGCGTACTTCCGAATGGTTTTCTTTGATAGTCGTAGAGAAGCCCTGCGGCGATGACGTGAATCCCCTGGTTCCGGAGAACCTCTATAACTTTCATCACTTTCCGTTTATCGAAAAACTGGACCTCGTCAAAAATAACTTTATCGGCGCCCGTTGCCACTATCTTATCGATGATCGATTCCGGTGATTCACCGTCAACGACAATGGCCGGTGTTCTTTTATTATCGTGCGAGTGAATTTCTTTTTTCCCTCCGTAGCGGTTGTCGAGTTTTGGTTTTACCGTCAATACTTTATGTCCCATGCGGGTAAATACCTCAACCATCGCGACGAGTTTACTCGTTTTGCCGCTGAACATCGGTCCCGCTACAACGGTTAATCGCCCTTGTGTGAATTTTTTTCGTTTCATAATACTCTGTCATCCTTGGGCTTGACCCGAGGATCAAATACCGGGATTCCCGCCTCCGCGGGAATAACAACCTATAACACTACCTCGTTTGCCCGCAGGACGTCAAGTATATCTTTTTGTATCGCATCAGGCGTTCTTATAAGTCCGTTTTCGACACACTCGATCGTCCGCCAATTGCTGCGTGTTGAAGCCAAAGCGAGGTAAAGCCGTTCAACTGATTCCTGGATACCGACATTTTCCTCATAAATATCTTTTTTCTTATCCCCGAGATACGAACGCTTCGCCTTTTTGACAACAAGCTCCTGAGATACAGAGACCGGAACATGGAAAAATAACACCAGATCCTCTTTCGGAAGTCCTATCACTTCCTGTTCCAGTTTATAGACCCAATCCAGAAATCCATATTGCTTTTCCGGAACCATTTTTGCCGCCTGATACACCGCGCTTGATGCGGTGTAGCGGTTGCTCACGATAATTTTTCCGGCGCCAAGCCACACCAGTAATTCTTCTTTGAGAAGCCACCGGTCGCAGGCGTAGGGCAACGCAGCTAGTTCTGATGGGATCGCATTAACGCCGCCGAAGTCGCCCGCAAGCATCCGACCGGCGAGATCTCCGAAAAAAGATTTTTCATAGCGGGGAAAGTCCATCGTCTCGTAGGCAATATTTCTGGCCTTGAATGTATCGACGAGTAGGGAAAGCTGCGTCCCTTTCCCCGACCCGTCCGTCCCCTCAAACACAATGAGTTTTCCGCGTACCATAAAACAATCTTACCATATCGGGAATTTTTTCAAATGTGCCTGATTGATACAATATCGCTTCGGTTTGCGCGCAATTTGTGCGCAACTGTCAGGCAACATAAAATATCGGCAAATACTAATCCATACCCTGCATGACAGTGCTGAGCAATTTGTGCGCTTCACTTCGCGCTTCTAATAATTAAAAATAGTCGCGAAAGATTTTAGAACAAAATGCATAGGGAGCCAACAACATTGAGTCCGGATTCACTTTGCCCCTCGGTATAACTCGGGGTAAACGAGTTATTTCACACTTGCCCAGAGCGCAGTCGAAGGGAGAGAAACTGAAGCCCCGATCTCAATGTCCGTTGGCGACCGACACGCATCTTTGGTCATAGAGATTCCAATACTGGACGAAACGAGGATTTCGTATGAAACGCTAACGATATAACCGAATTAGATTAATACCTGTGAAAGCTCGTATACCGTGGGGATCGTAACATCCGCAATCATGCTTGGCTTCACCGACCACACGAGACAGGTCTTCATGCCGAGCGCTTTGGCGGGCATAAGATCCACCTTTTCCCGGTCTCCGATCATGAGATGCGAGGCGGCCGGCAACCCTGTTTTCTCAAGAATATAGCGGAATCCGTTATCCTTCGGTTTATTCACCCCGACAACTTCAGAGGTCACAATTTCAATAAACGTGGAACGCGCAATCCCCAAAACGTCAAGTGCTTTAGCAATCGGCCCCCGTGAACCATTTCCCAATATAAAATGTTTAAAACCTGAAAGTGCCTCAAAAAGTGCAATGAGTTTCGTATCCCGTTTGATAAACCGTAAACGGTTGAGATACTTATCTGTGTATCCCGCTGCTTTGGCAGTCGTCACATTACAGATTATCCCAACAGCTTCCGTCGCACTTAGTGTAATTTTCCCGTGTATTTTTTCAAATTCCTCAATCGCTTTATCGCGCGGCCATCCGGTCAATTCACAAATGGCAGAATAGGCTGATTCAAAAACCTCTTTTGAAATAACATCATCGATTGGGTACAATGTCCCATCGATATCCCAAATAAGAACTTCTATCCCCTGTAATTGATCATTCATAACAACAGTTCACTGTGTGTTCAGGCGTTTTGTAACGGCATCAATCATAGCCTTTTGCGCGACTCTGCTTCTGACAATATTCAGTCCGTCCGTCTCAATGACAAGAACAGGAATCGTTTTATTCTCTGTTAGCCATTTATGGTTAAGCATATCAAGGAGTTCAAGGTAGCTTTGCGGAATTTTTTGTTCATACGCTCTTCCGCGCTTCTCAATACGATCAATGATCGTAGGAAGCGACGTTTCAAGGTAAATGATGAAATCCGGTTTCGGGAAATACGGTTCAAATGATTTGTAAATTTTCTGATACAGCCGCCACTCAGCATCGTCAATATTGCCCAGCACATGCTGCGCCTTTGCGTAGGAGAATACATCCTGCTGAATCGGCGTATCCTGAATAATCGATGTTGTTTTAAGTAAGGTACTTGTTTCAAGGATTTGCGAGATTTTTTCCATGAGGAAAAAAGTCTGTGAATGAAACGCCCAACGCTTCATATCACTGTAAAATCGCGGCAAAAAGGCATTTTCCCCGAAGTTTTCCTCAAGAAGCGTGAATCCGAGTTCTTTTGCGATGAGCCGAACCGCAGTCGTTTTACCACTGCCAATCAAACCCATGACGGATACATACACCGGCTTTTTCATACCACCTAGTGAAATTTCGACCTTTGCCTTTTACGGTTTTCGAAATCTCATCGTCCTTTCATTACACAAAAAACCTCATTACACCAAATAATCCTACCAGAACACGGGCAAAGATAAAACCGTGTCGAAATTCTACTACCTGGCATACGAAATAGTGATCCCGCATAATATCTTTCTACACCAATGTAGTAATGCGGACTACTACCTGGCATACTGGTTGTTGTATCACAATTCGCAATGATTTTATAGTCATCTGTCAGTTTCTTGCCGTATTTGATATACTCTTCCTTAAATGAGCACTCAAACGCAGATCATCCACGTTCCGTTAAACGGCAACATCCTCCTTGAAGAAACGCTTAAACGCATTAATGAAAACGAGGAAATCATAACGCTTTGGAATATTTTAAACGTCAACGCGATTGACCGTCTTGAAATGACCGATCACGGACCGGTGCACTTCCAGATCGTCTCAAATATTGCGCTTCGGATTCTACGGATTCTGCGGAAACACCACGTCGAGATGTCAATTGTGAAGAATTTCAATCTAACAGACCATCATGCGGAAGTGGTTGTACTCCTGGCAAGCGTGCTTCACGACATGGGGATGTCCATCCACCGGCAAAATCATGAGGAGTACAGTTTGTTTATCGCCAACCCGCTTCTCCACGAACTCCTGACGTTTCTCCCAATCAAGGAACGGACAATCGTCATCTCCGACACCCTTCACGCCATCATCAGCCACAGGAGCGACGGCAGACCGCTTACAATCGAAGCCGGTATCGTCCGGGTGGCGGACGCACTCGATATGAGCCAGGGCAGGTCCCGGATCCCCTACGAATCAGGGGCTGTCAACATCCATTCTCTCTCTGCCTATGCAGTTGAGGGGATTGAAATCCAGGAAGGAAGCGACCGACCAGTCCAGATAAATATATCCATGAGTAATTCCGCAGGCATTTTCCAGGTCGATGAATTACTCAAGGAAAAGCTCTCCCACTCAGGCATTGAGAAATATTTTGAGATCAAAGCATCCATTAAAGGAAAAACGGAGAAAAAACTGTTAAAAGAATTTATAATAAAATACTAAACGCCCAAGACGCGAGGAGGAGTACAATTTGCCAGCACGCTCACGCGAGCGTATGGACCCCAGAAGTCGATTATTTGTGTTGCTTGAGAGGTGCGCACAAATTGCACTCCGACTAAAGCGCGGCAACGCTTGACTTCCAAAAATAACAGGCGTAGCATTAATCCTGAAAGGAACATTAACAAGGAGCGGTAAATTGTACGTCAAGCGTGTGGCCCAGCCCTTCGCGAAGAGCTGGGATACGAGGAAAGGGTTTCTCAGAAAAATTCGAAGAATTTATTCTGAGTTATCGGAAACCAAAGAACAATTTCGAATGAAAATGAAATTTTCTTGGTTAATCTGCGGGTACCCTTCGGTAGTTTTCCCTACCGCAACAGTCATTCAGAAAACCTGAACGTAAGTTTAGGAATAATGAAGACTGAGGAAGATCGCTCCCCTATTTAACTAAATAAACCCAAAGCACAAAATTCCAAATTCCAAATCCAAAATACTTTTAAAAACATCAAAAACTACTTTTAGGTTTTGAGCTTTGATATTATTTTGATTTTTGTGCTTAGAAATTTGAATTTTTCTGAAGGAGACAAATATGTGTGGTATTTTTGGATATGTCGGTGAGTCGAGTAAAGCATCAAAAATAGTACTTGAGGGGTTAAAGAGCCTTGAATACAGAGGATATGACAGCTGGGGAATTGCAGCTGTCCCACTTGATAAAAAAAAGACAAGTAAAATCATCGTAAAGAAAAAAACCGGTAAAATCGGAGACGCGACGGTCGATGAATTTCCGCCGAGTTCTTTTGCCTTCGGACACACGCGCTGGGCCACGCATGGCGGCGTCACGGATGTAAACGCCCACCCGCATCTTGATTGCACGGGGACGATCGCAATTATCCATAACGGAATCGTTGAAAACTATCAGGAACTCAAGGCGAAACTCCTTAAAAAAGGTCATAAATTTATTTCCGAGACGGATACCGAAGTTGCCGTCCACCTTATTGAGGAATTTGCCAAAACCATGCTCTTCAGTAAAGCAGTCCAGAAAGCATTTAATGAGATGGAGGGTCTTAACGCATTCATCGTCATGAACACGAAGATTGAGCAGTTTATAGCCGTCAGAAACGGGTCACCGCTCGTCGTCGGATTCGGGATTGAGGAAAATCTGCTCGCAAGCGATGCTGCCGCACTCCTCCCATATACAAAACAGGTGCATTATTTGGAGGACAACGAGATGGCGCTGGTATCGAAAAAAGGCATTATGATATTTAACGCAAGAACTGGTGATCATATAAAGCCGAAAAAGGTACTTTTGACCTGGTCAATAACACAGGTAGAAAAAGGGAAATATCCGTACTATATGCTCAAAGAAATTCATGAGCAGCCGGCTATTATTGCCGATATTGCAGCCGACGGCGCACAGCTCGCGACCGAACTTATACCGATCATCAAAAAAGCAGATGAAACGTACATGGTCGGATGCGGGACGGCGGCATATGCCTGTATGGCCGCATCTATCGCATTTGCTATTATTGCAAAACGCCAGGTGAATGCAGCGATTGGGAGTGAATTTGAATACGAGATGAATTTTTTGACGCCCAATAGTGTCATATTCGCGCTCTCCCAGTCAGGTGAAACGATGGATACCCTTGAAGCAGTGCGTAAAGCAAAAACAAAAAAAGCAAAAATCGTGTCGCTTGTGAATACAATGGGTTCGACACTTTACCGTGAATCCGATTATCAGATACTCATCGGCGCAGGACCGGAAAAAGCAGTGGCATCAACGAAGGCGTTCACCGGAAAAATCGCCTACGCACTCCTACTCGCCTATGCAACGGCGGGTAACGTGAGTGAAGGACAAAAAATATTGACCCGTGCTGTTAATGTAAGTAAACAAATTTTATCAGACAGGATGGTCAGCGTTATCGAAAAGCTGGCCAAACGGATTAAAAATAAAGAGCATATTTACGTCATCGGTCGCGGGATGAGTTATCCGGCATCTTTGGAAACCGCGCTTAAAATCAAGGAAATTTCGTACATTCACGCGGAGGGATTTGCCGCAGGCGAACTCAAACATGGTGTTATCGCGCTTATTGAGAAGGACACGCCCTGTATCGCATTTCTCCCTAAGGATGAAACATATGGTGCAAACCTTGCAGGAGCCATGGAGATGAAGGCCAGGGGCGGGTTTATTATCGGCATTTCCTATAAACCGCACGAGGTGTTTGATTATTACATCCCGGTTCCTGATGCGGGGATTGCGACGATCATCCCGAACGTCATCGTCGCGCAGCTCCTCGCGTACTACCTGACCATCGAGCGGGGGTATGATCCGGACATGCCCAGGAACTTGGCGAAGAGTGTCACGGTGAAATAGAATTTAGGATTTAGAGCTTAGAGCTTCGTTGTTGTCGTAACTAAACTCTAAACACTAATTTACTAAACTCTAATTTGCTAATGCTCTAAGCTCTACTCCCTAATTACAGTCCACTTGCTTCCTTTGAAAGCGCATTGAGGTCTGCTTGTCCCCCGTCATCAATGGTACTATTCAACTCACCCGACAAACCAGCAGCAGTACTCGGTGCGACGGTCGGTGTAGGGATAGGACTTGTGCCCCCGCCAAACAGACCCCCTAAAAACGTCGTTGGTTTCCCGCCCGTCGTATCACCGAAGCCGCGTGGAAGTTGTACCTGATTTACCGCTGTCGGCACAGAAGCTGACGATCTCATGTAAAACGCCACAGCAATAATCCCCATGACCGCTACAGCGGGGATAATAAATACCAATGGCGTTTTTCTTTTCATACGTTTTATTTCGTGATCGTACTCGGAACTTTTTCTCCCCTCAGGGTCGCAAGAACCCTTATAGCATTACTCATGCTTGTTCTTGCACTGGTTAGTAACCCGTACACTGTTTTAAAATCGGAGGCGAGTGTTTGTTCAACCGCACTTACATCACTTTTCAGATTCGTTTGAGATGTAATAGTAATAACGTATTGCTTTCCCGCTTGCGCAACAACCGCGTCCTGTGCAGTTTTAACCGCGCTTTGTGCTTGCGTGATGGCGGCATCAAGGCCGCTGGTATCTTTCCCATTACTCTGTAAATCTGCACCCATCGAAGCAATGCGGCCCAAAAGATCTGACATCTTATTGAGTTGTCCGGTCATTGTATCCGTACGTTTGATATTCAGTGCAGTCAATCTGTTTTGAATATCGCTAACGGTATACTGTTTTGTGTGATCCGTGATTGTCGTGAGCTTTTGTTGAAATGCGAAAAGCCGTGGCTTCATTGATGCAGAGGCCTCTTTACGAATGGTTTCAATATCCATCGTCAGATCCTTCCGCAACACCCCGAGTCTGAGTACATACGGTTTTCCTGAGGTTGTGCTCGTGCGATGAGTATCAGTAAGATGCGGAGGCAAAGTACCCGAAGTCGTTCCGGCATATCCCCTTCCAGTTGCTGTGCCATGATAATCAAAAGGCGGCGGACTTACATGATCCCCACTTCCCGTTGCCATGTGATATCGATCCGTGGTCACCGCTGATTGTGTTGTTGAATCACCCATGACATTCGGGCTAGTAACCGGAGACTTTATCCCCAATCCCAAAAGAATGAGCCCGAAGATATGATCGAACATATTTACGCTTCTTTCCAAATCCGTACTTCAGGATTTGGATTAGAAGAAGTTATACCCGTAACAATTCTTATTGTGAAGGGTATATATAGTATGCGAAAAGAGAACAAACAATGTCAATAGGTGCCGATTTTCTGAATAACTTGTGAAGCTTGCCGGCTACCGGCGTGTAAAGAGGTTTGAATATTCTTCGACGCGAGAAATGAAAGTAGAAATCCAACAAGATATGCATCCCCCGCTCCCGTCGTATCTTTCACCGTGACGTCGAGGGAAGGCTCTGCATAATAAATCCCACGGTACCAGGCGACGGATCCGGATGAACCAAGGGTGATAAGCAGTAATTTTTCTTTTGGAACCACATCTTTAAGTGTATTAATCATCGCTTCATCGCGATCCTTATCCAAGCCAAATACGAGCATATCAACGCCTCCCATAGAATCCCGGACCATCGTGACATCATCATGAAATTCCTTCATATCGCCGAAATTAACGACAACGAACGGTTTTTTTCTGTTATTCGCGCGCGGTTTCACTCGCCGAAGTTCATATAACACGTGAAAATACTGAGGATATATTGTCACACACACTGCGTCAGCGTGTTTCAGTTTTTTACTATCCGTTTCATCAATATGATACTCGGGTAATACCCCGGGCTTCCAAACCCCATATTGCCGTTCCCCCGATCCATTTACGAAAATTTCAATTGAAGATGTTTCCCCTTTTATAACTTTGACCGATGACCCATCAAGTTCTCGTTTTCCCATTTCTTTGATAAACCTAACACCCATCGCATCGTCACCTGCAGCGGAAAATATAATTGGATTTGCACCCAGCCGTTTTGCCCAAATAGCGCTATTGAGTGCCGCGCCGCCAAGTTTTACGGTATTTTGGCTCTTATAAACATCCGCGGTTAAATCGCCTAAAAATGCAACGGTGGGAACGTGGTTTTTCATGAATCCGTTTTGTAAAAAGTACTATTGTTCCTGTGCAATTTTGCTGGCTTGCGGGGATTTCTGTCCGACATATTTCGCACTCTTTTTCTTATAATATGGAATTTCTGCGGCGCTTGACAGCTGTTCAAACGAGATACTGCAAATCCGCATGCCTGCATAGAGCATAACGGGGATCCGCCCCATATTGGCCAGTTCAAGCGTGATATTCCCCCGAAATCCGCACTCGATATTGGCCGCTGTCGAATGGATAACAACGCCCATCCGGCCGATTGAAGAGCGACCTTCAAGCCGACCCGTCAGGTCATCAGGCATCTCAATATATTCCTGAGTCATGGCAAGGACAAATTCACCGGGGTGAAGGATAAAGGGCTCTTTTGGCCCCATAATGACTTCAGCTGTCGCGTCTTTCAGGGTTTTCGGGTCCTGCGGGTCGAGATACGGCGTTTTGCTGTGATTAAAGACCCGGAATACGTTCCCGAGTTGCAAATCAATCATGCAGCTACCGAGCTGTGTGGCGTAATCGGGTTTTGGAGTAATTTTTATTTTCCCGGCGCTAAGCGCCTTTTTAATATCACGATCGGAGAGTATCATCGGGTAAAGTATACGAAAGAACAGGCAAATGTACAAGTATGCGTGCGGCGCCTTGAAAAGACAATCACTCGCCAGTATAATCAAATCACGCAGGTTTAATAATGAAAAAATTAGTTCTCACGTTTCTTTTTGTATTCGGACTATTCTTTTATTTACCTCAATCTAACGTTATATTCGCCGCAATCGGATACGGAAGCGGCATCTATACCAATCTTTGTGGCTCCGGCACGAATGGCCAGGGCGATACTTGTACGAAGGGCTGTGATACAACACAAGGCGCGTGTACAAGTACCGGCCCATTTGTTGTGAAATATTCCTGTGACGGTAAACAGGTAAGTTGCAAGAACAATGTTTCTCATTTTGATACGACTCAAACGGTTGCGGGTGCAGCGTGCGGAACAACCACGGAAATTGACGTCTATAAAAAATCATGCCAAACACTCTTCGGTTGGTTTTGCAATGATGGCGATCGCGTCGACTATCTCACATGGTACGCAGGCGATTGCAACGGATCATCCACAAGCTATATGGGTTCGGTCCCGACAACGCCGACCCCCGCCCCGGCTGAACAAAGCAGCTGCACAAGCCTGAGTGTGACAAAAGGGAATAATTCACTGATTCCTGCAACCGTTTCGTTTGCCGCCCAGGGGACGGACAGCGCAGGACCGATAAGCGACTATCTGTATTATTTCGGGGACGGCCAAGAAGCGGAGTCTCCATCAAATACGATTGATCACCGATTTGATATATCAGGATCCTTCACCGCGAAAGTGTTTATTAAAGACGCAGCCGGTAACTGGAAATCGTCTTCTACTTGCGAAACGACTGTGTCAGTGAGTGCATCTCCACTTGAGACACAGAAATCCGCTTGTTCAAATCTATTTATTTTAAGCGGTAACTACACTCAGGCGCCCTCTACGGTGACGTTCCGGGTGACCGGATATGATAATAAGGGCGGGATAAAACAATACAAAGTGGATTTCGGGAATGGGCAAACACAGGAAAGCACAAACGGACTCTTTTCCTCCACATATAATACCGCGGGGACCTATACGATCCACGGCTACGTTCTCGACAGCCAGAATATCTGGACCGGCGCCAATGATACGTGCACGAGGACGCTCTATATTGAGACGCAATCCCTGACATCGCAGCCAAACACCGGGTCACCAACATGGTTTACCATTGTGGCTATCGTTGGTGGAATCACGGGCATAAGCTTGGTGTTATCAGGCTCGCTATCAACCCAAAAAGTTGTGCGCAAACGAACACATAAAAAATCCCGCTCGTCATGAAGACCCATCGAACTGCCCATCCCTTCATGATCCCGACGATCATCGCGGTCTCTCTCTCCGTTTTTTTCCTTTGGCTCCTTACGGTCGTCGTCCCGATCGCATTTGTAGAACTCAATTACCAGTACCATAAAATACTTGCGGATTTTTTCTCGGTATCAGATATCCGCGGATTAATTATCCCGCAATTCCGTCTGGATCTTAAAGGAGCAACAAGCAAATATACCGTAAATGGCATCACAATTCCTGCAATCTTCGTGGATGAACCGGTTATCTATAATGTGGATCCCAATAATGCATCCGCCTATACTGCCGCACTCAAAATCGGTATCGCACACGCCTCAGGAACATCATTTCCCGGTGGAGGCGGATTAGGTTACTACTTTGCCCACTCATCGACTCCGGCATTCGTTGTACAGTACAATGCTGTTTTTTATCTTTTAGGAAAGCTTAATGCGGGTGATGAAATTTTTATCTGGCACGAAGGATCACGGTATGATTATCGCGTCACGTCAAAGGAGATAACTACCCCTTCCGACGTCTCGTTTCTCAAACGGATGTTTGCCTCAGAAACCATCGTCCTTCAGACGTGCTGGCCGCCGGGCACATCGGCAGAGCGCCTTCTTGTATTCGCGACAAAAGAGTAAATGTATCATCTCCCCTTAAAATCTGCTACCGTAATACTATGGCGCGTCACGTACGTTATTTCACCTTAATTACGCATTATATTAACCGGATACTGCACCTCAGGAACCGCACAAAATTTATCCTTGCTATCATTGGTATCAATGCGTGTCTTCTCTTGCAGTTGTACGCCAATACGCATGTGTATGCCAATACCTATCTTGGTTCACAAAATATCTCAGGGAAAAGCCCCGGAGAAATTGAGACGATTCTCACAAACTACCTAAAACTTCCGTATAACGTCCGAGTTCAAAACCGGAGTTACACCTATTCATACAGTGATTTGGGTGTAGCAATCGATAATCGGGCGGCACATGATCTCATATTCGCCCCGAACAAAAAACCGTTTCCCATCAATATCGCACTCCTCATAATCGCCCATGTGACAACAAGGAAGCTCGTGGTTCCTCTGACGCTTACGCAGAATTTCAATCATTTTATTCAACAAACGGTATTCGATTTTGGCGTTGGCGTTGACAACATTACCTTTAATCCTACCGACAAAACGCTTCTCTATGAGGAGAATCAGGATAAATACCGGTTCGATGAGTCATACTTTATCCAATTATTACGGGATCGGGTCGGTGATAACCAGAGGCCGCTTTACCCGAAACTTACAAAGGTGATTAATCAGAAAGAGTCTGAGGTTGTTGACACCGATACACGAATAAAAAACACATACCTTTCCCCTCTTACGGTACTGGTGAGCGTCGGTGGGACGACGAAATCATTCATTCTCTCGGAAAAAGAACTGTCTCTTATAACGAGGGTTCAGTTATCAGACGATCAAACAGATGTAACGGTGGGCGTAAATGCCGATGAGTTTACAAAACTCATTTCGGACCACATGAAAAAACTCGATATATTAACCCAGGGCAACATCGTGACACCGAAGGTCGTAAGCGACATGGATGATATTCTTCTCGCCCGCTATGATAATGAGCCCGTCGATGCACTCATGATCGATTACGATAAAGGTCCGAATACCAACGGTAAATATGCAGATAAATATATTGAAGTGGATATCTCCCAACAGAAGATGTTTCTGTTTGCCAATAGCAAACTTGCACGGGAATACCGTGTATCAACCGGCAAAGATTATCCGACACCCACGGGAGAATTTAAAATCCTCAATAAATCGAATGTAGGCTATTCATCGATTTATAATGTCTTTATGCCATGGTGGATGGGATTTAGCTATAGCGACACGCTCCATGCATATTTCGGCATCCATGAACTACCGTATGCATTAGTAGGCGGCAATAAAATCCAGCGTCCAAGCTCGTTTTTAGATGCTCCCAATACCGGAGGATGTATCGCGCTTGATGTCGGAGCGGCGGCTGAGGTCTATGCATTTGCCGATGTCGGCACTCCGGTCGTTATTTACCCCTAAATCACATACCGCTGGTAAAAGAAGTGTTTCGCGGTTTCAACAATGGCGAAATAACAAATGACGATGCCGGCAAGCGCCACATAAAATACCGGTGGTGGGATGACGAATGAGAACAGTCGCGCCAGCGGAGAAAACGGAATAAGGAGTGCAAATCCCACTACACTATATAACCCGACGGCGAAGAGCGGACTCGGATGGCTCCGGAAAAATGGAACAATAGCGGTTCTGATACTAAAGATGATAAGCGTCTGCGTCACAAGTGATTCGAGAAACCATCCGGTCTGAAACAGGGCAGGCGTTGCGCGAAAGAGCGATAGTAATAATAAAAATGTAATGCAGTCAAAGAGCGAACTGATGGGCCCGAACACCAGCATGAACCGCTTCACCGACTCAATATCCCATTTTTTGGGCTTAATGATCGCCTCGTGATCTACCCTGTCGCTTGCTAAAAATAATTGAGACAAATCGTAAAGAAGATCGTTAAACAGAATCTGGGTCGGAAGCATCGGTAAAAACGGTAAAAACATGGAGGCGATGGCGACACTCACCATATTGCCGAAATTACTTGATGTGCCCATCATGATATATTTCATCACGTTGGCGAAGGTTTTCCGCCCTTCAAGGACGCCGTCGATAAGTACGTGGAGATCTTTGTGAAGAAGAATGATATCCGCCGATTCTTTCGCTACATCAACCGCGTTATTGACCGATATACCGATATCGCCCGCACGGAGGGACGGCGCATCGTTGACCCCGTCTCCAAGGTATCCCACAACATGGCCGCACGCACGGAGCGCCGTAATCACACGTTTTTTTGATTCAGGATTAAGCCTCGCAAAAATCGTGACGCCATCGACAGCCCGCGCAAGCGCTGTATCATCAAGCCGGTCAACGTCGCCACCAAGTAAAACGCCGTCAACGGGAAGGGATAATTCGCTGCATATTTTTTGCGTAACGAGCTCATTGTCCCCGGTCAATATTTTTATCGCGATTCCCCGCTCTTCGAGAAGTTTGAGCGATAGTTTGACGCTCTTTTTCGGCGGATCTAAGAAAGCCAGAAGTCCGACAAACGTCAATTCACCCTCGTCGGTTGTTTCATATTTTTTCCGCTTGGCAATCTCCCGATAGGCTACGGCAATCACGCGGAATCCGTCTGATGAGAGCGCATTGAGACGCTTATGGAGCTTCTGCTTGAGTTCCTCTGACAGCACCCGCACGACCCCTCCCTCTTTAACAAACCGGCAGTGGAGAAGTATCGGTTCGGGCGCGCCCCTCGTGATAAGCAGCGTTTTTTGCTGATGGGAAAGGACGACGGACATCCGCTTCCGGTAAAAATCAAACGGAATTTCAAAAAGTTTCTTATATCCTGCGGTCGCGACCGTCTGCTTTCCCCGATCGATAAGTGCGGTTTCGATCGGATTATCCATAGACGACTGGAAGCGGCTAACCAGATATCCGTAAGAAAGGACCGAATCGTCTTGCCTGCCCAACACGTTTTCGTAGAGCATGAGCTTGATCGCATTCTCGGTCAGTGTGCCGGTTTTATCCGTGCACAGCACATCCATGCTTCCAAAATTTTCAATAGCCGGCAGGTGCTTCACGATGACGCCTTTACCAGCCATCCGGATGGCGCCTTTTGACAGATTAATCGTCACGATAAGTGGCAACAATTCCGGCGCAAATCCGACGGCAAGTGCAAGCACGAAAAGAAGCGATCCAAGATAATTATGCTCGATAGCCACATGCGCCAAAAACACGATTGGGCCGATAAAAAGTACCAGTTTCATGAGTAAATAGCCGTAGCTCGTCAGTCCCTTTTCAAAATCAGTCTTTTCGCGCGCTCCCACGAGCGACTTGGCTATTTTCCCGAGTTCGGTACCACCGGCGGTCATCACAACAAGCATCATGCCTTCTCCGCTAATGACGTGCGTTCCCATAAAGACGCAATTCACTCGTTCAGACACACCGGCATTCGCTGCAACTTTTTCGTCAAACCGTTTATGTTGCGGATACGATTCACCGGTCAACGTCGATTGGTCAATCATGAGGTGTTCGCTCGTGAGGAGCTTTCCGTCAGCCGGCACAATATCTCCGGTCGACAAAAATACAATATCACCCGGTACGATGTGGGAAAATGGAACCTCTTTCTTTATATCGCCGTGAATAACGGTCGCGGTAAGGGATACGCTTTTCTTCAGCTTGTCGGCCGCGTTCTCGGCTTCGTGCTCCTGATAGGAGTCAAGGGCGACGCTGATGAGAGTGATAACAAGGATAATAAGAAAATCCGAAACCTGGCCAAGCACTGCGGAGAGAGCACCAGCGAAAAGAAGGATAATAATGAGAGGGTTCACCAGTTTTGTGAGCAACCGGTGAAAAATAGTAAGAGACTTCTTCTGGGCAAGCTCGTTGAGTCCGAACTCCTTGAGGCGCCGGCGTGCTTCCTCTATTGATAAACCCTTTGGGGTACTTTTAAGAGAGTTAAGGAGCGTGTCGTTTGCCGTCGACCACCAGGATGTAGGTATTTCGGATGAGTAACCTGTCATACACTCATCGTAGTTAGTTTACAGAGAGATTGCAATGAAATTATACGGGCAACTTGATGGCGCCAATTGCCAAAAACAAGGGGAACTCGCTTCTACTCCTGTTTTCCATTTTTGAGGCTTTACCCTCGGATTCTTTGTCGCTCGTCCACTCCTCCATAGCGTCAATGACAAAACCGTATTTGGCGAGAATTCCTGCATAATAGCTTATTGGCTGGTGAAACGACCACGTAACCCGCCCGCCATCGCTACGCTCAGGCGTTTGCGGGCGGGCTGGTGACCATCTTCTTTTTCCCGGATGCATGTCGATCGGAATTTTAAGCGGCGACATATAGATATTGACTCTCCGGTACTGCAACTTATTCCCTTCATCAATCCCCCAGCTCGATTGCCTCGGGATCCTGAATGCTGGATGATTTAACACGATGACAAATTTCCCGCTGGGCAGAAGATATTTTGAAATGTTAGTAATAACTGCGTCCCCGTCTTCGATATTTTGAAGAGCAAGAATCATGGCCGCATGAGTAAACTTAACATCTCCCAGGGGAAGTGCTTGCGTTGCATCGCCGACAATGTATGTGTGATTAGGATCATGATCCAGCCGCTTCGCTTCTGCAATGAGTGATCCCGCAATATCAAAACCGGTATAGCTGACGCCTTTGGGAACTGACCTCCCTAATATTCCCTGTCCGCACGCTACGTCTAGTAGTCTCGAGCTTTTGTCGAGAGACAACAGCCGTAGTACTCCCGGGATGACGACGTGTTGATGATAATAATGACCCTTGTCAGAAACCAGTTTGTTATACCATTTCGCAACCGGTTGCCAGGAAGTTCTTGATTTCATGCTCTTTATTGTACTCCAAAACCACATTTGCCTGTATAATAGTGTCATTGCGAGTGAGGCGAAGCAATCCCCTTAAGGATCAATGAATAGAGATTGCTTCGTCTCCGTCAGCTGACGGATCCTCGCAATGACAAAAATACTATGATAAATGAGATCATCTTTGATTGCGAGACGCAAAAGCTGTTTAGCGAAATAAACTCCAATGATCCTGCGGATTTAGGGATATCCATCGTCTCAGTGTATGTGCGTTCGGTCAATGATCTCCAACGGGAGATAAACGGGAAAATGTACAGTTTTTGGGAAAAAGATTTGGCCGACATGTGGCCTCATTTTCAATCAGCGAAAAGGATCATCGGATTTAATTCCCTCAAGTTCGACGTTCCTGCACTCCGGAAGTATGCGCCACCGACGTTCGCAAAGCTCCCCCACTTTGACGTCATGGCAAAGGTGCGGGAAGCGCTTGGGTTTTCCCTCGGTCTTAACCACCTTGCCACCCAAAACCTCGGCGCGCACAAAACCGATGTCGGAACCAATGCGGTTATCTATTGGAAACACCATGACCCCGAAAGTCTTGCGAAACTCAAGTATTACTGTGAAGCCGACGTCCTTCTGACCCGGGATTTATATGATTATGGCGTACGGGAAAAGAAACTCAAATATCTGGATAAATGGAATACGCTCAAAGACTTTCCCGTCGACTTTTCGTACCCCAAGGAAGTGATTGATGCGTCAAGACAGATTGGACTATTTTAAGCAGAAACCTCGTCGGGGGAAAATTGCTTTTGCAACAATTCTAAAGAAAAATTCTTTGGGCTCACGATCAGACTCACATCTCCTTGGACGCGGGGAAGAGTAAAAAAGTAGGGCGGCGACAAAAACGAATAGTTGTCTTTTTTATTTCCAATCATGAGTGTCACTCCTCTGTTCCCCTCGGGATCCACAGTTACAAATCCAGGGCAACGGATGTTTTCTACAAACACCGGGGTATTTTCAGAAAGCTGATTTACTTGTACAGCCGGCGTGTATTCTATTGCTATCTGATCCGATACATTTGCAAAATCGCATGGCTTCCCTGCTAATAGAGAACCAATCGTTACGGACGCATAGTCGTTGATTCTACCCAAAAAACTATTAATATCCGCTAATACTTTGTCTCGCTCCGGCGTCGCGAGAAGCGTATCTGAAACTGCGCGGGTGAATAATCTTTGCGTAACCATATTAAAAAAAGCGACAAGCTCATGGTCAGAACGCTTCTCAGTAAACGGTCTATCCTCAATATCAGCAAGATCAATAATCTCTCTTCGAAGACTCTCTTGTCTCATAAGTGGGTGAATAGAAAGATCAATAAGTCTGTATGATAAGTCTTCAGATCCAAAAATATCTTTGAGAACTATACATCTTGCGTTTTCTTCAAAATCCTTACGATATGCGTTCAAGTACTTTTGGACCACAACTGAATCGTCCGGGGATTCTTGTATACTCTTATACTGATCAACATCTTCACGTAAAAACGAGAATAGAAAGTCAAACGGTACACCGCTATGCGACTGATACAAAGAAGTTAAACGTTCACGAACAAGCGGATGCAATGAGGAATTAGCATCTTCTAACACATTTGAAATTGCTGATTTGATGATAGCTTCCCGTTCAGAGTTGCTGGGAGGGTACCTCTTTTCCAGCTCAAGGATAACTTCTAGTTGCGGTATATTTATGGCCCGATGATTGCCCAAAAGTTCATCCTGAAAACCTTCAACAAAATGCGCTACTTGCGTATTATCTTGCCTGTATACATCCATAACTCTCATAATAGCGGGGGCGTCAATGTCTTTTTTTCCATAACGTCTGAATGTATCGCTAACCTCTTCCGCACAATCGAATGAGAAAAAACCCTGCACTTTGTTCAAACTAATACGATTTTCCTCGGTGAATCTGACGCCCTGCGTTGAGGGTTCAATCAAACCATGTATCCGAGGATCAAGAAAAGTGGCTAAATCAAATTGTAATTCGGCGGCGGCAAGAACATCGGCTTCGATAAGTCGTGATAAGGTGATGGCGGATCTGCCTTCTATAAACGTACGCGTATGTCCTTCAACTTCAAGTTGTTGATTCATAGGATTATCTTCAGAAGGATTATACTACGGGTTATCCGTACTATCAAAATATTTCCGGAGAAATTTCGGCCTCTAGACAAATAGGATTGTTTTAAATCTGTTCCACTTCATTGACATGAATTATTCCAAAGTATATGCTATAGGTTATGTCAACAGCCGAACTAGGCACAACGTTTAGCCCGCAACAATGCGAATATTTGGGTTTCAGTAAAGATCAAACGCGACAAGCATTTCGTGAAATACTTTTCCTGGAACCCAGTGTTATCCGACTTTGTGGCCAATGGAACAGACTTGAACCTCAACAAGGCAGAATGGATTTTCGCGAGCTGGACTGGCTTATCAATGTATCACTTCAAAAAGGTGTTACCGTTGCCCTAACTGTTGGTTTAAAAGCTCCCCGTTATCCTGAATTCCACATACCTGCGTGGTTGGAACAACAAATGACGCTTGAGCCTTTTATTGGTAAACGTGCAGTAGATACAAATAGCAAATTAACAGATGCCACGCTGTCGTTTGTACAAAAAACAGTCGAGCATGTGAAGGGTGCTCACAATATTACCCACATCCAGGTAGAAAATGAACCACTTGCTCCGGTAACATTCGTTGGCGGATGGTTCATAAGTGAAGGGTTCTTGCGAAGAGAAATGGCAGTTGTTCAAGAAGTGAAACGTCAAGACCAGCGCACTCTTTTAACTCTCGGAGCGCTTCCCATTCCAATACCGATTTCGGGGGTTGATGATGAACAGCAGATTATCATAAGTATGGAGCTGGCCGATGATATCGGACTGGATGTATATAACAATGTTTCAGTTGGCACATATGCCGCGTTTCCATTGATAAAAAAGTTGTATGTTAAGCCCCTTCTCGTCTATTTTGACAATAAACTTGCCAGGTGGCACCGCCAACTAGAACAAGCAGGCAAACAAACCTGGATTACAGAATCACAGGCGGAACCTTGGGAACAGGGAGGATATGTCCATTTGGAAAAAACCAATTATCCGAGTTCTGACCCAGAGCAAGCACAAAAACTCGCTCAATCACTGATTAAAACCGGCTATAGCCCGATACTACTTTGGGGATCTGAATACTGGTATTGGCACAAGGTAAATGGAAATACTTCTTGGTGGGACGCGATGGAAAAGTTTATGAACGATGAACGGGGAAAGTAAGTTGCAATGTTTACGTGGGTTGACCATGGTCGACTTCCGTCATCGATTGCTTAAGCAAATCGGATTATTCTGAAAGATATTCAGGCGTGACCAACGGACGAAGTCTTACATAAACAAAATAGTCCGGTGTCATTTGCTCATCCATAATTGCCGTTTCTATCTCATAATCCATAAATGTCTTACCAACATGGATTGTATAGGGATAACGAGCAAGGGTAACATTGCGCGCTTGGTCATAATCACGGATTCCCGGTATTTCTATACCGATCGGTACAAAAAGTATATTTGATAACCCGCTCCGCTTTATCCGCCGCATGATATGATCAACAACACCAGGCTTTTCGGGTGGAGTCAATTTTGCAGCCTGATCAGCGGTCGCTGCAACCGCCAGTGTTCCATTATATGTTAGTGTGTTATTTATTAACTCATTATATTGCCTTAAACCCTCCGCTATGCGTTGTCGGAATTTTCGTGGAACGGGTAATCCTTCCGTAAGGACTCTGTCTTTCGTGTGCTCTGTCACCAACCACGCTTTATCAATATCAAAAGGTTTCGTAACTAAATTTACAATCAGTTTCTGATGGATGGCAGCGGGTATACCGATCCTCCTCTCTCTGATTGATTTCCATTGATTAAAAAACCGGCCCACGCGAAAAATATCTTCCATCGTGGGATGTGTAAATACGATAACAGAACTACCGCCGTATTCTAGATGCCGGCACAATTGTCCCATGGCATTAAAAGGATCGGTGAAATCAACTGGAAATACACTTTCAGAAAAAGAGGAAAATGCGAGCCCTTCTCGCCAATGAATGGCAGATTCCGAAATTGGATGGTCCGCTTCGGGATTCATGCTTGCGGTGGGTGACCATGGAGTCGGACCATGCGCCTCTTTCTTATCAGGAAAGCGTTCTACCGCTGAACTAGTCACCCGGACAATACAGGTATTATATCAAATTTGACTCCTTACGCATCTGGTAAAAGAATGAAGGAATAGGTATAGTATGCGTTATGAACAGGTTTAGAAAGGTTTTCATCATCGCCTTCTTTGTTTTTCTCTCGCTCGTTTTTTTCCGAAATGTGTTTTTGAAACACCAAATTCCGTTCCCGGCAAACCTTTTGGCGTCGTATTACCAGCCCTGGGCGTCCTACCAATGGTTTGATTACGCTCACGGTCCGCCCAATAAACCAATCGGATTTGATAACCTTCGGATCTTTTATCCCCTAAGGAATCTCGTCATTTCACAGATCAAGTCATTCCAACTCCCCTTGTGGAATCCATATAATTTCTCCGGCAACACCCTTCTTGCCACGTATCAATCGGCGGTATTCCACCCCTTAAGTTTCCTATTCTTGGTCATGCCGCAGATCACCGCGTGGAGCGCAATTATCATGCTGACGCCTATATTCGCGGGATTATTCATGTATCTGTTCTTACGAAAGTTAAAAGCATCCACCCTTGCCTCACTAATGGGTGCAATAACCTTCGCTTTCTCCGGATTTATGATCGTCTGGTGGGAAGAATCATTCATGCAGGCGTATTCAGCGCTCTTCCTGCCGCTTATGCTCCTTGGGGTTGAGGAAATTCTGAATAATAAGCGCGCTCGCGGATTTCTCATTCTCATTGTCGCAATAGTGGCCTCCGTTGTGTCGGGTTGGTTCCAGATGACATTCTACTCCGGCCTCGTTCTCGTTGTATGGATTATATACCGTACCTGGCGTCTACCCATGGCAAAAAAACAAATCTCCGTATTTGCCGCAGCAGTTATCGCATCGTTTCTAATTGCGGGCATCCATTTGATCCCGTCTGCTGAATCGTACAAAAATTCAGCAAGAAGCTCCACCGATGCGCGGTACCTGTTTGATAACTATCTGTCACCTGCATCCCATCTTGCAACGATTATTGCTCCTGATTTTTTCGGCAATCCGGGCACATACAATTATTTTGAAAAAAACGGATTTTACCACGAACGGATGCTCTACTTCGGAATACCGCAATTATTTCTCCTCCTCTACGTTCTCATGATTTGGAAAAAGCACAAAGATCATGAACGGTTTTTCTTACTCCTCTTTCTCATCGCTCTGTCTCTCGGATTTTCGCTCCCCACGAGCTGGTTTTTTCTTTACTATCTGAAGCTCCCGCTTCTCTCGGTCATCATCCCCTCGCGCATCTTTTTCATCTCGACGTTTGCCGCATCCGTCATAGCGGCATATGGAATTGATCGGTTTCGACGCGGCTTTTCAAAAAAACCATTCATTGCAGCTGTAATCCTTATGTTTTTATCACTGGCGGTTGTTGCAATTGCCGCATTTCTTGAAAATAACCCAGGCAGGAGCATTTCACTGCGCAATCTCGTGATACCTGCAGCGTCTGTTGTCCTCACAATCATCATGTTTTCCTTCTCGGAAATAACGAAACGCTTCAAAACAGTGATATGTATCGCAGCAATTATCATCTCTCTTGTCGGATCACTGTATCTTGCAAACAAATTTCTCTACTTCTCCGACCCCAGGCTTGTGTTTCCTGAGACCCCGGTTCTCACAAAACTGAAAGAAATCGAAGGCTACGACAGGTTCTGGAGCTATGGGACAGGGTACATCGAAAGCAACTTTGCCACCTACTATCATCTATTTGGGACCGATGGCTATGATTCCTTTTTCATCCAGCGCTATGGGGAACTCATCGCCTCTGTTGCCAACCATGGAGTATACACCGCAAATATCTCAAGAGCTGACGCCCGTATTGAGACACCCGATCGATTCGGCGATATTCTCAAAAGCCCGTGGCGTGCACGATTGTTGTCACTCTTAGGTGTTAAATATGTTTTGGGGACAACGGGAATTGAGCGTGAGGAAAAAACAATCGGAGCTAGGATCGACCCAAAGCTTCCGCGCATTTGGACGGACGGAAAATATTCAATCTATGAGTATGCCGACGCGTTGCCCAGAGTGTTTCTTGCTGACGACTATCGGGTCGCAACCAAAACCCAGGATATTCTTAATCTCATCTATAATCCCTCTATAAACCTCACGAAAACTATCATACTTGAACAAAAACCGGCAGGATTTACTCCATCACCGGATTTTTCAGGAACGGCAACAATTACCAATTTTACGCCGAATGAGATGACGATAAAAATATCCGCGAGTAATAACGCTCTCCTCTTTTTCTCTGATGCCTATTATCCAGGCTGGAAGGCATTTGTTGACGGAAAGGAAACGCCGCTTTACCGCGCTGACTACGCGTTCCGTGCGGCCGTTGTTCCTCAGGGAAGTCATGTAGTAAGTTTTTCCTATCAGCCGCTGTCATTCAAAATCGGCGTCTGGCTCACAGGAGTCGGTTTACTTATCGGAGCTATCGTATATTTCTCACTAAAAAGAGAGGTAAGCTAATGTCGCCTCACCGGCGACCCACCGATGAGGTGGGAGGCGCGGAAGGTTGAGCGAAGCGAAATCCCGCTCAAGCGGGAGAATCGAACTATTTTATCTAGAGGCGCGGAAGGTTGAGCGAAGCGAAATCCCGCTCAAGCGGGAGAATCGAATCGAACTATTTTATCTAGAGGCGCGGAAGGTTGAGCGAAGCGAAATCCCGCTCAAGCGGGAGAATCGAATCGAACTATTTTATCTAGAGGCGCGGAAGGGAATCGAACCCTTGCATAGAAGTTTTGCAGACTCCTGCGTTTCCTCTTCGCCACCGCGCCATTCTGTTTATAACCTTTGTGTACTATTTTATTTTACCATGGATGGCAGCTTATGCTCAATTTGGAGGATTTTGAAGGACTCATTGTGTTTACCTGTTTATTATCATATAAATAGCACGTACCGCACGGAATTAATCCACTCATGAAGAGAATGCTACCGAAGCAAATCAAAAGGATTGTTTTTATTAACCCTAATCCGTATTACGCGAAAGGAATAAATGAAGCCACTTTGTATCCCCCGTTGGGAATCGCCTACCTGTCAGCGGTTCTCGAGGAGCACGATATCGAATGCAAAATCATTGATGCTGCGGCCCTTCAGCTCACCCTCAGGGATATCTATAAGGAGGTAAAGGTATTTAAGCCGGACGCCATTGGTATCACGTCAAATATCGTGACGGCAAGAGGCGCCATGGAGACGGGAATATACCTCAGAACGAAGTTTCCCAACGAGTGGATTATCTATGGCGGACCGTATGCGACGGCGGAGTCCGATTACATTTTGAAAAAGACTCACGGCGATATTGTTGTCCGCGGAGAGGGCGAATTAACCATCGTCGATCTTACAAATAGTCCGGGAAATTTGGCCGAGATACACGGAATAAGCTATCGGTTGGGAAGTAAAATAGTCAGAAATCAGGAACGCGAACTTATTGGTAATATAGATTCCATACCGTTCCCCGCTTACCACCTCCTGCCGGATTTCCGTTTGTATCGTTCGAGAAACCGGAAATCCCCCATCGGCTTCCTTATCTCGAGCCGCGGCTGCCCGTACTCATGTATCTATTGCAACAAAAATATTTTCGGAAGGCGCTTCCGCTCACGGAGTCCGGCGAACGTCCTGACGGAAATCGAACTATTGGTCGGCAGATATCACGTCCGGCAAATTGACATTCTGGATGATAATTTTACACTCGATATCCCGCGCGCCGAACGGATTTTCGATGAAATCATCAAACGCGATATCCGCGTATTATTTAATTTTCAAAACGGCATCAGGGCGGACAGAATTACACCCGAACTTGTTCACAAAATGAAACTGGCGGGCGTATATAAGGCCGGTATCGGCATAGAGTCGGGTGATCCGGCAATACAAAAAATTATAAAGAAATCTCTGGATTTATCAACCGTAATGAAAGCCTCACGACTCCTCCGCCGTGAAGGGATTATCGTTGTGGGGTTTTTTATGATCGGTATACCCGGCGAAGACGCACAGTCCGTCCAGAAAACCATTGATTTTGCCAAAAAAGTAGATCCGCATATCGCCAATTTTTCCATTGTTGTCCCTCTTCCCCAAACAGAACTCTTTGACATCGTCAAAAAGGGGGGAAAATTTACTAGCGACGTAGAACACGGAACGAAAACAGGCTTTTACGCTGACGACTTTACGTTCGAATTCGGTGACATTAATGCGGAATTTATCAGGAAATACGCTTCAAAAGCATATAAAGAATTCTATCTCCGGCCTTCAAAAATTCTCGATATTCTCCTGTCGATTAAATCGTTCGGGGAATTAAAATGGATTATTGATACAGCCAAACCGCTAGTGCGCTTCCTTTGCGCATAACAGAATCCCCCAGAGACTCCAGTGATTCTTATTCTGTCATTTGTGAAACAATCAATATCAACTCTATGAATATAAATACCAGTCTGATATAAACATACATATCTGATGAATTCATTTCACCACATGCATATTACGCTGGTCATCTGCAATAAAAACGAAGTTTCAACAATCACTTCGGTCATTAAGGAATCGAAAAAATATGTTTCTGAAATACTCGTTATAGACGGACACTCAACGGACGGATCAGAGAATATTGCCAAACGATATGGTGCAACCGTGTTTATTGATGAAGGAAAAGGCAAAGGGCAAGCGATACGGGAAGGGATCCGTAAGGCTCACGGCGACATTATCGTATTCATGGATGCGGATGGCTCGCATAACCCCCGTGATATATCCAAACTTATCAAACCAATTATTGAAAAGAAAGCTGATTTAGTTCTTGCTTCGCGCACCGTCGGCGGCAGCGATGAGTTAAACGGATCTGTAGAAAAAACGATCCGGATGATCGGCAGCGCCATAATTACACAAGCAATCAATTCACGCTATCATACGCGGTTAACCGACACCGAAAACGGATTTAGAGCTATAAGGACAACGACGGCAAAACAATTACCGCTCGTTGAGAACATTTTTACCATTGAACAGGAGATGGTGATGAAAGCCCTAAACTCGCACGTTCGAATCGCCGAAATTCCCAGCCATGAGTTTAAACGTAAATTCGGCCATTCACACATCCATTTGGTCCGCATGGCAGGACGGTTCATTTGGTGTCTCGTACGCGATATCATGTAATAAGAATCTAAAACTCACCGACAATGAAACAACTCATATCGCTTGGAGCCAACATCGTTAGGTCAAATTTCAACGCGCTCGACCGCCCGTTCAAGCTCACCTACGCCGCTACATACCGCTGCAATTCACGTTGTACCATTTGCAGCATCTGGAAGAGAACTAAATTCAACGATGAATTAACACTTCCCGATTTACAATCATTTTTTTCAAAAAATAATTATTTTAACTGGATAGATGTAACGGGCGGCGAGGTATTCATGCGTCCCGGAATTCTGGACATTTTTAAAATTATCGCAAGAACGCAGCACAATCTTTATATGCTCCACACGCAGACAAATGGGATTCTGACCCACAAACTGACCCGAGACATTCTCGCTGTATTAGCACTCCGCCCGCGGTTATTCGTCCTGACGCTGTCGATTGACGGACCGCCTGCTCTTCACAATAAACTCCGCGGCATTAAAAACAACTGGCAGGATTCCGTTGCGACGTATAAAGCACTTCAAAAATATATATCAAACCGCTTTGCGTGTTATTTCGGGATGACCCTCTCGGACTATAACGCAGGACAGATTGAAGCGACATATCAATCACTTAAAACAGCAATTCCTACGCTGTCGCGACATGATATGCATTTTAACGTAGCGCACCGTTCGTCCCATTATTACGGAAATCAGAATTCAAAGTTTTCGACACCACAAACAATCGCCGGTGAAATTGCCGACTTTAATAAAAAAAAGGGCAGACGGTGGGATGGCGTATCCATCCTTGATTCTTTATATCAACGCCGTGTTGCTTCCTATCTTGAGACACATAAAACCCCGATTCCCTGTAAAGCACTCACGAGTTCGCTCTTTTTAGACCCGGACGGAACAATATATCCGTGTTCTATGTGGAATTTAGCTCTTGGAAATGTCAAAGACATTTCCTATGATCTCTCAAAATTCTGGCAATCGCCGGTCGCAGTAAAAACCCGCCACGTCATTGATCTAAAAAAATGTCCAAACTGCTGGACTCCGTGTGAAGCGTACCAAAGTTTATTGGGTAATCTCCCGCGCTCAATGATATAACTAGACTTATGAAGGTAAAAATAGATCATAACGATAAATTCTTACTATTCCTTTGCGCCGCAAATGTCATTTTCAGACTTCCGTTTGCGTCGATGCCTGCATTTTGGGATGAGATAAATTATACAGACGGCGTCATTGCCATAACGAAACATAATCTGAACCCATTTGTTTACTTCTGGGGATATAAACCCCCCGTCATGTTTATGCTTCCCGCTTTCTTGTTCCGGTTCGTGAGCCAATCACTCATTTGGGAACGCTTGCTTATTTATATCCTCTCATCAGTTGCTCTTTTTTTAACGTACCGCCTCGGATCAATGTTATTTAATAAGCGTATCGGTTTTCAGTCGGCGCTCCTTTTGTTTTTTTATCCGTTATTTATGACACAGAGTTTTCTGTATCAGGACCCTGTCCCATTCACCGTGCTATTTCTTGCAGCGATCTATTATTATTTTTCCCAAAATATCATAGGGTATATCATCGCTTCGTCATTACTCGTGTTAACGAAAGAGCCCGGGGTTTTCCTACCTATCGCACTATTTGTATATGATCTTTCATTGCGTACGCCATCTAACAATAGGATGCAAAACCGAATAGCGCAGCGTATTACTATTTTACTTCCCGTTCTCATCCTCACGTTTTGGATGTTACTCAATAAATTGACTCTTGGATGGTATGTGTTTCCGTATAATATATCGCTATTTACTCTCACAGCGGGCGTGTCCCACATTATATCCCCCGTTTTCATACATTCCCTCTACTCAGCCTTTATTAATTATTTCGTTTGGCCCGTCTTTTGCGGCTGTGTGTGCCTGTTGATTACAAAAGCAAAAACACTTGAAACGACAGGTCAAAAAAAACTTCCCATCGTTTGGTTATTTACCCTTCTCTTTATCGGGTATTTCCTTTTTTACCTTACCGGATTATTTAACCTCAGATATATTCTGCAGGTATATCCGCTCGTTTTCATACTCTTCGTTGCGTTCCTTCTTTCGGTTGCACCCAATAGAAAAACCTCCAACGTTATAGTAGCAATCATGTGCATCGCTTTTTTATTATCTAACTTCATTACTGCATTTGTCAGACCGACGAACGGGAATTATGATGAGTCGTTCGCGTTTCTCAATTCCATCTCACTCACACAAAGAGTCGTATGCATTATAGACGAGCGGTACTCCTCATCGGTCATCCTGACTCCATGGCCGCTCGACGAACAGCTAACACAACCGCTTTTTGGTTACGTTACGACGCCGCTTCGCGTTATAGACCGCGATAATGAATGTGTACAAAACAATCATCTTGACTCACAAATCAAAATGAGTACAAATGAAGATTTGGCTAAATACAAATATTCATCTCTTTTTTATCTTTATTCTTCATACAGATACTATTGCACACCGCCCTCGGGTTCGGTTCTCAAAGAACGCATTCATGTAAATAACAATACTCAGAGTGCAATTTACGACGGCCTCTATTTAATTTCAGGTTCTTGGATTCGGTGATTCGACACACAGAGGGAGACTACTCAAAATAAATAACCGGCTCCTCATAGAGGCGTACCGTCCGGTGCTGGAGGAATAGTTGGAGTTTTTCGTTTGCCTTTTCAAGCGGGGTAATTGCCAAATAATCAAGAGGCAGATTGACATTGAGTTTCCGGCGGTATACAACATGACGCGTTATGCCCGCCGGCATGAGCACCCCACGGTCGACGAGCGTCATCACCTGCTGCGGTGAAAATGTCGGAAACGCCACAAACAAATTCTTTTCCGGGTATCGCTCAAATCGCACGCCGATCGTTTCGTCAGTCCACGGGCTCCCCGAAAAAACACGTTCTACCTCACCTTTTCCATACAGATCGACAATATCCCCCATTTGTTTTACTAAATCAGTAAACGGTGCTTTACTTGTTATTTCATAGATATTCCTATTGTTACATGCGGCAACACATAACACATACGGACGGAATAGTGACCGGTGATTAAACGAATTAACTTTTTTCACGGTAATATTGTTCATCTTTTTTATTGAAGAAAAAAACTGTGATTCATTGACATGTGCCAAATGGCTCCAACTCGACAAATGGACATGCGTCGGATCGCCATAATCAACAACCTGCACAAGACAATTCGGATACGATAAGAGAGAAACCGCGGTAATTCTGTTTGCTCCGTCGAGATGTAGGTAGTCGCCATTAAAGAAATTCGTCACGATCGGAGGATTTTTTAACATCGCTTCGCGTTTTATCGCCGAGGCGAGAGCCTGCATCCGATCTTTTTGTATGTATTCCTGAAGTTTGATACCGGAAATAGGAACGATTTTAAGATCGGGATAAAATAATGTAGATGCCATATATTATAGTTGATTAATCGCAGGCTTTCCTTCTAGCGCGCAAGCAACGTCTTCACATACTGTCAGACTGGCCCGCTCTCTACCCTCCGGTGAAACCGATGCGACGTGCGGGGTAAGTATTATATTCGGCGCGTCCAATAGGCCACTGTCAATGGACAATGGTTCCGTAGAAAACACATCGAGTGCCGCGCCTGCGAGACGATTATCCTTAAGAGCATCAATAAGCGCCGACTCGTCAACCACCGCTGCTCTCGCTGTATTGATGAAGTACGCAGTCGGTTTCATATGTGCAAATTCGTTTTTACCGATAAGCTTCTCTGTATCTTTCGTCGCAGGAATGTGTACAGTTACGACATCAGCATTCTTCAGCAATTCTTTCAGAGAAACATATTTGCCTCCAAGTACCTCCAGTTCTTTCTGCATAGAACCATGAACGGTTCTGGTAGCTACAAGAACATGCATCCCAAACGCAACTCCCAATTGGGCGACTCTGTTGCCGATGTGCCCAAATCCGATAACTCCAATCGTTTTACCGTGGAGTTCTATTGCGGTGTAGGATGATTTTTCCCACTTTCCTTCCGATAAAGCATGGGATACCTCCGGAATATGACGAACGAGTGACAAAAGTAATGCCATGGTGTGTTCTGCGACTGCTTCGCTCGTAGCTCCCGGTGCGTTGACGACTACAATTCCGTGGCGACGAGCTTCGGTGACGTCGATGTTGTCTACACCTGCGCCTGCTTTACCAATCACTTTTAATTTCGAAGCCTTATTGATAATCTCGCGCGTCACCTTCGTTCTTCCGCGGACAATGAGCGCATCAGCATCACCTACGGCGTTTAATAGTTCGTCATAGGTAACTTCGGGGTAATATTCGATATCGTATCCCTGTTTTTTTAAGAACTCGATACCACTCTCGCCAATAGCATCTGTAATGAGTATCTTTGACATAGTTTTGATATTGTCATCCTCGGGCCGAAGGACCCGAAGATCCAGTTTTTTCCCTAGATTCCCGCCTTCGAGGGAATGACATTATGACAATTCCTTCCGTACCCCCGCCATCGCCGCCACAACCTCATCAATATCTTTTTTTGTCACCCAACCCATATGTGCCACCCGCACAATTTTCCCTTCTATTTCCCCTTTACCCCCTGCAATGACGACGTTATATTTTTTCTTCATAAGTCCGCGGAAATCTTTGTCGGCAATTCCTTTGGGCACAAAACACGCACTCACCGTATTTGACGCACGCGCGATATCTCCGAAAAGAACAAATCCACTATCTACAAGCGCGCCTCGTGTGTATGCCGCCATCTGCCGATAATACGCAAATGTTTCCTTCACCCCGCGTGCAAGCATAAGTTTTAGCGCCGCGTGGAGGGCGAAAATAGTGGATACTGCGGGCGTCTCCGGCGTCTCGCCGTGCTCGACATACTTTTTCATATGGGCAAAATCAAAATAATACCTACGGCATTTCGCGGTCTTTCCTGCCTCCCACGCTTTCTTGCTCACGCTCACGAGCGCAAGTCCCGGCGGTGTCATCCAGGCTTTTTGTGATGACGTAAAGACGACGTCAAGCGCGAGCTCGTCAACCGGCACGTTCACATTTCCCATGCTGGAAACCGTATCGACGAGAAAAAGTGGATTCCCATGCGCCCGGACCGCTTTCGTAATTGCGCGCACATCATTGGTAATCGCCGTTGACGTCTCATTGTGGGTAATCATGACTGCCTTGCATCCTTTTAATTCCTTATAGGCGGAAGCAACTTTCTCGGGGTCTGCCGCTTTACCCATGGGAAATTTTAAAACGGTAACGTCGACACCCATGGCTTTGGCCACATTCACGAATCTGTCTCCGAATAACCCGATGGTCACCGCAAGCACTTTATCGCCAGGAGACAGCGTGTTAACAATAGCAGCTTCCATCATCCCCGTCCCTGAACAGGTGAATAAAAACAAATCATTCGTTGTCTGGAAAAACGTTTTTGCCATCGCGACCGTTTCACGTTGGAGCGCATCATATTCCGTACCGCGGTGCGAAATCATGGGGTTTGTAAGCGCCTTTATGACCTCGGAAGGAAGCGGTGTCGGTCCGGGGATACGTAGATTCATTCGAGCCATAGCTTAAATGTTAAATCATTCCGGTTATTTGTCAAATACGGGGCCACCAAGGAGTTATTGTTATGCAGACGCCGACGACATTACTCCGACATACGAAAGCACTGAAACAAGATAGCCATTATGTTCGGGTAATCCATCATCCGCATTTAATGGTGTCCAAAACTTATTTATGGAGTCAGCGTAATACGCGAGCATGTGATCTTCAAAATGATGAAGGACAAACTGGTTTTCAAACAGACCGTCCTCACCGGGAATTTTGGCTTTAACTGCGATGAGTACGATTTCGCCCGAATGCCCTTTGCCCACGCCCCATGGCTGTTTCCCTTCGACACCGATACTCACACCAACATCTCCCTCTATCTGAAATGTAGAACCTACAAAATCTACATCCGGACCTTCTTCCTGAGTAAATCGCACAAGAGTAGGAATCGGTTCGTTGCCTTTATTTTTCTTTACACCGTCCTTTACGCTATTGAAAATGTCTAAAAGCCGTTTGGGGTAATTCGCTTTTATCGCCTCCGCCACTTGAACTGCACTATCGTGATATTCCTGTATTTCTTCTATTATTTCTAGTTTCCCCATATATTCTCCTTTTATGAGCAGTGAGTAAAATCAGAGCGATAGTACAGAAAATTTAAGGCTTTGTCAAATGTGAGAGATACAATAAAACCGCAACATGCGGGTTATTGTTTTGACAACTAAATTGTGATAAGAAAACCGATTTGAGAAAATCGCTACCTCACCCGTACATCACGATGAGAGATTTGTTAAACCGATTTTAGGCGCCATTTGTAAAGAAAGAGCTTTTTATTATGCTCTACTCAACCAGTTTCTTGACCTCCGAGTAGACGTGGGTTGAAATATCGGCAATCGTTTTGGTAAGTTTCGTTGAATCACTCCCCTGCGTCATCACACACAGAAGATATGGATGGGCCGGATAATAAATGATACCGCAATCGTGAAGTTCCCGTTTTTCATTGTTATCGCCGAACACCCGTTCTCCGAATTTATGCGCGACTATGACATTTTTGGGAACTCCGGCAACCAATCCGTCCATGTATGTCACTTTGGATAAAAATTCCAATGCCTGCTCTGATGAGGCGCGCGATATGTATGAAGCATTATAAAGAACCCTAATAAATAATGCATAATCGCGAACGGTCAGGGTGTAGGTATCGACTGATCCGTTTAAGACGGGCATGTCCAAATCCCGATAGACTTGATTGATCTGATCCTTATTGAGGTAATTAAACAGAAAGTACGCCGCATTATTATCTGAATATTCAATCATGTTCTCCAGTAATTGTTCAATGGTATATTGTTTCCCCTGCGCCAGATCCGGTCCGTTTATGATAGTTTGATCTTTATCGTAATCCTGATCGGTCTTAAACGTGACTTTCTTTTGCAAAAATGTTGGATCCGATTCATTTTGCTGGAGATAGGACATGAGGAGAGGTAGTTTAAGAAGACTTGCCGGCGAAAATGGTGCTTTTAAGTTTATTCCGAACCACGGCCCGTTATTCAAATCCTGAAAATAGACGGAAGCGATCGTCGCGTCACCTGACTTCACATGGGCGGAAACAACATCGTTCACGGACTTTTTTAATGAATCAAGAGTGGTTCCTAATTCTTCTGCATTTTGACACTCAAGAAGCGGGTTGATAAAACGATATCCCCCCAGACGGACCTCTTTGGAACCAGGTAGAAAAGGCTTCCCCTGACGCGATTGTGAAAATAGATATCCCGAGACGCCGCCCAGAATGAATAACACAATCCCAACCAATAATAAGAGCCAGAATTTCATACCGGATTATGAAGAGTATAGCACACCTAAAAAAGAGGGAAATAGGCACAATGGTTGAGTCTATTTTAGACTCACCATTGATGGCTTTCTAAGCTCGTTTCGAAGACTCAACTCGCTAAGAAAGCCATCAAAAATCCCCCATAAATGAGGGATTATCTGCTTTGGCAACTTGATTTGACAAATCAATGGTGATAAGAACGCCGATTTGAGAGAATCGCTACCCCTGATGTATACACTACATCGGAAGATCTGAAAAGCGATTTATATGAAAGCGTCTCTCTCTGAGACGCGTATATCAGCGCCATCTTGAAAACCTTGTACCTTGCGGTATGTACTTTCTTGATGATTCTGATTTTTAAATAGAAAGGAGGTGATCCATCCCCAGCTTCGGCTAGGGATACCTTGTTACGACTTAGTCCCCATCGCTGAATTCGGCTTAGCTCCCCTTGCGGGGCTCTTCGGCCGCCTCCAACTTTGTTGGCTTGACGGGCGGTGTGTACAAGACCCGAGAACGTATTCACCGCAGCCTGCTGATCTGCGATTACTACCGATTCCGACTTCATGAGGGCGGGTTGCAGCCCTCAATCTGAACTGAGGCGAAATTTAATGGGGATTTGCATGACCTTGCGGCCTAGCTTCCCATTGTTATTCGCCATTGTAGTGTGTGTGTTACCCAGGTTATAAGCGCCGTGCTGACTTGACGTCGTCCGTTCCTTCCTCCCTGGAAATCTATACCCGAAAAATATTCGGGTACACATTACCAGGGCGGTCTCCAATGAAACATATAACATTGGATACGGGTTGCGCTCGTTCTTCCACTTAAGGAAACACCCCACGGCACGAGCTGACGACAGCCATGCAGCAGCTGTCCTACCATCCTTGCGGATAGGTCCATGTTTCCACAGACTTAAAACGGTAAGATGTCAAGACCTGGTAAGGTCTTTCGCTTTGTCTCGAATTGAACCACACGCTCCACCGGTTGTGCGGGTCCCCGTCAATTCCTTTGAGTTTTAATCTTGCGATCGTACTCCCCAGGCGGTCTGCTTAACGCGT
>DATKGN010000003.1:0-103421 GCA_035510735.1 Patescibacteria group bacterium
TTATCAAAATGTTTGATATGCGCTGCCTTGGAACATTGGATGACCAGCAGATCGTTGATGAAATAAACAAATCAGGTTACAAATCACGGCTTAACTTAGTCCGTGATCCCAAAGACCGGACAAAAATAATCAAACAGAGAGGCGGCCAAAAGCTCACCTTAAAAGGATTCTGGCGATATCTCCAAAATCCGGTATTTGCAGGAATAAACTTGGTCAACTGGACAAAAGATAATCCTCAAAAGGGAAAATTTGATGGGTTGGTTTCTATCGATACCTTTAACAGAGCCAATAAAGGTAAGATCACCATCTCAGAGGAAAATGGGGGCATAAAAATCTACCGCTGGAACGCGCCGCAATACCTCGTTAAAAAAGGAGTTCGAAATCCGGACTTCCCCTATAAAAAGGTTGTTATGTGTCCCCATTGTAATCGCCCTCTTTATGGCAGTGCCTCAAGAGGCAAGCTTGGCAAATACTATCCGGCCTATCATTGTAATAAGCGGGGACATTACTTCCGTGTTTCCAAAGATGATTTTGACAAAACAATTACGAAATTCGTTCAAGGAATTAATCTTGCACCAGGATTTTCTGACGCTCTAGTTAACGCCGTTTTGAACGAATGGGATAAACGGGAATCAATGGTCAATACCGACGAAACTAATCTTGATAGTCGGATCATGGAGCTTAAAACACAGGAAACACTTACCGGTGGCACGCTTAAATATTTAACATCTGAGGTAGGTGTTAAGTACGTTGAACAAGAACTAGTAAAGATTGCGAGCAGTATCTCCGAACTCATGACACAGAAAGAGAAAAATATTCAATCAAAACCAACTGACATGCACATGGTTATGGCCTACATAAAATATTTTCTGGAACACCTGGAAGATCTACTGCTTTTAGGCACGAATTCGGTCATGAAAGCCCAATATTTTGGGGTACTTTTTGATATAGCGCCCAACTACCAAGAAATACTTTCTGGAACACCAAAAATAGCCGAGATTATCGAGCTAAACAAGGACTATGCTATGTCCCAAAACCAACTAGTGAGCCCGCAGGGATTCGAACCCTGAACCAATAGCTTAAAAGGCTACTGCTCTACCGTTGAGCTACAGGCCCGCTCGCCATCGCTACGATCAGGCATTAGCGGGCGAGCCCGCTCCTTTAACGTAGTTATGGACTATATTCTATTTTTTAAAAATCGTCTTCCAAAACCGCTTTTAAAGTATTTCTCTCGAACTACTGCTTTATCCTTTGACAAACAAGCCTCATAATACACGAGCATCATTGGTCGTCTAGGCTTCGTTGCCGGTACTAATCCGTCATTATGCTCTTTAATTCTTCTTTTTAGGCCATTACAAAATCCAATGTACAGTTTGTTATCGAGACTACTTTTAAAGACGTACGTATAATACATTCTTAAGCCCAGTATTCAGATTATATCAAATTTTAGGCTGCTCAGCCGTAAAAGCCTATTCTTGTACTACTTTTTGAAATACATAGCTTCCCCAAGTATCTGGGGGAGGGTCTCTTGGGGTCCAATACAATTGCCGAAGAGAGGACTGATTAACGAGAAAAGATGTAACAAGAGAATCGTACGTAAAGATCATACCGCCCGGTTTTGTCTTTTGCAGCACAACACCTGCAAGCGCTTTGTGAAAATCACCATCATATAGCGCTGAGGCGTCATCAATTCCACAAATTATGAAGTTACTTGAGTTGTTCGGAAGCGATAGAGTGTAGGCAAGCATTTCGTCTGTCAGTGTCTCGACTTGGACTCCTTTTAATCCTAAATCGGTTGCCGGTTGACCCTTGAATGCGTGGAGATCGATGGCTACGTATTTTGCAACTCCGCTCAATTGAATCATCTGCAGATACTCAGGTGACGGGTATCCGGAGCCAAGATTAATAAGTGTGTTATTACGCAAAGCTCCCCAAATCTCATTTTGAAATGACCGTATGCTTGTGGCTACATCCAGAGGAGCGAATACGGGATCTTCAAATAAATCATGCCAGATTTCAGTTTTGTCGACATAAATCCATAGTGTTTTCCTTGCTCTGGCGCTCAGATCTTCATTTTCTTGCATCATAGTAATGATACTATAGGTTTCAAGTAAATACAAATTACCTGTCACAGCATCTTGTTTCTTTCTTTATTTGTATGTACGCTCATTATATGATCAGAAAAAAGAAAAATCATGCAAACGGAAGGCATTATATTCATCTGGCACTTCTGGTTATAAGTATCGTGGTTGCCATTATTTTCCTTCGGACGGACTTACTTCACTCGTATATTTTGCACTTGGGGAAGCTGGAATATGTCGGAGCGCTTGTCGGAGGATTTTTCTTCGTTTCGACCTTCACGATTGCGCCCGCTTCTATCGTTCTTTATATTCTTGCCCAAACCATGCCGATATGGATTCTTGCGCCGATTGCCGGTATTGGCGCTATGATAGGCGATTTTCTTATGTTCCAATTCTTAAAAGATGCCGACCTTTCGGGGGAAATCTCAGGTTTATTTAAGCGGTTCGGCAGTAAAAAAGTGAAGCATCTTATCCATTCCCGCTATTTTCACTGGATGCTGCCGGTCGTGGGCGCACTCATTATTATTTCACCATTACCTGATGAACTTGGAGTGAGCCTCATGGGGATTTCGAAGTTAAAATGGTATAGATTTCTATTACTTTCTTTTACACTCAATACGCTCGGTATATTTTTCCTGTTGTCGGCTGTCCATGTTTTTAGCAGATAGATCTATATGCCATGCCGGTGCGAATGTGAGAGGCATGATATTTTTAATAGTCAGAGAAGTTGATATTGTCGTATTGAAGCAGCAACACCTATCTGTTACCGTTAAGGCTGATGGTTAAAAAAGTACGGGGGGAGGAGATATATGAAGGGTAAAAAAATTCTATTTGTCGAGGATGATGAATTAATGTCGCGGATGTACCGGCGTATTTTTGTGGCCCAGGGGTGTGTTGTCGAAGTCGCCCAAAATGGTTTAGAGGGGTATGTGAAAGCAACGGTGTTTCAACCCGATTTGATTTTCCTCGATGTGATGATGCCGAAAATGAATGGATTAGAGCTGTTTGAAAAGATGAAGGCTGATAAAGATATGAAGGATATACCCATCATTATGTTGACGAATCTAGCAAGCCAAACTGCGACAGAATCGACGCTTCTCAAGGGGGCGGCGGGTTATCTTATTAAAAGTGATCACGACCCGGAAGATCTCGTTGCATTTGCCAAGAAGTTTTTCGGAGAATAGGCACTGTTTGCCAGTTTGAGGGCGTTCGAGATGGTTATGTTTGTTTCTCGTATTGCGTGGGTTCCCAAATACCGCGCTCAAGTATTGCATCCCAAAGAAGTTCGCTCAAGCGGTCAATAGCTTGCTCACATGTTTTCTTATATTCAGGATCCTGGGGTTTTTCTATTTCTTCAAGCCAAAACGCGAGTTCTCCCACCCCTCGATCTCCAATAAAGCAAAGCCTTTTATACTCAAGGAAATCCGGAATATCGCGATTTTGTTCGACTGCATAGCGAAAATAATTTTCCTGCAGTTCTGGCTCCGGCAAAAGCGATGTAAAGAGCGCAATGTAATCGGTGGCGGGCTGGGGCGTATGGCAGCAGCGTTCAAGCTCCAGAATCCACATTTTTCCATGTCTATCTTTACCCATTTTGCCGGGTATGAGATTGCCTAATGCGAAATATCTCCGGACGCCCTCAGCAAATAAAGCTTTCGTTTTTTCACTTGTGAGTAGTTTATCCATTTTTCCGATGAAGAATGTGCCCATTTGGATTCGGATTCTGTCCATACGCTTCGGATTTTCATAAAAATCATGATACATTTTATCCGGATATTGCCCTTTATACGGCCCGTCAGTTGCTTTTTCAGGGACAAGCGGCCAACTGATGCGGAAATGAAGAAAATTCTTGTTACCAACGTACTGCTGGCCTGCTCTTTGTATAAACCGGATATAGTCCACAACATCGTGCAGGTTTTGCGCTGTGAGAGCGCCCTTTTCAGCCAAGTGATTTGTACCGATCGGGCTGGTATCTACGAATCGCTCCACGGATGACTGACTTGGTTCATGAAACTGTAAGACTTCCGGGATGCCGATGACGTTGCTTAGTCCTCTTGGCCGATCATTTTCAGGAATGCCCGCAAGTGTTTCTCCGAGGATAAACGTTTTTCTTAACCGGTTTTTGTATCCTTCAATAGTGGATTTATCAGGATGCAGTATTTTAACGACGACTGCCTCAGCGTGATCATTCTCTTGTATTTCTCCTTGAATATTTATATACGTTCTGTTGAACATATTAGAAGGAGGGTAATTAAGCGGGCCGTGGTCTACTAATATGCGAAGCGGAGTTACTCCATGTTCTTTTACGATCGAAGATATCTGATCACTAAGTGATAATTTGTCAGCATTCTTCTCCTGCATAATAGAGAGACTATATCATTATAGGTTATAAGAGTCAATTTATTTTCCGTGTTTGAGGGCGTTAAGGATGGTTTCAACAGGGGTGGTCGCGACCGCTGTGTATTTGTCAGCGCCGCCGTAGTAGATGAAAAGGATGCCGTCTTTGATCACCTGACCATTTGAAAATACCGTACCTGCGCGGTAGCCCTCGTTTTCATACCACGTGAGCGGTTCAAGGATCGGATTGTGGAGGCGAGCCAATACTTTCATCGGATTATCGAGGTCAAGAAGCGCTGCTCCCATCCTGTATTTAGTATCTTCCCTTGAGACGCCGTGATAGAGGAGGAGCCAGCCATCCTGCGTCTTCTCGGGGGGGCCGTTAAGCCCAATCTTCAAATTATCCCAGGAATTCACCCTCGGCATCATGAGCGGGTGTCCGCCGAGCCAGTGGTTGTCATCAAACTCCAGGTCGCTTACGTAATCAATCCAGATGCAGGGGGGCAGCCGGTGGAGAACGACGTATTTCCCGTCGATTTTGGCGGGCACGATGCAGCTGTCCTTATTATCCATCCCTGGGGCTGATATGAGCCTTGGCCTGGCCCATTCCCAATTGTGGGCGATGAAGTCGTTGACGGCAATGGAGGAGAGCCCGATACGGGGTGGATTGATGCCATCGTAGGCCGTGTAGCACATGTGAATCGTGTCATCGATGCGGGTAAGTCTTGGGTCCTCACAGCCGGAAAAACCCGGTTGGTGCTTGATTTCAAAGCCTTCCCTTGGTGTATACACAGGCTGGTCGAGCCTGGTTTCAAGGTGAAGCCCATCGGAGCTTGAGGCATAGCCTAAAACGGATGTATCGTCATCTCCCATGGCGCGGTACAGAATGTGGATTTTATCTCCTGCATAGATTGCCCCGGCATTAAAGGTATATTTGGATTCCCAATGGTGTTCCTTGATAGGGGAGATAATCGGGTTCCCCTCGAATCGGGCCATCATCTCGGCTTTCTTCCGATGCGGATTCACCGTGGGATTATGCTTGAGTTCATCCAAAAGATCGTTTAAGGTTATGGAAGCCCGGCAAATGGACGTGTCGCACGCGCTGTAGTAGATAAAGAATTGCCCCTCTTCAATAAGCGTTCCCGACGGAAAAATGACGTTTGGCACCATGCCGTAAATTTCATATTGCTCCTCAGGGACAAGAAGAGGGTCAAGTGTCTGTCCGATCAATTTTTGGGGATTGGCAAGGTCCAGAAGCGCCGCATCAATACGGAAGATTCTCCGGTCGCCCGCAAAATAGTTTTCGATATAGCTAAATACCAGTATCCAACCGTCAGCAGTTTTAACCGGGGAGCCGCCGACCTCCAGATGATCGTCTTTTGTGTGGTAAATAGGGATGATATGTTTATCGATTTCCTTGTACCACTCCTCCCACCAGATGGGGTCCCAGAGCTGCTCTATTGAATCAAGAAAAGCGATGGCGATTTTGGCCGGAGGCCGGTCCGTGTTGACCGTGACGACCACTGCGATTTTCCCGTTAATGCGCTCCGGAAATAGACCCATTGCCTTGGCGTTAAACGGTGTGACCAGATGCCGCTCATCGATGTGCCCCAGATCACCCGTAACCGCCACCGCTACTTTAATTCCATCCGCATTAGGTGGCCAATTACCGAGGGCCGTATAGAATATGTAATATTTTCCTTCAAACTTAGTGATTCTCGGATCCTCACAGCCGTATTTTTCCCAGGGTTCCTGGGGTGCAATCAACTGTCTTCTTTTGCGGAAGTGGACGCCGTCCCGGCTTTCCGCAGCCCCGATTGATGAAACTTTCAGCCGTTTGTCGCCGAAAAGCTGCTCGACGGACAGCGCGCGGTATACCATAGTATACGTTGGACCGTCTTTCACGACGGACCCGTTAAAGGCGGCTTCCGCTTCCCATGTATTGTCTTTTGTCGGGTAAAAGAGGGGATTTTCCTTAGAGCGTTTTGTCGTGACCATACGGGCAGTAATCCCACCTTACTATTTTAGATACGTTAGTCAGGTATGCGGGATCACTACCTGGCATACTACTAAGGTATCACGGGGGGTCTACCGGGAGTCAAGGGGGATTTATGAATAAAACCAATGGCGGAAGAACCGTTTTCGTGCCTCTGAAATGACAATCATGATACTGCAGAGAAGCACGGCGATAAGAAGGGGGATTTGATGTGGTTTGGTCAACTGGAACATCGCTTTAAAAAACGATGTATGAATAAGGAAAAGCTGAAGGGCGGTCACCGCAAGCGGGATAATGACCCAGATATTTGTGAATACATGCTTTGTAAACATAGAACGATCCTGAGCCATAATATCAAGGAATATATATTGTTGGGCAAGCGCAAGGATAACAAATGCGAGCGTCCGCCCGAGGGCGACATTCTGCAGGTAGTAGCCAACGGCAAATGCCGCAAGGGTTGATAGAGCGGTAAGGCTACTTACCTCGGTGAGCCACCGGATATCATGGGTCGTGAAGAGATTTTTTTCCGTCCGTGGGGCTCTGGCCATAATATTTCTGTGTCTCGCATTTAGTGCCAGCGCGAGTGCAGGCAGCCCATCGGTTATCAGGTTTATATACAGTATCTGAATTGGGAGAAGAATAAACGGCCACCCCAGAAGCGCGCCGCCAAGGATTGAAAGAATTTCTCCAATGTTACTGCCGATAAGATATTTGATTGAGGCCTTCATATTGTCGTAAATAATGCGGCCCTCCTCAACAGCGGAAACGATGGTTGCATAATTATCATCGGTTATGACCATATCAGCAGCTTCTTTGGCCACATCCGTGCCCGTGATGCCCATTGCAACACCTACGTCCGCCTGTTTGAGCGCAAGGGCATCATTGACGCCATCGCCGGTTGCTGCAACCACATGACCGGCCTCCTGAAAGAGTGACACGATTTCAAGTTTTTGTTCGGGCGACGTACGCGCAAAAACCCTGATTGAAGGGAGCTTCCTCCGTTTTTCCTCCTTTGATAACGACGCAAATTGGCTTCCGGTAATGACCTCATCTCTGGGGTGCATAAGGCCGATTTGTTTTGCTATCGCGTGGGCGGTCAGCGCATTGTCGCCCGTGATCATCACTGTCTCGATGCCGGCGTTTCTCGCAGTCTGTATGGCATCCTTCACTTCTTCACGCGGAGGGTCAGAAATGCCGACAAATCCTATAAACGTGAGATCGGATTCGATTTGATGACGGCTCTGACGTTGCCAGCTCATTGTTTTTGTCGCAAGTGCAATAAGTCGAAGCCCGTCAGCCGCCATCTCATCGAATGATTGAAATATAACCTTTTTTTCTTTTTCGGAGAGAGCACGGTCGCCGTCTGCCGTTAATATCCTTGAAGATTGTGAAAGAATCATCTCGGGAGCGCCTTTTGCGTGTACGCGGTACGACCCGCCAGTTTTCCAGATAACGGACATTGTTTTTGAAGTTGCGTCAAATGCAAATTCTTCTGTCAGGGCGCCGTCCTGTTTACGCGTTTGTGTCTCTATATTCAGGTGTTGGGCGAGAAGGAGGAGTGCACCTTCCGTTTTGTCACCGATGACGTCAAATTTTTGTGATGCTCCCTGGGGCGCAAGGCTTGCGTTATTACAGAGAATTCCCGTGGTTATTAGGTGGCGAAGCGGCGCATTATTTTTCGGAAGTGCATTTACCTCAAAGGTTTTATTATCAATCCAAACCCGTGAAACACGCATTTCATTTTTTGTAAGGGTACCCGTTTTATCGGTAGCGATAAGTGTAATACCTCCTAATGCTTCAATAGCCGAAAGTTTCCGTAATATCGCCTTCTTTTTTGCCATCCGTTGTGTCCCAACGGCCAGAGTTATTGTAATGACCGCGGGTAGTCCTTCGGGAACCGCTGCAACGGCAAGGCTAACTGCCGTAAGAATGATCGTGAGAATCGGAATACCTTTTATGACGCCGATAATTCCGATGATGACGGCGACGAAGAGCGCTGCAAATCCGATCTGTTTGGCAACTATTTTCAGTTTCTTCTCAAGCTGCGTTTCTTCCTTTTGCATTGTGGACAGTTTGGCCGCAATGGCGCCGAATTTGGTTTTCATACCTGTAGCTTTTATCACGGCTGTGGCCCTTCCACGAACGACTGTTGTGCCTAAGAAGATGAGTTTATTTGCTTGTTCTCCTGCATCCTTCTCGATAGCGATTGACTCGCCGGTTAGTGAGGATTCGTCTACCTCAAAATGGAGACTGTGCAAAAGCTGTGCGTCCGCAGGAACTTTATTTCCTTCTTCAAGAAAAATAACATCACCGGGAACTAGTTCTTTACTGTCAATTTCCCTTTCCTTTCCGTCTCTTGTGACACGGACGATTGTTATCGTCATTTGCCTGAGCGATAGGAGCGCTTTTTCCGCTCTGTATTCCTGGATAAATCCCAGGCCGGCATTAAGAATAACGATAGCAAGAATGAGTAATCCCTCAAACGTATCGCCAAGTGCAAGTGAAAGAATGGTTGCAAGACAAAGGATAATGACGAGCGGACTGTTGAACTGATTAAGCGCAAGATTCAGAGGCGTTTGCGCTGATTGATGGGAGATTTCGTTCGGGCCGTATGTTGTTAATAATTCACCAGCCTGCTTTTGGGTTAACCCCTGCGCCTGTGTCATACCACCATTATATACGGATTAGCGGATACAAAACACACTGCCAACGGGTCGAATTTCAGACAATGCCCGGTTAGGCGAGAAAAAAGCGGAAGCAGTCCCTCCATCGAGATTTATTGCATCCAGGGTAGGAACGGATTCATTGGCTGCTATTGACGCGATTATTTGTGGGAGGTTGGCTAACAGCGGTCCGTCAAATACGGAGTCAGACGTAAATACAGTGATGAAGACGAGCGTTTGATCCGGTGCTACTGCCACGACCATCCGGCGCGCATGTTCATCGTTGTGTATCGACAAATCGATGGGATTGCCGTTTGCCATTATGACCGGTCCGCTTTGGAGAGCGAGAGCAGCAGTTTCGGGTTTTAACGCGGTGATCTCTGCTTTTCCCGTCGAATCGATCGTGAAAAAACCGTCCAATAAGCCGCTTGTGATTGCATTGTTTTGTATGTTCCCGTCGATGACGATAAGCCCAAGCGGCTGAAAGTCAGTATCGTAAAATCCTCCGCTTATTGCAGCTTTGCATCCCGCAGCTGTTATCATCGCCATGAATTCCAATTTCTTTGTATAGTTAGGGATAAGCGAGACGTGTTTCGGATTTGCTCTGATTAGTTCATACGCGTACGACTCGTCGCCGTAGGATACGGTATGTGCTATCGGCGCAATACCGGTAGCTGTGGGAGTTATCGATGTCGGGGGATTGCTATGCGTAGGGGTAGCGGGTGATTGATGATTGAGAAACCAAACATATCCGATGACGACGATGAACAGAACGATGAAAAAATATTTCACGAGCTTTAGGTTATTTTGAAGCTTTTTTAACGAGTTTAGCGACGTAGACGATCTCGCGAATCTGGCCGTCGTCCGTTTCAATCTCATTTGATCCGCTCATGCGCTGATACTCCCTGAGATAGTCCGACAGGGCGCCGTCCTGTTCCTTCATTTCAGCGGCAATGCCTTTCACTTTTTCCGCGAGCGTTTTATTGCCGGGCTGCTGCATAATCTGGTATTTTGTCTGTGCTTTCGTTTTTGCTGCCTTCTTGGCTTCATCATTATGAAGCCGGTATGTTTCATCGTTCTCAAGAACGCTTGCGAGCATCTCACGTTGTTTTTTGAGCTCCGCTTTGCCTTTATCGATATTGGCTATATGCGTTTTGATAAGCGTTTCGAGGTCAAGAAGCACTTGAGCGCCGTTATCCGCCGGAATTTCAGGGTCACTTTTGAGGGTGGTGGGTTGCGTATCGTCTGTTGTTACTGTCATAGACTCTTACTGTAATAGGAAATATTCAATAAATCAAGCCTGAAAATTGTGACGAACTTGTAATAACCATGATAAAGGTATTAAACTAGGCTCAATGAGCAAAGTTTTGTTGGTAGAAGATGACGAGGAGGAGTCGCGTCTCTATCAGCGGTTACTCACGATTGAGGGGTTTGACGTATTGACCGTGGATAACGGTGCGGATTGTGTGGAAGCAGGTCGTACATTTCATCCTGACCTCATTCTTCTTGATATTATGATGCCGAAAATGAATGGTCTTGATACGCTCGATGTACTGCACTTTGACCCTGATCTTAAGAAAGTTCCCGTTGTCGTTCTCACGAATCTGTCGGATCAACACTACGCAGATGAGGCGATCAGACGGGGTGCCGTAAAATTTATCACAAAAAGTAATATCGAAAATCCGGCGCTCATTCAGATTATCCGTGATATAATGTCAGCGTACGGACCGAAAACTCCGGCGCACGTATGATTCAGGCTATCCTTTTGGGCGGATTGGGTCTCATTGGAGCGATTATTGTTGTAATCGTTGGCGTTTTGGGGTGGGTTGTATTAAAACTCCTGAAAGGTGAATTGAACCTCAAAATCGGCAATGATACTTCGGGCGGTTCTCAAACTCCTCCAGGAAAATAACGGCAACCATCTATGAAACGCATTGCAATGATTTCCTACCATACGTGTCCTCTTGCCGCCCTTGAAGGAAAAGAGTCAGGCGGGATGAACGTCTATGTTACAGAGCTTTCACGGCAGCTCGCGAGACAAGGCCACCAGGTTGATGTATTTACGAGGTCACAGGATAAGGATAATAAACCAGTAGTTGAGGTTGAGAAGGGATTTCGTGTGATCCATGTGGTTGCGGGGCCGGAGGTACATATACCGAAGAAGGAGCTTCGCCAATACATTCCGGATTTTGTAGCCGGAGTTAAGGATTTTTGTGCGAAAGAAAAGACTGTCTATGACGTCGTTCATGCACATTATTATCTTTCAGGTTTGATAGCTAAGCTCGTTTGGGATTCTGCAATACTGAAAATTCCTTTCATCATGACGTTTCACACCCTGGCGCTTATGAAAAACATGGTGGCCCGCGACGAAACGGAAAAAGAAGATCAAGAACGGATTGAATCCGAGATGTCGCTTGCGCATGATGCGGACCGCATTATCGCACCGAGCATTTCCGATGCTCAATATCTGCAATATCTTTACGATGTTCCCGCTTCTCGAATTGTTCTTATTCCTCCCGGTGTTGATGCTGATATATTCCGTCCGATTGATGCCGCGATAGCGAAGAAAAAAATCGACATTTCTCCTGATGCGCACCTTGTCGTTTTTGTGGGACGTATAGAGCCTTTAAAAGGAATTGATGTACTTATATACGCTATGAAAATTCTAACGAGCAGAAACCCCTCGCTCCCCGTAAGTCTTGTTATCGTCGGCGGCGACGTGACTTCACATCCCTCATTATGGTCTAAAACATTACAATCGCTTGATAGTGTCCGTAAAACGCTCAATCTTACGGCGTCTGTCCACTTTGTCCACCAGCAGAAACAGGAAATGCTTCCCTACTATTATAATGCAGCCGATATTGTGGTGATGCCTTCGCATTACGAATCCTTTGGATTAGCGGCTCTTGAAGCGATGGCGTGCGGTGTACCTGTTATTATGTCAAACGTTACGGGCATATCGACCCTTATTGACGAGAAACATTCGTCGCTCATCACGTCTGTCAATAATCCGCTTCTTCTTGCGACTCAGATGGAAGAATTTATCAGAGATAAAGATAAACGAGAATCGGTCGGCCGGTCGATCCGTGAAAGCATAATGGACTTGACGTGGAAAAATATCGCGTCACGGGTTGACGCTGTGTATGATCAGCTACTTTTGGAGAACGTGAAATGAAGATCGTTGCCGTTGGGTATGTGTATATACGGCGGAGAAAACTTCTTCTGGTGCGGTCAAAACAAAAGCAGGCATTCTATTTGCCGGGTGGTAAACCACAAAGCGGGGAAAACGATATACAGACATTGACGCGCGAACTTCGTGAAGAATTATCCGTCGAGGTTATCGGCTCGAGCATTCAACCTGTAGGCATATTTCAGGCTGAAGCGTATGGAGAGCCACCAGGGACCGAGGTCATGCTCCGTTGTTTTAGCGGAGTTCATACAGGGCGCATGAGACCATCATCTGAAATTGAAGAAATCGGGTTTTTCTCTTACAGCGATTACCGGATGATGCCTGCGACGGCCCCGGCAGTCTTACTTTTATTTGATGCGCTACGGAAAAAAGGATTAACTCTGTAATTATCCCTTTCTGCTGGCGTGGTGTCGAGAGCGGAGTGCGTGGTGTATTTTTTTGACGTAATAGCGCGCGCGAAAACGGATCAGATAGAAAACAATCAGAGAATTTATGACGAGATAGACGCATTTGAGAAGGCTCGGATGCATGGTGAGGTTGTACAGATCAAACGGAAGAAGAAATACAAAAAGTCCCACCATGAGATCAAGTCCCCATTCCTTTTTTTTCAGTATTGCGATTGCACCGATTATTTTTGTAATTCCGAGAATACTCAGTAAAAATATAAGATACACACGATGTTGTGTTACCACCGGGATAATTGTTTGGAATGTCCGTGCCAGGAGATCATGAGGATCCTCAAAAAGTTCCTGTGTGCTTATTTGCAGGTACCAGCGGTAAATCGGTCTACGGAAAAAAGCGAGGGCTATTGCGAACAGAACCTCGAATATGCCGCTTACGATTTTATAGCCCACGATGACAAAGGATACTTCCTCTTTCTGCTTTTCTTTTTCTTCCATCGTTTGTTCATTATATCCTACTTATTTAAATCTGGTATATAATTCGGTTTGATGAATACGATCGGGCTTATTTGGCACCAATGGAAGAAAATTGCGCGTAGTATCGGGAACGCAGAAGCGCGTGTACTTTTCGGTCTGTTATATGTGCTCTTCGTTTGGATTGTTGCGTTGGGTGTAAAAGTATTCTCCGATCCGTTGAGACTTAAGCGTTCAAAGAAACAAACGAACTTTGTGCCGTGGGATCACCCATGCGCAGATCTAAATAACTTGCACCAGCAATATTAACTATGTACATATTGGGTATTTCTTGTTTTTATCATGAATCCGCTGCGTGTTTAATAAAAGACGGGGTCGTGGTCGCCGCATCAGCCGAGGAGCGGTTTTCCCGTATTAAACACGACAATGGATATCCCGCGGGGGCTGCTGCGTTCTGCTTACAACAGGCCGGTATAACAGCGAAAGATCTACGCTGCGTCGTTTTTTATGAGAAACCCTTTTGGAAATTTCACAGGATTCTCATGACCGTGTTTGCGACGTATCCGTGGACACTTCCTCTTTTTACAAAAGCGATGATCAGTTGGTTTTCCGAGAAGTTATGGGTGCGGTCAATCCTCATGGATAAACTAGGTATAGAAAACGAAAAAATTCTTTTTACGGCACATCACCTATCACATGCGGCCGCGAGCTTCTATCCGTCAGGTTTTACGAAAGCGGCAATACTGACTGTCGACGGAACGGGCGAATGGTCAACAACGGCATTTGGCGTCGGGAACGGAAACACAATTACACTGACTCATGAGCAGCAGTTTCCGCATAGTCTGGGCCTCCTCTACAGCGCATTTACCGCATTTTTGGGGTTTGAAGTCAATGACGGCGAATATAAAGTGATGGGTATGGCGTCGTATGGGAAACCAACATATTATGACCGGGTTAAAAAACTTGTTGATGTATACCCCGACGGGTCATTTTCTCTTCATATGGACTACTTCAGCTTTCACACATCAGCGGATATTGCCTACGGGAAAAAATTCACTGATCTTTTCGGTCCTCCCCGGCCAAGAAATCTGCATTTTTTTACAAAAAATTCCGGTTACCCGACGTATTTCGGGCCAAAACCGAAAAATTACCGTGAACTTTGCCGTATCAATCAAACGTATGCAGATATAGCCGCTTCTATTCAGGCAGTTACTGAGGAATTACTCATTGGTATGGCCAATACGGTGTATAAGGAAACGAGGCTTGAAAACCTCGTTATTGGCGGCGGGGTTGCGCTAAATAGTGTCGCAAACACCATAATACTGCAAAGAACTCCCTTTAAACGGCTGTTTATCCAACCCGCAGCCGGTGATGATGGCGGAGCCCTCGGTGCCGCGCTCTATGTATATCATGCGGTATTGGGGGGTAAACGCACGTGGTCGCAGGATACATCATATTTCGGCCGCGGATATACCGACCGTGACATTATGACCTATCTCAAGGCGCACCGAATCCGGTTTACCAACATTGACAGTGAAAGTCGGCTTGCTGCGATCATTGCTAATGAACTCATCGCAAACAAGGTTGTGGGTTTTTTCCATGGCCGCGCCGAGTGGGGGCCCAGGGCGCTTGGGGCCCGTTCAATTCTCGCAAGTCCGCTGGATAAAAAAATGAAGGATATCGTGAACGTCCGAATCAAATTCCGCGAACCGTACCGTCCGTTTGCGCCTGTTGTCATGGCAGAAAAAGTAAAAAACTATTTTGATGTCGGTGAGAAGGATTATAGGAATCTTGCTCATTTCATGCTCGGCGTTTTTCCGGTAAAAAAGGAAATGAGACATGTTATTCCTGCAGTAACTCATGTAGACGGATCCGCACGGCCGCAGATTATTACCCGAAAGCAAAATTCCCTCTATTACGATATTGTGAAACGATTCGGTGATAAAACCGGTGTCTACGTACTCCTCAACACGTCATTTAATCTGAAGGGCGAACCGATTGTTAATTCGCCCGAAGATGCACTGAAAACATTCAAAACATCAGGAATGGATGTATTGATTCTTGAACATTGTATAGTGAGGAAACAGGATATTTCGTCTCTCTGATGAGTGCACGTTCGTTCTTTGATATTGACGTAAGGTCTTTTTTCCCTTATTGTGAAAATATGGGGGACTTGTATAAGCGGACGGCACGTGGTTTTACCCTTATTGAGTTATTGGTAGTCATGGGTATTATTATCGTTCTCGTCGCTATTGTTCTTGTTGCCGTAAGTCCCGGGCGGCAATTCTCTCAGGCAAACAACACCAAACGCAGAAGCGATGTCGTTGCTATATTAAATGCAGTACAGCAATATGTGGTAGATAATCATGGGGTGTTGCCCGCTGGCATAACGGCATCCGCCAAAACTATAGAAAAAGCCGGTGGTATTGATCTTTGTGCGTCGCTCGTAACGACCTACCTCGCCGCACTGCCTGTTGACCCGTTGACAAACAGCGGCACACTTGTTTCCGACTGTACATCTTCATACAACACAAATTATACAATCCTCAAGAGTGCGGCTGACAGCCGGATTACGGTCGCCGCCCCCGCCGCGGAGTTGAGCGCTACCATCAGTGCGACGCAGTAAACGAGATTTGGTAAAGGCCGATTGCATCTTCATTGTAGGGCTTGTTAAATATAATAATAGGCGTGAGATACGGCTGTGTCTCCGGTGTAATTAATGATAGCCGCGTCGCTAAATAGAGAGAACCCTTTTCCGTTATGGGTTCTAATTTTCTAAAATCGTGAATGTTTGTCATGGTCGCAAATATGATGCGTACGTACGGTTTAAAGTAATAGTATGTTAAAAGATAATCGCTTGGGTTTCCCGGGGAATCGGCAACAGCTAAAAGGAGTATTTTATCGTGCGGCACATGCGTGTCGATCCATGACACGAGCTCCGGAATGCCATACCCCGACGTCCAGGAAATCGCATAGTTTTGCTCGTGGACTGCGTTGGGGAAAAGATGGAAATAACCTGCAGGATTTACTATAAAGAAAAGTCCCCAGATTGAGAATAGACAAAACGCTACAACGGGTGCGAACTTCCATTTGACTCTGTTAAAAAATATTGCCGTCATGACGGCCAAGAGCGGCAGGATCCCTATCATGCCGATAATGTAGTACCTGGCGAGAATATTTTTTCCAATGAATATCGTGATCGCGATCGGTATAAAAAGCCAGATCATGAAGAGCACCGTACGGTCTTTGAGTTTGGGAAATCGAATAGGATATGCCAAAAATATAATGAGCGGATTGAGGTAAAGTAAAAGGACGACCGGTGTCACGAGGAAATTCCGAAACCATACTGCAACGGGAAACTGAAAGAGCTCCTTTGCCGTGAACACAAAAAAGTCCGGTTCATGCAGAATGTTGGAAAAATTAGGTTGTAAAACCAGTGGGAGTATTATAAGCGCAGGGCCGAGGCACCACATCGCAATTCCAATAGTCACTTGAGTCGTACTAATATCGCCACGTAGCCTTTTCCATAAAAGTCCGAGCGTCGCAAGGAGAACGATAAGGAAAGCAGTCGTTTTTATCCAGAGGGCAATCCCGAGGAACACGGCGATAACTGGAATCTGCACCGGAATCTTCTTCTTCCATGGCTGGAGTATTAACCAGAGCGTGTAACAACTGACGGCAAAGAGAAGTCCGTCCATGAGTGCGAGGGTTTGGGTCAGGATAAAAAGGGGGCTTACGGCAAGCAATGCTAATGCGATATGTCGAACCCGTTCGGGATATGAACGCTTCATAACATCGCTGAGAATAAAAAATACCGGAATGTTGACGAGAAATACCATAAGTCTTGCTCCGTATAACGGGTGATGAAATATGAATGATCCGATCCCGAAGAGCCACATGGCAAGCGGTTGTCGGCTTACAAATGTGAGCGATGCCCATCGGAAATTTGGGTTATAGATCATGAGCTGCCCCCAGCGGATATAGAGTGACTCATCGGTAAACGGCGGGAAGGTGAAGAGAAAGTACAGACGATACGCAATAAATACGATGAATAATAAGACAAGCGTATATGATTTCTTCATGGTTTTCCTAAGAATATCACATTATATCAACATGCACGTGCTATAATCCGACGTACTATGGTGGAGACATTAGATGCTAACGAACAACCCGGGTTAACATTCATTGATTTTATTCAAGCGTGTGTTGACGGGGAGATGTGGAGTAAAACGTTAACGTATGATCAGTGGAAGAGAGAAAAGTTTGCAGAGACACTTTTACCCAAATACAACACCTTCGTTCTGAACGATCTCGAAGCGGCAAACGGTGATATAACCAAACTTCACGGTGGGAATTTTTATGACTGGATGGCTGAAGTCAAAGGCTTGGCATTAACTCCCGATGAAGAAGAAATGCGTTCGCATAAAGCACCTTTTGATCAAGCAGGTCAGGAGTTGTGACTATCCTATTCGATTTTGAATAAATCGGTACGTAAGATAGCTCGTGATGAGCGACACGGAAAATGCTGCGGCGGTTCCCACATATAGACCGAGTGATGGATACAATAACTCAACCGCCAGCGCGTAAATGACCACATTCAACCCCCCGCTAATCATGAGCACTTTCATAATGGCGCTGGAAAAATCTTTTCCATGACTTAGACGTGTGATGATCATGGTTGATAACATAATAGCCGGGAATGATGCGAAAACACCTCCTAAAATAGGCCCTCCGAGCCTTGACGCAACGACAGCTCCCGCGATTATCGACCCGCTAAGACACGCTCTAAATAGGATCTGCCCGAATGAGTAGGTCATTTTACGGCTGCCCTGGGAGCGGACGTCCGTACGCTTTCCGACAACGAAAATTGACGAAGCGTAGAGTACACCGAAAAGGATTAATGAGAGCCCAAGATTACTCAATTCAGACAGAACAACGAAAAATGAAAGAATAAACCAGATAACGAGAGGAATTGCAATGGAAGTAACAAATGAACGCTTAGATAAGAGGATATATACAGCACTAAACAGTGCATCTACGCCTAAAACAACCGGAATTGCGACGACGGACTTTACCGCGAATGCGGGTGATTGCGTGAGTCCGATGAAAAACAGAGAAAGGACTGTTGTTGAGGGGATTCCTGTAATCACCCCTCCGATTTTCGAACCATATTTTTCAGCGAGAATCGTTGCAGTCGTTATCCAAGTGGCACCAACAATAAAAGACAACATGAGGCGAACATAAAAAATATCCATATGTCTATGAGCATTATACTCATTATGTCCATCCGGGGATGATATCTTAAATGACGTGCAATACCGCGAGTACTAATCCAATGATGATGACGACTACAATGAGGTGAGAAAATCCGACGATGGCGATAAGTCCGAGCGTCGATAACAACCACAATACAAGAAGAACCCCGGCGATAACACGAAGTGGCCCCGGCAACGATTCAATTGCCCAAAGGATTACCAAGAATATAAGTAAGTCCCAGAGGCTGATGGAATGGCCATTGAGCACAAACAGCGGGAAATTTGGGATCGATATCCCTTGGATATGTATATATCCAAAAAACCATAATACGACAAGAATAAGGAGTATGGCACCCAACATAACGAATTATTTTCATTATAACACGGTGAACAAACGTTGAAGCAACAGTATATATATTGTAGCTGAGGTATTTTCCAATTATTATGAAACATCCCGTTCATACGATATAATCCCCCTATGAATATAGAAGCAGTCCGTCATCGGTATCCGTTGCCCCAAGGAAGTTTTGAAGCATATTTACGACCGCGCATATCTCCGCCGTTGGATATTACCCGGCTGGAAGTCGGGTTCATGGCGGGGTCGGAGAGGTCGGAGTTGGTGACGCCTACGATTGGCAATATATCGCATATATTACAATACAAAGGAAAAGAAGGTGCGGTGAGCAGTTTTGAAATACGGCATGATGTTGATCTCGTATTAGTTCAGCTTCAAGGCGCGAGATCTAGAGTCTCGTGGCGGGTGGCTACAGCGGTACGGTGGGATACGTTGCTACTGGACGAGGCCGTACAAATTGCAACTATTGAAGAAAGCGGAATTCAGCGCATCGGCATGCCAAATCCTCTCTTGATTCGTGGGATTGAAGACGCTGAATCTGAAGATGCGTTTAATAGATATGAGGCATTTATAATTATCGCGGCGTTACAATGGTCAGCAGAAGATCAGCTTTACATACGGGATATTAAACCTGGCGTGTGAGGAATTATATGATATGTCAATTCGTACATGTCGAACGTGGTATGGGCGGAAGTGCCATTGATGTTCGGATAAAAAACAGTACGACCCGTTCCGGGAAATACAATAAACTTGGAATAATTTTCTAGCTACGATTTTCCCGTCCTGCATTGCTTATGAACGTATGACCTATTATTTGACGATATAGTGTTACCAAATCTACACCGTTTTATGCTTCTTTCGAAGAAACGGTGATTCAATAAGCGTATACGAAGCAATTGCTGTAATTATCGTAATACTAAGCACTACAAAAAACCGACTAAAAGACGGTGTGCTGGAGTTTACAAATCCTGGTTTCAAATACAGAAGATCAAAGAAAACATAATGGTACAGATACAAACCATACGAGATAAACCCAATACCATAGAAAAAGGTTCTGGGGTGGATAAGAAGCTTGACAATACGGGAGACAGAATACTGTATTCTCCTGTACGTAAACACAACACTCCTGGAAATGATGTACCATCCGATTAAAATGCAAAGTGAAGGCGGCAGAATAAACATACGATTTATAACATCCTTCGACCATGGGATAAACATAGCAAAGTGAATGTTATAGTTTATCCAAAGGTACAAACTTATTAGCAGAATAACGTAACCTGCGTTTGGAATCCGCTTTTTAAGAGCTATTACGTCTGCTTTACGTTCACATATGATGTAGCTTAAAAACATCCCAAAAAGGAAATAATCGATCATCCCCCATACAGTCACGTAGACATTGAGCCGGAACATGTCAAAGCTAGCGACAAGACCCAGCGTCAACAACAGATACCGCACGGCACAACCAAAACACAATATATACATCCCAACTACCAGCGGGTGAATTTTATGTACTATACGGGAGAGTGCTGCAAAAAGAAGCGGCGCAATGAGGTAAAATTGCATCTCGGTTGAAAGTATTGCTAAAAGTTGTTGAATGGGTAACGTGAGGTAGTCAAAATTAGCGGTAAAGGTAAAAAAACGCACGATGTAGTGTAGAGAAACAGCCGTCTGGCGATAAAAAATGAATATACAGGCCAACATACATACATAATATGCAGGAGCAATCCGAAGCCATCGATTAATATAATATGAGCGTAGTGATTTTATCGATAATGTATATTTTTTAGAAAAAAATCCGTATCCCACACTAAAACCGGATATAAGATAGAAGATGGGTACAGCAATCCCTCCGTCGGGGGCGACAATAAAGGAGAGATCGATTCCGTGAATCATGATCCAGCCGTTTATACGTTGGAGATGATCCCAAATAACAACAAGACATGCCAGCCCGCGTAGTCCCAAGACGGGGTCCAGACGCTCGGAATAGAAAATATATGATCGGATAGTACGCAAACAAGTTCTAATAATATTTGATTTTAACATACCATACATCATTTCATAAACGTATTACACAGGACTCCGGTGCTACCCAATTTCCGGTAGATAGTCATTGATTACGAGGCTATTTTTAACCAAATTTTCGTTCGAAGTTGGTGAAGATAACAAATTATTTGTATAATCGTCGAGAGGCCCTACCTCGTCAAACTGCGCGCGGGAGCGCGCTGGAACCATTGGCGGCGCTTCGCGCCGCCCCGACAAGCCGGAATTTGGTGCCCCTAGGAGACCATATACGAACCTGGTTTGGTTCAAATCAACAGCAAGCGGAGATATTGAAGGTAGTATATAAGTACTTAGCTATTTAGGTGCCTCCAAATTACAGAATAAGTTTATTCATGCTCTTTGGATTTGACAGCTCACCGATTGCGACGTACTATCGGACCAAAATAAGGTATCGAGGTATATTTCACGAAATATATGGTCAATCTGGAAAACGATAGCGCTGCCCAAGAGGGTTCAGTGACCTCAGAGCCGCTACACCAGCTTTCTAATGAGGCAACACAACTTATTGATCTGGCGATGAGCAAGGTGAGAAAAGGGTCGATAGGCACAGATGGGAGCCAAACGGTTTTTCTTAGGCATGGGCGCCATCTCTATAGAATTACTGACGAACAGGTAGAAGTGGAAAAGGTAGGACCAATTGTCACAGCTGTTCATTCCAAAGGATCGTTACGTTCTGGATTACATGTGGTGATAATTGCTGACGAACCAGGCGGTTATTTTTTTAGCGTGGATCTACCTCGAAGTAGTAAAGAGAATTTCGATGAACAGGAGCTTCATCAACTCGGAGAAAAATTATATCCCCATAGTACGGTTCATCTCACCGCAGCGCAGATAAAAGAAACTAAAAGAACAACAAAGGCAAATTGGGAAAGAGTGCTCCGATCCCCTTGGTATTAGCATTGGTGATCTGTGCGATAAAAGCTTTGCTTTTTGAAGCTAATTCAAGTAACCCCTACGAGACCATATACGAACCTGGTTGAGGGAAAATCCTAGAGATGGTGAGTTGTTACAAGTGTCATATAGGTTTTTAGCTTTTTAACAAATATTTTCTCGTTGGAACCAGCTTCTAGCCTCAATAAGAACATGGAAAGCACTATTTGAACCTAGCCTCAACCCAACATGGTGTATAACTACCAATTAGGATTAGAATTATGACTATTTTTTAAAATATGCTTAAATAATATTATGGTTGGATCTAAAATGCGAAGGATATAGAATATATGGTAATGAAAAACATTGTGTTCGCTGTAATTCTTAGTTTAATATACTTTCTTCCTGAGTTATTAACGTTGCAGCTAGGAAGTGTCATCACTGCGTTTACAAACCCTGCAATATTAGCTCCTCAAGCTGTCACGCAAATATATACGGAAGCCACATTTTTTCTAATTTCTATAGTCTTAATATTGGTAAATATATATCTTGCGAAAAGCAAGAAAGAAATTGCTCGCTATATGACGTATATTTTTGCTGCTCCACTCGTTGTAATGAGTCTTATCGGGATTTACTTAGTCATTACGTTGATGCAGTTATTGTTGCAAAATAGACTCAGTGAAGGAATACTTACCTTTATGATGTTGATTTCATTCGACTTTTTTGGCCTTTTGGGAAGCTATGTGTATTTCTTTTTGATTCACCACAAAGTAAATAATGAACTAAAAAGAAAGTAAGACCGCGCCAAATTGAGGCTGAACGACCCCCTACGAGACCATATACGAACCTGGTTTGCTGAAAATAGACAAGAAGCGGAGATTTTGAGGGTGGTGTATAGATTATTGGTTATATAAAATACCCCAAATTTTACTTTGAGTGCTATAATTAGCCTGTCAATATAACCCATATGCTAAAACCGGAAGATTTTGAAAGAATGTTACGTAATCGACCTCAACAAGTAGGCGTGGAGAGGACTGAGCTTGAGTCTTATAGTAAACAACAAGAAGTTACGTACAATCAAAATGTTTTGTCAAAACAATTACAAGAGGCACAGGCAAAGGCGGATTTGTTGAAATGCCAGACGGATTTAATTAAAAAATTTTATCAGGAAGCAGGAATCCAACAACGCATAATAACAATAGCATCATTAATTTCAGGAGGAAAAATCATTACAGATCGGTCACTTGATGATTCAAATATAACTTTGAATATTCCTTATCACTCGTTTACGGGTCGAATGATTATTCATGACCCATCTATGGATAAGTCATACTCTTCATTCGGCACTATGCAAAGTGGCTCAAGTTCTTTACGTGAGGAAGGACAAAAGTTAAGCGCCCCAACTACCTTACATGATAGAATCTATGTGAATATTGACTGCTCTATTCAACCGAATCCACTTCGTTTATACTTTAAAGTATGGCACATGCAGTGGCAACAAGAGAAAATGACTAACACAGGAGCAATTTTTCATCGTACTGGGTGGGTTGAACATGGAATCGGAGGTAGGGATTGGGTTTTTTCGGAAAACGAATGGCTTGGACCAGATGGATGTCTTGTTGACGCAGCTTTTACTGACGCTTATGACAGTTATTTAGCTATAACTGGGCAAATTTGATTCCCTATTTAGCCTCAAGTATCCCCTACGAGACCATATACGAACCTGGATGAGCCTCAATAGATCAGAAGGGGAGTTGTTGAGTGCCTCGTATAGATTGTTAGCACTTTAGCAACTTTTTCACAATTTTACACCGTTTAGGCTACTACATAAGTTTAATTGTAACTAGAATTACCGTGTTAGGGTCTTCAGCTTGATAATATTGGGAACATGTATAGAAACGAGTTATGGTCTGTAATTTGAATGTCATATAGACTTATAGTATAATTAACTTATGCAGAATAAAGAAATAAACGAATTTGATAAATCTGATAGGTTGTATGTTGCGGTACCAGAGAGATTCCATACACCAAAAATAGGACAAAAGGCCGTTGCCAGTCTTGAACTTATACCTCTAGCGACGTCTCAGGGAGATTTTGACGCTTTTTGTTATGGATTCTATAGTGATGAAGCTGGCGATTTGGCAAGGCAGGCTGTTTTTCAAATGATAGCGCAGCTTATTGGAGAATTGGAATACGCTAAGACGAAAGGCATAAACAATTCATTAAGTACTCAAATGGCGCCATCGTTATTAGAACACTTTTCTAAACCGTTTGAAGCCGTGTCAATTGAAACATTACTGAATGGCTCTATTAATATTGTAAATCCAAGAATGAGAACAAGCAAAGAGATCATGACATATAAGGATGGTAAATTAATAAACTATATGCCTATCATAAAACCTCCAATAGGACTTCCTGGGCTTGGCGGTGGGAATTACCAGGCAAGGACATTGCAACCTGAAGTATATAACTTAGGATTAATGTCAGTATGTACTACAAGAAGAGACAGTCATATGATTATTGACAATCTTTTTGGAGCTCTTAGTTTGTTTATCGCTCAACCAGGATCAGTATTAAATCAGATGTCTGCGGACATTCGAAGAATTCAGGTAGCAAGAGCTTTTGAATGAGTAGAACGCTACTTTTGACTTCCCTAGGGTTCCTCGCAGGGTCATGTTTCAGCTACTGAACAGGCTGATACAAAGCGCCAAATGCAATATATCGGTTATGCAAGTACCCCTAGGGGACCATATACGAACCTGGTTTAGGAAAAACCAACAAGATGTTGTGATGCTGCAGTCAATATACAGCTGGTTGGTTATTTAAGTCCCATGTGGGAAAAAGCTTAAATAGCAATCATATTTGAGCTTAAATGATATAATGCTGTTGTATGGTTACGCTAACAGGGCGTATTGCCGCTCTAAGAGTACAAAGGAAAAGATAAAATCGAGTAAAACTATGGGATTAAACGAAAAACTTCGATTATTACAAGAGCACGATGGGGATATTCAAAAATATTCCTCAATCGTAGACATTTTGAAAAGCCCGGAATTACAACATCTTGCAGATGAAGGGAAAATTACCGTTGCGATGGTGCGCCCTCATGCGAGTGATAGTAAGCTTGGGGGAACGGATGTAGATGCAACCGCAAAAATTATACAGGAAATTAAATCTCGACAGCAGATCCTGTTTGGTTTTTCATGCGTCTTCACCAAAGAGATGTGCCTCGATTTTTATCAAGGCAGTCCCGTAGAAAATCAGAGCAGGATACCTCCAATCCGCACCTCAAACGCAAAAAACCGTTGGGAGGAATTTATGGATCTTCTCACTTCGGCTCCCTCGACAGTCCTCATTTTGTATTCCCCTAATGGTGATGCCGTCAAACGGTGGCGCGATCAGATAGGTGTTCGGTATAATTCCGAAAGCGATCCTACTAAAACTATTCGTGGCAAATTTGGTTTGCCTGACAACCATAATAATCTAGTTCATGGAAGCGATAGCACTAAAGCAGTTAAACGAGAAATCAACTTTTTTTTACACTATGGCGGCATTTCATGAATTTTTAGCAGAAAACGAACTCTTTCGCGTTCTTGGTGACCATGGATTCGATATCGGTCCCGAGCCTCACCATCAAAGTCAACCACGTCCACTACTTATACGTGGAGATAACCACCTAAATTTCATAATGGGTAAAGAGTCCAATTTTTCTCCTCATTCCGGACAAATGGGCAGTTGGGGAGTTTTTTTAGCAGACACAATCTCGGCAGTTATGTTTGGGGACGTCTATTATGTCTTTCATAGTTCCAGGTTGCTTTCAGCTACTGGTGAAGCTTCATGGTTAAACCCTCAATCGACAAAATGGAACGATCTTTTTGATTCTATTGCTGCAAAAAAACGATTAAATACCCGTACATTAAGCGGAGGTCTTGAGGCGGAAACCGAAATATATAAACATTATCCAATCTATGAGCCAAACCTTGGCATTGCTACGATCCCGACTTCCGTCTCAATAGCGATGGCAGACAAAATAATGATAAAAAAACAAACATATGAAACTGTGCAAAATCGTATTCCCTCCTACCTTCTACCAAAAGTGGTAATATTTTAGCTATGGAGATAGCATTTATTATTGAGTGCAACCTCGATATTGATCCTTTAAAACGTAAGGAAATTCGAGTTCAACGTAAAACGTCTTGTACAAAATTTGGCGATATCGTTTATAGTCTTTTTTCAAAAATTAGCTTCGTGTACCCCTACGAGACCATATACGAACCTGGTTTGCTTCAAATACACAGGAAGCGAACTTGCTACATGCGGTGTATAGATGTTTAGCTATATAAAATATGCTGGTTGACCGATAAATTATCTTTCCACTTTCCAATCAAATTTTGATGTACCGTTGGCCTCAATAAGTACGAATGGTTTAGGTGTACCTTGATCTTGTACTACATGAAGTGTGAACAAAGTATTAATTGACTTTGTTTGTAATCCAGGGTAACTTCGTGCTCCCGTGTTTTCTTCCCACTCTCTTTCAAAGTCAAGGCTAGAATTACTTAACGATAAACCGGAATTGTGAAATGAGGGTTCAATTTCTTCTTCGTATGTTCTTCTAATTGCGGCATCCATAGATTCATTCGCATGCCGTTTTTCCGCATACGTCCCAGGGAGATCTCTGTGTTTACCCTTTTTATTTTCAGCCTCAAAACATTTAAAATGCACACCCCGATTATGATAAGAAACATCAATGAAGATAGGCCACGTAAGTCTTAGCAACCCATGTTCCATTCTTACAAGTCCGCTATCACCTTCCAATATTTCTTGATACAATTCAGTGGGACTTTTTGCTCCGTTCGCACCCCAGGGCCCAATATCAACATAACTCCGTAAATAATCTCTGAATTGATCTAAAGATTTAAAGCCCAAAAAGTCTTCTGGCATGGGGTAATTGTACTATAGGTTTAAGTAGACTTCAACTTCGAACTTTCATCGAGTACCCCCTGCCGGATTCGAACCGGCGGTTCACGGGCTGAAAACCCGTTGTCCTAGGCCGCTAGACGAAGGGGGCCAACATTAATAAACCAATAATCCAATAAACAAATAAGCAATAAACAATGCTGCAAATTGGATTTTATCAAAAAATCAATACAAAAGGAAATGAATGAGCTAAATTACGGCTTCTTGGAAAAGCAGTTGCGGCAGCGGGCCTCGTAAGAATCCAACCGGCCGACTAATGAGGGGTCCGCTTTCAGAGGGTCAATTTTTTTCCCATCGGTGATGCGTTTGTGGAATACCGCCTCGGCTCCGCAAATACTGCAGATCGCGGACAATTTCGTCGACTTGTCAGCCATGCTCATAAGCGTCGGGATGGGAGGGAACGGTTGGCGGTCGTAGGTCATAGCAAGGCCCGCAACGATAACATGTTTTCCCTCATCAAGAAATTTCTGGATGACGGGGATAAGCTCACCGCCGAACCACTGGGCCTCATCAATGGCGATAAGATCCGTATTTTTACGTGTGTTTTTGAGGATTTGGGATGCTTTGGTGACAAGCTCTGACTCAAAACTTAGCCCGGCGTGGGAAAACACCTTGCGGTCGTTGCCGTAGCGCGTATCGATAGCGTGTTTAAAAACCTGGACATGCTTTTTGGCAATCGCTGCACGCTTCACCTGGCGTATGAGTTCTTCCGTTTTTCCGCAGTACATGGGGCCGGCGATGACTTCCAGATATCCTATGCGTTTTGATACATTTTTCACAAGGATAGTATACACCTTTGTATTATTTTTGTGTTTTGCTACTATGTTCCGTTACATGATAGCAAATGGACAAATTGATCTATTTCGTATTATTTTAGACCTATTGACGCCTGTAGCAGTTCGTTTATGATGAGTATGTTCGGGTATATTTCGGCTTTGTCCGCCATAGCTTTAGCGACGGCGGAGTATATTTCGGTTAAACCTATGAGCGAACCTATTGACGAATCCGTGTCGGTTGACCTTCTCTCCAATCATCTTAAGCGCTCTGCGTATCCGTGGATTATCCATTGGCGCGGCAACCGCTATATGATGACAAAAGTTGGTCTCCACCATACGCTTCGTGACGGACGGATTCTTTATCACGTATTTAGCGTGACGGACGGAAATACGTTTTTTAAGCTCCGGTTTAACACGGAAACACTGGCATGGAAACTCATGGAAATTGACAGTTAAATCAGGTGTCATTGCGAGGATCCGTCGGCTGACGGAGACAAAGCAATCTAAAAAAAAGATTGCCGCGTCTCGCGGACTCGACTCTCAATGACAAACAAAATGCAATTTACCTTAAAAGCACCAACAGTGATGCATGTTGATATCAATTCCTGTTTTGCAACTGTTGAGCAGCAGGCAAACCCGCTTATTCGTGGTAAACCCGTGGTGGTTGCAGCATATGTGGAGGATCACGGATGTATTCTTGCGGCTTCGCGGGAAGCAAAACAGTTAGGGATCAAAACCGGCATGCGGGTGCGTGAGGCAAAGTGGCTCTACTCCCGCCTGGTCGTACTTGCGCCGGACCCTGACAAGTATCGCTATGTAAATAGACAGCTTCTGGCAGTCCTTGAGGAATATTCTGCGGAGGTAAGCATTGAATCGATTGATGAGATGGTCTTAACCCTTGCAGATTCACCCGCGCTTGAGAGGAAAGTGCAGGAAGTTCGGACGTTGATGTCTAATAATACAGAAAATTGTTCTATTGTTACATTGTTAGATTGTTGGGGAAACCAAAATAACCCTGAAAGAAAAAATAGCAATATAGCAATAGAACAATGTAACAATTTGGAGAATCACGCAATAGTCACTGGGGCGATGGTAGAAATCGGGAAAGAGATAAAACAGAGGATTAAAACGGAAATCGGTGATTGGATGACAGTATCGATCGGCATCGCACCCAACCGGTATCTTGCGAAAGTCGCGTCAGGACTTCATAAACCCGACGGGCTGGACATCATTACCCGCGAGAATATTGAGAAGATCTTTACAGGACTTCGGCTCGAAGACTTGTGCGGCATCAAAGCGGGGAATGCGAACCGTTTACGGTATGCCGGTATCATGAATCCCGGTATCATGTATAGGACGGATGCAGCAGCGCTCGTGCGGGCGTTTCATTCGATTGTCGGCTATCATTGGTGGAACAGGCTCCACGGGTATGAAGATGGGTCGCTCTATAAAGCGTTTGGCGCCCCGCAGGATGAGCAAAAAACATTCGGTCAGTCCTACGCCTTCGGGAAGCCGTATATGCCGCAGGATCCGAAAATTCACCAGGTATTAACCCAATTGGTGATCAAAATGGGTAGACGCGTGCGGCACGCCGGGGCTGTCGCTCACGGGATTGGGGTATCCGCCTTATTTACCGACTATTCTCATTGGGGCGCGCGTGAGACGCATGCGCTACCGCTTTTTGCCGACAATGATTTTTTTCACCGGACAAAAACACTCCTTTGTGCTGCTCCGGCCCGGCCTGTTCGGATTCTTGCGGTGTATTGCTTTAAGCTTGATAGAACACTCTATGCGCAGGAAAGCCTCCTACCGGAAGAGACAAAAAAGAAGCAACTGACCCAGGCGATAGATGCTATCGGTGACCGGTGGGGAGAATTTGTCCTCACGAGCGGCCGGATGCTTCATATGGATGAACAGGTTCTCGACCGGATTGCGTTTGGGAAAGTACGGGATCTGACGAAAACAACCGTTTAACAAAGTAACGAAAACAACAAAACGACCAAGTAACTAAGTAACCAATTAACAAAACAACGAGAATAACAAATTAACGAAAACAACAAAACGACAAGACGACGAAATAACCAAGTAACAAAATGACAAATAAACAGGAAGGTGTAAAATGGCAGGGATGAACGATACACGGCCACTTGCCGAAATATTACGACCGAAAACACTTGATGATGTTGTCGGTCAAGATCATCTTGTCGGCGCTAACGGCATTATACGAAAATTGCTGGCGGCGGAGTTTTTGCCGTCTATGATCTTTTGGGGCCCTCCCGGATGCGGCAAGACAACGCTCGCCCAACTTCTTGCAACCCTTACGGACGCACATTTTGAGTCACGATCGGCAGTTACGTCTGCGCTTGCCGATGTCCGAAAAATTATTAAAGAATCTGAAGAACGGTTAACGCGCGGGCAAAAGACGGTTTTTTTCCTGGATGAAATTCACCGGTTTAATAAGGCCCAGCAGGATGCACTCCTCCCTCACGTTGAGCGGGGAACAGTTATATTTATCGGTGCGACGACCGAAAATCCCTCGTTTGAAGTTATCTCGCCGCTCCTTTCGCGGTGCCGCGTCCTTGTGGTGAAACCGCTTGAAACGGAAAGTCTGCGGATTATTACCGATAAAGCATTAGCCTATGTGAAAGGGAAAATAGACGCTGAGGCGAGGACGTTTTTATTGGAGGTTGCAAACGGTGACGCCAGGAGTCTTCTTAATATTATTGAAATTGCCTCCCAACTTTCTAAAAAAAAGACCATGACAACTGCGATTATCGAAGAGGCGGCACAGAGAAAAATGCTTCAATATGACCGGGTCGGCGAGGAACATTACAACACAATTTCTGCCTTCATTAAATCGATGCGGGCGAGTGACCCTGATGCTGCACTTTACTATTTGGCCCGGATGGTTGCAGCAGGTGAAGACCCACTCTTCATTGCACGGCGGATGGTGGTATTCGCATCTGAAGACATTGGAATGGCTCAACCGACGGCTTTGGTGGTCGCTAATGCCGTGTTTGAGGCGTGCAATAAAATAGGCTATCCCGAGTGCCAGGAAAATTTAGCCCACGGTGTCGTCTATCTGTGTCTTGCAAAAAAAGACAGAAGTGCGTATAACGCCTATATGGCGGCGCTCGCGGATGCCAAGAAGTTCGGAAATCTTCCTATACCTTTGAATATCCGAAACGCACCAACGAATCTTATGAAATCCCTGGGGTACGGCGCTGGCTACGATAAATATACAAAAGAAAGTTTATTACCCGATAAATTAAAAGGTAAAACATATTATAATAGGAGCTCATCATGAAAACAGAGATATCAGCGGGAGGCGTTGTGGTCAGGAAAAAGAAGGGTGAGTGGCAGGTTCTTCTTATCCGCGATATGAATGATACCTGGACGTTCCCGAAGGGGAAAATTGAAAAAGGCGAAACGAGGAAGAGTGCTGCCACCCGTGAAATTAAAGAGGAAGTGGGACTCACGGCCATCCGCTATATCGCTCCCGCGAAGGTGATTCACTACTTCTATAAACGCGGCAGTTTGGTTGACAAAACGGTTTATTATTATATGTTTGAGTCACAGAAGCATGAGCGGTTGATGTGTCAAAAAGAAGAGGGTATTCGTGATGCCAGATGGCTTTCATTCAGTACGGCATATAAACGATTGGGCTATCCTCAAAGCAACGGGCCGGTATTAAAAAACGCTGAAAAATTGCTTTCATCCGTATGATTACCCTTCTTCACGGTGATTTTATAGAAGCATCACGGAGTGAACTGAACCGCCTAAAACAGGCCGCCATAGGACGCGAATTACGGGAATTAGACGGACGGACGGTCGTTGAATCCGATCTCACTCAATCTCTTGAGTCGTCTTCATTATTTGGAGAGGACACGGTCGTTATCATCGAACGGTTATTTTCAAAAATCGGGCGTCAGCCGAAACGCATTGAGAAGCTTTGTGCCCTTTTAGCAGGCGACTGGTCAACAGATATTATTCTCTGGGAGGACAAAGAATTAGGTGCGACGGTCGTAAAACAGCTCGGGAGCAAAGCACAGGTGCGTCTGTTTAAATTGCCGGTGTTAATTTTTCAATTCCTCGATTCCATACGTCCGAATAACGCATCGCAAGTACTTGGTATTTATGAAAAACTTATGGCGGATGTGGCGCCGGAACTTGCATTTTCGATGCTTGTGAAACGGGTGAGACAGCTCATCCAGCTCTCTGATGGCGGAAGTCCTGCGGGTCTCGCAGGATGGCAAATAAGTCGATTGACAACACAGACAAAGTCTTTTACGATGGAACAACTCGTGCGTTTTTACCGGCAGACGCGTGATAGCGAAGTAGCAATGAAAACCGGAACGTCGGCATTTAGGGCGCGGGAACATGTTGAATATTTGCTCAGCTCACTCTAAGTCATGACATACGATACCAGCGTTTTTAAAGATTACGATGTACGGGGCATGTATCCCGACCAACTTAACGGTGATGTTGCGCGCGCCATCGGCTACGCGATTGTCCGAAAGTTTCACCCCAAAACGGTCGCTATTTGCCGTGATATGCGCCTCTCGGGCGTTGAAATACGGGACGGGCTCACCGATGCGTTTACGAAATGCGGCGTTAACGTGTTTGACGCGGGACTTACCGGTACGGAAATCTCATATTTTATTTCAGGGAGCCGGCCGTATGACATGTCGATTATGATTTCAGCCTCCCATAATCCTCCGCAATATAACGGACTTAAAATTGTTCTCAAGGGCCCGGTTGCTGTATCCGGCGACTCGGGACTCAAAGATATTAGGGATATGTTATCGATGGATCCGCCGGAACCTGCGGCAGTACCCGGCAAGGTGACAGCGATTGATGTGTTTCCACAGTGGAAAAAGAAAGTATTGTCATTCTTCAAGCCTTCCGATTTCAAGCCCCTTAAGGTCGTTGTAGATGCCGGAAACGGAATGGCAGGGAAATTGGTACCGATGATTTTTGACGGATTGCCATTTCATGTCACACCATTATATTTCGATCTGGACGGCAGGTTCCCGCATCATGTACCCAACCCTCTTGTTGAGACGAACAATAAAGATTTAATCGCGAAAATGAAAGAAGTCGGGGCCGATGTTGGCCTGACGTTTGACGGAGATGCCGACCGCGTTTTTTTCGTTGATGAGACCGGACGGTTCGTTTCAGGAACGCTCGTGACGGCCCTTCTTGCGCGGCAAATTCTCGCGACCCATAAAGGGGAGTACGTTTTGTATAGCGCCGTGTGCGGACGCGTGGTTCCTCAAATTATTGACAAAAATGGCGGGAAATCCATGCGGGTCCGCGTCGGCCACAGCTTCATGAAAAATTTTATGCGGCAGTATCATGCGATTTTTGCAGGCGAACACTCCGGCCATTATTATCACCGCGATTTTTACAATTCCGAATCGGGCGTCTTGACTGCCCTCATGGTGTTGTCGCTTATTTCTCATGACGGACGCAAATTTTCAGAACTTGTTCATGAAGTAGATTTGTATCCTGCAAGCGGGGAAATTAATTTTCAGGTGCCTAATATTCCCGACGTCGTTGAGATGATGCGGAAAACCCATGCGGACGCCAAAACGATCGACGATCTTGACGGGTTGAGTGTTTGGTACCAAACGTATTGGTTTAATATTCGTGCAAGTAAGACTGAACCACTCATCCGTCTCAACGTTGAGGCCGATACCAAAGAGATTTTGGATGTTCAAACGAAAGCATTAATAAGTAAAATTGCATCAATGGGAGGAGTGATCAAATGACGTCGCTTGATGATGCAGCCGCGATGGCAAAACTCGATCCTTCAAACGTCGTTGGGTCGACAGGGATGTTTCCCGAGCAGTGTAAACAGGCGTGGGAAGAAAGTTCTTCGATCGTATTTCCCAAGGCGTATGACAATATCTACAACATCGTTGTATGCGGTATGGGGGGCTCACGGTTTACTCCAAAGACGATTAAAGAATTGTTCCGCGACCGCATCCATGAGCCGTACGAAATAGTCGAAGACTACACACTCCCTGATTATGTCGACCACGATACACTCGTTATTTTGTCCTCATTTTCAGGAACGACGGAAGAGGTGATTGCGTGCTCCAAAGACGCAATCAAGCGCGGCGCTCGGTTGACGGCGGTCGTTCAAGGCGGTCCGATAGGGCAAATGATGCGCGACATGAAATTGCCGGCGTATATCTTTGATCCGAAGTTCAATCCGTGCGGCCAGCCGAGGATTGGTGGGGGATATCTCCTGATGGGGCATTTGGGAATATTGAAGGCGCTTTCATTGATAGACATTACGAATGAAGAGGTCGCTGAGGCAATCGAATGGGCGCGTTTAATCGGAAAACCATACGGAGCGGAAGTACCAACGGACAAAAATCCAGCCAAACTTCTTGCCTTGAAATTAAAAGACCAGCACCCGTTTATCATCACTGCAGAATTCTTAAAAGGCTTTGGCAATGCGTTTGCGAACCAAATCAACGAAACGGCGAAAATGATCTCAGATTACCGTTATATTTCGGAACTCAACCATCATCTGATGGAAGGACTGAAGCGGCCTGAAACACTACACAAAAACGGTTTATTTGTTTTTGTAAAATCAGATCTTTACAGTGAGCCGATCAAAAAACGTTTTGCGATTACCGCCGAAGTGGTTGGCAAACAGCAGGTAAAAACGCTGGATATTACGCTTACCGGCAAAACAAAACTTGCCACAACGCTTGAAGCATTCACTCTTTCGGGTTTTACGACATTTTATATGGCAATGCTTTATGACACGGATCCGGTCGCTATCCCCTGGGTCACCTACTTTAAAGAACAATTGGCAAAATAACAGATACTACATTTGGTCAGCGATTTTTATCGCTTCATTGATACGTTGTTCCATATGTCGTAAAGTCATGTTGTAAGGCATTGATTCTTCGAGCATCGTATAAAACCTTCTATTTATCCAATCTCTCTGGAACGAGCTTGAAGGCCAACTAAATTCAGCGACCTCTAATTCAAGAATTTTTCTGTATAATTTCATACAAAAAGATTGGAGTTTGCTAGGTGCTAAAAGTGGAGCAATGATAGACAACGCCATTTTGTCGTCCAGGGTATGTGGATTTAGCTGGAGTATTCGCATAATATATTTCTTGGCTTCTACAGGGTTAATTTGGCTGTTTTTTAATTCAGAAAGCGTATCCGACTGATCAGCCAATGAAAACCAAGTAGTTATGTGACGGAGGCCTTTTGTAATAGTCGGCGATTCTCTGAAACCAACGATTTTCATCGCATGATCAAGTCTCTGATTTAGTTGCTCATTTGTGATTCCTGAAGGAGCCGTAGCTATTATTTTCTGCTGAAAAATTTTCTTTGTTTCCTCTAATCGAAAATTTCCGGGTTGTGTATATTCAGCCATTTCAAGCTCAGTTACTAAGCGTGAAAGTATTGCACCCTGAGCAAATTTATACCCGGTGTGTCGACGCACTGAAAGGAGCTTTTGTGTCATTACATCATATTTACCCAATTCACTGGATATGTTTGATAAAGAATCAGAAAGTCTTAATGCATCTATCATTTCGTGGACTTTATAGTCATCTTTTATATTTTTTATACCCTCGGTGATGGCAGCAGCACTTAACGCAACAGCAGCTGCCAATGCAGTATTTGATGCTATTTGAGCATATTCGGGGTAATGTTTAGATGCTAATTCCATTGTCATATATAAACCAATTACAGTAGAATTCCATAATGAATGGGATAGAATAGAGCGTTTAATTCCACCCTCAGCTGCAAGCTTCGTTTGGAACGATGCCCATAGAAATTTTGAGAGAAACGGGGCATTCACAAACTGGTATGACTTCCAGGTTAAGTCAGAAATTGAAGACACAACTTTATCACTTATAGGTAGAATTTTACCGAATGGTTCGGCATCTTTAGGATTATGCCCAGAAGCAAACAGCGTGTTTACATAGTATCTCCCGTATGCAGGGTATAGTTCTTTTTCAGAACCTAATGTTTTAACAAGAAAGTCAGCGGGTAGTCCACGAAACACAAACTCCTCTATTAAAGGCGCGGTAACGATAGCTTGTAAAATTATAGTGTATTGTTGGGCAGTGAGATTCAGGTCGATAGCGGAGGCCGTTATTGCAGTTAAGCCTAATCCGATGGTGAGCCCAGCTATTCGTCCATATGTATCCATACTTGATGTATTTTGTTTAAATTCAGAAGGCGCCGCGAGAGTCAGCTCTCTGGCCATATCTCGTGCTCTGTCCATAAATTTGTCAATCACATCGGCGGGTATTTGATTTGTTAATCTATCTCGTTTGGAATGTAATAGGTCTTCGAATTCTATGAGCGCATTCGGTTCAGGATTTATGGCATTTTGAGGTTCTCGTAGCGTACTTTTATCGAGATTGTTCATGAAAGTATATTAATATTATCTCTGTTGGCGACGGACTTACGATATACATCTTAAGCATACCCGATTTGTTGAGAATTCTATTTAGACATATTGGTTTAATAATACTTATGTAATAATACTTATGTCAAACTTAGCACTTGCACAATCGATAAAATTTATCCATACTGGTTATATGAGAGGGTATAACTTCAAACGGGTCTTCTTACATCAATCAACAGACATATATAGTATTCACAATAGTTTTAGAAGGGAGATATCTCTATGACAGCGCCATTTGTTGTTTGGTTTAAGGATATTGATAAAGGAGACGGAGCAACTGTCGGTGGAAAAGGCGCTAATCTGGGTGAAATGACCAGAGCCGGATTTCCGGTGCCTCCCGGGTTTGTCGTGACTGTCCACGCCTATCAGGCATTTTTAGACGCAACCCATATCAAAAGTAAAATGGAGGAAGCGCTTCATGGTTTGGATGTTTCAGACAGTAAAGCACTGGAGGAAGCGGCCAAAAAAGCGGAGCACATTATCACTCGCAGTGAATTTCCGAAAGAAATAGCGACAGAAATTATTAATGCTTATTTTAAGTTAAGCGGCGGAAGTTTGAAGCACGCGCTTGTGGCCGTACGATCATCAGCTACCGCTGAAGATCTTGCCGGCGCGTCATTTGCCGGTCAACAGGCGACATTTTTAAATGTCAGCGGAGAAGCAAATCTTATTGAAAAAGTCAAAGAAGCGTGGGCTTCGCTTTTTACCGCGAGGGCCATATTTTACCGCCAGACGAACAAATTTGATCATTTTAAGGTTGGCATCGCCGTTCCGGTTCAAAAAATGGTTGAATCGGAAAAATCAGGAATTATGTTTACACTTAATCCTGTCACGAATGATAAAAGCCGTGTGACCATTGAGGCAATATTCGGTTTAGGTGAAATGATCGTTCAGGGCGCAGTGACCCCGGATCATTACGAAGTGGATAAAGCAACCGATAAGATTATTGTCAATGAGCCCCATGTTCAGGAAAAGCAGATGATTCGAAAAGGCGGAGCCAACCACATCCTTCCTTTGACGAAGGCTGAGGGCGGAAAAACGAAGCTGACCGACGAGGAAATCGTGGCAATTGCCAATCTCGGAAAAAGGTTGGAAAAACATTATTACTTTCCGCAGGACAGTGAATGGGCTGTTGAGGGCGGCAAGATTTACCTTGTTCAGACAAGGCCGATTACGACGATCGGTAAGGAAGCGGTTAAACAATCTGTTGTCCAGGCCGAAGTTTTTGCCAAAGGCGACCCAGCAAGTCCCGGTATGGCATCAGGCCCGGTGAAAATATTATTGTCAGCCAAAGAAATCGGCAAAATTGTAACCGGCGACGTACTTGTTGCCGAGCAGACGAATCCTGATTTCGTTCCTGCCATGCGCAAAGCCGTCGCAATTGTGACGGAGCGCGGCGGTCGTACATCTCATGCAGCAATTGTGTCGCGGGAGCTTGGTATTCCTGCGGTTGTCGGAGCCAAGGACGTCCGTAAATTACTGAAAGACGGTATGGTGATCACGGTGAACGGAACGACGGGAGAAGTGTATAAAGGGTCTGTACATCAGGCTACACCAACTCAAATTAAGGTTGCCCATCAGGAACACATGAAAACGGCGACCAAAGTATATGTGAATTTGGCAGAGCCAAGCCGTGCGGAGGTGGTGTCAAAAATGAATGCAGACGGCGTCGGATTACTGCGCGCTGAATTCATGATCGCCGATATTGGCACCCATCCTAAGAAATTGATTGCGGATCATAAAGAACATGTGTTTATCGATACGCTTGCGGAAAAAATATCAATATTCTGTTCTACATTTTCACCGCGGCCGGTTGTCTATAGAGCCACGGATTTTAAAACCAATGAGTACAGAAATCTCAAGGGCGGGCAGGCATTTGAACCGGAAGAGCCCAATCCGATGCTGGGATTCAGAGGCGCCGCCCGGTATGTCGCTGATTCACGGGTTTTTGAGATGGAACTTGAGGCGATAAAAAAAGTAAGACATCACCATGAAAACCTGCATCTCATGATTCCGTTTGTGAGGAATCCCAAAGAACTCATGGATGTCAAAAAGCTTATGGAGGCCAGCGGATTGTCAAGGTCGTCTAAGTTTAAGTTATGGCTCATGTGTGAGATACCGACTAATGTCATACGTCTTAATGATTTTCTTGATGTTGGCATTGACGGAGTTTCCATTGGTTCTAATGATCTGACGATGCTTGTATTGGGTACGGACCGCGATAATAGCGAGGTCGCTCATGATTTTTCGGAAATGGATCCTGCGGTTCTGTGGGCTTTTGAACACGTGGTGAAGACATGTGTCAAACGCGGTGTGACCTGCTCGATGTGCGGGCAGGCGCCGTCCGATTATCCCGATCTTGTGGAAAAGCTGGTCTCATGGGGCATTACAAGCGTATCGGTGAATCCCGACGCTATTGACCACGTGCGGGAGACGATTTACGAATCTGAGAAGAAATTAGTTCATCATAAATAATATATGGATGGCTCAAAAATTTATTCCGTCACAGCGCGGGAAATTCTTGATTCCCGTGGCAACCCGACGCTCGAAACAACGGTGATTTTAGAGAGCGGTTACCGCGCGACTTCGGGTGTTCCTTCTGGCGCGTCAGTCGGGAAATACGAGGCGGTAGAGCTCCGCGATGGAGATAACAAACGGTATAACGGAAAAGGCGTGCTTAAAGCAGTAGAAAATGTTAATACTGTCATCGCCCCTAAATTAAAAGGCTTGGATGCAACGGATCAGGGAGCAATCGATAAACTTATGATTGACCTTGACGGTACGCCGAATAAGGCAAAATTGGGCGCCAACAGTATTTTGGGTGTCTCTCTGGCCGCAGCTGCTGCATCGGCGAATCTGGAGCGTGTGCCCTTGTATCAATATCTTAATATCCTCGCAAACAACGGTAAACCATCGCGAATGGTCAAAATCCCTACACCGACGTTTAACGTGATAAACGGCGGTAAACATGGTGGCGGCAACCTGGATTTTCAGGAATACCATATAGTACCGGCGACAAACAAGCCGTTTCGCGACGCGCTCCGCATGGGAGTCGAGTTGTATCATGCCGTAAAACAATTACTCATTAATAGAGGAGCAGCACACTCAACCGGCGACGAAGGCGGATTCGCACCGAATTTGTCAACAAATATGGATCCACTGGAAGTGTTAAATGAAGCGATCAGGACAAGTACATACCGTTTTGGGGTGGATGTTTTTTTCGGTCTTGATATCGCTGCAACGTCATTTAAAAGTGACCGAGGGTATCAGATCAAAGACCGGCCCGTTGCCTACCGGACCCAGGAATTTATTTCCTATATCAAAGAATTACATAAAATTTATCGGTTGCTTATTCTTGAGGATCCGCTCGGCGAAGATGATTGGGACGGTTGGATAGAAATTAACAGTGATTTAGGCCGAGAGATGCTGATTGTGGGAGATGACCTTTTAACCACAAATCCTGAACGGCTGAAACACGCGATTGAAAAACATGCATGTTCTGCCATTCTTTTAAAACCTAATCAAATCGGAACACTGACGGAATTTTTATCGGTCGTTGCTCTTGCAAAGAAGAATGATATTAAATGCATTGTTTCCCATAGAAGCGGTGAAACGAATGATACCTTCATATCAGATCTTGCCGTTGCCATACAATCAGACTATGTAAAGTTCGGCGCACCGGCTCGTGGTGAACGCGTAGCGAAATATAACAGGCTACTTCAAATTGAGTCTGAATTATCTCTGTAAGAGTTAATTTCTGGTACTTGCGTTAGATAAATGAGCATGATACGGTAGATATGTTACGAGGATTCCTGCCCACCACTAATCCGCGAGCGGGTTTCTTCATCTGTAAAGAAAAAAACGTAATAGGTTTTCTATAAAGGAGGAGCGCTATGAAGGTTACTATTTCAGTTATCAAAGCAGACACGGGTTCTGTGGGCGGTCATAATAAACCCAGTGAGCCGATGGTTGCAAAAGCCAAGGAACGAGTGGCCGAAGGACTAAAAAGCGGTCTATTGACGGATGGAAGAGTGACATACACCGGCGATGATATCGCGCTCCTTATGATTCACGCACGGGGTATTGATAATCCGGATATTCATAAATTTGCATGGGATACGTTCGTTGAAACGACAAAAATAGCCAAAAGCCAGGGGCTTTATGGTGCCGGTCAGGATCTTCTCAAAGATGCATTTTCGGGAAACGTTCGGGGTATGGGCCCGGGTTCTGCCGAAATGGAAATCGATGAGCGTCCCGCTGAGCCTTTTATCGTATTTGCCGGGGATAAATGCGGACCGGGTGTGTTTAATTACCCGCTTTTTGAATGTTTCGCCAATCCGTATCATAACGCAGGATTGCTCCTCGCGCCTGAGATGAACGCGGGATTTACGTATAACATCATGGATGTTAATTACACGGAAGCAGATAAAGTAGTCACACTCAAAGTTCCGGTCGATTATTATGACATCTGCACACTCTTACGTGATCCAAACCACTACGTTATAGAGAGCGTAATCGAGAATGCAACCGGGCTTACGGCTGCCGTTGCATCGACAAGCAGGCTCCATAATATAGCGGGTAAATATGTTGGCAAAGACGATCCGGTCGCTATTGTCCGAACGCAAAAGCAGTTTCCGTCAACTGGCGAGATATTATCGCCATGGGCGCTTGCTCACTACACACTCGGTGACAACCGGGGTAGTCATCATGTCGCCGTTATGCCGGTCAAGCAAAATACGATTATTTCATATTTTGACGGTCCGACCATTATGTCGGCAGCAGGATACTGTGTTCATGAAGGAAAACTGACCGAGGCGGTAGATTATTTCGATCAGCCATTTTGGGATCTTATCCGCGAAAAGGCGTCCAAAAAGACGCTCGAAATTCGGGCACAGGGTTTCTATGGACCGTCAATGGCGGCTATGGATGAGCTTGAGTATACGGGAGTTATGGAAAACCTCAAGCGTTTAGGCCAAAAATTCACAGTTCGTGCAAAATAACGTTGCTTATGGATACACCTCCAGCCGAATTTATTCGGAAAGATAAAGCGTCCTTTCGGGTGGCCCCGAATCTGCCTGATTACGAGGTGGCCACGAAGTCGAATCCATGGGATGCAATCAAAGGAGAGTTAACGTATTTTGACGATGGTGGAGTGAACCTTGCATATAACGCCATCGACCGGCATGTCGGAACTCCTATTGAAGGGAAAATGGCACTTCTCTGGGAGGGAGATAACGGGGCTACGGCGCACTACACATTCGGTGAGATGGCGCGACTATCCAATCAATATGCTAATTTCCTGACCGGTCTCGGAGTTGTGAAAGGGGACCGTGTGTTTATGTTTCTCCCCAGGATTCCGGTGTTATATGCGGCGTTTTTAGGCATATTGAAGACGGGCGCGATCGCGGGAAGTCTATTCAGCGCATTTCAGGAACAGGCGCTCGTTGACCGGCTTGCAAACAGTGAAGCGAAGGTCTTATTTACCACAAAGGAACTCTCTTCACGATTAGCCAATGCAAAGGAAAAGCTCCCGAAATTGGAACATATTGTTATCGTTGACAGCCCGGAGTTTTTAGGCGGGATTGCCAAACAGAAAGATACCTTTTCCTGCGTCCACACAAAGCCTGAAGATTATTCGTTCATGCTCTATACCTCAGGAACGACCGGTAAACCCAAAGGTGTTGTACATGTGCACAAAGGGATTCTCCATGAGTATGTGACGGCAAAATGGGTTTTGGACCTTCATCCTGACGATATCTATTGGTGCACAGCTGACCCGGGCTGGGTCACGGGCATCGTATATGGCATATTGGCCCCCTGGATGCTCGGAGTGACGATGGTTGTCCATGCGGGACGGTTTGATCCGGATGTGTGGTACTCGCTCCTTGAAAAATATAAAGTAACCGTCTGGTATACAGCGCCCACAGCGATCCGGATGCTTATGGCAAAAGGTGAAGAACCCGTGAAAGCACATAACCTTACCTCACTTCGTCATTTGTGCAGCGTTGGCGAACCTCTTAATCCCGAAGCGATACGTTGGGGAGTTAAAGTATTTGGCCTTGCCTTTCACGATACCTGGTGGCAGACCGAAACCGGTGGGCAGATGATGGTCAATTTCCCGTGCACCGATATAAAAGTGGGTTCGATGGGGCGGCCGTTTCCCGGCATTGAGGCGGCAATTGTGGATGACAAGGGAAACGTGCTCGCTGATAAAACCGAAGGGAATCTGGCGTTTAGGCCCGGCTGGCCGTCCATGATGGTCACGGTTTGGCAAAATGAGGAAAAGTATAAGTCGTATTTCGTAAACGGCTGGTACATATCCGGCGACCACGCATGGAGGGATGAGGGCGGGTATTATTGGTTTATCGGACGGGCCGATGATGTCATCAAAACCTCGGGCGAGCGGGTTGGTCCGTTTGAGGTGGAGTCAGCGCTTGTTGAGCACCCGGCAGTTGCAGAGGCCGGTGTTATCGGTAAACCTGATGAACTCCGCGGTGAGATCGTCAAAGCATTCGTCGTTCTTAAAGATCCGAAAAAATATAGCGATACCGCTTCCCAGGAAGCGCTCAAAAAAGAACTCGCAGATTTTGTAAAAAAGCACCTTGCAGGACACGCATATCCGAGGGAAATATCATTTATCGATAAATTGCCAAAAACGAGAAGCGGGAAAATCATGCGCCGGATCCTCAAAGCCCAGGAATTAGGGCAGCCCATCGGCGACACCTCAACACTTGAAGAATATTAATGACTCTCTTATAATCCCCTCATGACAATCGAGTATAAGGAGGTTGACAATTTAGATCCTCCTTTTTGGGAATGCGTAACCTGTACATCAGCGGGAAGGTCTGGTGGTTATTCGGATGGAACACTTGAAAAGGTATTAGAAGATGCAGGAACCCATAACGTAGTTTTCGGTTTCCATAACATAACGGTTTACCTACGTACGGGTACAAAACCATCAGATGCAAGTGAGAATATCATCACAGACCAGCCGATGAATTAATGAAACAGAAGAACAAGTTCACCCTTCGGCTCTGCGAAATGAATTATGGCTTCGGAAAGTGTTCCTCTCCACGTTTCTTCGTGAATTTTTGTTAGCTCGCGGGCAAGGACGATCTCAATATCTCCGAATGTTTGTTGAAGATCATGAAGGGTTTGCACTAACTTATGGGGCGCGCAGTAAAAAATAATGGTAGGGGAGAGGTGCTTATTGGTAAAAGAGGTTTTCAGGAGCTCAAAAAGATTTACACGTTGCCCCTCTTTTTCCGGCGGGTAGCCTAAGAAGAGGAATTTATCAGCGGGAAGTCCGGAGCTTGTTAGCGCAGCAATAACTGCAGACGGCCCCGGGATGCTTTCAACTTGAATGTTGCGCCTGAGGCATTCCCGAACAATTCTGAATCCCGGATCTGAGATCAGGGGCGTACCGGCATCGCTAACGAGCGCCAGGTGTTTCCCTTCTTCCAACAATCCGATAACTTCAGGGAGCTTCTTTTCCTCGATCTCATCATAATAGGGGATAAATGCCGGTTTCCAATCAGATGCTAGGTTAAATTGACTCCCCCACCTGCGGACAAGCTCCTGCATGAAAAGTCCTGTGTGCCGCGTATCCTCGGCCATAATGGCATCGGCTGCAAAGAGCGTTTTAATAGCTCTGATAGTAATATCATCCTGATTGCCGATTGGCGTTGCGACTATTGAAAGCATATAAATCGATTACTTTTTGAACGTGATCCAAGAGTCGTTGGTTTCGATAGCTGATGGAACAGACCGGTTAATTACATTTTGAATACGGGAAACACTTGACTGCACTGAATTTTCCCTCACTCGATTTAGAATGAGAGAAAGTTCTTGAACGAGTGGGACCTCCGGGCCAGTATAATCTCCTATATGGTTAGTCAATAGAATAGCTATAGCGTCTTTCACATCTCTCTCACGGGTATCAAAGTTCACTGCTCTCAATAAATTTGAATTATGTTTTGACATAAGTTCCAAGAGGCTTTTAAGTTGACCCGTGGAGGTGCGGAGAGTATTGTCATTGGGCGTCTCGCCGGGCATGCAGGTTAAATATCTAATGATTGGCAACTTCCTGGCTTCCCGAATTTCCTCTAATACCCTTTCACCGTTATTTCTTCGGTAGTCCTGAAAAGTCCCGTTTTGTTTCAAATAATCTATTAAATCTCTCTCTACCGCGTCGGCCTGTGATATTTCTTGATTTGTCATGGATGCAACGACTGAGGCTCGATACAATTCAGTTAATTGAGTAAATTGTTGTTCATCAAAAATGGGGATTGCTTCAAAATCCATAAACGTTAACCCATCGATTTGCCTGGTAGATCCGGTATCAACAAAACGTACTTTATCGTTAAACTGCCAATCCTTATATATAAATCCGTTTGCCAATACGTGCGTAAAGGAAAAAAATCTTAGAGCTAATAGGCGCATATAATTTTCAGCTGATAAATCATCTACGTTGACAATTTCAGAGGGTTCTTCCCAGTCATCTTTAAGCATAAGGATATTTCTGCCGTCGGCAAGACGCCCGAATTTTATGAATTCAGGAACTCCCGGCATTCCTTGATTTGATAAAATTGACCGCGCCTCTCTTTCTATCTTTTCATTCATTTCATGATTAACTGACCCCCGCTCGGTTGCAACACGAATTATAGAAGTTTCGTCGCTATTTGCACGCTGCGCGCGCCATATCTGCTTTTCTCGTGTATTAGATAATGGTACTGGACCTGTCACCCAGTCGTTTCCTTCTAGATTAAAAATTTGACCCGCCAATACTCCGCTATCCTTGCCTGTGAGCTCAGCTGCAAGATTCTGTGGTAATAAAAAATCTGCGAGTCCCCCCTGAGGTTGAGATAGGTACATCCGATTTCCTACTACACTCGCAAATTGTATAGGTAAAGTGCCTTTCGACTGAATAGACCAATCAGTCTCAGTTGAAGTCTGTGGCCCGACGAGATATAGCCTGTGTTGGCTTTTGAGATTATCTGTCGTGATTGCTAAACCTGCTTCGTTCATAACCTATATTCTATCCTTGTCAATTTCTATATGCAAACTACATCAACAGGTTTTATTACTTGAAAATCGAGCTGTGGAATGTCAGAATGTACAAATGTTGGAACTTATTGGCTCGTGGATTATCCATTTTATCTCCTCTTTGGGCTACCTTGGTATATTCCTTCTCATGACGCTTGAATCAGCGCTTATCCCCATCCCGTCTGAAGTCACCATGCCGTTCTCGGGGTCGCTGGTTGCCCTCGGACAGTTTAATATTTGGTTCGTTGTGGTCGCTGGGACACTCGGAAATTTGTTTGGGTCGCTTCTTGCGTATTTCTTAGGGTATTGGGGGGAAGAATCGGTTGTGCGGCGCTTAATCGTCAAATACGGAAAATATCTTCTTATCAGTGAGCATGAGTACGATCAGTCTGAGCGATGGTTTCGGGTTCACGGCGAACTCATTGTCTTACTTTCCCGCGTATTGCCGGTACTCCGCACATTCATTTCGCTTCCAGCCGGTGTTGCCAAAATGAAGCTTCCGAAATTCATCGCATATACCGTGATAGGGTCCTTCATCTGGTCATACGTTCTCACGGAATTAGGAGTTGTACTCGGAAATCACTGGAATTCCATTGGTGGGTATTTTCACAAATTTGATATCGTTATTGTAATCGCTGGTGTATGCGTTGTTGCTTGGTATATCTGGCACAAACTCAAACACTTCAAAAAACCCTCAGTTTCGTAAAGCAATCCATAAATCCATCGTTAAGTGCCATCCGCTGATATTTGGTGACATGAGCTTTTTAATAATTAATTAGAAAGAGAGTGTTATAATTCGAGAAATGAAAGTGCCTTATGCCAAATTGGCTTATGTTCCCCGTGAAAAACCTAAAGACAAAATTGAAAATTACCTATTGAGTCTGGCAAATCCTCACTCAAGACCAAGAGCACTATTTTTTCGTTCTAAGGGTTTTAGCGAGGCGAACATGAATCTTTTTGAGCGTCGCTTGTTACAAATAATTCAAAGAAATGATGTAACAAATACAGAACATTCACAATATGGTGAAAAATATATCGTCGATGGTGTTATAGAGACACCTATAGAGAACTCTATTTCGCTAAGAACGATGTGGATTGTGGACAATAGGAAGCGCAAGCCCAAATTCGTCACCGCCTTCCCACATCGTGTATAATATGTAAAAGGAAGAGGATATTTATGTTTGAAGAGCTTAGTTCAGTTACGCTTACACATGATATACCTACGCATAACCTTTCTAAGGGAGATGCGGGTACTGTTGTGCATGTATATGCTAATGGAGAAGGGTATGAAGTTGAATTTTTTAACTCAATGGGCGAAACTATCGCTGTTTTAACTTTAAGCCCAACTGATCTACTTGCTGTGCAGACTAATTCTGTGGTTAAGTGGATCGAGCCAATATGGGATGGAATGACGTCACCGCCATCTATAGCAAACAATGCTGATAAAGTGGTGACGAGAATGTTTTATAGTCAATTATGAAAATTCAACATATTTGGTCAGTATTATGTAAAGAAAGCATTATTAATCAAGACGATAATGTTATTTCGCTAATTGGTATTCTTGAGGATATTAATTCCACAATAACTCCTTTAAAAGCGGATACTCCTAGACCAGAAAAGGTTACTATCCCTTTTAATTTTGAGGTGGTAAGTTATTGGACCAAAGATTCAACAGAAGAAGTAAAGATACTGATAAAGACTACAATGATTGATCCTGAAGGTAAAGAATTGGCAAACGATATTAAAGAATTAGTATTCCCAGCTAACACTAAAAGATTGCGAAGCAGGTTAAAAGTTCAAGGCTTATCTGTGACTAATAGTGGAGACTACTCAGTTAGAATCAGGTTGAAAATTGCTGAAGAAAAAGAATTTAAATCTGTTACCGAATTGCCTATAAGTGTCAAAATACAATTTGCTGAGTTGAAGGCTCCGTCTAACTAAATTATCTTCTTAAGCATAATTTGCTTCATATTTTATACAGTTAGTTAATTGGTTGTAGAATACTTTTTGTTACATTGCACTTGAAAACTTAGATATTCATTATTCACTATTGGAGTAAGTAAAAAGATTGAAACTACAAGATAGTCCTAACTTATGAATCCAGTACCTTCTAGACAAACTTCCTAATTAACCCTACTACTTTTCCCTGTATCTTTACGTGTGTGGTGAAGATGGGAGACATGGTGGCGTTTGCGGGCATGAGTTTGATGCGGTCCTTCTCGAAATAAATGCGCTTGAGGGTGGCGAGACCGTTCGGGAGGAGTGCTACGACGATATCGCCGTTTTGAGCATCCTGCTGATGCTGGATGACCACATAATCTCCGTCCATGATGCCGTCATCGATCATGGATGTGCCTTTGACCTGGAGAATATAGCTTGGCTTATTGGATGAAATCATGCCGGGAGCGACAGACATATAGAAATTCGGATCTGTATACGGTTCAAGAGGGCTTCCGGCTGCAATAAATCCGAGTACCGGCAGTTCGACAGCCGTTGTGCCTTTCCCTGTACGGTAATTTGCCTCAACGATTTCAAGGCCGCGTGCCGTGCCATCAAGTTTGTTAATGAATCCCTTTTGGCGGAGGCGGTCGATGTGTTCGTGAACCGTTGCCGGAGAATTCATACCAAGCGCAGTGCCTATCTCTTTGAGCGTCGGGGCGTATCCGTAGCGCTGAATAAATTGTGTGATAAACTCTAGAAGTTGTCGTTCTTTATTGTAAAGTGTAGCAGGCATAGGTTTACCGAAAATATGATATGATTATTCTTAGTATTCCAAAATATACCCGAACTGTCAAGAGTATCTATCGGAATATATCTATATCAAACTGAAATAAAACCGAAAGACCTTTATGAAATTTTCTTTGAAATCATCGTTTCAGCCAACCGGAGATCAACCTGAGGCTATTACTGCCCTCACTGAGAATTTTAAGAAGAAGGTTGATGAGCAGGTGCTTTTGGGTGTAACAGGAAGCGGAAAAACATTCACGATCGCCAACGTTATTCAAAAACTTCAGCGTCCGACACTTGTGATATCGCATAACAAGACGCTAGCGGCCCAATTGTATCAGGAATTTCGCGATTTTTTTCCTGCTAACGCCGTTTCTTATTTTGTTTCCTATTATGATTACTACCAGCCGGAAGCGTATCTGCCTCAGACGGACACGTATATCGAAAAAGAGACACAGATAAATGAAGAAATCGATAAATTGCGGCTTGCTGCAACAACAAATTTATTAACCCGGAAGGACGTCATCGTCGTTGCATCAGTATCGTGTATTTACAATATCGGCTCTCCCAAAGAATACGGCAGTTTTATTTTGGAGCTCAAACGCGGAGTGAAAGTGACGAGGGAAAGTATTTTTGAACGTCTTATCCAGCTTCAATATGAGCGGAGCGACTTCGGGTTTACACGAGGGACCTTTCGAGTAAGAGGCGATACTATTGATCTTTATCCTGCGTATCTTGATACATCAATACGGATTATCCTTGACGGCATGTACGTCACCGCATTGGAGGAACTTGACCCCTTAACCGGGGAAAAGCTCAAAGAGCTTGATGGAACGGTTATTTATCCGGCGAAGCACTATATGATGGACCCCAAGAGCCATAAGGAGGTATTTAAGGATATTCAGGATGATCTGGTGCTGCAGCTTACAAAGTTTAAACAGCAAGGCAAGATTTTAGAAGCGCACCGGCTTGAACAGCGGGTACATTATGACCTTGAGATGATACAGGAGATGGGGTATGTGAACGGTATAGAAAATTATTCACGCTATTTCGACGGACGTAAATCAGGAGATCCACCCTATACACTCCTTGACTACTTTGATGCTGCGGCCGGTGACGATTGGCTGTTGGTTATTGATGAATCCCATATGACCGTGCCGCAGATACGGGGTATGTATAATGGCGATAGGAGCCGGAAACAGACGCTCATTGATTACGGATTCAGGCTCCCCGCGGCTTTGGATAACCGCCCGTTACGGTTTGAGGAGTTTACCCGCCTTATGCCCCAAACCATCTATGTATCCGCAACACCTGATGAATACGAGATAAGTCGTGCGAACGAGGCAGCTTCCCGCCAAGGCGTTGGCAGTGGCATTGTGGAGCAGCTCGTTCGTCCTACAGGGCTTATTGATCCCAAGGTTTCAGTACGGCCGGTTGAGAGTCAAATACTCGATTTATTCGCTGAAATTCAAAAACGGGTTAGTCGTCATGAACGGACACTTGTGACGACGCTTACGAAGCAAATGGCAGAGGATTTGTCCGATTTTCTCAAGGAGAAAGGAATTCTCGTCCAGTATTTGCATTCGGATGTGCAGACGCTTGACAGGTCGGACATTCTGGACGATCTCCGGAAGGGTACGTTTGACGTCATCGTTGGCGTTAACCTTTTGAGGGAAGGTCTTGATCTTCCAGAGGTTTCCCTTGTTGCGATTCTTGATGCGGATAAGGAGGGTTTCTTACGCAGCCGGACGAGCCTCGTCCAGACCATGGGACGGGCATCACGGCACGTTGCAGGCGAAGTGATTCTCTATGCAGGCCATATGACGGATTCTATGACCTATGCGATTGAGGAAGTGGGCCGTCGCCGGAAGGTACAGCTGGAATTTAATAAAATACATCACATAACACCCGTATCTATCCAAAAACCTATACGCGATCAGCTTGTTGAGCGGGGGCAAGAAGATAAAAAGCATGCGCAAACTGTGGAATCAATGCTCGGGATGGAAGAGAAGGATATTGAGTCCCTCACTCCGATGGATAAGAAGCAATTGGTTATTAAACTCACCAAAGAGATGCGGGGAGCAAGCCGTGAGCTTAATTTTGAACTGGCAGCGAAGTTGAGGGATTTCATCGCAACACTTACTGACTAATGGTATAATCTACAGGCCCCGGAACCATCCGAGGGCACTTTTGCGTCGCAAAAGAATAAACCAATAATCCAATAAGCAAATATTCAAATAAGGAATTCTATGGACAAACTTATAATCCGCGGTGCGCGGCAACATAACCTCAAGAATGTCAATCTGGAGCTTCCGAAAAATAAGCTCATCGTTTTTACGGGACTTTCAGGCTCCGGCAAATCCTCTCTTGCGTTTGACACGATTTACGCCGAGGGGCAACGACGATATGTTGAGTCGCTCTCCTCCTACGCGCGGCAATTTTTGGGTATCATGGATAAGCCCGACGTTGATGTGATTGAGGGGTTGTCTCCTTCCATATCAATTGACCAAAAATCAACCTCGCATAACCCGCGCTCGACGGTTGGTACCGTCACCGAAATTTATGATTACATGCGGCTTCTTTTTGCGAGAATCGGTCACCCGCACTGTCCGAATTGTGGCCGCGAGATCAGTAAACTATCCATCGCCCAGATCGTTACGCTCGTGGGCCAGTTAACAAAAGACGAGTTTGAGAAGTCACCTAAAAAGCATATCCGACTCATGGTTCTGGCCCCCATTATCCGGGACCGTAAAGGCGAATTCCTTCAGCTTTTTGATAACCTGAGGTCAAAGGGATACCGTCAGGTGCGCGTTGACGGATATTTCTTTGGGATCAATGAGGATATCGCCCTCATTAAAACAAATAAACACACCATTGAGGCTGTGGTTGACCGCATCACCATCGAAAAACATGAGATTAGCGGTCAAATAGATGTAAAACTGCGCTCCAGACTTAATCAGGCCATTGAGCAGAGTCTTTCGTTATCCGACGGCATGGTCACCGTGGGATTTGTCGAAGACAGCGGCTTTACGTTTCCTGAGAAGCCGAAAAAAATGAGCACCCATATTTATTCGGAGAAATTTGCCTGCCCGGTGTGTAACCTTTCGCTACCGGAGATAGAGCCCAGGTCATTTTCTTTTAACACGCCGCACGGTGCGTGTCCTGAGTGTAGCGGGATCGGAACAATATTGACTGTTGAGCCGACGCTTGTGTTAAGTCCTGGGCTCTCTATCACCGAGGGTGGAATTCTTCCATTTGCGAGAATGTTTTTCCACGATACGTGGTATTCACGCGTCATTGGCACGGTTGCAAAAGAATGCGGTATTGATCCCCGCGCACCTCTTTCCAATATGACGGCCAAACAAAAGGATATATTGCTGGGCGGCACGGGCGATAAACTGTATCGTGTGAGCGGCACCAACCGGTTCGGCGAAGCGACGACCATTGAAGAAAGCTTCCGCGGTATTCTTCCGGAACTTAAAAAACGGTTTCTTGAAACGGAATCAGAATTTGTGCGGGTAGAAATTGAAAAGTACATGCGTCAGGAAATTTGTCCGACCTGCGGCGGAAAACGCCTGAAAAAAGAAGCCTTGACCATAACCATCGATAAGTTTTCGATTGCCGATGTGACTGCGCTGTCGGTAACTGATGCATACAACTGGATTGAAACACTTAAAGGCGGCAAGAAAGATCTGTTAAGCGGGCAGGAATTGACGATTGCTACACCGGTGATAAAAGAAATTCTTGTCCGTCTGCAGTTTTTAACACGTGTCGGATTGGAATACCTCACGCTCGGGCGAAGCGCGACGACGCTTGCAGGTGGCGAGGCACAGCGCATACGTCTTGCTTCCCAAATTGGGTCTGGTTTATCGGGTGTCCTATACGTGCTTGATGAGCCATCCATCGGGTTGCATCCGCGGGACAACAGCAAACTCATTGATACACTGAAGGCGCTTCGGGATTTGGGTAATACGGTGATCGTTGTTGAGCACGACCGCGAAATGATGGAAGCATCTGATTATCTCGTGGATTTCGGGCCCGGTGCGGGCGAGCATGGCGGATATGTGATTGCACAAGGGACTGTTTCGGAAGTAAAAAAGAACCCTCGATCAATTACGGCAAAGTATCTCAACGATGAGCGTTCTATTCACCGTCCGACACAGACTATCAAGTCAGGCGACGTGACCTCATCATTCGTGCTTCGAGGAGCTGCGGAAAATAATCTAAAATCTATTGATGTTTCGTTCCCGGTAGGAAAATTTATCTCCGTGACCGGCGTGTCAGGTTCCGGTAAATCAACGCTCATCGTCGAAACGCTCTATCGGGCTTTAGCCCGGCATTTCAATTCGCTCTCAAAAGAAAATCCCGGGAAATTTGGCACAATCGATAACATTGATCTTGTCGATAAAGCAATTCTTATTGATCAATCCCCGATCGGCCGAACACCAAGGAGCAATCCTGCGACCTATACGGGAATTTTTTCTCATATTCGGGAAATTTTCGCGATGCTACCCGACTCAAGAATGCGGGGATATACACCTGGTCGGTTCTCTTTTAATGTGCGCGGCGGGCGGTGCGAATCCTGCGAAGGAGAAGGTCAGATAAAAATAGAGATGCAGTTTCTCTCTGATGTCTATGTAACATGCGAAGTTTGCCGTGGCACTCGGTACAATTCCGAGACCTTAGAGGCGCAGTATCACGGAAAAAATATTTCACAGGTTTTAAATATGACCATTGAGGAGGCGGTCGTATTTTTTGCGAATCACCCGATATTGTCAGATAAACTGCATGTTATAGAAGATGTAGGTTTGGGTTATATGCGTCTGGGACAGTCTGCAACGACACTCTCAGGCGGCGAAGCCCAGCGGGTAAAATTGGCATCAGAATTACACCGACGTTCAACCGGAAAAACCGTTTACATTCTCGATGAGCCGACGACAGGGCTTCATTTCGCGGATCTTGAAAAGTTGCTCGGGGTGCTGCATAAACTTACCGAACTCGGGAACACCGTGATTGTTATCGAACACAACCTCGATATCATTAAAAATGCCGATTATATTATTGATTTAGGGCCCGAAGGCGGAGACGGCGGCGGCAGAATTGTCGCAACCGGTTCACCACGCCAGCTTGCAGCGAACAAAAATTCTTATACAGGACAGTTTCTCAAAAAAATACTAGAATAAAACAACATGCATAAACGGGTATGGGGTTTTCTTGTAACGCTTGGTCTACTGGCTGCTTTGTTCATCGTCAATCCATCTAAAGCTTTCGCTTCAGGGGAATTCCAAGCTGATTATGCTGTTGAATATGCCGTCGCCCCAAGCGGTATCACCATCGTCACACAGAATGTAACGCTAACGAACAAAGAATCCAACCTTTACCCGCAGAAATATTCCATTATTATAGATTCGCAAAAAATTAAAAATGTTCTTGCGTATGATAATGGCGGACTGGTGACACCCCAGATAACTCAAACGAACGGAAAAACCGATATTATCCTCGCGTTTAACCAGCAAATCGTTGGTTTAGGTAAACAGCTCCATTTTACTCTTCGATATGAAGATGATGAGATAGCACAAAGGTTGGGGACTATTTGGGAAATAAACATTCCCGGAGTTGCAAACGATCCTGATCTCGCGACCTATACGGTCACGCTCCGCGTGCCACCGGTTTTCGGAACGAATGCATATATGACGCCGCCTCCCGCCTCGGGAACAGAGTGGACGAAAGATCAGATGGTTTCAGGCGGTATCAGTGCCGCCTATGGAACACAGCAGGGTTTTGATTTAGGGCTCTCATATTATCTATCCAATCCGGGAGGGTCTCCGAAATCTATGGAAATTGCACTTCCGCCCGATACGGCGTTTCAGAAAATTCTCATTAAATCAATTGATCCCAAACCGGAAACGGTTCTTAAGGATGAGGATGGGAACTGGCTAGCCCAGTACAATCTTTTGCCCGGCCAATCGATAGAGGTGCATACCGATATTACTGCGGCAATCCACCTCTCTCCGTTCTCAGGATCAGCAGAGCCTCTCGCTGACCGCAACGTATACCTCCGACCACAAAAATATTGGGAAACACAGAGTCAACAAATAATTGATTTAGCAAAAACCTATAAAACTCCCCGTGATATCTATAATTATGTGACCCATACCCTTTCATATGATTATACACGCGTTAATGGATTAGCCGTCCGTAAGGGTGCTGTTGCCGCTCTCGCGGACCCGGCGCATTCGATCTGCATGGAATTTACGGACTTATTTGTTGCGATGGCCCGTGCTGCAGGTATTCCTGCCCGTGAAGTGATCGGGTACGCGTATACGACAAACTCTAAACTCAGACCGCTTTCGTTGGTTTCCGATGTGCTTCATGCATGGCCTGAATTTTATGATGATGCTCAGAAAATTTGGATTCCGGTTGACCCGACGTGGGCAAATACCACCGGTGGTATTGATTATTTTGATAAACTAGATTTCAATCACATTGCTTTTTCCTTCGATGGCGTTTCAAGTGAATATCCATACCCAGCTGGTTTTTATAAAAAGCCGGGGGCAACAACAAAGGATGTTCAAGTACAATTTGCCGATACGCCCCCTAATTTGCAGGAAGGGAAGCTTACTGTATCGTATGTCTTTTCACCCTCAGCTACATCAGGCTTGCCGGTTAAAGGGACAGTGATCGTGCAAAACGACAACGGATCGGCTGTCCATACGGCGACGATTGGCATACAGACACTCCCTTTTGATGTTGCGATGACGAAAACGTTTATTGATATTCCGCCTTTAGCCCGGCTTAGTATTCCCGTTACCATGCCGCTACCTGGCTATTTTCTCAAAGGCACCGGGGTGATTGCGGTCAATGTGAACGGAGAAACAACACAATTTAATTTTGATATAAAACCGTTTGTTTATACATTTATCATTCCGCTGTTTATACTCTCTCTTATATTGGTAGTTGCCGGTTGGCTTCTGGCAAAAAGATCAAATATATGGAAACATCGCGCATAGTCGCTGCATTACCCCATACGCCCGGTGTGTATATCTATCGGGATAAACACAATGAGGTCATTTATGTCGGTAAGGCAAAGGATCTTAAGCGGCGCGTATCCCAGTATTTCGCACGCGACGATGCCGTTGGGCCGAAAACTCCTCTTCTTGTCAGTAAGATTGCCAGGATCCGCGTCATTAAAACGTCAAGCGAATTTGATGCACTTCTTCTTGAAGCAAAACTGATTCGTGAATATAAACCGAAATATAACGTAGTCCTGAAAGACGATAAAAGTCCGCTTTATATTGTTATTACTCTATCAGAAATTCTACCACATGTGATTTTTATCAGAAGGTCGGATATTGAGCATACAGTTCATGATCAGGATGTGCTTTTCGGTCCGTTCCAGTCAGGAAGAATTGTGCGGTCAATGCTCAGGCACTTACGGCACACCATCCCATTCTGTACACAGAACAGGAGAACCGGTACCGCGTGTTTTTATACGCATATCGGGTTATGCGCCCCCTGTCCATCAGTTGTCGAAAAACTTGAAGAGGGTCAAGAAAGAAGTACATTGACTCATCTTTACCGTCAAAATATATTCCGTTTACGGGATATATTGTCCGGAGAGGCAAAACAAGTGCTCTTTGACATGGAAAAGGAAATGAAAGCACAGGCGGGAGCCGAACAATTTGAAGAAGCGGCAATTACACGGACGCATATCGAAAACCTTTATCAGATGATAAAAAAAAGCTATGACCCTTCTGTCTACATTACCCACGCAGGTGCGATGGAGCAGTTGTACAAAAATGAACTTACATCACTTAGGGACGTATTATTGCCGTATTATCCAACGCTCAGAAATCCTGACCGGATAGAATGTGTTGATATTTCAAATACGGGTGGTGCGTTTGCAACAGGATCGCTCGTCGTGCTTTCTGACGGCGTCGTAGATCGAAGTCAGTATCGTCGGTTCAAAATTCGGGGTAAGGATGCGCCCAATGATTTCGCAATGGTCGCTGAAGTTATTACCAGACGTTTTAATCACCCTGAATGGCAGTTTCCTGATCTTTTAGTGATTGATGGGGGAAAAGGCCAATTACACGCGGCACAAACAGTACTTCAGGCGAAATCTATGACGATTCCCGTCATTGGCCTTGCGAAACGATATGAAGAAATTGTTGTATATGTCAGGGATACGTGGAAAATTATCCGTCTGCCTCTCACGAGTCCGGCTCTCCACGTTCTTGAACGCCTGCGTGATGAATCGCACCGGTTTGCCCTCACCTATCACCGGAAGCTGCGGAGTATGTCTTTCCTACCCGAGGCCGGAGCCAAATAGCTTCGTTTGACCATGTTTCTATGATCTGATACCATTACACCACATGAAGCATGTCGTTCGTGTGTTCCTGTTTAACGTGTTTGCTCTCTGGATAACAAGCCAATTTTTCCCGACGCTCGTTATCCCGCACGGCTGGCAGGTCACATTGTTTGCAGGGCTTATGTTAAGTATTCTTATGCTTATCGTTGCACCGCTGCTTAGAATTTTATTCATCCCGATAAATATTTTGACCTTCGGGCTTTTGTCCTGGTTTATCAATGTTATTGTTATATTTTTATTAACGATTTTCGTTCCTGAGATACGGATTATGCCATGGACGTTTCCGGGTAGCACGTGGTCCGGCTTCAGCATTCCTGCCGTACATTTATCCTATTTCCTTGCGCTCATTCTCACCTCTCTAAGCATTACTACCATTGCTGATTTTCTGCATTACGTAAGTGAGGATTAAGTATGAATAAACTTCCGAATATTGTTTGTATTGGCGGTGGGACGGGAACATTTGTCGCGCTTAAGGGACTGAAGCATTTCCCGAGCCGACTAAGCGCAATTGTAACGATGAGTGATAGCGGCGGGAGCAATCAGCGGATTCGTGATGAATTCGGACTTCTGCCGACCTCTGATATCCGCCAATGCCTCGTCGCCTTATCTGATGAAAACGGAGGTGTCGGCCTTTTGCGAAAACTTTTTATGTATCGGTTTGAAAAAGGACGGGGGATCAGAGGCATGACATTCGGCAACCTATTTATGGCTGCTCTGTCTGATATTCTGGGTTCACAGGAAGAAGCTATTCGGCAGACGGGTAAAGTGCTTCGTATTCAGGGAACCGTTATCCCCGTATCATTAACCGATACGAATTTATTTGCAGTTTATGAAGACGGACATATTCTCACGGAAGAGCATTTAATTGATGAACCGCCGCATGACGGCAAAATGGCGATTACCGATGTGTATCTGAAACCGAAAGCAAAAGCAAATCCGGAAGCGCTCCAGGCTATCGCAAAAGCAGATCTCATTGTTTTGGGACCGGGAGACTTATATACGAGCCTCTTACCCAATTTACTTATACGTGACGTCTCTCAGGCCATTAGCGCTTCAAAAGCGAAAAAAATATATATTGTCAATCTTATGACGAAATACGGTCAGACATATAACTATACCGCCGGCGACCACGTGAACGTTATAGAAAAATATATTGGTAAAACACTTAATTATGTCATTCTCAATAACGGTAAAATCCCAGAGTCAGCCTTAACTATTTATGAGAAGGGACATGAAGTGCCGGTTGTCGACAATTTAAAAGACAGCGGCCGACTGAAAATTATACGGGCCGATTTAGTCAGCAAGCAGTTTACCAATCTCTCAAAAAGCGATACACTAGTACGAAGTCTTATCCGGCATGATAGTGATAAGCTTGCTAGCGAGCTTATTCGGTTAACCTAACATTGGTTCGCGTATGAAAATAGTCATCTTATCAGTGCATATCATAATCGCGGTTGGTCTTATTACGCTTATTCTTCTTCAAAACGGTAAGGGGGGACTGGGCGGCGCGTTCGGAGGCGGAGAATTTTACCGGAGCAAACGGGGCGCGGAGCGCGTTGTTTTTGTCGCTACGATCGTATTTAGTACCGCTTTTTTCATCACGTCGGTCCTAAACTTATTAATTCATTAATCGATTCTTTATGACGGCATTTCGTAGATGGCGGATCTTCTATCTTGTGGTGATTGAGCTTGCCCAGAAATATACGAAAGCACTCTTGGGTGGATTCGTCGCAGGGTTCCTGTTAAGCATGTTATTTTCCCGCGTATATCCTTTTATTGCTCAGCAATGGTTAACTCAAACCGACCGTATTGGTATCGTCGGAGAGTTTACACCGAATCTGCTTCCCTTGGCCATACAAAATCAAATCAGCTATGGCTTAACCCGCTTAAACGAAGACGGGTCTGTTTCACCCGGACTTGCGACATCGTGGGTGGCGACAGACAGTGGGAAAATATTTACGTTTTATTTACGTAAGGACGTAAATTGGCATGACGGTAAACCAGTGACTGCCCAAGACATAAATTATAATATTAAAAATGTGACGTTCACCGTTGTCAACAATTCAACGATTCACGTTATATTAGACAATCCATACAGCCCGTTTCCTGTTTTATTATCAAAACCGCTTTTTAAGCCGGGGCTCGATGGATTCGGATTATATAAAGTTGTAAGCATTCAATTAAACGGTGATAAAGTCAGTTATATAAAACTCGGCCCCGTTACCTCAAAAATCAATCACGGTAAGGTGCTTGAGTACCGTTTCTACCCGACTGAGGCAGCTGCTATTCTCGCATATAAACTTGGAGAGATAGATACGATTAACGACTTATCCGCTCCTAATGATTTATCGCATTGGGGCAAGACAACAGTTGATGAGGTAACAAGATATAACAGAATAGTGACCCTGTTTTTCAACCTGTCAGATCAGCTATTGGCGGATAAATCATTGCGGCAAACACTCGCGATCTCACTTCCTGATTTTCCGGGCGAGCGTGCGGATTCTCCTATTTCAAAAAAATCATGGGCGTATACCGATAAGATAAAGACATTTGTGACGAATATGGGCCTCGCGAAAAAGGATCTTGCGTCTGAAAAAATATCATCAGAGTCCGCTAACCTTACGATTACGACATTTTCACAATATATTGATGTCGCTCAGTCCATTGCAGATAATTGGACATCTATCGGTATTCCGACAAGCGTGAAAGTTGTTAATGTATTGCCATCTGACTATCAAATCCTTTTAAGTGCTCAGGAATTACCTCCTGACCCTGATCAATATCCGTTCTGGCACTCAACGCAGACCCAGACCAATATTACCGGCTATTCTAATGTAAAAATTGACAAGCTCTTAGAGGATGGACGACAGGAACTCGACACAACAAAACGGATAGCAATTTATGCAGACTTCCAGCGTCGTCTTGTTGACGAAGCCCCGGCGCTCTTTCTTTACTACGCCAAGTCCTATACGGTGAGGAGAGCTTTGTGATTTCCTCTCCAAAGATCTGAATTATTCGTAATGCAGGGCGTCGATAGGGGAAAGCTTCGAAGCACTGTAAGCAGGATAGCTGCCGAAAATTATGCCGATGATAACCGACACGCTCACCGAGGCGATAACCGGTATAATTGGCAATCCAAACGGAACTTTAACGAGCTGCGCTATAATATAACCAATTCCAATCCCAAGGATTATACCGATAGCACCTCCAGTTACCGTAAGAATAATCGACTCTATGAGAAACTGGGTCAGTATATCCCGCCTGGTTGCGCCAATGGCTTTAAGAAGGCCGATTTCCTTTGTTCGTTCAGTTACGGTGACTAACATGATATTCATGATGCCTATCCCGCCGACGAGAAGTGATATGCCCGCGATGCCCGACAGGATCACGGTCAATATACCAAGAACGTTATTTATCGTTGAGAGTATATCGCGTGAGTTTGTTGCTACAAAGTTATCTTTTACGGACTGATCTGTGATCGAGTGACGCTCAAAAATGAGCGCTTTCGCATCCGCTTCAGTCTGGTCCAAAAACCGTGCGTCTTTTACATTGACATATGCCGCTTGTACATACGCTACACCAAAAATTGTGCGCATTGCGGTTGAAACGGGAATAATGACCAGACCGTCCTCTTGACTATTTTTCGATGCGGTAACGCCGATGACCCGGAACGGACGTGTGCCGACTTCTATGTTTTGCCCTATGGGGTCAGCACCCTCACCAAACAGGTCTTTCACGACGGTAGGTCCCAGTACGGCGACGCGTGAGATATTTGCGTTATCATCATCACCCACAAAGCTACCGCTCTGCATCACAATACCCAAAATATCCTGCATTGACGCACTGGCGCCAAATACGACTTCGGATTTATTTTGCCCGTTAGCAGAGACTGTTTCGTTACCCGCAAACCGTGAACCAACTTCGGCAACATTGGAAATTTCTCCCGGATCCCCGAGGGCCTTCACGTCGCCCGTTGTAATATTTATAATGCCCGTCGATGCGAATATAAGTAAGTTGGATCCAAGCGATGAAAACTGGCCGTTGATGTAGGCCGTAGCACCCTGAGAAATAATAAGAATAAGAATTACCGCCATTATACCGATAATAATGCCCAGCATGGTAAGGCCTGTGCGCAGCAGACTGCTTCGGAGTGCTGTTATTGCGGTCCTGAAAATTTCCTTTAAGTTCATAGCGTGTTACTTTGTTCGCTTACCGTTCGTTTCATCTGAAATAATAAGCCCGTCCCGAATATGGATAATGCGCTTCGCATAGTCCGCGATGTCTTTTTCGTGCGTAATAACGACAATCGTATGCCCCTGGCTGTTAAGTTCCCTGAAAAATTCCATTATTTCGTGCGATGTTGCGCTATCCAGATTACCCGTTGGCTCATCAGCGAGAATAAGAGCTGGATTCATGACCAGTGCGCGTGCGATCGCTACACGTTGAATTTGTCCTCCTGATATATTATTGGATAGGTTTTCCGCTTTATCTGCGATATGAACGAGGGAAAGGGCTTCCATAACACGCTTTTTGCGTTCCGGTTCGGGAATATTTGCGTACATCATCGGCCGTTCGACATTTTTAAATACAGTTGTCCGAGGAAGCAGGTTAAATGACTGAAACACAAATCCGATTTCCCGGTTTCGTATATGCGCCAGTTGGTCTTCGGTGTATTTACTTATATCCGTATCTTTCAGTATATAGGAGCCGGTTGTTGGCGTATCCAATGCTCCCATGATATGCATCGTTGTCGACTTACCGCTCCCGGACGGGCCCATGATAGCAACGAATTCCCCCTTATAAATAGTGAATGATATACCTTTCAGTGCAAGATAGAATGTGTCACCGGTTTTATAACTTTTGGTGATCTTCGTAAACGTAATAAGTGGTTCGTGTTTCATGCATACGTCTCCGTTAGTTGCCCGTTAGTGAAGCTGTCTGCAACGTTGTTGTCCCTCCGATGATGACCTTTTCACCGGCTGTGGCTCCGGTGACAAGCTCCGTGCGGTCAGCTCCTTTTATTCCTGTCGTCACCTTCACGAAGATCGCCTTGCCATTTTTATCGAGCGTTTGGATAGCTTTGGTTCCTTTATACGGACGTATTGCGGCATTGACGACCGTAAGTACATTTTCATGCTTATTCGTGTCTATGGATAGGTTTACCGTCATACCCGGTTTGATAAGTTCTGTTCCGTCATCCACCGAAGCAAATATGTTGTAGTTAATGACGCCCGCCACATTAGTCCCATATTCATCGGCCTGGATAATTTTTCCGGTAAACGTTTTATCCAAAATTGCATCAAATGTGATGGTAGCTGTGTCGCCGACTTTAATTTTATTAATGTCAACTTCATTGACAGACGCCTTTACAGTCAACGCTTTGCCCGTTGAAATGATCAGGACAGGTATGGCGGAACCGCCTGTCACCTGTAGGGTTGCACTGACAAGTGTGCCTACAACACCATCTAAATTATGAACAGAGCCAGAAACCGGAGCGGCTACTACAGAGTCTTGGGTAGCCTGGTAGGCAAGATATGTATTTGTGGCTGCGGCCTGCGCGCTTGCGATCATGCTTTGCTGATTCTTATAATTTGCTTCAGCCAAAAGCCAGTTATCCTGAACCGTCGTAAATTGGGTAAGTGTGCGATTTGTTGTATTCGGGCTGGTGTCTGAGTTTTGAAACGTTGAATTTTCAGCAATGTCTGTGTATACCTTCCACGCGCTGTACATAACTGATTGTAGTCCATAGAGCTGTGCGTTGGCTGCGTCAAGCGAGCTTTTTGCTGCGGCGTATGCCGCCCACGCTGCATCCTTTTGTTGCGGTGTTGCCGTACTTGTGATTTTAAATAATTTTTGACCTAATAGAACAGTATCGCCGTTTTTTACATAAATATCCGTAAGTATGCCGTTCGTTGGGGAGGGGATATCGTATTCTCCGGCCACGGCCACATTTCCCGTTTCCGTTACCACTTCGGTTATCGTGCCTCTGGTCACGCTGTCGAATGTATAGCTAGGCTTATTCCCTTTAATGATTTTAACGACGATGAGCAAAATGACGAAGAGTATAATGCCGTAAACAACCTTTCTTTTCCAGGAAAGTTTGGCGACCCATTGACCTATGCCTGATATTTTACGTTTCATATTGAGCACAATTTTGTTTAATATATCCCCTAATAACATAACTTCCTTATCAGAAAGGCTACTAAATATACGATCGCACTTTTCACTCTTGAGTGCAAGGAGGCGTTTTATTCTCGTTATTCTGTAACTTGCAAAAAACAGATAGTTAACTTGTGTTTGCTTTGCTATAATAGACAACAATACCAAGTGCGGTTTCGCGACTTGGCATTTATATTTTATGGTAAAGACCGTCAGATTACCCCGTAAAACAAACAAGCAAAAAAACGTAAAGGCGCCGCAATCGAAGCTCATGGTTTACGTGATTGCTTTGACCGTTATATCGGTCCTGTTGTTTACAGGGGCATTTGCCATTTTCGAGCTACGTCCGACAAAAGAAACGGTCCGTTCTGAACGTAAAGTGATCCCAAGGGAGGTTCATGTCGCGCCACCTAAAACGAATGTTCGGATTCCAATCCTCATGTACCACTATGTGGAGTATGTGAAGGATAAAAGAGATACGATCCGCCAAACTCTGGATGTGGTGCCCTTTACGTTTGAACAGCAGATTAAGACGTTAACTGAAGCTGGGTATACCTTCCTCACGGCGTCCGAGCTTGCAGATATTCTTGACGGAAAAATGGCTGTACCTCCGAAGCCCATACTCCTCACCTTTGATGACGGCCATTGGGATTTGTTTACCGATGTATTGCCAATTTTGGAAAAATATCATGTAAAAGCCACCGCGTATATTATTTCAGGATTTATCGGCGGCGCTGATTTCATGAACAAAGACCAACTTGAGGCTGTTATCCGGAGCGGCCTTATTGAAATCGGTGCCCATACCGTTCATCATATTTCACTTGCCCATAAAATACAGCCGGTCGTACAATTTGAAGTAGCGCATAGTAAAGAAGACTTAGAATCGCAATATCACGTGCACGTAGTATCATTTGCCTATCCCAACGGTTCGTTTGACCAACAGGCGATAGATGCGGTAACGTTGGCCGGATTCAGAACTGCTGTATCGACAGTGCCAGGGATAGAGCAAAGTGATTCCAACCGCTTTTTTCTGTTCCGGCTTCGACCTGGAGGCAGAACCGGAGATACACTTCTTCATTATCTGGAACAAACTGTCTTTAAACCGTGGTAAAAATACATTTATGGTAAAACGCATCGTCGCCTTCGCTATTCTTTTTATCATCGTATGTATGCTTATTGGGAGTTATTCCTGGATTCGCGGGTTAACGACAAAAACGTTCATTTCACGGCCAAAAAATGAGAAACCTCTCGCATTAACTTCAATTCAACAATATTTTGATCAAAAAGTTCCTCTTGATATCGCATTTTTGGGCTATGGCGGCGCAGATCATGACGGGCCGTATCTCACAGATTCAATGATGCTCGTCCATATCGATATTGCAACTCGTAAAATTTATCTCATTTCGATACCACGCGATACATGGGTGAAGCTTCCGATCAATTCTACGGGAAGTGCATACGGCAAAATAAACTCAGCGTATGCCATTGGGCTTGATAACACCGGTTATCCCAACAAGCCCTCAGAATTTTCGGGTGATGACAGCGGAGGAAAATTAGCTGAATACGCAATCAATGAGGTGAGCGGATTACCGGTCCAATACTTTGTCGGTTTGGATTTTGCCGGGTTTACAAAATCTATTGATACGCTTGGAGGCGTCGATATTGATGTGGAGCCGGGTTTTGATGATTACGCATATCCCATCGAAGATATCAAAGATACGTCGTGCGGCCATTCGCCCGACGATATTAAAGCATTTACAGCTACCGTATCGGCGGAGCAGCAATTGTGGGATTATTTCCCCTGCAGATATCGTGATCTTCACTTTAATGCAGGATTGCAGCATATGGATGGTGCAACGGCCCTTGCGTACGTTCGCTCCCGCCATTCGCTTCAGGATGGCACAGATTTCGGGCGGTCAAAGCGACAAAGAAACCTCTTAGTCGCAATGAAACAAAAGATTATGTCCGTCGGATTCATTTCAAAAATAATTCCATTTGTAAGCAGCTTGGGAAATGACTCGAGCACGGATATGAAGATATCCGATCTTCAAACCCTTATCGCTCATGCAAACGAGCTTTCAGACTATCAGGTCGAAAGCTTGGCATTGACCGACCAGAATTATCTGAGTGATACGTTTACCTCCGATGGTCAGTTCGCGCTTATGCCGAAAAGCGGTCAGGATAGTTGGAATCAGATACACACGTGGCTTTCTGACACGTTCAAAGGCATTGTGGAGCCCGTGCCAGCAATGGTACTTATCGAAAACGGCACACACACGACAGGTCTTGCACTCCAGGCATACGATAGTCTGCAGAATCAGCATATCGGCGTCGCCATTCCTCAAAACGCTGTTGATCGGAATAATCTAAAAACAAGTATCGTAGTGTTTGATAAAAATACTAATACCAATGACCTATCCGTCATGAAAAATGAATTCCCGGGAGCATCATTTACGTATCAAGAGGCGACTCCAAGCGGCTATAATGTGCTCGTGACCGTAGGAAGCGATTATGTAAAAAAAACGACACCAACGCCCTCACCCACGACTTCAAATTAATATTAAATCAACTGGCGCACATAGACGCTATTCGTGATTATTGGCAGACTAGATAGGAACAATCTTATATTCTTAGCTTCAGTAATCATGGCAAATGATACAATATACGTGATGATAAATAGCAATCTATTGCACCAATGGAAAATTGATGAGAAAGCACACTTTGAGGGGTGGGATTTTTCATACTTGAAAAGTCGTTTTAAGGAAAAAAAACCAAATTGGGATTATATCTCGCTTGCCAAACCATTAGTACAGCAGGCCACATCTCTTTTAGATATGGCAACAGGTGGTGGAGAAGTATTCTCTCAACTTGCTCCTTTTCCCAAGCATACATACGCCATTGAAGGTTGGCATCCAAATGTAGCACTAGCAAAGAAACGTCTAGCACAGTTAGGAGTAACAGTTATAGAAGCAGACGGTGCACATCGACTTCCCTTTAAGGACAGCGAGTTTGACTTAGTTGTGAATCGCCATGGGGGGTACAACGTTGATCAACTAAAAAGAATTATTAGAAGTCAGGGACAGTTTTTTACACAACAGGTTGGAGGAGATAATCTCAAGGATTTAGAAGAGTTTTTCGATAATAGACCAAAATGGCCGTTCAATACATTAGAACACAGAATTCCTGAATTTGAAAAGCATGGATTTACAATTATTAATTCTAAAAAATGGTCAGGAATAGTTACATTTTTTGATGTAGGAGCAATTATATATTTTCTCAAAGCAATCCCATGGATTGTAAATGACTTCAGTGTTAATACACATTTACCTTATCTGGAGAAGATGCAAAAAAAACTTGATAAAGGTGAAAAGCTCCAATTCATATATACACGTCACCTAATCCATGCAAAAAGGAACTAATTTATAAATGATAGGTCGACCGTTCAAACTAGCAAGACTTCAACAATCTTAATGGCAAGCACTGAACTTCTCGAAGAACTGCCAAGCTAGGATTCCATTCCTCGCGTCGCACAGATCCCCTCCTGCGAGGGGCCTGAGCTGGGAGACTAGGATTCGGACCTAGATACCAAGATCCAAAGTCTTGTGTCCTACCCTTGGACGATCTCCCAGCTCAAACCCCAGCTCTGGCGGGCGGGCAAAGTCTGGCGTGTTACTCCACCCAAGCTGGATTAACTGACGGTAATCCTCTCATTCAGCCAACTGATCGCAAACTGTCAGTTGAACGTTACACCACCCGGCAATAAAAAAGCTATCAGACTTCAGTCACCAACGATCAGTTATCTGATAGCTGAAAGCTAATAGCTGATAGCTTCTTAGAGCGGGCGACGAGAATTGGACTCGCTACCTTCTCCTTGGCAAGGAGACATTCTACCGGTGAACTACGCCCGCAAAATAATTTTCTACGAAAATTTTCTGCGTAAACGCTGATATTATACCAGTGTTTACACCGAAAAAATCGAGAGATTTTATTCGGTGCCGAGACTAGGAATTGCACCCAGATAACGTGTTTTTCAGACACGCACCTTGACTACCTCGGTCATCTCGGCTAACTTGACTATCCCTCGAAAACTCGGGACTTCTGAAACCTCAGCCTCGGTCATCTCGGTCCATCAACGCGCTTCTTTTCCTCAGGGCAAGCAAAATGCTCAAATCCTAATTCGACTAAACCTAATGGCAATTATACGGTAAATGGTGGCTTTTTGTCATCAGGCTTCATGCGCAGTGACAAAGATTGAATATAGTTCCGCCTTTTGAGTTTTTCCATCAACTTATTCCTGTTGTTTGGAATTACTCAAATAATAAATTCATACAGGGAATTATTGTTAAAATAGAAGTGTTATGCCCATGGATCAAATCTCAAAAATAATTATTCTTATCACATTCATTCAAGGTTTAAATATACATATATACGGTAGCCGTCGCACATAAATTTGTTGTATACTGAATTTTTCTGCCATGAAACATTCAACAACGAGCCGATCTGTCGTAAAAACCATCGTTTATCGCTTTCTTATCATTTGTTCTGACGGTATTATCATTTACGCCTTAACACATAAAGTAGTACTAACCCTCAGCGTTATTGGTTTGTCGAATATTGCAAGTACGCTTCTGTATTTCTTGCATGAGCGCGCATGGTCAAGGATTACCTGGGGGCTCTCCAAAAAGAGATTAAACGTAACAAAGTGATTTTGTGGACGATGAGGGACTCGGACCCCCGACATCTTCAGTGTAAATGAAGCGCTCTACCAGCTGAGCTAATCGTCCTTTCGATATCGCTATATCTCTGAATATGCGATAATGAGCACACTCTATTGTATTCGAAATTGTTATTTTGAACAATATTTATTACAATAGGCAGCACGCGGACGTGGCGGAATTGGTATACGCGCAGTCTTGAGGAGGCTGTGCCGCAAGGCATGGAGGTTCAAGTCCTCTCGTCCGCACAAGAGGAGATGGCACCATTGTCAAAGGTGCAAATTGATTGATATAACGGGCTAATTTGATGGTTCAAACGAGAAGAAATACCCAAATATGCTAGAACGATTGGTTTGGGCGGAAATTAACGTCAGAAACTTTCTCTACAACATCTCCTGTGTGAAAAAGATTGTAGGCTCCCATGTAAAAATAATGGCCGTCGTCAAAGCAAATGCATACGGACATGGTGCCGTCGAGCTAGCAAAAGTGGCGGAAAAATTTGGCGTTGATTATTTTGGGATTGTTTGCTTGTATGAAGCGAGACAACTTCGCGAAGCGGGAATACATACACCGATTCTCGTCCTCAATTACATTGATGAAGAAAGCGTGGAAGCGTGCGTTGATTTAAATGTTACGCTCAATGTCATGGACGAAAAGCTCCTTTCGCGACTAGACAAGGTTGCGCGAAAGAAAGGTAAGCGAGTCCCCATCCATGTCAAAGTAGACACTGGGATGCACCGATTAGGGCTGCAACCCGAGGAAGCACTACGCTATATTCCAAAAATAGAACAGTACAAAAATATCAAATTAGAGGGCGTGTTTACTCATTTTGCAACGTCAGATGAAAAGAACCTGTCTTTTACCTATTCACAGCTTAAGACGTTTAACACTCTTCTATCAGCCTTAGCAAAAAACGGTGTGCGTGTACCGATCGTTCACGCCGCGAACAGCGCAGCGACTCTTCGCGTGCCGAGTGCTCATTATGATTTAGTCCGCCCCGGCGTTATTTTATACGGACTGGCGCCATCTGGTGATTTTCCTCTGCCATTTATACCAAAACCTGTCATGGCTCTCAAAACAAAAATTGTTCAACTTCGTCAAATCGCTAAAGGCGAAACGGTAGGTTACGGTCGAACATTTACTGCAGTCAAACCAACGCGCGTCGCTTCCCTCCCGGTGGGCTATGCCGATGGCTTTCGCCGTGCACCGAATAACTGGGGAAGTGTTTTAGTAAACGGTCAATTTGCACCGTTAATCGGCAGAGTTTCAATGGATCAATCATCAATTGATGTCACAGCCATTCGCGCCGCTCGCGTAGGGGATGAAGTCGTATTAATCGGGATACAAGGAAAACACCTATTGACGGCGGAACTGGTTGCCAAAACGCTCGGTACCATTAATTATGAAGTTACCAGCGCAATTGCTTCCCGTGTCTCGCGCGTGTACTTTTTGTGAACGTTACTATGCGTTTGTGCCCGGAGGGAGACTCGTCCCAGAAGTATCTTTCCGCCTTTGGCGGATTAGAACTTCGGGATCCCGCATTCTACGCCCAGTTTACTGGGCAAGAATTGCGGGAAACTCCAAAACGACTCTGTGCCCAGAAGAGGATTCGAACCTCCAAGGGATTTTACTCCCACTAGCTCCTGAAGCTAGCGCGTCTACCAATTTCGCCATCCGGGCATGAGGCTATTATACCATTACCGCTTTGCAGAACGAGATGTTAACTATAGGTCTTGTTTCACAAAACCCTGCGAGGTAGAATAGCCAGTACCAATAAGCCGTTATCAATTTCTCCTATGGGTAGAACAAAAATAAATACGATTCTTCAACCGGATGAACAATCGTGCGGCCCGGTTTCCTTAAAACATGCACTTGAAATTTTGGGCAAACGAAAATCGATTTCAACACTCTCAAAACTCTGTAAAACTTCACGGAACGGGACAGCGACGAAAAATATGATTAAAGCGCTCAACGGTTTGGGGTATTCAGTACTCGCCGTCGAGCGGGCAACACTTCGCCATCTTATCTCTTCGCTCCGCTATCAACCAAATAAGCCAAGGGCCGTCATTGTCGATTATCTATACAATCTGGAAAATACCCATGATGAACCGTCATGGGAATCCGGCCACTGGGCAACTGTGTCGTCGTTTAGTGCCAGTAACAGTAAGATTGTGTTATTTGACGGATATTCAGGGACTAAGAAATCCTATCACTGGCAGGATTTCCGTAAACGTTGGGTAGATTACGACGTCATGAAAAAGAAAGTGTCACCACGGTCAAAAAAATTCAAATCCTTCCGCAGGTGGAGAAAGCAACTCTTGCTTGTTATATCTTCGGATCCAAAACATCTACCGAGGTTCCGCTATTCCTCATCGGCGATATATCCTGGTGTTAATTAATGGAGTTTTGGACAATCTGAAGAACGAAATCCTCAAGTGTCATGCCGTGTGCCCGTATTGACGCAGTCATGGCATCCCGCGGGTCCGGATCAAAACCGGCGTTTGCGTTGCCCTCGAGGAAAAACCATGAGTGGATGTCCGGATTATACCGGAGATCAAACCGGCCGTAATCACGCATCCCGAGGGCGTAGAATGCCCGTATGGCGTCACGTTTTATCTGAACGTCGATATCCGTATTTAAACGCTTAGGAGGGGCCTTAAAATAACAACTTTTATAGACTGGCAGGTGTTTACTCCATTTTTCATCAAACCCGTAAATGTTCCATTTATTTTTCACGTGACCCTTGAATGCAATTTCTGCAATAGGCAATGCGACCGTTTTATTGGGAGTCTCCAATATGGTTACCTGCAGTTCCTTACCGGGAATAAATTCCTCGGCGATGAGCGTTTGTTTGTGTTGCTTCCGCAGCCGAGTGACGATTGATTTAAACTGACGGTAGTTTTGTGCGATGGATCCGTTCGTTATACCGATACTGCAATGTTCATATGCGGGCTTAATAATAACAGGATATTTACTAGGCAGTAAGGATTTTCTAATTCGGTCTCTTAATTTAATAATTGAATATCGCGGGGTCGGTAATAAATTTTTTTCAAATAGTTTTTTTGATTTAATTTTGTTATTTGATGCTTTAATGCCGTCAAGATCAGTACCTGAATGCGGGATGTGAAGACGTTTGAGGATTTTTGCAATCTGAATTTCCATCGCTTTGCTGTCCACGAGGTTAAACACAAAATTGGCTTTTAATTTCTTGAGTTCTGACAAGTCTTCCGGGCTCACTTTTATAATCTGAACGTTATATCCTTCCTGCAAAAACAATTTACGCATGTAGTGCACTATTTCATCCGTCTGGTTGTCTACAAGCGTATGTTCTTCACTGAAGTATTTTGCGGCAATATTCTTTGGTACGTAATGATATAAAAGCGCAATGGTTTTTTTTCTTTTGTGGGCAATTTTTTTCATTGATATCTCATAAGAGAATTATTTCGGGTACATGTTCATTAATGATGATTTTGAAACATTTGTCAAGTATTCGATTATAATTGCGTATGATATCGGACAAGTGCTTCCTTGAGAATACGCTCAATAATATCCGTGTAGGACATGGACAATGTCTTTGCAATGGTCCCGAAGGCATCCTGTTTTGATAGTGCAGGAAGTGGGTTAATCTCCAGAACATATGGTTTGTTATTTTTATCCACTCGAAAATCTATACGCCCGAAATCCCTGCTGCCCACCGCTGTATATGTTTTTATCGCGAAGTCCCTAATCAAATCGGCAAGAGCCGGCCGCAGGTCTGCGGGACAGCAGTAGTGTACGTCACTTGAATAGACGTAACGGCCTACATAAATTTTATCGTTCACCGGTTTATTTCTGATAAGGATTTCAACAATAGGGTAGGCTTGTATGGTGTCTCCGTTGCCGATAACTGCGACTGTGCACTCACGTCCCTCAATAAACTCCTCAACAAGCGCAGGTTGATCGTACAGTGAGGTGATATGATTAATCTGATCATTTAACTCATTGAAATTCTTTACTTTTGATTTTGCGGTCATTCCCTTTGATGATCCCTCCCATTGGGGCTTCACAATGAGTGGAAATGGTAAGTCCGGCATATCATCACGTTTCATCGGTTTTGTTGCAACGAAAAATTTGGGAGTAGGGATACCATGAGCTGCGAGGATTTCTTTCGTGATAACTTTATCAAGTGTCAGACTCATGGTTAATGCGTCAGATCCGACATACGGAATTCCGAAATACTCAAGAACGAGCGGTATTTGTGCTTCACGATTCCTTCCTTGTAAACCTTCTGCGGTGTTAAAAATGATGTTCACATGTTGCTTTACTGCGTCCACATGTTTGAGAAGGTTGCTAAAGTTGCCTATGTCGTAAACGGTATAGCCGCAGCGCTCAAGACTTTTTTTAATCCCTCGGACGATGGTCACATTATCGAATTCGCTGTATTTATCCGGAGGATCACCGGCCGTTAGCGTATAATCACTTGCAATATCGTACGTAAGTCCTACCGTTATTGAAGAACTTTTCGCTTTCGTTAGTTTCGTTTTCATATCCATAGTTCACCATATCATATGCACGATATACCGTACAGATGATACAATATGCATAGAGAATCTTGACCGGGGTGACGAAATGCTCAAGCCGACAGTTAACGATCCGTCGACTGACGGAGAGTCTTAGTGTTGCTTAGTCCCGCCAAGCGGGAGTATACGGTCTTACGATGATAAAATAGGTTGACAATAAAGCCGGGGTGGCGAAATGGTATACGCGCAGGACTTAAAATCCTGTGGTGATTAAACACCGTGTGGGTTCGAGTCCCACTCTCGGCACATGAAGAAGAAACAATTCCCATATCTTGAAATCAATGGAACACACAGGGATATTGGGCGGGCTATTGGTGAAACATTTCGTAATCAGATTACTTCACGTATCGACAAGCGAAAGCAATTCATACAAAATTACAATACATATATTCAATCAACGTACCCGTACTTTATCGCGACACTCAAAGCATTTCCTCAGTATATTGATGAGATTACCGGGGTTGCACAGGGCGCACGAATTTCAGTTACAGATTATTTTTTCTTAAATAATCCCGAAGTTTATCCTGATATTGATGATATAGACGGAGGCGTCATTCATGAACATTGCACAACAGTCGTAAGCCGTAACGAATCCGGACTTACCATCGGTCATACGGAGGACTGGTTCTCACAGGGAATCGATGACCTTTTTGTGTTAAAGGCTACGGTCTGCGGAACAACTTTTCTCTGTCTTGATTATGCGTCATTCATATCCGGTTCTTCCGCTTCCTTGAATTCCTTCGGTATTGCTCAATGCATAAACGATCTTCATAGCCATTCCGGAGTCGGAATACCCGTGTATTTTGCTGCCCGTGGTGTGCTCGAATGTCGCACACTTAAAGATGCCGAGAATTTACTTCGCCGCAATCGTTGGGCATCGGGATTCAATCACGTTCTCGGACAGGGGCGTACGATCTCTGATATTGAGTGCACAGCTCAGGCAGTTGATGCGAGCTATATTCAATCAGATATATACGCACATACAAATCATTTTTTATCTCCCCGCATGCGGCAATATGAATCCATGCGGTCTGAAAGTTCAGTCGCGCGGTATATGCGTGCTTCAAGTCTCGTTACGTCGGGCATGCGGTTTTCTGATATTCAAACCATAGTATCTGATACATCAAATAAACAATTTCCCATCAATAAACCTGACGAAACAATAGCTGCGGTTATCATTGAACCCACTAAACGAACACTTTCCGTATGCCGTGGCCGCCCGAGTGAAGGCACATTTGTTTCGTATACCCTTTAGTTTCTGCTACAATAAGTAGGCTCGGGTCGCCTCATAGGGGACCCACAGAAGAGGCGGGACGTAGTTCAGTTGGCTAGAACGCACGCTTTGGGAGCGTGAGGTCGGCAGTTCAAGTCTGCCCGTCCCGACATATTTTCTAGAATAATTGGTTATCAATTCATGGCATCCGACATTTTCATTTACAAAAAAGAAATAAACCGAACAATGGCACATTTTTTGGACGAAAAGTGTGTATCGTTGTCGCGTACTAATCCTTGGGCCAAAGACAGTATTAATAGACTCCGACTATTTGCAACTGGCGGCAAAAGCGTCAGAGGTAATCTTCTTATCCATATTGCTCACTCATATGGAGCGCCTGTGACAGAGGATCTTTTTTCCTGTGCTGCAGCAGTTGAGCTTTTTCACAGCGGATTTCTTATTCACGATGACATTATGGATAATGATCGGTTGCGTCGGGGGCAAGACACTCTATTTGTTCAATATGAAAAAGAAGCAAGTTCAACAATTGCAAAAATCTCCCAATTTGGACAATCAATGGCCATATGTATCGCGGATGCATCGTTTTTCCTCGCCAATGAGCTTCTATCACAACTCAAAGATACTGAGTTCACCCCGCGCTTACTCGGTAAAATGTCTCAGGAGTTTACCCGCGTTTGCCTAGCGCAAATGCAGGATGTTTCATTTGGATTATCGACTCGTGTTCCCGAAGAGGAGGAAATTCTCTCGATGTATCGATGTAAAACAGCACGATATACGTTCTCTCTCCCTTTTACTATTGGCGCCATAATTGCTCACGTAACCGAGCCTGAACAGTCAATTCTTGAACATCTTGGTGAAGAATTAGGCATCCTTTTCCAAATTCATGATGATATGCTTAACTTGTTCGGCGATACAAAACAAACAGGTAAACCGGTTGGCTCTGATTTACGGGAACAGAAGAAAACGCTCGCGTACGTAAGTCTCTATGCTGCCATCACAAAAGAAGAGCGGCTCCAATTCCAACGACTAGGACAGAAACCCGATGATTTTATGGCATATGTCTATGGACTTTTGGCAAAATATCATATAAAAGAACTAATGCAGGAAAAAGAAAACCGGTACGCTGAAAACGCAGGAAGATTGATTACGGAACTATCACTTCCGCAAAGGGAAAAAAATATAATGCACGATCTCATTGAATTTGTTCGACAACGATCTAATTGATTATATGAAATACAAATTCCTTTGGATTAGCGCAGCTTTACTCTTAGTCGTTGCCATCTATTATATAAAGCATCCGCTTGCGGTCCGTGTGCAGATTGACGGTCACGTGTTCGTCGTCGATGTTGCCGTCACTAATCAGGAAAAAGAACTTGGGTTAGGGAACCGCGATTATATGCCGCCCGATCACGGCATGCTGTTTGTGTACGATCACGTCGAAGCGTATTCCTACTGGATGAAAGGGATGCGGTTTCCGCTTGATATGGTGTGGATTAAAGATAAAACGATCGTGGATATTACGAAAAATATCCCAGTTTCCGTTAACGGAAGTTTACCTATTTACACCCCAAAAGTTCCGGTTGATAAGGTGTTGGAGCTTAATGCAGGAACGAGCGATACATACCAGATCAAACCAGGGGACACACTCCTCATTACGTTTTGACTCCCTAATGAGGCAATAAAGACATTTGCTGCAGATTCATGATTATGTACTGGGCCATTTGATGTAAGCCCTCAGGATTTAAATGAGTGGGGTCATTAAATAGTGCGCTCGTAGTGGCAAAGTGGCCCTCAATATCAATAAGTGGAATAGACTGCTGTAATGCTACCTCCTGAGTTAGTTTATTATATGATTTGGCATTAAATTGCGTTGTATGATCATCCAAATACGGACGCGTGAGAAATACGAGATGTATATGATTCGCGCGTGCCTCACGTATAATGTCCGATAAAATTTTCGCATATTCTGTAAGCGATACTCTTGGAACGAGAGGGTAATTTTTCGCCGATTTACGCGCAAAAACATGCTTATCAATAATCGATTGCAATAATCGGGCAATCCGCGTGTGAAGAAGCAGTTGGATTTTCTCGATCTGAATAAATGAATACTGTTCATCGGAGATCGTGACTTCATGCCCGTCGTTGCCTGAAGGACCGAAAAGTATCATTGACGGCTTATATGGTAATACTGATAAAAATCGGTGGTAACTCTGGTATGAAGAATAGCCCCACGCACCGGCGTTTATAACCTGGTAATGTACCCCCAGTATATATTCCAAATATCCGGGCCAACTCACTTCACGACCGGTTACACGGTCATAATCACGCATACCCAGTGTGTTTGAGTCACCGATTGCGGCAATCCTGTACGTATTATCTTTGTTTGTTTCGGGAATTTCATGGCCTGGAAAACCCAAAGGGTTAAAAAATTTAATTGATTTTCCGTTTTCCTTAATGGTGTATGCGGGATTTGGCCTCCATATAAGATACGGGTCATACTCGAACGCCTGGTCCTCGAACATATGATAAAACCGCCAGTCATTTTTCAAATTTGGATCATCTCCATAGGGCGATGTTGCCAGCACCTGAATATGCATGGGATAGTAGTTATAGTTAATAGCACGAAGAAACAGCTCGATGAGAACGAGTGCAATAATGACAGAGCCGAGAACAAGCAAACTCCGGCGAATGACGTTCATAGGGTGTAGTATATCCTCTTTCTTGTTCCATTCAAAAATGATTGTTATAATCCGGTAAGCAGAAGATTAAAATATTCTGCTTGCGCGGTAGTAGCTCAGCTGGTAGAGCATCAGTTTTCCAAACTGAGGGTCGCGAGTTCAAATCTCGTCTACCGCTCCAATCAATTTTAGAAATAAGTTCGAAGAATCAATGGAGTTAACTCGACGTCGCAAGGGATATCGGCTCCAGTTTCCTTGTCCTTCCAGCCATCCCCATCAGGAATCCACACATGTCCGCCTGCTTCCGCAAGCTTAACAAAACCTTGTTTTATCCACGGAGTCAGTTCAATTATTTTGCCGGACGGCTCCCTAGAAGGATCCTTAAGGAACGTTATTAACAATTCATCAATATATTTATCTAAAATTACACCTCCACTCTCATTTTCATATGATCCGGTTTCGGCAACATGAAAGTCAAGTCCGGTTAACAGTCCAAAAGCCTCAACAACTCCCCTTCGGGCATCGAGACTAATATTTACAAAAATAGATTTATCAGGCTGTTGATCTCCTGATTTGTCTGTTTCTTGTGGTAATCCTGCCATATTTTCCTTTCTTGAGCAGTAAGAAGCCATGCTACATAATGGACGAGGAAAAATCAAGTTTAGACTAATATTACTGCCTATGTTCCAACCTGATATAATATTTATGTGCTCCCATAGTTCAACGGATAGAACGCGTCCCTTCTAAGGATGTGATGCAAGTTCGATTCTTGCTGGGAGCGCTCACTAAATGAAGTAACTTGTATGGTAAAAGCCTATATTTCCAAGATCGTCACGTTCCTTCTCCTGTTGTTCGTTTTTGCATACGCACGACCGGTCTTTGCAATTTCTGACCCTGCGGGCGTACCCAATAACAAATACGGCATTCATATCGCCGATTTTAACGATATTCCTGATGTACCCGCTCTTGTAAACAGTTCAGGGGGCGATTGGGGTTACATAACGCTTGTATCGACAGACAGCGACCGCGATCGGGGAGTCTGGCAGCGATTATTTGACGAAATGCGCAGGCTTCATGTTATCCCGATCGTGCGCTTAGCAACACATGTAGAAAATGCCGCATGGGTGAAGCCGAATCCCGGACAGTTTGACGAAATCGTCTCGTTTTTTAATTCACTGAATTGGCCCGTCCAAAACCGCTATATCATCCTTTACAATGAACCGAATCATGCGAACGAATGGGGAGGGACAATAGATCCAGAGGGATATGCTGATGATCTGGTCACCTTAGGAGGTAAATTTAAACACACATCAAACGATTTTTTTGTACTACCCGCCGGCCTTGATGCCTCGGCAGGAACCAATAGCGAATCGCTCGATTCTTTTGCATATCTAAAAAGAATGGTTACTGCGAAACCTGAACTTTTGTCGGTTATTGATGGATGGACGTCGCATTCATACCCAAATCCGGGCTTCTCAGGGTCGCCATACGCAAGCGGCCGAGGGAGTTTAGGGACGTATAGTGTCGAACTATCGCTCCTTCAAACACTCGGGCTTACCAAACAATTGCCTGTTTTTATAACGGAAACGGGTTGGACGCATAGCCAAGGAAAAACGTTACATACGAATTATTTATCGCCCGAAGCCGTCGGCCAAAATCTAGTCATCGCCTCACAATCTGTGTGGACCGATAGTCGAATTGTGGCCATAACCCCATTTGTATTCAATTACCAGGATACTCCGTTTGACAATTTTTCCTGGAAGCAGCTTGGCAGCAACACGTTTTACGCTCAGTATGATGCGTATAGGAATATTCCAAAAACGGCCGGGCATCCAATGCAGACGGAATCGTATAAACTATCCTCCGCATTACTTCCTAAATCCCTTGTTGCAAATTCAACCTATACGCTATCAACGGTCATCACCAACCAAGGTGAAGGCATTCTCAATCCATCGGACGATTACTCTCTTTTGTTTTATGACGAAAAGCAGGGTTTTTCTGTTATCGCCGATCCGCTGCCAACGCTCGAGCCCGGAGAAAAGGGGATAGTGACCCTTCATATAAAAACGCCCTACGTCGCAGGCGAATATCCAGTAAAACTCTCTTTTGTTCATGATGGACGACAGATTCCGCTTGAGAGCCGTACAATAAGTATTGTGCCGCCTCCGTCAATCCGCGTATATACCCAATTAGGCTGGCGAAGGTCGAGTAACGCAGAGGATGTCTCGGTCATTGTCTATGACGGGGCGACGATCATTCATAAGTTAACGGGTTTATCCATTCAAAACGGTGAGGTGACCGCAAACGGTCTTGCGAACATTATTCCTGACAAAGAATACCGTGTTGTTGTGTTGGTTCCGTATTATCTGCCCAGGCAAATGGTCATCGCACTAGGTCCACAGGAGACGACAATCCACATGAAGCGATTTTACCCGCTTGATATCGATGGCGACGGCAAATTCACCTTATCGGATGTATGGAGCTTGTTAACGAGCCCTCCGAAAAATATGCTTCAGTTGTTTGTCGGATCCTGAGCTTCCGAAATCACGTTTTTTACGCTATACTATAGACATTGGTGAAGGATTGGTGACGTGTGCCGGACGGTTAGGCACCTCCCTGTGGAGGAGGCCATAACGGGTTCAACTCCCGTACGTCACCCCAATTTATATTTTGAGGCTGCAATTCACCTGTTTGGATTGTTGTATTGCTCTTTTGTTAAGTTCGAACTGCGTCCATTAAACCGACCATTTGGTATTGAGTTAGCCTGTTGATACTTGACAATTACTACAATTGAGAGCAGTATGCTAAACACACTAACTTATAAAATGAAGTATTTAATGAAATTCTTAACTAGAAAGTTTTTAACTGTAGTTCTTATTTTCCTATCTCTCATAGTTTTCGCCCCCGCCTTTACGACTCCAGTATTTGCAGCAACATCTCCAAGTCTTGGCACTGCTGCCTCTTATTCAATCTTAGCTGGTTCAGCGGTAACGAATACAGGCACAACAACCATCAGTGGAGATGTCGGTATTAGCCCTGGGACTATACCACCAAACTATACCGGCTTTGGGACGGTAACCCTCGGGGGCACGATACACGATGCTGATTCAGCCGCAGGCACGGCCCAGGGCGATAAGAACACTGCCTATGGTGCTCTTGCCTCTCAGGGGTGCACAACTGACTACGGAGCGATTACGAAAGATTTAGCAGGAGAAATACTTGTGCCGGGCGTCTACTGTGCAAACTCCTTTCACCTGACGGGAACACTGACGCTCAATGGCAGTGCTTCCGATGTCTGGGTTTTCAAATCCGCGAGTGACCTTATTCTTACTGGTGGCTCTGCCGTCAAGGTTGGCTTCACGGGTGGCGGACAACCATGCAATGTATGGTGGAGAGTTGTGAGTACCGCGACATTTGACGCAGATAGTACGCTCGTAGGGAATATTCTGGCAGACACCAGCATCACATTGGCAGCCGGCGCGAGTCTAAATGGGAGAGCTCTCGCGCGCACTGCCGAAGTGACGCTCAGTAGCAATTCCATCACCGGACCGACATGCCAGACTACGACTCCTACCCCAACATTGACACCGACACCGACTCTCACGCCTACACCGACTCCGGGTAGCAGTTTTAATTTCCCGGTCTGTGAGTCTGTATTGCCAACTTCCGGTGACATAGCACATTTCACAAATGGAAACCATCAGATAGTAGGTGGATCAGTGCTCTCGGGAAGTGATGATGTCTATAGCCTTGCACAAAATAATTTCCTGCAATGTTTTTGTCCTGCAGTTGGTAATCGGGGTATTCAAACAAACTGGTTAAGAACTGATAACCCGATAGATGGCTGGTATTTTGTAAATGGAACACAGTGGAACCTCGGTAATGTTACCTATGCTGCGCAAAATATAAACTTTACTTGTCAGGTAACAACACTCCGCTCACCAACTCCAACGAATAGTCCGACACCCACACCCACACCCAAACATATTCGCATTCCGACACCGACACCCACCAAAAAACCGACCCCGACTCCCACTCCAAGCTTGTATAGTAGTCGAAATCTGCAGGATGGACATAAAGATAATACGATTGATATCGTACACGAAATTGAAACAATATTGCAAAAAATATTTAGGAAGAGGTAACTTCTCCAAAGGGTTGGTCTGCTAGTAAGTACGCATTAGCTCAAATCAGACATTAGAAGTTTCTAATTGAGCAAAATCCTTTCTCCTCAGCTATATAAATGCCTAAATATTTCTACGTCCCTTGGTTATGTTTGAATTGAATGACATAATGGCACAAGAATAGGGAACTGTTAAATATATAAAAACCTATATGCCACTCGTAATAACTCGACCTCATTCGGATATGCGAGATAATAGCTTTGTAGCTGGCCCCATAGGGGACTGATGTAAATACTTTAATTTAGAGCATTCTGACAATCTATTTATATAATCATAGGTGAAACACCGAATTAGATTGCCTCGACGTTGGATTCGATCAATGTACTATTAGGGTGTAAAATGTGCTAATGCGAAGATATGATGTGATACTTACCTTGGGTAATGGCTTAACTGTTAATTGGGGTTTGCCCAAAATTGTTACCACCCGTTTACTCTACATAAGTAAATTGTATAATCAAAAACTCTCAGATACTATTTTAGTATCTGGAGGGTACAGTATTAGCTGGGATTTAAAAAGGATAAAGCCTTTAACGACAGAGGCTGAAGAAATGGAAAGGACGCTTATTCATTTTGGAGTTCCTCAGAAGGCTATTTTTAAAGAAGAAGAATCTCGGGATACCATCGGAAACTTTTACTTTTCTAAAGTGAGATACTTTATTCCTAATAAATGGCGGTATGTATTAATTGTATGTGAAGATTTTCATCTTAAAAGAGTTAAATTTTTAGCGAAGAAAATATTCGGAGATGAATATAGACTATCATATCAAACTACAATTTCTGAAAGTATTAACAACGTTGGTTTTATGAGGACTCAGGACGATATATTAAAGAAGCAACGTAGCTTTCTAAAAAACATGCAAATAGGTGACAATAGATTTTTAGCTTCAAGACTTTATGATAACCCCTACTATCACGTAAAACGGTCAAAGCAAGTTGCGCAGATGTCGATGAACGGTGCTATGTAAATAGCTAGCAAGTGTAGGAGAAAGTTCGAACAACTTGTCCTGATCCTGCCGATGGATCTCTATCGCTCGGACCAGGACGAATCTAATCCTAGTCGTAACTGAGATTATTTATAGGCACAAAACGACTTTATTTCTCGAAATGACCTATATTGTAGCATCCTAAACGTAACCACCAACAACTCCACCTCGCGTGTATTTTGTGCGTACCAGGTGGGTAGCTGGTCCCATAGGGTCCCCAAGCGATATATAATTAATTAGCCCATCAATACGGGCTGTTTATAGATTTTTCTACCACTGGAGAGATAAAAAAATTAGTTATTTCTTCTAAAGTTTGGTAATATAATATCATGCCAGAAGAGCCATCTACAACGACAAGACAACACGCAGACTCTAATGCCAGCAGGCCTCAATTAACCGACTTAGAACAAAAAGCTGGAGAAATATTTGTAAGGTTAAGCGGATATGTAAATAGGGTAGATGGATACACGACATTAAACAGTTTTTCCCATGCGGTGACATTTTTTCCAACTTCAGGATTTATATTAGAAACGCAAGAAATTCATCCCCGGCGTCCTGAAGAAAGAGAACCGTTAGTGAAATATGGTTTAACTGAAGAACAAATCGATCAAGGGATAACGATTATGGATAGATTTGGTATGGTAATTCCAGATCCCAATAAACCGTTTGATAAGTTTACTTGGGATAAAACGAAAGGAACCAGAACATATATCGCTGTCGTAGGAAAAGACCAGGTTAAAGTCGTCGATGTGGCAGCTGGTGTTCCAACCGAGCGGCAATTAGATTTGGACGAACTATCATCGCTCGCTGCATCGAGTGACCTCATGAAGCTGATGATGGAAATAAGTGCCACATTTAAAGATGTGAGTCAGTTTCGTGGCAGTGTAAAAAGAATAAACCCTGATATTAATGTATATATGGGTATAGAGGATGTAGATACCAAAGGACTAATACTATTCAATGGAGGTCTTCCAAGATTTGTTGACGAATATAGAAGTCTGAAATCCGGTAACCCTACATCTGACTCTACTGGGAGGATGATTAGATCATATAGACTTATCCCAGTAATCGTGAAGCTATAAATGTTATATAGTCCGAACGCTGTTCATCCTTTGGAAGCGTTTTGACTCTGAAGATTACCCTATGGTACGTGATAGTCGTTTTTGGTTAGGAGGTAAGTTATAAGTTCTTGTAACCTTCGCAACTGCAAACCGTTTGGTCAGAATAGGGAATACTGAGTCCACTGCATGGTCCGAACTTTGTCCAGCCAGGGACCAAAGGTAGACATTTGTCGTGTACTGACAAGCTAGATCAAATACTAGCTGCCCGCTTCATCAACAAATTATAAACAGATTATTCGATTGGCAGTACTTTATAAATCGTCACTTGAGGCACTTGATAGACGGAGGTAAGCAGCGCTGGATACAGCGGCGAACCAGAACCGTGATTCAATTGTTCCTCTGGTCCGAAATAGACGTAGGAAATATCGTTATTTTTAAGAAATTCCCGCGCCTCCCCCTCCGTCATTTTTTCGGAATAAAATAACCATGAAAGGTTTAGGCGGTCCTCATAGTCTAGAAAACTAGCCGTAGGGCCGACAAAAGAGCGCACATCTGCGAATGTCGGAATACTCATACCGCTTGTCGGTCTGGTCAGTATGCCGGAGTTTGAAGGAACTGTTGCGAGAAATTGAAAGCCCTTCCAGACATCCAGGGGAATATATATTTCCGAGTCATTAGTATAATTTTGAGCATTGAGAAAATTGCTGACAAACTGAAAAGACAGAAAAAGTGATACGGACATAAACAGAATAATCATTCCGTTTGCGACTATACGTTTATTTTTTAAAACCCGAAGGAGAGTTTCCGCGCCTAGCGTTGCCAGCACTGCAAACGGGATGTTTGTACCATCGACTGCAATTCGACCGTTGGCGACAAAAAACCAGGGTAAATAATGTTCTATAAAAATTATACCAACGGGTATACAAATCCATAACGCCATAAGAAGCGGGACGGGGGTACTTTCGGCTGTTGCGATTTTGCGTCTGCCCGCAATAACATATACGGCGATCCACGGTAGATATAACAAGGCAGACTGTAGGTACTGCTTGAGTACGTCTGATGTCGTCCACCATGCTCTTTCGAAATCCGTAAACGTATTCCAGGGCGGTCCCATCATTAGCTCGTGTCTTGTCCAAAGACCTGCTGCTCCGATAACACAAAGTGATATGATAACCGGGAATATACGACGGAAATCGCGTCTGCGGATAACGTCAGTTATTGCATAGGGAATATATACGGCGAGCGAAAATACGACCATGACGGACGGAAGAAATAAGACTCCCGCGATACTCAACAGAATAACCGCGATTATACGTTTATAGGAAAACTTTTGTCGCGTTGTAAGAAATATGATAAGAAGGGTAAGAGCACACGCTTCGCCCCAACGGGTATGCGGATATCCAAATTGTCGCGCGACAATCGCAATCCCCGGAGACGCGGCGACCCAGGAGGTAAAAGGTTTTGTGAACATGACGGCAAGATCCGGCCCGGTTTCAACCAGAAATGTAAAAATTAACCCGAGAACTCTGAGGTTCATCGGGAGGAGATTTAGAATCAGTATATATGTCGCAATACTCGCCGCGATACTTCCGGTAATTTTTATGATGGAATACATTACCACCGGATCGATATGAAAAAGCCCTGCTATTTTTCCGCCGAGTATAAAAGGGGCAAAAATCACTATTTCAGGAGTCGGCCGTGTTGTGTACGGTTCCGTAAATGTCCACGGGCCATGCATTGTCTGCCGGATGACACTAATATAACCCAATTCATCATTGGGAGGTATTACGACATATCCGTGCGGAGCCATCGCCGCGGGCTGAACCTGTAGATAGACATGAATAACCAGCTGCAGGAGAACTATAAAAATAAATACAAGAAGTGAAGTATTGGAAAGAAATCTCTTTTTCCAATCGAATATCATATGTCTATCATGATTATAAAGCCTCTCACTGCGTTACACAAACAACTGTTTGTCTTACCAACCGCATCTCCATTACCATTGATTCCGGTTGGCATCGGGTAAACAGAAACTCCTACGCCACTCGTAACAATTCCGTCTCATTCATATTTTGTGTGTACCAGGTGTGCAGCTTGTCCCATAGAAATCCAAACGAATTCTAAAATAGCTTCGAAATAACGCATCAATGCGCATCCGGAAGGAGCTCGGAAATCTTTACAAACTGGAAATTCCTTTTCTTTAAGTCCGGTATGATTCTCATAAGTGCATCATTTGTTTTGGGAGCATATGGCCCGTCGTGAATGTGAAAAACAACAATAGACCCGTTTTGAACTCCGGATTCCACCGCCTGCACAATTGAATCGGTGTCCGTATTAAATCCGTCCCCGGCAACGACATCCCAATGGACGATACTTAATCCTAGTTTGGCAACGGTTTCCAAATCAACATGCTCAAAACACCCACCGGGAAAACGAAAATATTTCGGCGACACACCGGTTGTAATTTGTATAATTCGTTGTGCTTCAGCTACGTCATCCGTCTTTTCCTTCGAGGCGCTAAGAAAGGGTAAGTTATAACATCCTGCGGTGAATGCATAGTGGTTGTAGGAATGATTTCCGAGTTCTATGAACGGATCGTTGGCGAGCGCTTTCGCCTCCATGGGATATGTTTTTGTCCATAGACCTCCCAAAAATATGGTCGCAGGCACACGTTCCCGGTCTAACGTTTTTTTAATTTCCCTGTTGTACCATGATTTCACTACACCCTGATCCAGAAGAAATCTCATGCCGGGTGTCATATCGGCGTCAAAAGTTAACGCAATTCGTGGCACGGCCCTGTCCCCGTGTTCCCAAACGACTAAGGAAATCGAGGTTCCCGTAAGGATATTTTTCTGTCTCGCGATATAATCCGCCGGTGACGGTGTGTTGCGGTGAAGAGGTGGATAGATAAAGAAGCGGGGTAAAAGTTCAAACGCAATAACCAAGATAATGGCTGTGCCAATAAGAAGCAGTAGTAATTTTTTTCGCATAGGCTAATGCAGAAATTGAGGTATGAGAAAAAACAGTTCAAGTCTATAAAATATTCCAATAACCATATTGACAACGCCCGTTGTGCTCGCTCCTAACACATCGCGTGTTTTGTAATAGGCAATTTTTGAAATTCGCGCAACGACGTTCGGGTCATCATGATTCGTAAAAATCGCCACAATATAGGGCTCGTTCGGTTTATATACGATTCCTCCATCATGATAATACGGTGACCACGTCCCGGTTTTATGTGCGATTTGTACATTTTGCGGAAGCTGTGCAGGAAGCATATCGTTGATTTTCTGTTGTTTTAATATGGTGATTATTTCATCAGAATCGATGATCTGTTTGTTGTAGAGCATTGTAAACAAACGGCCAAAATCATGGGCCGTTGTTCTGTTGGGTTGGCGGCCTGGCACCATGAGGTCTACCTGATATTGGCTGTCACTTAAGCTCAGTTTTTCGCCAACAACCGTATCGGCAAGTCCGAGTTTTCGAAGTGTCGCGGTTACATTTCTTCTGTCTAGAATATCAAGCAGTGTGTTATATGCCGTGTTATCGCTTTGCGTGATCATGGCGTATACCAGCTCCCGAATTGTGGCCCGCGATCCACCCCGTAAAGATTGATAATCCTGAGACTCCAATTCTGTGGGGACAACGTTATTTTTATCAATGACAACGCGGCTGTCAAAGTTAATAATGCGTTCTTCTTTTTGCCGGAATGCCTCAGGAAGTACAAATGCTTTGACCGTGCTTGCAGGAATCCACGAGCGGTCGGCATTAATGGCGACTTCATAATTGTAAGCGAGGTTGTTGTAATAAATACTGACATTATCTTCGAGTCCTGCTGCCGTGATCTCATCCTGAAAGTGTTTTTGTAAACCAAGTCGTTCAATATCGTTTCCTGATAATGGTGAAGGTGTTGGAGTAGTGACGCCTAATTGTTGGAGACTTACGGGCGAGATAGTTTTTGCAAATGAGGAGAGATTGACAGGTGTAGAAATTAATATCCGGGTGACCAGTAAAATCGAAACAATCAGAAATATAACAACGGCAACATTTTTTTTCATAGCCTTCGTGTTTTCTATTCCAATATTTCCGTCGAGATGGACACCTTCGGTAATAGTTGTCTTATTTTATTGATTAGGCCGGCGGGGATATTTGTATTACTTATATAGAGTGTTGAAAGCTTTTGAAGATTTTCAATCTCACTTGGGTAAGATGTGAGTGGGTTATTGGAAAGGCTTAAGTCTCTTAAATTAACCATTTTTGTGACTTCATTCGGAAAAATAGAAAAACGGTTGTTACGGAGATCTAAAACGACCATTGCAGTCAATTGGCTAAAATTATTCGGTAAATCATCGATTTTATTATCTGCAACGGTGAACGTGGATAACTCGGTCAGTTTGGATATTTCCTCAGGTAACGACGTCAGGTGATTATTACCCAGGTAAAGATCGGTTAAGTTTGTTAGATCTCCGACCTCTGGCGGCACCGAGGTTAACTGATTGTCCCGGAGGCCTAAAATTCGCAATTGGGTCAAGTTTTTGATTTCCGGTGGAAGCCGCTCGATTTTATTATTCCGAAGAGAGAGCACTTCGAGATTCCTCAATGCGCCGATTTGGGGAGGCAATGTGGCCAGTTGATTATTTCGCGCTGTTAAGACCTGGAGATCCGTAAGACGACTGATTTCGGGAGGGAGTTCAGTCAATTCGTTATTATCAAGCCGTAATTCCACTAGATGCGACAGTCGGGTAATATCCGGCGGAAGGACCTTCAGATGCTGATAGGAAAGGTCCAAGATGCAAACATTATTTATCTCAATAAGCGCGTCATCCAAATTGTCATAGAGTTTTTCATTCGCACAGTGGCTCGGCGGTTGCTCGGAAGCCGGTGCGGGAACCGGGCTTTTATTAAGGAACGGATCTGTAAAGCTGAATGTGTTGCCGAAAGAACTGCCTTTTCCTACGGAAAAACCAATAAAAAGAAGAAGTATGCTGAATATAATGACCTTTGTAGTTGTTTGAAGTGAAAGACCGCTGTTTGCTGACATATATCTATGTTGTATTGAAGACGCAAGATTGTCAAATGTTATCTTATATTTCGTGATTCGGACGTTATCCAGGCTCAAGAACTTTTGCCCAATTTTCCATATCTACAGGACAATTGGTTCTAACGTGACTTCTTCAGGGACCGAAATGATCCTTTGGGCTCTTGAAAAGCGCTAACTTGACTTTTCAACATGACAATCTTACTATGCGATGTATTATCCTCACCAGCCCAGAATAAGGATTAGCATGGCAAACGATAAAGAAACTAAAATTGGTGATGTGTCTCCAGCCGTAGCAGAACAGGTGTTGGACGCCCTCGTTCGTCCTTGGAACGGGGTGAAACTGCCGGATCGTCTTGACGGGCAACCATTCCGCCGTGAAGACATAGCGGTCCAAGCGGTCAGAGTACCTGAGATTCCATATCCGATTTTTGTATGTACACCCCGCGACTTGCAAGTGCAAAAGGAAATCGAAATACAACGGGGCGCACAGGGTGAAATAAGCGTGGCTTTTCCGTTCCTCAATAAATGGAATAAATATCAGGGACCTGGGGGGACAGTTGAATATCTCTCAGTCGGTTTTCGGGATGGTTCAGTCTATAATGCGCAGGAGTTTCTCACACCGCACAGTACTTCCGGCGCTGAGTTGGGCATAGCATACCCCGATCTTCCTCACGAGTCGGGGTACCATCATCCCTGGCATATGTCAACGATTGTACCGTCAGAAAATGTGAAGGCCTTGGTTGTGATGACCGGAGTGCGAAGGATCAGTAATCTAACTGTAGGAATTGGAGTATTTACGCAGCCTATCCTTAAATAAACTGCTCTACTCCCTTGTTCCAAATCTTACCAGACTGGAACTTAGAAGAATCTCTCATCTTCCGCATATCCCGCACAATTCGTTCTCACTGGGCATCGTAAAGGACCAAAATTCACATTTAGATTGTTGCTGCAATCCATCCGTGCTATACTTGTTTCCGATTTTATGAAATATCTGGAGACGCCTGAACAGCGATGGGGAAATCGCGATTATCCCTATCACAAAACAGGAGAGGTGGAAGAATCGGAATATTTGAATAGGTTAAATCCCGTAGACTGTTCATATTTAACCCATCTTTTACGAAATTTAGAATTAGTCGCGCGCTCAATGCAAACACCACTTCATGCACTCGGTGTCGGTTCAAGCGCGGATCTAGAGTGGTCTGAATATCGTGATATCGACCTCCTCATTTGCCCTGAAAAGCCAGCAGTGCGTGAAGATTTTGTTATCGCGGCATATAAAAAGATAGTCCTCGATCCAAATTTTATCGTGACACAGGATTCAGCAAAAGGTTCTGCTCCTATTCTGAACGCACACGATGAACCCTACGCACCGCTTAAACTGATCGCCTTTCCCGTCGGACCAGTTGAAATGTCTAAATATTTCAAACAGTTTGATATAACATTTGTTGGAAACGATGCCGGATCATTCAAAGACGTGCTAACATTTCACCGTTTCAATAATTTAGCCTTTTGTGAATTGCCTTTAGAATAAATGCAGCACGCGCAATTTAACGCCTTTCGATTGAGTTCTAGAGTATGTTCAAGCTAACCCAATGGGGAACACAATATAACGAACGGTATAAAGCAGGGTTACTGGTTTTCTTGGTAATATGTATGCAGCGCCGCCCGATAAAGATCCGATGTCGTATCAGCGAGCTCCTGTATGGATTCGTGAAAGCGAGTATCATGCATAAGCGAACGCCCGTATAGGAGCCTGGTTGTTTGGTGAAGCAAGCTTGCGAGATCAACTTCTGTGTCTTGCCTAAAACTCGCGACTAAGTCGTCATCGTCCGGACCCATATACCCATGGAAATATGTATCGGCTACTAATTCACGTGCCTGCCGTAAATACATAAACTGAAAATCGACGACATGTTCAAACACTTTGTCGATCGTCGGAAACAATCCACGCAGCGTTGACCAAATCGGGAGCTCCTTTGCTTCTTCTATCGCGTTTGTTTCTGCAATATTTTCCGCTTCGTCGATTTCGTTTCGTATGGCTAAATACGTGACGGCTAGCTCCCCAGGAACACCCAACTTGTCCAAAGTCACGCCTCCCAAGGATGTCATCACCTTTCGTCCTGATAACGCCGATATCATGTCATTGTCACCACCATACTGAATATCGCTAACAGATTTACCATCGTTTTTTTCTTTCAAATAGTAGGTATTCGCTTTAGTGAATACCGGTATCACACTAAATTTGCTCCATTTATCATAGAAGAGACTATTGGGTAGCACTTCCGCCAAACCCTGCCAGTAGAACATCTGAAGCCCTAGTTTTGCTATGGCCTGTTGCTCTGCGGAGAATTTTTCATCCAAGATATCATATGAAACCCGAACCGGATCAAACATATTCGCCGGCATGGGTGAATTCAGATCACTTAAAAGAACGTTTACGGCTATTTGTGGATCGAATAGTTCATATCTATTCGCCTGCAGTTCACGATTAATGTCTGAAACGATGTCGCTCCAGGGTTTGCTGAAATCGACATTGGTAATGGGTATTATCCGATGTGACGCATTGCGGGCCTCAATAGTTTCAGGTTGTATCATACGGCCACTATTCTACTATAGGTTCAATCTAATAACAAGCGTAACGTTTGGCTTCATTCTGACCGCCCACATGCATGATATAATCCCGTCATGACAACGCAAAGCTTTGTTTTTGATGTTCAGGGTGTGGTTACATATCCGAGCTTCAAATCGCAAATTATCGAACCTCTGGAACAACGCGGCGCGACCATTCGTTTTTGGTCGTTGGTTAATAAGAAAGCGGAAGAATTACTGAGGCGAACAAATTTAGATCATTACATTCCATCGCTCATCGATTTAAACGCTACAGATGACCTGTACGTCTTGCTTCGGTCATCCATCGAAGAAAATGCCCCCCATAAGCTAGAAGCGTGGCTCGCTGCTCTCGATTTGTCCACGGCTGACATGAAAAAAGCGTTTTCTGACGGGAAAAAGCTGTACGGCGCGTTCCGCAAATCCGGTATTGTGCTAAAATATCCGCCTTTATTAGGAGACGGCCCCCATCTTCTTGTTGAAAGTGATAATGCATATGTACCACCGTCACTTAAACAGGGCATCTGGGGAGGAAATAACGCAATTAACTATTATCGCGAGGCTGCCAGCGACGGAGGATTTTCTTGCCTATTCGTTCCAGAGCATCCGGGTATTTGGCAGGAAGCAAAGTTAAGAATTACTCCGGAAGAAATTATGGAGACTATCAAAGAACAAGTTCTTAATTGGAATGGAGAGGTTATGTTTCACAACGTCGCCGAATTAACAGGGCTGTATCATGAGGGAAACCGTGGAAATAAGGAACAAATATAGACAAAGAAGGTCCTATTCTCAAACTCCGACGAGTTGAGTGAATTGTCCGCTCCTGATATCATCAAGAAACATAAAGGTATATGTTGAATTCACGATAACCTAGTTTCCATGAATTTTAATCAAAAAAAGACACGGATACTCTTTCTTCTTTTGATAACAGCTATCGGCGCGTTCTTGTGCTTCTTCAAACTACAACGGATAAGTTTAAGTCTCGACGAGGTAAGCAGCCTTCGCATTTCTATGAATTGGCACCAGATGTGGTCACTTTTTTGGACACAAGAGGGGAATATGTGGCTCTATTCCACCATTCTCTATTTTTGGCTGAAGCTGGGCACCAGCCCGCTCGTACTTCGTAGTCTATCTGCACTATTTGCAGCCGCTACCGTCCCGGTCTTTTACCTTCTGGCTAACAAAATTAAAGGGCAAAAGGCGGCGATGCTCGCAACTCCTCTTTTTATAACCAACATGTATTTTATCTTCTTTGCCCAACTCGGGCGTGGTTATAGTTTAACGCTCCTTCTTGTCACTATATCGAGCCTTTTTTTCTACCAATTTATCACCGACGTAACTCTTCCCGTAAAATACCTTGCTCTCTATGTTCTATTTTCCATTCTGTCGATATACAGCTACCTCCTGACGGGACTTATCCTTGTAGCTCAATATCTGGCACTTTTTCTGCTACCGGTAAAAATACCGTGGAAAAAAATGACTATTGCGGCGATATGCGTTTGGGCTGGTATTATTCCGCTCATCCTTTCCCCCGCATTTCGAAGCGGGAGCCAGCTTGACTGGCTGCAGCGACCGCCGTTTGTTCATATAGTTTTTGCCGGTATTGTATTGAGCGGGGATTCGATTATTGCGACTCTTTTGTGTTTTATTGTCCTTCTACTATTTGTGATTAAAAAGCGAGACACGTTCTCACGCAAAACGTGGGAACGGTTTACACTCTCGTACCTCATCCTTTGGGGAGCATTTCCGATCTTGTTCGGTTTCATATTTTCGCTCTTCTTCCGCCCAATTTTTAGACCTGAGTCGTTTAATACCTCACTTCCGGCATTCTTAATCCTCCTTGTTATAGCGATCGAAACGCTCCCAATCAAAAAATGGGTTGCTTACGGCGCGATACTGTTTTTCTTTGTGTTCCGTCTTTTTGCGTGGTATACGGGCAACCCGTCACAGCAGATCGTATTTGAAAATAAAGCTCCGAGGGATTGGAATAGCATCACCAGATATATTGTGGCGAACGGATCAGCGAAGGACGCTGTGGTTTTTTACGCCTACTACATACGGGAGCCATTTATCTATTATGTACAACAAGAGCACCTAAAAAGCTACCCTAAACCAATTGAGATTGCGTCTGGTTCTTACGTATTAAGCGGTGGTTCACTAACCCCTGAGCCCAGTATAGAAACACTAGAAACCTTGCCAAAAAAGTATCGGAGAGTTTGGTTGGTTCTTTCCTATAACGATTTTACGTATCTGGACCTCAAAGACCAATGGAAAGATGTGGAAACGGAGCTGGGGGAGTACTACAAAATAGTTCAGGTTATTAATTATAATCAGGCGTCGGTAAAATTACTCGTTGAGAAGCATACATTTTCTCCTCAGGATCCGGCAGTGGATAAAGCGAATTAACTGCTCTCATTTGACACGCATTACGATTGGTATCCCCTCGTCTCAAGTGTCATTGCAATGTGTTCAGCACGAAGAAGAGTTCGGGAGAGAAGGGGAATGATAAGAGCGAGTATACCACTGACAACTTTGACACCCTTTGTGTCCAAACCGCGCGTCTGTTGTACCATGCGAATCATCGAACTTTCCCGTAAAATAGCGGGAATAAGTGCAAAACTGATGGTAAGCATAAGACATAGTTTTTTGGGCAAAAATGACAGTGCGCTCACAATATCAAAGACAGACGTTGTTTCGGTGAAAAGAAAAACCATGAAACTAAGGGAAATTACCCGTAGTGACGCGATAATTCCTATCAGCATACGCTGGACTACGGGCACTGATTGGTTAAACAGCAGCTGGAAAAATAGTATGAACACCGCAACGACAGCAATTGAAGTATAGCGGCTGCGGCGGCTTGCCCGTGACTTGGTAAAAGCGCTTAATATCCCAATACTAATACAGAATATGACGATAGACAGAGGTGAACGCAAATACATAATGACGGTCGATGCCACGAGAAGAAACACTAATTTTGCCTGCGTTATGCGTTTATTCATGTCGAATAGTATTTGGTTTTTTAATACCTAAATCAGAAAGAAGCGTATCCTGTGTGAGAACAGCCTTTGTTTTTCCGATGCTTTGTATTTTCCCGTGATCGATAAGAATCATTTGTGATGTGTAATTCCATAGAAAATCCGTATCATGTTCGATAGCTATGATTGTTTTACCCTTCTTATTCAAAACGCGAAGCAGCCGGTAGAGCTCCACAGAACTTTTGTAATCAAGCATTGCCGTCGGCTCATCTAAAATAATGTAGGAGACGTCAAGTGATAGGACGCAAGCCAGGCAGACTTTTTGTTTTTCTCCGAACGAAAGAGATTGTGGATCCCGGTCGCGAAAATCATCAAGTCCGACCTGGGAAAGTGCGTTATTTATCAAAGTGGCGTCAGCTGACCCGTGTAAATTTGTGAGCCCAAAAGCAATCTCCTGCGCAACCGTCAGATTGAACAGCGAAAAATCCGGATTCTGAAACACCATGCCGACATGTTTAGCAAAAAAAGCCACTGGTTTTGTTCGCGTATTGACGCCATCAACAAATACGTCGCCCGTGAGTCTACCGGGAATCGTGTGCGGGATAAGCCCATTCATCAAATATGTACACGTGCTTTTGCCGGAACCGTTCGTTCCGGTAACGCCGACAAATGAACCGGGCTCGATAGTGAAATTAATACCGGACAACACCTCGGTTTTATCCGGATAGCTAAAGGAAACATTCTCAAAGCGTATACCATTTTGCATACTTCTATTGTGTACTCCCTTTTGAGAATCGGTTTAATCTAAATTTATAAACGACGACCCATGCAAAACCAACATCAATAATGGACTGCACCACGTTAAAACCAGCGATAATGAACCATGGGATGGCTTTCATGGCCACGGCGGTGCTCATACCGGTCCAGATAGGAATTGCATAGTAGTAATTAAGCGGGATAACAATAAGGCAGCGAACGACTATACCGATCGCGAGCGGTAACACCAGATGAATTGGCTTTGTGTAAAATTCTTTGCCTTTCGCGAGAGTGACTGCCCAAAGGAATAGAGAAAGCGCGATCGGCACGCTTGCCACAAACTTCATCGACGCGCCGAGCCATGTCTCCGGTGCAAATAAGGTAATGATAAGGGCGCCGGCGATAGATACGAGAAGAGATAGGCGGATGCCGAACAAGAAATACGCAATGATCCACGTAACGGAAACTACATCAATCCACATCCCCCACTGCGGCGATTGATATCCTATGTGGATAAGCTGTACAACGGCAGATAGCGCGGCAAGACCACCGGCTACGGCAATTTCACGTGTTGAGAGCGACGTCATTTTTTTCATAAAAAATACCCCTTTCACTTCGGGGTATCATAACTATCCGCGAGAACGCGAATAGTTCCTTCTTCTTTTATCCCGACTGTACCCTTCGATTTCACTCAGGTCCTGAGCGTGTCGAAGGACGGTCGGTCACGGAATCTAACCGCAGTCGTGCTTTTTGAAGCTCGTGGACTCGCTTGTCCTCCAAAGTCCGTCAGTTGACGGACAAAGGAGGATGAGTTTTACCACCGATTGGTATTTACTTAACGTTGTCCAGTTTACGCTGGATTTCGCTTCGCTCAACCTACCCCGAAGAATGATATGTATATCTTACTCCAATTGCTCTAAGAATCAATACGCGATCATTTCCTTTCGCAAAATACAGTCCCGGCCGCATATGCGGTATAATAGATGAAGGAATTGGTCCAAGAGGGACCACAAAAGAAATAATTGTTGATTTTGAGAGCCATTATGAATGAAAGCACGCTAATGCAGTCGCCTAACATACAATCTACACCTGCTATGCCAACACTTGCTCCGATTGTGAAAGATCTTATCAACACCTATAGTGAAGGCGTCGTTGTGGGGAAAACCGGTGTCGGTTACAACGTAAGCCGTGCTGTTTCCGCCCTTGCGGTAGTGTTTGAAAAAATCAGGAATGCCGTAGAATTTCGCGCCGAACATCTTATCCGGCGGGCAGCAATAGAACGAATTTTAAAACGACGGATCATTATAAACGGAGCTGCAGGGCCGATCGCAGAAAACCTGGTAACAGAACTCCTATGGGCAAAATATATAGATAGTTCGTTCATCGATGAGGCTAAAATTGCTGAACTTACCCTTATTATCGATAAATATCTAGTTATTAGGCATACGATATCTGCCGGTCATGCGGCTATACCCTGGGATTATGTCTTAGGCGTCGCATCGAGCGAAATCGAAGAATCTATTGTCTCGGCGAAAAAGCGGCAGGCTCTTTTGTATTTTTTCTACCAGGCCAATCGTCAAAAGATATCACTTGCGGGGGTTGATGAACAGCAAACAAACCTTATTACGCTTGTCGCCTCTGAACGTGCCTATATGCAGTCCGATGATGCCCTCATCGCGTATCACCTCACCACGCTTCTACTACCGGACTGGTCCAATAACACCAAAGAAGCAGGTCCCGCTGCAGTCGCGCAATTCTTAGGTGCGACGAATACCATTCGGGGAATCCTTGCGCACCCTTTGACGGCTCCGGTTTTCCGCTATTTACGGAGACAAGTGCCTCCGTTTCTCTTACTCCGCGATTTTTTTGTCGAAGCAGGTCCTGAAGTACAAACCTATGTCGACGACCCCAATAAGCTTAATGAAAAATTAACTCAGATTGCTATCAACCGCTACAACGAAACGGGACATAAGGTGCGCCGTGCCATGGTGCGCAGTTTTATCTATATATTCCTGACAAAAATGGTCTTCGCCTTCGCCTTAGAGGCACCGTATGACATCTATATCATGAAAAAATTGTCTGTCTTACCGCTGGTCGTCAATACATTATTTCCTCCGGTCATGCTGTTTTTGGTTGCAGGACTCTTTAGCGTTCCGGGAGCTGATAACACACGGAGACTCATCGACCGCATCGATAAATTGCTTTATCATTTTGATGATATAGCAAACGAAAAAGACAAGTTTAGTGAACGCCAACAGGAACGGCGGCCGGTATTAACAGCGGCCTTTTCATTATTCTACCTTGCGACGTTCGCCATTACGTTCGGACTCATAAACATCGCTCTTAACGCATTACAATTCAGTATTCCGAGTAAGATTATTTTCGTGTTCTTCGTTGCGTTAGTGTCGTTCTTCGCGTATCGGATTCGTCATTCGGCGAAAGAATATGAAATGATCGAACGGCAGGGATTACTCGAGCCTATCATGGACTTTTTCCTTATGCCGGTATTGCAGGCGGGGCAGTTTTTATCACGGGAAATAGCCCGGTTGAATGTATTTATTTTTATTTTTGACTTTATTCTGGAAGCACCGCTCAAAGTAATCTTTGAATTTGTGGAAGAATGGATTCGCTTCGTGAGGACCAAAAAAGACGAAATTATTTAGCAAACAGGATTTGAATATATTCGTCACTTCGAATACACTGAATTGATGAAGAAATGTATACGCTGCAACGTAGTAAAATCTCTGGACGAGTTTAATTTTAATACAAAAAACGAAGTATACGTCAATCATATTGTCGTGAATGTGCTCGTTTTCTTATCCGCATCCATTATCAGACTCATAAACAATATTACTTAAATAAGGCACATAAGAGAAATCTGTATATTCGTACGTCTATTCGTCACTTCATCTGGTATTACCTCAAAAACCACGCGTGCGTTGATTGTGGGGAAACAGATCCAATAGTACTCGAGTTCGATCATATCGGTCAAAAGAAAGACGATATATCAAATATGGTAAAATACAGTACGCTCGAGCAAGTAAGAAAAGAAGTTACTTTCTGTGAGGTTCGATGCGCTAATTGTCATAGAAGAATAACAGCGAAACGAAAAGGTTGGGACAAACAGATACATGCCCTTGTAGCTTAAAGGATAGAGCAGCGGTCTTCGGAACCGCTAATGGGGGTTCAATTCCCTCCAAGGGCGCAGAATAATTTCCTGACGGAAATTTTCTGCATAACGCTTTATGTGGTTTTTATACTTAGCGAAATGTAATGATGGAACAATTTACACGGGAATTACGACTGATCTCAAAAGAAGGGAAAACGAGCATAATACAGATAATAAGAAAGGGGCTAAATCATTACGATATAAAAGGCCAATAAAAATTGTTTACAGCGAAAAGCATAAAAAACAATCAGAAGCACGGCAACGGGAAGCAGACATTAAAACATGGAAAAGAGAATATAAGTTAAAATTAATTGATAAAAAATAATAACTGGGTTTACCCAGAAAAATTAGAAGAATTTGTTCTGGGCGCGTAGCTCAACGGTAGAGCATACTGAAATTTTAGATCGGGCCGCTAGCTCAACGGTAGAGCAATTGCCTCTTAAGCAATCGGTTCAGAGTTCGAATCTCTGGCGGCTCACTAAAACAAAATTTCAGTACGGTTCAGAGTTCGAATCTCTGCGCGCTCACAAGGCTTGTTTCTTTTCCTCAGCGATGTCCGTGTCAACTTCACCCGCGATCTTCTTCTTTTTCGCGATTAACAACCGCAAAAAATCCACAAATGACGGAGCAATCGCCGTGACGACAAGCGGAGCTATGTTGCCCACTATTTGCCAGGCTTTGTTTTTCTGTTCTTCTGACTTTAGTAATGAGGCGATTTGTTGTTCTTTAGTGATATCAGCAGATGGAGTTTGATACGTACTCCATGCGCCCGGCGAATCATCTATAAGCGACGCAAAAAGAGGATTAGGATCATCGCTTGCGTGAAAGTTGATTGAAACCGGCAGTGTCGTCGTTGTTTGCTTAGGATCGCGAGTTACCGTTTGTACAGCTTGGCCGACAAGCTGGCCTTTTTCTTCCGCATATCTGGTTGTGGTTTGGCCGTTCTGTGGTTCAAAATATTTCCATGATTTCGCCGTTCCACTCCAGGCGATGATCCACGCATGCATTTCGTCAACGCTTAACTCGCCGCCGAACTGTTCATTTAAAAATCCGCCAACTGCGTTTGTTGGAATACCGATTTCCCGTAATATTGCAACAGCCCCAAGTGCCGCATATCCGCATGGGCCAATGCCCTCATTAATCATCGCAGATACGTAGAGTTTTGTATTTGTTTGAGGAAAATTGTCCTTATTCGCAACTGAGTCGTAACGGTAAATCTTCCTCCATATATTGAGACCCTCTTCGATTTTCTGGTCGTCGGTTAAGTTACTATTTTTTGCGGCTAGGATGGCATTTCGTATATCCGGCCGAAGCGTATCCATATCTAATAATGATTCGCTATCTGCATCTGCTGGCGGCCGTTGCAGATAGCGTAATGCTTGTTCATCTGCAGGACCTGTATAAACAACGAGGCTGTCAGATGAAGATTTGTCAAAATCTACTTCCCATGTTCCGGTCATCTGATTTTGGCGAAACGTTGCAGACTCTACGCCGGCAAACCCAATGGGCATTTCGCCAACCCTGGGTGAAATAGGCGTCCATGAGCGATCCGGCATGGCAGGTGTATAGACTTGCCTGAGAAGATAATTTGAGGGGCGGCCAAAAGGCAAGGTTCTCTCCTGATAGCTATGCTTACCGGTATAGGTTCCTTGTACAAATCCTCCGTCAAATCCACGAACGACCGTGAGAGAGTCTACATAGGACGTGTAAAAGTAACCTGCCGTATCTACGCTTGGATTGGGGCCCTCAATGTGTACGAGTGGAATAATTTTTGATTGAATTGTCCTGTCAGGGGTAGTAGTCATTGCCTCCGCAGGCGCTAATACGGCATTGATGTTTATCTGACGTGCATCGTTTCCAGCGTCGAGAAGTAATTCGTTACCATGGATTGACCAATTCAAACCTAAACCGTCTAGTTGCAGCTGCTGGGGTATCGACACAACTTCGTTTAAGCCAAAGAGCGTAGAAACGCTTAACCCTTTACTAACAGGTGTAACGGTATTATTAATTTCGATAAGACCATTTAGTAGGGCCGTACTGTTGGTAGCCCAAGCAATGATAACGTCTTTTGTCAAAACATATACGCCTACGCCCGCGGCTGCGCGAGTTGCAATTTTCCACACACGACTCCGCAGATTGAAAAGCTCCGACAGATTAAGTTCCAACGCCTCTTTTGCGTCAATACGTTGCTTTCTCCTCAACAAGTCCAGTTCTCTTTGTTTTTGTTCTGCTTCGTGAAGAGCATGCTGTACGATGGCATCACGTCTAAAACTTGGATCTCCTTTAACTTGTTCAATCAGATTGTGAAGCTGACGCTCAAGGTTGGAAGCCCGGTTTTTTTCTTCAGCTAGGGCCTGTTGTAGTTGCGTCTTCTCATTCTGCGCGAGCGTTATGCTCTCAATCTTAATTCTTCTGCCCTCGTTACTTTTTTCTTCAGCAATGCCGGCGATCTGTTTAAAATTTTTCGCGTCAACGAGAATTCGCGCTTCAAGTGTTGATCTTGGCTGTGTATAGGTCATCGTGCGCACTGCGCCATTTGCCTTCCATATATGCTCATTCCGGCCATTCGTTCGCTCTATGTTCAATGTAACCTCAATACCATTGAATTCCTTTCTTATGATTTTGACTGCGCCGCTGTCATCTTTTGCCGCAACTGATATCGACGTTATGATCTCCATCAGACGGTCGTCGTTGAAGAGCGCCGTCGTCGGTATCTTTGGTATATATGCGGGGGAGATTTGGGTGGAGTCAAAAATAAGTGTAATCGTGTGATCATTTTGATCAATATGTATATCTACATGTTCATAGTTTTTCCCGAGTTCCAAAAATGCAGTTTCAATGTTTAGGATGGAGGTGTTTTGCAAGGTCGCGACAACGGCATCTTTGATGGTTTCAAGAGGAGGAGCATTTTCAATCGCCTTCACGATATCAGATCGTGTTAGATCATCTGCGTCGGGAGCCAATTTGCCGCAGATTGCTTTAATTTCACCATAGAGTCCGTGAAGCATGATAACTTTTGGCGCGTCCGTAACGCCAAATTTGCCCCGCTCCTGTCGAAGATCATTCACGTGGTCGATATCAGACGTAACGGCCCGGATCTCCGGGTGCAGCTTAATGAATTCTCCCCATGCCTCTTTAATAACTTTTTCACCCCGGTTATCGAATTTGTGGCTGTTGTAACTCATTTTATGGATTTCATAAGGAACGACTATGTCCGGCAACGTGTCTCCATCCAGGCTGACTTCAAATGCATTGTTTGCCATTTTTTCAAAGAGCGTAAGCCAGAAATCCTTATCCAAATATCCTGAATTTGTGGCAACACGGAGGAGTGCAGGAAGTTTATCGAGACCCTCAATTTCGGCGCTGTCTCTACCTCTGCAAATTTGTGCGTCCCAGGAAGTCGTCTCCTCAAGCCCCCCTACGAAATGCCAAGTAAAGAAAAATTCTCCGCTCTTATCTCTCGCAAAATATGTTTCGTGCGCCAAATCAAACTTTTGACCGTCCATAAATCCGAATCCGACGGGCTTATCTGTGGTTAATCCAAATAGTAAATCGGTATCCAATACTTCCATTCCTAAGCCCTCGACAAGCGCTTGAAATTTGACGCCGCTCTCAAAGTCCCGACTCCCCGGCACAAAAACTCCACCCCGGTAGTTAGGGTTCATAAACAAAAAAGTATTTGGGGATTCTACGGTGGCCGTATAGAAACTCTCCGGTGGGTTATATATCGTTGTGGATGTCTGCGACACGCGATCTTTATCGACTTCGACATATGAAATACCTAACACCTGTGTCGATCCGTCCGAGGTATCCTGCATCCCATAGCGGCCAACCCACATATGCTTTTTGTGGGTCTTCGCATGTGTGTAAAGGGAATTTATTTCAACACGGGTTCCATCAAACTTCGTGAGCAAAAAGGTAACGGCATTTTTCAGACCTTCTCCAAAAAATCCCAATGCGGGTTGTGCGTCCTCGTTATTGTGCTTCTGATCCCGATGAATTGGGAGTACGCTTGTTGATGTCGTTATCCCTTCTTCTCCGCTTGTAACGAATGATTGGTAAGCAATTTTACTATGTGGCGGCGCGTGTGAAGGATTCCCGTCATAGACCACCCGGGAGCCATCCTTAAGGCCGAATACGACTGCAGGCGGTGGGGAAGAGCCTAAACCATAGGATAGGTTTTGAAGCGGTTCATAGGCGCAAACCTCTATACGCCCCTCCATTGCCTTTAGATGGCGTTTCTCGGCAGTAAATCCCCCTGACTCTGCTTTTATAACAGCTCCCGGCTCAGAACTGACCTCATTAAAAAGAAGAGGTGCGGGATATTGGGCAATCGGGTCGGTTAACTCCTCATTCGGCCGTACTCGTGACGTCTGTTTAGCCAATGCTAAAACTGAGGGGAGTTCCTCTCTGCCGGTGCCGCTTGACATATAGAGTCAGTATAGAGGAAAATTGCGTTGAAAGGTAGATTATATGGTAGACGGGGGTCCGAAAGATATTCCAAGGGTCACACCTCGTGATGCATTAAAAGTTATGCTTGCGCTGGCAGGAGTAGGGGCAGGCGCTGCGATTTTTGGCCCTAAATTTTTACAAATACTAAAAGATAACGGGGTGATAAAAGAACAAGCGGGATTCTCGGTGACGACCGTGGGCGAGGTGCTTGCGACAGAGCCTGATCTGAAAGCGAAAATTTTCGACCCGAATATACAGGCCGTGTTCGGGACGAATGCTGAGTTTGCATCAGCGGACCATATTATTATCATGAGCCCACCGCCACAGGGAAAATCATTGATTTTGGAATTAGCGGGATTTACCGGCGGTGCTGCCCGGAAAAAAGGCCAACCCAATGTTTTTGGTATTGAAATGCAGCTAAAAACAGATACGTTGCAGGGAGCCATTTTAGGCGACGCCAAACACCAGCAATCAACGATCGTCGTGCGTGAAGAAAATTCGTCGTCTGACTTTATTCCGCTGTTCCCTCCCGCGGAATCCACAGATTTAATCGGTGTTGAGACGCGTGGATTCGGAATCGTTCCCTCATCAAACGGAGGAGATTTCCCTTTACTCATTTGTCTCGAATCGACAGTAGACTCAATTATATTTGCTGCACCGGAACAATCCTTTTGGGCGCAAAATGGCGTGCCACTTGATTTACCAAGTCAGGCGCGGGTCTTTTTCGGTCCGCTTTCCTTTCCCGCCACCGATCAGACGCCGTGATTGCTATGTGCCGAGTGACCCAAGGAGTTGTTTATATAAGCCCTAGGTAATGATACTCGCGCTATGTGGTTTGTTTATATTGTCCGCTGCAGTGACCTCTCTCTCTATACCGGAATAACGACGGACCTTACACGGCGGATTAAAGAACATAATTCAATAAGTAAAACTGCTGCAACATATACCCGCACACATCGACCCGTGACTCTCGTGTATGTAGAACAGGCCTCATCAAGGTCGGAAGCACTCAAACGCGAAGCAGCAATTAAACGGATGCCGAAATCTGAAAAGACGAATCTTATCTCTACCGTACGCCAGACATATCACTGTACCGATTCGGAGTAGTTTGTCATAGTATATTTAAGTTGACAGTACGGGGAGTCTATGTCACTATGTTTCTATGATAGGCAAACGCTGGTTACTGTTTTTGTGGTTCCCTACAACCCTCATCATGCTCATCATCAACCTCTCATTGCTTCTGACGTTTGCGCGGCAAAAAAATGACCTACCGAAACTAAATGCCTCTCTCCCTGCGCAATCGAATTTTCAACTAACGGCTGCAGGGGGAACGTCGCAGGTATTAAATGCGTCAGTGATCGCCGGAGACGCACGTGTCCTTCTGGTTCAGTCATTTTTAGAGAAGTATAATTCCCCGATGGCACCGTACGCCGATCTTATCGTTAAGCAAGCCGACGAGGATAAGATAGACTGGAAATTAGTGCCGGCGATTGCCATGTGCGAAAGTAATGCGGGCAAACATATGCCGAAGAAAAACGAATATAATGCGTTTGGTATTGCGGTATATACGGGTACGAAAAGTGGTAAAGCTTTTACGAGCTGGTCACATGCAATTGAATGGGTATCCGGCTATATTAAGGACCAATATTACGACAAGGGCATTACGAGTCTTACCGACATCGGAGCCATCTGGGCACCTCCGTCGATAGAGAATGGATATTCATGGACCAACTGTGTCCAAAGCTTTCAGGACCAAATAATATAGGTTTATTCTCTAGCTTCAACTTAGCCTCAAAAAATTAAGGATTAGACGACTCTAATAGGCTTTGAAAATGGTCACTGTATGTTTGACTAAGCCCATAATACTTGACAAAGTGTTTGAGGTGTTGTACACTCTCCCCTTAGATCCTAAGGTAGATTACTAATCTAATCTGCTTTAGGATTTTTTCGTGGTCTAGTTAACAAGTAGTCGAGTTTAGCAACCACGATCCTCCGAAGCTTTTAGCGAAGGAGGATAACAACTCGATCAAGATCTTTCTCTCTTCCTCCCACTGCCTCTCATACATTGCCTCGACCCCGCCTCTCGCGAGAAGCTGGGTCGAAGTGACGTAGGAGATCTATGAAAAATATACGCAAATCTATCATTACGATAGCTCTCTTACTTATTCCCTTTATTGCGGCGACCACTGTGTATGCTGATGAAAACGTATCAGATCCTGCGGCAAACGTGATGACGGTCCAGACGGACAAGACTGATCCGCGCATACCGTTTCTCCAATCCTTTTTGCGATCGTACAATTCACCACTTGAAAGCGACGCGGCAACATTTATTCATGAGGCCGATAAGAACGGCTTAGACTGGAGACTCGTTGTCGCAATATCAGGAGTCGAATCAACGTTCGGTCAGTCCGTGCCTCCCGGCTCGTATAATGCCTGGGGTTGGGGAATTCCCACTGGGGCCGATTCAGGTGTCGGATTTTCTAACTGGAAGGACGGCATTGCGACAGTCTCCTATGGCTTAAAACATAATTATATGGACAAAGGAGAAATCACTCTCGATGCGATTGGCCAAACATATGCAGCTTCCGGCGCATGGTCTGGTCACGTGCAATATTTTATTGACAAAATCAATTTCTACACGCCCCAGGATACGCTAACGCTCGACATCACGCTCTAATACTGGCCTCATAAACCCCAAGGCTATATAATACATAATGAAGTCACGGTTTCTATTGCTCCCGTGGCGGAATTGGTATACGCGCAGGTTTTAGGAACCTGTTCCGTAAGGATTAGAGGTTCAAGTCCTCTCGGGAGCAC
>DATKGN010000004.1:0-382480 GCA_035510735.1 Patescibacteria group bacterium
GTGGATGGCGTAAAAAGAAAGGATGTGTTTCGTATCGAGCAACAGCTCAACAGTACGCCACGGAAATGTCTTGGCTTTTTGACACCGTATGAGAAAATGAATCAACTACTGCGTGGTGCACTTCCAGTGCGAATGTAGGAAGTTGCAACGGTTCTTTCATACAAACCTATAATAACATTTAGTGCTCTAAATTACTTGGGTGCGATCATTTTATGAATTCGTAGGCGCTTGGAGCTGATAGGGAAACGTCTTAAATAAAAAGAATTCAATTCCACGATCAAATGTTGCTTCAAAAAGATATTCGTCTCTCCAATAACCCATTGCCGCGTTTTTGACTTTGGATCCGTTTATCGGAGGGGTGTGTGTGCCCCGTACCCCCGGCTCCAAATATGTTATTCCCAAAGAGGCCACTTCATCCCGCGTCATGCTTGGAGGAATACTGTTGCGATCTCTATAATCTTTAAATCCCTGAGCAAAAAACATTACCTGAATATGCTCTGCGCCCCGTAAGCTGTTTATTGCAAATAGCAGAATGTGGGGATTGATCATACATTGGACATCATTTCCTTCGGAGTTTTGACAGACGAACTGATGTGGGCCCAGCCGTTTCTGGGTTAGCGTAAATGATTCCCGAGTGGGGTTATGTATCGAAATTATAATATTTCCGTTTTTATCTAATGTAAGGTCACCAGGAATGAGATTGCCGAAACCCACACGCGTTGTCCCGTCAGGATTATCACCATATGATGAACTGTCCCATGGAACACTCAGGTCTTCTCCGTTAAGAAAAGCTTGTTCCGAAGTTTCATTTAACGGGATAAGCTCCATTTGTGCAACACTATCACCCTGAGACGTATTCGGATCTCGTGGGGCCAGACTACCTTCGTTTGCCGAAGGCTGTTGATTTTGAGGTTCCTTCGCTGGGCGCGCATCAGGAGTTGTAATTCCTGAACCAGACGAAATAAACGCAGATGACTCCTGTGACCCCGCGCCGGTCGAACAAGCCGCTACAGCCAGAGTCGCTAAGCCAAGGGTTGTATACAGGATAACCCTTTGGGTCGCGGCGGGCGCTTGATATGTATAATGTCTTCCCGGGCGGGATAATGACGCTATTGTCTTTTTATTAAGCTCTTTATTAATTGTTTCAACTGTATCCGTAGCAATTGGGCGCCGAACCCCCGCACTCAATTGAGCTTGAAATCGCCGTGCTTCTGAAACCCACGTGCGAAACCTATTCTCATGATCCTCTAACGCATCCTCGGGCATTTTTCCTTGTAACATCGTGATGCTTTGCATGTCCGTAATAAGCCCCGCATCGCGCAACTTTTGAACCGTGAGAATCCCCACGGTTTTCTTCGCAAAAGTCCGCGCTTGTGATTGAACGATAAAGAGCTCGTCTTTGTGGTTTTTATCTCGCAGCTGGAGGGTTGGAGCGTATATTTGGATTTTATCGCCCACCATACCAACGCTCAATCGCAGCGTCTGCTCGTAAATTTCCCTTGGGGGCCGGGCAACCCCTCTGGGGTTTTCGTAAAAATATCCTCTATCCCGCGCCTCTCTGTTTAATCGTGCCTGTAGATTGGTGATGTTCGATTCGGATAAAACCAAATTTTCCTGAAATAGCCTAAAGGCCTGTTCGCCAAGCCGGGTCCCCTCAACAACTTCTACTGTTCGCATACTTAACCTATAGTAGCATTATCACCATTTTCCTGTCAATTGGCTCTAAATATGAAGTGGGCCCAATTTAATACCTGATTACTACTCCATCCTGTCTTTGACAAATCAAATCAAAATGTATTATTTAGAGGGATCGACAATAATGGCGTCAGTCAAATTTCCGTACGAAGACCACGCAAGATTTGTACTCCACAATACCGTGGCAAATGGGCTTCCATTCACTTCTATGGCAACGGGCTGGGTAAACCCCGCTGCAATAGCAGAATTATAAACGGTATCCCCCCCATCTGTCTGCCAAATCGCATAATACTCTCCGCCCAATCCGTCAGAAAGGGAGTTTAGATATTTGGTCACGTGAAGATCACCTACATAAAAGATGCCCCGATACGCGGGGTTTTCCTGCAAGAACCCCAGAAGCTTCTGATTCATATATTCATCTCTATTCTCGACGTTGTGATTATCCACACAAAGCACTTGTATCTTATTTGTATGCGCCGCCTTGAGCAACTCGACGTACCCTGCGTTGTGATCTAGTAATATATTTCGCATGGCGTCGGACAAAACCCCGGACTGTTGATACGCATCAACATCTTTCTGCAACGTATCATCGATTTCCAACGCGAGAAAATTAATCAATCCTTGTGACGAAACGTCTTGTAGGATTTTAAGGATTTTACTTGCTTCAAGCTCCTCAGGAAGCTCCTTGTGTGTTTCACCTATAGCAACAAGCCTAACTCCCTGGTTAATTTTTTCTATTACCAAAGAGGAGGGGGCTTTTCCGTTGGCGATGAAAAAATTTATCTGATCCGGCGTTGGAGCGGCGGGTTTCCTCTCTGTTGATGTCGCAACCGACGGAACGCTGTCACTTATTTTAAATATCGCGTTAACAACATTAGAAACCGCAATAGGCGCCGATTGTTTCTGCTCGTCCGGATTCACAAGATAGGTGATGGTCCCATCGGAGTGGATGATGCTAAAAATATAACCCGCCGGGGTTTGTTCGATGCCCACTTTATCAGCCTGGACAATAAGATTATTCCCCGTAAAGCGTTCAGCAAAAAACACACTTTTGGGGCCAGGTGGAGCGCTCATGTCTGGAAATAAGCCTTCTACATCGGGAGCGTTGTTTCCTAATTTCTGGAGCATAAAAGGGACATCAATGATGAGATTCGTATCAGCTTGCCTGAATGGTTGCGTCCCAAATGCAAGCTGCGTGTTGACGTCTAGTGTCCTGTTTATAATGGGACGTAGCGTGAGAAGTTTTTTCCCAGTTGGATCTTTTACCCATTCCGGAAGAACATCGACTTTTGTAAGTTTGGTCGTCCCAAAGTCTACTGGCTGCAGGCCATCAAAGGTTTTATTGCCAAGATCTATTGTCAACGTCTGAGCCTCAGCCGTGAATATCGGATTCGCTGTGGGGATTAATTCTGCCGACGCAGACCCCGGCCGGAGGGGCGTACCGCACGCGGTAATTAAAATTGCCGCTGCGGTCAATGTTAGCACCACTTTTTTCCGTAAACTTTCGGTCACCCGCGGCGCATCTTTCAAAATATAATAGGTCATCCCCACAATCGCAGCTAATTCAAGGGCATCAAGAATGAGATTCTTTTGATCGGGTAAATATGTATTTAATATCTCAAGAGCCTGGGACTCATATTGTTTATATATTTTTTGATCATTGGGAACCGTTTTTTCAACAGTGTCAATAATTGTATTCAGGGCGGCCGCTTGGTCTTTCTGGTCAAGACTCGCAAAATCATTCCGGAGCTGATATCGTACTGACTCTAATGTCTTAAGAATCGATGCTTCCTCTTTGGGAATCTCATACGATAACTTCGTAATTACTGTTTTTAAGAATGTTGCCGATTGCTCGGTGCTCTTTTTAATTATTTGTTTTGTATGGCTTCGGGTAAATTCCGCGGCTCGCTCATTTTGACGACGCAGTATTGATGGCTTAGTGCTTGTATTGCCATGGGCTTCCCGAATCAAACCAGACCGAGGTTGGCCGCCTTCTCCATACAATATGCTTTTCTGCATATCGCTTTTTGAAATTATTCCTGCCGCCACTCTGGCGCCGCGTTTTTCTGCACGAAAGTTTTGTTTTTGTTGTTGCGCGATCGCTCTATATTCTTGACCCTGACTCAATTGTGTCTGATTATCTCCGAATGCTTGTTGAAACTGAGTCTCCGCAGCTGCCAAAACAGGAAGCTGTTGTGTGACAAGTATCATCGCTACGCCGCCGATGCGCTCAGCTTGAAAAATGAATCGTTGAATTGTTTTGCGGGAATTCGCAATACTAAACCTTTGATTTTCCCTTTGTTGACCACGCTCAAATGAACCGCTCATATTATCCTATAGTAACATTACCTTGATTAACCTGTCAAGGCTGTGTACGTGTCTAAAAATGGACTCATTTTGGAGCATTAGAACGGTCTATTTATAAATGCCACTGGAAATGCTGTATTGAGCAAAAACACCATAGGTATATATAAATAGCATGCTGCCTCACAACCGTACGTGTCAAGGCCTGTCGGCACCAGCGTTGACACAACAAACACATCGATTGTTTGTAATTTCCCGTACAGACATGACGATATTTCCGGTTGTAAAATGTTTCAATCACATGAAAAAGACCGCGCCTGCTATCATCCTCGCGGCGTTCTGCCTTTGCTTTTTGGGTGATATTGCCGCGCCTCGCGCTCTAGCGTTTTCCTTTCAGGATGTTATAAAGCGAATACACCATCAACCGCCGCCGCTTGAGGCGCTCGATATTTGCATGAAGGCAAATGGCCTTATGTATGTCATTGGGGTTGGTTTTCATGCGGCGGATTGCAGAAAAAATGATCGCCAGATCACCATCCAACTGAACGGATCTTCCGGAGGTGCGGGCGCAAAGGGCCCGACAGGAGATCAGGGACCAATCGGCCCGGTTGGGCCGCAGGGCCAAGCCGGCATCCAGGGCCCGACAGGAGATCGGGGACCATCAGGAGATAAAGGCGCAACGGGAGATTCGGGGGTCGTGGGACAACCGGGAATTCAGGGTCCTGCCGGTCCAATCGGCGCCCAGGGTCCGCAGGGAACTCAGGGAGAACAGGGGTCAACGGGCCCAGGTGGAGAAGCCGGGGGGCCGGGACCCCAAGGACCAAAGGGTGATCAGGGAGTTCAAGGACCGCAGGGAATTCAGGGAGAAATGGGTGTAACGGGACCGGTGGGACCAAAAGGAGACGCAGGAGGGCTTGGAGCAACCGGCCAGACGGGAGAGAGGGGAGAACAAGGAGCACAGGGATTCGTTGGACCTCAGGGACCGGAAGGAAAAATCGGCACGCAAGGAGATTCAGGCAATCAGGGTGAAACTGGTGCGACCGGGGCCGCGGGAGAAGCTGGAATACAAGGACCATCCGGGTTAAACGGGGTCAGCGGGTATATACGGACGAGTAATACAGAAACGGATGCAACCACGCCAAAAACCGTCGCCGTCACGTGTCCCGGCGGGAAAAAGGTCGTGGGTGGGGGATTTACGAGTTCAACCATGAGTTTAAATATAAAATCATTAGGTCCGACCTCAGACGAAATCTGGTCTGTTAATGCAGACAGAACGTCGGGAACAGGAAACTGGACGCTTACCGCAACTGCAATATGTGTGACTGCGTTATAAAATACGAAGAGCATTGCTCCTGTGTCAACAAATCTGTCATTACATACGAAGATATATTTTTTTACCTAATTTTGCCGATTGATAGGCGCCGGTAATCACTTGAATGGCTTCCTTTACTTCAAGAAGTGAAACCGCGGGCGGTTCTCCGCGAATAATCCTATCAACAATATCAGTAATTGCACCCAGGTTCGCGTGATCCCACCAGTTGTCTTCCGTTTCCGTCACGACAACCTCACCGTTCTTCCGCAGGACTAATTCCATATGTGTTTTTCCGTCATCAGTGAGATGAATCGACCCTTCGCTCCCGAATATATGTTTCTCCCAACGAAATCCGTAAGAAGAATCAGCAGCCGTACAGATCATACTTGCAACGATATTCTGCCGGAATTCGATCGTTGTAACGGTCAAATCTTCGCCTTTTGTAGGGAGCGAACTAAAATTTTTTTTAGCCGTCGCCCAAACCGAAAGAGGATCGCCAAACAATTCCATAAGGTAATCGATCATATGGATGCCGACATCCATAAGGATGCCGCCCCCCGCTTCTTTTGTATTTCCCCGCCAGGAGCCGAGATTTGTGAATGAATCAAGCGCATTGACGGTATACGTCGCGGAAATAAGATACGGTCTGCCGATGTCACCACGGCTCATAAGCGCTTTAGCTTTTTGATGAAGTGAGGAAAAACGGAAATACTGTTTCGGGTAAACAGATTTACTCATCCTTTTTGACAATGCGCTGATTGACGTAATATCGTTTGGATTGATTACGAGTGGCTTTTCACATATAACATGTTTGCCCGCCTGAAGTGCTTCACGAATGACGGGCGCATGGAGAGAGTGAGGGAGTAATATATCAACAACATCTACATCCTTATCCTTCAGTAAATCGTGATAATCGCGGTATTGGTGACCGGGTGGGGCAAGGCCCGCATGCTTCCGAAGGAGCATCCTGTCACTCTCGGCGATGGCGCTGATCTGAACCGACGGGTGCGCGTCAAACGCGCGAACGTGAATGGCGCTAATTGTGCCAAGACCGATGATACCTACCTTCATTGACGTCTCTCCTTATGAGAACTTTTCAAGTAATGCCGTATAACGTTCGTTACTATTGTCGCGATATCGCGCATATCACTAAAACTCCAATACGGGCTAAACTCCATGCCGACATGACGCATATAAAACTGTTCGGCAAACGATTGACGCACATATGTTCTCCCGTTCATGTTTTGAAAAAGTGAGTAGCAGTATAGGGGCATCGGATAAAATGTTTTAAGCGGTGCGCCTTCCGCAACGACGGCCGCAATAAATTGTTCGCGGGTACATTGAAGCCGAGGGAGATGAAGAAGAAAGGATAACCGGGAATAGGATGGCTCTGCGTGAGAAAGTATTCTGTACGGTGTAAGCGTGTCGGAAATCGGCTCGATGAGACCCATGAGATATTCGTAATTTTTTCTCCGCAAAGCATTTAACCCCGTGAGTTGTCTCAAAACCGAACGCGCGAGAACCGCCTCCATCTCCGTCATAAAATACGTGCCTCCTAAAGAGACGACATCAACATGTCCGTCAGTTACTTCAATGCCGGTGTTACGTATTGCCATTGCTCGACGATAATACTGAGAATTTGATGTTACGAACATACCCCCCTGGCCCGTCGGAATGGCCTTTTTTATATTAAATGAGTAACAACCGATGTCACCGAACGTGCCGACATCCCGCCCGTTGTATCTCGCTCCTACAGCCTGCGCACAATCTTCGATAACCGCAAGATTGTGGGCGCGGGCAATGCGCATAATTTTATCCATGTCTGCCACATTACCGAACATATGGACAACCATAATTGCGCGTGTTTTTTTCGTGATCAGATGCGTAATTGACTGAGGGTTTATGGTGAAGGTGTTGTCAATATCGGCAAATATTGGCGTAGCTCTGCTTGCAAGCACCGCCTGCGCGGACGCGACAAATGTGTACGCGGGAAGAATCACTTCGTCCCCATTATGAAGGCCGACTGACTGACAGGCCATCGTCAGAGCAGAAGTCCCTGAGTTAGTTGAGAGGGCAAACTCAGATCCGATTGCTTGGGCAAATTCCCGTTCAAGACCGGTAATATTATCCCCACGGTCATGCGTGAGATCTCCCGTGCGAACCACGCGGGCGACCCGCCCGGCATCCTGCTCTGAATATTGATAAGGTGTAGCGATAAGGGGAAACTCTCGGACCGGCGCACCGCCATTGATGGCCATCGTCGAAGAACCATGTCCTCGTAATTTCCTCCTGATGAGATGAGAGTACGAACCGATCATGTGGCGTATATTCATTATGCGCACTCATTCTCCAACAAACCCTGCAATTTGTACAGTGTGTTTCATCTCGAGGTTTCTATGTAAGTGAAATCATCAGGATAATTCATGGGAGAGCAACGTAATAAGAAGCATGCTGCACCGCCGGGCAAGTACAACATCATAGAGGAATGTTTTTTCTTTACTGTATGCAATATCGCTCTTCATCCAGGCCTCAAAAGATTGTTTATGATATCCCTCAAGAATCCACGGAGAGATAATGCCCGGTTTTATAACATGTCGCTTCATTTGCCGGGGTGTTAATTTTTTTGCCTCGTCTACTGGTAACGGGCGGGGGCCAATAAGCGCCATATCGCCACGGATGACATTTATAAGCTGTGGCAACTCATCCAAGCCCGTATGGGCTAAAAACTTACCTATGCGCGTAAACCGCGGATCATTGTGTATTTTAAACACGGGACCATTGGCTTCATTGAGATGTTTCAAACGGGCCTGCTCACAATCAGCGCCGACACGCATAGTCCGGAACTTATAAATGAGAAAGTGGATGTTATTTTTTCCAACCCGTATTTGACGGAACAGAATTGGTAGCCCGCTGTCAAAAATAATGAATAACGCAATGAGGCCCATAACCGGCAGTGCAATGAGAAATACTATGACAACAGCCAAACGATACAAAACCTGCATAGATGCTCCTTTAGTGGACTCTTGATAATTCACGGATACAACCCGCAATATACGCAATGTCTTTCTTTGTGAGCGTTGTTGATGATGGAAGATAGAGACCGTCGCGGCACAGCTGTTCTGAGACCGGATATCGAACATTTTTAAATAAATGCCAGTACGGCGGCTGCACGTGAAGCGGTATAAAAAATGGTCTCGTTTCGATACCACGTGCTGCAAGAAGTATCCTAAGATGGTTTTTATCCATACCGAATCTTTTCTTATTAATTAAAATGCCGAACATCCAATAACTGTGTTGTGTCGCGGGCGCTTCATACGGAAGCGTGACTCCCTGAATATCCGAAAGCAGTTGAACATACAACCGGGCGTTGGTTCTTTTTATACTAAGGAGTTTTGTAAATCGCTCCACCTGGGCCGTACCCACGGCGGCCTGGAGGTTGGTCATCCGGTATCCAAATCCAATCATCGTATGCCAAAAGTGCATCTCTTGGGTAAACGCATTATTATGAAGAAGCCTGAGACGATCTGCAATCTCCTCATTATTTGTTACAACCATGCCACCTTCGCCGGTCGTAATGATTTTGTTTGCATATAACGAAAACGCGCCCACATCACCGATTCCGCCAACGGGTTTCCCGTGATACGTGGCACCGTGGGCTTCAGCAGCATCCTCCACAACCCACAACTCGTGTTTACGAGCAATATGCATAATCGTATCCATATCGGCAGGAGCCCCATAGGTATGAACCGCAATAATAGCTTTTGTCCTATCGGTGATATGTTTTTCAATATCTGATGCATCCATGTTCCATGTCGTAAGGTCTGCATCAATAACAACCGGTGTCGCCCCGCAATATGCGACCGCATTTATCGTTGCAATCATAGTGAATGTCGGAAGAATAACTTCATCACCCGGTCCAACACCCAAAGCAGCTAATGCCACATGGAGCGCGGACGTCCCACTGTTCACACTTATCGCAAATTTTGTTTTTGAAACTATTTGGGCAAATAGTTTTTCAAAACGTTTGACATAGTCGCCGGTGGACGAAATCCAGGAGGAAGAAATTGCATGCGTTACATACCGTATTTCCCGTGCCGATATATTCGGTTCTGAAACAGGAATACGTCTCCGGCCGGCAAGCCGCGGCTCCCGTGTCGGGAAAAACGGTTTCATTGCATCAAGTTCCGAAGGCAATGTCTGATAAATCGGTGCTACTGTTTTCATATCTATCGCGTCAAATCCCGGGCGGTTTGCATGTACGCCACGACCATTGTAAAAAACTTTGACTTACTTTGTCCATAACGGCGCGACGGATAATACGCCGGTACCTCTTTAATCCGAAGTCCATACTGAAACGCGCGGTACACGAGTCTCAAATGATACTCCCCGTATCCTTTATAAATCGTGCGCGGATCAATGAGCCCGAGCGATGACCGTCTGATCGCATAATACCCGCTCGTATTATCCCAGATCGGAAATCCAAAACCATAATGGAGAACGAGGTTAAACACATAACTGGTCACATATCTCCACGCGTCCCTCATGCCGCCTCCGTGAATAAAACGGGATGCAACGACAAGATCCGCATCAGACAATTTTTTTATCATAGACGCAAGCAACCGCGGATCATGATTAAAATCTGCATCCATTCCGATAATGATGGACCCTCGTGCGTATTTTAATCCGGTAAGGATGGACGCCCCTAATCCGGGGCTTGAATGACGGACTATGCACTGAACATGAGCCGTATTTCGATATGTTTGTTTTACTAAATCGCCGGTACGGTCAGGACTATTATCATCAACAACGATTATTTCAAATGTTTTATGAATCGTACGCAATTCGCCCATTATCGCAGTAATAAGCGGAATCATATTCTCCTTTTCGTTGTATGTCGGAACTATGACGGAAATATCGACTGTCTTCATAGATTTTGTTAGTTTGCTGATATTTTTTGAAATGTCATAAGCACTGCATAACCGAAATTAACCGGTTTGTTGATTTTTCCGTACAGCGGGTTGTGCTTTAAAAAATACGACATACAATTCCCCTCGGCTGCATCAACCGTCGGATACCAAACGCATATCAGATAAACATACGGAGTGTTGGGTCGGTCAAGAACCTTGCGGTCTATGTCATTTCCGGGCGAAACTAACGGCATCGTATAGTGTGCATAATCCCGTAAATAATACAAAAACGGATAAAGAATGTAATTCGTATAGATGTTAGGATACCGATACGCAAGCACCGTCATGTCACCCGTTGAAATGTTAGCGCGGGCCGACTCGCGGGCAATCGTAAACGCTACGGACGACGCAAGCGCCACGTCGCGGCGCGGATACCGTATAAGATCCGACTGAATAGACCAGATATTCGTAATGAGATAGACAATCATGACACAAATAGCGCTCGCCACAATAACCGGCTGCTTTGAAGCAAATGCCAACCGCAGCGCGAGTGTTAACAGAAGAAAAAAGAACGGCAGAAAAACATTTAACCCATATACTTCAAGATCATGCCGGAAGAACAGGAGAAGTAATGATCCGAAAACAAGAGGCCATAACGGAACAAAATCAGTGACGGCACGGTAGTAGCGATCACTCTTTGACCGGAGATAGTTACCTAACCCGATAGGAAGGAGAACCCAAAGAGCGAATGCGCCTTCAAATATAAGTATGACACCCGCTCGTATATGAAAATCATCCCGATATAAACCGAATATGTTATCGATAAATGCCCTCCCATACCGGATGATGAGACGAACCGTTGCGATAAAACCCGCCGGAGGACCAAACGACTGCGAAACCAAAGCGCCATATGTTGGAAATCCGTGTTTTACCTCATATACCATAAAGGGGGCAAAGAACGGAAAAGCACATATTGTAAGACAAAATAATACGATGCCAAACGAAACAAGGTAATTAGTTTTCATCATGTTACGTATAAACCGAACGCCCATCACTATGTAGTAGGGAAGTAACAGTATCGGGGAAACATAAATCGATAACGCAACAGCATAGCAAGCGACCGACAACAGGTAGAATACAAAAGAGCGTCGCCGGAACGCGTTAAGAAGAAGAAGCAAAGAAATTGAAAGAAACAGCGTAAGCGTATGGGGCGCCCAGATCTGTCTGCTTTCAACAGTCATGACATATGATGTCGCAAATAAGAACGCCATGATGATTCCTGCGATATCATCCATTAACAACGCGGCAACCGACACCATACACCCCATCACGGCAACATTCATGAATGCAAACGCAAATGTGATTGCTTCTGGTGTTCGGAGAACTGAGTAAAATCCCGCAAGAATGTAATAATACGTCGGGGGCGTTTGGAAATTACTCACCGACAAAAACGGGCCAACTGGCGGCCGCCAATTATTTTCAATAATACCACGCGCGATATACAGATCACCTGCCTGATCGCCACGAAACGCTACCGTATCGTAAAATGAATAAAATCTTGCGTACAGCGCAATGCCAACAGCGACCGAAAACCCAATGATAATTATTACCTTTCGAACATTCATACGGGCCAATCTAACATATCGTATAATACGCTCTATGAATACTGACGTACAACAGTATCTCGATCTCTTATGGGGCATGACGGAAAAAGAACTGCGTGTCCGGTATAAATATACATTTTTTGGCTTTTTATGGATCGTCGTAAACCCGCTTCTCCAAATGTTCTTAATCGGATTTCTCCTGAGTTTATTTATAAAACAATCGTCTGAACAGTATTATTTTCATCTATACACGAGCCTTCTTGTGTGGAATTTTTTTTCTCTTTCGTTGGTTAAAGCCACTCCGAGTATCGTCGCTGAACGATTTCTGATAAAAAAATCGATGTTTCCCCGATCTGTTATTCCTCTGTCTATTGTATTATCAAACGTCATCCATCTATTGCTGGGTATGGGGTTATTCGGCATTGTCATGATGATACTTAAAATGATGCCGGGTGGATCACTGCTGTATATACTATTCGGTCTTTGTTTATTGATAATCTTTACCTGTGGGTTTTGTCTTCTCACGTCCGCGTTGAATGTCCGCTTCCGCGATATTAAATTTATTATCGAAGCTTTGTTAGTATTATGGTTTTATGCAACTCCCGTTATCTATACGTTTTCCCTCATTCCGCAAAAATACATATGGATATGGCGTTTAAATCCTATGACCTCCATTATGCAGTTATTTCAATATGGTTTTATTAATGCTCCTCCTCCGGGCCCGGCAATGCTAAGCATTAATCTGATTATTATTGTCATTGTCGCATTTGCTGGTATTCGCGTATTTCGATCTGAAAGTAGTAATTTTGACGACTGGGTTTAACCCAAACTAATACTTATGAATAGCGCAATCAAGCTCACACATATTTCAAAAGAATATATTCTTCATCATGAAAAACCGACGTTGGTAGAAAAATTTGTCTCCGGAAAAGAAGAAAAGTTTGTCGCTCTTAGCCACATTAATCTTACGATATTCAAAGGCCAAAGGGTCGGCATAGTGGGCGCAAACGGATCCGGAAAAACAACGTTACTTAAAATTATAACGGGAATAACAAGGCCTTCTTCTGGAGTTCGCAAAGCATATGGAAGATTAATTTCGTTAATAGACCTCGATGCTGGATTTCAGGAGGATCTTACCGGCGAACAAAATATTTATCTCAACGGCATGTTGCTCGGTATGAAAAAACAAGAAATAAACCGCCATATTGAATCTATTATTGCATATGCCGATATTAAACAGTTTATTGATGCACCGCTGTACACCTATTCTCAAGGGATGAAACTTCGGCTCGGAGTCTCTATAGCTATCAACACAGATCCTGATATTCTCATTTTCGATGAAGGATTGGGAGTGGGGGATAAACAATTTAATAAACGGCTCCGACACACGCTTAAAACCTCTTTTCGGGACAAAACCATCATTATTGCAACGCACGATTTAGAACTCATCAAATATCAATGCAACAGGATTCTTATTATGGAACACGGAAAAATACTTCATGATGGCGGACCCCGTACGCTAAAATTATATGCCGCATAAAATTGATAATACGCACATGCCGATGATTGTCTATATAGTCCCCGGCTACCCCCCATGGAGCGCCGCTTCGGTGAATACACAGCGACGGAAACGCCTTATGGAAAAACTTGGGTATTATGTCCTATATATACAACATGAAGACCTCCGGTATGTTCATAATGTGATATCGATAGTAAAACGTCGAAAGAACATAAAGGCCATTATCATCCGGGCAGACGGCGGATGCGACGTTGACAAATACACGCTTCTAAAATTGTTGTTACCGAATATCCCGCTTATATGGGAAATACACGGATTTGCAGAAGAACAACTGACCGTTGAAAAAAATCTTTATGGAAAATGGTTCGTTTTAAAAAATAATACAAAACGCAGGATTCTCTCCCGCCTCGTTGACTGTTGTATGTTTGTCTCCGAGGAACTCCGTGCGTTTGCCCGAGAAAAAATTACTGTTCGTCGATCTGTAATTATTCCCAACTTTCTTGCAGACGAACACGCAGGCAACGCCAAACAATACTCTAACGCAATCATAGATGAATTACTACAAAACTATTTTGTTGTATTGTGGGGCGGTGACGCCCGCATGCCATGGCAGGCTGTTGATACAATCTATTCGGTAGCAACGCGGATACATGAATTTGATAGGCGTATCGCGTTTATTGTGGTTGGCTCAAATAGTTGGTCCTCTTATGGTCATATTCCAAATATGTTATGTATTAATCCGATGCCTCATGCCGATTTTATGCATCTTGTATCCAAAGCCGATGTATGTCTTGGCATCTATCATGAATCCGTTTATTTCCCGTTTTATTTTTATCCGATGAAAATTCTTGATTACATGTCAGTCGGCAAACCGGTAATTGCAACGCACCTGCGTCCAATTACCAGGTTAATTACTGATGGTGTCAATGGATTTCTTACCACAAACACGGTTAGCGATATAACAAAAAAAATTCTACTCATTAAACAAAACCGCCCTTTATCACGACGGCTTGCTCATGAAGCAAAAAAAACCGTCCAAAATAACTATTCAGAGCGTAATGCGAAACGCCAATATACACAATTATTCCTTTCTGTTAACGCGGGGATATAATCGCCGATCCCGTTATTTATGGGAAACAATAATTATGCGAGGAGACCGCTTAGACCACGGCCTCCGGTCATAATCACCGTATTCGTCATCGATAATAAACCCATATTGATGCAATAGAAATTCAAGCTCACTCTTTGCATACATATATTCAATCCGTTGCGAAATCAACCGCCTATTTTCTCCATTGTTGGTTGCTATATCCCAGATAAATAGCTGATGATGCAACCGCGTTTTGGCGATTTTTTGGGAATATACCTGCCTCAAAATCGTTAGCTTCTCTTTGGGAAATTGTTTATGCTCATAGACCCCAAAATGACGCTCATCATTCTTTATGTTTGTATTATTGTAAACGTCAAGAATAAAATGCCCCCCTGGTAGCAAGCTCGATCTGACTGACCGCATGAGAGACGACTGCTCTTGTCTTGTCGCGGCCGGAAAACCCCACGGGCAAAATACTGCGTTAAAGCGGGTTTTCGGAATTGTAAATTTCGTCGCGTCACCGAACTGTAAAGTAATATTTTCTCTAATTGCGGGTTTCGCCGTTTTGCATTTCCTTTTTGCTTCTTGAAGCATCGCCCGGGAAATATCTAGCCCCGTGATCTGAATTCCTGCTCCTGCAATCGGCAGAGTCAGTCGCCCCGTTCCGCAAGCTAACTCAAGCACAGGGGAGCCGAATCTGTTTGCCGTTGATACCCAAAAAGCAATATCTTCCGTTCTGTCTCTAAAATATAAGTCATAATACGGCGCAATATTTTGCCATTCGATGAGATTAGTATATGCTTTCATGGAATATCTATTTTAAATCAAAAAGCGTGCGTATTCACAATTATTACGCGTATGGTATTTGCCTTTCCATATCAAACTGTTAATTGTACTATGTAACATGGTTCGCTCTCACTGATTATTTATGAAATTCTTATCGAATAAATATTTCAAAATTTTAGCAGTAATAAGTATACTCCTCGTGAGCGGTTTCCTTCGCCTGTATCGCATCACCGATCTTACAATATGGGAAGGGGATCAGGGCAGCGATTTCCTCGTAGCCCAACAGATTCTCCACGGACAATCGCAAACGCTTGTCGGACCGCCGTTAAACGTCACAAATTTTTACACGCCTCCCACGTATTATTATTTACTGGCTCTATTTCTCGGGATAGTCAAAACACCGCTTTATGTTGCAATTCTATTCGCCGGACTTAACATTATCGCCGGAATTTTCATATTTTTATTAATCGGACGGTTATTTGATTTCGTGACAGGGGTCTTTTCATTGGTGTTATTTTCACTCTCCTCTGTCATGATCATGAACGCCCAGTCGGTATATCAACCGCACCCCGTTATTTTTTTTATAACTGCCTCATGGTATCTTCTTTGGGAAGCTTGGCGCAAAAAAAATTTGGCTCTTTTAACTATTTCAAATGCCATATTTATCATAGGCGCATCTATCTATCCGGCACCGTGGTTACTCGCACCGTATTTCTTCGTAAAAAATGTGCAACTGATCAGACGCTCTGCATCGCGCACAAAAAATTCATATACCATCATTGTTTCCGTAATGTTCATTGGGCTCATCGTCTACTTTCCTCAGATTATTTTTGAGGTTTCCCATGGATATCCCATGACAAAAACTATACTCCATTCTGCTCTCGGCATTCCGTTCGATCTCACATTTATATCAGATTATATAATCTATTTTGAACAAATTATCCTTCAGTTTTTTAATTTGGACAACATTATTACACCACATCAGATTCCGTTTGTATCATCTGCACTGATATCACTTTTTATTCTCACGATCATACTATCCAGGCGGACGGTAAAAACATTACGATTAAACATACGGCATGCATATCAAACAGTGTGGACATTCATGAACCCGCTATGGCTGTGTGTCTGTTTTATACCGGTTGTATTTTTTTGGGAAAATGCTTTCCACAGATTGAATGTCTATTACCCATTATTGCTGATCATGTTTGTCGTATGCGCCAAAATAGCTTACGTCGGCCACTCATGGTTGCTAAAATATATTGTCATACTACTATTCTGTGTTTATTGTTTTGGGGCATTAGCATCGTATCACACCACTCTCGCGAACCATACAATCAGCGAGTATAAAGAAACGGAAACAATCGCCGATTTTATACTACAAGACTCTAGGAAACGGAAATTATCTAACTCTTTTGGAGTATTTTATTACACTCCGTATGGATACGGTAATTATAATGCGCCTGCAGTATTTTATTTCTTACAGCAGGAGTCGTCCTATCATCCGCAATTTTTATCTCCATATTGGACAGACAAGTCAACGGTAAATAGCGCAACAACGGACGCAGCATATTTAATTTGCCGGTACTATGAGACTATTGAGGATATTATGTCCCGGTGCCGGAACATGTTTCTTTTGTGGAACCCACTGTATCACGTTGCCGAGGAAAAAATATTTCCCCTGGAACAACTCTTTATATTGACAAAAACCCCGTAAATTAATTACTGCTGTTAAATGAGTAAACAAACCCAGAAAGAAGAGCTTACTTTGAACTTTTTATCTCCGCATATGATATCCTGAGAATCTGCCTCATATAATAACCGCCTGCAATCATATTTGTACTAACCGGCTGTCGGATTTATCATTGCATTACATTTATTATGCTTCGTTCGTATCATGAAAATATATAAACCCATATTTATTCTGGGCTCTGCCCGATCAGGAACGTCCATTCTATATGAACTCTTGTCCTCACACCCGGACCTCTGTTGGTTTTCAAATATAACCAATCTACACCCGGAGCATCCCGAACTTGCAGCGCTTAACCGTCTCACTAATATACCGATTATGAAATCTTTCATATATCCTTCAGAAGGGGAACGTGTGTATATGTATTGTGGTTTTCAAGATGACAGGAGAACAGCATTTGATACCCTAAACCAAACAACGTCAGCTACATTTAAAAATGTAATACAAAACCACCTCGCGGCGTCAGGAAAACCCCGATTCATTAATAAGCGGACCGCCAACACCCAGCGCCTTGACTGCCTTATTCATATGTTTCATGACGCGTACTTTATCCACATCATCCGTGATGGGAGAGCCGTAGTCAATTCATTACTACGCGTCAATTGGTGGAGCAACACGCCGTTGTGGTGGAGGTCAAATCTGACGCCTTCGCACTGGCAACGTAACGGCAATGCTCCTGAAAAATTATGTGCTCTTCACTGGAAACACAATGTAGAGGAAATCCGACGTTTTAAATCACGACTATCCAATCGGTATATTGAAATTCGGTACGAAAATTTTGTAAATGACCCTAGAGGAACAATACGCAGCTTGATTAATTATTGCCAATTAAATCCATCGATTAATTATATTTCATCACTTCCAGAGGCACTGCTTAATATGAACAATAAGTGGAAAGAAAATTTATCATCAAAACAGAAAAAAATAATTTCCGAAACGGTCGGCGACTATCTACAAAAACTCAACTACCGTTATCTGCAATGAAAAAATATACACACGCTGCTCTTTTTATAATTCTCGCATTGTATGTCGGCTATATGTACCGGTACGCAGTTGATTTTAAACAGGCCATCATGGTGTCATTCGCGGTTACTGGTTTACTTTATATAATTACGAAAAATATATTATTTTCGTTGTTCTGTGTCGTATTAACATCGCTCCAATTTACTTCTCCGGCGAAAGAGTCTTCCTTCGTCTACGCATATCCGCAGGAATATAGATATCCAATGATCCCCGGAGGAATTATTAACCGTATATATTTTACCGTATCTGACATATGGGGATTATGGATAATCCTGTATTTTATTAACAGGACCATACACGTTATTATCAGGTCGGGTCGTGAAAAAGGTTTTACAATTATCGATCTGTGTAAAACTCCGCTGTATTGTGCAATTTTAGGCTCATGGATTGTCTATCTCGGATTGTCTTTTTGGGGCTCAATACAAAACTCGCTCTATCAAACATATTCAGTAAACTATTTAGTCCATGAGATAAATATCATCGTACTATTTATCTGTACCGTCTACCTTCTGCTAAAAGAAAAGGGGGTGCTAAAATTTCTCTACATTCCGCTCACGGTTATAACAGGTTTTCAGATAGTAATCGGCTTCTTACAAGTGGGGACACTGGGAACGAACCTCGGATTTCTTCAACAACCAATTAACGCCGACACAGAACAGAGTTCTCTCATTTTTCGAATACGGGGACTCGTTGATGGGTTCGTCGATCCCAACGCATACGCGTATATGCTATCCGTTCTTTTAATCCTCTTGTTCCCCTTTATACGAAAAACAAAATTTAATAGTGTGTTCGTATTCATCGTGTTACTCGGTGCACTAAATATTATATTTTCTCAAAGTAGAGCGGTTTGGCTTGGGACAGGAGCCGCAGCTATTTTCTTATACATTCTGGACAAACAACGGGCAAAAACTTTCGTCATAAAACATATAGTTCATATTCAAACATATCAGGTTGTTATATTTTTTATCGTCGTATGCATTGTTATTATCCCGAGAATAGTATCATCAATCATATATTTCCCTGATACAGGGGGTATTTTACGTCAGCGTATGATGCAGGACGGCTGGAAAATGCTTCAGATTTCGCCGTGGTTTGGCTTTGGCGCAGGGATGAACGTCAGAACCCTCCTGAATAATCTCCAAAATGGATATATCAGTACATTTCCGTATCCGGTCCACTTCGCTTATCTGCAAATCGCCATGGAATCAGGTGTACCGGCGGCAATCGCATTTTTCATTCCGTATATTCTCATAATCCGTGCGTTCATCATAACTTTTCATACGCGAAAAGGACGATCTGCCGAGATAGTAAGCAGTGTGTCGTGTATTTTAGTTACTCTCATATATTTCTGTTTTCAACCTGCCCCCAACGCGTTTGAGCTTAGCATATCTGGTATAATCGTTGCGGTCGGTGCAGTATCAATCATGCGGGGACGAAACTCACAAAATTATGACGCGTATTAATCATGGCATCAGTCGTTGGTTCAGAAAGCTTCATCCGATTGACGTCGCGTTTATCGCCGCAGGAATCATTTTTTTAGGAGTATTTTATATTTCCTTTCGTCGGGATGTTGCATCAATTGCTATCCGGATAATGGTAGTAAATGATAATATCGTCTACTCTGATACTGCGCCGAATAATCTGTCTGTTCCTGCATTTACCGTTGGTGACGTTGAAAGAGATGAATTGGGCCGGGTTGATTCAACAATCACAAATGTTGAATCGTACAGAATGACACCGGATCAGCGGGTAACGTACCTCGATATAAACACTAAAGCCACATATGACCCACGAAAGCGTACATATTCAATTCACGGCGAGGATATACTTTTCGGCCAAACACTTACGTTTTCCTTTTCGCACATATATTTTAAGGGTGTCGTTGTTAGTTTACCGGGATTGCAAAAACCATTTGATATCAAGTTAAAACACACCATTGTAAAGGCGAAAAACGTAAGCGGGGGGAATCAGCAATATAGTATTTCCGGGGTACCGGACTATATTGCCGCCGCGGTAAATCCGGGAGACCAGGTTGTTGACGGCCGGGGAAATGTACTTGCAAAAATACTCGATGTCAGCGTTGTGCCCGCAAAAAGGGTCACAGAAACGAGTGACGGACAGGCACTCGTAGTAAACGATCCGGAATTTAAAGATGTGTATTATACGATAGATCTTGCCACACAAAAACTTAACGGCAGTGTCTATATGTTCGACTACAATCCTGTATTAGTCGGGGAAACGGTGCCCATATTTACAAACAATATAACCATCTGGCCAACGATAACGGAAATCGTTCAGTAATCCTTGTTTGCATACTGTTGAAATAAATTAATCAACTTGTCTGATACATCATCTGCTTCATAATTTTCAAGAATAGTTTTCCGCGCTTGTTCCCCCATGGCATGTCGCACCCGTGGTGGCAACCGGACAACGTTCTCTATTGCATGTACCAATGAATCCGGACCGCTATTTTTTAGTAAAAACCCGTTTTTCTCATCCTGAATGACTTCGCGTATGCCGCCAAAATCCGGTGTAATCACGATTAGTTTCATGGCCATCGCTTCTTTTACTGCATTCGGTTGCATGTCTCTATCGCCCTGAGCATCAACAACAGAGGGCAATACAAAAACGTCAGCGGCATCAAGCAAACGGACGAACCGCGGGGTATGGGCAATTGGGCCTAATAGTGTAACAATCCCAGTTAAATGTAACGACCGTATCAACTGAAGCAATTCATGTGTCTTTGACCCATATCCGATGATCTGACAGTTTATATGTATATCCTTCTTTGTTAACGTATCAATGGCGTATATGAGCCGATCAAAACCTTTCATTTCTTCAATTCTTGCAACACTGATAATACGAAGTGCCCCGATAATTTTATATTTTGAGGGCTTTTTTTTTGGCTGAAAAAAAGCTGTATCTATACCGGTAGAAGATATTACATACATTTTCTTTATTACTGCCGGCGCGGCGTGCAGATAGTTTATTGCAACCATTTTCGAATAGTAAGATTGAAAGACAGAAAAATCTGTCATACTAATCTTTTCACGAAGATAGCTTTTGTCTGCAAACAAACCGTGTGTGTGGAAAATAACACCAGCGGGAATTCCGCTTAATAGTCCACAAAATAATCCGATAACAGAAATTCCTTCAGCGTCGTGAATAAATAGAAGTGAAACTTTATTCTGTTTTAACGATTTAATGAGAAGCGTTGCGCGGATAAAATAACGGATGTTAGGAGTTGATGATATAGAAATAAGGACACGAAAGGCTTTTACATATCTGGCGGGCGACCGAAGTAATAATATCAATTGGGTTTTACAAATTAGCCATGGGTGTGTGAGCAGTTTTTCTAAATAATTTATATGAAATTTCGTAAAGTGCAGTGTTCGGACTCTTGGTTGCACCGGACGAGCCATCCCGTGTTCTTCAAAATATATAGCACCGCCTATGCCACGCGCCTGGAGGTAATATAACTCATTAATAACAAACGTTTCGTTAAATGCAGGATATTCAGATAAAAAATAGGCAACTCTCATATCATCTGTTTTTACGATTTAAGAGAGCATTTTGTATATACAGACCCATATGCTTATGAAAATTTGCTTCACTATAATGCTCCGCGTGACGACGAATGAATATCGGATTAAACCGTTTTGGATTAAACGTCTCGAGCACTGTCACGAGGGCTGCGACGGAATGTTCCGAATAAAAGACGCCGGTTTTTTTATCAATAACCGTTTCCTTCACGCCCCCGCCGCAATAAGCAATCACGGGCACTCCATGTGCCATTGCCTCAACCGGAGTAATTCCAAAGTCTTCACTCCGCGCTGTAAATAGTAACGCAATCGCGTGTCGGTATAATTCTAGTTGCTGGGCATCATCCTGAAATCCTAAAAATTCTATTGTCGGACCTGCAATGTGCCGGAGATACCGTTCGTATTGAACATCTATGGATACGCCTGCTATTTTAAGGCGCACACGCAAAACATTGCATGCATGAATCGCAATCTCAATTTCTTTTGAGGCATCAATGCGGGAAATTATTACATAATACAAACCCTGTCTGGTTTGATGATACTGCGCTGGAATAATGACGGGGGGATAAATAACTTCCGATGATACACCACAAACATTCCCCAAAGATTGTTGAATATGTTTTGAACAAACGATAATATTTTTGTATTTTCGGAGACTTTTCTTGTATAAACGGGCCAACATCGGAGAGAGGGGAAGAATCATCTGAATTTGAGTCTTTGGCCCCAGGTGAAACAAATTTTTCGGTAGCCCATGAATATATTGTATGTGCACGGGGTGTTCAACTTCGATTATATTGGACAATAAATAAGCAGAACTTGATATCACAACGTCGTACTGTTCTAAATGGAGACGCCTCCAAACTAAGGGCGCCAGAAACTGAAAAAGGTACGCGTGTTGCGCCGCGGGGACTCGCTGGAATGGAGAACAAAATAAGTTTGTTTTTGACAATAAAGGAAAACGAGCCTCGACCATTGCATCGTCTTTGTAAGATGTGTAGACATGCGCTTTCGGATACAACCGGAGAAGCGATTGCAATACGCGTTCCGCTCCGCCAAATTCTACCAACACATCATGGACAATGGCGATTTTCATTTGCTTCAACGTCTAATAACACCTTCTATATAATGCTTCATCTCCCGCTCAAAACGCTCGCGATGGAATTGTTTTGCGTAATCATACAGTGAGGTTGGAATAAATTGTTGGGGTTTCAGGTTCTGCATGGTATGCACAAGTGCCTCTATAGTATATGAATAAAAAAATAATCCCGTTTTCCGGTTCTTGAGCGTCTCCTTCGCTCCGCCGCCATAATGTGCAATTACTGGGACGCCATAAGAAATAGCCTCGAGGGGGGCGATACCAAAATCCTCCTCTTTCGGCGTAAACAAAAAAGCTATCGCGTTTTTGTATAGGTGATGAATTTTTTTATCGGACAGGCGTCCTGTAAATTCGATCGTCGGTCCCGCCAGACTATACAGATGTTGGATATATCTTCCGTCGCTTCCCGCTCCGACTATCTTTAGAGGCGCCCTCATTCTATTACACGCACTTATCATTAATTCGAGTCCCTTCGTGTTATCAAGTCGGGAAACCGCAATATAGTAGTCTCCCTTATTATGTAGGGCGGGGTGGGGCGGGATAATCACCGGAGGATATATAACTTCAGACGGTACACCGCAAATACTCCTCATAGTTTGTTGCATATGTTTTGAGTTAACAATGATATTCTGGTACCGTCGAAGGCTTTTTATATACGACCATGCCAATATGGACGTAAGTGGGAGTAGTTTTTGAATTTTCGTTTTTGGACACAGGTTAAACAAATTTTTCGGGGGACAGTGAATATATTGAATATGAACCGGGTGTTTAACGTTGATCGTGTTAGATAACCAAAAGGCGGAGCTCGATATAACAACGTCATATTGTTCTAAGTGAAGTCTACCCCAAATCAAAGGCGCAAGGAACTGAAAGAGATACCCATATTTGCCCAACCGTAGCGTTTGAATAGGGGAGCAGTGGAGGTTATTTTTATTTAACGGCGGAAAAAACTCCCGCACCATCACCTCATCTTTGTAGGCGGTATATACATGGGCTGTAGGATACAACCGCAAGAATGACTGTAACACGCGCTCAGCTCCGCCATATTCGACCAGGACATCGTGGATGATAGCAACGCGCATAATTTTTATTGTTGAAGGGTTTTCCAGTACCAATAATATATCCAGCCGATTTTATAAAAAAAGGGATAAATACTAAGCGTTATCACAAAAAGGACTCTTTTGTATAAAGACGGCAATATAAATACTGCCTGTTTTATACATTGTATTTTAACCGTTACCGGCACTTTGTGGGGAGCAGAATGAACATTAATATGTTTTTTATCTAATGAGTAGTGATTGCTGAACCCTGTATATATATTTCTCATCACAAGAGATATAAACGAATTTCTGGGTTGATACAACGCACCAATAGTTTCATCATAAAACATGCCATATTTCATACGATAAAGCTGCATACCGATATCTATATCATCATCATTAAATATTTTCGGCGCCTGTATATCGAAAACAATGTGGTCAAATATTTTTTTGCGAAAACACACAATATCAAAATGTAGGACCATGCCACCCGAAAAACGTCTAAGTGATCGGTGATCATAAAAATGCTCTTTCATCCAAATGACATAAAAATAGTGTTGTACTTGTGCGTATATATTAAACGGGCAACTATTTACCAAATCTCCCATCACAAGATCAACCCGTGGATTTCCGACAAAATGCAAAAGAAATTTTTCCGTCGTGTTATCGGTAATTATGCAATCGTCGTCGACAAACATAACTAAATCTCCGCTCGCGACACGGACTCCTTTGTCTCTTGCTTGTGGAACGGTCAATGACGTATGAACGTATACAACCCGAATATTTTTAGGCACCCTGGGCACCTGCATTCTATGTGTTGATGAATCGATAATGATAATTTCGTCCGGGGGCCGTTGCTGCAACAAAACACTCTCAAAACAGAGCATGAATAATTCATATCTATCCTTCGTTACAATGCAAACGCTTAACTTCATACGATTGTTCCGTAACGGGAGCGTGATAACGGCAGGTTTTCTGGCCCAAAAGAGGACATTTAAACCCTCAATTGTTTCGCTATTTCTTTTATCGTTTCGGACGCCACATAAAGCTTATTTTTCTTTATTTCGTCTTTTGCTGTACACACAATCCAACAATCATTGCAGTTGTGTGCGAGAGGGATGAGCTTGTTTTTTGCCTGGGATGTCCATATTTCATCAAACGACTGATTCCGAAGGTTTCCGATAGGCCACATTTTTAAATGACACATAAACACGCTGCCGAATGGGTCCATATAAAAAAAGTTTTCTCCAGCTCCGCAGGGGAGCGCACGGTGATGTGACATCATATAATAATATGACTGTTTATTAAACCACGCTTTTGCCCATTCTTTCGGATTCACGGATTGCAGCTGACGCAAAAATAGCCATTCAAACAGGTATTTGACCTCGGGGGGGTCCGGCCGCAACCGTTCCTTCTTTGTACCGAAATATACGGGAGAGTCGTGCACGACGTTTAACGAAAATTGTATGCGTTGTGACTTGCTGTATTGATATACCTGTTGCAATTCGTGCTTATTTTGTTTCATGAGTGTATAAATTATGCCGATGTCTTTAACGTGTTTACGCTTCAACAAATCTACGGTATGCATAACTTTTTGAAATGCCTTGGGGACGCGGCGAATCTTCTCGTGCATCTCTGGCCCTCCGTCGAGTGATAAACGAAACGCGATGTTTGGGTCGGCGACCATAATATCATCGATCTGTTTTTCTATGTTGTGATGCAAAAAACCGTTCGTTGTAATAAGGATTCGCGCCTTTGGACAGGACGTCCTGACCGTGCGAACGATTGAAGCCATATCCGGTCTCAGAAATGGCTCTCCGCCGGTCAAGTCAACCATTCTAAGAGATGGCGGAAGTTTTTTATACACATCGACCGGTAAAAAATCTATCCCCCGGTGTTTCCAGATGTCACACATCACGCACCGCGCATTACAAAGAAGGGTTACTGCGATAAATGCGCTTGTTGGATACGCCTTATTCATACATATATGATGACAATAAAACTATGAACATTATAAATTATTAAAATGTAATCTTACCAACGCTCCTATAATAGGTTTACCTTTGTCAGACCATGGAGGTATGTAATCAACCTCGGCAAAGACCCGCGGCCCGACGATGAACGGCGGGGCTTTTGTCGCCGACAGAGCATGGCGGCGCAACTGATTACCGGGAATACAAGCCCCCGTTTTTTAAGTATGTCACAATAAAACACCTGATGATCATTCACGTGTTCACCAAATTTTTTTTCACGGGGCAACACAAAAGGAATTTTTCCGGCAGCAATGGCCTGATATATTGTTGCCGGCCCGCCCTGACAAACCACAACCCGAGCTTTCTGTATATATCGCTGCATTCGCTGAAATGGAAGCGTCTGATAGAGGAAAACGTTTTTACCGGAAAGCGTGCAAGCGGTATCCCCATGTTGGAAAATAATGGCTTCATTGTGTTTTCGGATAAGTATAAGCTGTTCGACAAGATCTACCATCCGCCGGAAGGGGAATGGGGTAGTGCCAACGGTAATTAATATCATAAGGTAGCACCTGTATATTTCCCGCGCTTGTAAAACGCAAGTTGGCGTCTGCTCTGGACTAATAACACATCGACAATCGGTTCGACTAGCTTTCCCGAAACACTCGGATACCGAACAAAATCAAAAGGCTCAATAAATACCAGCCTAACGCCGAAAAGCTTGCCGATATAAAAAAAGGGCGGGGCGATGCCTGCGCCGCAGCTGATGAGAAGCGTGGGTTTTTCTTTTACTATGACGCGCACCGCAATACCTATATTGCGAAGCGCATTAATAATATTTCTCGACTCTGGGTAATGTGCATAATAAATTCGCTCATTTTTTAACATGGAAACGACATCTTCCCCCGGAAACGTTACCCAAAAACGGCTGTATGTTTTCCACCAGGGCCTAAGCCGGAACATCTGATACAGATGGCCCCCGCGTGAGGTGATGATACCTATTTTTGGTGCGTCCATGTGGTCATATGGTACGTCCATACACGAACAACCGCAAGCACAATATATAAACAAGGCAACATGAAAAAGTACGTTATCTGGAACGATGTAAGGTAGAACAGCTCTCTCCTCACGGCGCTTTGGATATGGAGGATAATTTTTTTTATATACACTTCACGAAGAGAGTCTGCCCCTGGCGCTCTGAGGGCCAACAACGCCTCACTCATCGCAATGCGACGGTGTTGATCTACAAACCCCGCAAACGTCTTACGTTCGTGGTGATATGCGACAATAGACGGATCATAGACAATTTGGACTCCTTTTCTTCGCAGACGAAGCCCCAGCTCTATATCCTCAGATCCAACAGAGAGCTGTTGGGGAAACCCCCCGCTTGCTAACCACACGCTCCGCGGCATGGAGGCGTTTTTATTATCGAACGTCCGCATAAAAGGGGCGCTTGTTGTGTTTGCAGAAATCCAATTAACATAATGATCGCCCATCACATCGACGTAAATATTGCCGCGCGGGATACTTATTGTTCTTCCTTGCGCTACGCGCGCGGCGTTTTGTTCATCGTGGACCCGCCTGACATGAGATACAAAATTCTTCCCCGCAATACAATCATCGTCTAAAAAAACAATAATCTTTTTAGCGCTTTTAGAAACTGCTGTATTATAGAGCTTCGGATATCCCTGAACATCCGTCATAAAATAGCGGATGGTGAAAAATCGCTTAAATGAATTAACCACATCTCGTGTATTATCCGTCGACGCATTATCAAGCACTATTAATTCGTCATCACGTTTCAGCTGTCCGACGAGAGATTGGAGGCACAGCCGCAAAAGCGGTGCCCTGTTTTTTGTTAGCGTAATAATCGAAACGGAAACATCCATAGCGAGCGAAGCTATTATACAACGCGCTTGTCTGCCGCTGACGGGATGATAAGTGTGGATACCATGCGTTTATTTAGTGGATGTCGATAATTTTTTGTTTATAGTATCCACTAATTGGGAGGGGCTGGCTGGAGAAGAATAGACAATCTTCCCCTGCAAAAGGAAGTTGCTGGCACGCGGAAAGCGTCTTATTGGCCAAATTTTGATTCTTTAGCCTATAAAGCGCATATGAAGCAAGCTCCAGATGGTAATACGACCACACAGGCTCTAAGAGAGCAGCTTCCGATAACAACGGAACAACTGCGTTGGGGTCAGTTCTCATTACGCTGAGCCCCCAAAGATAATAAAATTTTGAAAAAAAGTGCCAATTAACAGCAATTGCCTTTGACCCGTGCATTAGTTCGATAAACGCCCCAATGAAAAAGGGCGACTGATAATTAATTATTGGTTTGATAACAGACGTTTGTCGTTCCGTCGCGGTTTGAAACAATAAATGCATAAGGCCGGGCGCAGTTAACCGATCCACAAATTGCGGATGGGACGCAACAAATAAGATGTATTGTCTTTTATCATCTGTGCTTGCTGGGTCCAGTTGTATCGACTCTAAAAATAATTGGTTGGAAAGATGCGGGTTGTGATCTTCGGTTGCGCGAGCCAGCGCTGCCAAAACATCCGGGTCCCATTTGTGCATAAACAAAATTGCAGAAATTTGCCAACGGGGAAAAGCGCGACTCGACGGTAACGAATCCAAATAATCCCTTATGTTTCTTTCGTTTGGAAGCGCTGTGACAAGCGTTATCGTGTCATGGGGTTTGTAGAATTGTAACGCTGTGTGTGTTGAGTAGACAATATAAAACAGCGCCAATAAACTCAAAAGAACGACCAGTAAGAATATTGGCCCAGCTCGACGTGAGTCCGCATTCTCTCGATCTGTGTTCAACATTCCCAAAACCGCCCAAAACAATATCCACACGGTTAAAAAATCAAAAACCATTTCGTAAAAACTATATACAAATAGTAAAATAGCGCCATAGAACAACCCCCACCTAATTATATTATTTCTGGTTATATTTTTTGATCCACCCCGCCGGATTGCACGAAAGCGTTCCAGAAAAACCAAAATCATGAGAACAAAATACAACATGGCCCCAATAAGACCCATTTCTTCTAATATCTGCAGAGGAAAGCTGTGGGCCCATGTTGATTTATCAGCTGTGACTGGTCCGATTTTCGACGCAATCACAAATGTTCCGGGGCCGCTTCCCACAATCGGACTTCTCATAAATCCCGCTATTGCGCCCTCCCAATAACCAAACCGGCCATCGTTCCACGGTGGGCTTTTTATAATCTGCTCATGAAGCGGCGCCGTCATTGTGAACCGCGGCGCGTGGAAAAACCCCGTGGAAATGCTAAAAACAGTGAGCACGGCCAAAGCAAACAGTAGCGCGCTTATAACAATGGGGAAAACCTTCCGATTGGTAAAACGGCGACGCCAAGCCAATAGCAACAAAAATCCGAAAGAAAGCAACCACACGCCTCGGGAAAACGTTAAGACAATGAGGGCGCACCACAAAAAGTATGCGACGATACTGCGAACGGTTGGATATTGGAGAACATAAAAAGCAAACACCGGCAGAACTAAAAGAAGCAGGTTTGCAACATAATTGTGACCGTACGTTGCAGATAATAAATTCGCCTGCGGCAAAAACCGGGAAAGACCAGGGAAAGCCAACAACACAAGCGACACCAGCCCGGTGAAAAGACCGAGAGACACAAAAGACCTAATAAACACGCCGTTGACCCTTGTGTCGCGCGAAAGACTTCTAAATAACAGAAAGGTCAAATATCCCTCGGCCAACCGCACGAGCCAAGACAAAGAGAGGGCGACGCTGTCGGAAAAAGCCCCCCGCAGACACGTATAAACTATTAAGCAGGTCCACGCAACGGCAACGGGCTTAGACGGGGCGCCTATATCGATTTTGCTAAAAAACAACAAACCATATAACAAAATCAGCGTAATTGCAAAAAACTCTTCAACCGCCGCCTGACTCCCGTCACCTAAAAAAAGAGAGATGCATAGGCACGTAAAAAAAATAAAAACAACTGCCCATTTTACAACCCCGCGGGACATCTTTTGCATGTATATACATTTTTACATCAATCGGTTCACTTTGCCATAAGTTGTTCATAAAACGCGTGATTCTTGACAGGGAGGCATTTCTCTATTACTATTGTGGACAACTTATCCCCAAACCGATCTTCCTTGCTCGCGAGCGCCACGACCTCGCCTCGCAAGAGCGAAAGTTCGGGGCAAGCCACCAAACCCGCCCATACATTAATCTTGCTTTTATCTTCAAAATATGGACACGGAAAAACTTTGGAAATCAGTGTTAGCAGAACTTGAGCTATCTGTCTCAAAAGCGACCTATCAAACTCATTTTGCCCATAGCGCGCTCGTTTCACTCGTAGACAATATCGCAACAATCGGTTTTGCAAACCCGCTCATGCGAACCCTTGTTGAAACCAGGTATTATTCACTCGTCAAAAGCATCCTTGATCACCATACGCATAATAATATTAGCCTTGTCTTTGCCGTTACGCCGAAAAGGGAAACGCTCACCCGCAAAGATGCGGGCCCGCTATTCACCCAAACGCTGGAGGACCAGGGGAGCGACGCTCCGATGCTCGCGAGGAGGCTCCACATCAGGCCAGACGCAACGTTTGAAAACTTTGCCGTATCGACAACCAACCAAATGGCGTATGCGGCGGCAACCGCTGTTGCTAAAACTCCGGGGACCGCATACAATCCTCTGTTCATCTACGGGGGGGTTGGCGTCGGAAAAACTCACCTCATGCACGCGGTTGCTAACGCCCTTTTGGCGAGAAAGCCCAACACGCGCGTTGTGTATTGCATGGGCGAAGAGTTTCTGAACGAAATTATTGAAGCGATTCAAACAAAAACGGCACGCCAGTTTAAGCAAAAATACCGCTCTGCGCAACTTCTCCTGGTTGACGACGTACAGTTTATCGCAGGAAAACAGACGGCGCAGGAAGAATTTTTTCATACATTTAACGCGGTGCACCGTGAGGGAGGACAAATTATTCTCATCTCGGACCGACCGCCAGCCGAAATATCAAAACTCGAAGATCGTCTGAGGAGCCGGTTTGAAGGAGGGCTGACCGTTGATATCGCCGCCCCAGACTTTGAGCTCCGGGTGGCAATTATTAATATTAAATCTGCAGCCATGGGACTATTGGTTCCCTCTGACGCAGCACAGCTCATCGCCGCAAACCTTCTTGATACGCGCGCAATTGAAGGCTTTTTGCGGCGCCTGACTACGGAAATCGCTGCGCGCGGAGGATCGGTAACGCAAGAGCTTGTCTCATCACTTTTAAGCATTAAGTCCGGCCCAAAAAATATAGAAGCCCAAAAACGGCGGGTGCCGCCGCAGGAGCTTTTGGATGTGGTGGCGACATATTTTGGAATAAAACCGACCGCAATTAAGGGTCCAAAACGCGACCGCCCCCTAGCGAGACCGCGACAGGTTTTTATGTATCTATGTAGGACCGAGCTTGGATTAACGCTTAACGACATTGGCGGCGCGCTTGGTGGGCGCGACCACACAACCATCATGCACGGCGTTGAGACCATAACGCGCGAGTTGTCCACAAACGAACGATTGAGAGAGGCGGTGGCGGGGATAAAACTGAAGGTTTGGGCATAACATACAAAGATTTCCACTTATCCACAAATGTCCGTTTTTTATCCACAATCTTATCCACCCACCAACTAACAATTTTCTCGTTTTTTAAATCCACAAAAGCTCGCCTTATAACAACCCGTTGACTTGCGGGGGCAAAAGACATACACTTTTCCACGCACGTTTTTATTACTAATACTAATTATATTACCTATTCATTATGACCATTAGCGTACTTCAGGAAAATTTATTACGGGCGCTTGCAAGAACGGGAAGAGTGGTCCCCCTTAAACCCCAGCTCCCGATTATTCAAAATATCTTACTTTCAACGGAGGAGGGGCGGCTGAAACTGACAGCCACGAACCTCGAGACAACAGAAACCGTATTGGTCGGGGCGAAGGTAGAAAAAAACGGAGGAATCTGCGTCTCATCCCGGCTTCTTGGTGAATTTGTCTCCTCACTCCCACAAGAAACGGTTCACCTGTCTCTTAAGGATGGAGCGCTGCTCGTTCAGTGTGGTGGGTTTCGGGCTTCAATCCCCGGAGTGGCGGCCGAGGAGTTTCCAAGACTTGCAGTAGTTACAAAAGAAAAAGGGGAGGCGATTGAAAAAGAAAACTTTATAAGGGCCGTTGAGCGGGTCCTTTTCTCGGCCGCAACCGATGAAGGGAGGCCACTTCTGACGGGCGTACGAATCGCGGGGGCGGGAGACGACACCACCATCGTCGCGACAGACGGATACAGACTCTCCCTCAATAGAATGAGTCTTAAGACAAAAAAAGAATTAACCCTCCTTATCCCCGCGCGGGCGCTCGGAGAAGTTTTGAAGGTGGGAGTTGAAGAGAAGAGCGTGAAAGACATCTATATAACTCCGCCCCTCGACGGACAGGTTTCGTTCTTCATCGGGGACACAGAGATTAGAACCAGACTTATTGACGGCGAATATCCAAACATTGAGAAAACGATTCCGACGAAACATAACACCCGCGTGCTCCTTGACCGAAACGGGCTTGAAAAAGCCGTAAAGGCCGCGTCAATCTTTGCCCGGGACAACGCAAACATCGTGCGGTTTCATGTTGAGAATCAAACGGTTACGATATCGGCAAACACCCCGCAGGTCGGGGAGGACCAAATAGATATTGAAGCCAAGGTTGACGGGGAGGGAGGAGACATGGCGTTTAACAGCAGGTTTCTTCTTGAATTCTTAGCCAATTTTCACGAAGAGGAGCTTTTGTTTGAAATGACGGGGTCACTCAATCCCGGAGTCTTCCGGCCCGTCAAAGACGATTCATACCTTCATATAATTATGCCCGTGCGGGTACAAAACTGAGTGCCGCCCATATTATTGATTGATATACCGAATGACCACGCTGGTGGCATCGCTAACGCCCCGTTGTGCCAGCCAGCTAAGAAAATTCGTTTTGTTTTGATCGTATGGTTGTGAAAGCATGACCGTGTAGACATCACTGTCATATGAATAATTAACAGCAAAACCCGGCAGTGTTATCGGTACGCTTTTACGGATATTTTCCAGTGCGGCCCCCTGCGTAGCATACTTTTGTTGATTATTTTGTTCTATCTGATTGAACATCGTGTTCCATCCCGGCGCGTTATCTATCGCCTGTTGCGTGGTGAACCTTAATATATATGGAGGATTAGTGCTCACGGAAACAGCATATTGGGTTTCCGGCAGGAACATTGATATCGGCTTGATCTGGATAGAGCTACTTGTGATGCTTATGATGGAAACGTCTGTTGTCGGAGTCACGACGACGGAATATTCTTTTGGTGTGGGGGGGCGATTGAACACGATCGTCACGGGTAAAAAGGGGTTGTACGAGGTTCCTTCGGAAGGTGTACTGCTAATGACGGCCAACGGAACGACGGCGGGCGGACGCAATAAAATGTATAAAACAATACCCACAACAACAACCAGACTAAATAATACAAGAAGAAGGCGCTGTCTGACAAATTCCAAAAGATTTTTCATTGTGCGGCCCCCTTATTATTTACGACAAGCCAAATGTTGTCTATATGGTAGTCATAATTAGAAGTTGCCGCGGCGCAGGAATCAACCAAATGGAGCGTTGTGGTCTGTTCCGGGCGGGCAGGATCGAGTGCGGTTACATCGTTGGTTCCTTTTTGAACGCCGACGATTGCCACAATGTGTCCCGACGGACCGGAATTCGTAAATTTTTCACACCCGCTTGCGTACACGACGCGCGTACAATCCTGCGGCCGGGATGGGTCGGGTGGCGCATCAAATATACTCTCGAGCTCGTTCGGGTTCATGTGTGTAACACTAAGCCCTGCGGTCGTCAGGACACCGAAGGATTTGTCATTATCGGTTAGGCAGCTTGGGGCCTCACCCGGCTGAGTGTAAAGATATCCGCCAACCTTATGCTGCTGAATCCAGACGTCTACAACCGTGTGTTGTAGGCCAAAACCATTTAGTATCTCCGTCATCGTGGCGCTTCCACACCCCGACGGTCCGATGGCACAGGCGGTGTTTGGGGCGGTACAGACGCCAACATTGGGGTCAGGGTTTACCGCCGCGCACGTAATACCGCTCCACGCGGAATCGTACTGATATATGTGGGCGTTTGTAAAATTCGGACAGATCAACGTAACCTGCGGGGAAGCGCCTTCAACTCCTCCCAAATCTGCCGGGATAAAATTCATCTGATTCGCCTTGTTTTGTGCGGCCGCCGTCGACCAGAGGAGCACTGCTACGCCGATGGCCAATAGGGGAGCAAGGTATAACGGATTATCATACCACTCTCTTTTTGGCGCGGGTGCGGACAGATAGCTCTGGATAAGTTCGCCAATTCCGCGGCTTGCAGCGGCCACCCCGCGGTTTGCGCCGGTTGCGACCCAGTTGCCGACCGCGGCGAGCGCCCCCTTTATTTTATCCCAGAAGGCGGTTGCAATAAAAACAGCCCACCCCAGGGGGCCTGATAGCCACTCTGCTGCGGCCGCAGGCAAAAATGTACTTAAAAATTTGAGCGCCGCTCCCTGGGCCGCTTCGCGCGTAAACGTGCCAACAGTCCCGCCCGCCGCCGTTTCGGCAGCAGCCGCGCCGCCGCCCGCCGCTTTATTTACCCCCAGGCCCACGAGCCAATCCAAAGGAGAAGCTCCCGCCGGAAAAAGCTCCGGATGCCGGCCGTAGGCGACAGAAGCTGCAATCTTGTTTGGATTAAAGTCGGGACTCGGCTGAAACGTCTGAAGCTCTATGTAATCATACATTTCTTTATTTGAAACTCCGAACCCGGAGAATCCGCTAAATATATTGCTAATGCCACCGCCCCGGCGCTCTGAAAACTGCTTGTTTCCCTCCATCACCAGAGAATCAAGCGCCTCTTTGTTGACGCCCCGACGGGTCATTTCTTCGACAAATCCCTCGGCTTTTGTTGCGCCCTCCCAGGTCCTTGCAACAACGTCAGTTATGGTTGTCTGGGTAACGCCGGGGAACACCGTTCTCGCAGCATCAACGAAGGCGCTGTTCATTCGCGCAATCGGCTGTTTTATAAAACTTTCGGGCGCATTTACGACCGTTGCCATGCGCGACAACCGGATTGCGTCCTCCGCTTTGTCTCCACGCGCAATGGATTCAAAAATAATATTAGGGGTAGTTATTTCCGGATTTTTAGCGACGACGTCGATGGATTGAGCAATAGCTGCGAAATCGCGGTCGAGGCCCGTCTCTTCGCAATATTCGGCAGCCGCACGCTGCGCTTCCTGCTCGTTGGCCGCACCCGTCTTTTGCAGTCGTCTTGATATTTCTGCGCGGGCTTCGTCTGGTGTTAATTGTGTGAAAGGTTTGTCGATTTCCCGCTTTGCCGCTTCTAATTCTTCCTTCGTTCCGTAGACTTTTTTCTCCTCCAGAATTTTAAAGAACCTCACGACCTTTGTGTCCGTTTTTTGACGTATTTGTTGAACCGTTGATATCGTCTCCTCCCATGCTTTATCCCGGACCGCACCGCTAACAACCTCAATGGGCGTGCTTTGATCAAGTTTTTCGTCGGCTTGTTTAAATTGTGTAAGGTTGCCGGCTCCCTCGGGAACGGGCTCCACTGCAGCGACAAGCTCCGGGCTGTTTGAAACAAGACCTTTTATGTCAACCACCGCCTCGACGGGCGACTCTGACACCAGCTTCACGACGAATTCAGGGTGGGCGGAAAAATATGCGCGATATTCTTTGTATCCTTCAGCTTGCCGCAAAAACTCTTTGACCGTGATTCCTTCACCTTTCGTGACGGCATTGTTGTCATTTATCTTGCCCAGGATTTCTTTTGAGAACGCTAAGGCAGACTGTTCTTTTGTCTTCTTCGCCCGAGAGTTGGCGGTGTTAACCGTTTGATTTTCTGCCTCCTTGGAAAAAGCATTCGGGGATAGTGTTGTTGCATCAGCATCTGTTGCCATGGCGGTTTACTCTGTGTCGTTTACCGTTTCTATTGTAAATATCGGACGGTTTGCATTGGGCGTAGTCGCTACAGGCGGGTTTAAGGGCGGTGACTGTGTCACAGATGTCACCGGTGGTGACGATGTGGCCACCGATGGGTGCGCCTCAACGATCGGCGATTCTGCCTCCTTTTGTTTTCTCATTGCTTCGAGATCCTGCGGTTTTGTAGTAATAAGTGCATGTTCCTGCGGCGAGGATATGACCCGCATGGCGGCGTGTGACGGCCCCGCGAAAAACAACCCCTCGCCGACATTTGACGCCAGGAGCAGGTGCTTCTCTCCTTCGGAAAGGAAAAATATTTCCGCAATCCGGTCGATGGCGGCGGAGGATTGTTTGAGGAGTATTTGTAAACTGCTGTTTTGTATGATGGTTTTCCCGAGATCGACGGACAAGAAATCTTCGACATCCTGTGTAATCGTCGTTAGTCCCAGGTAGTATTTTCTGGCCCGCTTTGCAATTGAATTTAAGAACGCGCCTGAGTCAGGATATTTCATCATGTACCACGCCTCATCAACAATGAGAATCCGCCGTTTTGTATTGCGCCGAACCTTCGTCCATATAAAATCCAATATGAGATACATAGCGATGGGCCGGAGTTCGTCCTCAAGATCGCGGATGGAAAACACGGTTAACTGATTCCGTATTTCTACGTTTGTCTGCTGGTCAAATATTCCGACGAGGCTTCCTTTAACGAATTTTTCAATTCGGTCGGCAAGCCCCCTTGCCGTGACGTCTTCCATGCCGACGAGCGTTTTATAGAGGTCTTCCATGAGCGGCGGTTCTTTGGCTTGGGTTTCAGGATCAGGCGTAATACCTTTTTGTTTATAGGCAAGGATAAGCGCGCGATCGAGGAGGGCGTCCTCTGACGGCGTGAGCTTCCCCATGACGACGCGGAAAAAACCGTGGAGCGAAAGTATTTTTTGATTGAGCTCGCTGTCTTCCTGGATTACTCCTTTTTGGTGGAGAAGGGCAAGGTCAAAAGGGTTTATTTTTGTCGCGGCTCCGAAGTGAAAGCGGATGTATTCGCCGCCCAAGGCATGGGTCAGCGTCTCATACTCATTCTCGGGATCGATCACGATAACCTCGGTGTCAAACATCAGGCTCCGCAGTATTTCAAGCTTTACCATGTAGCTTTTTCCTGATCCTGATTTCCCAAATACGACGGTATTTGCGTTTTCAAGCGTAAACCGGTCAAAGATGATCAAGCTGTCATTATGTTCATTGATGCCGTAGAGAATTCCTTCGTTGGCGGTAAGCTCCGACGTGGTAAACGGAAACGTTGTTGCAAGCGAGGTCGTATCCATATTGCGCGTGATAACAAGGCGGTCTTGACCCATCGGAAGCGTAGTTTTCAGGCCCTCCTCCATTTGGAGCGTTGCACGTTTCGTGACGATGAGGAGGGAGGCGAGCGTTGCCTCCACCTGTTTTGATGTTTTATTGAGATCCTCAAGAGATCGCGCGGGGATGGTCACGTAAAGACCGAATTGAAAAAACCTTTGGGCGCCTTTGGCAAGTTCCTGTTGAAGCGAGAGAGCGTCCTCAAGCGCCACCTGGACGGACGGTTCAATCACCCGCCCGCGCTTCATATCCGATTGAATGGTGGCCTCCATCTCGCCGACTTTCCGCTTCAGGTTCTCCAGCACCTCTTCGCTCCGCGTCGGATACACAAACATAGAAATTTCAAGCGTATGGTTAAATGAAATGAGCGGTTCAAGCCAATTGGCGCTTACGAACCGTGGGTATCCGGCGACAAACAGCGTGCGGTAAAAGTAGGTACCGATCTTTAGGAAATCAAAATCGACTTCAATTGCGGGCGGAGCGATAATATCTTTTACCGAGAGCGGCGTATTTGAGTCTCCCGGCTTCAGGTCGTCGCTCGGCATCGGATCAAGAATTTTTTTAAGAACGGGCGGGATGTCCATATGAATTATTGTTCTGCCACCGCCTTTTGTATGGTCTCTGTGTCAGGGGGCGGAACCCCGGGATTATATGCTGTAAAAAACAACCGAACGAGCTGTTCATTGTCCAACTGATGTGCGCGTAGGCCGACACGGCTTAACAGCCGTATTATTTGATCGCGCTTGGGATTAAGGACGATAAGCGCCTTTTCATATATATAGGATCTTGGGTACGGCAAGCCCCGTTTTTTGCTTCCGAATAACACGCTCGGCGAGCTTCCGAGCTCAAGACTCGAAAACGGGAGGACGATGAAAAAGTTTTTATCCAACACATCCTTTTCCTTCACGGTTGCCGCGACGAACAAACGGTAATCATGAATGCTTTTGGTGAGTTTTGGGTTTTTCTCCTTCCGTTCCTGATCTTCAAGAAGTCTGAGGTACGCTGTGACATCTTTGTGTTGCGTCCTGATCATGAGTTGGATGGGGAATGACAAGGAATTTAAAAGTCCCGCGTACGCAGAGATCATGGCATCCTGCTCTTTTTCCGATAGCAGGCCGAAGTTTACCGCCGTTGTTGTCACGACCATCGCACACGATCCGTCGGCAAACATGATGATATCATGATCGACGGCTTCGATTTCGGTAAATATCTGTGATGATGATTTAATAGGAACAATCGGTGGGTTCATGGTGTCGGTTTTCCAAAAATTTCTTTTTCAAGCTTTTCCCGGTTTACCTGTTTTTGGCTTTTTGCGATAATCTCGAGAGCCGGCACGATAGAGCCATTGAGCGTGATCTGCACGCGGTCAAAGATATATCGGACTCTCGGGTCCTCGATCTCGACGAAGTAGACGCCGTTTGCCAGGGGCGTTGACGCAGCAAACTGGCCAAGCCGGTTTGTTTTTAGCGCCCGGAGAGGGACTCCCTCTTTATCTTTTACTGTGACAAGTACTCCGGGAAGGAATATGTTGTCACCGTCTTTAATAATCCCCGTGACGATATTCGGAAACGATGTGAGTCTGGGGAGGCCGACCCTCACCGCGCTTTCTGGGGTTATAATTTTTACCGTCGGCTGTCTTGTTACATTTGGAGAAGCCACATGTGTTCCCGATTGGCTTTGCACAACTGGCGCCGGTTTGGGCACTATGGGTGGTGGTGTAGTCGCGAGCGGATTGGCTGCCGCCTGACGCCGAAGCGCGGTCAGCTCCCGCTCCATGGTTTCGCGTTCTCCAAGCAACTCTGTTAACTGTTTTTGGAGTTCTAATACGCGCGCCTCGGTCATGGATGAGCTTGCAAGATCTTTTTTAAGCAATACAACCTGCTGTTCCAGCGCTTCTTCTTTTTGTTTGGTTTGTTCGATAGCTTCTGGAGTTGGCTTTGGCGTTGCAGGGCGGACAATCGGAGGAGGAGAAAAATCAATGTGTTTACCGGTTATCGATGGAATCGGATAGTTGGTGGTTGTAACGTTTGCATTCATCATTGTTGGTTTGGGAGTCGAAAACGTAAACAGGCCGGCGAGCCACCCCCACGCGGATTGTTTTGGATGGACCGTTACAATAGTCGGTTTCTGTGGTTGTGTCACGGGTCCCGGAGACGGTTGCGGAATTGTTTGCGTGTGGGCACCGGGAAACACGCTTTGTAAAATATCTGCTATCGGACGCGCTCCCTGTGTCGCGGTAGATGCGGCGACGCTTGAGGGGCGCTGCTGTGGAGATGGTTGTGGTTTCGCTGGTTGTATATGTTGAGCCCGCAGCACAGGTGGTGCGGGGGGTGCTGCCTGTTTGGCTGCCAATTGAGCAACGGGGGGAGCAGGCGTAACCCCTCGCGCCCATACGAATTGTGTGGGACTGTAGACGCTTTTAATAAACGACAACACCCAGATATCCATCGGACGTTCCTCGACGGGGACAAATGCGAACCCGACGCCGCCGATAGCAAAAACGGTAGTCAGGGGCCAGGTAAAAAAGAAAGGAAGCGGCAGTTTAAATGATATATATGCCAATATAGCGCCCCCGGCGAGATATCCGAACTGTTTAATCGTCATGTCGCCGATAAGGCGGAATTGAAATGTTGTGACGTTTTGAGGGACAGGATGCTGTTCCATCGTATAATTATTGTACGGGCGTTTTTATCGCTGCGCAATAGCACAAAGCGCATCAGGACCGTGAAAACTGATATTTTGACATTTCACGGTTTTCACGAAAAAACAACCGATATTTCACGCGCGCTGTGATAAGATACAGGTATGGATTCTCCGTTCGTATTATTGGAAATAAGGAATTCCAGGGATTCTGAAGAAACCCCCGCAGCAATGGAACAAATATTTGCTGCATTGGGCTCGGCGGGCGGTCACGGGGGATTATTAACAAGAATTTTTGGCCCTCGTCATGCGTCAAAATATCTTAGCTTTGAGATCGTTTCCGTTAACTCGAGAATCCATTTTTTTGTCGGCCTCCCAACATACATGCAAGCGTATGTGGAAAGCCAGCTTACTGCACACTACCCGAAGCTGCTCCTCACCGCCGCTCCCGATTACGCGCCGCATTTTTTCTCTCTTCCTCATGCGGCGGCACAGCTTGTCCTCACGAACTCCTATTATTATCCGCTTAAAACGTATAAAGACGCCAAAGACCTTGACGCGATGGCAAGTCTTCTCGGGCAGCTGGCGAAATTACCGGTCGGTGAAGCGGTTGCTATACAATTTCGCGCGGAACCGGCAGGGACGGGTTGGCAACAGGCAGCTTCAGCGGTTATCGCGCGCGGGGTGCCGGATGTGACATCGATAAACGGCCGCATGAAAGCCCATCCGCACGCACGACTCATAGAGACGAAAATATCGGAAGTCGGATTCACGACAGCTATCCGGATTGTTGCGGTTGGTGCTCAGGAGGCCCGCGCAAAAGAGCTCCTTAATTCCGTTGCCGGAACGTTTGGCGTGTTTACGCTCGGAGAGGGGAATGCATTGGCTATCGCCGAACCCGCATTTTGGCAAAAGAAGAAGCTGGAGCAGGGATTTGTTGAGCGAAGCGGGCGCGTGGCCCCACGGCATCAGGTCCTCAATGCGAGCGAACTTGCCTCGCTTTGGCACCCACCAGGGCTCACGCTTTCGATGATTAAAAATATTTCCTGGGGTGCACAGCTTACCGGAGAGGCACCGGAAAATCTTCCGGTAGCCACAGATGATGAAGAAGCCAAAAAGCGGATTAATTTCTTTGCCCGGACGGAACATAAAAATCGCACCGTTACCTTCGGGGTGCAGAAAGACGATCGGCGAAAGCACGTGTATATTGTCGGGAAAACCGGAACCGGCAAATCAACCATGATCGCCAATATGGCCATTAACGATATGAAAAACGGCGAAGGAGTTGCTGTTGTCGATCCGCATGGAGACCTTTGTGATATCCTTCTTGATTATGTGCCGTCCAATAGAATTAATGATGTTGCATACCTTGATCCGTCGGACATCGAATATCCGTTTCATCTTAACCCTCTTGAAGTAAAAAATACCGCATATCGCGAGCTTGTGTCCTCCGGCATCGTCTCTATTTTTTACAAACTGTATCACCTGAGCTGGGGGCCAAGATTGGAATACATTCTTAGGAATACAATTCTGACTCTTCTTAACGTGCCCGACAGTACGCTCCTGCAGGTTCCCGAGCTTCTAACGAATGAAAATTACCGGCTGAAAGTGGTGGGTTCGATGCAGGACCGGGTGCTCAAGAATTTCTGGATCAATGAATTTGCCAAAATGAGCCCGCAGATGCGAAGTGAAGCGGTGTCGCCGATCCTTAACAAGGTTGGTCAGTTTCTTTCCTCCCAGACCATCCGGAATATTGTCGGAAGCCCCACGTCGACGGTCGATTTAGAGGATATGATGAACGAGGGGAAAATCGTCATTGTGAATTTGTCCCAAGGGAAGCTTGGTGAGGATAGTAGCGCGCTTTTGGGCGCCATGATTATCACGAAAATGCAGCTCGCCGCGATGAACCGGGTATATGTTGCCGAAAGCGAGCGGCGCGACTTCTACCTCTACGTCGATGAGTTCCAGAATTTTGCGACGACCTCGTTTATTAAGATTCTTTCCGAAGCCCGTAAATACCGGCTCGATCTCACACTTGCCAACCAATATATCGGTCAAATTGATGAGGATGTGCAAAAGGCGATATTCGGGAACGCCGGATCCATCGTTTCGTTCAGTGTCGGGGCGACCGATGCGCGGATCCTCGCTAAGGAATTCGGACTTAAGTACAAAGAGGAAGAATTGGTGGGCCTTGGTAATTATGAAGTAATCTGTAAACTTTCGATTGATAATCAGACAAGTAGCCCGTTCTCCGCCCACACGCTGCCACTTCCCAAGAGTAAAAATCAGAGTAGGGAAAAAGTGATACGCTCGTCTCGAGAGAGATACACCAAAAAGATAAATTCAAAATCCTAAACACCAAATCCAAAATAAACTCAAATGGACAAAATTCAAAGCACAAAACAGTATGATCTCGAAGATCGGACGTATGAATTTGCCAAACGCTGTCGTGATTTTGTGGTAAAACTTGCCAAGACGCAACCAAACGTGGAATACGGCGGGCAACTTATTCGATCATCCGGATCTCAAGCAGCCAATTATATAGAAGCAAACGATGCTATAAGTGCAAAAGACTTTCTCCATAGGATTAAAATTTGCAGAAAAGAAAGCAAAGAGAGTAGATTATGGTTGCGATTATGCGAAGTTGGAGCAAAAAGCGAATCTCAGATAGCTCAAAAAGAGCTCATACAGGAAGCGTTTGAACTTACGCGTATTTTTGGTTCAATTGTTGAAAAACGCAAGCAGAATCACGTTTGAATATTTTGAATTTTGCATTTAGAGTTTTGAATTTATTTTGAATTTTGGATTTGGGATTTGGAATTTTATGAAAATAGCCCTTTTAGGCGGAAGTTTTAATCCACCGCACATAGGCCATCTGTTTATAGCACGGCAGGTACTGGATTTTACCGACACGGACGAAGTGTGGTTTTTGCCCAACTACGGCCAGAGCCCGCCGAAGCCGGTGGCAACAGCAGAGGAGCGGCTGGCGATGACAAAGGTATTGAATTTGCCCAAGACCCGCATTTCCATGATAGAAATTGACAATAAACTCGACGGTGAAACCGTGCATATCCTCCCGTTTTTACCGAAGGAGCACACGTTTTCATTCATTATCGGTTCCGATCAGTTGCCGACGCTTCACCTATGGCTTGATTGGGAAAAACTCATTACAACAATACCATTCTTAGTGTTTCCCCGATACGGCTACCCGAATGAGCCGCTCTACGGCGGGATGAAGGTCATAAACCACGAGCTATTAATCGGCAGCAATATTTCCTCGACAAAGATTAGGGACCGGGTGGGCGAAGGCTTGCCTATCGACCAGTTTGTGCCGAAGGCAGTCGCCGAATATATCGACAGCCATAGTCTTTATAAGACCACTTAACAGGTCTTGACAAAAGACCTATTAGGCGCTATCATATGCTCATGACTACGATATCCATTTCACAGCTTAAAATAAATCCATCATCTGTTATCGCTCAGGCGGTAGATTATCCTGTGGTGGTAGAAAACCGCAATAAAGTGCAGGCGTATCTTGTGGGAAAAACATTGTTTGAAAAAATTATTGCACTTCTTGAAGAGAAAGAGGATGTGGCCGCTGTGAAAAACACTGATTTTTCTAAAGGCAGGAATTTCGATGATGTAGCCCAAGAGCTGGGGTTATGAATATTCTGATATCGCCTCGAGCGGAGAAAGAGCTCAAAAAGCTTCATAAATTTGATCAAATTGCCGTTGTTCAAAAAATACGCTCTCTTCGACTCTCAACGCCGCATGGAGAAGAACGGCTAACCGGATATCCACATATATTTCGTGTTCGCGTAGGAAATTATCGGATTGTATACCGTAAAACACGAGACGACATATATATCATTCTCATCCGTCACCGGAAAGACGTCTATAAAAAGCTTACGGACCTGTTGGGATAGTTTTGACAAAACATAGCCGATTAGGTTCAGGCGTTGACGGTTGGGCTAACGCACTTTAGACTGGAATAGTGGTGGACAAATTATCGATTAACAATAATATTTCCTCGACAAAGATCAGGGAACGGGTGGGCCGCGGCCTCCCGATTGACCAGTTTGTGCCGCCTGCGGTTGCGAAGTATATTCAAGAACACAAGCTTTATACATAAGATCGCCTGCTTGCGTGTCCGACAACCGGCGGGATACAATAAAATAAATAGTTAAATATATTTTATATGCCTGAAGATACCAACGAAAAGACGCCGATATTGCTTCTGAAGAAATTGTTAGAGGGGAAGCAGCCGCCCCCGGATCGTGGTGCAGACGGCCCGTTAACGGTTAAAGGCGTCCAAAGCCGCGATTTTGCCAGGCGTGAACAAAATGCCAAGGAATTGAAAAGCACCCAAGAGAGCAAAGGACCAAAACCTGAAACAGGAGTGAAGCCAAAAACGGAAGCAATTTCGGATAAATATAAGGAAGAGTTGGTCCGGAGCGGAACGCCGCTAACGATAGAAAAAAAACTACAGATCATTGAGCATGAAGTGCCGGAAGCAAAAACGCTGGCCCTCAAACGACAATTTGAAGAGTTAAAGAACGAAATCCGCAATAATCCTCAGGGTCCGGATTCACGGGGGAGAATACAATCTATCGTAAAAGGTATTCAAACCGACGCGGCTGTGGACAAAGACCTCAATGAGGTGGCACAGGAGATTACGCAATCCACCTACAACCACATTATGCGGAATAAAGCATATATGGTGGGCATCTCAATAGACGACCGCGCGGAAATGGGCGTGACATTTATAGACGCCAAGTCTTCTCGTATTTATGAAGACGAGAATTATTTGCGCGATATTGGAGAAAACATACTCCGTCGGCCGTTAACAGCAGCAGATATTCAGGCTGAGGTTCAGGTTTCGGAGGATTTGGTAAAACATCTCAATGCCGGAGGTGATGAGGCGGATGTGGATTTGGTCGTTAAAACCATGCGGCCGGTTGAAAAATTGGATGAAAAGACCGCCCGACAAAAGATTGCGGAAGGGCCCAGGTGGGTGAAAGATGCGGCAAGTAAAATTACCCGCGATTCGTACGCATTATCATTCCTCGGCGAGATGTCTGATGTGTACAAAATGAATCCTGATTTAGTTGATGATCCCACAAAGCTTAACCCCGCGCTATTGTTCACCAAAGGCGTACAGCTCCGTGTGGATAACGGTGAATTTTATACGTCGCAGGGCGAGTCTTCTGATGTCATGGCGCAAATGCAGGAAGGCACTTCAGTTCGCGATACGGTGGTCGATCAAGTCAAGCTGGCCATTGAGGGCAGGCCGATGTTTACCAGCGACCGCTGGGATGAACATTTATATCTCATGAGCGAGCCTAAGGCGTTTGCATTGGGAGCAGGAGTGGATTATGAATGGGATTCGGCGGCAGAACCCGTTCGTGCCGGCGCCCTGAAGGACCGTCTTGACGAATTTAATTCTTACGTTCACTCTCTGACCGGGGATGTCGACGAGCAGGTTTATAAACTATACGGCGATTTACATCATGATTATCGCGCTGACTTGACGCTTGTTCCGAATCTTGTCGATAGGCTCGCAAAAAGGATAGATGAAGTATCCAAGCTAAACGCGGAAAGACATAAAGCATTCAGCAACCTTTACTTCGAATACGTCGACCAAATGCCGGTATATCGGAACCCGGCTCTCGCTCTTCGTGAGACGCAGGACTATTACAATGAGTTGTCCCGCTTATATCCAAACACGTTCCAGGAATCGGTTGAGCGGAACCGTCAAAACATGATTTCATTTTTAAACAGCCCGCATTTCCAGGCAGACTGGAAAGCGTTTTTTGACGATGATAAAAATTGGGGTTTCATCAATGAGGGCTACGACCCTGCGTATAAAATTACCGTTAGAGCCGATCTTGATAAGCACCCTATGTATAAAGTCCTTAAAGATAAAAATGAATGGGCAAAATACCGTGGACAACTCGTTGACTCGTTCACACAAGGGGATTTATTGCAGCGCGGCGTCACAACGTTTAAGACTTCCGAAATAGAAAAAATGAGAGGCATCAATGCGTCTATCGGTGAGAAAGGGCAGATTATATTACGGCGGGACAGAGGGGGGATCAATAATCGGGCATATTTGATTATGGATCGAAAAGGAGAATTTTCCCGTTTTGACAACGACGGAGATGAAGCGGTAGCGAGCGGACCAAATTTGAAACGGGCGGTGAATAAGGCGAAGCACGAAATGAAGAAATATAAAGAACATTATTTGCCAAAATTAGCGAAAGTATACGGTCCGAATGTTGATTTTGACACCATGGTAGATGCCGCGGTCGACGAAATGTATTCGCAGCAGATTATTGAAACGCGTCGCGCTGAGTGGATGGAATGGGGGGCGCCGATTTGGAAAGTTGGAGGGCAAAAAGATAACCCATTCATGTTTGCCGGCTTGGGCCCTGAAGCTAACGTGTTGACTGCCTGGCGCCCAATTGATGAGCTAATGGAACGCTGGGGGACGATAAGCGCTTCCGGCCGCCACGTGATTGAAGAGGCCGCTAAGAGCGATGTGATGCGTCTGAGTATTGATAAATATGTCGACCCCGCGTTGGACAAAATTGATCTGCGCACCGCGAAAGGAAAACAGGATTTCCGGCGACTTGTAAAAAATTATTTAGGAATTGTTGAGCCCGAGACCTCACCTAGATACGCGGCTATTGAACAGCAACGTCTTGTGTTTTTTGAAATTGATGAGCACGGGATTGACCTGAAGGAGCAATTACGAAATCCGACGTCAATAGATAAATTGACCAAGAAAGACCTCCGGCGGCTGATGACGTTCACTCTGGCGAAACGCGCCGCAACAGACAGGGAGGCAACCGGCGCGTACCGGTATCGTTCGGCGTCCTGGAATGCAGACACGATGATTCAGGTTATGGACAAAAAGTACACTGGGCATAACGAAGTTTTATTACAGGAACGACTGTCGCGAAAAGTTGCTGATTTGTTTAACCCCGAAATTTCACATGATAGTATTGAGAATGCACAGTTTACTCTCACACACATTGTCCCAGAAGATCCGACAAGCGGAATGCTCCTTAAATTAGGAGAGTATTCGCCCATGCACGCGGTCGATGCGCTACAGTCGGAGTGTGATATTGAAATATTGGAATTTATTAACCGGGAGATTCCTGCAGCAAACCATGCGTATCATGATCCTGAAGAAGCAGGTCTCAACGCTATCGGTCCTGGCAGGCGAGATCTTTTTATGGAGCGTTTTATCATGCGTCAAGATATGATAAATGCCGATTGTGCGGAAGCAGGAGAAATGCCCTGGAATTTTTCAAAACCAATCGCGGCTCACACCCCAAGACAAATAGCTATTGCAGCTGAAATATGTCGGATTACCCAAACGGATATGAACGAATTTTTTGCGCTCGGCGGACGTATTTCAGAGCATGTTTTAGAACCTGAAACATTAGAGTCTCTCTCAAATCCCGCGATCGCGCAGTATTTTTTAGTCGTTCACGATCAGGATCCACGATATATAGAGTTAGATGACGGGGTCCCCGGGGATCCTGAATTTCAATATTCCCTCCAAATTGCTAAAGATGATTACGCAGGGAACAATGGAATCTATCGCAACCTAAACGATACAGTAAATGCGGCAGGTGGCGTGGTAAAGGATTTTAAACCAATGGTTGAGGCGGGTGATGAAAAGACATTTACAGGGCATCGTGAAGCGTTTTATGCGATGACAGAAATGGTCGGCGGCTACAATACGAAAGCAGTCAATAATCTGAAATGGACGGCAGCATGGTACGGGATGGTACGGATGGATTACGGGAAGGACATTGTGGGTATGAAGGGGGAACATCCATTTTTCCCCATGTCTGATCACCAACGAATAGTGGGTATAGGCGGATTAGCCCTGCCTCTTGAGAAGGTGGATCTTGCATGGCATGCTGCGGACGTTGCAACAGGCGGAAAATTTCATAAATTATTTCCGCATTTAACTCATGTAACCATGAAACGATTGAACCTCATCGCCGCCGAGATTGGTTGGCCTAATTTTTTACAGGATTTTGGCAAAGCTATTACGAAAAGGACTGGATGGAGGGGAGTAGAACGACTATTTCATCACAAATTTGAAATTCAGACCGTTTGGGTCCCGCGCGCAGTGGCATTGGCCGGTTTGGCCGTGTTATTATGGGGAACTCAAACTTGGAGTAATTTGAAAAAGGGATTTTCCGGGAACTCCTCACACGCACAACCGGAACACGGTTAACGACTATTCTCCACCCCCACCATGCGAAGGAGGGCTTTTTTGGCCGGTTACGCGGTCCCATATCTGACTTGGCCAGAGAGACTTGATGTAATATGCCATTGATAGTGTTTGCAATGCTCCTCCTCCTGCCCCTCCCGTGTCGAACATTGGCATAACGGACTTTGCCTTGAGCGCTTCTTTGACCGAGCCTGCAACAGAGGGTATGGCAAATAAGATGCCAAGCGAGATGAGTGCGCCGATTGCCGTTGTGTTACTTACAATACTCGTGTACGGCGGTACCCAAAGGTTTGTTGGTCCTCCTGAAATGCCGCCGTTTGAGAAATTAGCAAATACGGAGGAGAGCATAAACATAGCGCCTCCGATAGGGAAAACCGCGAGATTTGCTGCAAGATTTTTAATCCACGATGAGAACGAATTAGATCCTGGGAGCGCCTCCATGAGTAATTGGAGTGGCGCCAATAGCAGCGAGATAATTATCTGGATATAAGAAGTAAGGAAGAATCCAAGCAATCGAAGAAAGAGGAATAGTATAACGATGGCTAAAATTAAATGGACGAGCGGTAACCCGAGTCCGGCGAGACCTATCACGACTCCGGCTCCGCCTATCGGCGTGCCCGCGCCGGCAATGGCAGCTATTCCGCCGATAACTGCGCCTATAGAAGACACCATGAGGGCGGTACCGGAATTTACATTATAGCCCAAAAATTTAAGCGGGTTTATATCCACGTTGAAAAACTGTGCTCCAATGCCGCCCTGGCCGTAGAGCGCGTCATTTGTCGTAATATGATATATGCTTTGCACCTGCGCGCTCGGCGCCGGCAGATAATTTGGAATTGATTTAAAAATGGCAACGATAAAGAAAATAAGAAGATACATGATATCAATCATAAATCCGACGATTGCATAGGAAAATGTGATGAGGATAAGCGCGATGATGACACGGGGGATTGCATTTTGTGCCGTGACGACGGTTTTGGGATCAATTTTTTTCCTGAGCATGATCATAAACCCGAGAACGATCATGACAAGCGCCATAAGGAGGTAGGCGATATTCCGGAACGCTTTCCAGATGGGAAGAAGGGGTTCGAGGCCGCTGAATCCAATCCCTTGTGCATACGCCTGATCGGGGATAAATCCGAGAGAATGACCCATATCGGCTAAAAACAAACCGGAGTCGGCGGGTTTCGTTGTATACATGTCAGCAATAACGCCGCCAAGTTGCATTGCCGTGCTTCCGTTAAGGCACGTGGTAAAGTCTGTTTGTGTTTTTGCACCCGATATACAGACTGACTTGTCGATCATATCAGCGATGTCATACGCGTTATTGGTGTTTTGGAAATGGACGGTTGATTCGGAATTAATCGAAGCCGTTCCATACACCGCGGCATTGGTATCTTGTGTAGTCGGGAATTTCCAGGAATTAATGAGATTGGTGATAGCTGTAATCGGGTTTGCCGGGGCCGGTTGAGCAAAAACGACGCTTTTGGGTGCAAGAAATGCGAGCGAACAGAGAAGAATAAAAAACACGAGCAGACGTTTTAGCATGTACTCTTTATTATTAACGATGCGCAGAGAACAGTCAATCTACCTTTTAGGAAGAACTCCTGCGCCTGCGGATGGATTTCCTGCGGATGGATTTCCGGCTGGAATAGTGAACTTGAGAATCTGCGGTACGCCGGTGAATACGCTGATGATGCGGATGATGAGGAACGCAGCGACAATGACAACAAGACCGATCACCGCGTTCGTGAGCGTCCCCCTGGCCTGTTCCAGTTTTTTCTGATCGCCCTGAGAAAATAAAAAGGAAAACCCCGCAATAACAAACATGAGAAGAAGCGCAACGCCAGCTAGAGCGATCACGACATTGACGACATTGGTAAATAGCCCCTCAAGCGATTGAACGGTAGCGACATCACCCTGTTGTAAATTCGGAAGTACGGCGGCATACACCGGGGACCCAAGAAAGAATACTAACGGGCTCATGAACACATGGACGACTTTACGCATACCAATATTGTAGCAGATATGAGTAGACCCAGAGAAAGAATTTACGTCTTATTTAATTGCCGTATGGTTTCGGGAAGTTAAGCGCTCCGCCGATGATCGTGACGCCCAGGAAGTTCTGGACCAAGAGCATCACCGCCCACGCCGCGCCGACGATGATGAGTCCGACGATGGCATGAGTAATTTTATTGCGAGCTGCCTCCATACCGGCCTTATCGCCGCCGGAGGTTATCCACTGGATACCTCCCAGGATTAGGAAGAAAAATGCTAAAAGTGCAGCGATGATAAGGAGTGTGCCGACGAGAGCACTGATAAGCTGACCGATGTCAGTAATCCGGAAATTACCCGGTGTCGGGATATTAATTGTCGGATCAGCTGCAAATACCTTAAACATATCATTCCTCCTTAATTATCTCTTCGTGTAGTATACCGTACTTACTCTATTGTTGCGCAAACATTCGCCGGTTGTCAACAGTATTTTTTCGAATTCCCATCATTATTGACCCGGGACAGCCGTTGGTATCGGGAGTTTTGTCAGATCGAGTCCAAAGAAATTGGCGATCAACACGGAGAGCGCCCACGCGGCGCCGACAACAACTAATCCGATGATCGCGTTGGTTATTTCATCCCGCGCCTTTTCCAGTTTCGTTTTATCGCCGCCTGAGGTAATCCATGTAAATCCGCCCATGACTAAAAAGATGAGCGAGAGAAGAAAGCCGGCGATAAACAGCGCGCCGACAAGCCCACTGACCAAACCGCCGAGCGCCGAACCACCCTGATCCTGACTCGTGGAGATCTTGGTCCCGCCGAGACCCGTCGGGAGTACAGGATTCACGATCTGGGCAAGTAGGTGGGTAATCATAAGATTAGTGTATTTGTAAGTTTGTAATAAATGCTCCCGGATCGACAAGTGTATTAAATCCAAAGAACTGGCCGACCACAGCGGTCAGGCTCCATGCACCAACGACGATCACAAGGCCGATAAACGCATGAACGATGCGGTCCCGTGCGCTTGCTATTTTTTTGGTATCGCCGCCTGCCGACGTCCATTCGTAGCCGGCGAAAAGGATCATGAATAAAAACCAGATGCTCGCACAGATCGTCAGCATGCCGACAATAGAACTGATAATATTCAAAATACCAGTCAAACCTGCGTTTGGGCCAACGCTTTTACCGAATGGGCCTAATCCTTCTCCTCCGATTGTTCCAAGTCCTGTACCCTGTGCTAAGAGTTTCATATGTGTTTATTGTCCCGGGCCGTATATAGTCGGTGACAGGATGAATGTTGCGCTTCCAAATACGATTTGGCCGACGAGTGCGGCAAGCGCAAACGATCCGATGACGATAATAATTCCAAGGAGCGAGTACCAAATGCGGTCAAGAGCAGCAGATAGAGCCTTAGAATCACCCGCAGCACTCATGTATTGGAATCCGGCGATGATGAAGTTAATAAACGCGTAGATGCCGGCGATCACGAAAACAAGGCGCAAAATATTCGTAAAAAATAAAATAAGCCCACCATTCGCGCCCGTGAGGCTTTGATATGGTCCGGGAAGCGGATTTGTGACATGACCGACAATTTGATCCATAGGTTATTTCGGCAATAGAATAAGTCCTGTTAATTTTTCAACAATTTGTATAATCCAGAATGATCCGACGATGATGATAAGCCCTATGACAGCACCCGTGATTGCTTTTTTACCTTCCTCCAGCTTCTTCGTGTCACCGGATCCTCCTGCCATTATCATACCAAATCCACCGAAGACCAACAAAGCAAACATAATAACTCCGGCGATGACGAATGCGTTTTTTGCAACAACCGTCACAAGACTCCCGATATCGGTGAAATGGGTAATGGAGGGGAATGAGCTCTGGAGGTCGACTTCCGCATAAACCTGCTGCATAGAATTAAGTGTAGTTGCTTTCCGTTTGCTTTGTCAACAACGTCCAAATTGTGGTATAGTGCATGAGTCAGACTCACTTATGACAGATCAGCGGGACGAACGTGATCTTGTTGCAAAAATTCTGGCGCGGGATCGGCGGGCGTTGTCTTTTTTTTACCGCCACTATACCCCGCGGCTTTCGGCGCTTATCCGGCAAAAAATTGACAATCAAGGTGACGCCGAAGAGGTTCTCCAGGATACTCTGTTTGCATTTTTGGAGGCTATCCGTGATTTTCAGGGAAATAGCCAGCTTTCGACATTTCTCTATGCGATCGGGAATCATAAAATCATCGATTATTACAGGCGAAGAAAGTTGCGACAGGTTGTTTTTTCCAGAACGCCCAACCTTGAGGCACTTATCTCACCAATGCTCAATCCTGAGGAGGAGCTTGATACGACCATCATGAAAGAAAAAATTCACCGCGTGCTTGCGAGGATCATGCCTCGGTATCGGCAACTCATCGTTTCCAAATACGAGGAGGATTTATCGGTTGCTGAGATTGCAAAAAAGTTTGCATTATCACTAAAAGGCGCTGAATCACAGTTGTTCCGTGCGAGAAAAGCATTTGTAGCGTTATTTTTATCGATATAGATTTCATTGTCATTCCGGGCTTGACCCGGAATCTACCAAAAAGATAGATCCCGGCTCAAGGGCCGGGACGACGAAAAAACTGTATGAATAGCGATCTTTATCGTCGATTTGTAAAGCGTTGGGAAGAAGTAACTGATCTGCCGCCTCAAACGGTCGGGCCTCTGACACCGTTTTATAAATCGTTCGTGGGTAGGCTCAAGGTGATGCCCTGGCCGCTTCTTGTATTTGGCTCATTAGTTCTGGTCGTTGGCCTCTACGTTTTATTGGGCTCTGCGGTAACGCTTCTTGTCACGATACTCCAGAGAGGATTTTAATTCCTCTAACAGTCGTCTCATTGGTCCCTCCACGGCGACCCGCCGATGAGGCGGGGCGCGGGTTTTAGTCTTCCCTTTCGACTAATACTATATATGGGCCTCTGTGGCCCTGTTTCTTATGGTAAATGATATCTTCGTGGCCGGATATAGCTTCGCCAAGCACGTTATCGGCGTTATTCTCCGGCCGTATGAGACATATCGGAAGATTGTGAGCGACGGAAAGCCATGGGAATTAGGATACATTGCCCTGTGTGCTATCTGTTATTTTGCGACTGCGGCACTGGTGAAAACGTCATTGTTCCGTCCGTTTTTGTTGACCCGGCAATTTTTTGCACTATTCTCAGGCGCGGCAGCAACCTACATCATTGCCGTCGGTTTATTTTGGACTGTCGGGAAATTATTCGGCGCACGCGGAACGCTTCGCGGGCTTGGTCTTTCCTGGGGGTACACACTGCTTCCAACAATCATCTGGTTTTGGGTTACCTCACTTTTATATGTTGCTGTGCCGCCACCCCGGACAACTGCGCCAATGGGTATTGCGTTCAGTGTTTTATATTTACTGTTTTCGGCGACATTGTTGTTTTGGAAAGTAACGCTTGCGTATTTGTCGCTCCGGTTTGCCTTACGTCTTGATCTTTTAAAAATACTCGCAACAAGCGCAATCGTACTTCCCATTCTTGCTTTATATAGTGTCGGAATGTATTGGTTGGGATTATTCCGCGTCCCGTTTGTGTAAGTCATTACTGTATGAATATACGCATGCTAAAATCAGCAAAAGAGAGAAGAACAGCGTTGGAGAAATTATTGCATGTCGAGTTATCATCGATCGGATCATTTTCTCTGGATGAACAAACGGCGTCAACGAGAAACTGTGAAAATATGATCGGGGCGGCTCAGATTCCCATGGGAGTTGCGGGACCACTCCTCATTAAAGCTCAAATTTCAAACCCAAATGTTCAGAAGGAAAAAGAATATTACATACCTTTGGCAACAACTGAAGGAGCGCTCGTTGCGTCTATTAACCGTGGGTGTAAGGCGATCACCCAGAGTGGCGGGGCCGTTGTGGATAGTCATCGGATCGGAGCGACGCGCGGGCCGGTTTTCCGTGTAAAAAATCTTGCTGAAAACCGGACGCTTCGGACGTTTTTGGATACGCGGTTTGATGAGCTTAAAGAAGTCGCAGCGCAAACCTCCCATCACTTAGCTCTTACGTCGTTTACGTCAACCGGCATCGGCAGATATCGCTATATACGGTTTGTTTTTGATACGCAGGATGCCATGGGACTTAACATGGTGACGATCGCAACGGAAGCGGTCGCTTCTTATATACGGGAACAAACGGGAATTGAATGTCTGGCGCTTTCCGGCAATTACTGCGTTGATAAAAAACCTTCCTGGCTTAATATTTTGGGAAAACGGGGGATAAAAGTCTGGGCAGAAGTTGTGCTGACAAAAACAGTGCTTCGGGAGACGCTTAAAACCACAGCACGACAAGTGTACGATGTGTGGCTGGCGAAGTGTATGTTGGGGAGCGTCATGAGCGGGTCTATGGCCTTTAATGCGCAGTTTGCAAATGTTGTTGCCGCCCTATTTGCGGCAACCGGTCAGGATATTGCACACGTTGTTGAGGGGAGCTTGGGCGTGACCACTGCCGAGGTTTTGCCTGGCGGAGCGTTATATATGTGTGTCTATGTTCCTGATCTCATGATTGGCACCGTTGGCGGCGGGACGGGCTTGGGAACCCAACGGGAAGCATTATCCATGCTGGGAGTTGCTGGGAGTTCGCCTCAGGGAGACGGTGGCACGAATGCGCGTCACTTTGCAGAAATCGTCGGTGCTGCAGTGTTAGCTGGAGAAATATCGCTTTTGGCATCGTTAGAAGAAGGGACACTTGCAAAAGCGCATCAGTCACTTGCGCGGGGGAATCAATGAAAAACAAGACGGTCGGCATCATCTCATATGGTACATATATCCCGCTTTACCGCGTCAAGCTTTCCGATATCGCCCACGCGTGGCGAAAAAATCCGGGCGAAGTTGTCGGATCACTTGGAATTATAGAAAAATCAGTTCCGGGTGTTGATGAAGATGCCGTTACGATTGCACTTGAGGCTGCAGTAAGCGCCTTACACTCTGGCAACGAAAAACCAACTGACATTGAAGCACTTTTTGTCGGGAGCGAGAGTCATCCGTATGCGGTCAATCCGACATCGACGATCGTCGGCGAATTGTTGGGGGTCGGAAACCATTATCTGGCTGCTGATTTGGAGTTTGCCTGTAAGGCGGCAACCGCCGGCATGCAGGCGATCGCTGGGCTTGCGACATCCGGCCACATCAGGGCGGGATTAGCAATAGGCGCCGACACTGCTCAAAGTAAGCCGCATGATGCGCTTGAATATACGTCGGCATCGGCAGGCGTTGCGTATCTCATTGGTACTGATGAGCCGGTGGCAGAGCTTCTGTCATATACGTCATATTCGTCTGATACGCCGGATTTTTGGCGAAGGGACGGCATCCGCTATCCGACGCACGCGGGCCGTTTCACCGGAGAACCCGCATACTTTGCTCACGTAATCGGTTCTTCAAATCGGCTCTTTGAACAGGCACATATAAAACCCGGCGATATAACGCACTGCGTTTTTCATATGCCCAATGCGAAGTTTCCCCGCGATGTTGCGCGGCGTTTGGGATTTAGCCATGAGCAGCTTGCCTCGTCATTGACCGTTGATCTCATCGGCAATCCGTATTCCGCCTCGGCGCTTTTGGGACTAGCGGCGACGTTAGATGTAGCAAAACCGGGGGACATGATATTTATGGCATCATACGGATCAGGAGCCGGAAGTGATGCATTTTTATGGCAAGTGGGGAAAGGGATTGTCGATATTCAGAAGCAGCGGAAAAAAAGGGGTGAATTGGTAGATCAACAGGTTGCACATAAAATGAATATTGATTACGTCGGATACCTTAAAAATACACATAAAATATAAACTCAAAGCACAAAACTCAAAATTCAAAATAAGATTAAATTTTAAAATTCAAATTTTGAATTTATTTTGGATTTTGGACTTAGGATTTTAGATTTAAATTTATGAAGATTTATATTATAGGTGCCGCTACGACAAAATTTGGTGAATTATGGGGAGTCAGCCCTCGTGCATTGGCGCGGGAAGCTGTTGACAGTGCCCTTGCCGATGCAAAACTTCAGACCTCTGATGTCGACGCTCTTTTTGTCGGTAATATGCTCTCCGGCATGTTGGGTGGACAGGAACATATCGGCGCATTTTTTGCCGAGGAACTTGGGCTCTCAGTTCCTGCATTTAAGATTGAGGGCGCTTGTGCATCGGGCGGATTGGCCCTTCACAATGCGGTAAATAGCGTATTGTCCGGTCAATATACAACTGTTGTTGTTTTGGGGGTCGAAAAAATGACCGATCATAAACCCGAGGACGTCGCAACAGCGCTTATGGGGGCGGGTCGGGAAGGCGAGCGACTGGCGGGTGCAACATTTCCCGGGCTTTACGCGCTTCTTGCGCGGGTGCATATGGCGACATTCGGCACAACCGAAGAACAACTTGCGGCAGTTGCAGTGAAAAATCATTATCATGCAAGTCTTAATCCTAATGCACAATTTCAAACGCCTATCACCATCGCTCAGGTGATGAAAAGCTCGTGTGTTGCGGACCCGTTGAAATTACTCGATTGTTCACCGATTTCCGACGGCGCTGCGGCACTCATCATTACAAGTGATAAGCGGCAAATTATTGACAAAAAACCCGTTGAGATTATTGCGTCCGTCACGGCCACTGATTCATTGGGACTTGCGCAGCGGGAGAGCCTACTGGAACTGAAATCGACGAAGAAAGCAGGGCAAAAAGCATATGCATTAGCCCATATGGCGCCAGAGGACATTGGTGTTGCTGAGGTCCATGATTGCTTTACGATTGCTGAGGTACTCGCAATGGAAGATTTAGGATTTTACAAGAAAGGAAAAGCGGCGATTGCCATCGCAAATGGGGAAACAACGCTCGGAAAATCGAAACACCTCGTAGTAAACCCGTCGGGAGGCCTGAAAGGGTGCGGTCATCCGGTCGGTGCGACGGGAGTGAAGCAGGTGGTCGAGTTGGTTGATCAATTAAAGGGCCGTGCAGGGAGGCGTCAGTGCGGAAACGCGCGTATCGGGCTTGCACATAACGTCGGCGGTAGCGGAGCAACAGCGACCGTTCATATATTAATGAGAGATTAGAGCGTAGAGTTTAGAGATTAGAGTTTAGTTTAGCTAAACTCTAATGCTCTAAGTTCTAAGTACTAAATTATGATTAGTCCTGTTAAAGTTTGGCGGAATCAAAAATTTGTCGCGCGCATGGTTGCAAGACGCGGCGTCGTTGTTTCTTGGACCGTGATCCGCGTGCCCCCTGCTGACTTTGGGTATCAGGCCCCGTATCCCGTCGTCATTGTGCGGCTTGATGGTGGCGAGTCAATCGCCGCCCAGATGGTGGATTATGAGGAAAAGCACCTGGCTATCGGTCAAAAGGTCATTTCTGTCGTTCGCCGGACGATCCAAACGGAGACGGATGACGTTATCCCGTATGGGATAAAAGTCAAGCCAATATAGACGGGGTATATGAAAAAAATACGCGTATCAGCACCGGGGAAAGTTCATCTTATGGGCGAGCACGCCGTTGTGTACGGCAAGCCGGCACTACTCGCGGCAATTGATCTCCGGCTTTTCGTGACGATAGAGGAACTGGAAAAAAATAATTCTATCAAGGAACAAATTACTATTGTTTCTAGGGAGCCGACCGATCATGCACGATACGCTATAGATTTTCTTCTTAAGGAGTTAAAAATAACGGATTACCCTCCAATTAAAATTACCATAGATTCTCAAATTCCGGCTGGATTTCATTTGGGTTCATCGGCCGCGGTCGCTGTGGGACTAACGGGTGCAATTATCTATTTTTTCAAAAAACTCTGGAACCCGATCCGGATTAATGAATTGGCATATGAGATTGAGAAAAAACAACATGGAAATCCATCGGGAGGAGATAATACAGCGGTGACGATGGGAGGATTTATATGGTTTCGAAAAGAGCTTGAGTTTTTAAAAAGTATTTGGCAGCTTCCGTTTAAGCCGCACGTGACAACTAATCATTTTTTTCTGATTAATACGGGAAAGCCGAAAGAAACAACGGGAGAGATGGTTGCGTTTGTAAAAGAAAAGGTATCAAAGAATCCTGCGGAGATGCAAAAACTCCTTGATCTCAATGAACAACAGGTGAAACGTGTGACGGTAGCACTCAAAGAAGGCAATGAGTCCGAATTAATTGATGCAATACGAATCGGCGAGAGAACGTTGGAGGGAATGGGAGTCGTAAGCCGAAAGGTTCAGCCGCTTATGCGGCAAATTGAAGAAGCGGACGGCGCGGTTAAAATTTTAGGTGGCGGGGGAGTAAGTGAGGGGGTCGGTTTTCTGCTTTGTTATCATCAAAATCTTGCGAAAGTTGAGTCAATCTGCAGGAATTATAGTTTTTCGTTACGTAACATAAAACTTGGTGAAGAAGGAGTCCGATTGGATGAAAAATAATCAGTCGATAACGGCAAGCGCCCCCGGGAAATTGCTTCTGATGGGAGATCACGCAGTAGTGTATGGGTATCCCAGTATCGTGACTGCGATAAATGAGCGGATGTTTGCGACTGTATCATTAACCGAGGAAAAAACATTCGTATTGAATGCGCCGAACGTAAACGTTACCGGATATAAAAAATCGTTAAGCGATCTTGGAGCGGGAGACGTATCCGTCGGTGCTCGGTTTGTTGAGGTCGCCGTAAAAAATTTCCACGCGGCACACCCGATGAACTGCGGGGTAACTATTACTATACGATCCGAGTTTTCTTCACAATACGGATTCGGATCGTCCTCCGCTTCGACGGTGTCGATTCTAAAGGCGCTATCTGAGCTATTTGATCGAAAACTAGATAATAGACAACTATTTGATCTCGCATATAAAACAGTGTTGGATATTCAGGGCGTCGGGAGCGGATTTGATGTTGCAGCTGCTATCTGGGGAGGAACGCTGTATTTTACGGGCGGCGGGCGCGTGATTGAGCCCATGGAAATCGGCGAAATTCCCTTAATAGTCGGATATACCGGCATCAAAGCGGACACAAAAACGCTTATCGGTACGGTCGCTAAGTTAAAAGAACAATATCCGGAGAAAGTTGCGCGTATTTTTCAGGCTATTCAAAAGCTTGTCGATGAGGGGAAAGTGCGTATTGAAGATGGCGATTGGCAGCGCACGGGCACGCTTATGAATTTTAACCAGGATTATCTTCGCGATCTGGGAGTAAGCTCAGAAAAGCTAGAGTCACTCATCAGTGCAGCAAAAGGAGCGGGTGCGTATGGAGCGAAATTATCCGGTGCCGGAGGCGGGGATTGCATGATCGCCCTTCACCCTGATGGGGTAAAGGGTAAACTTGTCGTTGAGAAGGCGATCACTGCGGTTGGTGGCACTGTTCTCACAGTAAGTCCAAATGCAGAAGGGGTTCGCGTGGAAACAACGGATGATCAAAAAGAATTATTTATTGTCGTTGATAAAAACGATGAGATCGTCGGTTATAAAACACGATACGAATGCCATCATGATAAAACGCTCATTCATAGGACGGTGGGCGCGCTCATTTTTAACGACAAGGGTGAACTCCTGCTCCAAAAACGCAGCATGACCAAGGATATGGAAGCCGGGTTGTGGGGAATTTCCGCAGCAGGTCACGTGACAAAGGGTCAAACGGACGAAGCGGCCGTACACCGTGAGCTTCAGGAAGAGGTAGGCGTCGATATGCCTCTTACATTTGTTAAAAAATTTATTACCTCAAACGAATTTGAAACTGAACGGGCCGCATTATTTCGGGGGTTATGCAATGGCCCGTTTACACCGGACGCCCAGGAGGTTGCCGATCTTACGTTTTTCGCCCCGCGCGAAATTGCATTATTTGTGGCGAGTAAAAAATTGATTCTGACCTCTGCAGCCGCTCAAGCACTTAAGGAGGTAGGTGTGTTATGAAAGCGACCGCTCAAGCACCTTCCAATATCGCATTTATCAAATATTGGGGGAAAAGAGACGATGCGCTTCGTATTCCGTCAAATTCATCAATCTCGATGAATTTATCGGGCGCAACAACGACAACGACAGTCGAATTTTCTTCTCATTTTTCCGAGGATTCGGTTGAATTGGTTGGTGACAAGTTTTCCGCCGCAGAAAAACAGAAAGTGATTGATCATGTTGACAGAATTCGCAAGAGAGCAAAAAGTACTAACCGGGTGAAGGTGAAAACAAAAAATACGTTTCCCCGCGGCGCAGGGATTGCGTCGTCTGCCTCCGGGTTTGCAGCGCTCACAGAAGCGGGTTGTAAAGCCGCAGATTTGAGGCTTTCCCAACAAGAGCTCACTGTCTTAGCGCGCATTGGATCCGGTTCCGCGTGTCGGTCTATACCCGACGGATTTGTCAAATGGGAAGCGGGTACTACATCACAAAGCTCATTCGCGTATTCACTATATCCCAATACGTACTGGGATCTCCGGGATATTCTTGTGATTGTTGATCAAAAACAAAAATCAGTTTCTACAACTGCCGGCATGGAAGCTGTTGCGACCAGTCCGTTTTGGCCCTTACGCATTCTGGGAATTGATGCACGATTAACGCGTGTTGAAAATGCGTTACAAATAAAAGATTTTAACATGTTGGGAGAAACTATTGAGGAAGATTGTATATCGATGCACGCAGTTGCTATAACGCAAAAGCCGTCACTTTTCTATTGGAGTGAAGCAACAATCGAGTGTATACGCGCTGTGATCCGCTGGCGGAAAGCAGGATTACCGGTGTTTTTTACCATTGATGCCGGTCCAAACGTCCATTTGATTTGTGAAGGAAGAAATGAAAAGCACGTTACCGATGGATTGAAAGAGACTTCTCATATACAATCAGTGTTGGTCAATAAACCGAGCGCCGGGGCGCGGATAGTTGATGCACATTTATTTTAAAATTTATGAAATCACAACACATTCCAAAACACATCGCGATCATCATGGATGGCAACAGACGGTGGGCAAGAGAGCACAATTTGCCGGTTCTTGAGGGGCACAGGCGTGTCGCAAACAGCATACTGGAGCCTCTCATTAAACACGCATCGGAGATGGGCATCCAGTACCTTACGTTTTGGGCGTGGTCAACGGAAAATTGGAACCGCGATATTGGTGAAGTGAAAGGAATTATGAATTTACTTCAGTGGGGGTTCGGACATTTCGGCGAAAAATTGCACAAAAACGGAGTCCGTATTCGGATGATTGGAGATATATCAAAGTTTGATCATAACATTCAGCGGCAAATAACCGCGCTCATTGAAAAAACAAAAAACAACACCGCAATTACTGCAATATTCGCACTAAATTATGGCGGACGCGATGAAATGCTTCGTGCAATTGCAAAATGGCATAAAGATCAAAAAAACGAAACCCGTGAGATTACCTCTAATGAGTTTTCTCAGTATTTAGATACTACGGGCATTCCCGATCCAGAGCTTATCGTGCGCACAGGGGGCGAAAAGCGGTTAAGCGGATTTTTGTTGTGGCAGAGTGAATACAGTGAGTTATATTTTGCCGACTGGCACATGCCGGATTTCACCGTAACCAGATTTGATGAAATTGTCGGCGACTTTGAGCTGCGTCAGAGGAGATTCGGAAAATAGCACTACCCGAAGATATTTTTAATCGCATCGACACCGAATATTATCCCCAATGCCTGAACAAGCCAGTATGCCACAAAGATAATTAAGAATCCGAGGAGCGCATTGGTTAGCTGCTGTTGCCCTTTTTCCAGTTGTTTTGGATCGCCTGCGCTTGTTAAAAAGGTGAATCCACCCGCAAGCAGCATGATGAATAATCCAAATCCGGCAAAGATAAAAACGAATGTTATAGCACGGGAAAGTATTGCTCCAAGCGACGGATTTGTCCCCAGTGGTCCACCCTGTAGGGGCCCATTGATTTTCGCGGGGCCATTTGTCCAAGGAATTGTTAATGATTGGGCGAGTATATGGTTCATAAAGAATATATTATCGAGGACCCATTGTCCCTTGTTGTCCCGTTGCGAATCCAGGAATCCCTATAATATTAATTCCGATAAATGATAATAAAAAGACGGAAAAGATAATGAGAATAAGGCCGGTTATCGCGGAGCTGACGAGTTCGCGTCCGGCATTAAGCTGCTCAGGATTGCCTGCGCTGGTCATAATCTGCAGTCCGCCGAAGAGAATAAGAAGAAACGCTATGCCGCCTGCTAAACCCATACCGAGTTTGATAATCCATCCAAGGAGATCATTCGGATCAGTCTGAATGCATCCGATTGCGGTCCACGTCTTCTGAGTCGAATCGCCCGTATTTGTCATGCAACCTATGCAGGCAGCATGTTGAGCATCTGGAACCGAGTCGCAAATATTATACGTTTGTGAAACCCCCGCGGGGCGAGTGCCTGACGGACATTCTGCAGCGGTATCACAACATTGTCCAGTGAAGTTCACTGGACCATTGCCGATGCATTGAACCTGGGTTTTTGTGCACATTACGGTTTGCGAGAATAGATTTTGTGCTGCTCCATTACATGCGGCCTGGACTTTCGTAGTCGGGATAAGCCAAAACACCAAAAATAGCGCGACAATAAAGCCAAATATCCGCATAAATTCAGTGTAACAAATACGATCGGGAAAATAAAGAATGGTACAATAGTAACGCTTCAATGAAAAAGACCGTCTTACTATTTTCAATAGGTTTATTCATGCTCGTTGTCGCGGTGCGTGTACATGCGTGTGATTCAAGTGTGACCTGTGAAAATGTGACGCAAGCAAACCTTGAATCATGTAATCCGAATGAAGTCACCATGATTAGCGCAAAATGCAGCGAGGCATTCTCTAATATTGAAAAAGCCGCACAGCCGCACCGCGCGGAACTTGATAAAATGAACCAGGCAATCGCAGCTTTCCAGGCTCGCATTCAACAAATCGAGGCCGATGTAGCACAAAAGACAATTGCAATAGCCCTAGGGGAGAAGCAGTTGGAAGGATTATATACGGTTGCAAGCGCTCGGATTCGGGAGTTCTATATTCGCTCGTTTACCAATAATGTGATTGCACTTTTCTTTTCATCGACAAATATTGGTTCGGCATTTCGGACAATCGGGTATCAGCAGGCTGCAGTCAATGAAGATAAAAAAGTGATTACACAGACTGCGCTTGTCGTCCAGGACTTGGAGACCAAAAAAAAAGAACTAGTTTCTGAACAGGCGTCGCTTGCCCAGCTTAAGGCAGATACGGATAAGCGTGCAGAGACAATACGGAAATTATTAGCACAGGTAGCAGCGTATGAAGGGCAACTTCAGAGTGCGATGGCCGCAATATCAGCCCGTCAACAGGAGTTTTTGGCACAAAAACTTGCGGGACTTGGAATCCCCCTTTTTGCCATAAGCGGCGGAGGATGTTCGAGCGATTTAACCAATGGTAAAGATCCGGGGTTTGGCGGCGCTTTTGGGTTTTTTACTTTCGGCGTGCCGAATCGCGTGGGGTTAAATCAATATGGAGCATTAGGGAGGGCTAAAGTAGGACAAAATGCTGATACTATTCTCCATGCATATTACAATTTTGACGGGTATCAGAGCGTTGACGCGAACATTACGATAAAAGTAAACGACAGTAACAGCGTGAATCAAGGGAACATTATTTGGAGCGGAAAATTAAATGATTATGTGAAACGGATCTACGAGGTTCCTGGTGATTGGCCTTCAGAATCGTTAAAAGCACAGGTGATAGCCATACGTTCGTACGTACTGGCGACGACAAATAACGGCAATATGTCTATTTGTGCGAATCAGTATTGTCAGGTGTTTCAGTCCGGCGAAAAGGGAGGCGCCTGGAATCAGGCTGTAGACGATACGGGAACACAGGTTATGGTGCAAGGGGGAAATCCGATTAAAGCATTTTTTTCTTCGACGCATGGGGGATATGTCTATAGCACGGGTGATTTACAGGGGTGGTCAGCCACGAGCTACACTAAAAGAGCAGTGGATACGACAAGCGGAAGTGTGTCGGGATTTTCGGATTTGCGAAGTAACGCGTATGATCGTGACAGTCCATGGTTTTATTGTGATTGGGGCGCGCGCAGTCAAAACGGTGGCACTGCGTGGTTAAAACCTGAAGAAGTCGCCGATATCGCCAATGTGATTCTTTTGGCCCATCAAGACGGCTCATCACAGCAACACCTCACTCAACCCGATAAACCGAATCCCGACGGTGTCGATACATGGGATGCGGCGACCGTTCGATCGAAACTCGGTGACCGTGCATATAATTCAGTATCCAATGTATCAATGAGTGCGGATTTTGGCACCGGCAGGGTAACATCCGTCTCCGTATCGGGAGATGGGAAATCCGACACATTTGACGGAGGTGACTTTAAAACCTATTTTAACCTCCGGGCGCCCGCAAATATTCAAATCGTCGGACCGCTCTATAACGTTGAGAAAAAGTAAGCTCTTTAGTACAATACTTCTGTGCCGACATTATTTGATTCAGCTAACCATAGTCCGCCAATAAATGCGCAGCAGAAAACCACAGCAAATACCACGTTTGGCGCCGGCAGTGAACACACTCCCATGACGCCGTTAACCAGCTTTGCGGTACATCCCGATAGTGTTCGATTTGAGACTCAGGAAGAACAGGAGACGGTTATTTTATTTTTACGGCAACATTTTATCGTGAACGTTCCCTGGATACTTATCGCGTTTATTATCGCAATTGCGCCGACTGTTATTTTCCCATTGGTTACTCATATATTACCGATATCGTTGTCCATACCTATCGGGTACATCATTATTGGTACTGCATTATGGTATCTTGCAACTCTCGGATTTGTTCTCGCGAAATTCTTAGGATGGTTTTTTAATATTTATATTGTAACCAACGAACGGGTTATTGATATTGATTTTTTTTACTTACTCTACAAAAAATTTTCTGAGGCGGAACTGAACAAAATTCAGGACATCTCATTTACCTCAGGGGGAATTTTTGCCGCAATATTCAATTATGGTAACGTAAAAATTGAAACGGCCGGAGAGGCCCCAAATCTGGAATTTGAGATGATTCCGTTCCCTGAGCGCGTTGTCGAAACGATACGGAGTCTCACGGAGGGGTTGCCAAATTCTATATGATTACACAAACGTTCCCCGGGACATTATGGCTTATTGCAAAATTGTTTACCCTTTTAGGTGTCGCAGTCTATATCGTATTTGCCGGAGTCATGGTGCGGCAGGAACACCTGATGGCAAATGTTCTCGAGGAGGGATCAGAGGCGATCCTTCGCATTCTCACCTATATTCATTTAGCCCTCGCAATCGGTATTTTTATCCTTGCGCTTATTATCCTTTAATTGCTTCGTGATAAGATAAAGATATGCGGATAAAGTCCTCTATAGGTCTTGCTGTTGGACCCGTTGATGCAACGCATTGGGGACAGGTGCTCGTGTTGCCTTCGGTATACGGCGTCGTCGAGATTCAGGACCCGGCAGGTAATGCCCAAGAAGAGGGGGTTGCCACATTGTCTCTTTTAGGCGATGCATTAAGCCACGAAATTTCAAGCCTCCGTGCGCTTGAAGATATCGCTGACCGCGCTAATAGTCCACATGTTCAAAGCATGATGCTCCTTTTATCCGTCGGACGCGTGGTGTATATCGTTTTCCGCGGCAAGGGGAACGTCTATCTTAAGCGGGGGCGGGAGCTTGCAAGTCTCATGCATCGTGACGGGGGGATATCCGGAGAGGTCCGCTCGGGTGACACGTTTCTTTTATCATCGGGCGGATTTGCCGCAATACTTCCCCATGAGGAGCTTACGCATCTTTTTGATCATCTGCCGGCTCCTGAAATTGCCGAAAAATTAACGCTCCTTCTTCACGAAAAAAAAGGCGGAGAGGGGAGTGTCGCACTGGTATTTGAAGCCGTCGATTTAGAGGAAAATCAATTGAAAGATGAATCGCCGCCCGTAATTTCTCAGGAACCGGTTATTGTCCAAAAAAACGATGTTTCTCAAACTCCCGATATTTTCAAAAAACATGATCACCAGCCAATGAATTTTTCCGGATTCATTTCCAGGGTAAAAACGTACATTGAAGCATTGCGACGGGATAAAAAACATCTCAATGCAACCATTGTCGTCGTACTAATCGGATTTTTTGCCGTGAGCGTCCTATTAGGTGTTATAAAACAGGTGTCGGTGAAGCGAAATCAGGCAATGTACAGCGCGATGTCGGACGCGCAGCATGCACTTGATGAAGGCGTCGCTCTAATTCCTCTCAATCCGCTTAAAGGGAGGGAACGCCTAACAACTGCTAAACAATTGCTTGATCCGTATATGCAAAGAATATCGCCCAATACAACAGACGGATATCAACTCGGCGTGTTGTATAGAAAAGTTACCGATAATCTGTCTCAGGCGATGCAGATTGTTAATACGACACCGTCCCTATTTTACGATATGGGACTTATCAAAAAAGGGGCAACCGCGACAAATTTTGCTATAGACGGCACGACACTAGCTATAGGGGATGGCGCCACCGCCACCGTGTATTCGCTTGATATTACGTCCAAAAATGCCCAAATAATTGCGGGCGGAAGCGGGATGAAAGGAGTTTCATCCGTTGCGGTGCACGGGGATCAGCTTTATGCATTGACCGGAGACGCAATCACGCAATTTGATATGAGCAGTAATAATAAGGCGACAAAAGTCGTAAAGCGTGATCCTTCGTGGAACTTGGTGACGAATCTCACATCCTTTGGCGGTAATTTATATCTACTGGATGTCGGAAAAAGCAGGATCTGGAAATATATTGCGACAGACACGAACGCAAGCGGTAGCGCTGGGTTTTCCGATATTCGTGAATATTTGAATCCCGACACGCTGCCGGATTTTTCCGGCGCGACCTCACTTGCGATTGACGGATCGGTTTGGGTTGGGACAACCGACGGAAAAATTCTCCGGTTTACTCAGGGTCAGGTAAACCCGTATCTTGCCCAAGGCGTGGATCCTGCGTTTGGGAAGCAGCTTGTGGTTTATACGACCGATGACGCAAAAAATATTTACGTGCTTGATACACAGAATAACCGCGTCGTCGTTTTGGATAAAGACGGGATGTACGCGGCTCAATATCGCTGGAGCACGGGATTTAGTCCCACGAACATCGTAGTATCCGAGTCAAATAAGAAAATACTGCTTCTTGCAGGCGGCAAAATCTATTCCATTGTCCTCAAATAGCGTACAATATGGGCGTGTATAGCGGGGCATATGAATATCAAAAACACCAAAGTCGGCTATGAATATGAAATTCTGGAGCGCTTTGAAGCGGGCGTAGTTTTGACGGGCGCTGAGGTAAAATCCTTGAAAGGTGGCCATGCAACGCTTGACGGCGCATTCGTGCGGATTATCGGGTCCGAGGCATATCTTGTGAATGCACAGGTTTTCCCGTTTATCTACGCACGGCCTGAAGGGTACGACCCAAGGCGCACGAGGAAACTTTTGATGCATAAAAAGGAACTACTGAGCGTAAAAAGTAAGACGGACGGCGCTAATTTGACCCTTATACCCCTCTCTTGGTATACTAAAGGCCCCCTAGTGAAGCTTGAGATCGCTCTCGCGCGCGGGAAAAAGCAATACGAGAAGCGTGAAACGAAGCGGAAGCGCGACCAACGGCGGGAATTAGAGAGGGAGTTTCGGGGGAAAGTGAAATAATAATCGAATAATAGAATAACCTAATAAACGAATGATTTTCATTAGATTATTGGATTATTCATGTATTGAAATTCGATTCGTTTATTTATTATGGGGATGAATGATTCGACGGGAGTGGCACATTAAAAACTGCAAGCCGGCGATGATAAAAGAGCCGCAAAACATTATCAAACAATAATTGCTGAGACTAAACTTAGCGAGTTGGACGAGCGGGCGCTTTATGCGATTGCTTTCCAACGACATCAGGCAGGAATTGCGTTAGCACTGAATGCTTAATGTCCGTCCATACATTCTTTCTTCCGGTGAAGGTGTGTGGGCGTAAAAACAGCCGGAACGTCAGGGATCAATTGACCGCTTGATTCCGGAGCAATTTGGTCAACCCTTTCCGGCCTATTTTGTCCGTTTCGACGGTCGGGAAGAATTAAATGGACTACGCTTGTAGATGTTTTTAGGTTTCACTTTCGGACCCGGGTTCATTGCCCGGCATCTCCACAGACAGTTAATGAACGAAGTGAATTTACTGCTGTGGACGTCGTGTAATCGCGACGCCACGAGGCACCGTCTTCCTGTATTATGGAGTAAGAAGGCGGATTTTTGTGGGCATTTTAGATTTCATTTTCCCTAAGCGTTGTGTCGGGTGCGGCCGGTTGGGGCGGTATATCTGTGACCGGTGCCGGAAGCTCGTCATCCCCATTGCACCCAATGAATGCATCTGTCCGATGTGTGAAAAACCGGCAATCGGAGGCGTCACGCATCCCAGGTGCCGGTCGCGGTATGGACTAGATGGTTTAAGTAGTTTCTTTTATTACAACCATATCGTGCGGGCGGCAATTAAAGAAATAAAATATCGTTTCGTTTCTGATTTAGCCCACGAGTTTATTTCGTTTGTTCCGCTGTCAGCGTACGAGATGTATGCACTCAAAGGTGATACCTCAGCATTTTTGGTTCCTGTCCCGCTCCATAAGACGCGACTTCGGTATCGTGGGTTTAACCAATCGGAAGTGTTAGGGAAATTACTCGCCGTGCGGTTGCAGATTCACGTCCGTACCGATATACTTGGGCGCACTGCAGTGACCGTTCCGCAGGTCGAACTGCCGAATAAGGATATGCGCCTCTCAAATATGAACAATGTTTTTGGCATCAATAAACCAGCCCCCGCCTTAAAAGGATCAACCATTCTTTTGTTTGATGACGTGTTTACGACAGGCGCAACCATGCGCTCCGCGGCCAACGTGTTAAAACGGGGCGGCGCAAAGGTTGTTTGGGCGGTCACGATGGCAAGATAAGAAGTATTCGCATGTTAACATGTTAGCATGATGATATGAATAAACGTATTTGTATTGTTGCAAACGGAAGATTAGAACCAATTCTTTTGGAATCCATTGCCGTTGGTGACATGGTTATCGGCGTTGACCGGGCAGCTTTTTGGCTTATTCAACATGAGGTCCTACCCGATGTGGCGATAGGGGATTTTGATTCGGTGACGCCTGAAGAGATGAAGATGATTTCGAAGAATGTTGAGGAGGTGAAGTGTTATAAACCAGAAAAAAATTACACGGATACAGAACTCGCGCTTCGGTTTGCCATCCGGTTCCATCCCGTATCAATCATAATTCTCGGAGGAAGCGGGACGAGACTTGATCACACGATGGGAACGCTTCAACTTCTTGAGGCGTCTGCTAAGTGCGGGATACCTACCGTATTTCGGGATGAGACAAACGAGGTAGTAGTGGTGGGGAGAGGTCGCACAATATTGATAAAGAGGGGAGGGTGCCGGTATGTTTCGTTTATTCCTATCACCAACACAATTCAATTGACGTTATCGGGTTTTAAATACGAAATTACGAAAAAAACAATTCATCGTGGCCAAACCATCGGTATCAGCAATGAATTTACCGGCCGGCAGGCGGACGTTACGATCCATCGCGGCCGTGCTTTCATCATACAAAGTAGAGATTGATGTTATTTTGCGGAGGGTACAGGGGTCGAACCTGTTAGGGATTACTCCCACTAGTTTTCAAGACTAGCGCGTTACCGTCCCGCCCACCCTCCTCGTTATCCAGATTTTGATGTATGTTAAGCCAGCTTGTATTTAGATGGAATTCCTCATTTTATTGCGGAGAGTGTGGGAGTCGAACCCACTCGGGAGTATAAGTCCCGCGAGTTTAGCGAACTCGTGCATAACCGTTCTGCCCACTCTCCCTTGGCTTTCCAGCCTCCTGATTATATCAAAATTGACTATTGTACGTGGCGCATCGGTTTAGATTTGAGAAATATCTCAAATCCGGTTTTGGAAGAAGATTTTTAAAGAAACACAAAATTGTGGAAATTTAATGTCTTTTATTGTCGTGGTGGGCTATAATTTAGATTAAATAGCAAAGCAAAGTGAATATGTATGACTAATAATGAACTTGCTGGACAAAGTATTGCGCCCATAGATTTTGGAAATCCTTATCAAAAAGGATACCCACTCTTAAAAAGAGCGCGTAAAGAATTTGGCATTGATCAACCGGAAATAGTTGAATCCGCGCGGGAAATGGTTGGCTCTGTGCGTTTTGCGGCGATTATTGGTTTTCAAAACGATCACGTCTTAACTTTTCCAAACGGGATAACAAACAAAAAGCATAGAGGTATCGCAATGGTAAAACAAGCTTTACGAGACATCTCAGTAGAAACATTTGTTAATACGGCCGGTGAGCTTGGCCTCAATCAATTACCATTAGCACTCACGGATATAAAAAATCCAGAAATGAAGAGAGTGCCTTTTGATCCTGAACGTGAATTGTTGGTGCCTATTGCTGTCTACGAGACAAATATACAGCCGACAGTATCAAAGGAGAAGGAATATGCACAAAATTTTTTTGATCAGGCAATGAAAGCTCCATATGGGGAGATTTACGAGCAATATGGAAGCATTTATTCATGTCGTGTTGGGTATATAGATCGTCCTGACATACAAGGATACTCAGAATTATTTTTAATAGGCGTAATGGGCGAAAGTGGTCATTTACGATTTAATGATCTATTGGTTTCTATTCTTATGAAAACGAAAAATATTCAACGATTTATGAAAATTGCATCAAAAGACATTCATGGGGCTTTTGGAGGGTTACTTTCCATGAGCTTATCTCCCGATCTTGTTGATTATTATTACTGTCCGGAATTTGAAAGTCCAGAGAAACAAAATTTGAAGCAAATTGGATGGAGACTTAAAGATGTTGGTTATATGCAAAGCGCTATACTCGGAAATAATGCCTGGTATCACCTCGCGCGAAATGAAGATCATACATTTAAAGTGGTAGAAGAAATTCCAGTAGAGTCATTGTAGAAGTCTGTTTATTAAAGGATATCGTGAGTTTGAGAGCTTAGGTTTACCAATCTTTTCCTGCGTTTTCAAATTGCCCCTATCCGTTATAATACCCTTGTGCAGTAACGTACAATAAAACTATGGATATCCAGGTGGCAGATGAGCGCATATTAGTCTTTAAAGAACAACTCGCAAAAGACGAGGCAAAAAAACGCGCGTGGGAAAAGAAAATCGACGCATTTGGCGCCATAAGTAAAGTCGCAAGCTTCCTCTCAAAGCCGAAAGACGAGGATTTTACGATCATTCACGAAGAGCACCGCCTCGAGCCATTCTGGCATGTGGCGGCAAGCGCCCATTACGTCTATGACCGCAGCACCATGTATCAGGTCCCCGTGACCGGAAGTGAAGTGCAATCCGTTACTGTTGAGGGAAAAGAGTATACGACGATGAACGGACATATTCATACACCGGTTATTGAACATTGCACCGAAGACTTAAAAGAGGAAGTATATGTTGATGGAATAACGGGGGAAAAGAATCCGGCGCTCAGTTCCCTTTTCCAGTTTTCACCCAAAGCAACCGATAGCGCCGGTTTGACAAAAATTGCAGGGCGCGAGATCGTCATTGTGCCCCCCGAGACCCGTGTGTCAGCGCTTATGCGGACGATACTGTCGCGGATGATTCAGGGAATTCAGGCGGATAAAATTTTTGAGGAAAAAGTTGAGGTGTCGGCCGTTGAACTATGCTATCATCCGGTTTTTGCATTCCAATACCGGTGGAATTCTAAAAATAAAGAAGCGATCATGGAGGTTGACGGGTTAACCGGACAGGTCAGGTCAGGAAGCCGATTGTTCCAGCAGTATTTAGGAAAAGTGCTTGATACGAACTTCCTTTTTGATATCGGCGCTGACGCTGCAGGTGTTCTCATCCCCGGCGGAAGCATTGCCGTCAAGGTTGCGCGGAAGTATATGGAGACGAAGAAAAAATCAACACGTTGATATATACTGGAATTATGGAAAAATCATCTGCCGCTACCAAAGGAGACAAGCCACGCGAAGTGCTCCTCTCATGGACTTCCCCATCGCGACTGTTTAAAAAACGGGACCGTGAATATTTTACCAATATCGGGGCCATCATCTTTTTCCTTCTCGTCATTCTCGTCTTTATGCAGGAGTTTCTGCTTATCGCCGCCGTCGTGTCGGTGGTTTTTCTTATCTACGTCCTCTCAACAGTGCCGCCCGAAAACGTCGAACACAAGATTACGAATTTGGGGGTTGAGAGTGTCGGGCATTATTACCGGTGGGAGGAGCTAGCGGAATTCTGGTTTGAAGAACAGTGGGGGCAGCATATGGTGGTTATAAAACCGAATTTCGGTACGCGGATTATTATTCTTTTGGGAAGTGAAACTCCAAAAAGGGTCCGTGAGCTCCTTTCGGAGCATATTCCCTACCGCGAAACGCCCGAGAAAACATGGGTTGATAATGCCGCAGGCTGGCTGTCGGAGAAAGTACCGCTGGAAAAACCCACTTCATAATTCCGTTTCCCTTCCGTTCAGGGTATAATAGAGCCCAGGTTCCTGTAGTTCAATGGATAGAATGCGGCCCTGCGAAGGCTGTGATGGCAGTTCGACTCTGCCCAGGAACGCCATCATCGGTGACCCGCTGAAGATGCGGGAGGATTAGCCAAGTGGTTTACGGCGACGGTTTCGAAAACCGTTCTCCCGAAAGGGAGGCACAGGTTCGAATCCTGTATCCTCCGCTTGAATGCGGAGCAAATCCCTGCCCGCCATCGCTTCGCTCAGGCGCTGGCAGGCAGGTCACCCCTTCCGCAGGTCCACGGGAGATAGTATCACTACTTTTGTATGAAACGAAATATATTTATTTTCCATGGGACCGGAGGAAATCCGGAAGAAAATTGGTTTCCATGGCTTAAAGAAAGATTAGAAAGGAAAGGTCATCAGGTATTTGTTCCACAATTTCCTCTTCCGGAGAACGATTCACTTGAAACGAGATTGAAGGTATTAGAAAAATATAACAAATATATTGACGCCAATACGATTCTCATCGGTCATAGTCGGGGTGGATTATTTCTCTTTCGTGTTCTGGAAAGATTAAAAGATCCGGTTTATGCGTCATTTCTCGTTTCTGCTTCAATCGGAATCAAACCATATGTGTTGTATCGTGAATCGTATAAGTTTAGTAATGGATATAAGTTTGATTGGGATGTCATCAGATCTCACTCCAAGAAGTTTTTCGTTTATCATTCAGACAATGATCCGTATACGAGTCTAAAGAACGGGAAGGCAATAGCTAATCATCTTATGGTGAAGTTAACATGTATATCAAATGCTGGTCATTTTAATCGCGCAAGTGGGTATACAAAATTTGAAAAACTTTTTCAGGATATACTTTCTGTTCTTTAGTATTATGATAGGAGGCATATGACTAAAATTATTTCCACAAATCCGGGGAAAAATTATGAAAAAATCGGTGAGGTTTCAGTTTCTTCCGATTCTGAAATTCGGACTAAAGTTGAAAACGCCAATGCCGCGAAAGAAAGTTGGAGGATGCTCGGCGTAAAAAAACGGATTGAGTATGTGCGACGTATTAACGATTTATGTAAGAAACATGCAAGCGAGATCGCTTCAATTATAACCCGCGAAGTGGGGACGCCGATAACTGCGTGCCTTGATGAGGTGCTTTGGAATAAGGGATATTTTGAGTGGTTTCTTGGTAATGTTGAGAATGCGATATCCCCCACCGTTGTCGGACAGGATGACACTTCTCTTCATACGGTGTATTACGAGCCGATTGGGACAGCAGCGGTGATTACTCCGTGGAATTTACCCTTTGATATGTTTGTGTGGGGAGTGATTCCCAACTTGCTTGTCGGTAATACGGTTCTCTATAAGGCGGCAGAGGAATGTGTACTGACCGGAAAGTTACTTGAAGAAATTTGCCGTGATGCAAAGCTACCCGAGGGCGTTTTATCATTCGTCCACGGCGGCGCAAAAGTGGGAGCGGCACTTACTGATGGTGACATTGATCTCATTTGGTTTACCGGAAGCACCCAAGTTGGTCAACTGTTGTATCAAAAAGCCAGTAAGAAATTTATTAAAGCAATTCTTGAGATGGGCGGTTCAAATCCGGTGCTGATTTTTGATGATGCTGATGTTGAGGGTGCGGTTGCCGGTGTTATGTCAAAGCGGTTTATGTTCTGTGGGCAGACGTGTGATGCGGACAAGCGGTTGATTGTGCATGAAAAGATATTTGATGATGTTGTGACAAAACTCAAGAATAAAATCGAGACGATTGTTGTTGGTGATCCAGAAGATCCGAAAACAACGCTCGGTCCTCTGGTTTCTAAAAAACAACTTGATCTTCTCGAGGGCCAGGTCAAAGACGCCATAGAAAAAGGGGCAAACGTTGTAATCGGGGGTAAGAAGCCAGTGGGACTCAAAGGCGCATATTATGCCCCAACGCTTCTTACACATATCAATCGGTCGATGCGCGTTTGGAAAGAGGAGGTATTCGGTCCCGTGTTGTCCGTCGTTCCATTTACAACGGAAGAAGACGCAATTGCAAAGGCGAATGACACGATCTATGGCCTCGGGTCGCAGGTGTTTACAAAAGACAGGGGACGTATTGACCGTATATCAAAAGCAATTCAAGCCGGCAATGTCGATGTCAACGGTGTTGGGCATTTCCGGCCGTTTAATCCGTTCGGCGGATACAAAAAATCAGGCATCGGGCGGGAGCATGGGATAGACGGATTCCGTGAACTTTGCCAGATAAAAATTGTTTCAAAACCAAAAACGTTATGATTATCGCCATTTGCGGCAGCATGCAGTTTCATGAGAACATGCGCCGGATCCAAAAAGAACTGGAAAAAGCGGGGCACACCGTATTGGTTCCCAAAAGTATCGAACTTATGGACACGATCGGCTACGTGCACCCGACGATTGACGAGGCGAAAATTTCTGCAAAAATCCAGCATGATTTTATACGGGAGCATTTCCGGAAAATTGAAAAATCAGACGCTATTCTTGTATTGAATTACGACAAAAAGGGGATAAAAAATTATATTGGAGGTAACACATTCCTCGAAGTCGGTCTTGCGTATTGGTTGGGGAAAAAAATGTTCCTTCTTAACCCCATTCCAGATATGGACTACATCACTGAGCTTTTCGCTATGCAGCCTACGATCATCCATGGCGACCTTTCCCTCATCATATAATCTTCAAGTTTCGTTACAATTCTATTTTGGGGTATAATAAAGCCATAAAGCTCCTATCCCACTTCGTCCCGCCGACACGGCGGAACTACGAGGGACACGGTAGTTTAATGGATATCCTGCAGCCGCTCTTTGATACAATAGGTTTATGCTTCTGTAGTTCAATGGATAGAACGCGGCCCTCCGGAGGCTGTAATAGCAGTTCGACTCTGCTCAGAAGCGCACCGATTTATTGTCATTCCGGGCTTGACCCGGAATCCATGAGTTTCGAAAACTGGATACCGGCTCAGTGGCCGGGATGACAAAAAAGAAATTTATGTATACCAAACATCTTGCCAACATTAAAAATCTCATCTATGAGGCGGCCGTTGTGAAGCGCATGAAGCGCACAGGTTGGATGATTATGGGTGATAATGACGAAGGTGTCGGTGAACATACCTTCATGACCTGTGTTATCGCATACCTGTTGACGAAATTAATACAAGTCAACAGCCCTGAGCGTAGTGGCAGGATCAGTTTGGAAACTGTTCTCGTCATGAGTGTGTTCCATGATTTTCACGAAGCGCGGACAGGAGATCTCGATAAAATTGCAAAGTTTTACATGACAAGAGATCAGGACCGCGCAAACCGCGATATTTTCGGCGGCATTGACGATGAACTATTGAGCACACTTGATACGTACGAAAAAAAAGAAACACTGGAGGCAAAAATCGCCTATGAGGCCAACGTCATCGCGTTTCTTGTGGAGCTTAAATTATTAATGGAAAAAGGGAACACGCATGCAAAGGAATGGCTTACCGGAAATGCAAAACGTCTTCGGTTGCCGGAAGCCATAGCGCTTGCCCACGAGCTTTCAACAAGTGATTCGCATGATTGGTGGAAAAGCATCCGCAAAACCCTCCATGAAGAATTCGCAAAATAAGTTTCCTGATATTACCTCCGATAACCTCCTGTCGGGCAACCTATCCTCATGGGTTCCCGAATTATATGAGCAAAAAGATGTCATTGCCATAAATCCATGGCATGATCATCAGTCCGTTTTTGACCATACTGCCTCTGTCGTTTCTCACGCCCAGCACATCATGACGTTTCCGTTTGCCGGGGACTCCAAAAAGAAAAAATTAGTACATGCACTTAAAAAGGAAATTGATGGAGTACCACGCCAAAATATTATCCTTGCGATCAACCTTCTCCACGATGTCGGATGCGGCAAGACGATGATTACTGATCCTGCAACCGGACAGAACAACTGCCCCGGTCATGAGGTTGTGGGACGCGATATGAGCGTCGCCATCTGCACCCGTTGGGGACTATCTAAAACACTCGTTGATCAGATTTCCACAGTTATTTTCCATCACTTGGATGCGCATAGGATGGTAAACAAAATTATGGAATCGGGGAAAAGTGAACCTGCTTTCCGGGCATTACGGCAAAAAATCGGAGATCTGTATTTTGATCTTCTTATTCAGGGATACGCCGACACGGCGGGGAGCGATTTACCGATTCTTCAGCCTAAAGAATTTCTGTTCCGGGAAAATATATATAAAGAAGAACTTATCCGTTTCGCCGCTTCGTTCTGAACAAACGGACATGCTCGAGGAGCCGGTCTCCGGTGACGATAAATACCCCCAACAAAACAAGGAGGCTGCCGAATAAAAATGCGGGAGTAATCCGTTCTCCGAAAAATATCCATGCAAAGAAAAATGCAAAGATCGGCTGGAGATAATTCGTGAGGGAGGCCGTGGTTGAAGAAAGTTGCCCAATCGCCCATTGAAATAATACGTATGTCACGACGGTAACGAAAAGTCCCAAGTACAGAAAGTTGGCAATAATGGTCGGATTGGTCAGTGCTGCAGCGTCGATATGGTGGGGAACAAACAGATTGACGATAAAAAGAAATACAACAGAAGTAAACATTGAAACAGAGGTGATGAGCATCGGATTGTAATGTTTTGTGTTCGTTAAATACCGGGAGCCGACAATATATCCTGACCAGCTCACGATTGCGACTAAAAGAATAAGATTTCCGACGGGTGTTCCGAATCCGATGTCGCCGTGACCAAGTTCCGGGAGGATCAGAAAACTCAATACGCCGATAAAGCCGATGAGAATACCTACTATTTTACTCACCGACATCTCTTCATGAATAGTGACTGCGGAAATGATGGTCACAAGGAGCGGCGTTGCGGCATACATAACTGCCGATGCGTTTACGGTCGTCCTTTGCATCCCGATGTAATAGATTCCAATATTAATGGCGCTTAACATCGAAATCGGGACTATATCTTTTATGACGCTCTGGAGTGACGGTAATTTTTGGTGAAAGAAAACAGGGAGAATAAAGACGGATGCAAGGATGGCGCGAAGAAGAGCAATGGTGAATGGATCGAAATGAACAAGCAATACCTTGGCCACAATTCCGGCTGATCCCCAAAAAACAGAAGCAATAATTACTGCGATGATCGCTTTCATATATGTTGACATGCTGAGTAGATTATAGCATCGAATGAAATGGAGGTATTGCAAACTTGTTTATATTTATCTAGAATAATTTAATGGGAAGATTACTTTTTTCAAAGGGTGAACAATCCAAATTTTTAATATCCATCATTAAAAATCGAAAAGTTACAGTACGTGGACTGGCCGTTCTTTGTGGTGTAAGCGAAAGAACAATTCGGGACTGGCGTCGGGAAAAATTTACTTTATCAGAGAACGCGTTTCTTAAGATACAAAAAAAATTTCATATACGAAATATATCCGCAACTGAACTTAGTGATTATTGGTATGTCAAAAAGGGAGCAAAACTGGGTGGACTAAAGCGATTGATCTTATACGGGCCACCGGGAACGAAAGAAGGGAGACAAAAAGGAGGTAGAATATCCCAATTGAGAAGAAAGCAATTCCCGGGAAAATATAGTAATTGCCAAATTGCGAAACAATTTCCTATGCCAAAGTTGTCTTCGGATCTTGCTGAATTCATAGGTATTATTCTTGGAGACGGAGGGCTAACGCGCTATCAACTAAAAATTACATTAAATAGTAAGGAAGAAAAAGAATATCGAATATTTGTATCAAATCTTATATTCAAGCTTTTTTACGTACATCCTAAAATATATCAGAGAAAGAATGAAAAGACGTGTAATATCTCTTTGGCTGGGATTAAATTAATTGAAATATTGGACAAATTAGGTGTTGAATATGGAAGCAAAGTTAATCGCCAAGCACAGGTGCCCCGTTGGGTGAAAAATAATAGTAATTATGCACAAGCTTGTTTACGTGGACTTATGGATACAGATGGATGTGTGTATCATCATCACCATGTAAGTCATGGTGTGTACTGTCTAAATCTTGGATTAACATTCACTAATCTTTCTCAACCTTTGGTGGAATTTGTTTTTCAGATACTTCTTTCTCTCGGATTGACTGCCAAAAAGACTCCCCATGGAGTATTTGTCTATCGTAAACAGGATGTCGATAGATATTATTCGATTATTGGTTCGCACAACAATCATCATATACAGCGATATATGAATTTTGCTACAATCAAGGCCATTAAGGAAGGGTACCCAAGTGGTTTACGGGATACGCTTGGAGAGCGTACGTGGCCGTAAGGTCACCGCGGGTTCGAATCCCGCCCCTTCCGCAAACACTAAAATGGTGATGAAGTAGGTTATAATTAGTTGTGATACTAAATTCTGATGAATGGTGCGAGCTCATTAAAAGACCAGATTGGTACAAGTTTGTTAATAAAAAGTTACAGGAATTACAGAAACTTAAATCAACCGAACCGGAGCTCTACGAACAAGAAAAAGAGAAAATTTACGACTTTTTTCAGAAACATTTGGAATCAAAAAACATCTTTTTAGGAACGACTGGGAAAAATTGGGATCTTGAAAGGAAACCGGTGGATACGGTGGTTATTCACCATACCAGTAATAAACCTGGTATATCAAAAGAAAGATTATCAGCTATAGAGCTTTTTAGACTATATTCTTCAGTGTATGCTGATTCTAAAAGTGGAGAAGACCCAGAAGTTTACAATAAACCTGTTTATTCTGGCCATTTCAGAAATGGTCGACAAATGTTTTGGGCTTATCATTGGTTAATTCGTTCAGACGGATCACAGGAGAGGTTGTTGCTTGATCAGGAAATTGGTTGGCAATCAGGAAATTGGAATATAAATTGTCGAAGTATAGCGATAGTTTTTGATAATGATTTTGAAAACTCTCGACCTGGCAACTTAGAATTAGAATCAGCTGCTGCTTTAATTAGGTTAAAGTACTGTCTGGTTCCCAAAAACCGAATTTTTGGACATAGAGAGGTAAATTCGTCAACAGTGTGTCCTTCCAATAAATTTCTTCCTACTCAGAATTCTATTGGATGGAAGGAAGAATTGCTAGCTTTAATATATAAATAAGTTCTAACAGCGTCTATGATCCGCCCCTGATATACTATTTCAATGACAGTTCATTTTATATGCTTGGGCAATACGTATAGGAGTCGTCTGGCGGAGGCATATCTAAATTCGAAGAGATTAGTAGATGTCAAAGCCGTTTCTTCGGGGGTGCATGCATCCGGTAACGATAAAGGACCGATCTCCTGGTTGACTCAAAGACTCATCGAGATACATACACTCGTCCCGTTTGAAAAACCCAACTGGACCCAGACCACCAAGCTTCTTCTAGATTCGGCAGATCTAATCATATTTTTTGACAGAAACTATTACAACTATTGTGTTACACAATTCAAGTTTCATCCCAACCTTTTCGAAATCTGGACCATCGGGGATCTTGATACAAATAGTAGAGATGATGGAGAAAAAATCAAAGCGACCGAAGAAACATTTAACGTAATCAGGAAAAAAGTGGACGATCTGGTTGGACGTAAAAAGTTTCAATCTCGTCCCGCGCTCTCCGCAGATTCAAGAATCAATTTAGCCTGAGGCTGTTAGGGGACGGGATTAGAATCTAATAAACACGACCTATTTGATTTAGCAGAATTTTTTTAAAGGACAAGTATTACTCCTATTACCACTACAGCCGCGCCTATCAATTTGTTAACCATATTGTCTCTTTCTTTGAGTATTAAGGCAGCCAGGATGACGGAAAGTATTGTCTGCGTTGCCATAATCGGTGATATTTGGGATGCATTTCTAGCCATTTGATAGGCAAAATAAATTAAAATGGTTGCAGTGGTGTCTTCCATGGTAACTGCGACGATGCTTACGGCGTATTTAGGCTTTAAATAAAAAGATAATTTTTTCAATGTTTTAGGTCTGACAAGAAGCAGAGGTATAACCGTGAATATGCCTAAATATACATTAAAAGAGACTGCCTCAAAATTTTTGAGAATGTTAAACGAAACAACATCAGCAATTGCATAGCAGAGAGCAGCGAATAATATATACACTGCCCCATGGTTGATGACAAATTTATTTTTTCTCCACTGAGCGATGGCGACTCCTGTTAGAACGATGATGGTACCGAGAATTTTCTTCCACGAAAACGCTTCTCCTAAAAATAAGAATGCTCCGATGACAAGCCAGAGTCGATAGCTTGAGAGTAGTATTGTGCTTTCCGATGCCTCAATGATTTTTGCGGCTTTAAAAGCTAAGATTGGTGCAGCGGTTGCAAATACGGTAAGCAATAAGAAAAACGGTAGTTGGCTCAAAGTTAGTTGGTAATGAAAACCTCCGTGGAACAATGTAATAATGAAAGAAAATAATCCTCCTAATCCATAAAACATAACAAATTGTGCATATGGATCGGACGCTTCATCTTTCATCAACACCCGATGAAATAAATTGTTAAACGAGAACAGGAGCACGCTAATTCCAACTAATAATTGCCAAGACATAAGGATAGTATAGTCAGATATTGTTTCAATTCAACTTAAGATTCGTTAATTGTCAGATCCAAGCTATTATTCAATTGTTCGGGAGGCAATACGGCAGTTTTGAAGTAGGTTTTAATACTGTAAACGGTTCTCCACAGCCGGTTGTGAACCCTAAGACATTTGGAACATTAATCAGTTTACGGCCCTTTTCATTTGTTCAAAAAATCCTCTATATGGGAGGAATCTGAACGTTACGGATTGATCGGTGCTAGTAACCGGGATTGATAATAAACCATGAAGGCTTTCTGCAGGATATAACTTGCCGTTTTTTTCTCCATACCATCCCGAATTATAATTTTGATTCAACACAAGTATATCGCTTGTTTTGTGAAACACCGGTGAACCCAATGCAAGCGTCACGACGTTAGGACTCCAGCTTGTAACCGTTATCTTTCTTGAATTATCCAATGTATACCACTCACCCCGATAACCGCTCTCATCTGATCCTTTTACGTATATTTGTCTCGTGACCGTATCATAGCAGTGTGTTATGCCCAAATTTTGGCGAAGCGCAATAAATTCAAGAGAAGAAGGTGTAAAGGTGGATGCGCTATTTTTTGTTTTTACCAGCGGGTCGTTTCGATAGGAAAGCACATACGTATTCATATTTGTCGTTATTTGTGAAAACTGCGGTGCAAAAACGCGGGGAAATGTATCGTTCACGATCAGCGTATGTTGCAAAAAGCGCGAGGAAGAAAATGATGCTAAATCGAAAAATAGGACTAGGACAATACAAACACAAAGAGGCGTGGCGTACGGCTTGATGATTTTCTGAGAGATTAATTTATCCAGGCCCAATCCTGCTATTAATGCGAAAGGGATAATAAAATCAAACCGAAACCGTTGCGACACCCGGAATTGAAAAAAGATAGGGATTTGCTTGAGCCATGCATACAACGATGGCGACGTGGTTCTCCCCAGCATAAGGAGCACCATAACAGCAAGCGTTAACAGGAGGGGAAGGTATTTTTGAATTTGTTGCTTGTTCCGTATAAAAAAATTGATAAACAGGAGAATCGGAAGAATTCCGACATACAATGAATATTCATCAATGTTGTAGGTATATCCTTGTGTGCTTATATTTTCCAGTAATTTCTGATTTCTTGAGAGCAAAAAATATACTAATTGGTAGAGTGTATATCCTGACGGATCGTTAATTCGACTATTAAATAATGATGCAATTTGCAGCGATACTATGAGTTTCGGTGCGCTAAAGACAATAAATACGACTCCAAACAGCAGAAGATCCGATAGATACGAACGATTTTTTTTCACAAGACTCATAAAGACGGTATAAACGATGAGATAGACAGATAAAATAAGGGGAATGTGATATTCAAAATAATAACTCAATGCAAATACGCCAGCCGCCGCAATGATCCACTTTTTGTTTGATGCCCCCTTGTTGTAGAACAAAAGAACGTACGGGGCATAGGCGTTAGCGATAAATATGACCATTCCCGTTGAAAGATACGACCCGACTATTCCGCTAAAAGAACATATGATCGAGGTTGTGAGACTGGCAAATCGGGAAAGTTTATAGTGTCGCGCTAAGAGATAATACCCAATACTACCGATGATCCCGTGAACAATAATACTAAATTTTATTCCGATAATTGTTCCGAATAATAGTACGAGAATGGTTTGAATCGATATGACCCCTATCTGAGGATTTGCAAAATGAACGGCTCCACCGCAGCGATATGGGTCCCACAAAGGAAATTGATGGAACACTTGTATTGATAATCTGGTAAATTCATTCCATACAAAATTAACATCCCAGTCCTGAATACCCAGTGCGTGAAGCGATCCAACGAGCGGATAATAATAAAGGAGCGATAAGATGAAGAGAAAACATGCGATACATATGTTCTTATATACATTAATATTCTTATTATTCATTTGTATGTTGTTTCCGGATTTACGGCACCTTACAGCACGTATTCTATTATAATTGATGGGCATCGTATGTAAATTTTGGGAACATTGACTTTTCCATCGGGACAACCAACAATAGAAAAGATGACCGCAAGGTGATCGCGGGTTCAAATTCCGCCCCTTCCGCAGGAGTCTCAAGGTTCTATCCGACTCGTTTACTACCTCGGAATGGGTTGATCTGGCTTGCTAAACTATCTTCAAACAAAGATTTTTTCGTTTAGAAGCCCAGAGAAGTGTCGGGGGAGCTACTACAGGATTATTTTTATGCCTATATTTAATATTCCCTATTCACCCTCCATCGATACCACAAGCAAAATGTTCCGAACCCATTGGAATTACATTAAGTGTTTAAATAATCTTTTTACAGGCCTACAGATTACCGTAAATGTTGCGACTAACACTCATTTAGATTCGAGTCTGACTAGGAGATTTGAAAGACTATCTCAAATTACTCATTTAAGTATCCAATCCGAACTAAATGCGTGTACGCAAGAAGTTACCTACGCATCTGTTATCGCGCCGTGGATACCAGTTAAATGTTATTATCGTCTCTATTATTTAGAGTCCATTTTTTTGTATTACCTGTGCAATGATCAGTGCGGATTTGGAGTCGGTGGGCATAGTGGAGTCAGAAAGTCTTTACTGGATAAATTAGAGTCAGGGAAAATCACTCTCGTTGGTCGTTCATCAGCAGAATTGTCCGAGGTTAATACTTGGGAACATGCAAATATTTTTCATACATCTCCAGGAAGTAATATAGGCGGGGATTATTACCTGAATCCAGATTGTCCTAAGTCCATTCGGAAAAAAATAACAGACTACGTTAGGTTTGATTGGATGGATAAAAATCATATTAAGAATTTTAGAACTAGAAGAACACAATTATTAAGAGATAGTGATCTTAAACCAAAGAAGCTTGTATTAATTGATTATTTTTACTGGATGAGAATTAAAGCAAATTATCGTGATGTTGATTTTCTTGATTTTGAACATGATGTTAGAGCAGTTGACTCCTTTGAGTACATAAAAGAATTTATTGAAACCTCAGAAAAGTATGCGACTGCTTTACAAGATGCAGTCGCAATTATAAAGGCTAATCGAAGAATTTAGCGAATTATCAACGCCCTATTTTTTAGAATGAATTTTGTTTTAATCACTGATAACACCTGTTGACGTTCTTCCGCCGATCCGGTTTTAAAGATGTGGAGGATATATGAGCGAACCATGTCCGTATCGACTGTTTCTTTCTTCGGGTAGTCGTATTTTCCCAGATTGCCGGTGAGATATTCCTGATGCAGTACTTGGGATTTAAGATTATGAAAGCGTTCAATGTCTGCCCATAACATTTTCTGTACTTTCTTTTCATCAATAGATATCTCGTCTATATGCGCCATAAGTTGTTGGATAAGATCGTCTTCCGTTATATACGGCTCCTCGCAGTCGTAGTCGAGTGATCGTGTGCAGTGGTAGTAAATGTGTTTCGTATAGCCTCCGTATTTAAGTTTTTTGTATCGTTCTTCTCCGGTGACTGATGCCCCGCAACTTCCGCATTTACAAATAGTTTTAAACGGAAATGATTTTTGATGCCATGTTCGTGGAGGTACCGCCAGTTGTTTTTGTACCTTATCCCACAGCTGTTTTGTAATAAGAGCTGGGTGTTTTCCTTTAAATAGTGTTCCGTGATATTCAAAATCTCCGTAATAAAATGGGTTTTTGAGTGTTGCGTATATTCTGCCCAATACAAGACATTTGCCTATTTTTGTTGTAAATCCGATCGTGTCCAGCCATTTTTTGAGTGTTCGTCCGCTATGACCTTGCTCCGCGACCCTGACAAACATTTGTTTGACGGTTGGAGCCCGTTCTTCATCCAATACGATTTCACTGATTCGGTTGTTGGTGATAATGTTCCGGTACCCAAGCGGCGCGACTCCCGGTCTCCAGCCCATTTCGCATTTGGCTTTCAGTCCGCGTTTCACATTAATACCTCGGTTGTCATTTTCAAGTTTTGCTTGGGAGCAGAGGATCATCAGGAGAAACTTTTCGTTGGGGTTATTCCCAAACATCTGCGAGTATGTCCGTATTGTATGGAGTTTTCCCTGATCCATGAGGTCAACGAGTCGTCCTAAATCTCCGGCATTCCGACTCAATCGGTCCGGTGCCCATGTGAGGATACCGGAAAATAACCCCTGCTCAATATCCGTCAGCATCTGGTTAAAGACTGGTCTTGCAAGCGACGCCTTGGCAGAATGACTTTCTTGACGGATTTCCGCGATCTTTATTTGTTCCCGAGTCGCCAAATCCGTCATTTCCTTGATTTGTGAGTCAATACTCATTGCTTGACGCTCGTCAGATTCGCTCGATTTCCGTGCATACAAACAGTATTCAATAGTCGAGGTTTGTGGCGCTATAGGACTGTTAATTGTGTTGGTCATATCAGGAAGAACAGTACCGCGACGGGATGATGAAGTCTAGGAGTGGGATACTATAGGAACATGTTGGAAATTTGGGTTATACGAAGCCGTTAGACTTCATATATTCGATAAATTTCTCTTTTTGTCTCCCAATGTTGACATCGGACACATTGAAATATCCTGATCCGATAAGCCAGAAGATTTTATCGACAACCACGGGTTCTTTATGTACGAGTTTGCCGATTTTTACGATTGTCTTAAATACTTCATATTCCGATCGCTCGCTCACCATGGCCAATTCTGTAAATATATCAATAAGATGAACATCGGGTTTTCCATATTTGGTGTATCCTTGTTCTTTCAGAAAATCACACGCGAGAGGGAAACCGAATCCGAATATTTCTTTGTCCAAAAGCATCGGTAAAGCTGCAACCGTATATTCATTGTAGAAAAACGATTTGACGAATTGATCGAAATCATTAACCGAGTTAAAATTTACAATAAATTTAGCGCATGATAATACTCCTCTTGAGTAAATAACCCACGCATTACGGTTATTTGTGGGATCTATTTTATGGTTTGCTCCGAATTTATCTTTAAACACATCGAGTAATAATTCCCAGTCATGACCATATGTTTGTACTACCTCATTTGGATTAAAATCCCGTAAAATTTCCTTCATTTCATCCACATTAGCAATGAAATTTTTATACCCCTGCTTGTTTTTGAGAGAAATAACCATACCTCTGAAAATGTCGTTAAGGCTGGCTGGTTGATATTGGGAGTAGTGGTCAAGCTCGGTGTTGAGGACTTCCGGACTAACTTTTCCGCTTAAGAATTTATAAGCCTCAGTGTAGATATTTATGAGCTTCTGGTCAGTATTGTCCATAAAGTGATGCTTTCTGCATTCATGTTGATAGTACCGCGTTATTCAAGGAAAAGCTAGATATATCTGGTAAAGAAATGTCTTGTGATCGTTTACCCTAACCTCAAGGTATGAATTACAATATTCTCTATCAGAAATTTGGAGAAAGAATTGAAAAACTCCGAAGAGCGAAAGGATTAACGCAGGAAGAATTGGCGGAAAAAGCAGGGTTACACAGAGCGTATTTTTGGGATATTGAATCAGGGAGAAATGTATCCGTTAAAACCGCCTACAAAATTGCAAAAGCGCTCGGAGTTTCACTTTCTGAATTGTTTGATTTCTAGTTGGCTACCATCTTCTTGCCGCATTTTGTTGTTTAATCAATTCTTGATCTGCTTGTTTTTCGAACTCTTTCAGTTTATTTGGATCACGCAGCATAGCTTTTATTTCTTCGTCTTTACTGAGTCGTTCCTGTGGTGTAGGGCCCGTTGGAATAATCTGAAATGACGTCTGATATCCCTGAGATACAATCGCATACCGAAGTGCGGCATGCAAATCATAATGACCATGCGCGTCTCTTGTATCCTCAATGGTTGCGATATTGATACCATTCTGCTCTTTGTATGCCAACGATTCGAATTCATCGACAAGTTGGAAGTTTTCTGGACGATTCAGAATAAAGAAAGACGGAGCATTTTCTCTCTTCGTTCCGTTCGGGAAGTAGACCACATGGCCTTCTTTCGGTTGAAGCTTGGTGTTTATTAAGTCGATACTCAGCTGGAGCCAGTTATCTCCTGTGGTATTCTTTTGTCGCTTTGCCGGATGAATATTAAGACCCTTATTGTTTAATTCTGTCATCCACTGCCGTCCGGATGGATCCCCGTAGGTAGGAATCGGCGTTTTCATATCACTATCCTCTGCAATAATGTAGGCAGCATGATCGTTTATACTTTTGTCTCGGACTTTGTAGCAGTACTCAATGAACCAATTCCCATCAGTATCAATCGCGATACGCACGGATGCTGTCGGGTTTGCAGAACCAAAATCAAATCCACGAATGCGCTCCCAAGATAATGGTATCTCCATATCGGGAATAATATGGACATCTCGGGAAAACGCTTTGTGAACGAGACCGCTATATGCGACGAATCGTGCCCGATACTCCTGATCGAACGCTTCTGGTGACAGTTGATTTTTGGCATCTTCGATTTCTTTATGTGGAAGATATCCTCCATGATGCTCACGGCAATTCATCTCTGTCTCCAGCCTATATGTCGCGTAGTCATTGTTAAGCGGCATGCCGGATGGTAATTCTCCCTCGATCAGGTGTTGGTGATCTCCGAGTTTTGCCAACTCATGGAAGTGGTTGAAGCCTCTGGGTTTAGAAATGAAAATAGCGGGGGAACTATAATCCGTGAGCATCGGACGAAGCGTGTATTCCCAGAGTGATTTGAAATGTGCGATAGCAGACACTTCGTCAATAATCAGGCCTCCGAGCGCGATTCCTTCAAGTCCTAAAGGATTGTCACAGCCCCTTAGTGCGATCTGTGCTCCATTTATTAAATATATGGTCATATTGGATTCTGTTGGTTTTTTTCTCCAAAGAACTGGCGGCGTGTATTTAAGGAACATTTGCCATGCAATGGTTCGCGCTTGGTACTCAAATGGTGCCAGGTACCAGTAATTGATGGGAAGGTTACGTTGAAATGCCAGTTTAATGAGATGGTTCGTGGCAAACGTTGTTTTCCCGACACGTCGGCCCGCCGCTATCACTTTGAACCGATGGGGGTCATCATGAAGAGCCTGTTGATACGGGAGTGGCGTATAGGGAATGATAATATGTTCAGTTTCCATAGTTATGACGCTTGTATTTTTTCTCCGTCTTCCCACGAGATAACCAGTTTTTTATTCGATTGTCCCTTTTCCGGTCCCAACACCAGGTTAGGTTTTGGTGCGTATTTGCCGTGATGATGCTTCAGCCAGAAAATGATGGCTGTGTTGTCTCCATCCTGAATGTTGGCGATAAGTTTGCTTTCCGCCAGGTCATTCATGAGAAGAGTACCTTCCTGAAGTGCGCCATCTGCATCGGAAGCAAACGGCGGATCTTCCTGCCGCCACCGGTAATACGTACTTCGGCTGATACCGATTCTGGAGCATGCTATCTGAATGATCGGCATAATACGGAGCTGCTCAATGACGTCCGCTTTTTCTTCCGCCTGCCGGTCATCAATAGTTTCCCGAGACTTCGGATCGATGGGTGGCGTAAGTAATGGTGGAGGATTACTTTCAGCCATCGATTTTCACCGCCTTCTGTTTCGTAAGCCTTTCCCAGCGGACCCGGATAACTTCGGCATACGTTGGAACCTTTTCCATCAGATAGCAGCGCCGGTTCATTTTTGTGGCTGCGATCAATGTCGAGCCCGAGCCGCCAAACGGCTCTATGATAAGATCGTTCCGCTTGGTAAGCACTTTAATATAAGGTATAAGGATCTCTATTGGTTTTGTGCCGAAAATAATGCCTTGTTGGCTGCTTTTTTCATCGGCAGCTACATATTCGATGAAATCGGTAGGACAATATTTTTTCCCTTTTTCGTAATTTTCCCAATGTGGTTTTCCTGACGTGGCAAACAGTGCGTTTGCATACTCATTTTGTAGCAACTCGTCCGACTCTGGATCCGTATTGAGCGCTGCTTCGCCGCCGGTTCCCACAAGGGCTATGTCACTTTTATTAAAGAACTTATATTTTGCCGCAAATCCCTGGACTCTATTTGGGAGATGCCATACGACCGTGTTTCGGTATTTCCAGTGCTTTTCCAGCTCGTTCCATATCGTGCGGAGGTTCTTCGGATTCTCGAAGATCATAATGGAAAAGTCCGGTTTCTGAATCTGCGCAATGTTACCCATCCATAGCTCCGTAAAGTTATCGGGGAGGGTATCAGTTTCAAGATATTTTCTATTTCTTTTTTCGCCAAAACCCTCCGTCGCCGTGCCATATTTTGTTTTTCCGTGTAAATAATCCAGCAAATATGGGGGGTCAGTCAGGCACATATCTGCTTTCTCATTCCCCATCAACTTTAGGACGTCCGCTTCGACGGTCGAGTCTCCTATCATCAGCCGTGAGTCACCCATTTGATAGATTTCCCCCTTTTGCATGGTTACCTTGGAAATATTCAGTTTTTCCAGCTCCTTTTTCAGATCGAAGATTTCCGGGGTATCCTCGATGCCGAATGCTTGATCAATTTCTTCGCTCGTAAATCCCACCTCGGATAGAAGAGATTCATCGAATTTAGCAAGAAGATCCCAGTCCCACGCGCCGGTATTGCGGTTTAAACGGAGATTAAGTTCGCGTTCTTTCGTCTCGTCCAGAATATTCACATAGACCACCGGCACCTCCGTGTACCCGAGTTCTTTTGCCGCGGCAAGGCGCATGTGGCCGCCGATTACGATATTCTTCCTTGTTTCCGCACTATTTGCGAGGATCGGATCGACCATTTCGAAGCGGGTTATGCTCAGTTTGAGCTGTTCCAACGCCTCTTTATCCCACGTGCGCGCGTTATAGACGCTCGGAATGAGTACGTCGATTGGGACGCTCACGATAGAAAATTTTGTTTGGTTTGTCATAAAACCCTTTCCTTTCTGAGAGAAAATAATGCCTCTATACAAAGAAGCATATATGAAGTTTGTCAAGTATGGACAAAAATATGTTTATAATAGACAGATAAGACCGTTATAACTTGCTAAATCAGAAATTGAGTAGGACCGACTATTTTAGGTAAATGGTGGACATTTTTTGTATTTTGGTTTATTAAAATGAACTAAGACTCTATTTTAGAGGTGAATAGGTCATAACCTATGAAAACCTATGAAGAAATCTATTGACAAAATAGGCAAATGAGAGTATAATAAAGCCTATTATGAACGATTTTATATCAAAAAAGCTGGAAGAAACCCCGGAATTGTTGACCATAGGTCAGGTTGCCGAGTTATTTAAAATTCATCCAGATACACTTCGAAATTGGGAAAAAAGCGGAGAATTAGTTCCACTAAGAGTTGGTCCCCGGAAAGACAGAAGGTATCGCAAACAAGATATAGAAACGATAGTTGCAAAAATGGGTAGTAAATTGACGCTTCAGCAGCTTGAACAGTTTCTATGGAAAAGTGCGGACATCCTGAGAGGCAAAATAGACAGTTCTGACTATAAAAAATACATCTTTGGTTTGTTGTTTTACAAAAGAATCAGTGATGTTTGGGATGAAGAATACAAAAAAGTCATCGATGAATATAAAGATAAAGCCCTCGCCGAGGCTGACTATAATCACAGATTTCAAGTACCAAAGGACTGTAAATGGGAAGTTTTAACTCAAACATCAGAAAATATCGGACAAAAGTTGAATGATATTTTTGACAAGATAACCAATGTAAATAGTCCCAAGTTGGATAAAATTTTTGACGATCTGGACTTTGCGAATAAAGATCGTTTTCCCAATGAAACTATCCAAAAACTAGTAAATCATTTTACTCAATATAACTTTGGCAGTAATTACATTAGCTCTGATCTCTTGGGTGATGCTTACGAGTATTTAATCAAGGAATTTGCTGCTGATGCAGGTAAAAAGGGTGGAGAATTTTATACCCCACGAGAAGTTGAGCGAATCATTATCGGAATTGTTAAACCTCACCAAAAAGATCATATCTATGACCCCACAGTAGGCTCAGGAGGATTTCTTCTTGAAGCATACAACTATCTTAAAGCGAAGACGAATGATCAAGTTGCAAGAACGCTTTACCTGTATGGACAGGAAATTAATATCAGCACGTTCGCTATAGCTAAAATTAACATGTTTTTGCACGGCCTGGATAGTTCAGACATAAGGCGTGGCGACACACTGGCTAATCCACAATTTCTCAATAATCTGGGAAATTTACAAACTTTTGATATTGTGGTCGCAAATCCGCCCTACTCTATCAAGGATTGGGAATTTGAACTTTTCAAAACCGACAAATACGGTCGTACAAAAGATTTTGATGCTCCCCCAGATAAGAACGCAGATTTTGCATTTGTACTACATATTATTAAATCTCTTAATACCAATGGTAGAGCAGGAATTGTTTTGCCACACGGAGTTTTATTTAGAGCAGGTAACGAAGGTAAAATACGAGAGCAAATTATTAAGAATGACCTTATTGAGGCAATAATTGGGTTGCCTCCTAGGCTTTTCTATGGAACTCCTATTCCAGCGATAATACTGATTCTTAATAAAAATAAGCGGCCAGAAAGACAGGGAAAGGTTATTTTTATAAATGCAGAGGATGAATTTGAAACAGGAAGAAAGCAAAATTATTTACGAAAAATTGATATTGAAAAAATTATTAAAACTGTTGATGCGTTTCAACCAGTCCCTAGATATGCGGAGATATCAACAATAGAGCAGATAGCTAAGAAGGAATACTTCTTAAATATACGTCGTTATGTTGATGCTTCGAAAATAGAACCACCCATTGATCTTGCTAAACTAGATTCTGAAATTGAACAAATTGAAAGAGAGTTGGTAAAAATAAGACAAGCAATATCTGAGCTTTTAATCAAAAGGCGTAATAAAGGCACATGGAAAAAAATTCCGTTAAGAGACATCCTGATCGAGCATAAAACGTTAAGTACTGGGAAAGAAGAAGTTCATTCAGTTTCGGTAAAGAAGGGCATCATCAATCAGATTGAGCACCTTGGACGATCTTTTTCTGCTAAAGATACTTCTAAATATAAATTGGTTAAACCAGGCGACATAGTTTATACAAAAAGCCCTACAGGTGACTTTCCTTTTGGAATCATTAAACAAAGTAAAATTGAAAAAAATGCAATCGTGTCACCGCTTTATGGTGTTTTCACTCCGATAAATAGTTATTTGGGAACGATTCTTGATGCATATTTTGAATCAGAGATCAATGCTAATAATTATCTCCAAACAATAGTTTCTAAGGGAGCAAAAAATACAATAAATATCTCAAATGAAACCTTTTTATCAAAAGGAATTTACTTACCAGTTGACACAGAGGAGCAAAGAGAAATCGCTTCCATTATAGAAGCAGTAAGACACGAATCACTTTTACATGAACAATTATCTGAAAAATATAACTTACGTAAACGTGGGCTATCGCAAGATATTTTTAGTCAGAAAGTTGAGGTAAATTGATATGAATTTAGATCATAAAATAAATAAGATGAAAGATGAAATTGTAACTAGCCTGCAAGGTCAAGCAGTTCAACCTACGCGGATAATTGTTTATGAAGTTTTTTATGAAAATGATAAAAAAACGTTTAATTTTATGATTCCAGTATCTGACGCGCTTGCTAATGAGGGTTTAAACTTTGAGAAGCTGGCGGATAATGCGATTAAATACTATATAGAGACGAAAAAGATTAAATCTGCGAACGAATTTAATTTACCATTTAGAAGTAATGGAAGTGGTTTTTTAGTTCATTAAACTTACGTAAGACATTTTAGTCAAATATAGAGGTAAATTTATGAAGTCGAATATATTTATCAAGTATCAAACAAAAGATTCTGGTGGTTTTGATTTAACCACAATTGGAGAATCGTTTATAGGGATGGATTCTAATTTAAAGGATTTTTTTGAACTTTCTGGAATCGATGGCGAGCTTTTAGTTAAAACTGAAAAAATATCTGAGGGTTCAGTATTAACTCATCAAGTTATTCATCTAGCTACATCGATGCCTTTTCATGACATACGTGAGTTGTTGGATTTTTTATACGTCGTTGGAGCAGCAGAATATAAGATAGGGTCTGATTTTTTTCAGGCATTTGGCAGTGGATATAAAACAGTCAATGATTTTTTCAAGGAAAATCCTTTGATTCTTGCTTCGATAGAATTGTTCCTAGGATATTATTTTACAAAATTAATGGACGCAGCTTCTTCTCAAAAGAATGGTCCAAAAAGTGACAATTCTAATAGAAATATTCCGATGCGATATGCGAACGGGCTTCATAGAATGATTTTAGAGGGCAAATTTAGGAGAACGTTAAAACCGATAGTTGAAGGGAGCGCAAGTGAAATAATTATTGGTAATAATCTTGAATTAAAAGATTCCTCACAAATAAACAGTGCAAATTTTGAGAACTATCTTCCAGAAGAAGAAAAAATCCTTCCTGAGCTTGGAAATGGTACAACACATACATTTTTAGGGGAACTACTTGCTATACAGAGCACCAAGGGAGAAGTACTTAAGTTTAGGATTCACAACATTGATGAAAGATTTAATTTATTTACTGCATATCCAGCAGATGGTATGAATACAGAAAATTATATTCAATATTATAAAAAAGCAGTTAATATAACTGCTCAGGTAATTCGCGATTCGCTTTACAAAAAGCCAGAGTTGCAGATTTTATCAATAGAATTGACTCAACGAGACATGTTTGAGGGAAAATAAATATATGAAATTTAACGAACAATATACAGTCGAAAAACACGTTATCAAATTCCTTTCCACAAATTTGGGTTATGAGTATATTGAACCTGATGAATTTGCTGAATTGAGAAGTTTGGAAAGTGAATACCTGATCGTTTCCCATCTTGCGGAAGCTATAAAGCGGATCAATAAAATTACTGATGATACAGAAGTACAAAGCGTTATTAGAGAAATAAAAAAAATTGATACAAACGAAGGTTTCCTAAAGCTCCTACGAGATGGCGTAAACCTTAAAGACACATTAACAGGTAAGATGCATGATTATCTGGTTGTTGATTACGACAACATTGAAAATAATCGCTTCGTAGTGACCAATCAATTCTATTTTGAGGGCAATCTGGAAAATATAAGACCTGATATTTTAGTTTTTCTAAATGGTATTCCAATCGTTGATATTGAGGCAAAAAGCCCTACTGCTTCTACAACTGTTAGTTACGAAAATGCTATTGGTCAGATAATCCGCTATCAACGAGTAGCTATGAAACTATTCTGGCCGAATTGTTTTAATGTCGCGACAGATGGTTTAAAAACCGTTTATGCCACCACTTTCGCTCCAGAGCAGGATTTTTTGCAATGGAAAGACGAAGAACTTGAAAAAAAGCTCGATGGGCAGCTTGAAATGACTCTGACGTCTTTATTGGCAAAAGAAAGGTTATTAGACATAATCAAAAACTTTATTGTTTTTGAGCAAACAAAAGATGGTCGAGTCAAAAAGATAGCTCGTTACCAACAGCTTCGTGCTACCAATAAAATTGTTGAACGAGTACAGGAAGGAAAAAAGAAACGAGGCTTAATCTGGCATACACAAGGATCAGGAAAATCTTTAACCATGTTTTTTGCCGCTTGGAAGCTTAGATTCGATAAGACACTCAAGAATCCAAAAGTATTTGTTCTGGTTGATCGTATTGACCTTGATAACCAGATTTACGATTCATTCATCAATACTGGTGGTAAAAACGTGATTCGGGTTACTTCCCAGCGTGATCTCGCAAAAAAGATTACTAATGATGAGAGAGGAATTTTTATCTCTACCATTGAGAAGTTTAATGAGCTTCCCCTGCATCTTGACAATCCTAATGAAAATATCATCGTTTTGTCTGACGAAGCTCACCGATCAAACGAGGGCGTAGCTGGAATTAAACTAAGAGATTCCATGCAAAAAGCCTTTTTCTTCGGCTTTACAGGTACGCCGATTGATAAAACAACTCTAAATACTCATCGAAACTTTGGACAAGAAGGTGAACGCTATCTTGATTACTATTCTATTCAACAGGCTATTGATGACGGTGCAACACTGCCCGTAACGTATGAGGCTCGTCTTTCGAAATTCTTTATTGATGAACAAAAAATTGACCAACAATTTGACGAAATGACAATCGATTTATCCCCAGAGCAAAAACAGTTAGTAATGCGACGTTATGGCAAAAAAGAGGCTCTTGTAAAGCTCGATAAACGCATGAAAGCTGTCGCACAAGACATTGTGGATCATTATAGACTCTACATCGAACCGAATGGTTTTAAGGCGCAAGTCGTCTGCTATGACCGAGAAGCTACAGCTAAATTCAAACAATTATTTGATGAACTTATTCCAGCAGAATGGACAGAAGTTGTTTACTCACCCGGTGATCCGAACAGCGATCCAGAGAACTTGAGGAAATACAATACCAGCAAAGCTCAAAAAGAAAAGATTATTGATAAATTCAAAGATCCAAAAAGTTCTCTTAAATTACTTTTGGTCTGCGACATGCTTTTAACTGGATTTGATGCTCAAATTGAGCAAGCGATGTATTTGGATAAACCTTTACGAGATCATAACCTTTTGCAGGCTATTGCTCGTACAAATCGTGTATATCCAAACAAAGGGTGTGGAAAGATAATTGATTACTACGGAATCACTAGAAACCTCTACGAAGCTCTTAACTTTGATGAAAGTATTATTGACTCTGCACTTATTGACCTTGATTCCCTTAAAGAAGAATTTCTTGAGGTTCTTAACGAAATAAGAGAGATTTTTACTGGCATTAATCAAGAAGACCCATCAATTGAAAATTTGAGGCGATGCTTAAAAATCTTTATTGATAACGAAGGAAAACAACGCTATTTTACTGATAAATACTCCAGATTGAAGCTATTATTTGAAGTTTTGTCACCTGATCCGTTCCTTGCTGATTATATTAGGACATTCGAATGGATTACGAGCGTTTATATCGCCTTCCTTAATGATTTTAGACAAGAAAACTTGACTTTACAGGCTTTTCGAAGCGGTGACATTCCAACTTTCGGAGAATACGGAGAAAAAGTTAAGAAACTGATTCAGGAACAGATTGATTATGAAGGAATCACAAAAAATTTCAGAGAGCTAAGGATCAATGATATCTATACTCTTGAGCGACTCGACAAGATGGAGGATGAAGAAAAAGCCTTGAATCTTGAAAAAATGCTCAAGCAAGAAATTTCTATTAACGTTGACACAAATCCTATATTTCAGAAATTCAGTGAGCGATTAACAGCTATCCGAAAAGAGTTTGAACAACACCAGATTGATCTTTCCGAAAGAATTAAGCGTTACTACGACTTGATGAACGATATTAAGAGCAAAGCAGACGAAGCCAAAGAAATGGGGCTTAATTTACGAGAATACGGACTGTTCGTTATATCTCAGGAATTTTTATCTAAAACAGATCAACCAGTTCTATTAGCGTTATCTAAAGACCTTTCGAAAAGATTAGAGTCTATTCTTGATGAAGGTTGGCAAAATTCATCCAAACGAGAAGAATTTCTTAAAGGTGTCAAGCAAATTATTCAAGAGCTTATCCTAAAAGACTATAAAGGTAAAATACAAGTCGAGGATTTCCCTAAATTTTTAAACAGACTTGTTGATATTGTTATTAAAAAATTCTGATGAAACGACAGATAAGCTTACACAATAAAGTCATCAACTACTCAATCCGCAGGAGCAGGAGAGCCAAGCGGATGAGGTTAGCCGTCTATTGCGACGGTAATTTTATTGTTACTGTTCCCCAGATGTTTCCCTCTAACTCAGTTGACAGTTACGTAATTGCAAAATCACAATGGGTTATTTCCAAGCTCGATTTTTTTGAAGGACTAAACAAGAAGCAAAAATTAACTCTTGGGACTGATGGATATGATAAGTATAAGGAAAAAGCCTTAGAAATGGTTACAGAGAGGCTTACAGCTATTAATAACAAGCACTATAAATTAATGTTTAATAAGATTACTATCAAAAGTCAGAAAACACGCTGGGGAAGCTGTTCAAAGAAACAAAATCTTAACTTTAACTATAAAATTCTGTTCCTACCTCCCAAAATGCGGGATTACATCATGGTGCATGAGCTCTGTCATTTAAAAGAATTTAATCATGCTAGCCGATTTTGGAGGCTTGTAGCAAAAGCTATGCCAGACTATACGAAAATTATTGGTGATTTGAAAGAAAAAGGTTTAACAATATCGTGAATATAGAGTTAAGAGTATTATAAACGAAGCGATGTGAGCGTTAAACGTCGAGTAATCTTGGTTGTAGGCACAGAATGCATTGTAAAGATAAATGAACTCAACAGAAATTATTTTTGATCCCCAGCTATTTTCTATTTGGAAAAAAGGTTTTCTGCCCAAAGATTGGCTCGCGTTGTATCCTACTATTTTTGATTCAGAAGATTTGCGATTAGCTCTCTCACAACCGCAATATCACTTCGCTGAATGGTTTACGGCAATTCATTATTTCAAGCTGGGATGGAATGCTCTCGTCGAACAATATATTTATAAACCGCACGCGAGAAAACTTGTGATTATTGAAAAGTATTTAGGGAAGGAAGGTGTGGAATTTCTTCGCAAGAGTGAGGGTCGCGGTCGAATTCAACCACCAGATTTGTTTTTATATCGTGGAGACGAATATTTTTTCGGAGAAATCAAAATGCCGTCTGATAAACTTCGCGACGAACAAAAAATATTTTTTGAATCAATTGAGAAACACTTTAATACATCTGTGAGCATTATATATTTGAAAAAGCGCGTATAATCAGGCTATGTCTCAATATTACAATCCAAATCGCATATTAAATAAACAACAAAATGACGCTGTCTAAATCAGATTATCTTCTTTTCCTCAAACACCCCGCGTGGCTTTGGTTAAAAAAGCATGACAGACGAAAGCTGCCGCCCGTTGATGAAAATCTTCAAGCTGTCTTTGATGCCGGCCACATGTTTGAAAAGTATGCAGAGAAGTTATTCCCCGGCGGCGTTACTCTTGGGTTTTCTGAAGATGATTTTGATACGTATCTGAGTTTACCAGCACGAACGACACAGGCATTACGAGATGGCGCGACGACTATTTTCCAGGGGCGCTTTGAAAGCAACAATATAACGTGCATCTGCGATGTGGTGGTCAAAGTCAACGATTCAACCGTTGACCTCTATGAGATTAAATCCAGCACTGAAGCCAAAGAGCTCCACGAACATGATCTCGCGTTTCAGATGATTGTGCTTGAAAGTTGCGGATATACCGTACGTACCATTAAAGTACTGCATGCCAACAATACGTATGTCCGTCAGGGAGCCATTGACCCACAGCAACTGGTCATGTCTACGGATATCACGGAAACGGTGAAGGAGATGCGGGAAGATACTAAGTATCACATCACAAAAGCGCTGGAGGTGATGGCGGCACCGACCATTCCGGATATTTCGCCGATCCATGCCCAGTTTCAGTCATTGGGCGAATGGATAGAAATTTACAAGACATTCCATTCGGTGTCAGCCGGAAGCATTTATAGTCTGTGTCGGCTCAATGTGAAGCTTATTGAAGAGCTTGAGGATCGGCATATCGAAATGATTGCAGATATTCCTGAGGATATTGCACTGCGTCCCCAACAGAAGTTGCAGGTTCGCGCAACGAAAGAAAACAAGGTTCTTATTCGAGCATCCGACATTCGCACATTTCTCTCGCAATTTGTGTTTCCGCTCTACTTTCTTGACTACGAAACGCTCGCAAATGTGGTGCCGGAGTTTGATGGTACCCGTTCGTATCAGCAGGTACCATTCCAGTACTCGCTCCATATATTGGATGCGCCCGGCAGCGAGGTGCGGCACGTGAGCTATCTTCATACAGAAAAAACAAACCCTGTCCTTCCGTTAAGTCAATCACTCCTATCCCATATCGGTACCACGGGGACTGTCCTCGTGTGGCATGAAAGTTTTGAAAAAGGACGCAATACCGAAATGGGTGAATTATTCCCTGAATTTAAAGCGTTTTATAGGGAGGTAAATAAGCGGATCATTGACTTGAAGATTCCCTTTTCCGAAGGATGGTATGTCCATAAAGACTTTTTAGGAAGTGCATCGATTAAAAAAGTATTGCCCGTCCTTGTTCCTGAACTTTCCTACACTGCCCTGGATATTCATGAAGGGAATTCGGCACAGCGTCTTTGGATGGAGACGGTGCTGGAAGGAGAACACGCGGCAGAACGCGCTAAAGTCTTCCAAAATCTCGATAAGTATTGTACACTGGACACACGTGCGATGGTACGCATTTACGAGAAATTGACTGCAATATGAGACCCATGTCAGCAAAGAAATATCGTGAGACAACAAAGAAAATCGTTGTAGATCGTTTTGGTCCAGATAACGAGATGTATGCTCGCGCAAAAGAGCGTTTTGCTACCGAAGCATACGTTTCGTCAGGATCGCTTCAACGACATATGCAAATACCATACTTTCGCGCACGATATATTCTCGACAGAATGATTGATGATAAGTTTTGTGAACCACAAGAAGGTGCAAAGCCTTGCAAAGTTCTTAAAAAATAAGTTCTATTATTTGTTGTCAATATTTTCGAATCAAGTTATTTTACTGAAGTTTTTGTTTCAATTCGCTTATTTTATTCTCCAATAAATTATTGGTATATAAAACTGGACGATCTGATCCTCTGGTGAGATAAATACTATCGTTTTCTTCATCAAAGCCGAATCCGAATTTTGATTCAACTTTCCCTTTCTTTGTTTTTATTTCATTTAATAATGTTCCCATTTCGTTATCGGAAAATAGCAACGATTTGAACCCCCACCATTTATCCGGTGTGGTTTTGTCCAGTTTTATTCCGTTGCCTCTGGATAAGATCGGATATGGAGTGAAGAAAACGTAATAATCTGCAATACCTTCTTTGTATTTATAGAGAAAATTATTAAACCATGAAGAATGTTGATGGACGATTCGGTTGTTCCGTTTTGACGGGATTCCTTCGTATGATCGTGAACTTTTAATCTGAATGGTTAACGTTTTTTTCGTTTTGAGGTTATGGATTATCAAATCAACACCCTCCTGCTGTCGTGATAACGGAATATACAGAGAATACCCGTCTTTCTTTTTCAGTTCATTTTGCAGTATCAATGCAACCTTGTATTCGGAGAACGGTAAGGTGAATATAGAATCCATATTTAGTGTATATTATACCGCTAAATAGACTTTAGAGTGTATAATCAAGGGGATTTTTATGGATTACCTTAAAGATGATCAACACTATATCAACCGCTATGATCTCCTAACTATAAAGGAGTGCCTCAAGGTAGTTGAAATGTTCCAGGCTGTCTACAACAAAACCCTTACTAGTAAAGAACTACAAGGCATGTCTAATCATGATAAATACAGTGATGTCACTAAGCTGATGTATTGGCAGTTGTGGTTTATTCAGTCTCAAGAATTTAAAAATAAGAAAGAAACAATCAGGAAATGGATGGAGGATGATCGTATAAAGCAGGAAAAATACGATAGTGCCATTGAGCCTCAGGCTATCCACTGCCCTTCATGCAAAGCAAAAATGCAGATAGCAGGATCTAAACATTTGGAAGATTATACAGATCAACCAATGCGAGTGATGTTTCTCTTTCGCTGTACAAAATGTAAAAAGCAAGAATGGGTATACGAAGGTGGCGAAATAAGAGTATCGAAACCTGATCTCTGTTCTAAATGCAATAAAGAAATTGACGTCAAGCATACGAGGAAAGGCAAAGTTATTACTTGGACGAGAAAATGTAAGTTTTGTGGTCACACCGAAACCGAAGTAGACGACTTTGAAAAGAGTGATAAAGAATACTTGCAAAAAGAGCAGGCAGAAAAAGAGTTATTGGAAAAATATCGCACTGCATTTTGTTTAACAGACGAGCAAGGAGAAAAGTTTTTATTTGAACTAGAAGCCATGGAATTCGCCGACCAAATACGCAACGAAGCAAAACAAAAATATGACAACAGTGCTTATCAACAAGTAAGTACACTGAAGAAGCTAACCATTGTTGAACTCGAAAAGCTCCTAACAAAAGTGTTAGAGAAAACAAGTTATATAAAGCTCTCCTTTACCGCTCCTGAAATAGGACAGTTTATTTTTGCTCCATTTACGTTACAGGATGCCGATACGTCACGGAGGGAAAATATCAGCACGAGTACGCTTGAGAAACTCCTCAAAAGTACGTTAGAAAACACAAACTGGCGACTCGTAGATAGAGTAAGTTATCGGCTCGGTTTTCTCTCAGGAAGGCTGAAAGGATATGAACGAGAAGATGATTTATTAAAGCTGTACGAAAAGAAAAAAGAGCCACAAAAAGCAATAGACCCTGAAAAGCGAATGAAGTACAGTACGAGCACTTGGGTAAAACTTGCTGAAATGCAAGGAGAACATGAGGGAATAGATGCTACGAGAAAAAGACGATTAGAAAAAGAGCCAGAAGGATTTTTTCTGGATGCAGATGTTCATTACAACTGTGCAATTTGCTACGAAGGTCATTACGGGAACGAAATTTGGTGGAACTTAGATGGAATTCGTTGTGCTGATTGCTGGCATAACATTAAAGAAGGCGTTATACCACCGCTAAAGAAGCACTTGTTTGATAACGAAGGTGAGTGGATTTCAAATTCGCAATTAAAATCAAGGCATAACGTCCATCCCTCATCTGTTAAAAAACTACGGCGAGAGGGATTGTTGCATGGCAGAGATTTAAAGAGAGCAAACGGTTCAATTTATGAAACTATTTATTTGGTAAGCGAAAATCAGGAATTTCTTAAAAAATATCCTCGGATAAAGGAAAAGGAAAATCCAAACATAGTTACCTTGGATATATTTGGGCATGCAGTACAAATAGGCGAAGTGCCTAGTGAAGATAAAGGTAAATAACTACTGATCAAACTATATCAGTTAAGAATTGAGACACTCCTTTTTTATAGTGTCCCATTTGTCTCATTTAGCTTCGACTACGGGACACAAAAACCCCAGAATCTGGTAGAATACAAGGTTGGAGTATGGTGGGGTTATAAGGACACTGGGGTTCCAGACTCACATGCTCCGCCTTCGCTCGCCGAAGCGAGCTACGGCGGACGCTGTCCGCACTTGGTTTGAATATTGTTCAAGTATGTCATTAATTAAAACAGGGATAAGCATTATCGGTGTGATCCTCGCGTTTGTCGCGTATATCCCGTATTTCCGGGATACGATTCAGGGAAAAACCACACCGCATATTTACAGCTGGTTTATCTGGGGATTTTTAACATCGATTGTGTATGCGCTCCAAGTCGCCGCAGGAGCAGGCGTCGGGTCATGGGTCACACTATCAGTTGCCGTCATATCGTTTCTTATATTTTTCCTGGGGCTCAAAAACGGAAAAAAGGATATTACGAAAACTGACACGGTATTCTTTGTTCTTTCCCTTATTGCATTATTCCTATGGTGGTTTGCCAAGCAACCCGTATTATCCGTCATCCTTGCGGTGTCCATCGATATGCTCGGATTTATTCCCACAATCAGAAAGTCATGGAACAAACCGTATTCAGAGACATTATCCTTATATGAAATAAATTCATTCCGGCATCTCTTAAGTTTATTTGCGCTTCAAACATACAATATCGTTACGTGGCTCAATCCCGCGGTATGGATTCTGGCGAACGGATTATTCAGTCTGATGTTACTGCTCAGGCGAAGAAGGATTGCTCAAAAATAATAGTTTCAGTTCCGTCGCAGGCCGTTATATATGTATGATTACGAATAAAGACATTGAGTATCTAAAAATAGCCATAGAAAATTCAAAAAAGTCATTTGAGGCGGGCAACTTTCCTGCGGGAGCCATAGTCGTAAAGGACGGTAAAATTCTCTCAACTGCCGTAAGTTCTCCCTATCCCGGATTATTCCATGCAGATTCCAAAGCGGTGATAGAAGCGTTCAACAAAATAGGTCCATTAAAAGGCGCGACGCTCTATATTGGTCTTGAATCATGTCTCATGTGTGCGGGAGTTGCGTATTGGTCGGGGTTAAGAAGAATTGTTTACGCAGCACCAAAATCCAACGTGTCGGGTGATTATTATGAAACACCCCGAGATACATCCGAACTTATTACTTCTTTTAACGAACCAATTGAATTTCTTCACGTGCCGGAATGTGAAGAGGAAGCATTAAGAAATATTAGAGAGTGGGAAGAAAAATATTTAAAAAAAATATAAGCTTCAATTCAGCTCTCTTCGCGAGATATGAAAAAAAAGACGAATATAAATAATAACATTTATCTATTTCTCGTATGTCTGGTTAGCGTAACTCTTCTTATTGATTTTCTCCTGAGCACGGGCGTCTTTATGAAAACGATAGATTTTTTCAACGAAGCAGAAAATACAAAAGTTAAGCAAAAATTTTACGCGGAAGTCAACACAATTTCCGGAATCCGGGTAAAACGGTTCGATACATTTGAAGGTATGGGTTTCGGAACTATAACCATTCTACATAAAGGTGAAGTTACATTATATTATGATCAAAATGGTCTTCCGTGGATCAGAGACATCGGTGAATTTGACACAGGATTTTTGTGTCCGAATAATACTATGTATCCGCTTGTATTAACGAAAAATAATAGTTTTTGGAAATTGTTTCCCTTCCAGGTTGTGAACCTTCGTCAGCTCGTTAATCATTATGATCAAATTATTTCAATCTTAAAGACGTTCCCGAAATCTCCCAACCCCAACTTTACAATTGACGTGCCGACCGGGATTTTTTCACATACGTCCTGCAACCTATATTTTAATAAGTAGGTTATTAGACTGTAAATGGCTCTTCGAAAAAATCTGGTGTTTTCTAATTTAACTATTCTTACGTCGGCGTCGCGCTGGGTGTCGCTGTGGTTGTAGGGTTCGCCGTCGGTGTTGTTGTAGGCGTCGGTGAGGGAGTTGCCCCTGCGGTCGGCGTTGGTGTATCGGTACCCGCCGGAGTCGGTGCCGGCGTTGATGCACTGCCGAAAACAACACTCGGATTATAGTTATTTGCATCCGTAACGGCAAATGAACTTGTCGTATCCTGAACGGTAAGGGCGACGGTACCCGCGACCTGCGACACAACAGTGAAACTGGTCTGACCGCTTTGCGCCGTCGTGTCGTACGGGGGGGTGCTTCCGTTAATTTGAGTGCCTGCGTCACCCGAACTTACCGAAACGCGGATTGAATCATCAGTTGATATGGCGTTTTTATTGCAATCCCGTATGTAGACCGTAAATGTAACGGTGGAGCCGACGGTAGTTGTGACCGGCGACGTCGGATAGATGTCGGAATACCAGGAGTTTGCGATACCGACGCCCGTCGTGCAATTGCCGTTTCCCGATGTGTTATTAGCGAACGTGATCGACGGGTTGTGGTTATGCGGATCCGTAACGGTGAACGACCTTGACGTATCCGTGATGATATAGGTATCGATGCCCGTATTTGAAGAGAAGACGGGTATAGTGGCCTTGCCGTTTTGCGCCGTCACGGTCACCGGAGCGGTGGCGCCATTCACTTTCGCGCCTGAATCGGTATTGGTCAGTGTGACCGTCAGTGTATCATTGACCGGTGCGTTATTATTATTGCAGTCCAACAGTTCAACGGTAATCGTTGCTGTTGTGTTCACAAGAGCAGTATTCGTTGAGACAATCGCCTCCGAATTGTAGGCAGTTGGTATACCCACACAGGAAGCCGGGGAGCTCGTTGATGTGGTGGTCGTATATATGGGGGCGATGGTTGGTGCCGGTGTATAGGTGGGGAGAGGAGGAAACGGGGTCGGCGTGAGATATAACGTGTTGTCGCCACTGTCGCCTGCACCAAAATTACTGGAGGCACCCAGCAAGCCCGATTGAGACGGAGGTACCGTTTCAATGGCCTCAAACGGATGAGCGGACCCTGAAGCATAATAAATATCATTTGAAGGAGCGTTCCCGTTTGTTTTCATCTGAGACAGAAGTTGGCCTCTCAACCGCATCGCAAACACGCCAAAGGCGCCCAGAGAAAGCGTGGTTACGAGAACAACGATGATCAGGATTTTATGAGCCTTGATTTGTGAAAAAACACTGTCTATCCGCTGGGGAAAACCATCAAAATTTGGCAATTGCATCACGATGGAAAAATTATATCACTATTGTGAGCGGCGGATGTTCCTCTTGGTAATTTAGTTGACGCTACGGCAGCCAATCGCTGCTGAGTACAGTGACCGTAAACGGAGTTCTGATTGAATGATGCGGATAGAAATACCGATGATTTATCTCTTTTCCGTGTTTGTCAGCTGCCGGTCGATGTCGGTGAGCAGTTGGGCGGGTACGGTATCCGTCCTATACAATTCGGGAACAGCATTTCGCAGACTTCCATTCCCTGAGGGGTCCAGAAGTATGAGGAATTTGGCGCCGATATCTGCAGCAATATTGGTACCCCAGATAGTGCCCCCGTGGCTTTCCACCAGTCCCTTCGCGAGAGTCATGCCGATGCCGGAATGGGGCATGCCTGCGCGCGCCGAGCCCGAAACCCTGCGTTCGAAAATGAAATTAACGATGTCGAACAACCGTAAATCAAGACTGGTCCAGTCACCTGCAATTTTTTTCTCCGCATCTGTCAGATGGTCAAAATCTTCCTGCAACAGTTTTTGTTTTGACCGGAGAATCGCTGCAAAATCAAGTCCCGGACCGTTATCGCTCATCCGTACGGCGATGCAAGGCTCACCGTTAGCTGTGCATCGGGCAGCGGTTATGGCGACTGCCGGCTTGTCCACACGAGTATTCTCATCCTGGAACATGACGACGGTATTTTTGACGAACTGATAAAACAACAGGTGAAGCCCTGATTCATTCCCCGGGATGGTGAGGTCGGGCGCGATGTGGATGTCGATAGTGAATTCGGAAATAGGCGTCTTTTTTGGATCATCAAGGTACGGATTACGGTATGTTACATTTTGGTAGTTGAGCGCACGAGCACGATTATTCCCAAACGCTCTGGCGGCTGCCTCGTCAGCGACCGTTTGTAGGACCTCGGTGAGATTGGCGTTTCCTTCGGGGAAGTTCCCCTCCGCCATATTGGCATACGCTTCAAACATCCATGATGCGCCCCGATGAAGCCCTGAAAAAATCCGGACGCCCATGCCGATGTTGCCCGGCTCTATTTGATCACGTTGTCGGCGTTTCGCTTCATTACTTTCCGCGTACACTGCCAGATTCATAGCGAAGTTCGAAAATGCAGGAATAGCGTTTACATCATGTCCGAGATTGGCGCACAAATGCGACATGTCGGGATTATCAAGCAGCTGAAGATTATTATATGGATATGCATCAAAAGATCTGCTGCTTTGTTGGCTAGATCTTGGGTCAAAGAGATCGAGGGATACTGTGACAAGCCCGTCCCTGAGCTTATCGCGGTCATCAAACCAATTGAGCGTCTGCGTTTCGTTATAGGGAAGCGCAGCTAATTGTTCGGCAGTTAACGATGAGATGCGCTTGAAGACTCCCGAAACATGCGGTGAAGCTAAGATCTCAACCGCCCGGCGTGATCCGTCAATGATCTGCGTTCTAATGGATTCCCAAAGGAATGCTTCACGGTCGGGGTCTGTCATTGACGCCAGAATCCCGTCTATTTCCGCTCTCGCTCCGATCATATGTCGCTCCGCATCTGGTTTTTCCCAATACTGGGAGACCAGTCGGTTAAAGTCCGCGACTGAGTGGTTTTGTTCGGATCCGTCTTTTTGTTCTACATCCATCATAAGTTGTCTCCGGTAAACATATCAAAGTATATCGCATTTTCCGGAGTTTTTCAACTATAGGCTAATTTGTAGCGTATTCCGCCCCGACCTAACGTGGACCCGGCAAGTCTTCGTACGCAGACTTGCCTGTCTACCTGTGCAGACAGGCGGAGGTCAGGGGAGTATACTTCAAATAGCTTCCGTATGAAAAAAGTACTTATTTTTATCCTTGCGCTGTTTTGCCTCGTTTTCCCTCTCGCTTCGCACGCCCAGGATTCGGAACATATTGAGAAATACGATACGAGCGTTGCTATCCGCAAGGACGGAACGATCCACGTCGCCGAACGTATAGAATATTTTTTCGATTCCCCGCGGCACGGCATATTCCGGGATATCCCGACCATAAAGACCAATGCTGACGGCAAAAAGTACCGGATGACGATCTCCGGTGAGTCGGTTACCGACGAAACGAACGGTCCCTACACATTTACCGTAACTCAAAACGGCGATACGGAAGAGTTAAAAATAGGCGATGCCGACCGAACCATAACCGGCACGCACCACTATGTGATTACCTATGACGTCGCGGGCGCCCTCACGTATTTCCCTGGTCACGACGAGCTCTACTGGAATGCGGTGGGCACGCAGTGGACGGTGCCCGTGAGTGAAGCGTCCGTCATTGTGCGCTTACCTCAAGCGGTTGCCCAAAAAGATCTCAATGTCACCTGTTTTGTGGGGGTAGAGGGCGCCACAGGTAAGGATTGCACGGCTTCTCATACAGATTCCTCCGTAACGGTAACGGCGACCCTCGCACTTACCACGGGTGAAGGCGTGACCGTCGTCGTCGGATTCCCGAAGGGAATGGTTGCCGTCCTGGAACCAAAAGAGGTTGTCCCGTTTTTTGCGACACTCGCCGGCAAGATTACACTCCTTTTCATTATCATCGTTGCAATCTTCTGGTATATCGCGGCTCCCGTTCTCGTCATCCGCAAATGGTGGGTGAGCGGCCGGGATCCGAAGCCGGCGATGGGGGAAGCAGCGGCGTGGTTTAGTCCACCGAAGAATCAAAAACTTAGAGATCTGACGCCTGCTGAGACCGGGACACTTGTTGATGAATCGGCGGATCTAAGGGACATCTATGCGACGCTTGTCGATTTGGCCCGACGGGGCTATATGAAGATCATCGAAACGAAAAAGACCGTGTTTTTTTCAAAAACCACGGGGTATGATTTTCAAAAGCAAAAAGACTGGAAAAATGATCCGGGTGTGCAGCCCTTTGAAAAAGAACTTCTTGATGCCATTTTTGAAGACGGCGACCGTGTGAGCCTCAAGGATCTCGATCTTCATGACACGTTTGAAAAAGTAAAAACAGAAGTCTATACGTCGCTTGTCACTGACGGATTTTTCCCGGAGAACCCGCAGAGCGTACGGACGAAGTATTACGTTCTCGCATTTTTTGCACTGTTCACCGGGAATCTTATTCTCTTTCTTGTCGCCCTCCTGTTTGGTAAAAACATGCCCAGGAAAACGCAAGCGGGGGCGGAAGCGGCAGCAGTCGCCAGGTCACTTAAGAATTTTCTTGTGAGCCAGAACCGCGAGCTCGCGTTTCAGGCGAAAAACCAGATGATGTTTGAAAAGCTTCTCCCATTCGCCGTTGCCTTCGGGGTTGAGGAGATCTGGGCCGCCCGGTTTAAAAATCTTGCCCTGAAGCAGCCGAAGTGGTATGTCGCAAGCGGCAATGGGCCGTTTAATGCGGTATTTTTTGCACAAAGCATCGGGAGGTCGGCAAGCGTTTCGTTTGCGTCATCAGTGATGTCGAAATCCTCAAGCGGTTTTTCCTCAGGATTCTCAGGCGGCGGCTTCTCAGGCGGCGGCGGAGGCGGGGGCGGCGGGGGAAGCTGGTAGGCCGCTCGCCATCACGAACCCGTTCGTTAACGAATTACGTATTTCTCTCCGAACGCTACGAATACCCTTTTCCTTTTACGGGCAGTGGAGCTGCGTTTTGCAGGCGGTTTGCGCGGCGCCTGCAGGCAAACTATTACACGCACTGCATGCGGCATTCGCTGTGCCCGTGCCGGTTGCTGATGTGCCAGTCGTTGCGGCACCCGGTATCGTGATTGTTGTGAATTTAATATCGGTCGGAAGTGTAAATTGGGACATGTGAGGAGCCCAATCGGTGCACGAATAGGAAACGGTTTCGTTCATACCGACCCCCTGGTTTGCACCGGGCGTTGTACTTGGTTTTGGTGCATCGGCAAGGGCGATCTTAAATCCCATTTTCGTCATACCCGTCCAGACGTAACTGTATCCGGAGTCAACAATCATGTGGGCCGTTATGGTGTTTCCCTGACTCTTTGTAGTAAAGTCCCCGCTCATTTTTCCCTGCACGGTATATACCGTGCCCGTGGTGTTTCCGTCTTGAGTGGTAAACGTACATGAGACTGGTTTACCGATCGACAAAAGATTTTTCAGCGTCCCCTGTGTTTGCGCCGCAGTCGCAGTCGTTACCATCGCGGTTGTTCCCGTAGGATTCGCGGTCGGACTTACCTGTGTTAACGTTTCTGGTGCGGGCGCTTTCATTGATTTACCCAGCATCATATACGCGCCGCCTCCGAGAAGAAGGAGGAGAATTATTACGATAGCAACAACAATTTTTTTATTCATATACCGCAAAAATAGCACAAGATAAGGATAAATGCAAACCGGGAGCTCATCTTTTTCTATTGTTCTTTAGATATCCCGTAGGGTATATACTGGGAGAGGTAACGCCTATGGATCGATCACAGTATCGGATGTATCTGTTTTACTTTTAGACCGCCCGACCGGGCGGTTTTTGATGGTTGCTTAATGATCCGTCAGCTGACGGAGAGTTTAGAAACCATCAATCCCCATGAGAAAACATGGCGGATTTGTGGAGAGGAGGTGAAACGAAATGAAAAAAATAGGTATAGCACTTTCCTTATGTTCTCTGGTTTTAGCGGTACTTGCGCTCAATTCTGTTCGGGTGTTTGCCAATGACTGGCAGGATCGCGGACACAGGGATAATGGTAAGCATTTTAACGGCGATTTCAATACCGATAAACAATTGACGAGGTCAGCATGCGGCGACAAACTGGGTAAACCGATTATCGACGTGACCGAAAATGTACAGAACGACACTGATTCAGGATTCGGAGCTAACGTCTATTTCCCAAGCGCCGGAAATTACTGGAACGTCGAGAGCTACACCCGTCATATACAGGTGTGGCCGACCGGGGAAACGTCCTGGTGCGCCATTGTCCTTTATGATAACGGACACTTTAACGCATTTTATAAACAGACCGGTCCAGCAGGTACGGGAATTATCGGATCGGATGTTGACGGAGAAATGCACGGCGGATACCGGGCGACGTTTAACGGTACGCTTCTCTCAACGACGCTGTGGTCAAAAAACGGTTTTGTCGGAACATTTAATTATGATTGCGACATAGCTGGGAATTGCGGTCCCGGTCGTGTCGACTGGGTAGGGCAATATTTTGGTCCGGGTTATACGGGTTTTGATCAACCGTGGTGGGGTTGGCAATATAAGGCCGGAGGTCACGGAACATGGGTAAACGCGCTTGAAGGTTCAACAGGAAATATCCTGTAAGGATGCGTTTCGTATGTGCCTTAGTACGCGTAGCCTATCGGAAAAAGTGATAGGCGTGTGGTTGTGTTCTCTCCTCAGGGGTGTATACTACATTACAATGATCGCTTCGGATTTCAGTTTACCGGACCAGGATGGAGTCACCCATACTCTCGCTCAATATAAGGGGAAATGGGTTATTCTCTATTTTTACCCAAAAGACGATACGCCGGGATGCACCAAAGAAGCGTGTAATTTCCGCGACTCGATTGCCGAATATCAAAAATTGGGCGCCATAATTCTTGGCGTGTCCCGCGACAGCGTCAGCTCCCACAAAAAATTTGCCGATAAATATCACCTCAACTTTCCACTCCTCAGCGACGAAAGTACCAAGATGATACAAGCCTATGAAGCATGGGGAGAGAAGAAATTCATGGGAAAAACATTCACCGGGGTTCTTCGGACCACATATCTCATTAATCCTGCGGGAGAAATTCAAAAGGTCTACAAAGACGTCAATCCCCTCGTTCATGCGGGCGAAATCCTCGCAGATCTCAAAAAGTCCGCAACGTAATCCGATTGATTGATTATACTGAATCCATAAAGTGTGTTCCGATTAAGTCGGAGGTATAATTTGAGTAACGTATGAAAAATAAATCCATAAAAAATGACATCGTTATATATCAGGCTAAATCCGGTGCAATTGAGCTGAAAGGCGATTTTGCAAAAGAAACCATCTGGGCGACGCAGGCTCAGCTTGTTGATATTTTTGAAATTGATCAGTCTGTAGCGTCAAGGCATATCAGTAACATATTTAACGATGGCGAGATATCAAAAGAAAGCAATATGCAAAAAATGCATAATGCAAATTCTGACAAACCAGTAATCTTATATTCACTTGATGTGATATTAGCCGTTGGTTATCGTGCTAATTCAGCACGAGCTATCCGCTTTCGTAAATGGGCGACGCAGGTATTGAGAAACCATTTGATTAATGGTTATACGATTAACCGTTCACGCATCGCCAAAAATTACGGTAAATTTCTTAAAGCCGTTGAGCAGATAAAACAGTTATTGCCTGAAAGCGGAAATGTGAGCACGGACAGCGCACTGGATCTCGTTTCGCTTTTTGCAAGCACGTGGATATCCCTTGAAGCATATGATACGTCGGTTTTGCCGGTGGCAGGCGCGACGCAAAAACAGGTTTCACTCACTGCACAGAATCTGGAGTCGGTTTTGAGAGAATTTAAGCATGAGTTGATGAAACGGAAACAGGCGAGTGAGTTGTTCGGCCGGGAGCGGCAAGCGGATAGCTTTACGAGCATTGTCGGCAATGTATTTCAGTCATTTGGCGGGCGCGATGTGTACCCGAGTGCAGAGGAAAAAGCGGCACATTTGTTGTATTTCGTCGTAAAAGATCATCCGTTTACCGACGGGAACAAACGGAATGGTGCGTTTGTGTTTATCTGGATTCTTAAGAAAGCGCGCCTCCTGAACGTTGGCCGTCTGACTCCTGAAGCTCTGACAGCGCTTACGTTATTGGTCGCAGAGAGCGATCCGAAAAATAAAGACAGAGTGATCGGGCTTATTTTGCTGCTTCTGAAAAAATAATTAGAGCGCTTCCATTGACGATGGTAAATGTATTTCGAACTAAGCTTGCCTGTCTACCTGCGCAGACAGGCGTAGGTAGGGGATTTTGCCTCATTATCTCTAAAACACCGTGAATAGAGCCTATTTTTCACCCAAATTCATGATAAATTGACAAAACACCGTGAATATGATAGTATACAGCCATGGCTACTTCACGATTGATCACCGATAGGATACGGATATTAAAAACGCAATATGACCGTATGCGCGCCGGAAAAGATGCATTACTTGTGCTTATTGATGAAGCGGAGGTAGCGGAAAGCGTCTATAACTCCAACGCAATTGAGAACTCGACGCTCAGTCTCCCTGAAACGGAAAAAATATTGCTTGAAATGGAAGTTTCCCGGAATATTAGTGTGCGCGAAGTGTACGAAGCAAAAAATTTAGCCCGCGTAAGTGCTTATGTACGGGCATTATCGAAAGACCGTGAACTGTCTAAAGAACTTATATGTGCACTTCACGGGATGCTTCTGGTTGGAATAGACGATACCATTGCCGGACGATTCAGGAAGGCAAACGAATTTGTTCGCGTAGGCACATTTATCGCGCCAGCGCCTGAACATATAGATTTATTGATGGACCGGATGTTAGAAGAATATACGAGCAATCTGACGACGTATCCTCTGGATGCGATCGCGAGGTTTCATCTGGAGATTGAAACAATTCATCCGTTTAATGACGGCAACGGTCGTATCGGAAGAGCACTCATTAACCTACAACTACAGCGCATCGGATTTCCAAACGTTATTATCCGGGATAAAGAAAAGCAGGAATATTATCGGGGATTTACGACGTACCGTGATGACAAAAAGACGCAAATCATGGAACGCGTGCTCACAAGAGCGATAATTGAATCACTGCACAAGAGGATTACCTATTTACAGGGAGAAGAAATACTGACGCTCGCGGCCTATGTCAAAGAGCATGGGTTCGGTGCTCCCACTGTATTTAATAAAGCACGCCGGCAAACAATCCCGGCCTTCCGCGAAAAGGGAGTGTGGAAAATAGGGAAAAATTACAATCCTAAATCCTAAATCTGAAATCTTAAATCCGATATTTATCTTGCCATGAACCATGAACCATGAACGATGAACAATTTAATTTTCGAGCATGAGGGGAATCCTGTGCAGGATATATCCTATAATGTTGTTTTCCTCAGGTTTTTGTGCTATGATCCGGTCTCATGACCATATCGGAAGCAGACAGTTATTTACCGGAGAGCCGTCAATTACAAGACGTTTTTGAGATTGCTCAAAAGACGCATTTTACTATCGGCACAACGCTTGCGGAGATTCAACGTGCCCCGTTTGAAAAGGTTTCCCGGGCGACTTCGGATTTCATCACGACATCCGTTGCCTATTTTGCCAACCGCGGTCACTCGGAGCTTGCGCAAACCATCGGAACGTGCGCATGGAGGATGATAAACAGGAAAGAAGTATTCCCGATGTATACGGAGAATATTCCCGTTGTCTTACACAACTATTTTGAAATTCCTGTTAACAAAATTCTCACAATGACCGCTCCGGGAGAACCGGTATCTTTAATAGGTGTATTTCCGAAGACCGAAATTAATAAAGTTGCAGGCTTTATCATATTTCCGCCCGAGTTTCCGCTCCGCGTGATGACCAGACCAGTCGAAGCGCTGGCCACTATATCCAGTATGGCGTCGCAAATCACGGATTATTCAAACGGCAGACTGTATATCGACGCTCCGAATATAAAGCTACGAGCACAGGCTTTTGAAGCAGATTTTTTGCTCCACGCCCGTCGGGAAATACCGGATTTGGAATTGTCTCCTGTATTTTCACCGCTTTTACAACTTTATCCCAAGGGGATGGAGAGCTTAGTTCCGAAACAACGATACAATCCCAACGATAATCTTCCGCCAATCAGCTTTGTCACTCTTCCATAAAAGAAGATAGGAGTGCGGATTTACCACTTTTGCGCGCGGCGATCACTTCAGCGGTCCGACATCGAGAAGAAGAATTTCGGTGTCACCTGCGGCTTTAAGCGTTAGCTTCGATTCCTTCGTTATCATCGCCGCCGACAGAACGGGGGCATCTATGCCGTTGACCGCGAGCGGCGCGCCCTCCAATATATATAGATAGTATCCGCGTTTGGGGTCGAGGGTTTTGGAAACGTGTTTCCCATCAGTCAAAAATAATGAATATACGGCGGCATCGGATTTTATCCTGAGCGCGCCCGCGTCACTATTGGATACAAGCGGAAGAAACTTGTCGGTCCGGTCAGTCTTCTCAACTTTTTTCTGCTCGACAGCAGGCTCATGATCGGGCCGGTCCGGCAGAAACCAGAGCTGAATGAACCGCATGGGCGCGTCCGGTTTATTATTAATTTCCGAGTGCCACATGCCCGTGCCGACCGTCGTGTGCTGGACCCAGCCTTTTTTGAGAATCCCGCCCAGGCCCCGTTCGTCCTCATGCCGGAATTCGCCCGCCGCCACATACGTGACGACCTCATTGTACCGGTGCGGGTGCAAGGGCCACACGGCGCCGGGAGACAGGGTATCGTCGTTACACACCCGAAGACACCCGAACCGTTCAAATTTGGGATCGAAATATTGGTCAAAGGAAAAGTGCCACCGTCCGGCGAACGTGCCGTTTACTATTTCCCCGTGTGCCTTATATATGCTTTCCGGTTTACGGATGGTAATCATATGAGACTTTAGTTTACCATTTTGTAAGCTATATTACATTTAGACAGGGGAAACGTGTGAATCGGGCGTGAGGGGAGTAAAATTAACCCCTTGAGTCTAAGAGTACTGTGAATTACATAACAAAAATTTGAAATACCATACTCTATAATTTGATGAATGGCGTATATCTTTTTAGATGAGAGTGGAGATTTGGGGTTCAAATCTGACAAAAGGAATTCAACATACTTCATTATTTCTGTTATTTCCTGTGAAGATAAGAAAAAGTTAGAAAAGGCAGTGAAAAAAGTTCATAGATCCCTTCGGAAAAAAGGTATTCGACTGTCCGCTGGTATACTTCATTGCTATAAAGAAAAACCAGCTACGAGAAGAAAAATGTTACGTCTGTTGGCGGAATCAAAGATTTCAATTATGACTATTTGTTTAAACAAAAAGCGTGTCTACACAAACTTACAGGAAGAAAAGCACGAACTATATAATTATGTGGTCAATATTCTTCTTGATAGAATAATGACAAAGCAACTTGTTATAAGTTCGGGAAGAATTTCACTTATTGCGTCTAAACGGGAAACGAATAAGTTCTTGAATGAGAATTTTTCTTCGTATCTTTCGGTTCAGGTTGAACGAAACCATAAAGTAAAGTTAGAAATACTCGTTCGTACCCCCGCAGCTGAAAAAAGCCTTCAGGCAGCTGATTTTGTCAGCTGGGCGATTTTTAAGAAGTATGAAAAGAACGATGACTCCTATTATCGAATAATAAAGGATTTGATTATTGAGGAAAATATGCTTTTTGGCCCAAATACGACAAAACCCTAGACGCTATTTACGAGGAACCATCCGGAACCCCACGCCCAGGGAATTACTTGTCACTTACTATTATATCCCAGAAGTCAAAGTTAGCAAAATTAAGAGTTTACACTGGGCCGTCGAAGTGAGCGTGAGCCTGCCCGCCGAAGCCGGTGCTTTGTCTGCGTAGGCAGGGGGAGTATAATTTGGGAGAATATTAATAGTAATATTTTACTTGTATGGTAGTTACAAAAACGAAGCTTCCAGTTGTATACATGGATGAAACCGGGAATAAGGAGTCTGATCGATTTTTTGTGGTTGGTTTTCTTAGTGTGAGTGACACAGAACAGCTAAATAGTGAATTGATGAGAATAAAAGAGCAAATAGAGGCCCTTTCTCGATTTAATAGATTAAAACATGTTCAAATGCTGAAAAGTGAAGGTGATATAGAACAGTTATATAATTTTGCCAAATCTGCTGGCACATTTGAGTTGAAGTTTAAACATATCACAGAAGAAAATATTCGGTTTTTTAAAATATTAATAAAAATATTAATTCATCGAATTGATTTTCGTTTTGATGCACTCGTTATTGACAGAAAAGATCCAAACTATCGGCATACAGACCTCTCTGACATGTATAAGATAATTACACACTTGTACTTTAATCATAGATGTAAAGTAGGTTCTATTTTTGTTCCGGATAGTTTTGATTATCGATGGAATTGGGCATCTATGCTCAATAATCCACAAATAGTCGCGATTATTCCCAGTTCATCACATGCTTTATTAGCGCTTCAAACAGTTGACATCCTTACGGGGTTAGTGGCCCAAGGGTTAAAAAATAAAGCGGACTATACAAATAAGGACAAAGTGCGGGCCTCTTTGCTTAAAGTTTTTACTGAAGAAGCAAAGGTATCGATTGAGAAATCAGTTACGGTGAATAAACCAAAATATATAAGCATTTGGACGATAGACTTTTCAAGAACGAAAAAAGGAGCTCAAAGCATGGACAAAAAATCCAACCTTGGCTCCTAACAAGCTAATAATAACACGAAGGGAAGATAATTACAATTTATATATTTCGAGCGAGGGGTCACGTTAGAGCATAGAAGATAGATGTTTCTACCTCGAAGGTGGAAGTAGATAGTAAGGCCAACAAATTCGATATAAATAAAATAAGCCCCTTATAAGCTAGACGAGTTGCCTCGTGCAAGGCATGAAGCCTACTTTCACGTATAAGGAGCCTAATTACTTAGTTACAGTATACCAAGAACTGTTAAGTTAACGCAAATAAGCACAATTTTCGTATTCCGAGTGTGAGGGGAGTATAGTGAGGTCATCTTCATTATGAAATCACATCTACAATTTGCCGAAGGGCTGATGCATCTCATGGATAGCAAGTTTAAGCTATTCGGCATCAAATTCGGCATCGACCCGTTTTTGGATTTCATTCCGGGTCTGGGAAGCCTGATCGGGGCATTCGTATCCTGTTACCTCTTTTGGATAGCCTACAAGTTGCACGTTCCGTCAAAAATTTATTGGCGGATGGGATGGCATATATTTCTGGATTTCATACTCGGCGAACTACCGTTTATCGGATTCTTCTTTGACCTCTGGTACAAATCAAATGATATTAACCTCAAACTTCTGTACCCCTTCGTCGATCCTGAGGTTTTGGAAGGAGTGTTGGTTGAAGGATAGGGAGAGTTTACACTGCCTGCCCGTCTGAAGCCTCATGCGTAGGAGGGAGCTTGCCGAAGTAGCCTGCACTGAGCGTAGCCGAAGTGAAGTGTATTTCGAGCGTGAGCTTGCCTGTCTACCTGTGCAGACAGGCGCAGCCAGGGGGAGTATAATTTTAATGTATTTATGCACAAGGATTTATACAAAAACGCCGGTCATAGAAAACGATTAAGAGACAGATTTTTACAATCAGGTTTTGATGGATTCGTAGACTACGAAATTATTGAACTACTTTTAACTCTTGGCACCCCTAGAAAAGACTGTAAACAGACGGCGAAAAATGCGATTAAAAAGTTTGGAGGGCTATATGGTACACTCGATGCCTCCCTTGAGGAATTACAAAAAATCAAGGGGATTGGACAATATAACGCATTCGGTTTGAAGTTGTTTCAAGCAATTACTGAGCGTCTTGCAAGAGAGCAAGTACCAAAAAAAATTACACTAAATTCTTTAAAGTCAGTAGCAAATTATTTACAGATGTCTATTGGTCGAAAAAAGAAAGAGTATTTTGTTATGTTGTCTATCGATTCACGGAACAATTTAATAAAGGTTAGTAATATTTCAGTTGGTTCGCTTAATGAAAGCGTAGTTCATCCAAGAGAGGTTTTTAAAGAAGCAATTCAATCGTCCGCGGCACAGATATTAATCGCACATAATCATCCGTCAGACAATCCTGAAGCATCGCCCGAAGATGTTGCGCTCACACGACGCCTTGTGGAAGTGGCAAGAATTTTCGATATTCAGTTACTTGATCATATAATCGTAACTAAGAATAATTTTTTTAGTTTAAAAGAACAAAATTTAATTTAAGTTTATGTCTGACATAAAAAAACTTACGAGAAAAATTATGAAATTTAGGGATGATCGAGATTGGAAGAAGTTTCATAATCCAAAAGATGTCGCCTTGTCACTAGTATTAGAGGCGACTGAGGTTTTAGAAAAATTTCAATGGAAAAATCAAAAGGAAACTGAAGAATATATAAGAACAAACAAGGCGGATATCGGCGAAGAACTAGCAGACGTTTTATATTGGATTTTACTAATGAGTTATGATCTCGATATAAATATTAACCGGGCCCTAGAAAATAAGATTAAGAAAAATGAAAGACATTATCCCGTAGATAAAGCAAAAGGCAAACATGTTAAATATACGGAGCTTAAAATATGATTCTCTACGATGCGGATATTGAACATTTTAGTGAAGATGTAATGCAGAATCGCATTGCTGACCGCGCATCCGAAAAATATCAAGAATATTATAAGAGGCAACCAGGAAAGTCTGAATATCGTTCGTGGGCAATTTCATTGGCAATTTTAAATAACAGCTTCATGTATGCCGGACTTAAAGACAATCATATAGTTGTCGAATATGAACTGCCATTTGCTTCACAAAGGATTGATGTATTATTGTTCGGACATGATAGTGTCGGAAAAGAAAATATAGTAATAATGGAACTTAAACAATGGTCAAACGATAGCGTGAAAGACTCTGCTTCAGAAGGAAACATAATCGTTAATTATGGAAGATTTGAAAAGGAACGACCTCATCCAGCTCTACAGGTGCAGGGTTATTATTTTGGCCTAAAGGATTTTGTTAAAATTTTTGATGAAACGAATGCACCAGAATTGAGCGCATCAGTATATGCACACAACTATTCAAAATACAAAGACGCTGTTTTACTTTCTCCTAAATATTCTGAATTAATCAAAACATTCCCCATATTTACAAAAGAAGACGCAATCGAACTAGGCAGATATCTTAATGAACGTCTGCACAACGGTAAGGGACAAATGGTTTATGAGCATTTTGCTAGGAGTCCGATTGGCCCATCAAAAAAACTTCTAGATCACACAAGTGAAATGATTAATAAGCGACAGATATTTAATTTAATAGATGATCAAATTGTTGCTTACAATACCATAAAACACAAAGCGAAAGAGTTGGCTACAACAAAAAAGAAATCTGTTGTAATTGTAAAAGGTGGTCCAGGTACTGGGAAGTCTGTTATAGCATTAGAGGTTATGGGGGAACTATTGCGGCAAGGAAAAACTGTTTTTCATGCTACTGGAGGTTCAGCATTTACGAACACACTAAGGAAGATAGTCGGTATACGGGCGAAAGGTCTTTTTAAATTCTTCTTTAATTTCACCAAACTTCCTGATAATTCTGTCGACGTATTAATTTGCGATGAAGCTCATCGTATCCGCGAAAATAGTAACGACTACGGCGTTCCATTCATGTTCAAATCACGTAATCCACAGATTGATGATTTAATACGTCCTGCAAGGCTATGCATATTCTTTATAGATGAGTTTCAGGTAGTAAGACCGAAAGAAGTTGGAAGTGTTGCAATGATTAAGGAGGCTGCTAAACGATTTGGGGTTAATGAATCTGAGATTTCTGAATTTGAGTTAAAAACACAATTTCGCTGTTCAGGCTCAGATGCGTATTTGCAATGGATAGATAATATTTTGAATATTTGTGATTCTGATATTGCCTACATTGATCCTAAAATGGAATTCCGTATTTTTGACTCGCCATCAAAAATGTTGGAAGAAATTAGAATTAAAAATCGTGAGAAAAAGAACTCAGCAAGAATTGTTGCTGGATTTTGTTGGCCTTGGAGCAATCCGAACGCTGATGGTTCTCTTGTAAACGATGTAAAAATTGATAACTTTGAAATGCCTTGGGAGCAAAAAAATCAATTCTGGAAATGGGCAACTGACGATTCAGGAATGGAACAAGTTGGTACTGTATATACGGCACAGGGATTTGAATTTGACTACATAGGTGTAATCTTTGGAAAAGATTTAATCTACGATGGTAATAAATGGGTTGCTATTCCAGAAAATTCTTATGACACTCAAGTTAAAAGAAAAAATTCAAATTTAGTAAATCATTTGAAACACATTTACAGAGTATTAATGACGAGAGCGCACAGAGGAGTCTTTGTTTATTTTATGGACAAGAGCACTGAGAAATATTTTAAAGAAAATTTGAATAGCAAATAAGTCAAATGATTTATTAACTCCCCGGCCGTATGCCAGAGGAAATTGAAATTGTTGAGAAAAGCACAAAATAATTATGTATAAATTGTCACCGTCCGACTTCGTCCCACATTACATTGGAACGGCGTCCAAGGGAGTAAAATATAAATATGTTTAAGGTATCTCCCTCGGACTTCGCGTACCTGTATGAAGAATGCAAGCATTGTTATTATCTCAAGGTCAGGAGGGGAATTACACGACCGCAGGCGGTGATGCCGGGGATCTTTACCGCGATCAATACGCGGCTGCAAGGCATGCTGGTTGGAAAGGACTTGCGGACACTTTCTCCGCTACTCCCCGAGGGGTTAGTTGAGAGTCAGGAGGGGTTTGTGGAGTCGGAGAAAGTTCCGGGGACAGAGGTGTATATCAAAGGAAAATATGACTTACTCGTTCTCCAGCCCGACGGCACGTACATGCTTGTCGATTTTAAATTAAGTCAGCCGAGCGAGGATAAAATTCCCAAGTATCAGACCCAGCTCCAGGCGTATCACTATGCGTTTTTGCACCCGGCCAAAGGTGAAATTAAAAATATTACGAAGATGGGGCTTATCATCATGTATCCCGATAAAGTGAAATTTGAAGAGGGGACGGCCATCCTTTCTTTCCCGCCGAAGTGGATGGGTATTGATATTAACACGGATAAATTTTTAGACTTTATCAATTCGGTAAGTACGCTTCTCGAGGGTCCGACCCCGCCTGAAAATCCCAACTGCAAGTGGTGCAAATACAGGCATTTAGGCGAAGCGCTCAATTATCCGTCATCCTCCATCGATCCGTTTTAACCCTTCGCTATTATTGTTATTTATACGTGATAATGATAGAACAGAGCTCATGGCCGGTGATTTTAAAGATCAAGGGGAATTAAAGGAAGAAATCCGCTCGGTACTCATTCCCGGTAATCTCGTTTGGGGTACGGGACTTTATGAAGGCAAATAGCCTTCTCTTGTGCAAAACGGTATTTTACGGGCAATGGATGTCGGATTCGGATCCTGGTGGCTCACGCCGGATTGCATCGCGTTTGCCATATTATCTTCCGAGCCGCCCCTGGAAAGTTACAGAAGAGCACACCATTCGGGCGCCGGACAATTAGGGATTCCCCCTGATCACAACCGGTGGAATTTTGATGTGGGTATTGTTGTAAAAAAAGATGCGGTGATACGGCGGTATCCGGATCAACTCCGGGCGGTTGGTGAGTTTTTTCACGATAAACCGAAAATGGCGAAACGGTTATATAGTTTTAATGAGGAAGGGACGGCGGTTTTCGGCATCCCCATTGCTGTGGACGCGGGAAAAACTATTCCATGGGGCGATGAAGCCCGCTTGTATGAGGAGAAAATAAATAATCAACGGGGGAATGCGCCGCGCATCACGCCCGATCTTTGGGCAGGCATTTGCATATATGAAGATTGCTGGCCAACACTCAAAAAATGGCATAAAGAAGCGAAAAGAAGCGTCTCTGTTCCTATTTTCACGCCTCAGGGCAAGTTATTAAGCATAGGATTCTAATTCACAGGGGAGCGGAATTAATAGACAAACGGAATGAGGCGCTTCGTGCGGGATTTGTATGCGGCGTAATCCGTAAATTTTTCCGTAAGCAGTTTTTCTTCGATGGATATTTTTGTGAGAAGCACCACTATTTCCAAAATATATATGACCAACCGAATTGGCGTATAAAAATCAAGGAGGAGTACGCCCATGACCAGAAGCCAGGCGGTGTACATCGGGTTCCGGATGTATTGGTACGGGCCGGAGTGAAGGAGCTTCGCCTGTTCGGCCGGCGTCGGGAACCCGCTAAACTTGCTGTTTCGCTTCATATGAATAATTGCCCACACACCGAGGATGATAGCCGCCAGTTCCACGATTGAGAGTGCGTAGTTGTTCGCAAACACCGGGCCGGTCGCAAAAAACAAGAAGAGGAAAAGGAGCTGGAAAAAGACGAGTAGAAAAGATTTAATTCTCATTATTGCTTGCTCTCTATTGTAATTGGACCGTAAGCCGGTAACCCATGACCGATGCGATTTTTTCCAGGAGTCCGAGAGACGGATTCACACTGCCGGATTCAAGGCGGGCGATAGCTGACTGTTTCGTGCCGATTTTATCCGCGAGTTCTTTTTGAGTAATGCCTTTTTTGAGACGCGCGGCGATAAGACCGGAAATGACCTGGTAACGCGGCGTGAGTTTTTTGTATTCACGAGCGACGTCCTTATCCTTAAGTAATTCTGTTTTGAATCGGGTAAATGTTTTCATAGTAAGCGCTTACTCAAATATAACATAGATGTTATATCTTTGTCAAGATTTCGATTTATGTTATCTGGTTTACTTTTTTTTGCAGGAATCCCGAAACAATGTTGAAGTAATACGGTATGATAGAAGCATATGAATGAAGCTGGCATCGATGCATATACAATTCGGGAATTAGAAATCGCACATCCTCCGGAAGTTCTGATCCGCGTCGGAGAGTTTCTGAAATCCGCAAACTACACATACCATCAGGATTCGGGTGTAATCACCGGGACACAGAACATAGCGGAGTTAGAAGTCGCAGCATTGCCCGACAACCTCTCGACCGTGAATACTATTCCGGTGATTTTAGTCGGTCTCCATACTGACATCGATGCTTTGATTCCAAGTCCAGTGGCCAGTAATGCGAGAACCGTGACACTTGAGACAATAGTGAAAGGTACGGTTACCAAACGGGACGTTATATACCGTGGGCAAGACGGGGATGTTATGAATACGAAGACCGTGTACCTAGTTCCCACGACAACGTTTGAAGGCGAGCCGACAATCGCGCCATTGGGGTCGGCAACGGGCAGGCGCCTGCGTGTCTATACGGATGATCCTCACAGTATTGTTGAGCACCCCGTCGGGGAGCCATCATTCATTCTCGTCTGTATCGGGAGTTATCTTGATAAACGGGACCGGGTGACATTTAACGACAATCATGAGCTTGAGTTTGAAAAAAATATGATCAAAGCGGTCGCCGTCTTCGAGCGTCCGGGCGGCAGTCAACCTAGTCAACCTAACGTGACGTGGACGTAATGTTTTACTTCTTTCCCTGAATTAATTGTGGAAGCAGGTCATTGGTAAGAGACTCAATACCTTCTTTTGTTTTTGTCGAGATAAATACGTAGGGCGTATCGCGGGCGAGAGCAATTAATTTTTCCCGGTCGATGGGGACGGCATCGATTTTGTTAAATACCCAGACTTCTTTGGTTTCCAATATTTCCAGCTGGTCGAGAATGTCGTTTACGACGCGGATCTTTTCCTTCATCAAGGGATCCGATACGTCGATCATGTGAAGGACGATGTCCGCGTGGGCCGACTCCATGAGCGTTGATTTGAACGCTTCAACGACGGAAGGCGGGAGATTAGCGATAAAGCCGATGGTGTCGGAAATGAGGACCTTGCCGCCGAGACTCGGCATATAAATTTCCCCGACCGTGCTGTCGAGGGTGGCGAAAAGCGCATTCTCGACAAGATGTTTTTTGTGGGTCAAAATATTAAACAGTGACGTTTTCCCGGCATTGGTGTAACCGACGATCGAAATGGTTTTCAAGCCTATTTGTTTCCGGTGATCCATCTGCCTAAATCGGGATGCCGCGGATTTGGCAAGTTCATCATGGGCGCGTTTGATTTCGCGTTTCCAGTGGCGCTGCATGAGCTCCGTATTAGTTTCCCCGATTCCGCGCCCTCCGATGCCACCTCCCTGGCGCGAGAGCACCATCCCCATCCCGTAAATCCGCGGGCCCATGCTCTCCATCTTTGCCAACTCGATCTGAAGCTTCGCCTCCGTGGTCCGGGCATGAGCGGCGAATATCGCAAGGATGAGGTCGACCCGGTCCCAGATGGCGATATTTGGCCGGACGGTCCAGAACAACTTCATGAGGTTGAATTTCTGGCTCGGCTTCATCCTGCCGTTGAATATGATGATATCCACAGGATTATTTTTGAGATAAAAGTTTACTTCCTCCACCTTCCCCGGGCCGATGTAGGTTGCCGCAAATTCCTCGCCCTGCTGATGGATGAGGTCGGTGACCCGCGCATTGCCAAGAGTTGCGACGAGTTGCCAGAGCTCGGTGATGTCTTTTTCCATTTCAGCGCGGCTCATGCGCGGTCGCGCGAGATAGACGAAAAGAATGTTTAACGGGTGATCAATTGTTTCCACTAGTGCGCATTATAGTCCATATGTGGTAAATATACGGCCGGAGTGCTCTTTTCTATTTGAAACGGACTATAATGTCAGTATCATGAACTTAGTAGTGGAGACGGTGCGAGAGAGAGCAAAATTTGTTACAGCTCAAGTTGAGGATGGGATTTTTCTACCTGAACACGTCACACTACTTTGGTCTATTAATCAGAGAGCCCACGTCATAGCGGAAAACGTCCGGCAAAAAGGTACTGCAATAACGCGCGATCCCGTTGATCCGTGGGTGCAGGGGTACACCGTGTTGCCGAAACCTGATCTGCGGATAGTGTTCATACAAGAGTCTCAGGATAGTTTAAAAAAAGGCCTCATGCTGGCACTCCACATATCGCATACGCTCGGATATCGGTTTAAAACCGATATCCAATATAATCTTTGGGAAAATAGAATTGAACTATTTAGGATAGATTCCTATAAACGGCAACCGGTAGGCAGCAGTCCGATTATTGCGTATCGGTTCCGTGATCATCCACAGGACGGAACACGGATTCCTGCTGGGTTAAAATTGAGTGATATCGTTGCACCGATTGATAGATTGTTACAACTCGTTGAAACGGCGTCAGAGCATATCACGCGGACACTTGAACCTGTGTCGGTGGAGCTCCATCATAGTGTTCATTCCCTGAGCGTGATCTGATAGTGAAGAACATCATAACTTCGTTGCCTTCGTAGTGTAAAATGAGAGTATGAAACTGAACGTGCATCACGTGGCCTTCACAGTAAAAGATATCAAAGAATCTGTCTCATGGTATGAAGAAAAACTGGGTTTTACCGTGGCCCATTCATATAGCAAGAACGGAATGGACATCGCTCTTCTTGAAGGAAGCGGCATACATCTTGAGCTTATTTCCTACGGAAACAATACGGAGGCGCTTCCCGAATACAGGACCGATATTATGAGCGACATCCATGTTGTGGGAACGAAACACCTGTGTCTTGAAGTGGACAGTCTTGAAGAAAGTATTACCGAATTAAAAACCAAAGGAGTGGAGTTTGTCACCGATATCGATACAGCGGCCTTCGGCGGACGGTATATATTTTTCACGGATTGTAACGGCATTCTTATTGAATTACATCAGTCGTAACAGCATATACAACTATGGATAATAGAGCGGGAACAGTCGTAAACGTTACTACAACGGACGGATACGTGCTCCATGGAAATTATTGTGGGGTCGAGAAGGCAACGACTGCGATTCTCCACATGCATGGGACCGGCGGCAATTTTTACGGGAACAATTTTTATACTGAAATAGCTAAAACAGTGAATGAGGCAGGCGTTTCATATCTTACGACGAATAGCCACGGATCCGGCGTCTATGAATTTGAGGTGGGGACGCCGCTCTCGGGAATTTCCCTGGAAATATTTGAAAATTGCCTTCTGGATATCGATGCGTGGATAGAATTTTTACTTGCCCGGGGTACGAAGTCCATTATACTTGAAGGCCACAGTTTCGGAATCGGAAAAGTGACGTATTACATGGCAAAAGGGAAATATAAGGACAAGGTGAAGGCGGTTATATTCTTAGGGACAAACGGGGTATTTCAAACACAACAGCAGTATCTCGCAAAAAAAGGCGTGCCGCCTGAGGTGTATCTGGCCGAGGCGAACAAATTCATGGCGATGGGGAAGCCTACCGCAATTCTTGCCGACCCAACGGCGCTTTGTGGCTATTATCCGGCGAGTGCCCAAACGTATATCAATTTCTTCCGTGTGGCAAGCGAGATGTACAGGTCCACACAGATGGCAACGGGCGAGGATGGTGGGTACCGGCATCTCATCACGGTCCCTTTATTGTGGATTTTGGGTGATGATCCCCAGAAAGAATATCTCTTTGTGCCGTTTGAAGATGCGTTTGCGCTCGTCCGGTCGGAAAATCCTCAGGTCGCCATTCACCAGCTCACGAAATGCGATCACGGGTTAAACGGCCATGAAGAAGAGGCAGCAGCGCTCATCGCCGATTTTCTCAAACATATCTAGCTTGATGTCGATTGGACGGTAATGTAATCTCCAAGTATAATTCCTTTTCTCTTAATCTCACTCGCCGGAAGCTCAACAACATTTTGATACTTCGGGTTCCAAAAGAAAAGGCGGTTCGGGGGAAGTTCGCGCGTGAGTTTCACTACGCGGTTATCGTTATCCAGAATTAACACATCAATCGGGAACAAAACGCCGAACGTGTGGATACCCCAGCGCGTGGTGAAGAAGACGGGATAGATTTCTTTTGCTCCGATAAGGCCTTTTGATTTCTCAAAATCGGTAAGCAGAAATTTCATCTTGAGCATGATCATCACACTCTAATATACCGTTTTCGTTACATATCGGATAGTATAGGAGTATATGACAAAAAAACTCCTCGTTGAATTTATCGGGACCTTTTTTCTCGTTCTTGTTGTGTCGCTTTCCGGGAATCCGGTTGCCATTGGGTTTATCCTTATGGCGATGGTGTATATGGGGGGATATATTTCGGGTGCCCACTATAATCCGGCGGTCACTGCGGGCCTGTGGGTATCAAAGAAAATCGGGGGACACGATGCTGTTAAATATATCGTTGCCCAACTGGCAGGGGGATTTGCTGCCGCAGGCGTGTATACATTTATTAATAAAAACTTTTTCCTGCCGGCACCGGGTGCTGGGGTGAGCTGGCTCGTCGCATTTATCGTTGAGATGCTCTTCACATTCGCGCTTGTGACGGTCGTCCACCATACGGCAGCGACAGAAAAAACAAAGGGGAATGACTATTACGGACTGGCGATCGGCATGACCCTCCTTGCAGCGGCAGCGGCAGGGGGCCCGGTCTCGGGAGGCGCTTTTAATCCGGCTGTGGGCGTTTCACCCTTACTCTTTGATATCGGAGACATAAGTGCCCACCTCGGAAATATGCTTCTTTACGGCGCGGGACCCCTGGCCGGCGGACTCCTGGCCGGGTGGGCGTATGTGAAGATGAAGAACCTGTAAAGCGCGAATTCTGATATAATCATTTGTAATGCAGAATACATTTGTGGCAACAAGTTCCATCACCATTAAAGCGCCGGTCGCGAGAGTCTGGGATGCGCTTACCAATCCCGAGATGATTGCCAAATATTTGTTCGGGACGAAGACGGAAACCGACTGGAAGGTCGGAAGCCCCATCACCTATACAGGAGCTTGGGAGGGAAAGACGTATCAGGATAAAGGCATGGTACTCGCAAACGTTCCGGAAAAACTATTGAAATCCACCTACTGGAGCAGTATGTCGGGAAAACCGGATAAGCCCGAAAACTATCAGATTGTGACCTATACGCTTGTCCCTAACGGCAGCGAAACGACACTTACCGTGACTCAGGAACAAATCACCTCTGAAGCGGACCGTGATCACTCGGAGGACAACTGGAATGTGGTTCTTACAACAATGAAGAAATTGCTGGAAGCGTAAAAAGGCTTTTTGTTATATTTTCCCTCATGGAACCAGAACCTCCAAAAACATCGTATTCATTCATCTTCGTTACGACCTTCCTGAATTTCCTGGGATTTTCTATCATCATCCCGGTGATTCCATTTCTTGTACAACGCTATGAACCCAACCCCGGTTTAATCGCGCTCTACGTCGGATTTATTTTATCCTCGTATTCCCTGTGCCAATTTCTGGCAGCGCCGGCGCTTGGCGTGTTAAGCGACCGATTTGGGCGACGGCCGATACTCCTTATCAGTTTATTCGGCTCAGTTATCGGATATTTATTATTAGGTATCGGCGGATCGCTGAGTGTCCTTTTTATCGGCCGGATTATCGACGGATTAACCGGCGGCAATATCTCGACGGTCTACGCGTATGTGTCCGATATCACCCCGCCTGAAAAACGGGGGAAATATTTCGGGATCATGGGCGCCGTCGGGGGCTTGGGATTCATGTTGGGGCCTGCAATCGGCGGACTTGCCGCGACGATTCACCTGTCGGCTCCGATGTATCTGGCTGCCGGCGTCACTGCCGTCAATTTGTTGTGGGGATATTTTGTCCTCCCTGAGAGTCTCAAAAAAGAGCATGCGCTTGACCGCGTGGAACTCGCGCACCTCAATCCGTTCGGGCAGTTTGCGCACTTATTCACGATTTCGGTCCTTAAGATTTTATTCCCGGTCGTGTTCTTGTATTTTTTTGCCTCAACGATGTTCCAAGGAAATGTGTCGGTGTTCCTCAAGGATATTCTCTCGTGGGGTCCCAAAAATATCGGGTTTATGCTGTTCGTTGTCGGCATTGTTGATATTGTCGCTCAGGGATATATCACGCCAAAACTTTTACCACGATTCGGCGATATTGCGTTAGTCATTGCGGGAGCAATGGTAAATGGCGTAGGGATTGGGCTTATCGGACTGTTGGCACACATGCCGTCCATCGCCATTTTATTTACGGCGATTGTCATACTTAACATCGGCGACGGGATGTTCCAGCCGGCAATGGCCAGTCTCATCTCAAAATCAGTCGAACAGAAAAAACAGGGACGCGTCCAGGGCGCAAATCAGAGCATTCAGGCGATTTCTCGGGTGTTGGGGCCGCTTGCGGCTGCAGGTCTTTATCAGTACAACCGAGGGCTCCCGTATTTTGCAGCCGGTGTCGTTGTCATTATTGCAACCGGTGTCATTATCCGATATGTGGGGATTCTTCGGGCTGGTGAAGAAGGAGCGGCTGTATGATCGCGACATTCGTTATCGCATTCCGGGAATTTTTGGAAGCATTCCTCATTGTCGGCGTATTTTTAGGAATCTCCCGGAAGATGGGACTCAAACGGGAGCGTGAAATAGCGATAGCAGCGGGGATTGGCATAGTTATTTCACTCATTCTTTCAACATGTACGTATTTCTTTGGCGGCTATGCGCGGGGTGTATTGACGGAAAAAAACGCAGATGTCCTTGAAAGTTATCTTCTTATATTCTCGGGACTATTTATCGCATACGTTGTTTTTTCGCTCCATGAAGTCATGAACCGCGGGCGCGGCCGTCTCATCATGACCGCCCACACGAAACTCCAGGCGGAAACGTTTGACGCAACGCTTTTCCTCACCATCATATTTCTCGTTGCGCGCGAAGGGTTTGAAATAGCACTCTTCACCGCAAGCGTTTCATTATTCACTGACTTCCTTGGGAATTTCCTGGGATTGTTGTTGGGATTTGCGGCGGGGGCGGCGGTCGGGCTCTCGACGTTTGCAACCTATCTCCGGTTTCCGATCGGGCGGGTGTTTCGCGCGACTGAGTATATGATTATACTCCTGGGAGCTTCACTTGTAGAAACCGGCACGACGAAGTTTCTTTCGACGCAGTTCGGGATCGAGCTCTCGCGCATCTGGTCATTTCACTTCACGTTTTTGCCGGGTGAGGATAGTTTCCTTGGGCATATTCTCCAGGGGCTCTTCGGCGTGGACCGGGGATTCAGTGCGGCACGGCTCGCAATCATGCTTGTCTACATCAGTGTTATTTATCTTCTGTTTATCCGCAACCGGAGAATGACTACTCTACATAAGAGTGAGTGAAACAGCCGGTTTCGACAGTGAAAACGTGAATTCAACTCCCGGGTTTGATACAATGCGCTACGTTACTTTCGATCACTATGATACCCGCTGATAACGAACATTTACTTGATCAAGCGTCCGGAAACGGGAACAAAGAAGGCCGGCAGATTGTCGAGCTTGTGAAGTTAATCCGTACTCCCGGTACAGCGGTCGCAATCGATGAAGAGGTAAAATCAACGGCGCTCGACCATGACCAGCTCATTCGTCCCCAAGAGAGCGGTATTCCGTTTATCATGCATCTGACACCGGCAGAGGCTATTCTTGCGATGGAGGCGAAGCGGACGGATATATCCGTCAAAAGCGGTATATGTCAGGCAGGGCTTAATCTTCAGAATTTTACCTACGATCACGGGATGTTTACGGGGAATATGAAAAACATGGGTCCGAGAACTATCCGGGTGCCTGCGGGTTATGAGGTGCCGATCGGTTTTCCTTATTTTATGTCACAGCACGCCGATAATGCGACAATATTTTCCCGTATCACTAAATACCTTGAGCTAAATCCGCGTAATTCCATCTCATTCTTTCAACAGGCGGATATATCCGACAAAAACAATTTGACATGGATGTTTATTGAAACAGGGACATATCTCAAGTATGAATCTGTACGTTTTCAGAGCGGAAAAGATGATGATGTGATCAATCTTGATAATAGATTTCCGCGCGGGACCCAACGGGAACAACTCCATACATTTCTGAACATCACCCGGGTTGATGATCCGCGGCATTCTGTCCCGGTGAGCAGCGACAGAAAATTATTGTATACGCTTATGGAAACCAAGGGTCCGATTCATTATCCTGAGGGTGGCGGCATTGTTATCATGGGCGGGGCGGTTATCAACAAAGACGGTTCCGTGAAGTTGTTCAACCACGGCGACAGTGTGGTGGGTCAACATAGGAAGCACGGTAACGGATCTCGGGATCCTGCGCACACACTGGTTGGAGAATTTCTATTGCCGTATTGGGCCATTCATTTCGTGAGGCGAAGGGGAAGCCTTATTGGTCTCTGGTGCGATCCGGTTAATTTGCATTGGGCAACGCCTGAAGGAAAACTTCTTGATAAAAAACAAACACCCCCTGAAGATAATTAGTCCTAAACAGCGCTCAGGTGCGTTACCGGGCGCTGTTTTTTTGATTGTCCGGCATCTATCTGTATGCCTTTCATACCCCAATCCGCCCTAGAGGTATGACATAACTAAACCGTGTCATTTATTGCCCAATCGTTTTCGTGTCCTCCTTTCACAGTCTACTCTACGGAAGAAATCTGAAAGTTTGCTTAAAAAATTATGCAAATCCCGGAAAGAAATCCGTTTTTATGTGATCACCCGGTACTCCCAAATCCCTAAGCATTTTTTCACCCGCCGTGACGAACGCGTTGGGTCCCGAAAGATAGAACATGCGTTCACGATAATCGGGAATTTCCGTCTGGATCATGGCGGCGTCTATCCGGCCCCGGCGCCCCTGCCAGTCGGGAGGGATTTGGGTGACGTCAGTCAATGTATAGACGGTTTTCATGCCGAGGGCGCTCTCTGCACTTTTAAAGACGTCGGCGTAAACGATTTCCGACGCGGTTTTATTTGTATAGAGAAGTACGATTGAACGCTTCTGATTTGAATCCAAAAGATACTTCACCATACTTCTGTACGGCGTGACACCGATGCCTCCGGCGATAAAGACCAATTTTTGGTTCGCGTTGCGTGGGAGCGTAAAGTCACCGGCAAGTTGGCCCGCTAATATTTTGGTATCGCTCGTGAGATTGAGAAGTGACCGCTTAAAACTGCTTGACGGATTGTTGAACCGCACGCCGATACGCATAGTATTCTCCGTCGGAGAGGACGCGAGCGTAAAGTATCTGCGGTTACCCCGGTCATCGGGGCTGGCATGACCCACCGTCCATTCCATATATTGGCCAGGCTCATAATGTGCTGGTTTATTAATCGCAAAGACAAAATCATAAATATTTGGGGTTAGTTGGATCTTTTCTTTGAGCATGAGGAGTAGTTTTTCCTTGGGACTCACAGCATAGGAGAACAGGTTGCCGATGAGAAGTGCGCTTTCCGGCGTCGTGTAGAGATTACTGAGATGTATTTGCGGCGAGAACAGAAATCCGACAATTGCTCCGTACCATATCCGCAGGCCCTTTGTCGGTGGTGTCGTTAACGGTTCGGTCAGCATGATCGTCGCAAAAAATACGAGCGGTGAGTTTACAAATATTCTCTGAATTGACGTTACGAGTGATACCCCGTGCAGAAGATTGGCAATTCCGATGGTTATAAGAGCGGCAACGGTAAAACTTCCGAATAAATCCGCTCGTCGAATTTTGCGGACAACGAGGAGTCCCCCGATAACAACGACCGGGAGCATAATGGCGGTTCCGACCCACCAGGAGGCTGATTGACCGATCGTTACGGATGTCACAAATACAGCCAGAGCGACCGGGTTAAATATGTGTTTTTTATGGAGTGCAAGAATGAATTTGGATGCCATCGTAAGCACTGCGGCCCAAAAGAGGAAAGACAGATCAGACAGAGATCGGATCGGGGAAATGATGAGGGCGAGAATGAGCGCGGATATGTAAAACGATTCCACATTGGGAGGCGTTTCAAAGACAGACGCAAACACGGTGTTTGAAGCCCATCCGATAAACAACAGGAATGCGGTCGAGAAGAGGAGTGCATACGGGCTAAACGGGAGAAGTCCCATGAAACTTATGACAACCGCATACCCCAAAAGCGCGATAAGGACGTAAAGGACCAGCCGGTACATCGTCGTATTGTTTAGAATTTCATCAATGAATTTCATCATACGAATACAGCAAATTTTTCAAAACCGCGGGTGTATGTCGCCAATCCTTTTGTATCTATCATATACCCCTCAAAGCCTTCGAGGTTGTCTATAAATTGTATACCCGGTTTACTCATGGCAAATGCTGCGGTCGCAAACCGGTCGGCTTCATAAACATTCGGTCCTACAACCGTCAGGCTTACGATATCCGTGACGGGTGTTTTCGTTTTTGGATTATAGACATGATTTCCGCGTTCATAGGTGCCTGAAGTTGCGACCCCAAGGTTTCCGGTTGCTATAACCTTCACGATCTCTTTTGTGTTAAACGGGTTTCTGATGCCGACCGTCCAGGGTTTGCCCTTGTCATTTGTTCCCGACGTCTGAATATCTCCTCCGGCGTCGACGTAAAAATCATGGCAGCCTTTCCGTTTGAGCAGGTTTGCGGCGTTCCAAATTGCCCAGCCTTTGACGAGCCCTGAAGGGTCAAGAATGCCCCCCCTTTTAATTTCAAAGTATCCGTTTGTTTGTTTTTTTGTTTGGTCACAAAGCATGAGCACGGTTTTCATGTCCGGGCTGTAATCCTGTTTAGATATTTTTCCTTCATTAATTTTTGTTATCTCGCTGGTTTTTTTAAATGTACTGAATGTTTCATCAATATAGGAAAAATAATCGTAGACTTCATCGAAGACAGCGGGTGTTACGGCATCGACAATTTCCACACTCACATGCATATCCATGAGAATTTTCGTCTGTTTCATAGCATTAACGTGCCTGGTCCAGAGCTGACTGAAGGGACTGTCGGAATGCGAGACTAGAATCGGTTGCCCCTGAGACGATATCGACCTGTGCGCTCTGCGCTTGTATCGCTTCTGATTTGAGATACGGCATGGCCTGTGAATTGATCATGATTGACGTGTTGCGGTCATGCGGATAATCCAAAAATTGAACGTCCGTGATCTTTCCGCCTTGTATAGTGATTTTTACCTGGATGTTTCCGTAGTATGCGTCGGCTGAATTGCCGGTAAATTGTCCGTCTTTATAGCCACTATGGGCCGGCGTTGGAGTAGCGGTGGGTGTGGGCATGCTGGTTGCCGCTGGTTGCGGTTGGTGACTTATAGGTGTATTCGTCGGAGGGGGTGGAGAGCTAGCTGTAGCTGTAGGTGTGCTAATAGTGTTGAATGTCTGTCCCTGGGATTGCGAGGGCAAGGGCGCAATGACGCCGGAGGCGCCGTCGGCTCCTGTCAATTTTTGATTGAGCACATATGCGATGAATGTGATAACCACAAATGCGGATAACGCAAACCTTTTCATAATTATAAGAATACACGCGTATTCTGAAATTCAGCTGAAAATCAGCGGTATATTTTAGCCGGTCCGAATACGTTATTTTTTCTTTCGGTTTCTGCGTCCGGCTTTCATATCCACCGTATTCATTTTGATAAACAAATACATGGGAACCACAGACCCGATTACGACAACAGCAATATAGACATACCATAAACGGATCCGGGTGATCTTGATAATGCTTCCCAAGAGCGGATATAAAATGGATTCAGGTATAGTGCCAAGCAGCGTTGCGGTAAAAAATGATAGTACGGATATATCGGTAAGTCCGGCAAGAAAACTGACGATGTTAAACGGAGCGGCGAGTGTTGCACGTGTGATAAAAATTCCCTTGGCACCGTTGTCATCGACATATTTTCTATAGATATGAAATACACGTGTCGAAAGAAGAGATGTAAACAGCCGCGTGCCAATAAACCGTGTTAAAGCATACGCAAACAGCGACGAGATGATCTGAGAAAACCAGACAAGAAAGAGTCCGGGCCAAAATCCGAAGATGTACCCGGCTGCAATTTCGATAAGCGGCACGGGAAGCGGAAGCGGGGGGATTGCGGTACTTAAAAAAATAAGAAAAATAACGGCAAGCGGCGAAAGTATGCCATAGGAGGTGATAAGAGATGACATCTGGCGGATGCCCCGTCTGGTAAAATAGTGCCTCCCCAGGAAAATGATAATAATAAGAACGATGATTGCGATGATAACGGTAAGAATTGTCGCTGCACGACGGTATTTTTTGGGAATCGGAAATAATTTCATAAACTCTTGATTACCAATAAGTATCTCATATAATGATATGCGTGAGAATCGTCAGTAAGTATAAAAAATATATTGCATTTTGCTGAATCGTTGCTGAATTTGGGTGGGTTGCATAAAAATACCCCGCCTAAACGGGGTATTTTTGATATGAACAACCTTTTTGTTATGGAGTAGGTTGTGGTGTCCCTGATGGAGATCCACTTCCCATACCAAACGTCGGATTGACCTGAATATTGGTCGCGGTGAATGTACCGTCACCATTATCCGTTCCGAAAGCCGAAATTCTTATTCCTGTTGCTAAATCACTTTTCGATCCGGTTGTTGCTTTATTGATCGATGTGGACGCGCCGACTAAAACAATTTTTGTGCTGCCGTCCTGCAATTTTACCGTGACTGATTTATCGTCACTGCTTAAAATATCGCCTGAGACCGGTCTGCCGCCGCTGCGATTTGTTCCAGAGCCGCGTTGTCCGAAAAGACCTGCCCCCCGTGTATACGATGAGCCTTTGCTTTTTTGGTACTGCATACCGGCAAAAAATCCTCCGGCTGCAACAACGATGACTAAAATGATCATGATGAGTGTGTTATTTTTCATAAATACTTCACCTCCTTTCAGTGTTCTAGTTACTACTGATTCCTTTCACATATGTATCAAAAAATGCTATTGATCGTTCCATTGCAACCGTGAAATTCGGGTCGGCGATATTGTGATCTCCTCCCGGATAATTGTAATATTCAACCGTTTTCCCCAGCGCCGAAAGCTTATTTTTCAGGCTTACCGAAAATGCGACGGGAACCTCTTCATCGCTACCGCCCGTATGAATCTGGATGGGGATCGTTATATCGGCGAGGTGGCTCGTCGGATCGATCGCCTGCCAGAAGGTAGGATTCGTTTGCGGCGTGCCGTATTGGTCGGTCAACCGTTTGCGGTAGTTATTTCTATTGGCCAGCTCAGGCGGTGGGGGTTGATACGTTACCTGCCGCTGCCAGTTGTTCATAATATCATCGTAAGACCCGACGACGCCTCCCCAGATAACCGCGGCTTTCACGTCTTTTGTATCAACAACAATATCCCGGAGCGTAATGTTACCGCCCATTGAGTGTCCCCACATACCGATTTTTTTGGGATCCGCGTCTTTATAGTGTTTCAGTGAGGAGAGAGCATTTAAGACGTCGATTGCGTAGGCGGGAGAATAGTACGCGCCCTCCGGTGTACCCTGTGAAGAACCGTTACCGCGGTAGTCAGATTTAAAGACGATGTATCCACTTCTTGCGATAGCTGCAACATATGCGACATATCGCTCTGTTGTACGGTAAATCGTTGGGGGAATGTAGCCGTGGTTAAAAATAATGACCGGCCAGCCTGTCGCCGGTTTCACGCCCGTGGGAACGGTGAGAAGTCCGTAAATTTTGAGTCCCTCTGACAGGTATGACGCGATATATTGATGATAATTTGTTCCGTCCGGTAACGTTTGTTCAATAGTAAGATCGCTTCCTGGATATGATTGTTTCCTCATAGTTGTTATGGCAAGCGGATTGTCAATTTCCTTTTGGGCGGGGGACGGGGCAGGCGATATCTCATGTGCTCCGGTTTTCACCGTCATAAATTTCCGCTGATATATAAATCCGAAGACCGCAAAGACTGCAACTGTCCCCGCTATTACAACCCAAACTTTACTCATATCGGAGAGCCTCAATCGGCTGCAAATCCGATGCTTTCTTTGCCGGGTACCAACCAAAGAGAATGCCAATAGCTGCCGAAACGATGAATGCAAGGAATATTGAAGAGAATGAAACGATAAAAAGAGAGCCCGAGATGGTCGCGATGATATACGAGGCCGCGATACCGAAAATAATGCCGATGGCGCCGCCAGTAAATGTCAGCATGATGGATTCGGATAAAAACTGCATCGTTATCGTATTTTTCTTTGCCCCGAGTGCTTTCCGAAGTCCGATTTCCCGTGTCCGTTCCGTTACTGTGACAAGCATAATGTTCATAATGCCGATACCGCCGACCAGAAGCGAGATAGCGGCAATTCCGGATAAGAGCGATGTGAACGTTCCCGTGGTAGCCGAAGCCGTGTTTAGAATGTCCTGTTGCGACATTATCGAAAAATCAGCCTGTGTGGGATCGTTAAATTTGTGGCGTGCGAGGAGAAAATAACCGACTTCATTCTGAGCCTGTGTCATGACATCAGAGCTTTTTGCCTCAAGCGCGATCGAGCTTAAATAGTCAACACCAAAAATTTCCTTCATCGCCGTTGTGAGAGGGACCATCACTATATCATCCTGATTCATAAATCCGGTTCCTCCTTTAGACTGGGTAATACCGATGATCGTAAATGACTGGCCGCTGATCCTAATTGTTTGTCCGATTGGTGTGGCGCCGTCGCCGAATAAGTCGCTTACGACCTGAGGACCGATAACCGCGACCTTTGTGTCTCCGTCAACGTCGCGTTGCGTAATAAAACTGCCGGTATCAATTGTGACTTTATGGACATCAGTGTAGACAGGCGTGACGCCGACTATCTGAGTATTCGTATTATTACTGCCGGTTGTGACCTGGCTTCTCCGCTGTAATTCGGGTGAAACGGTTTTTATGGTCGTAATTGCCGCCGACGTTTTAATCGCGTTTGCATCATCAAGCGTGAGCGTCGTGCCGCCGCCTGATGCCCCCCTTACCGCGCCGGTCCGCTGGGCGGTCGGCTGAATTGTTAGGAGATTTGCGCCCAATGATTGGATTTGATTTTGGACGGACTGCTGTGTTGCCTGTCCCAATGAAACGAGAGCGATGACGCTGCCGATGCCGATGACAATGCCGAGGATCGCAAGGCCTGTCCGCATTTTATTGACCGTGAGTGTGCCGAAGCTTTCCTGTATGAGTTCAATTGGTTCCATAGTTTAATGTATTACCTTTTGTCGTTTGTGATTGGAACTATCTTCTATGATTTTTCCGTCGCGGACATGAATAATCCGTTTTGCGTGTTGTGCTATATCCGGCTCATGGGTAATCATGACGATCGTATGTCCTTCATTGTTTAACTTCTGGAAAATTGCCATTACTTCTTCAGCCTGGGCGCTTGCGATATTTCCCGTCGGTTCATCGGCAAGAATAATTGCCGGATTTAAGACGAGCGCACGCGCAATCGCGACCCGTTGCTGCTGTCCTCCGGATATCTGATTTGATGTATGGTGGATTCGGTCCCCCAAGCCAACCATGGTCAGAAATTTTATGGCGGTTGGCTCCCGCTCTTCCCTCGGTACGCCTGCATACATCATAGGGAGCATGACGTTCCGGAGCACTGTTGTACGCGGCAACAGATTAAACGCCTGAAAGACAAATCCTATTTTTCGGTTCCTGATATCTGCAAGTTTGTCGTCAGTCAGATTCTCGACATTTTCTCCGTCTAATATATATTCTCCCTTCGTTGGTAAATCGAGTGCCCCGAGTATATGCATAAGTGTTGATTTGCCCGATCCTGATGGACCCATGATCGCAACAAATTCGCTTTTATTGATATTAAAGGAGACGTCATCCAGGGCGACTGTTTCGACCGAATCCATTTTATAAATTTTCGACAGATGATGCGTCTCAATGATTGAATGTACGGCCATGTGGTATTATCCTCCTACCCGTCGTACGGTCGTTCCGCCGCCTCCGCCGCCGCCTCCGCCAAATCCGCGGCCTCCCAGCGCACTGAATGGGGAAGTGCCTGTTGAGGTTGTCGTTGTCGCGCCACCGATAACAGCTGTTACGACTGTATCACCATCGCTTAATCCTGATGTGATTTCCGTTTGGGTATCATTAGAGTCGCCGATCGTGACCGGCACCGAACTCATCACGCCGTTTTTGAGTACCCTGACCGTTGTCGCGCCATTGGTCGTTACGACGGCTGCCGACGGGACAAGGAGTACATTATCTTTGACGTTTGTAATAATTTTGGCGTCAATCGCCATATTTGAGTATATGCCGTTCGGCGCCGAGTCAAGTTTGATATATGCCGGATACGTTGTCACTCCCGAACTGACAACGCCCGAGGTATCAATGCTTACAATGACCCCGGTAAATGTTTTACTAGGAAATGCATCCATGGTAAGCGTTGCTTTATTATTGACGGCCACTTTCGGTGCATCGGTTTCGTTTATATTAACAATAGCAACAGGAGTAGCGGCGGTTTTGATATTTGCTATCCTCTGTGATGTTGAAGTGCCTGAAGAATTTGTCTGTGCGGTCAATACGGAGCCAACCTGAAGCGAGAGGCCGTTTAAGACTCCTGAAATCGGTGCGTAAATGGTCGGTGATGATTGCAAATAACTTGCCCACGCGCTACCCACCGATGTTTGCGCCGCAGTTATGGCGCCTTGTTGGTTTTTGTATTTAGCTTCTGTAGACAACCAGTCATCGTTCGTGCTTATATATTGCGGAAGCGTTCTATTCCCTGTATTCGGTGAACCGTCAGGGTTTGTGAATGTAGAGTTTTGCGCAATATTCATATACGTATTCCATTGGGTAAACATTGTTGATTGGAGCGCAAACATTGCGGCATTTGCGTTATCGAGGTTATTTTTTGCACCCTGATAACTCGCAAGGGCCTGAGCACTTCTCTGTTTTCCGTCCATATCAAGGTCAACGTCGGCAATTGCATCGCCGGATTTCACCGTTTGTCCGTTTTGTACGTAAATTTTTGTAACGACCCCGGATGTCTGTGTCGTCACCTGGGCGCTATTAGCGCTGGATATATTGCCTGATGCTGCGACCGAGGTAACGAGCGTACCCTTCGTTGCGGTGTCCGTTTGATATGTTGGCTGTTTTGTCGTATTACCGATGGTTTTTGAGTAGATAAACCATCCGAGTGCTGCAAGAAGAAGGACGATAAAAATTTTTGTTGCTGCGGGACTTTTGATAAACCAATCCTTTATACCGCTAAGTTTTTCCATCAATGAGTTCTTTTGATTCATAGATAAAATGAATGATACATACGTAAACTGAAAGCAAGCTGAATCCGATAAGCGATTTATGCCAATTTTCTTTGATGGATTGGCAAATGGACAATAAACGTACTCCCGTGACCTGATTTGCTTTCGACGCTTATAGATCCATGATGCACGTCAGTGATTTTTTTTGCAATAGATAAGCCAAGACCGTAGCCTCCTTCTTGCTCTCTAGCGCGAGCTGTATCTGCGCGATAAAACCTATCAAAAATATGAGGAATGTCTTTTTGTGCAATACCGATTCCCTCATCATGAACGCGTATCGTGATGTCTCCGTCGGTACGCTTTGCGACAACTGTGATCTTAGTTTTTCCATCAGAGTATTTAATTGCGTTATCTAAGAGAATAACCAACAGGTCGATGAGATATTCTTTACTTCCTGTCATCGCAAGCCCGTTTGTTTGATTTTGTATTGTAACCTGCTTCACTTTTGCCTGTGGCGTCACACGCTGTATGGCTCCGGTCGTAATCTCCGAGAGTGATACCGTAGTAAATGCAATCTTTACATTTGGTTGTTGATATTGAACAAGTTCAAGCAGCGAGTCTGACAGCGATTGTAGTTTATTTACCTGTCCTATGCTTCCTGAGAGGAGTTCTCTTGCGGTCGCAAGCGTAAGTTTTTTATCACGAAGATTTACCTCAATTGAACTTTTGAGCGCGGTAAGCGGTGTCCGCAGTTCATGTGATGCATCGGATATAAACCGGTTTTGCTCGTCAACCATCTGTTGAATAGGCGTGAGCGTCCGGCCGGCTAATATATATCCGAGGCCGCCGGATATAAAGAAAATTGCTCCATTGACGACAAACAAGATTAGTAGTACCCGGTGTTCAGTTTCCAGAACCAGATCGGGATCCATCGTAATAGGTGGCGGAGGGAGTTGGGCGCTACCGGGTTGGACTAATCCCTCATCCAATAAGCGCCGTTCGATTCGGGTGCGCTGGGCCCGTGCAAACCGGTCAACTTCACTTGTGAGTACGCGATATATGACCACACTAAACGCAATACTGACAATCATGATGATGAGGAGATACCATGCGGTTAATTTTAGCCGTGCAGATCGAAACATATTGTTGTTAACTTCCTATTTTATACCCAAAACCGCGCAGCGTCAGGAGAAGCGGTTTTTTGTTTTTAAACGGATTGTCGATTTTATTTCTGAGATTCCGCATATAGACCTCCACGGTATTCGGGAGAATGTTTGCATCATAATCCCACACGTGTGCAATAATTTGCTCTTTTGTGAGTATTTGATTTGCATGGCGCATGAGGTATTCAAGGAGGGCAAATTCTTTGCTAGACAGGAAAATGGCTATATCTCCTCTTTTTACCTCAAATGATTGGGTATTCATAGTGAGGTCTGACACCACCAGGGTGGTACTGAGCGTGCTTTTCGGACGCCTGATTAACGCTCTAATCCTTGCGAGCATTTCTTCAAATGAAAACGGTTTTGTAAGATAATCATCGGCTCCTGAATCAAGGCCGGTGATCTTATCCTGAATTTGCCCTTTGGCGGTGAGAATGAGAATCGGTGTATGGATCCGTTTGGCGCGGAGCTCCTTGCAGATGGAGAGACCATTCATACCGGGGAGCATGAGATCAAGGATCATGAGGTCGTATTCCTCAGTTGAAGCCAAATCAAATCCCTCCGTACCCGTATAGGCCACATCGACCGCATATTTTTCCTGTTCGAGGCCTTTCTTTATTGATGTTGCAATAGTGTGTTCGTCTTCAATAACGAGAATTCTCATACAACCCGTATTATACTCAATTAGCTGAATATAAGCTGAAAAATAGGGGTATCCAGGCAATTTTTCTTTACTTGGATTATTACCTGTGGGCATCGGGCGCGGATTCTTTCGATCGTGTAGATAATCTATAATTTCAGGAAAAACAGATCAGTGTTTGCTGATTAACAGCTATTTGTTTTACTATAAAGACGGTAGCGGTTATTATTTCTTATGATTACCTGCACATTTGAAAAGGGACAAAAGGCAAGCCTCCGTCATGTCGTTGTCCATATGATTGTCGAAAAAGACGGCGCATTGCTGTTGGAAAAGAGAACGGGAGACATGCTCGAGACCGGGAAGTGGGGGTTGCCGAGCGGTTTTTTGGAGCGGGATGAGACTGCATCGGAAGGCGCGCTACGGGAGTTACGCGAAGAGACCGGCTGGGAGGGGAAAGTTATTAATCTTTTCCGCATTAATACGAATCCGAATCGTCCGAAAGAGGATAGGCAGAATATTGCGATTGAATTTCTTATTAAGCCGATTAGAAAGATAGGTGAAGCAGATCACGAATCATCACGCGTTGAATGGATTCCGATTGATAAATTATTGCCATTGGGCGAGTTTGCATTTGATCATGGGGAAAGTATCGGGCATTATCTGAAATACAGAAAGAAGCCTTTTCCGTTGCCGATTTTGGATTAATCGCAATACTGCAGTTATGAAATACATCGATCTTACTCACACATTCACCGATAATATGCCCGTTGTTCCTGGTGACCCGGCAACTTCATTAAAACAGATTACTACTATTGAAAAAAATGGATATACGGATCATCTCCTTACCACGGTTATGCATGTTGGTACTCATTTAGACGCGCCACTCCATATGATTCCTGGAGGAAAATATATAGATGAGATGCCTGTTGAGCATTTTGTTGGACCGGGTGTAGTTATTGATGTCCGCGGAAAGAATCTGATAGACGAGACTGTTTTGATCGGAAGCAATGTAAGGACGGGGAGTATTCTTCTGTTATATACCGGTATGTCCGAACAATTCAGAACGGATACATATAATACCGCGTATCCACGGATTTCGGAATCGTTCGCTAAGGCGGTTGTTGACGCTGGAGTCAAAATCATCGGTATTGATATGCTTAGTCCCGACATAGAGGAAACATTTCCTGTTCATAAAATATTGCTTTCCAAAGAAGTTCTTATTATAGAAAATCTCACAAACCTTGAATCACTTATCGGAGTAAAAAATTTTGAAGTATTGGCATTTCCCATGAAGCTTCATGCTGAAGCCGCACCCGTTCGGGTTGTTGCACGAATCCCTAATTAGACCTTCCTCCCTGTTCGTGATATCCTTCCGTTTGCAATGAGTGATATAGATGAAATTAAATCCAGACTCAATATTGTTGACCTCATCGGCAAGCACGTAAAACTTAAGAAGGCCGGCCGGAATTTTAAAGGCTTATGTCCTTTTCATGGTGAAAAAACTCCTTCATTTGTCGTCAGCCCTGACCGGCAGATTTTTCATTGCTTCGGATGCGGTAAAGGAGGAACCATCTTTGACTTTTTTATGGAATTTCATCACGTCGATTTTGCTGAGGCCCTGGAAGAGCTTGCAACTGTAGCTGGTGTCAAACTGACAAGAAGTTCGTTTGCATCTGGCGAGAGCAGCGTGAAGCAAAAGATCTATGAGGTAAATCATCTTGCAAGTGAGTATTACCACTACGTCCTTATGAAGCATCCGTCAGGACAACGCGGGCTCATGTATCTCAAAAACCGCGGTATCTCGGATAAATCCATGAAAACGTTTTCTCTGGGCTACAGTCCAAACAGTTGGGACGGACTATATAATTTTTTACGGAAGAAGGGCTATGACGATGAGATCATGGAGAAAGCAGGACTTGTCATCCGGATGGACAGGCAGACGGCAAGCGGAAGAGGTTATTACGACCGGTTTCGGGGGCGGGTGATGTTTACGCTCAAAGACCACCGCGGGAATGTGGTTGGGTTTGCCGGACGGGTTCTTGATCCGAACGCGAAAGAAGCGAAATACATTAATACGCAGGAAACGCCTGTGTACCTTAAAAGTAATCTTTTGTATGCACTTGATGTAACAAAAGATGCAATTCAAAAAGCGAACGAAGCTGTTGTCATGGAGGGAGAACTTGATGTAATTTCATCTTTTCAGGCGGGAATTCCCAATGTCGTTGCCATTAAAGGTTCCGCGCTAACAGAGGGGCATGTCAGGCTCCTTCGGCGGTTTACCGAACGGTTAACGTTTGCTCTTGACAGCGATATGGCGGGTGACGCGGCAGCCAGGCGGGGGATTGAAATCGCCGATCACGCAGGACTTGACATGAAAGTCGTGACGCTGCCCTCCGGGAAAGATCCCGATGATGCCGCCCGTGAAAATCCTGGGCTTCTCAAGAAAGCGATTAAAGACGCAGAGCCCATTTATGATTATTTCCTCGCATCCGTCAAAAAGCGGTTTGACCTTAACTCCACATTCGGGAAACGGAAAGCAAGCGAAGAACTGATGCCCGTGATCGCGAAAATAGATAATCCGATCGTGCAGAATCACTATGTTAAAAAGATTGCCACACTCCTTGATACGTCAGAGGTTGCAATAGATGATAGTCTTGAGCGGGTAGAGCGGGGGTTGCCGCGCGAGAAGCAGGCGCAGCAGGGTGAAGCGACAGCACAAAATACGATTCTCTCCCGTCCTGACAAATTAGAGGCATATCTTTTGGCGATGCTTCTTCAGGGGAAGACGACAGACCTCTTCGAAGATTTACAGGAGGCCGGACTTCTTCCTGAATTTAACAACCCAGCGATTTTGAAGATTATTGACAGCCTTGTGACCTATCTATCGCCGAAAGATGGGGAACCCGAGGGGGCGAAAGTATTTCTTCTTCGGGATTTCGCCGATTCACTGCCGGCGGAGCTTCTGCCGACGTTAGATGAAGCATGTCTCTGGGATATTGCTGACTTTTTAAGCGATGAGGAATTATTTATGCGTGAATGGTTGCGGACGCTCAAAGATTTCCATAAAGTCGTATTACGGCGGAAGATCCAGGATCTTACAAAGGGTACGCAAAATGATTCCCTTGATTCTTCAAAGTCGGCAAATTTGCAACGGCAACTTACTAAATTGACCGATACGTTACGGGGTCTGGATAAGTCAAGCTAGATTTGATATACTTCACAAGAACCAAGCGGGATTCACTGTCGGGTATACATCGGCGAGTTTCGGCTCTCTGACTGCATACGCTAACAGGAATCTACGGTACAATATGACCAAACAACGCACACTTGCAACTGTTGCTGATCTCATTCACGAAGGCAAAGAAAACGGCTTCGTGACCCAGGAAGACATCCTCTTCCTTTACCCCAAGCCAGAAGAACGCATCAAAGAGCTTGATCAACTGTACGATAAACTCATCAGGGCCGGGATTGACGTCTTTGAAACTACCTCCCAGGAAACCGATAAAGAAGCGACAAAAAGCATTCAGGATCTGGAAAAAGAGATAGAAGCCCTCGCAAAAGCGACCAGTGAAGGTGTATCAGATCCGGTCCGGATGTATCTTAAAGAAATCGGGCGGATACCGCTTCTTACATTCGCCGATGAGATTTCACTTGCGAAGCGATATGAAAAAGGTGACCGGAAAGCGAAGAAAAAACTTATCGAATCAAACCTCCGTCTCGTTGTATCTATCGCGAAAAAATATATCGGCCGCGGCATGTCACTTTTGGATCTTATCCAGGAAGGAAATCAGGGATTAATCCGCGCCGTTGAAAAATACGATTGGCGGAAGGGTTATAAATTCTCGACATACGCGACCTGGTGGATACGGCAGGCGATTACGCGCGCAATAGCCGATCAGGCGCGCACGATCAGGATTCCTGTCCACATGGTTGAAACGATCAACCGGTTTGTGAGGGCTTCCCGCCGGCTCATGCAGGATTTGGGACGCGAACCCACTCCCGAGGAAATTGCAAAAGTCATGGAAGTCGACGTCACGAAAGTCCGGGAGATTATGAAAGTGTCCCAGGAGCCGACCTCTCTTGAGACTCCGGTCGGCGATGAAGAGGATAGTCATTTGGGTGATTTTATTTCCGATCCGGGTCCGACACCGTATGAACAGACGAGCCGGCAGTTATTAAAAGAACATATGGAAGAAGTGCTGACGACTCTCTCCGACCGTGAAAAGAAAGTACTTATCTTACGATTTGGTTTGGAAGATGGAAGACCACGGACTCTTGAAGAAGTCGGTGCACAGTTCGGCGTTACCCGTGAGCGCATCCGACAAATTGAAGCGAAAGCCCTTCGGAAACTCCGCCACCCGTCTCGTTCGAAGAAGCTGAAAGACTATTTGGAATAATTACTTGGCCCCAAGAATCCGCATCAATTGTGGCGTTATTTCCGATGATCCTTCCTTATTATTATATATTGTGAGATGCGGGATGCGCACGGGTTCAAAGAGGGCGCTCATATGCCTCAGATACGGAAGTCCCAGGTTGAAATAGTTTCGTTTCATATACCGTTTTTCCCGGATCGGATTATCGGTTGTAACGAGGATAAATTGTGTAGAGGGAATCGCATCCAATAATTGCCTCCGCATGAATTCTTTGATAAACGCCTGATGGACGACGAGCTTTGTTTCTTTGTGCATCAATTTTTTAATTGACGCCACCATATTTTCGATAAAAGCCTTCCGCATATCATCGGTTATTATTTTTTTCTCGTAGAGGGCTTGTTTCATCTCTTCCGGCAGATCGTCGTCGCCATTATAATGGATATAGCCAAATTCGCGTTCAATAACCTTCGCGACATACGATTTGCCCGCGCCCGGGAGGCCAAAAACGACAATGAGTTGACTCTTCATGGCGATCATTGTATCAAATTTCAGATATAAACCCTTACGCACATGGTAAAATAACGGCATGACGAAAACCCTCGTGAGCTGTGTTGTGGGATTACTCCTTGGAGTTGTGGGTGCCGTTGCATTTATTTATTTCGGCGGATCGCTTCCTCTTCGGTTTGATAACCCCGCCCTTGCGACACTCAATATCAATAAACCACAGGTTGTCGGATTTTTACCGTACTGGCTCCTTGATAAAGCGGATAAACCGTATGAGCAGTACATTACGACGCTCACGTATTTCGGCTTGTCTCTCAACAATGACGGAACCATTATGAAACTTACCAATCCACAGGAAGAGGAACCAGGATGGACGACGCTCAAAGGTGACGCATATGCTAAACGGATTGCCGACGGCAAAAAAGCAAACTTAAAACAATCGCTTCTGATCATCAGCGGCGATGATTCTATAATTCATGACGTGCTTCAGGATCCGGTCACAAGCGCCAATAATTTGATGGGCGACGTTGCCCCGATTATGAAAGATAAAGGGTTCACCGACCTCAATCTTGATATCGAAAGCTTTATGGCAGCCTCACCAAGCGGACAGGCAGCGTTTACCCAGTTTGTTAGAACGGTAAAAGACGCGCTGGTTGCCCAACATCTCGGAACGTTGACGTTGGATCTTATCCCCATTTCTCTTGTCAAGTCGACACTCTATGATGCGAAGGCACTTGGAGCGCTCGCCGATTCAATTGTTCTTATGACCTATGATTATCATTACACCGGATCGTTTACCGCCGGAGCCATTGCGCCGGTCGGAGGGTCGGGAACAACAGTTGAATATGACGTTGAGACCGCGGTGAAAGAGGCGCTCAAAGTTATGCCGAAAGAAAAAATACTTCTCGGAATTCCTCTTTATGGTTATGAATGGGAAACGATCGATAGCGCGACAGAATCAGCAACCATTCCCGGCGGATCGGCAACGGCAAGTACCAGGCGTGTTGCCGAAATTCTCGCGTCGTGTACCAATTGCACCCGTGGGATTGATCCCGTATCCCGCGAACCGTACGTCATTTATCCGGAAGGCGATTATTACAATGAACTCTACTATGAAGATGAATCGTCGATGAAGGAAAAAATCGCTTTGGCCCAAAAATATAATCTCGGGGGCGTCGCACTGTGGGCATTGGGATACGAGGATGATACGATGCTTAAGCCTCTTGTCACCTACAAAAATTCTATTTCGTTATCATGGTGATACACAAAATTTAAACTACAATCAATTACACCCATGCAATTCTTATTGCAGTGGGTGAACGAAGTAAACGCTTCGCGTAGGATCGTCTATGTTTGCGCGGTGACCCGCTGTCAGATTCCAAACGTGCGTATTATTGTCATTGTCGACAAGCGCGAATTTGAGAGATCCTGTTTTAACGGTTATGGACATATCGGAATCAATGACGTTAATGATCGCTGTCCCGGAATTAATTGATACCAATGTGTGTAAAGCGCGAACAGACATGGGATACCCGCTATCCGTGACATCGTACTGAATTTTGCCGCTTTTTTGCTCCAGAACCATATCCGTGGGAAACAGATTAGCAAACGCAAGCTCCGCGTTTTGGTTAAGTGTAGCGGTTACGATTCCGCTTACCGTCGCGACGGCTATCCCATTTTCATCGGTTGCGACAGATTCGCCGGTCAGGATTTGCCCACCAGGAGTAGCATCCTGATACGAATCATTAGTACGCGTCAGCTGCGTTACTTTGTTGTGGAGAATTGTTAACGTGCCGCTTACCGATTGAGATGGGGGAGTGAGAATAAACGGCGTCGGTGAAACCGCCGGTGATTGAGACGTCATTGAAGTTGGAGTATATGAATTATTGGTATGGCGGATATATTGGAATCCCCACACAGCGATAACGCCGATTGCAAAGAAGAGGGTGGTAAGTAAGAAGTTTTTCACATAGTGATTATATCATTGGTAGCGCACTAAAACGCTTAAGAATCTGGTATAATACGAACGTTCTTTTACATTCCCCTGTAGCTCAACGGTAGAGCGGCTTCCTGTCACAAGGCAGCGCCAAATAGCAATATTTGGATGAACATCGGGCTAATTCGGGGGACTCCTGCACCGCGTTGGTTTAGGACAATCCCGAGCTAAATTTCTTTTGCAACGCAAATGGACTCGTCCTGAGCGAGGTCGAAGGATAAATGTGTAGAGACTATATACCCGACTCCCGATTTTATCGGGATGATGAGATAGTCCAGTCTTTTTGGTAACAGAAAGCAAACTGTAAGAAGAAGGTTGCAGGTTCGAATCCTGCCGGGGGAGCAATTTCTACGGATTTCTTCGGATTTTATTACCCTCTGATATACTGCTATTAGTGAATAAAGAACTCCTCGAAATACTTTCAGGGTTTAAGCGAACGGTACGGCTCATGGATAGGTCAGAGAAGATCACGTTGGTTGTGGCCTCCGTTCTCATGCTTATAACCGGCGTGCTGACCAACTTGCCTGCAATAATTTTAGGCCGGTTAGTCGACACATTGGTCGGTCATCCGAGTATTCAATTTAGTGCAGCGATTCCGTTTATCGGTCTCATTGTTGTCATCATCATTATCCGTGAGGTGCTCACAGTTATCAGAAAATATCTTGTGGAAAACATTGCTGCGCTTACGGAAAAGAAACAAACCGTCGCCGTCATTGACCATCTCTTAAAAACAGATATAGCTGTGATAAATGAACAACAGATTGGCTCATTACATGGAAAGGTATTCCGCTCCATTGAAGGTCTGGTGAGTCTGATTAAACTTGGTTTTCTGGATTTTTTTCCCGTATTTTTTAGTGGCATTGCGGCTATAGCAATAGCATTTTTGCAGAAGCCGCTCCTGGCGTCGGTGATGATACTCGTCATACCCACCGGTCTTTTTATCATCATAAAACAAATATCTTCACAAAAGGGCTTACGGGTCGCATTTCTTCGGAAACAGGAGACGATTGATGGAGCTGTGGTAGAAATGCTGGGAGGCCTGGAAACGGTGAGGGTCGCCAACACCACTGATCAGGAGGTTGGGAAAATCGAGCTCGTCGCGGAAGAGTTACGTAAAAAAGAGATTAAGCATCATATAGCCATGGCCCTGTTTGATTCTGCAAAATACCTGAATGAGGGATTTTTCTATATTTTAGTTATCAGTCTATCCATACTGTTTTCAGCTCAAGGACTCATCAGCCGCGGCGACATACTTGTATATTCCATACTTTTTTTGAGTATCACCGGCCCACTGCGGGAGATTCACCGGATCCTTGATGAGGCCCATGAAAGTTCCATCAGGGTAAATGACTTATATGATCTATTAGGAGAGCCTATTGATGAATCATTTAAAACTACCGCAGGAGGAGTGTCTTCTTTGCCAAAAAGAAAAAATGTCATTGAAATTAATAAATTATCCTTTAGCTATCCGACAAAGAAGATTAAAGTTTTGGACGGTATCAACTTAACTATTAAATCAGGAGAAAAGATTGGTATCGCAGGTGCCTCTGGATGTGGAAAGAGCACACTCATAAAAATCCTTTTACGGCTAGTCCACGGTTATTCCGGCAATGTTACTCTTTTTGGCAAAGACTTGCAGAGTATAACGAGGGATGAAATTGGCCAGAAAATTGCCTACGTCCCGCAAAAAGATTACATTTTTTCCGGAACGATAAAAGAAAATATCATATATGGGTGTTTCCGGACAGATGTTTCCGAAGAAGAAGTTATATCTGCGGCTAAGAAGGCTCATGTTTATAAAGAAATCGTTGATTCCTTGGGCGGTTTGAATGGCAGAGTTGGAGAAAATGGTAATAATCTCAGCGGTGGCCAAAAACAGAGGTTGGCAATAGCCAGGCTGATACTAAAGTCACCGGAGTTATTTATCTTTGATGAAGCAACTTCCGCCCTTGATAATACCAATGAAGATCTGATTCAGAAAAATATAGAAGAGCTCTATAAGGATAAAACGATGATTACGATTGCACATCGGCTAACCACGCTCAAAAATACCGACCGAATATTTGTGCTTGGTCAAGGGCATATAGTGCAAGAAGGAACGTTTGAGGAGTTATCCCATAAAAAGGGGCTTTTCCAGGATTTTTTACAGCAAAGGATAGAAAAGGTCTAAGCAAGTGCGATTCCACTTTGTAATTTCTTTATCTCCTCCCACCGTTGTCTCAATTCACCAATATATCGCAAGTCCTGAAATGCCTGAATAATACAGTCGAATTGAAAAGAATCAACCATTATAGTAATTCGAGGTACGGGGAGCAAAATTATTTGGAGCATATTGACAACCTATTTCAGTAATCGCGGATGGACGTTCGAACCTCTGATATAATTGAGTAGCAGATTTCATTCCGACGTATGGCAAGTGGTGACCTTATTTTAAAAGCTAAACAACAATCAACGTATATTCTATTGATAATTGGACTACTTCTTATAATTGCCTCGCTATTTGTGGCGTTTATTAGCGGATTGCAATTTACGACTTGGTATTTATTAAGTATTGGAATAATTTTTGTTATTTTTTCCATCCTTTATCTTGCTAACCCAGGGTATTTGTTGTTAACAAAGGAAGGAATAACAATAAAATATTCTTTATTTAAAAAATTGCAGACATATAAATGGACTGATATTAAAGATTTTAAAATTTTTGAGAAAAAATTAAATCCGAGAAATGTAACTCTTACAAAAGTTGTAGGCTATGTGTTTACAGAAAAATATGTAAATCAATTAGATGGAATTTCTAAATTAGATGCAGAATTTAGCAGAAAGCACAGTATGGAGGATGGTGCGGTTGGATATGGAGAAAATTATGGCATGGAGGTAACAGGATCGTGCACATTACTTAATCAATGGAGTGCAAAATATAGTAAGGTATAAGTTATTTTTAATCGCCTAATTAGTATAATAAATAGTCCGAACATCCTCTACCGCTTGGAGCATTTTAATTTTGGAGCATATTGATGCCCCAATTCTTATTACAGTTTACTTCCAAAGGCGATTATTATTGTTGTTTCTTAACATCTTTGCAGGTAATTGTTAGGTAGCCAATAAAAAGAATAATAAGAATAGTTAAGACTATACTCGTTCGTCCAGTACCAAATCCAATACCACCCATATCTGAAGTTCGTCCAAACCAGTCAGCAAATGATGCACCGAACGGTCGAGTCACAATATAGGCAGCCCAGAAAGTCAGTACTTCATTAACGCGAAATAGTTTGTGTGCTACCAATGGCAGAGCAAACAATATTGCAAATAGAATTCCTGAAGTTAAATAACCTAAATTTAACGTGATTGCAGTCATATCACCTGTTGCAGTACCAAGCGCAAACGTCACTATGACAGTAGCCCAGTAAAATAATTCGCGGCGTGGAGTGTAAATACTATGGATAGAGAGAGTTTTCTCAGTTTTGTACCAAAAAATAAAGATAATAGTCAATACAATTGCGAAGGATATGGTTGAGATTAGATACGGAATACCTAAAACTATGTGCATCACGTCAGCAGTCATAGTCCCAAATATGGCAACCATGGTGACAGTGAGCCAATAAATCCAGGCAACGTATTTCCGAACCGAAAACTGTAGCACAATGGCGACAGCAAATCCAATGCCTCCTACTACTACAGCGATAACTGGGTTAATATGATGGACCAAGAAGTCAGAAGTTGACTCACCCATTGCCGTCGTGAGTAGTATCATGATCCAGAAGAAGATGGTAATTTGGGGTACCTTTAGAAATCCTTGTGTCGTTAGTATCTTTTTAAGATTCATTTGTAATATGTGAAATATCTGACGGTTATTTACCGATGGAATAATAATACCCTTTCTGTGATCGTATCTCTAGAGCAAAGCAGAAGTGCTATATCAGAAATTTAAGATTAAATAGTTTCGAACATCGTCTACTGCTCGGAGCAAAAGTTGATTATCGGCGTAATTTAGTATTGTATCAAAGGGTTTTATAGCTTCATAGTGCACCGTTTCACCATCTACCTTAAGGTTCTGAAGTACAAGTTTAACTAACTGACGTTTTTTCATCACCTTCAGAACGGATGAACAACCATATGCCCGTTTGGATAGTTCTAGCAGGTATAGCCGTAATGTAGTATTTATCTTCAGCCTCTTGAAGCTTAAATAGGCGGGTATCTCGTTCGGTTATTTTATTCCGTAGCGACTGGTAAAACTTGTCGTACTCATCATCAGTAATTCTACCGCCAAAAACATGTCTCTATATCCTGTCCTGAAGAATATATATAATACTTCTCATTACATAACGCGTGTCTGCATTATTCCGGTGACACAAAATATTGTTATTTTAAAGCTGACGCCATTAAGCTTGCACACATGTTCCATAAAGCCTAAAAACATATGAAATTTCATTTCACGAATGGGAGTATTCGTAAATTATTGCCTAGTAAATATCATTTGTTGTTGTCTATTTTTTCAATCTTCATTACCCTGGCTTTATTGGAAATTGTTTTGCAAATTGACTTCAGGCTAAAACAAAAATTTCAGTCTTCCCCGGTTCTCACGGAAACAGAAGAGATGCTCAGTGAATATGAAAATATAGAATATGAGTATCGCCCATATATTTTATGGAGAGCAAAGCCTAACGTTTACACAAAATATTACAGTACGAATAGTCTGGGTTTGCGCGGTAACGAATTCCAAAAAGAAAAGAGTCCAAATGTTTTTCGGATTATTCTCTTAGGGGGATCCGCGGCCTGGGGCTATGACGCCGGTTCGAATGAAAATACAATTAGCGTTCAATTAGAAAATATACTTCAAAAACAATTCTCTGAATCAAATAAGAAAATAGAAATTTATAATTTTGCAGAAAGTGGATATACCTCTTCACAGGAGATTATACTCTGGAATGAAATAAGCGATTATAATCCGGATCTTGTTATCCACTATACCGGTTATAATGACATTTTTGCAGGAGTTTACAGACTGAAGCCGGGATGGAATCACCATTTTATTCAAGAAGATTTGATCCTTTCAAAGGATAATTGGCATATCATTTTTACCTTGCTCAGTGTGCAAATTGATACTATGCTTCAAAATTTTCGATTATATGATTTGATTAAAGGAAAATTTTTTAGCGCCCCTCGCATAACTTCAATCGCTAGCAATGGTACAAGGACCTATTCTAATTTAGGAGAAATAGCTAATATCTTCGTGAAGAATATGTTTTTCTCTCAACAGATAGCAAAAAGCAAAAACATCCGTTTCCTGATTGTATTGCAACCGTCAATTTTTACGGATCAAAAAATATTAACGAACCAAGAAAAGAAAATCTTTGACGAATTTAACACAGCGTTTCCTTTGTCAGCAAACTACTTTCGCGACGGTTATCAAGATTTAGCCAACGGTCTCACACAGCTTGATATTCCCTTTATGGACGGTTCAACCTTTTTTAAGGACGAACAAAATACGATATATTATGATACGGTTCATTATACTGACACAGGAAATACACAGGTTGCAGAATCGCTGGCAAATTTAATTATTAGCGAAGGACTCCTTGACAAATGAGATAAGAAATATACCTCTTACTTTATACCTATTCTATTTCGTTTCAGAATTGAATTGATATGTGTAGATATAATCGGGTCTATGCTTTTTTTAGCTGCCCGCCCTAGAACCAGATAATTGATGCTCATTTGGACGAGGTAGTAAACGCACTTGTAAAAGTCGTAGAGATAACATCAAAGGGTCAGGCGTAAGCTGGTTGTAGTTGGAAGGTTTCAAATACCGTCTGAATGTTCTGTAAGCTAAAACCAAACTCTATTTTATGATTACGGAACATATCTACTAGGGGAGCAATTTCTACGGATTTCTTCGGATTTTCTTGCTTCTGTTATAATTTCTCCATGAGAACAACAGATAATATCGCAGTTATAGATAAGTATTTATCAATAGTTAAGAGTTATTATCCTGATGTTTCTGCCGATACCATAACGGTATTTCAGGATGGGTATGACCACGACGTTTTATTGATAAATACGCGTCAGGCATTTCGATTTCCTCGCACGAAAGATCACGGGAAAAAAGATCTTGTAGAAAATATATTTTTACGTGAGTTCGCGCCGTCTTCTCCGATCACGGTACAAGAGATGACCGGTCAAGCTGATCCAAAAACCGGTATTGAGTATCAAATGTACCGATACATACAAGGCGTTCAACTCTCAACGAAAATCGCTTCAACTCTTACAGAACAGGAATTAGCAAACATAGCGATAGACATGGGAAAATTTTTAACTACACTGCACTCTTTTTCGCTCGTTGAAGCACGCTCGATGGGGATGGACGAACTTGATCCTAAGACGTATTGGAAGTACTTTGAAAGCCTTTTTGGAAAAATCAGTGTGACAATCTTCTCGTTATTATCAACAAACGAACAACGTTGGATAGAGGAGCTTGTAAAAGATTACGTCAGCATAACAAGAGACAACCCTTTCGAGTTAAGAGTAACTCATTCCGATCTTCTTGCAGAACATATAGTTGTTGATGAAACAACCCACAAGCTTAATGGTGTTATTGATTTCTCTTTGCGTATCGCTGATCCTGCAAATGACTTTAAATTTTTTGATAGATATGCACCCATTTTCCTCCAAACAGTCTACAAGAACTATTTACCTGTAGATGAATATTTTGATCAGAGGAGAAGATTTTATGCAGCGTATGTTCCGGTTGTTAATCTTTATGAATCGATTGAAAGGAAGGACAACAAAATAACAGAGATATATCTAACTCAATTGAAAGAATATATTTTTCAAAGTAGCTTATAGATAATCCCAGTAAGTGAGCAACTTCTATGGATTTGATACTTTTTGGCCCCGGATGGGTTCGTAACTCACTTTTTCCTCTCCATCAACAAGTATTTTTTTAAACTGTGCGGGCAACGCATTCGCTTTGTGCATTAATGGTCCATCTTGGAGATTGAAATGGATGTGTGGTTGAGTCGTATTTCCGGTATTACCGCATAAACCTATTACATCACCCTGCTTGACCTTATCGCCAATTTTTACTCGTATTGAATTATGTTTGAAATGACATAGAAGACTATATTCTCCGTTTTGGTGATCGATAATAATTGCATTCCCTACACCGACGCTCCGGTCACGTTCTCCCGGAAGTACGTCAATTGACCCGTTAATGATTTGTATAACTAATCCGTCACCCGGAGCGAGCACTTCTTTCCCAAAAACCTTAAACTCCACAAGTTTTATTTCTTTTCCTGTATTTTCCATTCGAAAATCGTATGCATACAGTTGGTTTTGGGGGCCTTGCTCAGCTGGGCGTACATGATTATTTGTATCAGTAGTTCTGCCGCCGTTACTTACTAACCATGTACCGTGAAACGGAAGAATAAGATGTGTTTTTGTTTGGTAATCCATCATTTAGATTATACAGTAATAGGTCCGAACATCCTCTACAGTTTGGAGCGCATTGGACTAAATTATTCAGGTTTTGCCGCTTCAGAACGCGTCCCGACATATGGATAATGATCCCCGGGTGATGCAAAATTTAAATGGAGGAGTCTTTCATTATTAGGAAAACTGGCATAAACATACCTATCACCACAACGGGAATCAAGCAAACGGCTCTCGGTTCTCTCTTTGTCAAAAAAATCTCCTGTTAAATCCCAACTATCTATTGATGCGATAATATACGTAGATAATCTTTGTCCCTGCAGCCCCAAAAATCCTAAGACTTCGCGGGCAACACCGTCCGAACCGTTTCGTAGAGGAGCGTCTATAGAAGTCTCAACGCCGATCCAGCCTCCGCCGCTACGTTCTTGTGTAATTGGTGCGCCCTCGCGTTTTGTGAAACTGCCAAACTCCGGAAATATTCTTTCAAGTAAATGTAGTCCTTCAGGGTCGGTTAATTCGTTTGAGATATATACCAATTTCCCTCCGCCTTGTTCAAACGTTTTTAGGTGTTTTTCGTTCCAATCGCACTGAGGCACAATGAACGGCTGTTCCGCTCGTTTTCCGTACACTTCGTATTTTGCCTGCCAATATCGGGTAAGAAGTTCCGGCGTATGAGGTCCTTCTTTCACCGCCAGCGTCAATTTTTCTAACAGAGCAATTGCTACCTGTGTATTTGTTTCTCTCATATATTGTATTTAAGGAATTAGAATCATTTGTCTTACACAACTTGCTGAGCCGGAATCTTGATCTGCAGCATCAATAGCGCGAGCATTTATGGAGAAATCGTCAAACGCATATATCAGAGCTGCTTTATCAGGGCCAACTTCAGATCCCGGCAAATCGACGCTATGGAAATTTACAAAAATCTCAGGATGGACTGCAAGCAAACCCATTCCGTCATGTATGGTTGCGCCTCTTCTTTCGTGCGACCTGGTAAGAAGTATTTCTCTTACAAACTCAACCGTTCTACCAACACAAAGACCCCCATCCATCACCCATGTAAGATATGTGGTTTCGGGAGTTTTGTATTTTTGAGGATCCTTGGACCAATCGGAAATCAAAACTCCACTTCCCGTATCGTCATAAACCTCTCCTATTAATTCTCTTTGATCCGATACGGGAATTTGACCAAAACCAACTATCGGAATATCAAAACGCCAATGTTGAATTTGTTGTAGCTCAGCGCCCGCTTTCATGATAACATCTTTCAGTTTACCCGCGGACTTATGAACATTCTCGTGTGTATGAAATCCTAATTGTCGAAATATGTCCGCCTGTCTTTCAAGTTCCGCCTCAAATGCTCCGGGGTCGGAATATTCGGGCCATCCTCCCCAACCTCCTAAATCGTGGATAGTAGGCGAATATCTATCGGCCATCCTCTCGCTCAAATTCATATGAGCCCGTTATAGCAATCTATAGGCTATTTGTCAACTTAGATTTACATTTACAATTAATCCTGTGGCTCAAAATGTAATTTCCTATTTTTTAGCTTTGCCTTGTTTCGTCAATATACCGTAAGCCCTGAAATGCCCGAATAATACGACCAAACTGCGGGGAATTAATCATTATGTAATTTGAGGTAGGGGAGCAAGCAAAATTTACCTTGCTCTTCTAACATGTTTTGTGTGCGTGGCGAGGTGTCTTGCGATGACATCTAAAAATTCCGGAGTTGTGTATATATGACCGTCTTTTTTATACGTCATCTTGGGAACTCCTTTTTCCACTATGCTCACGTAAAGAGAGTTTTGGGCTTTCCCTAATCTGTCAATTAATTCCGGGATTGAATACTTTTGAAGCGATGCTACCCCATCTGTATTGAGTTTATAGCCAGGTCCGTTCAAGAGTGGCGGCTCCAGATTTTCCGCAAGTGCTCTGTAATTGGCGGCGTAGCTTTCGTGCCAAAAGACGATGTGACAAAGGACGTCTTTTACCGTCCATATATCTGTTGCCATCAACGTGGATTTTTTCTTTCGAATCTTTTTCGTAAATATATCCAGATTATTTGAAAGTATCGCGAACTGCTCCTTATACTTGTCGTTTTCCATGCCGTTATTATATTAAAAACACTCCAATTCGCCTGTATGTAAGATTACATATTTTGCTTTAGGAGATTGGTACCATGCAACTGGGAGTGTAGAGTAGTATGAATAAACAATTGCTTAAGGATGGACTTGGTTGGGGTGTTGTACTTTGGCTTATTGGATACATTCTGGGCATTATTCTTTTTATGATGGTGCCGCCCTCAATGCTCGGATGGGTTATTATGCCGATCGGGATAATAATAACACTTTGGGTATTATTGAAAAAAATAAAAACGCATTCGTTTCAATATTATTTAAAATTGGCAGTTATCTGGACGCTCATTGCAATTATTTTTGATTACCTTTTCCTTGTTCACGTGTTTAAGCCCGCTGACGGGTATTACAAGCTTGACGTTTATTTGTACTACGTTTTGACATTTATAATTCCTCTGATTGTTGGGTGGAATAAAAAGAAACCAAAAGGTTAAGCTGCAGATTGAATCAGAGCAATCGTTATCTAAGAAGAAAATCTTATACTTTCGCTGAAGTTGATCTGGTGCTCACACGGTGCGCATGTGCAACACCCATGAAAATGAGAAAAGCAACGACGACTGCGCCGATTAAGAAAATGATACTATGCAGGAGTATTGAGACCACGATAGTGACACCAGACAACACGACAGACAACAAAAATGTCAGAAATCCTATGGCACCCCGGCTGATTCCGCCGAAAACCGGTAATACATCCAATATGACGCTAATTGGCCCGAAGAATAGCATAAGTCCGATCCACATCAGGAGAAATCCGACACCCCTGAATATCCAAACCCATAACTGGTACTCCTTGTGAAGCGTGGCGACTGCATTACCCAGAGATCCTTCAAAAAGGCGGTAGAGTTTGTGTCCGCCAGCGTCATAATAGGACGAAATCATTGTATTGTCTTGGCTTCCCATTGCTGTCAGCGTTGTATTGTCGGCAAGCCCCGTGTAACTCACCCGCATGTCGCCAAGTTGCGGGGCGGCAAGTGTGCCGTGGCCCGTATACACATAATCCGGACTCACCGTTGTGGGAACCTCGACAATCGTATTGTTCTGGTCTAGAGGAATTGGTGAAAACGATGGCAGATCAATCGTTTGCATATCGAGAACATAATTTCCAATCTGGGCGGATTTGACCCGAAGTGTTGTGTCTTCAATCGTTTTTTTCGGATTTTGATGCCCTGCCGGATTTTTGAACTCTGACGAGTCGTGGGGCGTATCTGTCCAGTCCAGAGCATATGTATAGGTCGTTGTTGTTGTGTTGGATCCGCCGATATTCGTTTTGGAGCTTGATTGTTGGCTTTCATTCCACTCAAATATTTCCGCTTTTCTCGTTAATGCGAGCATGTGTATGGGTTTCAGATACAGGCCGTCGCCAAGGGTTTCTGTTGACGTGACCGGTCCCGTTGCTGCTATAAGTTTTCCATTGAGCCCCGCGTCCGGCGATTGAGTGGCTGTTACCTGTACGGCTTTTTTAGCATCTTTCGATAAATCAAAATGTCCCTCGTTCCAATATAGAAGAACAAATGATCCGACAAATAACAGAAGGCCTATGAGGATGCCGAGAAAGGAGTTGAGTATTCTCTGAAGCCAACCTGTTGTCGATGTTTCAACTATTTGGTCCGGCATAGTAGTACATTTATAAGATTATTGCGAAGTACCGATCATTTGTCAACAGATCCGTATCCTTATTGCAGATTTGTGCGTCTATTAATCGGTATAGTTTTCTGATCGGATATAATGAGACGTATAATGCAAGACGTGTTGCGCCGATAATAGAACGGTAAAAATCAATGAGAGGCGATTTGTCTGAATGTGAATCCTGAGACAAGTCCTACCGCAACAAAAATCACAAAAGTAAATAATGCCATTTGTAATGCCCGCTGCTTCGCCTTTTTCTTGTCAAAATGATGCTGATATTCGTCATACGTGATGATGTAGGCGATAATGCCGGCAAATGGGCTAAAAATAATGGTAAATGCTAAAATGAGAGAAGATGTGATGTCCATCAGTTTAATTGTAGTTTTTCTTCCCCTTTAGTATATCACCTCGGGTATTCTCAATGTTCGAACACGGAGACTTATTGACCATACGTAACTCTGTGTAAAAAACGTAGTTAAAATATTTTATAATCAGTTTTTATAACCTTTTTGTTGTAATGCTTCCTCAATTAGGAAAACTTGATTACTTCGAAGGAGCGGCATTGTGTCGTGTGAGAAAAATCCATATGCAGAAACTTCCTGACTGGGAGTAAATTCGCCGCCTATGAATAGGCCGGTATAACACATGTCTAATCTGGCTCCGGCGCGGTCAGTACGCGTTTTGAGTGATTCGTCTGCGCTTACCACAAGTTGGGACTCTTCCTGTATTTCCCGTTCAAGCGCTTCAGCGGGGTGTTCGCCTGACTTTAAATAACCGCCCGGAAGACTCCACGCCTGTTGACGATATGTATGTTTAAATAGTAACACCTCATTTTTTTCATTAAAAATTACGCCGGTCACGCCGACCAGAAATTGATTTTGAAAAAAACGCATGAAAAACAACTGTACGCCTTTCGGTAAGTTCAATGACCTCCATAGCTTTGCGATAAATGATTTCACAGCGCATTATTATCCTGGGGTTCGACAACCGTTGAATTATTTTTGAGTCTTTCGTTTTCTAACTCCAGCTGGTGAATCCGTTTGGTCAGATTAACGATTTCACTCTTACCTTGTTTGATTTTAGTATCTTTTCCGTGCATGGTGAAGGCGGTAAAAATTGAATTGATGAGATAACCCAGATAGGCTAACGCAAGACCTGTGATGAGAGAACCAATAATTATATAAAAGAGGGGAATACCGGGAAATACGTACGTTCCTAGATGTAATGGCACGAGTATAAGGTTGTTTTGAGCCAGATATACGAGGATAGAACCGGCAACTAGAAATAAGATAAGTATAAGCATTGGTAACAGTATACATGATTATTACAATTAATACAAATAAATGTAATTTGACAATAAAGTGTAATTAGTGTAATCTATCACTAGATAAAGAAGGACGGTATGATTAAAAAAGAGATGAATGTGAAAAGGATAGAAAAGCAGAGGCTGACCGCTTTTGTTGATCCTATACTGATCAAACGGGCTAAAGTTCGGGGAGCGCTCGAAGGGTTAACGATATCAGAGGTTGTGGAAAAAGCTCTTGATGGGTATGCTCCGCAGATAGAAAAAAATACCAATACAAACATTAACCTTAAATTCGCAAACGGGCCAGTCATTGATACGCTGATTTCTGATATACGATTAAGGGATATGAGAATCGCTCCGAAGCATTCGAAACATCTGGTTATACCCCGATAAAATTATTTATAATGGGTTTACAGGCATATACCTGTTTAAATCTGATCATTGTTTACTAGTCAAGATACGTTAAAGATAGCCAATCACTTTTTCTATAATTTTCGCTTCACTAATAAACATCTTCACCTTTAGACAGATATATGGATATAAATACCTTAAACCAACGACCGCGGACCCTCTTTAAGGGTACAAATATAACGCTGAAGCAGGCAAATCGTGTGCCTGAAGTTTCCATCACCCGGAAGATTCCTCAGTTAACGGATCAGACCATCCAAGAGGAGGGAAAGAAAGAGCAGACGAAAAATGAAGCAATGAAGAAGGAAGAGGATAAACAAACCGTCAACGATTTAATCAAAAAATCCAATAGATGTATTATCAGTCTTTCTTCCCATTTTCCCTGGACGTTATTCCCCAATACGATAGATGTCGAAGAAGGTAGGGTAACGTTCATATTTCGTCAATTTCTCTCTTCCCAATCGCATAGTATCGATATCAAAGATATCTCAAGCGTACTTATTGAATCGTCGCCATTTTTTGCCACGCTTCACATTGTTTCCCGGACGTATATCGAAAACGAAATAACCATTGGTCACTTAGATGCAACGAAAGCCTGCAGGGTGCAGATGATTATCGAAGGGTTACGGACATTCGCCGAGCATAACATTGATACGTCCAACTACGAAGTAAAGGAATTGATCGAGAAAATTGAAGAATTTCACACAAACAAAACAACATAAAAGGAGGTGAAATACTATGACACAACAACAGGACGCAGAAGTTCAGGAAGTAACGACAGTATCAGCGCCGCAAACACAACAGGTTGTCCGGCAGACAAAAGTAGTGAAACCTGCAGTCGTGATAGATTCTCCCCAAAAGACATACGACACTAAAAAGGCGATTTTTCGGAGCTATCAGATCATATGGTATATCCTCGGTGTTATTGAAGTGCTTCTCGCATTCCGTGTGATGCTCAAACTGCTTGGAGCAAACACCTTTAGTGGATTTACCAGTTTCATTTATGCATTCAGTAGTCCGTTCGCCAGTCCGTTTGCAGGAATACTCGGGGTGACAGCGAGTTCAAATTTTGTATTTGAGTGGTCGACACTCATCGCGATGGCAGTATATGCAATCGTCGCGTATGGAATCGTCGCCCTTTTTCAACTCGTGAAACCGACGAATCCAGGAGAGGTTGAACAGGCAGTTGATAGTCAATAAACACGTGGTTTTGTCCTCCTTCGTTCTGATTATATCGCAGACTTCGGAGGACCTAAGAAACAGTAATCCCCAATACAATTGAGAACTGTTTCTAAGGGAGGTGAAAATATATGACAACAGTAGTAAATAATCCCGCTCCAGCGGCAGATACAGGTGGAAATAGTTTTCTTATAGGCATAATAGTCCTCATAGGATTCGTTATGGTGCTTTTGTTTTTCGGTATACCGGCGCTTCGACGTATGGGTCCTGTGCAGGTTAACGTTCCGGCACCGCAGGTTGTCGTGCCAAGCAAGTTAAATGTGAACGTAACACAAACAAAGTGACGCACGCGTAATTAATAAAAGGAGGTGAATAAAAACATATGACAGACGTACATCAAAAAAAGGCAGTAAATAATGGAAATACAATGAATACCATTGTTGCAGGAATTGCGGGAGCGGTCGCGGGAGGAGCGGCAGTTGCAACAGCCATGGTTATGAGCGATAAGAAAAATCAAAAGAAGGTTAGTAATGCATTGGCTGGAGCGAAAGAAAAAGTGACGCAGTTTATAGATACGGTTAAGTCGCAGCCGATTGTTGAAAAAAGCACGCACAAGGTGGAAGAAGTTGCTGCAGACGTGAAACAGAAAGTAGCGGTCAAAGTCTAACCCGACTGCTACTGGGATTTGAAATCAAAGGAGGTGAAACATATGGGATTGTTAGATATCATTATTATTATTTTAGTTGTTGCATGGTTGGGGGGACTTTCTCTCAGGATTGGCGGAGGTCTTATCCATCTTCTGCTTGTTATTGCAGTCATTGTGTTAGTTGCCCGTTTATTGGGGGTGAGTATATGAAAAGGTTCATTATTAAGGAGGTGCAAAATATATGGTAAAGCGATCCAAAAACTATTCTTATGGGGAAAGGCCATTATGGCAAAAGATAGTACTATATCTTGTAGTCGGCGTCATTGTGTATGGAGCTGTTTACTTCGCATATTTTTCTAAAAAAGTTACCTACGCAAGTTTAGGAAGTATTGAACAAAGTACTGCTCAATATAATTACGCGAAATAATATTTGATCTGATTGGGAGTGAAATACTTTTAAAAAGTATAAAGGAGGTGAAATGTATATGGGTATATCTACGTCTAATTTAAGTCCGTTAACATCACTTGTATTTGGTGTATTGATTCTAGTATTCCCGAAATTTCTTAACTATTTTGTCGCTGCGTACCTGATCATTGTCGGTGTTATCGGACTTGGGTTAATTCATTAAAACACCTGTTACTAAAATAGTAGACGAAATAGCAAGAAATCGGTCCACTAAGCGAGCTAAGAATACGGGTAAAAAGTCCAAATACCCTCTACCGTTTGGAGCAAAACGCGTGATGTTAAGACGTCTGATATAATTTATGTATCAAACAGCTTACTAAAATAATACTCCTCATTGCAGTGTTAATCTCCATTGGTGTTGGTGTACTGTTATTTCTTAATCAAAATAAACAGTTGACCCAACCCGAAGCACAAAAAATACGTTCTTCAACGGGAGGTGTTGCGAGTTACACAAATATCCCTTCGCCCGATCATGTAGTTATTATTATGATGGAGAATAAATCGAAAAATGCCATCTTGGGGAGCCGCGAGGCTCCATATATTAATTCGTTGATTCAAAAATATAGTCTTGCGGGTAACTATTTTGCCATCACACATCCGAGTTTACCCAATTATATTGCTCTTATTGGTGGAAGTACATTTAATATTACCAGTGATTGCACTGATTGTTTTATTGCGTCACCGAATTTTATCGATCAATTGGAAGAGTATCATAAAACGTGGAAGACATATATGGAATCGATGCCGTCTTCCTGTTTTCTTGGGAACGATGGCACCTACGCACAAAAACACAACCCATTTATATATTTTGATGATATTCGAAATAACCCGGATCGCTGTCGGAATATAATTCCATATACCGAACTGGAAAAAGATTTCAAATCAATAGCGACAACGCCAAACTTTGCGTGGATAAGTCCGAACCTTTGTCATGACATGCACGATTGTTCCATTGCGCAGGGTGACTCGTGGCTTTCCCGGGAGGTGCCTCTTATTCTTACTTCGCCGGCATTTAAACAACAACAATCATTGCTTATTATCACATGGGATGAGGGAGAAGAGTCGGGGAGTAATCAGATTCCCACGTTGTTTATCGGTGACATGGTTAAACCGGGTTTTGTCACGCAAGCGCACTACACACATTATTCTTTGTTACATACCATCGAGAGTTTATGGAAGATGCCGCCGCTAACCGTCAATGTGGCGAATAGCGCTTTGATTACTGACATTTTATTAAAGGGTAATTAAATATTTTTGTGTGTCTTTTGGAGTGTTTCCTCAGGGTCAATATTTTTCAGTTGTTCTAAATTGACGTTTTAAATCGCTGTTCTAAATAAGTGGTTCCTATCTTTGTTATAATCACTCTGATGCCGATTAAATGTCTCAAACCCTTCGTGAGAATGGAATTCAATAAAGATGGGGAGGTGTATTTTTGCTGCCCGATGTTTTCCGTCCAAGGTCCAGTCGGAAATATATTAACTGACTCAATAGATACTATCTGGAACGGTCAAAAAATCCGGGAAATCCGCAAAAAATTTTACGAGGGAAAGATCGAAGGTTATTGTAATGCAAAGTATTGTCCGATTGTTTCAAGCCCCGATATTGTTAATCTGGATGAAGAGGTCCGGAAATGGCCGTATCTCAAAGATGTAATGAAACCCATTAAAAAACAATCGGACAGGTTATGGACAATGCCTAAAATCATTGAAATTGCCGATAACGGGCAATGCAACCTGAGGTGCAAGATGTGTATTTCAAACGAATCGTATATCCCTACAAACCCCCGTCTTACAAAACGGATATTCGATTATGCTTTGCCTGCGCTCTTACCGACAAGTGCATATCTCAATTTAGCCGGGAACGGTGATCCAATTTTCCGTAAGGAATCACGGGAATTTTTACAGAAATTCAATCCAAAAAAGTACCCCCACCTCAAAGTTAATCTGCTCACAAACGGATTATTGATGAACCCCGGTATATGGAAGAGCATGCAGCATGTGAGGTTTGCCAATATCGCTGTATCGGTTGATGCAGCGAGTGAGCTTACATATAAAAATGTTCGAGGAGGAAATTGGCAAATTCTGCAGCGCAATCTGCAATTTTTAAGTGATTTACGGAAAGCCAATAAATTTGAATCATTCCATATAAATTTTATTGTCATGCGGTCAAATTATAAAGAGATGGTAGATTTTGCACGTATGGGCATCAAGCTCGGTTGCGATTGCGTGTATTTTTCAAAGATTTTTGGCGTCACGCCTGATTGTGTCGACGAGAATATTTTTCTCTTTAACGACAGAAAAATAATAAAGGAGATTAAACATATTCTAAAGGACCCGATATTTGATAATCCGCGAGTGGATGTCAATAATTTATTACATTTTGATGAAAGCATCGCATCGTCTGTGCATTCTGACAGTTATTATCATGTAAAACAATCAGCATATAAACTTGTCTTCGGTGTATATTATGCCATTCCATTATCGACGAGGCGTACTATACTTCCGTTATTGCGGAAACTTATCCCGTCACAAATTCGGAATGTCCTCATGACGTGATAATTAGTTACTTGTACGTATAATGGATACTATCTTCTTTGATCTCAGCGAGTCGCTCCGAATGCGGATTTCAAAGGACCAAGCAGATCTCCATGAATATTAATTTGTAAGGAATACATTTCCCCCCCGCTGTTTTTTGCGGAAGGTAATTGAACAGTACGCCAACGTTGCCCTGCTATAATATGTGTATGTCTGAACAACAGAAACATAACCCGGAACATATCTACAAGGAAAAATAACGGATCAGTAAGGTTTTCCAAATCCGGGAGGTCGTTTTCGGTGCGCAGGATGGTTTACTGGTTCCACTCGGTGTTATTTCCTCGGTTGCGGAAGTATTTAGTAATAATCATATTGTCATAGTTGCCGGTATATCTGAAGCACTGGCCGGTGCATTTTCAATGGCGACCGGTGCATATCTTGCGTCCCAAGCGGAACGACAGGTACACAAAGCCGAAATCATAAAAGAAGAAAAAGCGATAGAAACATATCCGGGCGGTGAAAAAATAGAAATACGTTTATTGTTTAAGCGGGAGGGAATCCCTGCACATGACGCTAAATCTGTCGCGGATTTACTCTGGAAACATAAAAGATCATTTATAAACACTATGGTGCAAAAGGAACTGGGACTTGAACCGGATCCTGCAGGAGGAATTGTGCAGGATTCGCTTATTGTGGGCCAGTCGTATTTACTTGCGGCGATGATACCTCTGTTCCTATACTTTTTCTTTAAAGGGATGCCCGTAATCATTACCTCAATCCTCGCGACGTTCGTAGCGCTTTTTTGCATCGGCTTGGCTAAAGGAAAGGTCGCGGTTCTCCCGTATTTTAAAAGCGGTTTTCAAGTTCTATTGGTCGGAGCCGGAGCTGGAATCGGCGGATATTTTCTAGGAACAATACTGCCACATATTTTAGGAATTAAATAACCGGGTATTTGCAAAACAACATGTTATAATAACTACATAAATTTCTCCTAGGATTTTTTCGCATATGCAATCATCGATTATTACGGTTACTAATCTTACAAAACAATTTAACGGGTTTACTGCCGTTAACAATATTTCATTTACCGTGAAACAAAGAGAAGTGTTTTCATTTGTCGGTCCAAATGGAGCGGGAAAGTCAACGACGATCAAAATGCTCATTACGCTCTTAAAACCTACGAGCGGTGAAGCCATTATTGATAATTGCAGCATTATGGATAGTCCCAGAGACGTCCGGCGTGTGATCGGTTACGTCCCGCAAATGATCTCTGTCGACGGGACATTGACTGCATATGAAAATATGATGCTCATGGCGAAGCTGTATGACATTCCTTCAAAAGAACGGAATAATAGGATTCATGACGTATTGGATTTTCTGGAACTCCAACCGTTAGCAAAAACCTTAGTGCGGAATTTTTCGGGCGGAATGATCAGAAAGCTCGAGATCGGTCAGGCAATCCTTCATCGTCCGCCCGTTCTTTTTTTGGATGAACCAACCTCTGGACTTGATCCGGTCGCGAGGCGGAGTGTCTGGAAACACCTATTTGAACTCCGTGACTCGTTCGGCACAACAATTTTTTTTACAACGCATTACATGGAAGAAGCAGAAGAGGTGAGTGACCGTGTCGCAATTATGCACAGCGGAAATATCGCTGCAATAGGAACGGTTGATGAATTGAAGCTAAAAACAAAATCGTCGCATGCATCTCTTGAAGATGCGTTTATATTTTTTACGGGAGCGACCATGCAGGAGGGTGGAACATTCCGGGATGTAAAAAGGGCACGAATCCAGGAACGGAAACTACGATAACGTTATGAACTATTTCCGGCAGGTTATTTTTAAAACATACGTTATGGCAGAAGTTGAAGTAAGAAAGCTGCTGCATGATCCGACGGAGCTTGTCACCCGTGCGGTTCAACCGATCCTGTGGCTTGGTATTTTTGGAGAAGCGCTAAGTAAGGTCAGGGCGATACCGACAAACGGGCTTACGTATTTGCAGTTTATTACTCCTGGAATTCTCACACAGTCAGTTACGTTCATTGCTATTTTTTATGGCTTGTCCATCATTTGGGAACGTGACATGGGATTACTGCAAAAACTATTAGTGACACCGACGCCGCGGCTTGCTTTGGTGTGGGGGAAAATGATTTCGGCTGGCATCCGCGGATTGAGCCAGGCGATCATTATTTTCCTTTTTGCATTTGTTCTCAGGATCCAGTTGCAATATACGCTCTTATCCATTATCGGAGTCATTACAGTTATTATGCTGGGGGCGGGATTTTTTTCTGCACTTTCTATGATTATTGCGTCAATCGTAAAAACGCGGGAGCGATTTATGGGGATTGGGCAGGTTATTACGTTGCCTCTGTTTTTTGCCTCAAACGCCATATACCCGATCGCAATTATGCCTCCGTGGCTTCAGCTTGTGGCCACCATAAATCCGCTAAGCTATATGGTTGACGGCCTTCGGGCGCTTTTGGTTACGGGCGATATGTCTCAGCTGCCATTTGATATTACGATTCTTTTTCTTGTTACCTTTGGTATTTCCCTCTTGAGCGCATATATGTATCCCAAGGTTGTTGAATAATATTTGGATATAAATCGCGCAGCCGCCTCATATTACATGGTTGATGGTACAATCGAAATAGATGAAACTACTTGTTTCACTTTTCATTATTGCTGTCATTACCGCTCTTGTTTATCTATGTATTTCTAAACCGAAGAATCATCAAAAAACACAAAAACATGCTTCTTATAATTGGAAAGCACTTACGGCATCAGGTGTTGTGGCCTTCCTACTATTGGGGTTTGTCGCCAATACAATGTATAAAGATGCAAGTGGGCCTGATATGCAGTGTACAACCGCACATACCGCAGCGCCTCGTCCTCCGGCAAGCAGCGATTCCGCAATGGACTATTTTTCAGAGGGAAACTATGACTATGATACGGGAGATTGTATAAAGGCCATTGCTGACTATTCAGAATCAATCAAGCTTAATCCGAATTATCCACAGATATATAATAACCGTGCCTACACATTGATGCGACTACGGAATTATCACGCTGCATTATTGGATTTAAATAAAGCACTTGCCTTGAACCCTAACTACATTCAAGCGCTCATGAATAGAGGAGATATCCATAATTACTACTATGCAGTCGACAGGAGAAGCGCCATTGCCGATTATGAAAAGGTTATTGCGCTCAGAGGCACTCACGGAACGAGTGTGTGTGGGCATCTGTTTATGGCACTTCATAATGGTTGGAACATAGGAACGATTTTGGATTTGCCGAGAATCGTGTTCAGCGCGTGTCATTAGCCAGATGCTAGCACCATCAGTTGCACGTTTCAGTTCTTTTGTATGCTCAATATGTATTTCGTGGATTGTTCCGTTGTACGATAAAAGTAGTTCGTATAGATATGTTAATCATTCATGTTTCAAATAGACAATATTTGTAGTTTATGTTGAAGTCATTTCTCAAAAGTCGCAGTTTTATTGTGATCGTTTTGTTATTATCGATACCTCTTTTTTGTGTTAATATCCGTAATTTTCAACGTCTCAAACGTACTCCATATTGCAATAATTGCAACGTACTTCTCGTTACCATAGACACCTGCGGAGCGCGTGATATCCAGTGCTACGGATATAACAGACAGACCATGCCCGTTTTTTGCCAATACGCAACAAATAATATTTTTTTTGAGAATGCATATGCAAACTCCGCGTGGACGCTTCCAAGTCACGCGTCAATTTTTACCGGTCTTTACGAATCACATCATAATATTAGTACGCCGTACGAAAGTAAATTAGCGGAGAATATACCATTACTTTCGGATGTTCTTCACACAAATGGATACGAAACGGTTTTTTTCTTTCCACCTAATGAACCTGCGCTTCCTATAGATGATGTGTATAAACGCGGTATGACCCGTCTGGTGAGCGACGGATATGGTGAGGATAATTATATTGACAGAGCACTACAAATACTACAACAAAATACAATGGCGGGCAAAAAGACATTTCTGAATTTTCATTCATATACATGTCACGAACCTTACTTTTTTCGCGGAGCCCCATTGAAATTTACCAAAAATATTTTTCCATTTATTCCGACAAGAACGCCCGACGTATTTTACCCGTTTACTGAAGGATTTTATCAGTATATGCTCACGCGTATTCCTGAAGCACTCAAAGATAATGAGTACGGGAATTTAACCGATACATTACACCGCTTGTATAATAAATTGAAGCCTTCTCATGGGCTTGAAGCGGATAAACGAGTTTATAATGATACGTTATCGGGTGAAAATCTGGACCCAGTGGTATTGTGGGGATTCTACGATGAGTATTTTTATAAGGACAAGATCGATATTCATAACGCGGCGCAGATGGAGTACGTCAGATCCTTATATGATCAAAAACTTTACGATGTAGATGATACCGTTATTCGGAAGATTCGCGACGCGATGACAAAAACCTCCCTCAAAAATAATACCATCGTTATCATTACTTCTGAACATGGAGAGGAATTTGGTGAGCACGGAGTGTTTGGTCATACGACTCTATATGATTTAAACCTCAAGGTCCCTTTTATGATGTCCATTCCGCATATGGATCCCTTTTCAATATCTAATAATGTTCAATTAGTTGACATCATGCCGACGATTCTTAGTGTATTGGGGATAAAGAATCATTTTACGTTTGATGGGACGAGTCTGGTACCCTTATTGTCGGGGCAACAAATACCCGATAGATTATTGATTGCGGAAGGCGGGTATTGGCAGGATACATTGCCTCAAAAGGCCATTCGGGACGGAAATTGGAAAGTGCTCATCGCACTCAAAGGTACTGAAATTATCCCGTACGAACTATACAACATCAAGGTTGATCCCCAAGAGAAGAATAACGTAATTTTGTCAAATTATGCTACCGCAAAGCGTATTATTGAGAAATATAAACGAGCCTTGAATTAGAAGTGTTATTATTCATATTTTATCTTCTTCTATTAGATATTTCACAATATGCTAGAATACCTTTTTAAGGAGGACCTATGCAAATGAATCCCGTTGCCCATTTTGAAATGCCCACAAAAAACACCAAGCGCGTGGCCGATTTTTATTCCAAAGCGTTCGGCTGGCAGATGAAGATAACCAGTCCGGAGATGGGAAACTACGTCCTTGCCACAACGACTGCAATTGATGAGAACGGGCGCCCAAAAGAACCGGGTGCTATTAACGGTGGGTTTTTCCCGAAAGACACGAGTAAGCCTGCGCAGTATCCGTCGGTCGTCATCGGTGTCGGAGATATAAAAAGGCTATGAAAGATGTCGCGGCGGCCGGAGGAAAAGTGCTTGGACACCCGATGGAGATACCCGGTGTTGGTTTATACGTCTCATTTCTGGATACGGAAGGCAACAGAGTTAGCCTATTACAACCACACATGTAATATAAGGAAATTTATGGTATTTAATCTCATCAGAGTAGAACGACACGATATTGGTAAAAGATCATATCTATGAATAAAACAATCGTTACAGCGGAACCCAGTAAACAGGAAATCATTATAGCCCGTGAATTTGACGCGCCGAGAGATCTTGTATTTAAAGTGATGAATGATCCCAAAGAGCTTCCGAACTGGTGGGGCCCGAGAGGACTTACCACCGTTGTTGAGAAGATGGATATGCATGCAGGAGGCACATGGCGGTTCATCCAAAAAGACAAAGAGGGGCATGAGTTCGCGTTCCATGGTGTTTACCATGATGTCACCGTGCCTTCGCGTGTGATTGATACGTTTGAATTTGAAGGACTCCCTGAGACAGGACACGTGATTTTGGAAACCATGAAGTTAGAAGAGCTGCCGGGTAATCGTACAAAGCTTATCACTCATTCCGTTTTTCAGTCAGTTGCCGATCGCGACGGCATGGTGGCATCCGGTATGGAACGTGGCGTCAAAGAAGGGTATGAACGCCTGGATGAATTGCTGACGAAGATCTGATTATCCTATTTCAAACACTTTCATTTTTGATTTCGCGCCGCGAAGAAGTATCACTTGTGATTTTTTGATATGAAAATATTCAGCTAACGCCTCCGTGACCGCTCTGTTTGCTTTTCCCTCAAGCGGCGGCTCATGGACGTACACGTGGAGAGTTTCCAGCAAATCTTTTTCAATGCGCGGCTGTTTAGCATTCGGGTGGGCGATAACGGAAATTTTCATATTCGTATTGATAGTATCAAACGGATGCTTATTATGCACCTCGGAGGTGGGTGGGTATGATGTTAGCTTTATTATCCAAACCGGAGCAACTATAATGCCCATATATGAAACTCATATCAACGAATCCCTCAAAGAATTTTGAACGCATCGGAGATGCGACTGTTTCCACAGAAGAAGAAGTTGCCCAAAAAGTTGCCCTAGCCCGTGAGGCGTTTCCCTCCTGGGCTGGCATTGGACTTGACGGCCGGATTAAACACATAAAAAAATTGATTGCTGCGTTTGATACAAAGAAGAAGGATCTCTCCGCTCTTATGTCCCAGGAAATGGGGATGCCGATTCTCCAGGCGGCGGATGATCTTATCTATGGCATTGAATTTTTCCTATGGTACTGCGACCACGCTCACGAAAGTTTGGACCCAGAAACCACCTACGAAGACGAGAAAGAATTACATCAAGTGTTCCGTGAACCAAGAGGAGTCGTGGCGGCTATAGTTCCCTGGAATTTTCCGTTTTCCAATTTTGTTTGGCAGGTGGGTCAAAATTTAGTGTGTGGCAATACCATTGTATTTAAACATTCTGAAGAAACTCCGTTATTTGGGAAAGCAATTGAAGACATCGTTCGCGGGGCGGATTTACCGGCCGGTGTATTTAACGAGGTGTGTGGCGCGGGAAAAGTTGGTGATGCGTTAGTCCATCAGGATGTAGATATGATCTGTTTCACTGGCAGCACCAAAGTCGGCCAATATTTGTATACTGTCGCCGCCAAAAAAATGATTCCGATCCTTATGGAATTAGGAGGGTCTGCGCCCGGCATTGTTTTTGAGGATGCTGATATTAATGCGGTCATAGGTACAATCTATAATAACCGGTTTATGAATTGCGGGCAGATTTGCGACGGACTCAAGCGCCTCATGGTTCACGAATCCCGGTTTGATGAGGTGGTCGCGAAACTCAAAAAGATTATAGAACGTAAAGTCATCGGAGATGCTGAAAAGAAAACGACAGATATTGGTCCTCTCGTGGCCAAACGGCAGCTTGAATTATTGGAAGAGCAGGTCACCGATGCGGTCAATAAAGGGGCAACGATCGTGACCGGCGGGGGGAAGCCTGAAGATCTCAAAGGCGCGTACTATCTCCCAACTATTCTTACAGATATTACCAAAAATATGCGGGTCTGGAGCGAAGAAGTATTCGGTCCCGTCCTCCCCGTCATACCGTTTGAGTCAGAAGCGCAAGCCATACGAATGGCGAATCATACACAATATGGTTTAGGTGGATACATTTTTACCGAAAGTAGTGAACGTTTTGACCGTGTTGCAGCACAACTGAAAACAGGTATGGTAAGTCAAAATAACGTGAGTTATGTAAAAGCGTCAAACCCGTTCGGTGGATACAAAAAATCCGGTCTCGGGCGCGAACACGGAACATACGGATTCCATGAGTTAACCCAGGTGAAGGTTATCTCCAAGACAAAATAGACCACGTAAACAAATTTCCCGTCAGGGCACCAAAGAGCGACAGTTAGCTAGTTTTCGCTCTTCAAGTCTGTTGTATGAAGTATTACTTCGCTCTCGTGTACCAGTAGTATAGTGGTAGTATGGAATAGGAGTATGGTAACTGCTCATCATTTTATTCGTGGATTTAGTCTGAGAACAAAAATTCTTCTTGTGATCGGGCTGGCGGCGACTCTCCTTACGGGTCTTTTATACGTTTCCCTTTTGCGTTTTATAGAGCAAAGCTATATATCATTGGAGACGGACAGTGCTATTAAGAGCCTCGGTCGTGCGGAAGAAGCGGTAGCAGCAGATATTGAGGCTGAGTCCAGTAAAGCCTCCGACTGGGCAACGTGGGATGATGCGTATACATTTGTCCAAGATGCCAATCAGACATTCCTGAAAGTAAACAGCCAGGATGCAACCTTTGATTCGCTTTCGATAAATCTTATTTTATTTGTCAATCCGCGCGGGAGCGTTATATACGTCAAGCATTACGATTTCTTTTCCCACGCTGATTCGACGCCCTCGGCGACGTGGGCGGGTGTGATAGCATCCCACCCAATCCTGCTTCAGACGGATGTAAATAAGAAACTGTCTGGAGTTATTATGGTGGATAAGAAACCCGTATTTATTGCGGCGTTGCCCGTTGTGACGAGCGAACATAAAGGGCCCGTCGCCGGAACGCTCATTTTCGGGTATGACCTTACGGGTGAGGTTGTCTCCCGGCTTGCAAAACAAGTAAAAATGTCCGTTTCCGTGGCGTCTTACGGGAAGCCCCTCACAGATGAATTTGCTTCAGTCGCACGCGAATTTACCTCGAATAACCATATGGTCATCCGTCGCCCGTCGCATACGATGCTTTTGGGGTACACGCGGGTCGATGATGTATTTGGAAAGCCGGCGCTTATCATCAAGGAGGAATTGCCCCGAGACATCTATATGCATGGTCTTGACAGTATGCGGATATTTGCCGCAATGTTGAGCGCTTTTGGTTTTATTCTCATCGTGCTTATTCTTTTTCTTTTGGAGATACAGGTGTTGAGACGCTTAGGTCGGCTCACCCAGGAAGTGAAAGATATCGGCACGAAGGGATCGTTATCCGCGCGCGTGGGAGTATATGGTAAGGATGAGATGGGAAATCTCGCAGATGATATCAATGAAACCCTTGAAGAACTTGAGGCCGTAACTAAAGAGAAAGAGTACCAACGGAGTCAGAAAGAGTCGATTCTTGAGATTATGGGAGAAGGTGTCGTTATGACTGATAAGACAAAAAAAATTATCTACGTCAATCCGCTATTTGTCCGGCTTTTGGGATACTCCCTTGACGAGTTAAAAGATAAAGAATTCCGCCACGCGTTTCCCGTCTACGACCTCAACGAAAAACCCATTTCCTCCGATTCACTGGATGATGTCAATGCGAAAGCCGCCGGGAGTTCTGTCCTTCGGGTCTTTCTTCAGGGGAAAACAGCAAAACTGCCGGTCATCATCAATACGGCTCCGATTATAGTAAACGGTACGATTGAGGGGGTGGTCCGTACGATTTACGACTATACTCCCGAACGCGAAAAAGAAAAACAAAAGGATGATTTTTTCTCATTTGCGTCCCACGAACTCCGTACGCCGCTTGCCGCCATCAAAGGGAATGTCCAGATGGTTATGCAGGGCTTCGGAGGAAGCAGCCTGAGCGACACCGATAAGGAATCTTTGACGGACGCCACTACTTCGGCTGCCAGATTGGTCCGGCTTGTTAATGAGTTTTTGAACGTATCACGTATTGATCAGGGGAGAATTGAGGCACAGGTTAAAGATGTGGATGTTTGCGCAATGATTACCACGGTCGTCAAAGAGATGGATACACTCTATACCCAGAAAAATTTGCACCTTACATTTGCCTGCGAAGAAAAACATCTGTGGGCGAAAGCCGATGAGGATAAGTTGAAAGAAATTTTCATTAATCTGTTGGGAAACAGTCTGAAATTTACCGAAAAAGGCGGCGTAACTGTCACGCATTCGGTTAAAGACGCAAGGGTCCGCGTAGAGATCACCGATACCGGAATGGGGATTCCGGTGGAAACAGCTAAACACCTATTTGAACGTTTCAAACGGGCAACCGACGAGCAGGGAGCGAGGGCAATTGAAGGATCCGGCATGGGGCTTTTCATCTGCCGGCAGTTTGCACAACTCATGGGCGGTGATGTGTGGATTGAAAAAACAGCACCCGGAGCAGGCACTACATTTATCGTTTCTCTGCCACTCGCGAACCATAAAGGGTAATATTTTCGTAGATATGATGCCGCCAATTTGAGGGGGATACGGTATGAAAATTTGTGAAAGCTGCGGAATGTCGCTTGATGATAAAACGACTTCAATATTTGACGGAAGATGCTGCATTTATTGTCAGGATCAACACACGGGAAAACTGAAAACTTATGATCAGGTCCGGGAAGGAAGCATCGGAGCCGCGATGAAGCTCATGGGAAAAACGAAAGAGGAAGCGGAAAAAATGGCCGATGAAATGATGCCGAAACTGCCGAGATGGAAGAAGACCGAATAATCTATCGCTATAGTTCCTGCGAAATCGTTGTTTTTCGCGGGCGGGGATCCAGTTCCGTTTCCATGATTTCTTTTGGGGCGTTCGTGTAGTCTCCGATTTTCCCGAGAGCGATTACAACCTTCGGTTCCATATCTTTTTCCAAAGGCATGAGAGCTTTCATTTTCCTTTTATCAAATAATCCCATTTGTCTGCCGTAGTATCCGAGTGATTGCGCCTGAAGGATGAGGGAAATAACCGCCGCACCCAAATCATACTGCGCATACTGATTATCGCCTTTCTCATCTTTTGTCCGGTAGCAAGCTAAAATCAGAAGTGGCGCCGTATGCGCCCATGATTGATTGTACCCCTCGAGTGTTGAGAAAATATTTGTATATGCCCTTGTCCCTTTTTTGGCAATATAAAAAAACCATGGTTGATAATTATGTCCGGACGGCGCCCACCGGGCGGCTTCAAGCATGCTGTTTAAGTCCTCTTTTTTGACCTGGTCACTTGCAAAAAACCGTGGGCTAAACCGCTGCCGAATTTCATTAATAACCGGATATCGGGGCTTCGGTTTATGTATCTTGAAGACTGCATGATTATTGTCCTGTTTCATAGGAGAATTCGACTTTATCTTATCATAAATATATTTTCGTGGCAGGAGGGCGGAGGGTGCTATGATAATACCGGTTTTCGCGCATTAGGATTCCCTCTGCTATAATCTAACCATGAACGAAGATAAAATCATTTTGGGGACAGCGTCAGGGGAAGGTAAAAATGCAGGTATTTTACATGGTGCAATCCGGAAATTATTTGAAGTAGGTTTAGGGATAATGGAAGACCCAGGTCAATCAGAAAGCGGGCCGCAAGCCGCCGTCGCAGTTGCTGAATATTTGGAGACTGTCGCTCGAGAGGAACTCGATGAAGTTACGTATGTCTGTAAGACAAAGGACGGAGAAATAAAAAGATCACAACAATTTGAACAATCGGACTATACTCAGTGGCGCAAATTAGCCGAAATGCTCCGTAATCCTGATCCTTATAGGGGTGACATTTTTGCGGCTGCAAAAGCCTGGGAAGTATTGCATGAAAGAGGTGCGCGGTTTGAATTAGTTTCCGGAAGAGGTAATCAAGTGGCAAAAACATTAGGTTTAACTTTCGGTATGGCGGCTGACTATTTTCTTGGACAAACTGGCGTCGTGTTAGGTATTCCCCACGATTTTGAGCCTAGCCATCTGCCGAATAGATATTGCTTTATCCCTTAATACTGAGTATTTCTTTGAACAATTATCTATTTCAGTGCGAAACTCAAAAAGTGGTATGATTTTGAGTATGGGTTGGGATCATTTACGCGATGTAATTGTAACTATAGTCAATAAAGCGGTACGACTTAAGGGAAAATACATTCAAGAACCATTGGGTTCTGTTGACTATGTTGCTATTTTCCCGAAGAGTAATGAAGAGAGAACGCAATATCTTGACTTAATGGGAGCGTTAAGCGCTAAGGTGGTCTACACCGATCACGATGGACCGCTTTACCACTTACCCAAAGCGATACAAACGGATTACGGATCAATCGATTTTATTAAAATCTGCAATGTGGATTCTATATACAACCCGAAACGAGATCAAATCGGATACGTCGATTATCAGACGTCAGGGTATAACTTGTTGAAAGATAAGTACGGCAAAAATCCGGCTTTTTCATTTCTTTACGGAAAAGGTTGGGAAATACTCTGTTTGGCAAATCCAGATGAGGACGTGTCGGTATATATTCCAAACATCCCGTTATCAAAAGATTTGGGGTTTTGATAATACCCACCCCGATTTTTTTATAGAACATTTTTCTGTCCCGAAGCCCAAAACGTGGTATGATGAGGCTGGTTTAACTGGATAAGCCGATATATGGATAAACTTTCTGACATGAATACAAAATCCGATTCACTCGTGTTTGTCGTGCAAAAGCATGCGGCGACGAGACTGCATTACGATTTCCGGCTTCAGATCGGTGAGATGATGCCATCGTGGGCGGTGCCCAAGGGGCCGACTTTAGATTCGACCGTCAAGCGGCTCGCGATGGAAACAGGTGAGCATGATATGGAATATCGGCATTTCGAGGGCGTGATTCCTGAAGGATCATACGGCGCGGGCGCAGTTATGATCTGGGATGAGGGGACTTACGTTCCTGAAATTGAAACTGCTCTAGGTGTGCGGCAGCAGGTGAAAGACCCGGCTGAGGGACAACAGGTCATGAAAGAGGGATTGGCAAAAGGGGAGATAAAGTTTTTCATGAGGGGCAAGAAACTCAAAGGCTCATTTGCCCTCGTCAAAACCCACGGATTCGGACCGAAAAATTCCTGGCTCCTCATCAAACACAAAGATAAATACGTGGTTGTAGGCTACGACGCCAAAGATAGTGATATGTCCGTCGTGTCAAAGCGGATGATAGAGGAAATTGCCGGTGGAAAATAACATCACCTCATGAGATCGGCAAATACCACGAGGCGCTTCGTATAGGTTTGCTTAGTCTGGTCCCACGCGCCTTCGCAGGTGATGAGGTTGAGGTGCGTCCCATCCTGGCTCGCGAAAATCTTTGATGTATCAACAGATTGGTCATACGTTTTACTATCCTTCACGATAAATGCGCCGATGTTTCCGAATGCATCTTCAACGCCTATCGCAGCGCCGGGTTTGAGGGATTTGAGCTGCGCAAATACGCCGTCTTCCCCGTTTTTCCCATCAACGTGGCCCGCGATAACCGCAGTGCCTGTTTGTCCCGGGCGGGCTCCGAGTTTGTACCATCCGACATCCGTTATACTATCGGGAACCTGCATGGATCCGTCCTCTGTTACACCCATCGGAAGAATTGTTGCGTTCGTGTGGAGAAGGGGAATCATTAACCGAACTGGGACTCCGTGAAACGGGGAAATAGACGGGACGGAATCAGGAATCGGAGCCAGAGACGGAGTCGGTGTAGGTGCCTGCGCGTGAACCTCTTTACTTATCCCCAAATATTCCGGTTTTGTATATGCGATTCCTAACAGAAAGAATAAAATCGCAGTAATGCCGAATGAACAGATCAGTGCACTTAGGAGTTTCGTAGGTTTTTTTACCGTTTAAATGTTACGAGCCGTTTGATTTGGTGGGTTAGGAAAAACAAGGCGGACACAACAAGACCAAGCGAGAGTATCGGGAGCCATGGGAACGTTGATTTGGGTGCAAATCCCGTGTCGGGCATGCCGGGGGAATTTCCCGCAACAACGGCGGCGCTATATTGGCCGATCGCACAATTATCCGTTGCGGCCACATGGATCCAGATGGGTTGGTTGGCCGGGAGATCATTAAGGTTGGTCGAAAACCCAGTCACTTTTGTGTTGTAGTCCCATTTTCCATCCGCGAGTCCGTATTCAACGACGAATGTATCGATCCCTTCATACGGGCCCCAGTTCACTGAAACACTTGTCGGGCTTAACCGCTTGGTGTCAATTATTATTGGTACGGTTTTGATATCCGTTGCTGTACACACGGAGTCACCCTCAACGGATCCTGATGATTGGTTGGAATCGGACTCGGGCGAAGACGCGGAAGCTGGTATATTGCACGTTGATCCTGTAATGGAATTTCCGTCCAAGGTCACTTCGGCCGTATGTGCAAACGCTCGACCATCGAGGCTGGCGCCGGTTGCCAAGGTAACACTGGTATCAGCAATAATGGTACCGACAAGCGAACTTCCGGCATCCAAGGATGCAGTACTTGGAACATACCACCATACGTTACAGGCATTGCCGCCGCCGGAAAACACGACATTTGCGGTTGACCCTGTGGTTGTAAGTGAACTTGCGGCTTTAAAAATCCAGACGTCCGTTGGGCCGCCGTTTAATGTGAGTGTCCCGGTCAACAAAAATGCGTCCGAACAATACACACCGGGAACAAGATTTTTACCAGCCAGATCCGTTATGACAGCGCCGTAGTCGGTGTCACAACCTTGCGCAGCAAGCGCACTATACGCAGTTCCTCTGTCCGTTTGGGCGGAATCAGCTTGGGTGTCCGCGTCATGTATGGTGCCGCCGAGAGTGACAGAACCAAAGCCGGTGTAGTTAGGGGGCGTAGTGCCGGGGCTGATACCGACGTCACCGCTTATGGTTGTTGTTCCCGTATTCGTAACCGCTGAACCGGCAATGACAGAATAACTTACAGCGCTACCGAGGGAGGGTGAAGAAGCGGCATACACCGGCGCTGCCAACCACCCCATGTGTGTCATTGCCCAGATGACTACGGGGAGTAGAGCAAACCACATCTTACCGGGCGTTTTCATGTCTTATCTAATTTAAGCATAGCATACCGGTACATATTTTTATATTTGTTGTTGATAGTATAATCCTATAGTATATTGACAACAAGGGGAATATGTGCTATACTTCGTTTACAGGTTTGAATTTATAAATCTGTCTATACTTCGAAGATTCAAAAAAGTCTTGCCCAGTATACATCCTTCTACTCTGTTATTTTGGTCCCATTAAACGGGAGCGCAAATCGGAATAAGATGGATAACATTCGATTTGTTGATTGAATAACAAGGGAGATTAAGATACCTCAATTATTTCTATTGTATCTTTTCCTTTATTCTAGACTGTTCTTATGTAGGCAGATTTATAGGTTCAAGCCTAAAAGGTGAGAATACCCTTCAAGAGTAATTCTCTCTAACCATTATGTTCAGACAATCGTACGCAAGAAATCAATCACATCACCCATTCCGTTCCGTGGGGCGGAGAAACAGTTCTCATTTTGCGCCCAGAGCACGCGACGCTCGCGTTGAACCCACCCGCTATATCAGTAAAGCGACTGCGGTGGGAGATGCGGCACCTGAGGCGTATATCGCCACCCATCAGTTTGCTGACTTTGATATTGCGCCGGAACTAAAAGCGAATATCGTTGCCCGGGGGTATACAGCGCCTACGCCCATCCAGGATCAGGTTATTCCCTACGTTTTAAACGGACGTGATGTGGTGGGGGTCGCAAATACCGGAACGGGCAAAACCGCTGCGTTTCTAGTTCCCTTAATCGATAAAATCATGAGGAACAGGCTTTCTAAAGTCCTCGTTATCGCGCCGACCCGTGAACTTGCCGTTCAAATCGATGATGAACTCAGACTTTTTTCTCGGAATCTTCATATCCAGTCGGCGCTTGTTATCGGCGGGGCGAGTATGGGTAATCAGATTTGGAAATTGAAACAGCACCCGAATTTTCTTATCAGTACACCGGGACGGCTCAAAGATTTCGTGGGGCAGGGATTAATCGCACTCTCCGACTATAAAACGATCGTTCTTGACGAAGTTGACCGGATGGTGGACATAGGATTCATTACGGATATCCGGTATCTTATTTCTTTATTGCCAAAAGATCGCCAATCATTGTTTTTCTCTGCGACTGTATCAGGATCAGTAAGCGGTATCATTGCATCGTTTCTCAAAGATCCGGTCACGATATCAGTTAAGGTCAGGGAAACCTTGGCAAGTGTTGATCAGGATATCATCCGCGTGAGAAGCAAAGAAGAAAAGATGAGCATGCTCCAGACAATGCTTAAAAAGCAGGAATTTTCTAAGGTGCTTATTTTCGGCCGGACCAAGTGGAATGTCGAGAAACTTGCACGGAATCTTGCACAGAACGGATTTCTAGTCGGATCCATTCACGGAAATAAATCACAGGGCCAGCGCATGCGGGTCCTCGCCGATTTTAAACAAAACCGGCTCCAGATTCTTGTGGCTACCGACGTTGCATCCCGTGGGCTTGATATCAATGATGTTTCCCACGTCATCAATTTTGACGAACCGCAGTCCTATGACGATTATGTGCACCGCATCGGGCGGACCGGCCGGGCGAATAAAACCGGCACCGCACTGACCTTCGTTGGGTAAGTAACTGTATTTCATTATATTTTTCCCCAGTGTGCTTTTCCCCGGCCTATGACGACGGGTTTTTCATTACCATTCCAGATTACTGCGGTATTTTCATCAATGCCAAGCCAGTTGGTCTTTACTTCTTCCGGCGCTTCATTCATTGAGCGCTCAATTTTATCTTTGAAGGTTTTGAGGCCCCAGTCAAAATGCGGCCAAATGGTATAAGGGACAAGACCTAATGCCTTGGTCCAGCCGGGACCTTTTCCGTCCTGAAAGAATACAGAGCGGATGTTTGCCGGAATCCAACTCCCCAAAAGCATCGCACCTGCGGAACTGCCTGCGAGAGCGGCTCCCTCACGGAAGCGCGAATATATAGTTTCCCACGCGGGTGAATCTTGAATCGTCGATAACACATACCCCGGATCGCCGCCTGAGAAGTAATACGCATTTGCTTTTCCGAGAACATCAATGACTGATTGTTTTTTCGCATCGCTTGGGGTTCGAAGCGGGATGCCGATTGATGAAATACCGAGCTTTTCATAATAGCGGGTTCCGTCATCGACCCATTTCCACCATTTGCGTTCCTGTCCCGCAGCGGTCGGGATTATTGCGACCATCGGGTTATGAATAGGTCGGAGAAAATACCGGTCAATATCGCGCATTGCGTCAGTAAATTCACCAGATCCTGCAAGAAGTAATGGTCCCTGTGACATAGATAATATTTATTGTATCGTATTTATTATTCGTGGAATTACGACATTTTTGTCAGCATCTTGTGGGCCCGTTTTTTTACTGTTCGTTTCCGGTAATTTTCTGAGAGGACGCTGATATTGCCGTCAACCTCTAAAATTGCCAAGTCGACATCGGCAACGTTCTGTACGCCGTGTTCCCGGACAGCCTCTGTCAGTTCTGCGTCAGCAATTTTTGCCTGGTTGAGATGTTCTTTGATTACCTTCCCTTTATAGATCAACATGAGGGGGTTTCCTTGGATGAGACCGCTTAATTTTTTGGAACGGAAAAGCAAGAATTTAAACAGATAATTAATTATAAATAATGATGTGGCGGCAATAATTCCTGCGGGGAGCGACGTGTTATTGCCCACCATGGCGTTTTGCACCGCATTACTGATGAGAAGGATAAATACGAGATCGATAACGGATAATTGTGACAGCTCCTTTTTACCGAATAACCGAATGGCAAGGATAATAAATATGTAAACAACTGTTGCGCGCAGTGCGACTGTAAAAAGATCGTTCATAACAGTACAACTTATCTATCGTTGGTATTTTGACGGATTGACGCTGATAACTGAACCATTTGTGCTTGATAGGTTGAACAGTAACCGATCATGAAAAAGTCTTGTTGAGTTCGTCACAATGTTTAACGCGGTTGTAACATTTTGTTTTGCAGTATTCGGAACAAGCGTGAAAGAGGCAAGTTGAAATGTCCCGATAGCAGGAGCGCTATCTGATTGTGGTGTTAACGTCAAGCGAATATCGCCGGTTGTGTTTGAGGTGTTCATTGGCGTCATCGCAATAGTTCCGAATTGTTTTGACACGTCCGGAACTGTTTCCCGTGAAAGCTTAACGAGATTCGGGTCGAAAGTAATATCAATACTGCCAGATGTAATCGAAGCGTCAGATGTAAGCCACACCTGTACAATGGCCGTTGTTGAAAGCGGTCCCTGAGCGGGTAAGAGATTGATACTTGCGTGACCGATTGCGGCGTTTGTTTGTACGGTTTGCGTATTTTTGACTTGGAGAGTAACAGCCAAACTAATGATGAGCAACGCTAAAAATGTGACCCGCCACTTCATTTCACTTGTCGGCGCCGCGCCGAGAATTTTTTTATACCATGGGACTGGGGTCACAACAGAATACGGCTCCAATACAACGGCTGGTCTTTTGGTTCCGCTTGACGATGGTGCCTGAGTAGGTGATTGTTTGTCGTTATCCATATGATGTTTTCTCATACGTAAACGATGAGATGCGTATATTTGTATTGTATCACACGAATTATAGTTGTCTTTGTTATAATAACCACTATGAACGATCGCAATCAAATTTCAGTATTTTGTTCAGGGCGCGACGTCGACACCCGATACGTTCACGCTGCCCGGGCTTTTGCATTATTGATGATACGAAACAAATATGATTTAGTGTGGGGTGGCTCGGATACAGGACTTATGCATGTTGTCGCTTCAACGGTAAAGGCCGGTGGTGGAAGACTTATCGGCGTAACCATCAAGCGGTTTCTTCTAATTGTACGCAAAGACGCAGATGAGATGATTGTCGCACCATCGCTTGGGGAGCGAAAACGCCTGATGATTGAAAGGGGATGTGCGATCGTGGTGTTACCCGGAGGAATCGGTACGGCAGACGAGCTTATGGAAGTATTGGAACGGAAGAAACAAGGGGAACACCATAAACCCGTTGTTGTATTAAATACTAGTAATTTTTATCGTGGTATTCATCTACAGCTTGATAAAATGTCTCGCGAGGGATTTATTCCTATGCCGCTTGAACAACTTGTATATTTCGCAGAAACACCCACGCAAGCAATACAATATATGTTGAAGTCAACAGCGTAAATGAGCGCTGTTTACGATTTTAACGCCGCATCAATCTCAGTTTTGAGCTGATCATACGGCACTGCACCGACAATCGGCGTACCGTTGATAAAGAATGTCGGTGTACCTGTTACACCGCCCTGTTGACCGGCGGTAAAATCACTGTTTACCTGTGCATTGTCTTTATTGCTGCTCAGGCATGATTGAAATTCGTCAGTATTCATGCCGAGAGTTCCAGCGACTTGCGTCAGCTTATCCGTTGTATACATGGATGTATCGGTTTCCGGAGGCTGATTTTTATAAAAGTAGTCATGCATATCCCAAAATTTTCCTTGATCGTTTGCACATTCGACTGCATTTGCAGCGACTGTTGATGCGGGTCCCAAAAATGCATATTGCCGGAATGCAAATTTAACCTTACCGGTATCAATGTAATCTTTCTGGAGTTGTGGATACGTATTCGTAACAAATTGTTCACAAAACGGACACCGAAGATCCGCAAATTCCACAATGGTAACTTTGGCGTTTTTATTTCCCAACACCGGAAAATGCCCGACGTCCATTTTGACTTTTTGCGGCGCTGCCGATGGAGCTGCATTTGGAGCACCTTGAGCTGGTGCGCCCGCTGCGACTTGTGTGCCGCCCTTTTCCAAATACTGCACTTTGGTGTAAAGCGATCCGAGGAAAAATGCTGCAACAATAATAACTGCGACCAGAATATACATAGTGACATCTTTTTTAGCTGGAGTATTTTTCATATGTAGACATCATAAAGGGTACAAATATTTTTGTAAAGTACTTCACAAACTTGAAATCATGCATTTAAGTGTTTTTGCAAATTTTATTGCGCTAGTTGGTGCGTATTCAAAATATAAATATGGCTCTATTAACTCAAGTTCCATTAACAATAATGTTCCGTTGGTGATGATTCCATCAACACGTGCATAGAGAAGCGGACTACCCAGTTTTTCCAGTATCCGCGCAGCCTGTCGGATAAGCGTATTACTTGGTTCAATTTTTATGACACCGCCGCGAGATATATGCGTTGGGCGAAAATCACCCTTTACTGGGCGTTTTAGAATTGCATGACTATAGTTGCCCCCTATAAACACGAATGAATATTCACCTCCAATGACGGCTTCATTCATGAACGGCTGAACGAGAATGTCGCCCATTTTTAACAGATTGTCAAACGGTTTTTGGGAAGAATTTGTTAAATCTGTTGTAATGCGTGAGGCTCCAAAGCCATCTGCTCCTACAGCCGGTTTAATTACAAGGTGTTTCCATCGCTTACGGTCTGCAATATCGCGTAAAAAATATTTTTCCCCTTGTTCTATATATACGGTCGGAATGATAGGAACGCCTTTATATTCAAGCTCTTTGAGATATTTTTTATTTGAATTCCACTTCAAAATCGGAAGGGGATTCCAGACATGAACGTGCATGGTTGATAATTGGGTGAGCCACGAAAGATAATCCTCAATATGTATATAATAATCCCAGCATGACCGGAGGATAAGATAGTCAAAAGAAGACCAATCCACTTTCTTGTTATTCCAAATAACGGGTTCTGGATTGAATCCGAGTTTTTCAAGCGGTTGTAGCAACAATTGATCGCTCATCGATAGCGTTGGGAGACGCTGACACGTTACGATCCCGAGCTTTTTCATGTACGTAGTATATAATGTGGGTAATCGTATGTCGAAATATACCCGAGGGATTTTGTATTTATGTATTTCGGTTGTGCTTTATAGCATCATGCCGGTTCTCATACGGACGCTCGGACACGGACATATACCCCCGGCGTCACAGGTTTTCTTGCGATATATTGTGGCTTGTTGTGCGGCTATTCTATACTTTGTCCTTACGAAGTCAAAAGTTGTCGTAAAGAAACATGATATACCGCTTCTATTTTGCGTCGCGCTGTTTGGTTACGCCCTCGTCAATCTTTTTTATACATGGGCGAACCTGAGTACGCAGATAGGCACCGTTCTTTTTATTTTCAACTGTTCAACCGTGTTAGGTCCGCTCCTTGGTTTCCTATTTCTCAAAGAAAAAATTAATTCGATAAAAATTGTGGCGATGACTATCGGACTTTTATCATTATTTTTTCTCTTCCGCCCCGGACCATTTGTGACGTGGGAACAGGGGGCGCTATTCGCATTTATTTCAGCGATCGGCTCATCGTTCTATGTCATCGGCAGAAAAAAATTGGGAAACTACGATTCAAAATTGATTCTCCTTACCAACACGGTCGTTGGCGTGGTGACATTAGGATTTATCGCGATTCTTACGGAGTCCTATTTCTTTACAAGAAGCGGGATTGGCTCCTTAACGCCTTCCACATGGATTGTTACCATTCTTTTTGGGCTTGATAATTTTACGGCGTACTTATTTATGACAAAAGGATATCAACTCGTATCTGCAGGAACTGGGAGTATGGTGATGCTCTCGGAAAATATTCTGGGCGTTTTGTTTGCGTTTTTGTTTTTTGCTGAAGTACCTACCATCACAACACTCATCGGAGGAATACTCATCCTTACCGCGTCAATGCTCGTTATACTCAAAAGTGAAAAAGTCTGAATTATCCGTTTATCCTACCAAATCGAACGATTGAAGTTTTTCTTTTGTATCTTCAGACGGCGCCTTCAATAGACTTGCTTGTAGAGAAACCAGTTGCGCGTAGAGACCTTTCGTGTCATGGAGGAGCTCTCTGTGAGAACCGTATTGGGCAACCCTGCCGCCAGACAATACCAGCAGATGGTTTGCGGACGCAATGGTTGAGAGTCGGTGGGCGATAATGATAGCAGTTCTTCCTTTTAGTAGTTCTTCAAGTCCTTTTTGTACTTCAATTTCCGACTTGGAATCAAGGGAGCTTGTGGCTTCATCGAGGATGATGATTGCTGCGTTTTTGATCATTGCCCGCGCAATCGCGATACGCTGTTTTTGTCCGCCTGATAACTTTACACCGCGTTCTCCGATGGTGCTTTGATATCCTTCGGGCAGGCCCGTGATAAATTCGTGGGCGTTTGCGGCCTTTGCAGCTTTTATGACCATTTCATCGGTAGCATCGGGCTTACCGTATCTAATGTTATCCATAATGGAGCCGGAAAAAAGAAGAGACTCCTGGAATACGACGGCAATCTGGTCATGCAGCGATTTTTGTGTCACCCGTTCTATGTTTTCATTCCCAACCGTAATGGTGCCCTCCTGCGGTTCGTAATAGCGAAGAAGCAAATTGACGATCGTTGATTTTCCCTGGCCGGATTCACCGACCAGTGCAAATTTTTCTCCCCTGAAAACGGTAAATGAAATATCTTTAAGTACATCTTTGCCGGATTCATAACGGAAGAATACATTTTTGAATTGAATAAACGGATCACGGGGTTTACAGTCCTTAATTTTAAGCGTCTGAGCTTCGGGTTTGTCATGGATTTCCGTTTGCGTTTCAAGAACCTTGAAATAGTCAGAGGAACCTGCGCTTGCCTGCTGGATTTGCTCCAAAATAAACGACATCGCAAATAAAGGAAACCGTGCTTGTTGCACAAGCTGTAAGAGAAACGTCATTTCTCCCAATGTGTATCGTTTTTGGAATGTCCAATAGACGATATAACCGAATATACCGAAAAGAATAAGGTTAAGCGTCAGTCGCCGAGCGAAATCATAGAGGTGCCATTGTCGCGTTTGTTTTTTCGTCAGTGTCTCGATTTCGTGACGGGATTTTAAAAATGCTTTCAGTTCGGCAAACTCTGCAGCAAATGATTTAACGACACGGATGCCGACGAGACTCTCAAATACTCGCCCCTGGGAGAGATCGCTAATGGTGTTTTTCTGATCCTCTATACTCATCCATGACGTGCTTGATCCGTGTGAAATGATGATGTAGACGGGGAACAGAATTGCCAAGAGGATAGCGATAACCGGTGAGTACCGCGCAAGAAGAATAATGGTTACTAAGGCCGTCAGGAAAAAGGGGAGGAAATTGTTAAACATGCTTTGGATAAAGTCGGTAATTGATGTAATCCCTCTGTATAATTTATTAACGATTTTACCGGTGATCTCATTGTCAAAATACCCGATGTGCAGGGACAAGACGTGTTCATAAAACCGTTTTGACAAGTATGTTTGGATTCTTATTGAGAGCAAATCACCGGCCCATTGGCCGAATATGGTCAAGAGTGTGATGGATAGGTCGGTTCCTATGAATATCGCAAGAAGTGTCAGGATGTAGGAAACATTCGTCGGTTTTCCGTTCAATTGTCCCACAATGGCGTCCACGATGAGTTTTGTGATAAACGGACCAACCAAAGCAAGGACGGACACGAAGATCACAAATATGCTCATGAAAATGTACCATGGTGCGTACTGTTTGGTAAATTTAATGATGCGGAATATCGGTTGCATTATGATAATTATCTCATGAATGTAAGATAGATGACAACGGTTGCGAAGACTAGCGGGATGGCTGTTTTTTTAATTTCTTGACTAATGTTTCAAGCTGGGCCAGCGTTTGATCACTTAAATAATGTTCAAGTCCCTCGATGTCATGTTCTATGACCCTGTCCGGGAGATGGAGGAGATGGAGAAATTCCGATAAAATTTTATGGCGCTTCTGAATCCGAAGTCCGACACTCCGACCCTTGGGAGTGAGCGTAAACCCACGGTAGCGTTCGCGCAAAATATATCCTGATATTTCGAGCTTCTTCACCATCATCGTAACTGATGCAGGTTTGACGTCCAAACGCTCTGCTATATCTACAACACGCGCATACCCTTTTTCATTCAAGAGTTCATAAATGCGTTCAAGATAATCTTCGTTTGGCGTGGTGAGATGCGTCATAAATGTTCGTATTATATACCCATTGGCATTATTATTTTTTCAGGCTAATAAATATTTGTGTAACTATGAGAATAAAAGATAGTAAAACGTATACACGCATTGTCCACAGTAAAATTTTAACGAACGGTTTAAGCTCAGCTTTCCCATAAGGTTTCGAGCACTTCGCATTTGCCAGACTCAAGTTGTCCGAATTAAGGATTTCAATGACCCAGTCGTTATTTTCGACGTTAGAATTAGTCATTTTCTTTGTTGTTATCATAGCGTACCTCCTTGTAAATACTGTGTATATTTTTTATGAATTCGGTAAAATTCCTAAGCCCGTTAGAATCGTCATAATACCCCATATACTTCCAGCTAGAACGAGAAAAACCGTAACGCCTATTGCAAATATATTTGCTATGCGGCCATTAACATAATCGCCCATCAGTTTTCGGTCATTCACGAGCAAGATGAGAAAGATTAATGCAGGTGGCATGGCAAGCGTCGCAATAACATTTACAACGAGTACTATCAATGTTAACGGTGCGTGAGGAATAATTACGATTGCCGCGGCGAAGGCTGCACAAGCAATCATCACAGCATAGAAGCCTTTGGCTTCTTTAACGGAACGATTGAGGCTGTGTGCGGCACCAGTCACCTCGCCGAATGCATAGGCGGTTGAGCTTGAAATTGTGATGGTAGCGAGCAATCCCGCTTCAAGAATCGCAAGGGCAAACAGAGTAGCTCCAATATGTCCTGCATAGGGTTCCAAGGCTTGTGCGAATTGGGCAGCAGCGAATGCGCCGCTTGAAAAGTTAGACGCATCTACATGATGGGTAAATAGAACTGATGTTGCTACAATAGCCGCAACACCAAAAGCAGCAGCTAAAAATGCGCCGAGCGCCGTATCGATACGTGCGTGAGGAATATCTTTCGGAGTTAAGCCTTTATCTTTGAGCGCACTTTGTTGAAAAAACAGCATCCATGGTGTGACGGTTGCACCAATGTCCGACATGATGAACAAGAGGAGGTTCTGGTTAATTTTTCCAGGCAGCGGACTCCATGTGATGAGAGCTTGTCCTACTTGACCCCAATGCGGGTGGACGAGGATAGCAACCGGAATAAAAAGACAGTTAAATATAGATAACACGAGCGCAATACGTTCCCAGGTCCAATAGCGCCGTGAAAGCATGACGGTGATACTCAACAAAAGACCAATACTGACTGCAATCGGTGTCGGAACGCCAAAATAGCCTAAACCGGATTGGATGGCAATGAATTCGACAACCAGGGTAAGAAGATTTCCAATTGCAAGGTCAATCATTGAAAACCAGCCCCAAAATGAACCGAATCGTTCAAAGATAAGTTCAGCGTGACCGCGATGCGTAACCGCCGCCAGTCGCACCGTCAATTCCTGTACCACGAAGGCCATCGTAAAGGTTAATACGATGAAGGGGATAAAGAAGCCGATACCATATGTTGCCCCAGTAGCTGCGTATGAGAGCATGCTCGGCCCATCATTTTCTCCGAGCATAACGAGGATTCCCGGACCAATGAGTAAAAATAGAAGCAGTAAACGGCTAAAAGGGGTTTTACTTGTCCGTGCATTGCGAACACGAAGCCGATCTTTCGCCCGTTGAATATCCTCCGTAGTCACTTGCATTGATAATAAAGTTGCTTCAGAGCTTTTTTGCATACTTAATGTTACCATACCTAATAATGTTAGACAAGTCTAATATAGATCTATTGACGCCAACTTTGCTATAATGAAGGCCATGAAGAAGAATTTCTCCGGCCCTCCGATTTTTTTGAGGCTTTTTTTATTTCTTTCCTGTGTCTTTATCATGTCTGTACTTGTGAGTCTTCCGTATTTTCTGGTTCAACAGGACCTGCGGCAAAGCGCGAATGACCCGCAAATTCAGATGGCGGAAGATCTTGCACGGCACTTATCAAAGGGCCAAGCGGTATCAGCTATTTCTTTTCCGGAATCCGTTAATATGTCAGAAGATCTCGGAGTATTTGTGAGTATTTATGATGGCAAAGGTCAGTCTGTTGCATCGACTGCATATCTTAACGGTCAACTGCCGAACGTGCCTTTGGGAGTGTTGCTTTACGCGAAAGAACACGGTCAGAACCGAATAACTTGGCAGCCACAAGTTGGTGCGAGGGCCGCAATAGTTGTAACACCGTACCAAAACGGTACTTCATACGGCTATGTGGTTGTAGGAAGATCGCTTCGGGAAGTTGAAAAACGTGAAGACCAGATATTTTCTATTGTCAGTCTCATTTGGATTGGATTATTTTGCCTCATATCCGTTTTGTTTTTCTTTTTGCCAAAATCCACGGTGAAATCCCGCTAATATCATATGGTGTTCGTTTGTTTTGATCTTAACGGAACGCTTGTCACCAATCCGACGTGGCTTGAATTAAACGCTGCGCTTGGAGTTACGAAAGAAGAAGATGCTACAATCATGCGCCTATACCGCGAGAAGAAACTTTCTTACAGAGAGGGACAAAAGAGGTTAGAAATGATATACAGGGAACGGGGGAAAGCAACAAGAAAAAATATCGAAAAAATTCTTTCCAGCTATTCCCTTCGTCCGGACGCGCGGGAAACAGTTTCTTACCTTCAGTCAAAAAATTATATTGTGGCAATTATTTCCAATTCGATTGATATATTAGTCGATGAGGTCGGGCGTGACCTTCATATCCCATATGCAATTGCTAATAATCATTTTATATTTGATGACAGGGGACAATTACGAGAAATCGCTGTTTCCGACAATGATATCCATTTTAAATGGAAAGAGCTCCAACAATTGTGTAAAAAACTGTTTATTAAGCCAGATGATTGTTTTTATATTGGAGATGGGGAAGATGACCGGGAAATATTTTTACACATAAAACACGGAATAACTTTTCGGGATTCGTCGGTTGCGCCTATTGCATGGAAGACGATAGATAATTTTATTAATTTGAAAACGATTCTTTAACAAATTAACATGGCATCGCCAAAACTATAGAAGCGATAGTGATTATTAATTGCCTCCCGATATGCGTGCAATATTAGTTCCCGCCCGGTCCGCCTGTTAGCGCCTGATGGTGCAGCCTCTGGCGGGCAGGCAAATGCAGAAACCAACACTATAAGCGTGGATTTCGGCAAATGGAAGTTCGTGAGCATGCTGTCGATAACTTGAAAATGAAAACCTGGCGTAATAAAAAGGTTTATATCGCCTCGGAAATTTTTAAGTACTCCGTCGTGTAATGCGGCAACTCCTTCAAGTGTTCGTACCGTTGTTGTACCTACCGCAACAATCCGTTGTCCATTCTGTTTTCCTTTGTTGATTGTGTGCGCAACTTCATCCGTAATCTCAACCCATTCGCTGTGCATCGTGTGGGATTCTAAAGTGTCTGATTTAATCGGCATGAATGTTCCTAAGCCAACATGAAGGGTGATTTCCAGAATGGTTACCCCGTTTTCCTTGAGTGTTGTAAGAATTTGTTTCGTCAGATGAAATCCGGCGGTGGGTGCGGCGACCGATCCGACATATTTTGCATAGATCGTCTGATAATCGCTGTCTTTGGGAACTTTCTTTATATACGGAGGCGTAGGGATATCCCCATACATATTTGCCAGATTAATGACGTCTTCGGGTGTCTGAGGGAACGTTACGGTAAACGTACCATCAGAATTTTTTTCGGTAACCCGACAGAAAAAATTTTCTGCAATCAAAATGGTTGATCCGGTCAGAATCTTTTTTCCCGGTTTTCCTAGTGCCAACCACTGATTGTTTTCAACCGGTCGGACGAGAAATAACTCTATGCGTTTGTCCAGTATAGTGCCATGTAGGCGGGCATGAAATACTTTTGTGTTATTGATAACGACAATATCCCCCGGATAAAAATAAGAAGGGAGATCTCCGACATGATGATGTTCAATTGCCCCTGTCGAACGGTTAAAGAGCATCAGTTTTGCATTTTCGCGGGGTTGTGCTGGTGATTGCGCAATTAACTCCTGCGATAAATCGTAATCAAAATCAGACACTAATTGCGGCATATCACGTATTCTAGTATATCGATATTGGCGAGACCATTTTTCTAACGTGCTAGCTTTGCATCTCAATTACTATGTAACAATACACGATAGAGCGCATCCAGAGGACAGGTGGCCAAACATATTCTTGTATCGGCCCCTCCATAGTAAACGCCGAGATTATTGTTGACGATAAGTGCTCCGGAGGGAAAAACGATATTGGGAATTTTTCCCTGCACCTCATAGTCCGTTTCTGGGTAGAGAAGCGGCTCCTGAGTTCTCCCTATCACCTTGGTCGGCTCGTTATTATCAAGTAGCGCCGCCTCAATGGTGAAAAATTTGTGTGACGTCAAATAGCTTTTGATGTAACAGTAAATAAAAAGCCATCCGTATTTTGTTTGGATCGGCGGCGCTCCGACTTCGACATGGTCATGCGTTGTTCTTAAAAGAGGAATGGTGTGTGTGCTAACTGACCTACGCCATCGTTTCCAATAGATGGCGTCCCACATGTCACTTAGTTTTTCAAAATATGCGACACACATACTGGACGGCGGTTTGTCGGGATTAATAGTCAACAGTGCACAATACTTACCGTTTATCCGCTCGGGGAAAAGCGCCATTGCTTTCGCATTAAAGGGAGTAATTCGGTATTTATGATCAATGGAGATAAAATTTTTGGTTGTTGCAAGAGCTACGGTAATACCGGTGGGTGTTGGTGGCCAGTCAGCAAGGGCAGTGTAAAAAATGTAATAGGTATCGCCGATTTTCGTGACCCGAGGATCCTCGCATCCGAATTTTTCCCAATCATGTTCCGGTACAATGAGTTGTTTTCTTTTCGTAAATGTAACACGATCGCGGCTTATCGCGTGACCGATGGTCGAAAGTTCAAGTGTTTTTCCGCCAATTTGCTGCGGGTAGGACTGTGCGCGATATACCATGTGGCACGTATTTCCGTCTATAATCGGACATCCGTTGAATGTCGCTTCCTGTTCCCATTCATGAGTATTTACAGGAGAAAGAATCGGGTTTTCGGGGAACCGCTTGAGGGTTACCATAGAAGATTATCGATTAATGCAAAACCGGTCGTCCGCCGGACGGTGTAAGTGACGCCTCTTCAGAAGTCTTGAGGTGTTCCAGAAATTCATGGATAGGTGCAGTTGCGGCACACGTCACCATATCAGCGCCGCCGTAATATACATGTAATTTGTCATTCATGATCACGGATCCGCACGGATAGGCGACTCCTGCTTTGTATCCTTCATTTTCATACCATTCCGTCGGCTCCAAGATTGGTTTAACCGACCGGTGCAGGACTTTTGATGGATTCTTGAGATCAAGAAGCATCGCTCCCATTTTATATTTGCTTGGATCCTGATCGCCGACCGCCTGATAGATCAGAAGCCATCCGTCATCTGTTTTGATGGGTGGTGCGCCCACGCCGACTTTTCTGCTGTCCCAATAATGCGGTCTTGGTGAAATTTTATCATGACCGGTCAGCCACCTTGTCTTGCCGTCGAAATCAAGATCATCGACGTAATCAAGAAGGATGTTGGGAAAAATCCGATGGAATACAACATATTTCCCGTCTATTTTTTCGGGTAGTAAACATGCGTTTTTATTCACCTGGTTCGGTTTTGAGATAAGAACGGGCTTTTTCCAGTTCCAGCGATGTGAGAGAAAGTCATTGACATCGATTGATGTTAACGCCACGCGGGGTGGGCTCCAGCCGTCATACGCAACGTACGTCATATAGACCGTTTTGCCGATTTTTGTGAGTCTCGGGTCCTCGCATCCGCCGTAGCATCCGCCGCCTGAAGCGTAGGGTGAGTATGATGTGTTTTGTGCAAACGGCGTATTACACTCAAATGGTTCCGTTGGCGTATAAATAGGTTCGCTAAGCCGTTCATCAAAGTTTGTTCCGTCGGCACTTGATGCATAGCCCAATACTGAGACGTCCTGATCTCCGATTGCGCGATATACCATGTGGACACGGCCCTCCTCATAGAGGGCTCCGGGATTAAAGACTGCGCGAGATTCCCAAAAATGATCCGCAATGGGTTTGATAATCGGGTTATCTTTTATTTTTTTCAACAGAAACGCTGGAGTACCTCTTTTATATTCACCGAGTTTATTGAAACCAGGATGAGTCAGCGCGAATAGGCCGTCTTTATCGGAAAGCCAGTATGAAATATAGAGTCCGTGGAACGTGATAACACCGACCGGGTATGCTTCCTTATTCTGCCAATCAGCAGGCGCTTCCCAAATGGGTTCAGGATAGGAGATGAGGAGCTTCTCCGGGTTTTGTTTATCAAATAGCGCGGCATTGAGGGCAACATGGTGCCCGTCTTTTATGACGTAATAGAGAAGTAAAATTCCGTCATGTGTGACCTCGACATGAGCTACTTTGACCGGCCAGACGCCAAAAAAGTCTTTTTGCGGCGTAAGTACAGGCTCTTCTTTTACATTCCACGTCGTGAGATCGGAGGCATATGCGACACGGATTGAGCTTTCTCCCACATACATGACTGACGAGTTGTTATATTGATAGTCGCTTACGACAACACCGGTTTCACTGATCCCTTCGGCTCTTCCGATCCGCTGCCAACGGATGAGATCTTTTGAGGTGGCGATATACGAGCTGCAATTTTTTTCTTTCCTATATTTATACAGCAACACATACATATTCCCGACGTGAGCCATGCGGAAATCCTGTGCTTTATGCGGGTTAACATTTCTGCGTTTTTCATCAACAATTTTTGCTTTATCCGTGTGTGAAGCAAAAGAAAATCCGTCAAGACTGTGATCAGCCTGGTAAAATTTACCGTTTCCGGTGAGCGTATGATAGAGGAAGACACCGTTTTTATCCGCAATAACGCCTAAGGGAGTGGTTTCCTTTATGATGCGATGAGGGTTTTCCATATAGACAAAATCCTGACCATAATCAGTGCTTGCACATTAAGATTACACTGTTTTTTTGACGTTGTATATAGCATATTTTTATTACAGGATAATGAAAATTTCCGTGAGATAGATTAAGCCTCAGATGCTTGGAATAGGCCGTTATTACGGATAGAATCGCGAGAACACTTCAATAAAAAGATCTGCAATTTTTCCGATTGCAACGCGATTTTCCGTCCCGACTGCGACACGGATAAATGGTTTTGTCGGAACACTTCGCAGAGCGGTGAGATAAACGCGTGTGGTGTCGAGTCCAAAACTCGTTCCTGCGACGATTTGTATCTGTTTTTTCTTTGCAATTGTTATAACTGATTTAATGAACCGTTGGTAAGTTGGTATAGTTTGATATTGTTTTTTCAATTCAATAGCGAGAAAACTTCCGTGAAATATCATATCTTTTGCCCAATCATATGATGGGTGATTTGTGAGCCCTGGGTATGAGATTGAAGCAAATGGACCTTCAGGATGTAGATTAATCCACGATTGTAGACACGATGCGACGATTGAAGCATTGCGAGAATGTTTTAACAGTTTTCGATGCAGGAGTTTTCGATTTGGACTTGGAAGCGACATCACAACTGAGTCAAGAATATTGGTACCGAGACGTTCACGATAATCAGAAAGCTTCGTACCGACTCCATAGCACCAAATAAGACCCGCCGTGACCCGATCCATACCGAATTGGTGGTATTTATTGAGGCTTTCAAAAACAATCAGGCGGACGGGGGAGCGTTTTCCGAAAACGTGCTTAAGCGGTTGGAGCATACACGTAAGGCAGGTGTTATCAATAATAAGGTATGTTTCCTCTTTCGCGTACTTGACTATAGCCGGAATGATTACAGAAAGATCGGGGACTGAGACTCCTTCAGAGTTCGCTAGGCTATCAAAGAGAATAACGGAAGGCTTTATATTTTTAATGACGTTCAGAATTTTTGGCGTTTCAGATTCATTAACGGAAATTATTTGATCTGCAAAAGCCGTCGTGATAAGTGCTTTATTCTCAAACCAGGTGGAATTTCCAATAAGGACCTTTCTTTTAACCTTCTTTTCCAACAGCAGAAAGTTGAGAATGGTAGTGAACGCTGCCATGCCGCTTGAGGTTGCATACGCATATACAGGAAATTTAATCCAATTATCAACGTATTCCCTCACAAACGTCCGTTCGTAGCGAAACGCGTCTTCGTGGCGGTCCCGCTTGTAATCATTGATCGTTGCATAAATTGTGTTGGTTTGTCTACCCGCTTGGGAGCGAAGCGAATGATCAAAGGACGGTGATTGCCAATCCGTGCTTGTTATTAAAGCCCCAAATAGGGCTTGGTGGGTTCGTAAGAATTCACGGATCGATAGAATGCGCCCCGTTGATTCTACGACAAGTTCGTACGTCGGGGTACTGTTTAAGATTATTTTATATGATGCGTTAATTTGTTGGAGTTCTGTAGCACAAAGTTGAATATATTCCCGTGCGGCTGTTGCTTTGTCATTGTATGTCGAAAGAGAGATATACTTTCTTGTTTTTTTGATATCTCGCAGGAATTTATTAAGACGGCTCATTGAGTCTATTACGAGGTAGCGTACTTCATCAAGGTCGTTTTTGCAGTCGTGGATTGCGACGGATAGCAGTTCATTATTCGTGGACGGTTCTTTTGTCATGAGGATTTATTGCAGCGTGTATGGCAGTAACAATCTGCCTCATGATTATATCACCGTTATTCGTGGGTACGTCGGTACGCGTAGAGTTTTCCGAAAATTGTATTAATAATACTGTCTATTTTCAATTGTCTGTGTTTGAGTGCAAGAGCGGTGAGCATACTAATAATGTATATCGGTAGATTGTGCGAGAATTCCCGTGATATGATACAAGAGTATGATTCTGCCCGATGATCAGCTTAAGACACTCCTCCTGCAAAGCAATATTCTTCCTCAGGAAAAGCTTGAAGAGATTGCCGAAAAATCAAAAGCCTCTCAAACAACGCTTGCGAACGGGCTCATTGACGCCGGAGTTCTGACGGACGAACAGATTGGTCAGGTCGTCGCCAGTAGCTTCAAAGTACCGTTTGTTGCGCTCTCAAAGACATCCATCTTCGAGGACGTTTTTCATATCATTCCTGAAAAAATCGCGCGGAAGCAAAAAACTGTGGTATTTGCCCGTGACGGTGAGGGTGTCAAAATTGCCATGGCGGAACCAAAAAACACGGATTTACTTGATATGGTAGTCAAAAAGACCAACCAGAAAGTTTCTGTGTATTACGCGACGGATAAAGATATTGATAATACCCTTCAAATTTATAAAAAAGTCCTCCAAAAAACGATTGACGAGTTATTAAAAGAGGATATTAAAAAAGCGACGACACTTGTCTCGGATGATTTGCCGATTGCAAAAATTGTTGACGTGCTTCTCGACGCTGCATATCAGGATAAAGCCTCAGATGTCCATATTGAGCCGGAGGAAAATAATTCGCTTATCCGGTTCCGTATAGACGGAGTACTTCACGACGTACTCCGGGTGCCGAAAGTTCTTCATGATCGTATTATGACAAGGATTAAAGTGCTCTCGAGCCTAAGAACCGACGAACATATGAGTGCACAAGACGGGAAAATGCGTATGGCGATGGATGAAGAGCAATTAGACATCCGCGTTTCTATCCTTCCGGTTTCAGAGGGAGAGAAGGCAGTGCTGAGGCTGTTATCCTCCCATTCGCGTGAATACTCATTATCCGATTTAGGTATGATTGAAGGCGATCTTTTGAAAGTGACTAATTCATATAATAAATCATACGGGATGATTTTATCTACCGGGCCGACCGGATCAGGAAAAACGACATCAATTTATGCCATATTAAAAATTCTTAATACCCGGGAAAAGAATATTACAACGATTGAAGACCCTGTCGAATACCGTGTAAAAGGCGCAAGCCAGGTGCAGGTAAATGTGAAGACGAACTTAACATTTGCCAACGGTCTTCGATCAATTTTACGTCAGGACCCGAATATAATCTTCGTCGGAGAGATCCGTGACAGCGAAACGGCAAGCATTGCCGTTAATGCCGCTTTAACCGGTCATTTGGTCCTCTCAACGCTTCATACAAATGATGCAGCAACAGCAATACCGCGGCTTACCGATATGGGCGTTGAGCCGTTTCTAGTCGCCTCTACAGTAAATCTCATAATTGCCCAACGGCTTCTGCGGAAAATCTGCGATTCATGCAAAACATCGGTAACCATGACGCAGAAAGAGATTGAAAAGCATATTCCGCGGTCGGCGATACAAAAACATTTTGGCGCAGAACCCGTGTTAACGATCTATCAGGGAAAGGGCTGTAAAATGTGTCATCATACGGGATATCTCGGGCGATTGGGTGTGTTTGAAGTCCTTGAAGTATCAAAAGAAATACGGAAACTCATCTCTGAAAAGGCTGACGCAGATGAAATTAATAAAAAAGCGCAGGATGAAGGGATGAACACGATGCTTGATGACGGACTTGATAAAGTACTTAAAGGATTAACGACGATTGAAGAGGTGTTACGTGTGACGAAAGTGGAAACATTATGAAAACAGATAACGTGACTCTTTCAAGCAGTGAAAAGTTAGGTCTTATTGGGAGTCTGGCAACCATGTTGACCGCAGGAATTCCTATTCTCGAAGTAGTTAATTCTCTCCGGGAGGACGCAAAAGGTAATCAGAAAAAAATTCTTGATACAATGATAGAAGATTTGATGCAGGGAAAGCATATTAACCTCACTCTGTCGAGATTTCCTGGAGTATTTGATAAGGTTACTGTCAACGTTATTAAAGCGTCGGAAGAGGCGGGGACGTTGGACGTTGCCCTTATTGATCTTAAGCAAACGATACAAAAAGAAATAGAGTTTAACGATAAAGTACGTTCTGCTCTCATCTACCCCGTATTCATTATTATGATATTTTTCGCCGTACTTCTTATGATTCTTATTGTCGTTGTTCCGAAAATCAGCACCGTGTTTTCACGTTTACACGTTGTACTGCCGCTTCCGACAAGAATTATGATTTTTTTGTCTAATCTTATCCTCGATCATACACTCCTTGTTGTCGTATCCTCGATTATCGTTGTCGTCGGTGTGTATTTTTTATATAAACAACAAAAAGGTATTATTATGGAACTTCTTTTCCGGTTGCCGGTTGTTTCCAAGCTCGTCCAGGAGATTGATATAACAAGGTTTTCGCGGAGTCTCTATTTGTTACTATCATCGGGACTTCCTATTACGGCGGCTCTTGAATTAACGAAGGATGTTGTGGTGCGGAGGAAAACTGCGCAGATTATCTCATCGTCGCGTGAGATGGTGTTTGCCGGTAAGCCCCTTTCAGAAGGTTTTCGTGCTGCAAAAGGATATATTCCTTCTATTATGATCAAACTCATGGAGGCAGGTGAAAAAACAGGATCGCTGGACCGTTCTATGCAGGATGTTTCTGAATATTTCGACTATGAGGTAACCAATACCCTTAAGTTGTTAACCGCGCTACTTGAACCAATTCTTCTCGTTCTTGTCGGTGTGGTCGTTGGAGGTATGATGCTTTCGATAATCGGGCCTATTTATGGAATGATCGGTCAGGTCGGCGCGCATTGATATTATGAAACAACGCGGGTTCGTGTTTATGGAACTTATTATCGTTTTTGCGGTGGTCGCCATACTTGCGAGTATTTCCGTCATCAATATATTCGGGTCAAAACGAAAGGCATCACTCACGGGGACTATAGATCCGCTTCTTGCTGATATCAAGAGCCAACAGACCAAAGCGATGGAAGGGTCCATCGCGAACGGAAGCGCTCAGGCTGCATTCGGAGTTCATTTTGCATCAAATCAATACGTACTGTTTAACGGCGCTACGTATAACGGATCTGACAGTGCAAACGCCGTAGTTCCTCTTGATTCTCGTGTTACGTTCAGTACGATATCCTTGCCAAGTAATACTATTGTTTTCGCTTCGAAAAGTGGGGAGGTTGTAGGGTATGCGACGAATTCAAGTACCCTAACGGTAAAACAAATTGACAGCGGAGAAATTCAAACAATTAAGCTTAATCATTATGGTGTTATCACATCGGCTCAATAACACGCGGTTTGGATCACGCGGTCAACTTCTCGTGGAGTTGCTCCTTGCTATGGCAATTTCGGCAATTATGCTTCCGGCGCTTCTTGTTGGACTCGTGGCATCGCGTCAGGGGAAAGCCCAACAAAGTGAACGTCTTGATGCCACGACACTCTCGAAAGAAGCATACGATATTATCCGTATTATCCGTGAGCAGGGCTGGTCGAATGTGTCAGCGGACGGTACCTATTACCCGGTTCTCAACGGGAATTCGTGGTCGCTTGCAACGGGGTCTGCGCAGGTTGGTGAGTTTACACGGTACCTAACGATAACGGATGTATACCGCAACGCGTCAACAGGCGCAATCGCAACGTCTGGTGGAGTACTTGACCCCTCGACGAAGAAAATCATTATCACCGTCATATGGAATTCTCCGATCGCTTCAAGCGTGAGCGCTACCTATTATCTCGCACGGACCGATAATGCAGTATTTACCCAAACCAGTTATGCGGATTTTAATGCTGGGACAAAGACGAACGTTCAGGTTGATAACCCAACTGATGGTCAGGTGCAGCTTTCCAATAACACGAAAGGACAATGGTGTAAGCCTTCATTTTCAAGCGCTACAATAACCCTTCCGGATGGGCCGCCCGTTGCGGTTGCTGCCTACGCCGATCCCAATACGACCAGTAATCCTAATAAAGTATTTGTTGCTGATTCTTCAACAGCTGCGACATCGACAAAATTGGCCTATTTGACGGTGACCGCAAATACCGATCCGCCGGTGCCCACGCTTCAGGGGACGTTTACCATGGATTCATCTAAGTACAGTAATTCAAACCTTGTTCCTACAGGAACGGGTTTAGATAATTCATTTATTACCAACCAAGTAAAGTATTATAAATCATCATCCGGCAAAACGTATGCGCTCCTTGCAACCACAAAGCCGGATAAAGAGATTATCGCAATTTTAGTCGATGACGGCGATCCATCCAATGACAACACCAACAACGGTGAGTTTCAGGATCATGTCAATCACATCTATAAATACTGGACATTTTTTAATACGCGCATCTATCAAGGCACGGGAACGCAGGATCAGGCGCCGTATGCCGGTGGGGCATCTTCCTTGGCAGTCTATCAAAATACAGGATATGTCACTTCGGGTGGATTCCTCTATGTGTTTGATTTAAGTAATATTGACAGTAAGTCAGCTAGCAACGGGTTGGATATGGTTGGATGCCGAATAGAATTGGACGGAGATGACTGTAATGCCTCGACAAGTAAAGTCCGAAAATACGCGGCCGGGAATACCGGGACAAATTGGGGTTCTGAATCGGCAGGACAAACTGGTTGTATGGACGGCGGTAATACCGAAATATATGCGGATAACGATATTTATCCTGTGCAGGTCGGTGGCAATACGTACGTTTATGTCGCCGTAGGAGCAGGAGTAGATCCTGAATTTAACATTGCGAATGTTACCAGTGTTCCGACAGGAAGTTCAAATCCGACAATCAGCAATAGTAAATGCGGGACAATCGCAAATGGAAATGCAGCATGGAAACGGGTGAGTAGTTATGATTTCAACTCTGCTTCAAATACTCAGGAGACCGCAAATTCCGTGTTCGGAAGCGCGGATGGGACGCGTGCATTTATTTCGTCAAACGGCACGGTAGACGGTAATCACGACGGAAAGCCGGATAGCGATCAATTCTACGTTATCGATACGTCCGACAAAAATAATCCTAAATTTTTATCGGGAACACCCTCAACGGGGGCTCAGAGCGGGTATTACTTAGGAACGGGTGCAGATGTGCAGTTGTACCCGCGCCGGTCAGTCACAGTGTTTGGGGACTCCCGTGCGCTACTGGCTGGAATAGACGGCGTATCCGACAGCAATAATGCTGAAGAATACCAGGTACTCAATATCAGCAATCAATCGTCTCCGTCCTATTGCGGTGGCCTACAGTTTGATCAGGGAATAAACGACATGACCTCAATTTCCGAAGCAGACGGCGACAAGTTTGTCTATATGATAGCCAATACCACGGTCAATGAATTGAAAATCATACAGGGGGGACCGGATGGAAATTATCTGGATAGCGGGACGTATGAATCAGCAATCATCAATATGAATGCGCCGGTGACGTTCAATCGTTTTGATGTTGATGAAAATTTACCGGCAAATACGAGTATTCAGTACCAAGTTGCAATTGCTAATCCCGTCAGCGGGAGCTGCACGAATGCAAACTATGTATTTATTGGACCTGATGGATCGAACAATACAAAATTCGCGACCGGTAGCGCCTTACCGCTTAATAACAGCGGAACGGGATATAGAAATCCCGGACAATGTCTCAAATACCGCGCATTTTTATCAACGACCAACTATAACGTGACTCCGACATTACTGGATATTACCTTTAATTTTTCTCCATGAAACATAATCGCGGGTTTACGATTGTTGAACTCCTAATTTATTCCGCCATTCTTGTCGCTTTTTTGTATATTATGACGAACATTTTTACGGAAACGCTTGATATGCAGCTTGAGTCGGAAACGGCAAGCGCGGTAAGCCAGGACAGCCGATATATTCTTTCAAGATTAAGTTACGATATTGCCCGTGCATCATCAATCACGCAGCCGGCATCACTTGGTCAACAGACAAGCTCGCTCGTCCTGCGGATTGGCCCCGCAACATATACATACGCATTATCAAACGGCAACCTATTACTCACGGACCCAATTGAGACGGGAGCGCTCAATAGTTACGGGTCAACGGTATCAAATCTCACGTTCCGCAGGTACGGGAACGTGAACGGAAAACCAAGCGTCCGTTTAACGTTCACACTCGCCAGCGTTGCACAACGAACGAGTGGCGCACAGTCAGAGGATTTTGAAGCAACGTATGGAACACGGTAATCAAAAGAATACAGTTAGTCGATCTAATGGGCAGGCGCTTGTTGTATTATTGTTTTACATGATCATTGCTATTACCATTGCAACGACCGCGGTTGCTGTTGTTGTATCTAATTCGCTTTCAGTCACGAGAAGTGAAGACGGAATAGTCGCGATGGATATCGCGGAAACGGGCGGTGAAAATGCCATCATCCGGCTTCTTCGTGATACGAATTATACCGGAGAAACATTAGCGATAGGGGACGGAAGCGCAGTCGCGACAGTAAGCGGTACGACAACAAAAACAATTACATCTATGGGTACTGTGAATGGTTCATCCAGAACGGTGCAAATTGTTGCAACCTTGACGAATGGTGTATTAACCGTGACGTCCTGGCAGGAATTATAATTATGTTTAATCAAAAATATATTATTCTTTTTATAGATAGAAATCGTTTCTATCTCTGTAGCGGCGTGGTGTCAAATATCGCACTCCTTGATGTTCCTGAATCAATACTTCATGATCTGGAAATAATTCAGAAAGACGGATTTTATACACTTATTAAACAATGGGTAAAGGAATATGCGCTCATCGGCTCTCAACTTATTATCATTCTTTCAACGAGAACATATTTTGAAAAATTATTATTAACTGCTGAGCACGATCAAATAGAAAGCGATATTCTGAGATTTTTTGACACTGTTCCGTATGAGTCAATATGGACAAAAGTATATCCTGTAGATAAGGGAAAACGTGCGGTCGTACTCAATAAATCTCTTTATGAAGCGCTTTATCAGGGATTTGCCCTCCAGGGGGTAACAGAAAAGGCGATATTGCCGGAATTTGTCCTTGGGCCATTAGCAGGGAAGCAGACCTTGACTTCAGAAGCCGCAGAATATGTATTTAAAAACATTGATCTCCTCGCAAAACAAAGCCTGTTGGATATCCAGGAGAGTATCACTGCCTCTCAGCCGCCGAGAGATGAGACGGCTGTTCCTAAAAAGAAATCTAATCTTCAGGCCTTGTTGGGCGTTTTTGGTGTATTGATTCTCATATTAGCTATCTTACTTCTCACACGACATTAAAAAATAGACTTACTACTTGACAAGGGGTGGTATCTCCTAGTACGGTTAAAGTATATGAAACACTATCTGCCTGTTGGGCGTCGGGGCTTTACGCTCATCGAGTTACTTGTTGTCATCGGTATCTTGGCGGTACTTTTGGCAATTACATTGATCGCCATAAATCCTGCACGTCAATTTGCGCAGGCGAATAATACCAAGCGTGCTAGTGATGTCAATGCGCTTTTGAACGCAATTGATCAGTACGCTGCGGACAATAAAGGTGCGCTTCCAGCTGGAATTGACACCACGGTGAAGAATATTAGCGACACCGGTGCCAATATTTGTGATGCTTTAATCACAAAATACCTGGCTGCGCTTCCGGTCGATCCATTAACAAGTAATGGAACGCCGATATCACAGGTGAGCGGCGCATGTCCGACACCGTATGATACAAATTATACGGTCATCAAGAGCGCGAATGATAACCGCATAACCGTATCAGCTCCGGCGACAGAGCTTGGAGTAGCGGCAATCTCGGTGACGAGATAACAGAGAAGATTAGAGTATAAAACAAAAGCCCCGCGAAAGCGGGGTTTTTGGTGGCTTCACGAGATTGCACGATACTATTTGGATCAGATATCGTGCGATTGAAGCAGCCGTGAGGGGTCTTATGTATTACGATAGTATGCTCGTTGTCCAATTGTTCGTATTGTTTAGGGGACTTCGACAGGAACTCTTTGGTTTACTCCTCAAATAGATCATCGGAGCACGAGGAACGCATAGAGGACGGCAACGAGGATTCTGTAGACACCAAACGGGATAAAGGTGTGTTTCTTGACGAAGCCAATGAACCATTTAACGACGATGAGCGCGGAAATAAACGCGCCTATAAGGCCTATGCCCAATAATTCATATTGATTACCGGTGAAATGTCTTCCGCTTTTTATAAAATCCAATCCTGTCGCCGCAGCCATAGTAGGGATGGCAAGTAAAAATGAAAATTCAACGGCAGGATCGCGTTTTACCCCTAAGAGCAATGCGCCGACGATGGTTGCGGCTGATCGTGAAACGCCTGGAATAATGGATAAGGATTGTGCGCAGCCCACAAGGAATGCCTGCATATAACTCATATCGTTGATGTTTTGTTTATGATCTGCGGATTCTTTGTGGGTTACCTCAAGAAGAATAAGGAGCACGCCGCCGATACCTAAACTCCAGACAACAATCCAGGGATTGCCTAATAAAACAGTTTTGATAAATTTATACAATACGAGTCCGACGATAGCGGTAGGAATAAACGCCAGTGCAACGCGAATAAATGTTTCTTTATTCAAGAGCAGCTTTTTCCAATAAAGAACCAAAACAGCCAAAATTGCGCCGAACTGGATAATAATTTCGAAACTTTTTAAAAAATCAGTTTCCGGAAGTTTGAGAAGTGAACTTGCTAACACCATGTGCCCGGTGCTAGAGATTGGTAGAAATTCACTGATTCCTTCGATGAGCGAAAGGATTATTGCATGAATAATGGTCATAAAGCACATAATACACGAAAAGAAGAAATTTCGCAGCAGGTAAAATACGTTGCTGCATTGCTCCATAGTAGTCAATATGATATAATTTCATTGAGCCATTCGACAGGCTCAGGGTCATCCTGAGCGATGTTGAACGGATGACCTAGGAAAAAAGTGTTGGCCCACGTCTTTGAAGTTATGAGCACACTCATAACATTCTCTTTAGGCGTCGATGTCCCCTTTAAGTCCTAAGGAGAAAGGAGCAATATGGCAACTAATCTGTTCGTCGGAAATCTTCCGTACACAATGGACAGCAAACGTCTTGAAGAAGTGTTTGCTCAAGCCGGAACAGTCGTTTCAGCGAAAGTGATCTCTGATAAATACTCAGGCCGATCACGAGGTTTTGGTTTTGTCGAAATGTCGAGTGAAGAAGAAACCAAGAAAGCGATCGAAATGTTCAACGGCAAAGATGTTGATGGACGCCCGTTGGTCGTCAATGAAGCACGACCCCGCGAAGAGCGACCGCAACAGTAATCTTTGATTACTTTGAAAAGTTAACCCAGCCCTTCGCGAAGGGCTGGGTTTTTGGTGATCTATTTGCCATCCCTACATCACTTTGATACCATACGCTTCGTATGTTTCAAAGTCCTACATACGGAGCGCTTACACTCCCTCAAATACGGGAACGAATCCTCGATTTCCTTAAGAAGGACCCGAAAAAGGAATATCACATTGTCATTGGCACTGATTCTCAACCGCATAATGGGTCAGGTGTTGACTTTGTCACCGCCGTCGTCGTTCATCGGGTGGGGATGGGCGGCATCTATTTTTGGAAGCGTGTCGTAAATAAAAAACACTACGTGCTTCGGCAGCGAATGTATGAGGAGGCGACCATGTCACTTGATATGGCAGAAACGGTCCTTACACTCTTTCAGAAAGACGGGATAACGAAGTACGACCTCGAGATTCATGTCGATATCGGTACGGTAGGTGATACGCGTGATATGATTGCTGAGATCGTCGGAATGGTGAGGGGAAGCGGATATGCTGTTAAAACGAAACCGGAAAGCTATGCAGCAAGTAAAGTCGCAGACAGGTATACTTGAAATGGAGGTGAGAAGATGAATAATAAACTATTTTTTGGACTGCTTATCGTAGTCGCCGGCATATTAGTCGGATGGTTTTTATTAAGGAATACTATGCCAGCCGGGAATAATCAATTAAATCAATCCGTAACTCCTGCACAATCGGGGAGTCAATATGCACTTGGTTATTCTGGGCCAACTGTTTCCGTAGAACCGATGGCAAAAGGTGGCGGTGTGACAAGGGAGGTTGTTACCTATACTGATAGCGGATTCGCGCCAACGCCATTAACAGTGAGCGCAGGGACAACCGTAACATTCGTGAATGAATCAAGTCATGGTATGTGGGTAGCGTCTGATATTTATCCGACCGATCAACTATTACCAGGGTTGAATGCCCATGGATTAGTTGCCAAAAGCGGAACGTATGAATATACGTTTACCAACGTCGGAACGTGGCGATATCATAATGACGCTAATCCACATGACGTCGGATCAATTGTTGTGGCTGCGAAGTAGTGAGGGTAATTATGGAGCCGGAGTCGGGCTTCCTGTTGGTGTTGGTGTCGGGATTGGCGCACATCTGCCGCCCGGCGGCTCAGTGCCTGCAATAAAGTATTCAGGGCGGTTAAAATAACACGGTACTGCGATAACGTCGTCAGGTTTTGCGGCAACTTCATCCGGTTTATTTTTGAGAAGCTCGGTCATAATATCATGCCAAATCGGTGCGGCTCCTGTTATCCCCGATGTTAAATACGGATTCATCGGCGCATTATTATTGTTTCCCACCCAAACCGCAACGACGACAGAAGGAGTATATCCAATGGTCCAATTGTCGCGTTTGTCGTTTGTCGTTCCGGTTTTAACCGAAACGGTTTTCCCGCTCACTACCAAGCTTGAGTTCGGACCGAATTCAGTAATTCTCGCGGTATTGTCGCTTAAAATATTACTCAGGATCCATGCAACTTCCGGTTTGACCGCCTGAACGGGAGGAGTAGGTGTATCTTTTTCGTATACATGTCCCGTATAGTCAGTGACTTCGAGAATCGGGTTGAGATCAACCCTGTCGCCAAGATTCGCAAGCGTTCCAAAGACCTTTGTCATATCAAGCATTGTGACGTCACCTCCACCTAATGTAAGCGATAGGCCATATTGGCTTGAATCTTCCCACGTGGTGATTCCCATAAGTTTTCCCTTATTGACCATTGTTTGTACACCGATACTGTTTAACACTTTTACCGCAGGAATATTAAATGAATTCCCGAGGGCATAGCGAAGCGGTGTCGGTCCATGAAATTTGCCGTCATAGTTAACAGGAGCGTACGGGGTGCTCCCCACGTTTTGATACACAACAGGTGAATCATCAAGGATTGACGCTGCAGTAAACCCATTTTCAAGGGCAGCTGCATAGTTAACAACTTTTATTGATGAACCGGGTTGCCGAAGACTTGTTGTGACGTTCACATTGCCGTCAATATTGGTATCGAAAAAGTCTTTACTTCCGACCATCGCAAGAATTTCTCCGGTTCTAGGGCTTGTGACCATCGCAGCACCATTGCCGACCTGAAGATTGGCAAGAGCATTTACTTGATTCGTTACGATATCCTGTACTTTATTTTGGATTGATAAATCCAATGACGTCGTGACACGAAGACCTCCCTGTTCGACAAGACGTGGTCCATACCGCTGTTCCAAAATATTTCGCACATACATAACAAAATGCGGTGCCTGGATGGAGACTCTGGGTTCAATAAATTTAACGGGTGTTGCAAGAGCAAGTTGTTCCTGTTCGCTGGTGATATCATGATCTTCTGTCATTCGGCGTAGCACCTCTTTTTGGCGTTCAAAGGCTTTTTCGGGGTGTTCGCCGAACGGTGAATATTCAGATGGAGCGGCCGGGAGCCCCGCAAGGAGCGCCGCTTCGGCAAGATTTAGATCTCTTGCGGATTTTCCGAAATAGGCCTGACTTGCCGCCTCCACACCCCACGCAGTGCCGCCGTAGGGAACTTGGTTAAGATACATTTCAAGAATCTGGTTTTTCGTATAGAGTCGTTCTGCCCAAAATGCTAAAAAAATTTCTTTCAGTTTTCGTGTGACGCTCACCTCAGGTGACAACAAAGCAGATTTGATAAGCTGCTGCGTGATCGTTGAGCCTCCCTGAATTTGATTATTAAAGAGTGTTTCCCGGGCCGCCCGAACGATTCCAGGGATCGAGACACCTTGGTGATGATAAAAGTCTTTGTCTTCTATTGCGATAGTTGCTTCCTGTAAATCTTGCGGAATTTGTGTAAGCGGGAGTGGCGTGCGGTTTTGGTCAGCGTAAATTTCAAATAATAACGCCCCGTTCCGGTCAAAGATTTTAGTAGTCACTTGGAGGTCCCGTCGGGTTAACAGTTGGGGGTTGGGGAGCATTTTGAGCCATTGATAGGTGGTGTACGGGGTGAAGAAAAAAACAACCGTTACTGCGATTCCCGCGACAAACGATTTCACTTGTTCTATAAAAGGGCGCTGTAATTTTTTTCCGTGTTCGAAAATTACAATCGGTTTATTTGCAGGCTCTGAAATATTAAATTTCGGAAACGAAATTTTAGGAATTTGCAGTTTAGGTGGATTCCAGGAGGATTTAGCAATTTGTGCAAGTTCCCGTTCTTTTTCCAATTTTTTCTGTTTGAGTTTTCCCCGGAGTTCGCGATGCTCCTTTGCAGTTATTTGCATTGATGTAAAACGCGTGCGGGTTGTTTGCCAAATTGATGACAGGAGAACAAACGGAAATTTGATGATTGAAGAGAAAATTTCTTCAGTACTGGAAAAAAATCTTCTGGACCTTTGTGACCATGAATTCCGATAGGATTCTATGCTCACTGAAATCAATATTGTTTTTTTGGGTCTCCCAGGCGGGCGCCTGTATTGAAATGATGTTGCTATTCGATCCACGAGCCGTCCGCATTGATCCGCCCCTGATTTTATCAAAGAAACGAGCGCGTTATAGGTCCGTACCGGTAGTAAAAAAACGGACCGAAAAAAGAAGCGTACAACATCACCGATTGCGATGAATATGCGCAAAATAAAAATGATCACCAATACAATAAACCCTCTTTGAGGGTAATTTTGACCGTTTGGATACTTCATACGGGCTGCAGTAAGCGTTTATACCACAATCTATAGGCCCTAACAAGAGGCTAATGGTATAGAGACAATCGGGTTATTTAATGAGGATCGGTTTATTATCCTGATGTTGACAGTCAAGACACCACTGGGATAGGCCATCATTAAGCACGGGATGAACCTGTGTCTCGACAGGATCAGTCGTGCCTGGCTCTGCGATATCCCCGGTTGATTTATCAATAATCACGGGTTGTTGCAGTTGTTCCTTTTGGGTCGGCACGGTCCCTTTGATGAAATATTCAAACCGTATCGGACAACCAGGATCTCCCTGATCGTTTGGCGGCATTAACCCTGATACAGAACAAATTCGAGCGCCGACAACGCCATCCGGCATTGTCGGCCAAAGATCCAGCTTCCCCTGAAGCACTTTGACCATTAATTTGTGCCAAATAGGTGCTGCCCCGGTTATTCCTGAAACAAGCGCAGGATTCATGGGACTATTGTCATTATTACCGACCCAGGTTGCGACCAAAAACTGCGGAGTAAAGCCAATGGTCCAGTTGTCACGCAGATCGTCCGTTGTGCCGGTTTTCACCGATACGGCATGGTTGGGTATGACAAGTTCAGAATCGGACCCAAATTCGGCCGTCCGCGCATTATTATCCAACAGTATGTGTGAGATAAGAAATGCCGTCTCGGGAGAGATAACCCGTGATCCTTGGAGCAAAAGATGTGAGGGGATATCTTTGCCAAGATTTGGATCTTTATCTTCCTCCAGAACATTTCCATTTTTATCTGTCACTTTGAGAATCGAAACGAGGTCTTTACGGATTCCGCCGTTTGCAAATACCCCGAACGCTTCAGCCATATCGGTCATATGGACCTCAGCGCCTCCCAACGTCAGTGATAACCCGTATTTACTCGGATCCTTGAGCGTCGTAAGACCAAATGCGCTGGCTGATGCGATCATGGTAGTCACCGTATTGAGCTTGAGCATTTTTACCGCCGGTATGTTAAATGAATTACCGAGCGCCATACGAAGCTGAACCGGCCCGTGGAATTTGCCGTCATAATTATGCGGGCAGTAGAGCGGTTGGTTAACGACTCCGAAGCAGGTAGGCTCGTCTAAAAACATGGTGGCCGGAGTCACGATATGGTTTTCTATGCCGATGGCATAATTAATGGGTTTAATGGATGATCCCGGTTGCCGAAGCGCGGTTGTGACATTGTAGCTCCCTGAGGGCGAGGCGAAATAGTCAGTGCTGCCGACCATTGCAAGAATTTCGCCGGTAGCCGGTTTTGTGATGAGTGCGGCACCGTTTGAAACCCGATATCCTTTCAGATTCGCAACTTCAGCGGCAAGCGTTGCCTGTGCATACTCCTGAAGATCCAGATCAAGCGTCGTCGTCACTTTGAGTCCTCCGCGTTCGACCATAGCATCGCCGTATTTTTGAACCAAAAGATCTTTGACGTACATTACAAAATGTCCGGCTTTCAGTTCCGATTGCTTCTTAAAATGAAGCGGTTCATTGAGAGCCTGATTTTCCTGTGTCTGTGTAATATAGCGATCTTCAACCATACGCGTTAATACCTCTTTTTGTCGTACGGTTGCATATTCCGGATGGGCGCCGAATGGAGAATATAAGGATGGCGCCTGAGGAAGTCCTGCAAGAAGTGAGCATTCCGCAAGATCGAGATCCTTCACTTTTTTACCAAAATATCGTTCAGCTGCTGACTCGACGCCCCACGCCGTGCCGCCATAGGGGACTTGATTGAGGTAGAGTTCGAGAATTTTATTTTTTGAGTAAAGAGTTTCCACCCAAACAGCCAAAATCGCTTCCCTGATTTTTCTGGTGATCGTTTGTTGTGATGAGAGGAGCGCTAATTTGACCAGTTGTTGTGTGATCGTCGAACCTCCCTGCACTTCATGTCGTGTGACCATCGCCGCGATGGCCCGAAGCACTCCTCCGACTGGATTAATGCCGGCGTGATGGTAAAAATCTTTATCCTCAATGGATATCGTTGCCTCCTGCAGATATTTGGGAATTTCCGAAAGTGGGACTGCGGTTCTGTTTTGGTCGGCGAATATATCATAAATTAATTTTCCGTTTCGATCGTAGATTTTGGTAGCTAGCGGAATATCATATTTTCCAAGTGATGTTGGGGACGGAAGGTCCTTCAGTATGAGCACATACACCATAAATATCATGATGAGCGGCAAAAGCCAAAATGCCCATTTGATAATTTTTAACGTTGAAGAAAATTGTTTTGAATGAAGATTTTTTTTCATTTGATCGATTACCTTCTTTGATATGGGTCTATTATATCAGGAACATAAAATGATGCGATGGTTTTGATTGAGGCACAATACTGTATAATAGATTACAAGAATATTTTTCCTCCTATTCTTACTTCTCGCCTTATCCCGCTCAAGAGGGACGGCGCCGAGAGCGAATTTAGGAGGACTTAAGATTTGCTAAGCCAAAACTAAGTTTTGGCAAGCAACTCTAAAGGAGGCAATATGTTCACATTACCGGAGTTACCGTATGCATTTGATGCGCTGGAACCGTATATTGATGCGCGTACCATGCAAATTCATCATGATAAACATCATGCAGCCTATGTAAAAAATCTCAACGATGCACTAGTGGGATCGGATGCGCTTTTGGCGATGCCGATTGAATCGTTAGTTGCCAACCTCACCAAAGTCCCTGAGGCGGTAAGGACGAAAGTGAGAAACAATGCAGGTGGTCACGCAAATCATAGTATGTTTTGGGAGACGATGGCTCCGAAAGCCGGCGGACAACCCACGGGTGCGCTTCTTAAAGCTATAGAAGTCTCATTTGGCGGATTTTCCCAATTTCAGGAAAAATTTTCGAGCGTAGCACTTGGACATTTCGGCAGCGGTTGGGCATGGTTAGTAAAAGAAAATGGGGGATTGAAGATAGAAGATAGTGCAAATCAAGATTCCCCATTAATGAATGGAAAGACGCCTATCCTGGGCCTTGATGTATGGGAACATGCCTATTACCTTAAGTATCAGAATATGAGGGTAGATTACATAAAAGCATGGTGGAATGTGGTTAACTGGAGCGCAGTTGAAAAGCGATTCGTACAACCGGCATAATCCATGAGGTTTCCTGATCCGGCACTAATAAAAAAACAACTCGCGAAGGAGCGGATTATTTTCGCCGCAACCCAACTTCAGGGAAGCCGTGAATCTCAAGAGGATTATTTTATTAATTACAACGATGAGTGTTTTGCCGTTGCAGATGGTGTTGGCAGTATACCCAATGGCGAAGTCGCTTCTAAACTGGCCGCTGAAACGGCCATTTGGGGCTATAAACACATCCGCATGCGACCGTTTTATTGGGCGGATAAACAACTTCTAATAAAACGGATTTTCAGGTCTTCTAACCTCGCTGTTTGGCAGAAACGACGGGAAAGTGGTTTTGAAGCAGGGCTTGCGACAACTCTCTCTATTCTTATTGTGAGCGCGCAGAAGATTTGGGCGGGGAGTGTCGGTGATACGAGTATTCTTCTTTACCGTGACGGTCTTATTGATGAGCTGACGCTCCGCGATGTTAATGAGTTGGGGACAATGACGCGTGCTGTGGGGTTTCAACGTTTGGGACTCGTGCCGCATATAGCGGTTGAGAAATTGTTGCCACGGGACGTTTTTCTTCTTGCGACTGATGGAGTTATAAATTGTATTGATGAAGAGGAGCTCCGCGCGACGTTTGATGTCGTTGGTGAAACAACACAGAGTATTACCAATGCGGTTGTGCATCTCCTTACCATGGCACAATCACGTGGGAGTACTGATAATATGACAGCGTGTTTAGTGAAACGTCTGGGAAACAGCGAATAAATAACTCTTTACAAGTTTATCGTTATAGCTCTATACTATCATTATGCCTGCCGAATTTTTTGAACCAATTAGTAATAACGCTACGCCTCCAGTATATCGATACTTCAACGGAAAAGAATGGAAAGAAAGCACCAGTGGAAAACGAACGTCTATATTGTCTCCGATAGACGGGTCAGTGGTTGGTGAACTCCAGGTGGTGACGCATGAGGAAATTGATGAGGTTATGGAAAAGGCCTTTGCGGCCCAAGCGAAATGGGAAGCGACACCCCTTAACGAACGAGTAAAAATCGTTCACTTAGCTGCTGACTGGGTCATGCATTACGAAGAATATTTAACGGCACTTTTAGCACGTGAAGTCGGAAAAACATTGAAAGAAGCAAAAAGCGAAATTAAACGAACCGCAGAACTTACTGATTATTTTGCAGATGAAGTGCAGTCAATCCGCGGTGAAACGCTTGATAGTGATAATTTCCCCGGATATGATAAAGGCAGGATTGCCGTCATAGAGAGGGCCGCGCACGGTGTCGTTTTATGTATTGCGCCATTTAATTATCCCGTAAATCTAGCTGGTAGTAAAATTGCACCGGCACTTCTTATGGGTAATTCCGTTGTTTTTAAGCCGCCGACCCAGGGAGGAATCAGCGGACTTCATCTTACAAGAATATTTGAAAAAGCAGGTGTTCCTGAAGGTGTTATAACCTGCCTGACGGGTGGAGGCGGAGAGATTGGAGATTATTTGGTAAGCCACAAGAGAGTTGCGATGGTGGCATTCACCGGTAATTCTGATACAGGGATGGCTATAGCGAGTAAAGCGCCGATGAAGCAGTTGTTATTTGAATGCGGCGGTAATAACGCAACCATAGTTTTCCCCGATGCTGATATGAATTTAACTGCCAAGGAAATTATTAGTGGCGGATATTCCTACGCGGGTCAGCGATGTACAGCTATTAAATATGTAATGGGGACGCAGGGAGTGCTTGATCAATTATTGCCGATAGTTTTAGAACAAATGAAAGAGTCAGTTCATATGGGGGATCCGCGAGATGCAACGACGAAAATGGTGGGCCCAGTTGTGACTGTTCAAGTAGCGGAAAACATTGAAAAAATTATTAATGAGGCAGTTACCGAAGGCGCGATTGTCGCAACGGGTGGACATCGGAAGGATGCATATATTGAGCCGACAATCCTGACGAACGTCAAACCGACAATGAAAATTGTATCTACCGAAGTATTCGGTCCGGTTATCTCGTTTATAACGGTTAACGATATGGATGAAGCAGCGCGCATTGTGAATGGACAACGATTTGGACTTCAGGCGTGTGTATTTACAAAAGACGAGGGAACGGGCCTCAAATATTCAAATCTCCTAAATGTCGGCACGGTTCAGATTAACGGTTCACCACAGAGGGGACCTGATCACTTCCCGTTCCTGGGAGTCAAACAGTCAGGGATCGGCGTGCAAGGTGTACGTTATTCCCTCGAGGCTATGTCCCGCCTCAAGCCGGTTGTTATTAATAAACCCCAGTAATTATTTCCCCCTGACACGAAGAGAGTCTGCAGTGAATGTTATTCCTAAGGGATTTATGCGGACACGTTTCGATCCTGATGAGACAACTCCCCCATGCCAGACTTTTAACCCGTGGCGTTTCGCACATTTTTTCACTGTTGGAATATCGTCTGCTGGAAGAAACAGTGCAAACCCCGCACCCATGTTAAACGTTTCATACATTTCTTTATCGCTCAGTCTGCTTACGGATTGTATATAGGAAAATTCAGGTTGGGGAGCGGGTACACTATCAATAGTGTATGTAAAGTCACGGTCAGCACGCATGAGTTTTCGCCACCCGTGTCCGGTGATATTTACCATGTAATGGATGTCTACGTCATGGCCGAAAAGATCTGACACAAATTTTGCATATATATGCGTGGGCCGAAGAAGCGCTTCACCAAACAATGATCCGTCAGATAAACGAGTAGCATATCCTTTCTGTACGAGCCCAGCGACCGATCTTGCAAGTGTCAATCCGTTTGCGTGAATGCCGCTACTTTCCACGAGAACAATTGCATCTCCGGAGGTTAATTTGTCGCCCAACGTAAGATGGTTCTTTGGTTGTATGATGCCAACGGCAGAACCCGCCAGATCAATTGTGTCCGGTCGAAGGATATCCTTGAGCGTCGGCGTCTCACCGCCGCCCCAGATCGCGCCGCTATCACGGCACGCCGCGGCCCAGCCTGTTATCAAGTCGACAGCACGTTTTTTATCTGAAAACCAATCTGAACCGCCGACGGCAAAATATGCCGTTACTACTTGAGGCGAGGCACCCACGACGATTAAATCGTTTACAATCATTGCAACGGTGTCCTTCGCGATTGCTCCATAATAGGATTTGCCCGTGACAGATCTCATCTCATCGGCGACGAGATTTTTTGTTCCTAAGCCCTCCATCACAAATGCACGGTAGCAGTTTTTTTCTTCCCATACATACGCGGACTCCCCCCGGCTTTTTGAAACTTCATGAACCGATGTATGCCGACCACCGAGTGACGTACGTTTTCCTTCTCTTTGGGAAAGACGTTTTACTTCGTCTAATATTCGGTAACTGACACCTGCGTCCGCATACGATATGTGTTTCTTCCTCATATCTCGAGGGATTTGCGGATAGCGTTTTCAACAGGGTATGTATATTTTTTAAAATGCCTGCCGGTAATTTTTTGATAGACTGCTATATAGCGTTTTGAAAGCGCGTTCATGAGTGTAGCGGGCATCGTCGGTGGTTTTCCATCTCCACGGTAGCCGCGCTTGGCATACCAGAGCCGTAGAAATTCTTTATCGAAATTTTCCGGTTCCAATCCTTTTTTAAACCGCTGTTCATACGTTTTGGCTATCCAAAACCGTGAAGAATCTGGCGTGTGGATTTCATCAATAAGCATCAGTTTTCCTTTATACAACCCGAATTCGTATTTTGTATCCACAAGAATAAGACCATGCTTTTTGCAGATTCTGCTTCCGCGATCGAATAATGCGAGCGCTGCTTTTTCCATTTGTTCATACAGTTTTTTTGGAACTATTTTTCTTTTGATTATCTCTTCGCGCGTGAGGCGCTCATCATGTCCGCCTTTGCCCCCTCCGTGAGTGGTCGGCGTGATAACGGGTTTTGGGAGTTTTTGATTTTTTTTCAGTCCGTCAGGAAAATGTATACCGTAAATGAACCGTTCACCCTGCTCGTATGAATACCAAATGGAAGTTTTCGTGACGCCGGAGATATATCCACGCACAATCATTTCAATAGGAATAGGTTTTGTATCGTGGGCGATAAGAACATTTGGATGGGGGACTGATATTTTATGATTCGGGACGATATCGCTTGTCGTGTCAAACCAAAACGCGGAAAGTTGATTTAATACGGCGCCTTTGTATGGTATGTGTCCCAAAATAACATCAAACGCGGATTGCCGGTCCGTCGTCACGATGATGCGTTTGCCGTCTTTAATATAAAAATCCCTGACTTTTCCATGTAGTTTTTTTCCGTATTTAGGAAGATTAATAGTTTTAAGCATGTTAGTTGCCATATTTTTTCCAACCCGCGCGGGTTAACGCTATATTTTTCTCGCGGACTCTTTTCTCTAAATCGAGTTTATATAACTGTAATCGTTTAGCGAGATGTTCATCTTTGATTGCGAGGATTTGGACAGCGAGTAGCGCAGCGTTTTTCGCGGCATTGATTCCAACGGTTGCAACGGGTACTCCAGGCGGCATTTGGACGGTTGAATAGAGCGAGTCTGCTCCACCCAGCGATTTACCGAGTATCGGAATTCCGATAACCGGACGCGCTGTATGGGCGGCAATGACGCCGGCCAGATGCGCAGCCCCGCCTGCTGCGGCGATAAAGACGAGTACTCCTCCCATGTCGGATTTTTTTACGAACGAGACCGTATCTTCAGGGCTCCGGTGAGCAGAAAGGACCCGAACGTCAAACGGAATGTTGAATTGCTCTAATATGATAAGTGCATCCCTAACGACTGGGAGATCGGAATCGCTTCCCATGAGTACGGCGACAGTGGGTTTAGGCATATTTTTTTATTGTTTTTGTAATTTCATCGACAAGGGATAGCGCACGCTCCGGTGCGTCACCGATGTGACTGGCTACATCAAGACACCCACAAATTTCATCATTCTTCAGGTATTGTTTGATAATCTTATTTTGATTGAGGAGATCTGTCATTGGATTTGGCTTTCCTTCCTGAACTGCTTCCCATGACTTCATGGAAATAGTGCGCAACAGTTCATGCATCTCCTGGCGGTTAGCGCCGCGTTTAACGAGTATAATGAGGATTGATTCGGTGGCAGCAAACGGGGCAAATTGATTGACATTATATTCAATACGCCGGGTGTTAATGACGAGACCGGAAACAATTTTTTCTGCGGTTATGAGTATTTCATCCGATGCTAAAAACGCTTCCGACATGACAATCCGTTTGTTTGCAGAATCGTCAAGTGTCCGTTCTAAATAATTTACCGTCGCGTTTCCGAGGGCGACCTCGGGTAACGATGTAACATACCGTGCGAGAGAACAAATTTTCTCAGAGTTAATCGGATTTCTCTTGAACGGCATCGCGGAAGACCCCACCTGTTTTTTCCCGAACGGTTCGCTCCATTCTCCGACCCCGGCAGATTGCAATATACGGACATCGCCAGCGAATTTTGCGAGGGAAGAGGCGATGCTTGCAAGCGCTGAAATTACCAAAAAATCGTATTTACGAGGGGCAACTTGTGAAGTAATCAGTGATGCCGGTATGCCCAGCGTTTTCATAACGCTCACATCAAGCTCTTTAGGTGACATACGACTGCCCGTTAGAGCTGCTTTATAGCTTGCAGAGGAGCCGACTGCTCCTTTCATACCTTTACCTTTATAGATGGAGCGCACAAAGTTGAGAAATGCAAGGTCGGTTAACAAATCCTGTGCATAAAAAGCCAGTCGGTATCCGACTGTTGTCGGTTCCGCCGGTTGCAGGTGAGTGTACCCCATGCAGGGAGTGGTTGCGTATGTGCGTATATGAGTAGCAAACAATTTTAAGAGTGTAATGAGACGGGTTTGAATTTCTTCCATCGCTTCATGGATACGAATGGCGTCCGCATTATCGACAATATCCATACTGGTAGCACCGAGATGTATTTTTCCGCCACCAACTGGCGATTTCCCAGCAAATTCACGAATTGCGGCGACAACATCATGATTTGTTTCCTTTTCAATGGAAAGTATTTCAGCGATATCGATATCATCCTCATGACGCTTCAAGTCCTCTAGTTCGTGTTTGGAAACCAGGCCGGCTTCATGCTGCGCCTCTGCCAGTGCGACCCAAATTTTGCGCCAAATACGATATTTATTTTTTTCACTGAAAATTTCCCTCATGCGGTCGCTACCGTAACGCCAGGAAAAAGGGGATACGTAATTGGAAAAATCTGTGCTATTCATATAGTTATGTAACGATTTTTTTCAACTGTTTAGAATGAATTGCTTCTTTAATTTCCAGTGCAACGCGCCTGCCGGCTGACATGCTGGCTCCCCAAAGATACCCTGAATACGGACCTGATGCAATACCCGGAGATCCTGGCATACGGGGCGATACATCGATAACAACAATATCTTTTTTGGGCGGGCCGGAGGTGATGATCGATTGGAGTGCAAACGGACCGATGACGCCGGGTGGATAGAGAATCCTTGTGGCTTTTACAAACGCTTCGCCTAAAGCGAATGCTTTTTCAAGCATTGATTCCAGCACCGTCACTGCAATATGACCTGATTCTTCAAACGTGAGTGGTGAAGACGCAAGTACAGTATCCTGATACATAGCTGGCACCCGCAAAAATCCATCAAGATTCGTCTGTCTTCTCGTGTCCGTTCCCATAAGTTCAAGGCGGTTATTAATCTGAGAATAAAAGAAATTAAAATTGACTGGGGTTCCAAGGATAAATTCTTCAATAACCTGGGAGTCAAGTGCTGCTTTTGAGATTTTTTTGATCCGTATCAATTCTTTACTTTTTTTCGTATAGTCCTTAAAACTCGAAACGAGAAAGAACGCTCGTTCATATGTGCGCTCCCGTTCCGCAACTTTCACAATACATAGTCTGTCAATTTCATCCGGTGAATTGAAATGCCTCGGGTACCGGATCTTGGCTGCATGTAGCACATCATATTGGTTCGGTTTAGTTTTTCGTTCCTCTATTTTTAAGAGAAATTTATTTCCGAATATCGGTATATGTATATCGTTTTCGATCGCATGATAATCAAAATTGAGATACGCTTCCAGAGATCGGTGGGGGATGAGAATCGCGTTACGTTGTTGTAATTGTTTTTGAATATTCTTTGTTAACATATCATGAAAATCGTTTACCACGATGCACGTATCGATACATCCGAGACTATTGTGACTACGGTAATAATCCGTGTATGTTTTCTCCCGGCCCTTTTGGGCGATCACAAGGGTTGCAAATCCCTCATCTTTTGCACCGCGGCAGACGTCAAGCGCACTGTGGCTTCCGAGTACCGCGATGGTAACCTTGTTCGTTTTTTCCATTGTTTTTAATCGATTATCATGTCTAGTTTGTTTTTTGTGATCGCGAATTTAATTTCCCTGGCAATTCTTCTCCCGGTACTCATGGGCTCATTATATGTTAACCAGGAGTATGGGGAGCCCTCAATAAACAGGTTGGTGCCGGCAACAATTCTGCATGATATTTCCATGGCGTAAAACCGCTGATCAGGAGTGATAACCGTTTCCAAACAAAATGGGCCGATGAGACCCCGGCGGTCAATAAGTTTTTTTGATGTGGCGACTATACGTTCACCCATCGCGTATGCTTCTGGTAAAAGAGACTCGCGAAGAACGAGCGAACTGTTGCCGACAACCACGTAACTGGGATCGATGTGCATGGAATGTTGATATTGTGAAGGAATTCTTCCCAGCCCGTCGACATTGGTCTCATACCTCCGGTCGATACTCATAAGCTCAACCACATTGGTTAATGGTGAATAAAAATAGTGCAGATAACATGTTACACCCACGATGTATTGTTGAATAACATAACGGGAGGATTTTATTGAGCGGATTTTTTCCGTAAATTCCTTTTTATTTGCAGCGAGGAAATATCCCGATCCTCCTGCTGCGCCGAACGTTTTGACAATAACAGGGAACTTTATAGTTTTTTCCGTAAATTCCTGTGGCATCAATATGCAGGCGTCTACAATCCACTGTCGTTGCAGCCTGCGGTCTTCTTCCCAATCGAGAACCTTTTTATTTCCGAAATAGGGAATTGTTATTCTTTTATTTCCCTCTTTCCCAAGATACGCGACGAAGGATCCGTGGGGGATGAGGATGCAAGTTTCTTTTTTCAATTGTTTTTCAACTTTTGGAAAATCGGAGTAGCGCGTTATCCCGATAACCTTGTCGATAAACGGAAACCTTCGGTAAAAACTTGCTTTATCGTGAAGTGCGATAAGCATCGTGCGGAATCCCTCATCTTTGGCGCCTTTCATAATCTGAAGAGCACTGTGGCTTCCGAGCGTGGCGATGGTGGTATTTATTTTCATATTAGTCTTTGAAATATGATACAGCATTTTTAAATAGTTGAAGACCGGGTCCCGCTGTTGGTACCGGTAAACCTCTCCGAGTATACACCTCTTTGAGATAGGTCCAGTTGGGAAGTTGCGTAAAGAATAGTGCGCGTTCAGGGTGGGGCATAAGGCCGAGTATTTTTCCGGTCCGATCGGTGATTCCCGCAATATCATCCATGGTGCCGGTCGGGTTAGCGGGGAGATCCTGATATATGCATGTATCACCCCTCACATATCGAAGCGCGATCATTCCGTTTTTCCTCATTTGCTCCAACGTCGTCTGTTTGGTGTACAAGCGTCCCTCTCCGTGCCCGATAGGCAAAGAAAACGTAGTTATCCCCCGAAGCCAGGGTGATGAGCTAAAATTTTTAAGATCTGTCCAGCGATCTATTAACCGTGAGGACGAATTTTGAAGAAGGGCGATGTCCTTCGTTCCGATTTTTTCACTGAGTCCTGACAAGAGACCCGTATTGACCAAAATCTGGAATCCGTTACAAATTGCAATGACGAGTTTGTCACCTGCGGTAAACTGCAAGAGCGCTTCCCATAAATGATTTTTTAACTTATTTGCGTACGCATTACCGGCGCCCGTATCGTCGCCGTATGAGAAGCCTCCTGGAATTACGAGTATCTGATAGCGCATTAGTGTACTGGGCCGTTCAATGCAATCGTTGATATGGACAATGTCCGCATAGCTGCCCGCCATGCGGAACCCGAACTGCGTTTCCTCTTCACAGTTCAATCCGTATCCTGAAAATATAAGCGCTTTTGGTTTTTTCATAATTAATATATTATCGTGTTAACATATGAATATACTAATAATCCCGAAACGTGCGCTGATATGCCTCTTGCATCGTTCTGAGTGAGCATCGAATAGTCACCTTATTAGCGTTACGTATAACAAAGTATTGTCCGTCAGTCACGCTACCAATGAGGCTTAGCACATTCCCGTGCATAATCGACTCAAACTCCTTTTTGTTTTGTGGCGCGACAGTTACAACAATCCTTCCCTGGTTTTCATTCCATAGTATGTTTTGCGGAACTTTTGCCGTTCCGGGAACTGCGGATAGGTCGATATCCAATCCCAACATTCCGCCCAATGCGGTTTTGGCAAGTGCGATACCTAATCCTCCTCGGTACACGCTTATTGCCGAAGCGATTGCATTGTTGCTTGTCATGTTATAAAAAGCACGGTAGAGCGCTGCATTTTTTTTGCCATTCACGGGCGCATATGCATCCTCGTGTGTTTCTCCTAAAATATAGATAAGGTCTCCCGGTAATTTAACATCGAGCGAAATACATTTGGTGACATCGGGAATTACGCCGATCGCCGAGATAAGAAGGGTTGGTGGGATGGAGATCATAACGGGTTTTCCTTCGTCATCAAAGCCTTTAAAATCATTAAACATACTGTCTTTGCCTGATATAAACGGCGTGCCGTACACTACGGCATAATCGTAGCAGGCCTGGGCCGCACGTTTGAGCTGCCCCAACCGGACAGGGTCATTTGCGCTACACCAGCAGAAATTATCGAGTAGCGCAATATGGTCGACGTCTCCCCCTACCACAACTGCATTTCGTATTGCTGTATCAATTGAACAGGCTGCCATGTAATAGGCGTCATAATCGCTGTAGCGTGGATATAAACCCTGTGACAGCACAACTCCTTTTTGCGAAGAGAGAACCGGGCGGGAAACGGTTGCGTCGGCATTGATGCGCCCGCGGCCCTGCAACGGTTTTAATACGGAAAATCCCTGAACCTGATGATCATACTGCTGTGATATAAATGAAAAGCCTGCAATGTTCGGATCTGACAGTTTTGAAAGAAGCGCTTCTGTTTGGGAATCAAAAAGTTTTGCGTCAACGCCCTTAAGTGTTTTGGGCGGAGCAACTGTTGTAAGCCTGCGTGGTGGGAGACCGTCATGGAGAAATTCCATGTCGAGATCCATAACAACCTCTTTATAATAGGTAACCACACACTTGCCTGATTTGGTAAACTCACCGATAACTGTGGCTTCGACGCCCCTTCGTTTCATGAGACGCGAAAACGCCGGCCACTTATTTTTTGGAACGGCGAGCGTCATGCGTTCCTGCGACTCGGAAATCCACAATTGCCATGGTGCAAGACCAGGATATTTTACCGGAATTTTATCGAGAGTGACAATGCAGCCGCCCGATTCTTTTGCCATTTCAGCAACGGAACAGGATAAGCCGCCCGCGCCGTTGTCGGTGATACTATGAAACAATCCAATGTCGCGGGCTTCTTTGACGATCGCGTCGCTTAACTTTTTTTGTGTGATGGGGTCTCCGATCTGAACTGCAGTAGCGGGGCTGCCGGTGCTCAGGGCCTCAGATGAAAATGTTGCCCCGTGGATGCCGTCAAGCCCAACACGGCCGCCGACCATCACAATGAGGTCGTCGGGTTGAGCATGTTTTTCATACATTTTCTTACCTTTTATTTTTCGTGGAAGCAGACCTACGGTTCCTGCAAAAACAAGCGGTTTGCCGCGGTATCTGTCGTCAAAAAATATAAATCCCTGCGGGGTCGGAATTCCGGAACAGTTGCCTCCTGCGTTGACCCCTGCTACGACGCCGTCAAAGATGCGCCGCGCTGATAACATCGGTTGTGTCCGTTCCGTATCGCGATAGAGGATGGAGGTATTTTTTGGCGGCGCCAGGCAAAATCCGTATGTATTAATAATCGGTTTTGCCCCGAGTCCGAATCCGATTGCGTCGCGATTCACGCCGACGATGCCGGTAATTGCACCGCCAAATGGGTCGAGAGCTGAGGGACTGTTGTGCGTTTCCACTTTATGGGAAATCATAAAGGTGTCGTCAAACGTGATTGCTCCGCTGTTGTCGGTAAATACAGAAACGCAGATATCCTTTTTCCTTTTTTGTTTTCGAATAATGTCAGTTGCTCTCTTAATATATGTGCGAAACAACCCCTTGGGCACATCATCAATATGGTCGGCAAATATCGTGTGTTTACAGTGTTCGCTCCATGTCTGTGCTATGGACTCAAGCTCTATATCCGTTGGGTGCCGTCCGATTTTTCTAAAATATTTTTGTATGGCCTTCATGTAAGTGAGATCAAGAGCGAGAGGGCCACGATGAGTCCCGTCATCATTTATAATTCCCTTCTTACCGATGTTCACGAGCTCTTCGTCGGAAACGTCTAGTGACACATCATTTACCCGTTGGGTTTTTGTAAGATGTACTTTCGGGATTTGGTACCCGGTACGGTGTCCTTTATGAAATTCTCTGGAGCTTCGCACATATGCGCTTTGAATAAGCGGATTATAGAGACTTGCGGCTACCATTTTTATGCGTTGATCGGATATGGCACCATCTACAAAAAGTATTTGTGATGTATATACACTTGGTGCATCGAAAAAATCTTTATGCAATGTATCTGCAATCATTTCTTTCGTGGTATTTCCTATATTATCCGTTACTCCCGGTAAATATCCAATTTCAATCGCCCACGTAAATTTTTTTAGCGCCAGTGGTTTATCTACTGATGCTTTTTGAGTTAACGGGTGAGTAAGAAGTGGGATAATTCGGGTGACATCTTTTGATGATAAATCGGAGTCGACCGTATAGACATCAACGACATATGTTTTTGTCACATTAAATCCGTCCTCGCGCAATCGCTTACATAATGCAATTGCACGAGGATCCGGAACTGTTGATGCTACCTCAATTCTTATTGCCATAGTTATAATCCGATATCGGTACGGTATTGCATACCGTTAAAACTAATTTGTTTTCCGATAAGCGCATATACCTGTGCACGGGCTTTTTCTATTGAACTCTCCCACGCAGTGATTCCGAGAACTCTTCCGCCGGTTGTAATTGTCGTCGATTCACTCCGCGAGGTGCCGGCATGAAACACAGTCACTGTATTGTTATGCGGTTTCGCTAGCCCCACTATTTGTATGTTTTTTAAATAGTGCCCCGGATAGCCCGGTGCCGCTAAAACAACACATACGCAGGTTTGGTTGCTGAAAGATACGAGCCGCGGGGAAAGAGAGCCGTTGAGACAGGCTTCAACGATAGATAATAGATCGCTCTTAAGAAGCGGTAATTGGACCTCTGTTTCGGGGTCTCCAAATCTGCAGTTAAATTCCAAAATATAGGGTTTTCCCTCCGCGATCATCAATCCTGCATAGAGAACACCTTGATATGGTCGACCCTCCTTTTTCATGCATTGAACTGCATATTGTAATAACTGATATATCTTCTTTAGTTGCTGTGGAGTCGCGTTATCGGATGGCGCCATTGATCCCATGCTTCCGGTATTGGGACCAACATTACCATCTCCGAGTCGCTTGTAGTCTGAGGTTGCAATAATCGGAGCGACCCGTGTGCCGTCACTAAAGACCATAACTGACACTTCTTTTCCGACAAGTTTTTCCTGAATCACTATTCGATCTCCCGCTCGTCCCAACGTTTTATTAATCATAAGCGATCGTATTGCATCACTTGCAGTCTTCATGCTGTCACAGACGAAAACTCCTTTACCCTGACAGAGCCCGTCCGCTTTAATGACGACATTACCGTTATATTGTCCGCTGTATGCAATTGCAGATTTCGGATCATTGAAAGTCTTTGAGGCTGGACGGGGGAGGTTGTGGCGTTTTAAAAATTCAGAGGCCCAAACTTTACTGGTTTCTAATTGTGCTGCTTCGCGGGTTGGTCCGAAGATTTGTAGGCCCTCTTGGGTAAATTTGTTGACGATTCCCAAAGACAGGGGAGCTTCGGGTCCGACGACCGTAACATCAATGCCTGCCGTCTTTGCAAATTGCAGGAGCCCATCAACATTATCGGCGGCAATCGGTAAATTTTGGCCTAACGTCGAAGTGCCACCATTGCCCGGGGCAAAGTATAGTTGCCCAATATTTTTTGATTTCGCGAGCTTCCATCCGATAGCGTGTTCACGGCCGCCTGACCCTACAATCAATATTGTCTTTTTGTCTACGATTTTCATTATTTTTCTTTCAAATTCCTTTTTCAAAGGTAAACCCACCCGCGCGCCGGACTTACGTACGCAAAATCCTGCGAGCGTATTGCCTGCATCTGCGCACATTCTTAAATTTTTTTGACGGAGGACCCCCCATAAATAACCGGCAATGAACGCATCACCTGCGCCGGTTGTATCTACCGCAGAAACCGAAACCGTAGGAATATGTGTGATGCAATAGATTATGGAAACAAAACATCCGTTGGATCCGTCCGTGATAACGACAGTGGAAACGCCAAGATCATGCAGTAGTTTTGTTCCTGTTAGATTTTCTTTTCCCGTTAGCGTTTGCAATTCTTCTTTGGTTAGAAAAACGATTGCGCATCGGCGAAGAATCGGTGTGAGGCGGGTCATCCCCAGTCTGCAGTAGATAATCCCTGGGGCAAAAGAGATAATTATAGTTTTATGTAATTTAGAAATGAAAGATTCCTGCACACTCAGCTGTTTGGTATTAACGAATGAACTTACGTGCATAATTTTAGTGTGGATTGTTGATGGCGCCGGCATATCGCGTGAAGTGAGATCGCTATTTATTCCCGGAAAAATATTCAGAAGCCGATGCCCCTTTTTATCTACAAGTCCCAAAACAACACCGCTGTTACCAGATTTTTTCCGTATTAACGTTGTGTCTACATGGTCTGCCTTAAAAGCCGAGATATGTAATTTCCCCTCCGCGTCATCGCCGATTGTACCGATGAACGCGGCTTTTTGACCGAGCCGACCCAGTGCGGCTATTGTATTTGCGGCTGACCCGCCGGGTGCGCGTGTTTCGTATTCCACGAGCGCCTCGCCTTCACTTGTAAATTGGGGGACTGTGCCCAAGCGATCAACATTCAGCGCACCGAAACCGATAATGTCGTAGGTTTTCATAGCATTTCCCTCCGGGGCGATCGGGTCTCAATCGAATGAATTCCCGTTCCCTCATTTCCAGGCCAGATTGCATGATCCCCGACGATTTCTTCCGTTAAATCCAGTCCGTTCTCCAATGCTATACTATTTGTTCCAATAATTTTCCCTTCTACAACAGAGAGCCTGCCTTCTGCAAACGCTCCTATCGTACGAATGACGAGTTCCGGTTCAAATGCTGCTTCCGCCTGACGGAGTTCTGTGAATAAGGGGTGAGTCGGTTTATCTTTCAGTGACGTTTGTTCTTGGATAAGCTTTTCCAATTCATCGTGATCAGTTGGCAGCGTGTCCCACAGACGGCTTAGATTTATACCATTAATAATTCCCTTGGCAGGAAGACGGAAATAGGCAATTGGGGTACCCGCGTCAAGCGTCGGGATTGCAAGATGCATCATGCCACCGATTTCTTTTCTTTTTTCCCGGACCCAAGTCCCTATAACGTTCCAGTACACACCCTCTCTTCCGCCCATTGATAATGGTAAATCGGGGTGGAGATTCAAGGATGGCAGGGTATTACACCATTCTGATCCTTTTATTACCATGTCTCCAGCCATGATATTGAGATCGGATTTTTCCCGTATTTGTTTCAAGATTGCCGTATCGTATTCATTTTTATCAGCATCCGTTGGGTTTTTCTTTATTCTCCCGTGCTGTTTAGCAGAATACATAATAAGAGGCACGTCAGAATAGTTATTCATTAATCGCGTAAGCAACAGATCGGTCATTCTTCTCGCATCGTCTCCCACCTCTCGGGTAGAAATAACAGCTGAAACGTGCACACCGGGAAGTTCACCTAGGGTAGCGGCGTCTATGATACCTGTTACTAATTTGTATGCTTCAAAATCGATGAGTGTTGAACTTATGCTTATGTTCATATGGTTTTATCCGAGTACTGCAGCATCAGCGCGAATTATTTTTCTCATCTTCGTATGACGTGCTACTAAAGAATTAAACAGAGACTTGTTTTGTGGATTCACGCGAACAAAGTGAGCGTCAGAATGTTTGCTTTGTTTTTGAATAAACGATGAGACTGCATCATTGCCTCCCTTGATCCATGCGTTCAGGAGGGGAATGAGAAATTCCATATTCGGTGTTGAAACTGCCACTTTTGCTGCCTCTAACGCATAGTGGTTGCCGTTGATTGCTATTGATAATCCACCGGCGCGGTTGATTGCCTGAAAAAGTTCGACATCAGTTATGCTGTCTCCAATGTAGATCACATCTTTGAGTGTTACTTTCAACTGTCGAGCAAAACGTTCTGCGGCTTCAACTTTGCGTTTTCCGCCGATGACATGAATCGCTGAGAGTATTTCCAAGCCTGCATCAGGAAGATCTTTCCAAAAAAATCGGTCTAGTCGTTTTCGTAGGAAAATACACGACTCATTATTCATAAATAGATCTATTGTGGAAGAATTTGTTCCCTCTGAGTTCAACATCCGCAAACAGGAGGGCGTCATTGATTTAATATCTTTTTCAGTTTCGGTAATTACGTTCATTATTTTTTTTGTCGAAAATTGACGGTGGAGTTTATCAAGCTGCAAGTCAGTTGATGCGATATCCATGTGGGGAATATTCAGGTGCGCTCCAACCGTTTCCCATAAATATGTATACGCAGTAGATATAATCCGGATGTTCCACTCATCATGGCGAAGTTTCCTAACGCATTGCACTACTCCGGGCGTCAACCTTGCATGTTGCGCGATCTTTTTCATTTTAGCGTCGGTTACACCATGCGAAATAAAGAGAGGGATGATAAGCGCAAGTGTGTCACCTGCCTGGTACTCATCAGGACCATGAACGGAAAGATAATCATCATATGCACTCAAAAGTAAAAACAAATTTTTGTCAATGGTCGAGGTGACATCAAGGGCAAAATCATTTGTAACGATAGGACCCTCGCCGTCAGTAAACAAAACCTTGCGGGTGTTCATAGATGTTTTTGGGCAGTATGTCTTTTATTATTTTGATCCTTTTCGATTTTTGAACGACCGTGTTTCCATTTATATCCACCGGCGGCTGATGTCCCGCCATGCAACCCATGCAGAATCCGCGTGTCTTCGGATCTCCCGTAATGGCTTCCCGCAAACCTTCAGCACTTAAGTATGCCAGTGATTTCGCGCCGAGCTCGATCCTGATTCTCTCAACATCTCCGTTTAAACGGGCAGCGATCAGTTCTTTTGAAGACCGTGTATTTACTCCCAAGTGGCACGCTTTATCGATTGGAGGACTGACGATGCGCAGATGAACATCAATGACGCCATAATAGTGTTTGAGTAAATAAATAAGACCCCGCGTTATATTTCCACGGACTATCGAGTCATCGACCAGAACGACGCGGCGCCCGTGTAATGCTTGGGCGTCAAAACAAAAATGCTCCAGCACCTTTTGATAGATACTATCAATATCGGCAGTCATGAATGTTCGTTGCTCTGTGAGACTGACCGATTTATCCGTAATCGCCTGAAAGTAGGGAAGATCAAGCGCCCGCGCGTAGGTCATGCCGCCTTCGATACCTGTTCCCGGGACTCCTATAACCATATTCACTTCACGTAATGAAATAGGCGCTTCACGGGCGAGGATTTTGCCACTGCGTCTCCTCACATCGTCAATAGTAGGCGACCGTTTCACTGCCCGAATGCTGCTTCGCGGCATGTGCGCTTTGCCCGCACCGTGTTGCAAATAGATATTTTCAAAAATACAGAGAGCCCGTTGCCGTTCATGCTGTTTTGCTAAAATGATAAGACCTTTGTCGGAAATTTTAGCAATCGTGCCGGGCATTAATTCAAAATAATCGGTAACTCCCATGGCATCCAACGCACTTGTTTCTGAAGCCGCTACCCAAACAAACTGACGTGTTATACTATCCCACAGGTGTCCGTATACAAACGGACGTAACCCCCAGGAGTCCCTCGCCACATACAGTGCGTTATCCGTGCTTACCACCAAGCTCCATGCGCCGCGTTTGGTCGATAGGACGCGGACGATTCGCTCATCCCAATTTTGGCCGTCTGCATCACGGAGTTCTTGAGTGAATAGTAATGTGTCGCTTTGTCCGGATTGTTTCACGTTGGCGCTCTGAGAAAACTGGCCGTTATGAACAACCATAAATGTTTCACCTGCCTGTCCAAGTTTTGTGACAATAGGTTGGACGTTATTTGTTGTAAATTCGCCGCTTGTCCCATAGCGTACCTGATAAACCCAACTTTTTGCGCGAATTGTCTTAAGATCTTTCGCGATTGACGGGCGAAATACTTCCCGGACCATTCCTTTGTCTTTATGCTCAAAGAGCTGGCCCTTTTCACTCTTGGCGCAAAAGCCGGCGCCGTCATATCCACGAGTTTGCAATATTGACAGTCCTGCTAACCCAGTTTTGAAGAATTCAAAATCTTTTGGTGCAAACGCGGCGACGATGCCGCAGTGGTCCTGAAGGGGTAAACGTTCAGCAACAAAAAAAGGATACGACGATTTCATCGCAATCGTATCCCTTATGTACAGAGTAAAAAAGAACGGGTGGGTTGTCAAGAGCTCAATATTGTTTAAGCTTGTGCTTTTTTGGCCAATTGACAGACTTCTTTCTGACAGTTTATAGTAAATACTATTGTTCTGCCCTTTAGGAACTTTATTATGCCGATTCCTAGAGCGGGAAGCCTCAAATTCACCTTACAACAAGAACGCTTTTTGCACCCAGAAAAAGAAATAACCAAAGACTATCAAGCGGTCTACAAAAAAAACCGTATCGTTGTCGGTTGGCCCAACGGGAAGAAAAAAGTATTTCATGAAATTTCCCGACTCCATACAGTATGCGTTGTCGGTGTTGCATTAGGCGATGAGGGAAAGGGAAGAATTATTGATAATCTTATAGGGTCGTATTTAAAAACCAAGGGCGTCTCTGGCGTAACGGTGATCCGGTTTCAGGGCGGCAATAATTCAGGTCATACCGTTGAAGTAAACGGCGTTCATCTGGCTCTTCATCAAATACCCTGCGGTGTTATGTATAATAATGTGACGTGCATCATGGATCGCGGGATGACCATAAATCCCGAAGATCTCGTTGATGAGATCCATATCGTAGAGAAAATAACCGGTAACACAAAAGGAAAATTGTTTTTATCCGCAGATGCAGTGCTTAATACTGATTTAGATCGGGCGGAAGAATTACTCAATCGTAAGCGTCAGGGGAAATCGGGCGGCGGGACCGGTCGTGGCATCGGACCGTCATATGCTCATCATTATGATCGGTTAGGATTTCATATTTTTGACTTACTTGGGTCAGATTGGCGGGAAAAATTAGGTGCCCAGTATGATCGTTATCAAAAAGAATTCAAACTCTACGGATTGACACTTGAAACAGTGGAGGTTCCGGATTTTAAGAAAACAAAAAAAATGCGTCGCGAATATAAACGGATGGTAGGGTCAAGGGAAGAGTTTTTACACCGCATCGGTAGGGCACGTAAAGAATTGATCGCGAGAAAATTAATTACCAATACGTTTCCTCTGCACGAGCGGGTCTATCAAAAAAAATCAGAAGCGGTTCTGTTTGAGGGCGCCCAATCATTAGGTTTGCATGCCTGGCTTGGGACGGTGCCGGATATCACGGCATCCGATACATCAACGTTCGGCATACAAAGCGGGACTGCCTTTTGGAAAATGCAGAATATTGAAGACCGTATAGGAATTTTTAAAGTTCCCTATACATCAAGTGTTGGTGCGCGTCATATGCCGACACAAGCTGATGAAGCGTGGGCAACGAAAGTCCGGGATGAGGCGCATGAATATGGGACAACAACAGGAAGACCGCGCGATATTTTATACCCGGATCTCCCGCTTCTTTCTTATAATATCCGCATGTCGGGCGTCGAAATGATCATAGGAACCCACTTGGATACTTCGTGGGAGGATGTTCCCATTAAGGTCTGTACACACTATACAGATAAAAAGGGAAATACCCTCCCGTATCAACCCGGATTGCATCATCTCGTTGGCGTGGTTCCTCATTACATTACCTTGCCAGGATGGGATGGGGTAAAGGTTAGGAGTGCGAAATCATTCAAACAGCTTCCTGAAAACGCAAAAAAGTTTTTGGCGTTTTTACAATTGCGGCTGGGGACTCCGATTATTGCGGTAACAACCGGACCGGCGCGGGAAAATTATATTACCACTCCATCTTAAACTTACTGGAAAACGTTTCGGATAACAGAGTATAATCAGTCTTCTATGAATTGGGAACAACGAAGCGAGCTCGGCGGGATCAAACGACCCGAGCCCCTAGTGGCTAATCCTAAGTATATTGCTATTGATTTGGAGGGCACGATCATTGAGCCGTTATTTGCTCATGGACCTATGACAATTGTTGGGCGGCCGGGTTCCACAAGATTGTTAACTGAGTTAGTCAACCGGGGATTTACGAATATTGTTATGTCAGGGTCGTCAATGCCAACTGAAACATTTTTCAGTTCACTTCCTCGTTGGAAACCACTCATTAATAGGATTATTTGGGATCCTGAATGTAAGGAAATACAAAATACGTTTATCAAAAGTGAATGGATGAAATCGTTATTTGATTCGGATGAGTCTATATATTATTCACTGGAAGATATTTTTCATGGTACTAATGGAGGTAAGTATCCACCCCTATTCGGAATCGGCGGAGGCATAATAGATGATATTCTTGCACATGTGTCACAAGAGAAAGGTAGGTTAACTGAATTGAAAGAATATGGATTTCCGATATTTGATCCCCGTCAAAAACAGGATGACAGTACACAGGAGACTTGGGTTGACAGACTGCTACAGCAGATAGATATTAATAATTCAGTTTTTTGAAAAAACTTTTGAAGATTCGATAAAGTTTTTCTTCTGTTTTTTTGCTCTCCAATACGGCAACAACTTCTTCGTGATTGGTCGCATTCGTACCGTCTTTGGCAATTGCGTTCGTTATCATGGAAACGCCAAGAGTTTCCAAGCCACGATTGGTTGCTGTGATAATTTCCGGGATTGTAGACATGCCAACAGCATTGGCTCCCATTGCGCGAAGCATTAGGCATTCTGCCTGCGTTTCATATGTTTTACCGGTAAGCGCAACATATACCCCCTCGTGAATTGAGGGGTCAATGGTGCAAAATAGTTTCCGTAATCTTGGAGAATATTCCGTATTTTGCGGTTGGAAAAAATCATTGTTGCCGAAATCATGATGAGGTCCCAAAAGGGGATTGGGTTGAAATATCCCAATATGGGAAGTTATAACCATGAGATCTCCGACGCGGAATTTTGGGTTGAGGCCCCCGGCGGCATTCGTCGCAACATACAGTCTGCATCCTAAGCTCGCCACTACATTGACCGGGAACGTGACGATATCCATTGGCCTCTCTTCATGGGCAACTTCGTAGTAATGTTTTCTTCCCTGAAGTCCTAAAACAGGAACTCCCTCAAGATATCCTAGAATCATATTGCTCTCATGTCCGGGAACGGTTGAGATGGGAAAGTGGGGGATTTCTGAGTAGCTCAGTATTGCAACAGGTTTTATAAGAGATGCAAGCTTGTTCAGACCTGAACCTAAAGTTAATGTAACGGTGGGAGAAAATTTTTTCTTTTTACAGTGTTTATTGATGAAAGTAACTGCTTCATTAACTCGGGTAACATACGCGTCCTTTGTTTTCATGTTATTTCAAATCCCGTTTATTTTCGGTTGCACCCGCTCCTGTGACGACGATAAACTGTCCTTTTCTCTGCATTTCGGCTATTGTGTGGGCGCCGACATAGCTCATGCTGGATCGTAGACCCCCGTCAAAATCAAATAACAGTTTTGTGACAGATCCTTTATACGGTGTCGCAATTGCCCGGCCTTCAGGAGTATAGTGAGCTCCGTTTGTCGTGCTGCCGCCGATACTTTTCCGTTTTTGAAATGCACTGGCTGACGCCATGCCGCGAACGAGTTTTTTGAGCGTTCCATTTTCAAGCATCTGCTCGCCGGGGCTTTCGCGAGTTCCGGCAAAGAGGCTTCCGATCATAACGCTATTTGCTCCGGCAACGATTGCCTTCGGCAGATCTCCGGGTTCACGAATGCCTCCGTCCGCGACGATCGGGATGGGGTTTCGTTTTTTTGCCATCATTTCTGCCACTTCCATAATTGCAGTTATCTGAGGGACGCCGACACCTGCGACGTTTCTTGTCTCACATACATACCCGGGTCCGACGCCGACTTTTATTCCATCCGCACCATTCTCATAAATATATTTTGCGCCTTCCTCGGTTGCGATATTCCCCGCAATGATGGGTATTTTTATTTTTTCCTTATTTTTTAGGCGATGGAGCATTTCCGATGTATAGATTAATCCACCATGCGCGATATCCAACACAAGGACATCAACTCCCGCTTCGATAAGCATATGGACGCGGTCAATATCGGGAGATTGGACGCCGATGGCAGCTCCGACTAAAAGGCGACCCATTTTATCAAATGATGCCTGCGGATATTGCGTTTGATAGGAAAAATCTTTTAATGTATACACTCCGACCAGATGACCCTTCCGGTCAACGACGGGAATTTTCTGAATTCTGTTTGTCTTCATGACATCAATGGCTTTTGCAGTTGGCGTATCTCGGGTCACGGCAATAACTTTATTTTTGGGTGTCATAACTTTGGCAATCGGGGTCGTGAGTGGTGCTGTCAGAAAATCCCTGGGGGTAGCGATTCCGATAAATGTGCCGTCAAAATATTCACCGGGATACACAATGACATATCCGCGGTTCCGTTTCGTTTGTAAACTTATAACCTCTGCTATTGTTGTACGCTCACTGACGAGCGGCGGATCATCCTCAATCATCCTGACTAAATCTTTTACTTTTTTTACCTCATTGGCCTGTTCTTCAGGCGTCATAAACCGGTGAATAATTCCTATGCCTCCGTAGAGTGCCATTGTGATAGCCATACGGTGTTCCGTCACGGTATCCATGTTCGCAGAGAGAATCGGAAGTTTAATTGGCGGGAGACCTTTTGCGATAAGTGTCGACGGGTCAAGATGTTCACTGTGACGCGAACGTATGTCGGAAAGTCTGGGTCGTATTAAGACGTCTGAATATGCTAGTCCCTGACCGGTTATTTTATCTGGCATAGTTACTCCCAACGCATAGTGGCAGGAGGTTTGGTAGTGATATCATATACTACCCGTGAGATATTGGGAACCTCGTTAACGATTCTTGATGACATTTTTGCTAAGACTTCATATGGAATCCGCGTCCACTGTGCGGTCATCACATCAATGGAATCAAGTGATCGGATTGCGATAACTTCGGCGAATACCCGTCCGTCGCCCTTAACAGCTGTTGAGTATGCGCCGGTCATGACAGCCCAGCATTCAAACACCTTGTCGTACAATCCCGCGTTTTTCATTTCCTCCACAACGATGGCGTCTGCCACTTTGATTTGGTCTAAGCGTTTTTCCGTGACCTCACCGCGGATATTGATGGCATATCCCGGGCCCGGCCAGGGCTGTTGTGATACGACGTCATTTGGCAGTCCGGCCAATCTGCCGAGTTCACGTACTTCATCCTTATAAAATTCACGCACCGGTTCCAAAAGTCGGAATTGTAAATCAGCGGGGAGTCCGCCGACGTTATGATGCGATTTTATTTTTGATGCATGCTTGCTGCCTTTGGATTCTATAACGTCCGAATAGATTGTTCCTTGGGCGAGGAATGTCGCGTCCGTATGTCGCGAGGCGACTTCGCCGAAGATATCGATGTACAATTTCCCGATGGTTTTTCTCTTTTCTTCTGGATCGGTAATTCCTTGAAGCGCGGTAAGGAATCTTTTTTTGGCTTCAACAATTTCAAGATTTGCAAAAATAAGTTTTGTAAAAATATATTTGACTCTTGTATCGGTTCCGGGGCGCATCAATCCTGAATCAACATAGACCGGGATTAAATTTTTTCCGATGGCTTTGCCGATGAGAAATGCAGTGACGGTTGAATCCACGCCTCCTGAGACTGCGCAGATAACTTTACTATTACCGACTGTTTCCTTAATTGCGGCAATACTTTTTTTCGGATCAAGCATCAGTGGTGTAAGCGTTTCCTTGCAGACCAAAACGGCAAAGTTTTTCAATAAATCCAACCCGTATTGAGTATGGTGTGCTTCGGGATGAAATTGTATGCCGAATATTTTTTCTTTCCCGTTTATAACCGCAGCGTATTCAACCTGTTTAGTGTGTCCGACTGCTGTGAATCCTTTCGGAAGCACAGTTACCGTGTCACCGTGGGACATAATCGCGGAAAATTTCTTTTTGGGTAGGGCAAATATACCGGGTTGTGAATCAAATATAATATCTTCAGGACCGAATTCTTTTTTGGAGTGTTTGACCGTCCCCCCCAACAGGTACGCAATGAGCTGCCACCCGTAGCAAATGCCCAGTACCGGAATTCCAAGTGAAAATACCCGCTTATCCATGGATAACGATGCGTCATGGCTGATATCGTTCGGGCCGCCCGAGAGAATAATTCCTTTCGGTTGTTTTTCTTTGATGAAAGGAAGTGCGTCTTCGGGGTTAACGTAGGAGACGGTAACGCCCAGTTGCCGCAAACGTCGTCCGATTAAATGAGCGGTCTGCGATCCGAAATCGACAACGACTATCATATATGCATTTGTCATCCCCGACTTGATCGGGGATCCATTCTAAAACCGATTCCCGCACCAGCGGAAATGACATTAATTGCTACTCTGCAAGTGCTACACTATCACCTTTTCCTATTTTTTCAACCCTTACACATGAAAACGTCTTGACACCGAGCGTTGCGACGTACTCGAGTCCTCCCTGAAAAATTTTATCAAACATTACAGCATATCCCGCGACATTGACCCCGCGTTTCTGAAGACCGCTGACGATATGGTACCCGGTTTCGCCGGTTGCGCAGACATCATCAAGGAGGAGCACATGGTCTCCCTTTTGGACAAATGATAAATTGATGCCGGAAAACACTGTGAGAAAATCACCGCTTGTCGTGAACGACCGGATTTCTTCGCGATAAACATCTTTCCAAGTTGTGGGAATATTCTGATCTTTCCGCGAACTGTGGAGCCGGACATTGTCTCCAAGTTCCAGCGCAACGGCCGTTGCCAGATAATTTCCGGAGTGGGGGATACCGTGGACGATATCAACCTTATCGTTTTTAAATTCGTTGGCAATGATTTTGGCGGCAGCCCGAAGGACTCCTGCCTTCATCCGTAAATTAAACGAGGAAACGGAAATGTAGCCGCGGTCGGGGTCTAGAACTTTTGCATCACGCAAAAATTCACTTTTGAGGTAGGCAAGCTCGCTTTGAAGGGCCGTTGCCGTCATACGCTATTATATCACTTAGAGATAAATCAATGATTATCCCGTTGTACTCAAACCATTTATGATTTGAAAAGCTGGCCGATCGCTTGTTTGAAAGATAGTTGTTGGGATGGAGTCGCCCACGTAAATATTTCGATCGACTGGTTTCCAACCTTCTCCAGGCTCAATGCCCACCGGGCCTGTAAATATTATGCCTGCGTAATTTACAAATTGAACCCGTTCATCGTAAACATAAATAATATCCTCACCAAGTAGTATGTAACGGTTTTCTGTCAGAGGAGTATTAGGTTTTTCATGAATTTCTGCAACGTGGGAAAAATCGTCAATGACAACATCCTGTGGCCCTCGGCCAAGTGTCGTATGATGAATACGACCATCGTTTTCAATTCTTCCGTGAAGAGTATTTTTAACTTCACCGTTCGGTCCTGGAACTATTAAACAAACCTCAACACTAGCTATTGCCATATAATTCCTTTCTTCGCCAATAACATATTTATTATTTGACCCCACACCATCCTTACCTCCCGATCGTGCTCTACGTGCACGCGTCGGAGGGGTGGAGGTAGCGGGGTTGATCGGCAACTAAACTCATGAATAGGAATTCATTCGTTAATTTGCCATCAAAAATAGGGCGCTGAGCAAGCCCTAATAATTTTGTTATACATTACAAGGGATCAATCGTCAAGTCGAAAATTATAATTGTATTCCAGCTTCAAATACTACAACTACTCTTTTAGAAACGACATTTTGATTCTCATCTCGATGATAAATGTCTTGTGCAATATTAAAGTATGCAGGAATTAAACTGAATGCCCCTTTGCGTTTGACAATTTCTGGTTTGATCTCTTGCGTTCGGAGTATTGGCTTAGTCGAATCCGATAATTTTGAAACTACTGTATTTTTCCGACCTTCAATATCTTCATTCGTATTAAATTTTTGTTGTATCCAATCCGTTGGCTCAGTAACAATTAAACCTCCATGGCGGTCAGGTTTTATTGTAATATTAGAATCCGTTAACGTGATTATGGCGTCACCAACTAATTGATTTGCATTAGGAATTGAAGCTATCATAGCGCCCTCACATCCATCATATAACTCATTATCTAGGTAATGAAATGTACCATTTCCGTCAAGCAAGCCCTCTAAGTCTTGTACGGATGGAGTTTCTCCATGAAGCTTCGTAATATGCAGTGTGGCACGTATACCAATTATGTTACCCAGCTCAATGTTATCCATAATGAACTCCTTTAATGCGCCGGGAAAATATCTATATCCGCCGTATCTTAGCACTCGCCTTACCTACTATTCGTAGCGCGGCTCGTGCAGCGATTATTGGCGGATTGATCGGCAACTAAACTCTCCTTCGACTTCGCTCAGGATCGTTAATTTGCCATCAAAAAAGGGCGCTAAATAAGCCCTATTAAATTTCTTATACACGACAAGAGAGCAATCGTCAAGAGTGAAACAGTTGTCATTTCCGCGAAGGCGGGAATCTTGTTGTTGAAGAGTGGATCATCGGGTCAAGCCCGATGATGACATAGAACCAAGAATTTACTTCACGTAAAATTTTTTGACGAAGGATATTTGTTCTTTCGTGAAATGAAGGTTTTCAAGAAATTTATTAATTTCTGTATTTGATTTTCCCTCTTTGTGCATACTATTAAATATATTTAATATCATTTCCGAGGGCTCATAGGGAAATGATATCCATGCTGAAGTAGTCTTAGCAAAGTAATCGGGTTTATAAACAGAGTGCGGTTTGTAATAGAGAGTTAAGGTATAGATTTTTTTCGGGGTAAACATTTTAAGATACTCGATCGCGCGAACCATTGTGTTGCCCCGATCAGCAACATCGTCCACCAATAGTACGATCTTGCGGTCAAGGGGCGTCGCTAAAGGTTTTGTTATCGTTACTTCTCCTTGACTTTGAATATCGGTATAGCTTTGGATGGTAAATGTGGAGATAGGGACACGGAGAAGGTCTGTTAATAAATGACCAAGAGTCAAACCGCCACGCGAAATCGCAACGACCTCGTCGATGTGTATGCGGTCAGAAAGAATTTTAGCGGCGAGTTTGCGGGCAAGTGAGTGGTATTCGTCCCATGACGGCAGAAGATAGTCAATTGCCATAGGATATTATTAATCTGTTTATTGACCGTTGTCAACCCGTTCGATTCTCTCGACTTCGCTCGAGACACGTTTACTCAGGGTTGATCCTGAGGCTTGTCGAAGGATCAATGCGTCCGTATAATAGGAGTACCCTACACAACAAAATTGTTTCGGGTATCTAGACATGGTTGGAAATACAGTTAATAATTTAAAATACAGCAGTGTCGCAATATCGGGTCCTCCCGGCGCGGGACGGTCGACACTCCTCCGCAATTTGAAACCCCTTGTTGAATCCTGGGGATGGCAGACATTTTCAGGCGGCGAATGGGCGAGAAAATTCGCAATAGAAAACGGAAAACATAAACCCGATGATCCGAAGCATCATTTGGCAACTGATTACGGGGATGATATTGACTATCAGATAGATACAGCGATGCGGGAGAAACTTTCCGATCCGAACGCGCATTATTGTGTGGAGTCGTGGATTGCGGGATGGAATATGCGCGGGCTGCCGCACGTTTTTAAAGTTCTTTTACAGTGTGATGATTCACTTAGGATCGATCGACTCGTGAACCGCGATAATTTTTCGGTTGAGGATGCGAAACGTCACATCCACGAACGGCAGGAGGCAAATTTTGCGAAATGGCAACGGATGTACAGCGTTACGGATTTTTGGGATCCGAAATATTATGATCTGACTATCGATACGTATTCCAATGGACCAAAAGAAACTCTGGATTTGGTTCTTCACGCATTGGGTGCTCGCGTCCTAACGTCTTAGTTCCTCGAGATAATTTATTCTTCTCGTTTAGAAGACCGTGTGTAGATGACGAGCATGAGTACTGCGAGTGCAGCAATCGCGGCTGAAAAATAAAACGGCGCGGCCGGGGAAATTTTATCCCACAGGAATCCTGCGATAAAACTCGCAGGGAGCGTCGTTAGTCCGACAAGCGAATTATATAACCCATACGCTTTTCCCCGATGCCCGCTTGCGACCTGATCGGCAATATATGCTTTTGCAACTCCCTCGGTAGTCGCGTAGTAGATTCCGTAAAATGCAAATAATATCCACGCTTGGTAACTCAATTTTGCTGCAGCAAACCCAAGGTATGAGAGTGCATAACATATCCATCCAATCAGAATGACTTTCTCACGGCCGATTTTATCGGATAAACTCCCAAGTGGTATGGACGCACTGGCGTACACAAAATTAAAGAGCGCATAGACGAGCGGAATCCCGAGTAGACTCACTCCAAGGTTTTGGGAACGGAGGATGAGAAATGTGTCTGAAGAATTGCCAATCGAAAAAAAGATCACAATCGCTAAAAATATATAGAACTTTTTGGGTAGGGGACTATTTCGATCTGAAACCACCGTTTTTTGAATCGGAATTTCTTTGACATAAAATGACAGAATGGTCAGGGTGAGAACAAGCGGTAAGGCGGTCGCGAAGAAAATATAATGGTATTTTAATGTGTTATTTTTTAAAACATACAATAAAGCGAAGAGTATAAGCGGTCCTGCAACAGACCCCATGGTGTCCAGCGCCCGCACAATGCCAAATCCTCGGCCGCGGGTGGTTTTTTGTGTCGAGTCGGCAATAAGCGCGTCTTTTGGCGAATCCTTGATGCCTTTGCCTACGCCGTCGAGGAAGCGGAGTCCCAACACGCTGTACCCCGATGTCAAGATTGCCAAGAGGGGTCTTGCGAGAAATGAGAAAAAATATCCTACAAATACGAGCGGTTTATTTTTCCGGAGTTTATCGGAGAGATACCCGGCGACAATTCTGAAAATACTTGCACTACTTGTGACAAGTCCTTCCGAGAGTCCGATGAATGATTTGTCAAAATGGAGAACATTAGCAAGATACAAGGGAAGTACAGGGACAAATATATCCTGGCTGATGCCGCCGAAAAAACTCAACAGTCCGATGAAAAAAACATTTGAAGAAGCGCCTTTCGTATTCCCGTCTGATTTTTTCATATACTTTAGTTCATTATATTATAATAAAAGCAGTATCGCGTATAGAAAGCGTCCTTTATGAAAAATGATGTGATTGAGGTAATACAGGGAGACATTACAATACTTCATGTTGATGCAATCGTGAATGCTGCAAACGAGACGCTATTGGGCGGCGGCGGCGTTGACGGTGCAATTCATCGGGCAGCTGGCCCGGGGCTTCTTGAAGCATGCCGCAGGCTCGACGGTTGTAACACCGGAGAAGCAAAAATTACCAAAGGATATAATTTACCTTCTCATTGGGTTATACATACCGTTGGCCCTGTGTGGCGGGGTGGTAATGAGAGAGAGGAACAGCTCCTTGCGTCGTGTTACAGAAATTGTCTTCTTGTGGCCCTCAATAATGAAGTGAAAACAATTGCGTTTCCGGCGATCAGCACCGGCGCATACAGATTTCCAATCGCTATTGCGACAAAAATCGTTATAGTTGAAGTTCGTCGTTTCTTATCAAATCATCATGAAATAGAACGAGTCATTTTTGTTTGTCATTCCCGAGAAGCTTATACTACGTATATTTCAACAATAAAATTCTTATGATTCCGACAGAAGATCAGGCGAAGGCCTTGTGGGATAAATATGCATTGCCGGAAAAAAAACGGTTGCATGTAACGCTTGTTACCCGCGTGGCATTGTTTCTTGCCAGGAAATCAGTGGAGGCAGGCGTCGTTACTGATATTAATATTCCGTTACTTCGGGCCGCGGCGCTTCTCCATGATATTGATAAAGCAATCCCAAGGTTGCTAGGGGAACAACACCCTGATACCGCGGTACGCGTATTACGTGAAGAGGAAATGAGTGAGGTAGCTGAAGTTGTCCGTCGGCATCCGCTTCATGCGATTGTAGACCCTACTATTGCGCCCAGAACGCCTGAAGAAAAAATTCTGTATTTGGCCGATAAGATGGTAAAGTTTGAGATTCTAACGGTTGATAAACGATTCCAGCTTTGGCGGGATGAACAATTACCCCGGGAGGCTGTGGAGATGCTTGACGCTTGTTACCCGAAAGTGAAAGAACTTGAGAAGCAAATACTCGGTAGCATTGGAGTTTTACCCCAAGAGGTTACATCGCTTGCTTGAATGACGCAGACTCTGTACAATGAAGGCGACTTTGATTCTTAAAAAGGAGGATCCATGAAACGAATACTATTTGTGTTTTTTGCAATACTACTGATGCTAGGAACGGGTTCTTTAATGTCCGTGCGGGCGGCAACTAAGGTACAACCAACCGTTACGATGGAAAACAAAACCGTAACATCGACGAACGCTGCAATGTCGCAAACAGGAGATCAGGGACAACCGGTAGAATATGCACTGCCGTATCCCGGAATGTTGCCAGATAACCCATTATATTTTTTGAAGCAGGTTCGTGATTGGATTATGGAAAAAATTATCGCGGACCCGGTCCGCAAGATTGAGTTCTATGTCCTTCAAAGCGATAAAGATATAAACGCGAGCGTATTTTTGAATGCAAAAAAGGAGAGTGCGCTCGGTCTCACATCCATGATGCTTGCATCGAAAAATATGCAGATGGCCGTTGCTATGACCACGACATACAATACACAGGGACAAGCGATCCCGGGATATGTCGTTGATCAGCTCGGAAAGTCTTTGAGTAAGCATGAAGAAGTGTTGACGGATTTAGTGACTAAAGTCAGTGCGGATGAAAAACCACGTTACAATGCCGCACTAGCTGATGTCAGAGAGATGGAAGCAGAAGTTGCGAAATTACTTCAATAAATTGTTCAGTTTAACAAATACGATTATTTCGTTTCTGTGATACGAAAATATCGTATTGAGTAATTTTTGTTTAACTTCATTGAATCAGTGTCATTTCTGTCACCAGAAGGGTTGTGAACTAAAGTAATTACCGAACTTTTTCCTCAAGAGTTTTCAGTTGAGGCTACGATTTTTTCTTGCCCACCTTTGATATAGAAGTTGCTAGTTGACGCTGCTTATTTAGTGTCTTAGTATTTGTTTTGGCACCATAGGTAGCGTTTATAATTTCACGAGTGAAATGAAGTGTCCATACTGTAATTACGATAATACTGACGTTTTAGAGACGCGGGATAGTGAAGACCTAGCGGTGACGCGCCGGCGCCGCAATTGTTCAAAATGCGAGAAACGGTTTACGACATATGAACGGGTTGAGACGGTGCCATTGACTGTTGTTAAGAAAGATGAACGGCGAGAAACCTTCGATAGGGAAAAATTAAAACGGGGAATTTGGCGGGCAAGCGGAAAAACCACGATAAAAACAGAAGACATCGACCGGATTGTCGATGAGGTTGAACGGGAATTAATCGGTGGCGACACAACAGAGGTTCCGAGTAAAAAGATTGGCGAACTGGTTGCAAAGAGATTAAAAAAATTGGATAAGATTGCGTATATAAGATTTGCGAGTGTATTCCGACAATTTGTAGATATCGAAGATTTTGAGCGGGAAGTGAAAAAACTTTTATAAAAAAGTTTTTCATCCCAGAGTGTATTAAAGGATTACGTACTAAAACATTTTATATAAAGGAATATATATGGAATTGACCGGCCTCCGAAATACCGTATTTTTAGACCGCTACTCCTTAAAGGATGAAAAAGGCACCCCTATTGAAAAATCACCTGAGGAAATGTGGCGACGGATTGCACATGCAATTGCCGGCGTTGAACCAAAAGCAAAACGGACGTACTGGGAAGATAAATTTTACGGAGCGATGCAGGATTTCGTTTTTGTCCCGGGTGGTAGGATTTTATCCGGGGCCGGTACCGGATATAAAGTAACATTCTATAACTGTTTCGTCCTCCCGTCACCCCATGATTCACGTCAGGGCATATTAAAAACACTGACCCAAATGATTGAGATTATGTCGCGGGGAGGCGGAGTAGGTATCAACCTCTCAAGTCTTCGTCCGCGCGGCGCACGGGTCTCGAAGGTGAACGGATTTTCATCAGGTCCTTGTAATTGGGCGGAACTTTTTTCCGTCGCAACCAAAGATATCATCCAGCAGGGCGGGAGCAGGAGGGGTGCTCTCATGCTCATGCTTTGGGACTGGCACCCGGATATTGAGGAATTCATTACCGTCAAACAGGATTTAACCCGCATTAACGGCGCCAATCTTTCTGTGTGTGTGTCCGATGCGTTTATGGAAGCGGTGAAAAAAGATGCCGACTGGGATTTGATGTTCCCGGATAAAAATGATCCGGATTATGACACCAAATGGGATGGCTATATGCCCAATTGGCTGGCGCTTGGGAAAAAACCGATTGTCTTCAAAACGATTAAGGCCCGTGCTCTCTGGGATCTTGTGGCACAGGCTGCATGGCGAAGTGCAGAGCCAGGTGTCGTTTTCATGGAGCGGTATAACAAATGGTTTAACAATAACTACTTTGAATACGTGAACTGTGTCAATCCCTGCGGCGAAGAAGGCCTACCGAGCTGGGGCGTTTGTAATCTTTGTTCCATCAATCTTGCCGCTCTTGTTAACGAAAACGGTGAGATGGATTATGCCCGGCTTGAGGAAGTTGCACGGATTGGTGTCCGGTTCCAGGATGACGTCATCGATGCGGATTTTTATGTATTTGATGAAATTCGGAAGGTCCAGCAAAAAGGTGAGCGCCGTATCGGACTTGGGACCATGGGTCTAGGCGACGCACTTATTAAAATGAAACTCCGATACGGATCTCCCGAGAGTTTGCCGGTGATCGACAAAATTTATAAAACGATACGGGATGCTGCATACGATGCCTCTGTTGATATCGCAGTGGAAAAGGGACCGTTTCCGAAAATTAATATTAAAAAACACCTCGAAGGATATTTTATTAAACAACTGCCTGACGAGGTACGGAAAAAATTAAAGAAACACGGAATCAGAAACAGTATGCTGTTGCAGCAGGCGCCGACGGGATCAACGTCCCTTCTGTCCGGAGTTTCAAGTGGCATTGAGCCGGTGTATGAATTTGAATTTATACGGCGTGACCGGTTGGGAGAACACACGCTCCGGCATCCGCTCTACGAAGCATGGTTTGAGGATTTTAGTAAGACGCATGGTAGGGAACCGACAAAAGAAGAGCGCCCATTACAGTTTGTTTCAGCTAATGATCTGACGCCGGAAGATCATGTCTATGTTCAGGCAACTATTCAAAAATATGTTGACGCATCAATAAGTAAAACCGTAAACGCGCCGAACACCCATACGGTTGAAGACGTGAAACGACTCTATACGCTTGCATACGAACAGGGATGCAAAGGTATTGCGTATATGCGTGAAGGGAGCCGCCAGGGTGTTTTGACACGGAAGGAAGAACCCAAAAAAGAAGAAGCACCCAAACCGGTCGTCGCCCCGATGCCCGAGGTGAAGCCGCGTCCTATGGTCGTCCATGGGTCCACGTATCAAGTTGAGACGCCGGTTGGTCAGGCATACGTTACTATCAATACCAATGGCGGCAATCAGCCGCTTGAGATGTTTATAAACGTCGGTAAAGCCGGAAGTGACGTCACCGCTATGGCGGAAGCAGTTGGTCGGTTAACCTCGTTAATCTTCCGTATCTCATCACCGGTTCCCGCAATTGAACGGGCACGGAAAATTGCGGCGGAACTCGTCGGAATTGGCGGAGCACGATCTATGGGATTTGGAGAGAACCGAGTAAGGAGTCTTCCGGATGCGGTTGCGAAAGTTATTGACCGCCACTTTGGATTTTTCGCAAAGCATCGGCTGGAAAATGCAGTGCCTGCAGGAGCAACGGTTCGCGCAGACAGTAAGCCGGATGGAACAAATGGTCATACAACACAGCAGGTTGTTACCGGATTGAACGGAGACGGACATATGCATATTGCGGCGCCGGCTGTTGAACCTGCTCAGGAGCCTTTGAGTGCGCCTGCACAGATGCTTTTGACTGAACGCCGGGTGGTTACTGTAGATTTATGTCCAGGCTGCGGTGAGGCGAGTTTGGTTTTTGAAGAGGGATGCAAGAAGTGTTACAGCTGCGGTTATTCGGAATGCTAAACGGGACTTCAAGCTCTCAATAAACACCTATATATGAATGTGTGGGTCCACAGGATTTTCTTGGTGTTCTCCGTAGTTTTCCTCTCTTTCGTGATTCTTGAGGGATTATTAAGACTTTTTCATTACACGTATTATCCGTTACATATATTAATGTTAGGTATATCGGATAGCGATAAGTCCGGTGTAACGGATGCCGTGCACTCGAGTGACTGGCGTTATTATCATACTTTTTTAGATAAATCGAATACGTATGATCCTTGGTTAATGTGGAAGCCAAATCCCCAATTTGAAATTCACGACGCTTCAGGTTCTGCCCGGAAATTCTTTAACGCAATGGGGTATACCGGCCCTGAAATTAGTCCCAATAACAGTAATCATCGTATTGTCATTATTGCGCTCGGAGATTCCAATACATTAGGTCCCGGACAATTTGATAATCAAACCGATGAAGAAGTGAGTTGGCCGGGATATTTGCGTTCATTAGTAGGTAACCGGGTGGAGGTTCTAAACGGGGGCGTATGGGGGTATTCCTCGTTTCAGATTTTCCGTCGATTTAAAAACGTTATTCCGCTTAAACCTGATTTGGTTATTATTAGCCCAAGTATGAATGATAATCATCTTGTCTTAACCCCCGATTCATCATATAGTCTGTTTACTGTCGGGGATGACTATGCTTTGTTGCATGTGAAACTTGTTCAACTGCTACAAGCGGGCTATGATGCAGTTGTTGCAATTATAAATAGGAATGCTTCTCCGCGCCTGCCGCGTGTTTCATATAATGAATATCAACAACTTTTGAACAATACAATTACGGTTGCTAAGAAAAATAAAATGCATGTACTTTTTATAACAAGACCTTATTGTTTTTTTACACTGCAGTCATATATTCATCAACTCGCGACCAGGTTAATGGAATATAATGAATTTATGAGACAAAGAGCGCGTGAGGAGAATATTCCGGTTCTTGATTTTGAAAAGATATATGCAGGTAAATGTAATTTGTTCAGCGATCCGGCTCACTTTAACGAAGAGGGATATAAAAATGCTGCAAATCTGCTATATGCGGAGTTGCAGAAGTTACAATTGATTCATAACTAACCTTATGCCAATCTATACCCGTACCGGAGATGCAGGTACTACAGCGCTTTTTGGCGGCAAGCGGGTGTTAAAATCCGAAGCCCTTGTTGACGTCTACGGATCCGTTGACGAATTAAACAGTTGGGTTGGACTTATTACCTCACAGATGAAAGAGACTCATCTTATAAAACTTTTTTCGGAAATTCAGTCGGATTTATTTTCCGTTGGCGGGTGTCTTGCTGGATGGAAGACAGAATTGAATATGCTTGAGACGCGTGTTACACAAATGGAAGTTGAGATTGATGCAATGGAAAAAGAATTGCCGCCGCTTACAAATTTTATTCTTCCCGGGGGATCACAGCTCGCAAGTCAGATCCACGTTGTCAGAAGTGTTTGCCGGCGCGTTGAGAGACAGGTTGTTGCACTTACCAAAACACAAACGGTTGACCCGCGCATTATCAAATATTTAAATCGGTTATCCGACTTGTGTTTTATGCTCGCACGGTTTATAAATAAAAACGAACATGCTGAGGAAGTAGTGTGGTCTGGAATTCCAAGGCAGAAAAAATAAAGTAAGGAATCGAGGAACGCTGTGTAAATCAGCGGCTGTGCCGCAACCGTGGGCCCCTCCTTCGCGTAAAGCTTCGGAGGGCAAGCCGGGAACTCCTCCTTACCTATTATCCCGAGCAGGAGTTTTTATGGTTACTAAAAAGTTATTCGGCATCATACTCTTCATTTGCTGCGCATTTTTCCTTGCTTGGAGAATTACTTCATCGTTACCTCAAAGCCGTACGGTTTCTTCTGTAAGAACTACACAATCGATAAACAAAAATTCCGTTCGTGTGTCGTTGACACTCGATACAGGAGAAAAAATTGCAACCTACGACGGTATTATTGCATCCAATGCATTTGACGCGCTCATTGCCGTTACCCGGGCACATGCAATTTCTTTAATCACGAAAAAATATGACTTCGGTGTGTTTATCCAACAAATTGGCACATTTCCAAACACAAAAGATAACGCGTGGGTTTATTATGTCAACGGAGTATCAGGTGATGTTGCCGCAGATAAAAAAACTGTTAAAAACGGCGATACCGTTCTTTGGAAGTATACAAAACCGCTGTATTAAGAAATTATGGAAACGCTATTATTTATTATTCTCGGAGTGTTATCAAGAATATTGCCTCATGCTCCCAATATGACTGCGGTTGGAGGAGTTGCTTTGTTTTCAGGTGCAAAGTTCAATACGAAAAAAGCGGTCACTATTACATTACTTACCATGTTGATAAGCGATTTCATTATTGGGTTTCATTCGCTTATGTTTGCGACGTATGGAGGCATGATTCTTGCGGTTTTTGTGGGCAAATGGATTAGTCAACGCGCAGGCGCTCGCCGAATTATTGCCGGAACGTTCTTATCATCGGCGATATTTTTTGTCATCACCAATTTTGCCGTGTGGGCAGCGACTCCGTTGTATGCAAAAACAATGAACGGGTTTATAACGTGCTACATTATGGCGCTGCCGTTTTTTAGAAATTCCATTACAGGAGACATGTTGTATTCAATATCATTTTTTACAATCGATGCAATATTTAACTATTACAAATTCCCATTATTCCATTGGCCGAGAAAATTATTTTCATAAATTATTGTGCCGAAGATTCAGGAAATTAACACCAATACCGCGCAGAAGACAGACAATGCTGTTGGCACGATGGTAAACGGCGTATGGGCGGTAGTTGCTGATAGGTATGTACAGTCCCTAAATCGTGGGTTTAATCAACCATTTGGAATAAACTCGCCATTCGGAGATATTGATGATGATCAAAATATGACCGGCAAACAGCCCCAATGCATCGGGGCGTGCAGTGAATACAGTAAAAAAAGCGAGCTGGATGGATTATTAAACGTATCGGAAAAAACCGGAGGAAATGTTAAGGCTGTTGCCCTTGAGGCCGCTGAAAATGCACTCTCTTATGAGTTGGAGTTTCTCGAGAAGAGGACGTTGTCTAAAGCGAACTATGATAAAAAGGGGAAACACGGGATGGTAAATAAAGGCAGAGATCTGATTGATTTGGTTGAGACAACGGGGCGGCAGGATCGGTATGAGAAACTTGAAAACGATATAGATGGAAAAAGAATGGGATTTGTAATAAGTGAGGAAGATGTTGAGAAGGGGAGACACTATATTGATGTGTTTTATAATAGAAAAAATGAAGTAGAGGAATTGGCTATCCAATTTGACGGGAGCATAGAGGATCTCCATAGGTTGAACGATAATCTTGCTCTATTAACCGGCGAAAACGCATCGATTGATGAGACTGATTTTTCAAAACCATTATTTTCCGACAGAGAAATTTCTTTAGAAGAAATTGTTCATGCCATAGAAGAAAGCTATATAAATGAAGAAAACCGTCAGAACGCGGGCGAATATCTTACCCGCCTGCGCCGCGATACTTCTGATTTATCGCACTTGGATGAGTATCAGGAGCGTGCGCTGAAATTAGCAAGTCAAATAGAACAGGAATTATTATCAAAAGGCAATCTCCGTGAAGGATTAGCCGCACTCGTGTGGAGTCTTGAAGCTGTTGCAAACGGGGAAGAATTCAACGTACCAGAACACTCGTACTATAAAAATATTTCTGATACTCCTCAACAGGAGTCAATTGTGACAACTCGAACGGACGAATTAGCAGCAGAGTCGCACATTAATCACCTTATTCCAATACGACTGAATGTTACAGAGGACAATGAAAAAATTCAGGATTCTCTTGTTGTTTCTCTATTCAGACGTGTCATTGAAAGTGAGCAAAATCAAGATGACTTTCTTCGACTTAGCCGCGAACCAGCTTTTATCTTTGACAACAATGCTGATGTATCCCCGGTTTGGCGCAAATTTGCAAGCACCACACTTCATATTTCCGAACAATCTGCTCAGAAACTCGAAGATCATATCGCCGGAGTTTATAAGATTATGGGTGACCAAAAACGAATAATTGATTTTGTATCAACGACGGGGATTGCAACAGTAGGTGCACTTGCAAGCTTACACATAATAGGAAATTTAGGCGCTATACCAGTCGGGACTGCAGAGAATAAAGATCTAGATGGCGCAGAAATTAATCACGAAGAAATTTTTCCTAACCCTTTACGTATACAAAAAGAACCAGTGTTCGAATCGACAGTCACGGTGTTAGAAAAGAGCATGTATACGAAAAGTGAGAAAAATCTGATATTTTCATTATTTCTGAAGGATACCGATGGTAAAGAGGGTAAAGATATTTCTCATGAAGGAGAAGATACGGAGTTAATTTTGCTCGCAAAAATAATTGAGCTTATGAATATGCGTGGACAGGATGTGACGACATTCAAAAAAATAATCGACTTTGTACGGATAATTGACGCGCTTCCGGTTGAAAAACAGGTAGTGGCAATTCAGAAAGAAGAGGAGCAAACTGTTACGGTTCTTCAACTCCTTTGGGAAACGGTTCAAGAGTTAATTAAGCCGGTTAATGAGTCCGAACGAACACGGGTACGAAATGTAAAAAACGAAGGTAAATCCGAACCTAACGAAGCCGTTGAACAGGTTTCCTTTACCATTGGTATATGGATGATGCTAAAAATTCTTAATTATTACAATGCGCTTGAATCGTTACGCTCCTTTGTTGCAAAACCTCACCAGAAGAAAAATCTGCGTGAAGCACTTGCGGAGGAACAACCTGAGGGATTGATCCAAAAAGAACCGGCCCCGTGGCTTCTCGCCGCGATTATTTTATATTTGGCGAGAATTCGGGAACAGGGCATGAGAACAAAGACAGTTCAGCAAAAAATGAAAAAGAAAAAGAATTCCGGAAGGCCTATTATGATCGCGAAAAGACCCTTGTCGGGATACTGGGGAGGCCTCATATTTGCCTTCTGTTCGTGATATGATAAACGTATGAATGACCTGCCTCAGGATGCCCAACAGCCGAAAGCAGCGAGTGCTCCGCCCAGTGCAGTTACGGTTACGCCATCCGGTGCACGGGAAATTGAACCCGGCGGCACGGCCCCTCGGGAAGGTCTAAAGGATGCGACGGGCAATGAAATGCAAATCCCCAAGGAAGTTGCCTCAGCCGGTGTAAGAGTGCATCCTACGACAATCGCAATACCCCAGTCAGTTGCGCAGATGGGTGTGAAGCCGACAGGGAATAATATTCCGGTTCAAACGACAACGAGTGTTGTTTTACCTCTATCCGACGATCAAATTGCAACAGGGCTTCACCAAAGTATGACCAATTCGGTGCGGTGGCTTGCAGAATGGTGCGTGAGAAGATTGAAGCAGCTTCATGTTGCTGTAACATCAACGCACGGAAAATTGATAAAAGTTAAGGAATAATTATCTATGGACCAACAAATGTCGGGTAAATTATTGGACTTTACATACCGGTTGCAGGTCTTGGGTATCAGTTTTCTATTGATTGCGGTTTTTGCCGGTGCACTTATTTTATTGGGGTATATCATTTTTTTACTCTGGAAGTACCGAAACCGCGAAGAAGAATCTCTGGAAACCGTCGTCATGCAGGTCGCGGTACCCCGCGATAATGAGATAAAAATTGATGCGGCAGAACAGATGTTTTCCAGCATCCATAGCATCGCTCATGGAGGATTTTGGTCGTTTTTGAAACCGAACGAGCATGTATCGTTTGAAATCGTTGCGAAACCGGAGGATATACGTTTTTATATCGCGGTACCGAAAAAATTGACAGATCTCATTGAAAAACAGATTCATGGTGCCTATCCCGGTGCGGATATTAAGGAAGTGGAGGAATATTCTATATTTTCCGAGAACGGGAAAGTCGCGTTTGCGGGACTCGTGCTCGCAAACGCTGATTATATGCCGATCCGGATTTTTCGGGATTTACCGACCGATCCATTATCATCAATCACCTCAGTTCTTGCAAAAATGCGCCCCGGGGAGGCAGCCGCAATCCAGGTACTTATCCAGCCGGCTGAGGGCAAATGGCGGGAAAATGGGAGATCCTATATTTCCAAAATAAAAAAAGACGAATCAAATCCTGAGAAAGCAAGTTTTAAAGTTGACCCGAAATCCCTTGAAGCAATCGAACAAAAAACGAGTAAGCCCGGATTTAATACGGTGATCCGTTGTGTCGTATCATCAACAGATCAGGAAACGGCAAAGATGCATTTGGATAATCTTCTTGCCAGTTTGAGTCAGTTTTCTTCGGATCATAATCACCTGACGAAAGTAAAATTGCCGTTTAAACAATTATTTATGGTGGACTTTGTCTATCGGTATTTTCCGATCATGAATTTTCCGTTGTTTAAACAATTCAGCGTTCTCAATAGCGATGAGCTCGCTAGTGTATTTCATTTTCCCAATAAGTCAATCGAGACGGCACACATTTTTTGGCTCAACGCAAAGAGGGCACCCGCGCCATCTCAAATTCCGATGAGCGGTATGTTTTTGGGCAGATCCCGGTATCGTGGAGTTGAGCGGCCGATTTATATTGACGAAGAAGATCGACGACGGCACATGTACATTATCGGAAAAACCGGTACAGGTAAATCGCAACTTCTCGAAGAGATGATTGTGCAGGATATAAAAGAAAATAAAGGAATCGCGGTTATCGATCCGCACGGAGATCTCATCGACGGCGTCATGAGCAGAATCCCGGCGTCACGGGCGGAAGACGTTATCTATTTTGACCCATCGGATTCCGATCGGCCGCTTGGGCTCAATATGCTTGAGGCAAAGACCGAAGAACAAAAGCATTTTGTCGTTACATCAATCGTCGGGCTTATGTATAAGCTCTATGATCCTATGAAGACCGGAATCATCGGTCCCCGATTTGAACATGCCATCCGAAACGCGATGCTGACCGTCATGGTGGAACCCGGAAACACATTTGTTGAGGTCGTCCGCGTACTTACAGATGCCGCATTCGTTCAGGAATTATTGCCGAAACTGACGGATCCGATTATTCGTCGTTATTGGACGGATCAGATCGCACAGACGGCGGATTTTCATAAATCAGAGGTATTGGATTACATCGTCTCTAAGTTCGGCCGTTTCGTTACAAATAAGCTGATGCGTAATATCATCGGCCAGTCGCAATCATCATACGATTTCCGGAAAGTGATGGATGACGGAAAAATATTATTAGTTAATCTGGCTAAAGGGAAAATCGGAGAGGAAAACAGTAATTTTCTGGGACTTATCCTTGTCCCGCGGATTCTTATTGCCGCAATGAGCAGACAGGAAATTCCTGAGGAAACACGGCGCGATTTTTACTTATACGTTGACGAGTTTCAAAATTTTGCAACTCCGGATTTTGCCCAGATTCTTTCCGAAGCCCGAAAATACCGGTTAAATCTTATTGTCGCGAACCAATTCATCGGTCAGATGGAAGAAGAGGTAAAAAACGCGGTATTTGGAAACGTGGGATCAGTGATCGCATTCCGGGTCGGCGTTACTGATGCGAATTATCTTCAACATGAATTCCAACCGACGTTTAATGAAGCGGACCTCATTAATATAGATAAATTTAATGCGTATATGAAAACAAACGTGAGAAACGAGCCGGTCAAACCGTTTAGCATGGATTTGACGAAAGATATGACAAAAATTAACGCAGAAAAAAATGAAAAGATAGCGGAAGCGATTATTCAATTATCACGATTAAAATACGGGCGTTCAAAGGAATTGGTTGAGGCTGAAATATCGCATCGCGCGAGGCTATAAAAAATTAACCTCTTTACAAATAATGCAAATACGGTAATCTGCTAAGTATGACAGTTATTTAAAACTTCATGGATATACCCTCTGAGTCTTCGGGAATACCGAAACTACCATCACACGCAGTGTACATTTTCAACATGTCGGAAGACGTGTGGCCATTTATTAATTCAATGTCGGATAAAAAAGTCCGCGCGAACGAAATTCAGTGGAATGTATACCTCGCCGACATGCGTCTTTTTATGTTTTGTAATGAAGATACGCAGGTATATTTCGTCTGTCCTCAGGGAGTGAGCGAAGAGTTTTTATCCTATTACAAAGAACTGTTCGGAAACAGACGGATAACCATACTTACGACAGCTATCCACAGCGGCGCAATTTGTGACGATATCCTCCACGATGAGTCGGTTATGAAAAAACTCATCGAAGTGGCCAACTCTTCTCAGCGGTTGACCATAACGAGTTATGCGACAACACCGGAATTTCTCCGCTTGATGAGGGAGCTAAGGAGCCGCGGACTGACAGTATATACGCCTGAGGCTCCGGAAGAAGAGGACGGGTGGACAGTAAATTTCTACGGAAGTAAATCCGGTATTCGGCAACTCGCTCAACAGAGTCAAAATGCGGAACCGGATTTCCAGATGGCAAACGGCCTCATTTGTGTCGGAATCGAGGACGCTGCAAAAATTGCGGCGAAACGATACATTAAAGAAAATGGTGTCGTTATAAAGACGAACAAGGGTCATGCCGGGATGGGTGTTGTCATTTTCCGTCCTGGAGATTTACCTCTTGATTATTTGTCATGTGAACAAAAAATTCATTCTCTATTGGCAAAAGAAGCGTATTGGAATAAATTTCCCATTATTATTGAGGATTTTATTCAAATACAACCGGCGATCGGCGGCGGTAATCCAAATGTAGAGTTTAAAATTCTAAAAAACGGCAGAGTCGAGTTTTTATATTATTGCGGAATGCGGATGACCCGTGACGGTGTATTCAGCGGCGTAGAAATTCATAACGAAGTTGTGTCCGACAGAGTGGGAGCACAAATGGTTGATACAGGATTTTTTATCGGTGAAAAATATGCAGCGGCAGGATATAGAGGCTACTACGATGTGGATTTTGTAGCGGGAAGAAACGGGCAACTATATGTCACAGAATCAAATGTCAGAAGCACGGGGGGTACGTTTATCTACGAGATTGCGCTAAAGCTTTTTGGTAAGGATTTTATGTATACGACAAATATACTCTCGAATAACAGTTATGATATTTCCGATCTCAAGCCTCAAACGTTTACCGGTATCCGGCGTAAGTTTCAACCGATCCTTTTTAACAAAAGCACCCGTGAAGGGCTTATTATCGTATCGGAAAATATTCTCCGTATCGATAAACTTGCGTACGTTATTTTCGGAAAAACGAAGCGGCGCGTCTATGAGTTGGAAGAACAGATGGAGGCATTACTTAGAGCATAAGGTACGGCTTTGATATAATACAGAAGCCTCCGATAAAATAGTGGCAAATTAGTAATAAACATTATATATCGGAGCCGTAGCTCAGCGGTAGAGCGCTACTCTTATAAAGTAGATGTCCTTGGTCCGAATCCAAGCGGCTCCACATGGAATTAGTTGTTCTCGTTGATGATCAAAATAACGAATTAGGGACACGCCCGAAAGATGATGTTCATTCGAATCATACGCCGCTCCATCGCGGATTTTCCCTTTTTCTGTTTAATAATAAACATGAATTATTGATCACCCGTCGTACGCATACAAAAAAAACGTTTCCCGGTGTGTGGACGAATACAGTCTGCGGTCATCCCGGTCCGGGTGAACAGGTCATTGATGCGGCTAGGCGCCGGTTAAAAGAAGAGATGGGGGTCGGGGGCGTTGATGTGAAAGAAGTGTCACCGTACCGATATAAGTTTACCGATATTCATGGAATTGTGGAAAATGAAATATGTCCAATTCTCATTACATTTGCCGATGTGAAACCAAAAATAAATGAGCGGGAGGTGGCGGGGTGGAAATGGATTCCATGGAAAGATTTTCTCACCGAAATACAGCTTAATCCATCGTCGTATTCACCGTGGAGTATTGAAGAGGCGGAAATTATTAAAAGATTAAATCTTCTCAACGGATAAATCAGGAACTGCCGTGATATCGTGCCAGTTGGTGGGCGAACCCCTGAAATACGCATAGCTTGCAATATATACGGCGTTATCGGTGCACAGTGCTACCGGTGGCACAAACATTGTTATATTGTTATATTGTTTTATTGCTGAGTTCATTTTTTCTCTTAGCCGCAGATTAGCGGCAACGCCTCCCGATAAAAGAATTGATTTCGCCTGATGTATAGAAGCTGCATGGAGAGTTTTTTTCACCAGCACATCCGTTATGGACTCCTGGACTTCATAGGCTAATGCGCTTGTCATTCCGGCCTCCGAGCTGGAATCTATTTTTTTCGGGGTGGATCCCGGGTCAAGCTCGCCTCGCTGACGCGGCGAAGCGGGCCCGGGATGACATTTATTCCATTCTCGAAGAACCGCAGTTTTCAGTCCCGAAAAGGAAAAATTAAGCGATTTATCATGCATTAACGGACGCGGTAACTTAATTCTTCCCGTTGTCATTCCGGCCTCTGAGCCGGAATCTATTTTTTTCGGGGTGGATCCCGGGTCAAGCCCGGGATGACATTGAGAGGCCGCTTCCTGAATTGCCGGTCCTCCGCGGTTTTCAAATCCCAACAGTCTCGCCGTTTTATCAAACGCTTCTCCCGCCGCGTCATCGAGCGTACCTCCGAGCCATGTTAAATCCTTAATAGATTTCATGAGATAAAGCTCAGTATGACCGCCGCTAACGACAAGAGAGATGGCGGGAAACTCGATGCTTGCCCCGCGAAGCTTTAGCGAAGTGGGGTTGTCCCTCGACTGCGCTCGGGACGAATTTTGTCCTTCGTCATTGCTCAGGACAAAATTCGCATACATGTGGGCGAGAACGTGATTAACGGGGATGAGGGGTTTACCGGTCGTAAACGCAATTGTTTTTGCCGTTTCAACGCCGACGAGAAGAGAGCCGATGAGTCCCGGTCCGACGGTGATTGCGATTTGATCGATCGATGCAAGCGTTTCCTTTGATTGTTTAAGGGCTTCTTCAATTGTCGGGATAATGCAGACAAGCTGCTCGCGCGCAGCCACTTCAGGGACGATGCCGCCGTATTTTGCGTGCATGAGTGTCGAACTTGCAACAACACTTCCCAGGATTGTTGTACCGTTCTCAACAACGGCCGCCGCCGTTTCATCGCAGGATGATTCTATACTCAAAATTTTCATTATAGTTGTATATTTTACTCAAGTCCGAGGAGTTTGGCCAATTGACTTGTGGAGGGGGTGTGGATTTTAGGAATTTCAATTAATTGTGCGCCAATATGGTCTGCCTGTAACTGTTTTTTTTCTTTCATCGGATCACCCTCAGTAATCGCAATGACGGACGGATGAATCCGGTTCACAAATGCAACATAATTAGTATCTGTTTTCATCGGCGGAAGGGCGATAACTTCATCAACGAGAGTTAAGCTTTCAAGAATTTCTTTGCGTTGTTGTTGTGTGTGGACCGGCCGTGCTTCGCCTTTCATATGGCGAACATTTTCGTCTGATTCGAGAGCGACAATAAGGTAATTACCGTACGATTTTGCCTGTTTCAGGAATGAGATGTGTCCGAAATGGATAAAATCGAAGCAGCCGCCGACAAGTACTACTTTCTTATTGTTTTCTCCAATGTTTATGTTATTCATAGGTTATCACTCGATTGTTTCATTGTTCTATTGTTGTATTGTTGAAAGACGTTAGGATCAACGTAGCAATTTAACAATATAGCAATAGAACAATTTTTATAGAGTACCACGTAAATATACCGCCTGCCACGGTTGAAAATTGGAATAAAATGTCGTCTTTTCAAGTGTCTGGTTGCCTCGTGTGACCGTATAGTCAAATGACGCTTTGGCGCCCCAAGCGGAAAAATCGACCTGTTTTATCGTTCCTTTGGGGAGAGTCGGGTCGTCCTGGTAAAGGTCGGGTGGAGGAGGCGTGACTCCCCAGAGTTTCTGGTTGGTTATTTGTGCATTCCTTCCGTCGCTTGTACCGTACAAATCAAATGTCAGGTTTAAATTTGTTGTATCGGTTTTTGCCTGGATGAGAATATAGCCGGGGGTGTCATTTTTGAATTTCAGATCAACAGAGGGGCTGTAGACTGTGGCATCAAGCCCCGCTTTGAATCCGCCCTCTTCATAGTAGTGAACGCGATAATCATGGGCGTGGCGCTCAACAATCGGGAGACCGGCGTTGAGGGCCGCACGAAACAGTGTAGTCGACACCTGGCAGACGCCGCCGCCATCGCCTAATATTGTGTGCCCGTCTTTGATAATATATGCCGATTGATATCCGGTTGCGGCTGTTATATCGCCGACTGCGTCATCAAAAGAAAATGTTTCGCCCGGTTTGATCAGTATGCCGTTTACCCGCGACGCGGCAAGGGCGACATTATGAATGCGCCCTGGGATTGATCCTGCAAATTCTGAGTATCCCGATGCAATGAGTTCTTTGATACCGAATTGATTTGCATTGCTTGTTGATACATCAGGTTTTACCGTGTCGACAGGGAGGTTGATTGCTATGTATTGCTGATCTGTTTTTGCCACCGTTAAAAATGCCTGTTGAATCCGTTGAAGAGCAAGAGGGCGATTGAGCGCTAAACCGTCCTTGGAAGGTTTAAATGCGGTAACTTTATTATTGGAAAACGCAAATAATGCGTTTTCAACCGGAATATCGATCTGTTCTGATAAAGAATCCAGCAAATCATTAATAATGCTCTCCTTCCAACGGAAATACGGCTGTAAATCCACTTTTTTCTGGAAAAATTTGGTATAGAGATTTGATAATATTCCGTCCGAACGGCCTATTAAGTAAGCCTGCGTTGCTGAGAGATCGGCGTCATACCCCAAATCGATATCGCTTCCGGAAACCGTCGCAATCGTTGATTTAAACCGTAATTCAAATTTGGCTGAGGCAAAGGGCTCATTCTTTTGATTCCAATAGGTTGCGACTTCTTTTTGTGTTTTATCGCCGAACCAAATGCCACCCACGTAGACGTTCGGATACACTTTGTTTTGATAGTACGCGTCAAACATCGCGATACTTCCCCATGTTAGGGCATATAAGATGATCACAATGCTCGCTAAAATGAGAAACCATCGGGGAAGCATATGAAGAAATTTTGGGGTAATCGTTTTTTTTGTCTTGTTCTTTGAATCGTGCATGGTATGATAATTGTACTAGATATTCTTTGGTATGTGCTAATAGTTATTTATTTGCCTTATGGATGATCAACCATTAACAACCGGCACAGTCGTGATGAGCGATATTCCCCAATCCCCGCAGGAGACAGTCCCGCCACCGGATTTAGGAATTACTCCGTCGCCTGTGTCTCCCGCGCCCTCTGCGCCTCTGGAGCCTCCTCAGCCGGCAGCCGCGCCGCCTCCCGATCAGGCGTTTGTCGTCCCATCGGCCCCGACGAATGCTAACCCGTTTATACCACAAACAGTACCTGAGGATATACAAAATCAGGCTCCTGTAGAAATTCCGGCGTCTCCACTACCGGCAAGGAATCCGTGGATTAAACGATTTCTTCTTATTGGGGTCATTCTTATCGTTATAGCTGTTGCGGTTCTCGGGTTAAATAAACTGGGAATCGGCGGCTCCGCTTTATCAGGTAATGCGAGTCTCACATATTGGGGTCTATGGGAAAATGACGCCACAATGCAAAGCGTGCTTGCCAGTTTTGAAGCCGCGCATCCAAACGTGAAAGTAACCTACACTCAGCAATCACCACAACAATACCGGGAGAGGCTGCAGGCCGCGCTCGGCAGGGGAGACGGGCCGGACGTATTCCGATTCCATAATACATGGGTTCCGATGCTCGCAACCAGTCTATCTACGGCTCCCAGTACGATTATGACTGTGCCGCAATTTAACTCGACGTTTTATCCGGTCGCCAACGATGACTTGGTCGGGGGATCCGCAATTTACGGGCTTCCCATCATGATTGACGGCTTGGGCCTCTATTATAATGAAGACCTGTTTGCCGCAGCAGGCGTCACGCCGCCGACGACTTGGGAGGATGTCCTCAACATCGTTCCGAAATTAACAGTAAAAAATGATACGACCATCGTAACGTCAGCTATTGCGCTCGGGACGACCGGTAATGTCGAAAATTACAGTGATATTGTGGCTACTATGATGCTCCAAAACGGTGCAAAACTGTCCATTCCGTCTGATTCAAAGGCCCAGGAAGCGTTGGTGTTTTATCGTAAGTTTTCGAACCCCTCAGATCCTGTGTATACATGGAATGATTCCATGGATAATTCCATCTATGCGTTTGCCAACGGGAAAGTGGCGATGATTTTGGCGCCGTCCTGGCGCGTGTTTGATATTAAACAGATGAATCCACAGCTGAATTTTAAAGTTGTGCCTATTCCACAACTACCGGGAAATACCATTAACTGGGCTTCTTATTGGGTCGAAGGTGTTTCTTTAAAGAGTAAGCATCAGGCACAGGCTTGGGAGTTGGTGCAATACATGACAAGTCATGACGTTGTCTCGAAATTTTATACCGAGGCCGCCAAGACGCGATTATTCGGAGAGCCGTATGCCCGTGTGGATCTGGGCAACACCATTGTTGACGATCCGTATGTCGGAGCGTATATTAAGGAGGCGCCGACGGCAAAATCGTTCCCGCTCGCATCCCGAACATTTGATAACGGTATAAATGATAAATTAATCAAATATCTCGGAGACGCGATAAATGCAGTCGGAGCGGGTACATCTCCGAGTGACGCATTAAATACAGCAGCAAGCGGGTTTGCTCAGGTTTTTTCTAGTTATGGTTTAACGACAGGTCCTGCTCCGACTACAACTCCGTAAGTATGGCTTTAATGATCTCTGATTATCTTTATGCAACGGTTGCCTATGCTGATATATTTGATTATCCGCTCTCTACGGACGATCTTTACTATTGGTGTATCCAGCGGGTCCCGCGGAAAAACTTCCGTACGTCTACTGTGCCCGGTGTTGACCGTTCCGGATATCAACTATTTTTAAAGGGACGGCAAAGCGTGCTTCATACGTACGAAGAGCGTCATGGCGGGTCAAAACGTAAATGGGAGACTGCACGGCTTGTTGCCCGATGGCTTCAACTCATTCCCACAATATTTCTCGTCGGTGTGACGGGAGGAGTCGCCGTTAATAATGCGGAGCGGCATGATGATATTGACCTGTTTTTTATCACCGCGCGCGGCACATTATGGATAAGCCGCTTACTTGTGACGATTGCCGTTGATCTTTTGGGTATGCGTCGGAAGCCGGGCGCCACCAATGTTGCCAATAAAATTTGCCTCAATATGTTTATGAGCGAAGAGGCGATGTGTCTTTCAAAGGGAGAGCAGGACCTATTTAGCGCCCACGAGGTATTGCAGATGGAGCCCCTGTGGTCGAGAAAAAACACCTATTGGCGTTTTTTACAGGCAAATATTTGGGTAAAAAAATACCTTCCCGTTGCATGGAATATCAAACAAACCGGCCATAATCAACATCCGAAGATTTCCCACTGGTGGACCAGGTGGTCCCGGAAGGTTCTCCGGCTTTTTGAAACACCGGCAAAATATTTCCAACTCTGGTATATGGCGCGCAGGAGGACACGTGAAATTATACGGGATGGCGTTTTACGGTTTCATCCGCATGATGCGAGGGCGTGGATACGCCATGCGTTTGAAGTTCGGTTAGCCAAACGAAAAATACCTATTGACAAGATTTTTTATACCCGATAAAATAGCAGTCACTTCTTAAGACTGCCAACGACTTCCAGAAAGTTCAAAGAAGTATATAAATTATTTTTAAAGGAGGAATCATGGCCAAGTTAAATATAAAGCCGTTGTTTGATAATGTTCTCATTAAGCCCCTAGAAGCTGAAGAAAAGCTTCCTTCAGGAATTATCCTTCCCGATAGCGCGAAAGAAAAACCCCAGATGGGTGAAGTGATGGCCGTAGGCCCGGGATCTGTTGATGAGAAGGGCAAAGAAGTGAAGATGGTCGTGAAAGTCGGCATGAAGGTTATGTATAAAAAGTGGGGAGGCAATGAAGTTAAAGTAAACGGCGCCGAATGGATGCTCGTTGAGCAGAAGGATATATTGGCAATTGTTGAATAAGAATATAAATGTTGTCCTCCTTCGCGTAAAGCTACGGAGGACTTAAGACTCGCTAAATCAAAATAAGAATTTTGACAAAGCGACTCTAAAGGAGTCTATATGGCAAAACAAATTAAATTTTCAGAAGATGCCCGGCAATCACTGATCCGCGGCGTAAATATTCTTGCAAAAGCAGTTGTGACGACACTTGGCCCCAAGGGCCGGAACGTCGCGCTCGATAAAAAATGGGGCGCACCAAACGTCATCCACGATGGCGTGACCGTTGCCAAGGAAATCGAGCTTGAAGATCCGTTTGAGAACATGGGCGCACAGCTCGTGAAAGAAGCGGCATCAAAAACAAACGATGTTGCAGGAGACGGAACGACCACGTCAACGCTCCTTGCACAGGCGATTGTGAATTCAGGATTTAAAAACGTTACCGCCGGTGCCAACCCCATGATGCTCAAAGCGGGCATGGAAAAAGGTGTCGAGGCGGTTGTTGCCGAGATCAAACGGATGGCAAAGACCGTGAAAGACGCCGATGTTGCAAAAGTTGCGACCATTAGCGCTCAGGATGACAAAATCGGCGCACTTATCGCCGAAGCACTCAATAAAGTCGGTAAAGACGGCGTCGTGACCGTTGAAGAGGGAAAAGGCCTCACGATGGAAATCGAATACAAAGAGGGCATGGAGTTTGATAAAGGCTATGCTTCTGCGTATTTCGTGACGAACGCAGACAAGATGGAAGCGGAAATTGAAGATCCGTACATCCTCATCACCGACAAAAAGATTTCAGCGATCGCTGATCTTCTTCCCTTCCTTGAGGGATTCATCAAGGTCTCGAAGAATCTGGTGATTATCGCCGATGAGATCGATGGCGAAGCGCTTGCGACCATTGTGGTCAATAAACTGCGCGGTACATTCAACGTCCTTGCCGTCAAGGCGCCGGGATTCGGCGACAGACGCAAAGCGATGCTAGAAGATATCGCTCTTTTGACCGGCGGGACCGTTATCTCAGAAGATACCGGCCGGAAGATTGAAAATGTCAAAGTCGAGGATTGCGGACGGGCCGACAAAGTCTGGGCAGACAAAGAAAACTGCCGGATAATCGGTGGTAAAGGTGATCCTGCGGCCCTTAAGGCCCGGGTCAGTCAGATCCGACGCGAGATCGACGAAACGACCAGCGATTTTGATAAAGAGAAATTGCAGGAGCGTTTGGCCAAGCTCTCGGGCGGCGTTGCCGTCATCAATGTCGGAGCCGCGACGGAAGTCGAGCTTAAAGACAAGAAAGAGCGTGTCAATGACGCAGTTGCCGCAACCAAGGCAGCTTTGGAAGAGGGAATCGTCGCAGGGGGCGGTGTTGCACTCCTTCGGGCACGAAATGTGCTTGCGAAGGTCCGCGCAACCCTGGCATCTGACGATGAGAAGGTCGGAATCGATATTCTCTATAAAGCGCTTGGCGAACCGATCCGGTGGATCGCGAAAAACGCCGGTGCTGATGACGGTTGGGTCTTAAAGACCGTCGAGGAGTCCAAGGTCGCGGACTTTGGCTTCAATGCCATGACCATGGAATTTGGCTCTATGCTGGCCTCAGGTATCCTGGATCCGGCAAAAGTGACCAGGACCGCAGTCCAGAATGCCGTATCTATCGGCATGATGGTTCTGACGACCGAGGCTCTTATCACCGATCTTCCTGAAAAGAAAGACGGCGGCGCCCCAGGCGGCGGCATGCCGGGTGGTATGGGAGGCATGGGCGGCATGGGTGGAATGGATTACTAAACCCAACATTGTAACTAAGTGTATAAACTCAAAACCCCGCTCCCAAGCGGGGTTTTGGTAGAAGAATGAAGAAAGATTATCTGCATCTCAAAGAGGTTGATCGTCAAGAGCTTCTTGTTGTTTTGTTGGGATATTTCGGTAATGCTTCAAGTCTGGCGGTAAATGTACAGCGATATCAAAAAGCAGGCAGCAAAGATTTTTTGATTGTTGAAATGGATAAGGAAAGTAAAATACAGAAAGTGAGTTTATCTAGTCACTTTCCAGTAACTAAACTCGAGGAAATAGAAAGCCTTATTGAAAAAACTCTTTTAAAAAAAAATTCGAGTGTTGGGCATACAATACTTTTCTGTCATGAACCGATAAATGGTTACTTTATTTATAAAGATGAATTTCAAATTTTACCAGTACCAAAGGAGGCTCCTCGTCCGGAAGTCTCTTGGGCTGATCATCCCTTCGTTTTGGAGTTTAGATACGAGGGTTCAGATAATCCAAGTGTAGACTCAATTCGTAAAGGTAATAAGATAACAACATATACACGAATCCTTAATTTACTATTAAACCGAAGCGTAAGCGCTGGTTGGAAGTATGCTCGATTTGAATGGATATACAATACCGATGATATTCGTCATATGACTTCTCAATGGAAGCAGGTGGGGTATACCTTTCAAGGTGTGAATTTCGACGGTAGTTCTTTTACGAGTATAGTTGACATACCAGAACTAAAAAGAGTCGCTAATACAGATTATTATAAAGAATTCTATAGAGGAACTGGAGAATTGCAGCTACCTGATAATCTCGAGTCATCTCTGGATTCGGCATTTAATCTTCCGGAGGAATTATATAAGAAATTTTTTATGTCTATTAGTTGGCTATCATTTTATAATCATCTTTGGAATGTTTCCGCTTCTTCTGCTTTTATAGCTTTAGTTTCTGCGATTGAATGTTTAATTAGAAATTCGGAAATATGTAATGTTTGTCATCAAAATTATGTGGATGAACTTGACTTTTGTCCAAATTGTAAGCAGCAAAGATACGGATTAACAAGAAGTTTTAAGGAATTTTTAGTGGATTTTATTCCTAATATAAAGAGTTTCCCTATCGAAAAAAATACTCTATATAATACGCGTTCTCAATTAGCCCACGGTTTAGAACTATTAATGTCCGATTTACAACCTTGGGGTTTTATTATGGGAGCCAAAGAACAAGAACAACGTGATTTACAAAGTAACTTGTATCGATTGACTAAAATTGGTATTTATAATTGGTTGCAGGTTAGTGGCCAAAAATAGTGTTCCATTAGTTCGATATTTTGGATATACTTTTCAATTTGTTATACCCCATTAATAATATTTTATACGCGGCGGTTTGTATCGGACTTGCGAATCTTCCGTATAAACAATAAAGGGACAAGAGACCAAGGCAGTTTAATAATCTTGTCTTATAAAGACTCGCACTAATTTCCACAAATGGGGCTCTAATTCGAAGTAAATATGCAATTAAGTATCTTAATAAGATATAATTTTGATTAAAGATAAATAATATGGGTGGCGAAGCGAACGAATTATTGATTCAAAGACAAGCGGGAATGCTCAGTGAGTTTGACGCTGTTATCCCACCCGACTCTGTACCGTTGACCGGGCTACGAGAATACATTCATAAAGATCCGATGTCTCATAATCGGAGTCCTTTTATATTGGCTAGCGGGTATCTATATGTTCATTTATCTAATTCAACTGATGAGAGAGAAAGATTACGCAGACTATTTGATATAGAACCTTCACTTATTAATAAGAGTGTCATGGATGTAATCAAATCTAAATTAGCGTCAGCGCAATTTAAACACCCGGGTTGGAAATTAGTAACAGATATATTGTATTCTGCTTTGGATTCCGCAATTACTAAGCCAATAACGCATAAATTTGTTTTAAACTCACGTAGCCAAGTTTTAGGATGGGGAGAATGCGCGTATGCTGAGGATAGCTTCGCATCAGCATTAGATATATTTGATTCTGGCTTGGACGAAAAATTAGCATTTTTTTGTGATGAAAATGAAGAACCTGTTATAGCTCAAAAGATTGGCAAAGATGTTAGATTTGATGGAGGTCGAGAGTCAACAGCCACGGCGATAGCGCTAAAACCATTAGCGGTTCAAGAGATTTTGGTTCCTCCTGGTACTTTGTTAGGTATTCGAACACGGAATGAATCGTACATCGGATCAGCGACGGATTTACTTGCCAGTACTTCATACATTACAGGTGTTACACCATTAAGATTCTCTACAATGGTAATCGATAATCCCGATGAAGCCCTAGCGACTTTTGGGAAACAATATGCAGCATTACAAAAAGAATGTAAAAATGGCGTCGCTCCGACTATTCAATCTTTTATTGATTACTATCGCACTAATATGCGAACACAATAGGCTTGTGAATCGTTAATTTTAGCTTGTCCTCTGTTGCATTCTTCTTGAAGACTATGAAATGCACGGTTTCCGATGAAGATCTTTGACACCCGTGTGCGATTGGATTTTAGGATGTGGTCAATAAAGATATTAAGTCTTTGGTGAGTAATTCCAAATCGGAAAGGCTTACCGTTTCGTTCACAGAATGATCATTCTCAACCCCTGTTGAAACGACAAAGACTTCAAGTCCCTTTTCTCCCCGCAGCGGATTTGCGTCACTTGCGACGAACGTTTCCTTTGTCTCAAATGTACCGCCGTGTTTTTCGATTATATGTTTATATTTTTGCACCAACGGCTCGTCTCCTCCTATTTCATACGCTACGGCGAGCTGATTCGTAGTAAACGTAACCTCTGCGCCGTTCCTCTTAGCAGCAGAATCAAAAAGTGACTTGAGGTGTGTAATGCGTTTGGCTAATTGTTCTTTGTTGAGGAAACTTCTCACTTCCCCTTGGAGCGTAACATTGCCTGGCACCACATTTCTCGCTTTTCCGGCGGAAACGGTACCGATATTTAATTTCGTTCTTCCGTTATCAAGGTCACCAATATGGATGTCATTACCAATATCGAGAAAGACGGAGAGCGCATTTACGCCCTGTGATAAATCCTTGCCGGGATGGGCTTCTTTCCCCTTAATTTCAACATCAAAAGCCACATACGCTGCGCCTCGGGAAACTACGACGCCGGCTTTGAATGCGTTATCGTACACAAGGCCGCGTTTAACGTGGTAACGCGTTAAATCGAGCGCTTTTGCTCCCCGTGAACCGATTTCTTCCTGCACTGTACACGCGAGAATGAGCGGGGGATGCTTCTTTTTCCCGTTCACAATCGACCGTGTCGCTTCGAGGATGATCGATATACCGGCTATATCGTCTGCCCGCAGATTTGTGCTGCCGTCGCTGTGTAATATGTCTCCTTCTTTTACGGGTACGTGTCCTTTACTTAGCGGAACGCCATCCATGTGGGCGTTCAGAAGTATGGGTTCGCCTTCGCTCGGCAAATAACCGATAACGTTTCCGATTTCATCTACGTTTACTTCCAATCCTAAGGAGATTAATTGTTTTTGAAGATATGAAGCTACTTGTTGTTCCTGTTCTGACGGGGAATCGATGCGAGCGAGCTCCCGGAAGGTTGTTTCAATGGCCTCAATCATAACAAGGGTATTATACACCGGATGACAAAAATTCCGATAATCCTAAATATTGAATCCCCGCATTCCTAGTTTTTTATGTTCTCCACATGTTTACCCTGATTTTTTGTTATAATGACGCCTCAAAAGGCTATGAATCCACACGAAACACCCCCTGTTATATTTTGACTTATTTAGCCTATAGTGATATATTCCTTACTACTATTTAGTAGCTATAGTTAAACAATACTCATATGGGTGTCGAACAAAATCCAACCAGCTCTCCTAGCAAATCCGTTTCCCATTTGGTGAATGCAACTTTTTGGATGATTGAGGCTTTTGAACATCGTAAAGATATGACTCAACCGTGGGATGACCATGCGATAAATGGGTTACTTGCGGAACGCAAAATGGTTAATTTGCAAAATGCCCATAGTGCAGTCGTTATCGCACTGGAGCCGTACATTAGTGCGTTACGAAATGATGCATACGTTGTAGATATTGGCATCGGTGACGGACAATTATACCCGCTATTTTCAAGTGAAAAACATATCCGTCTTATCGGAATAGAGCCCGAACGACAAATGGTAGAACGAGGCGTGACACAGGGGAGACTGCCTAAAGATATTCAAATAGTAGATACATTGCCGCCATATGATGATATTCCTGATCGATCCATTGACCTTATGTACAGCGTTTCAACGTTTCACGCAGTGTCGGAAACTCTTCTTCGATCAATCATCCGAAATTTAAAGCAGAAATTCCGGGGCGACGAACAATTTGTTGGAGTACAAGATATTGGAACAGGGAATACGTACCTACAGCACGTTTCCCGGGAAACGATGGACAGCATTAGTGAGTATATTTTACGTAAGTACGCGTTGTCTTCGTTTGATATCGGAAAACTATTCGATCACGGTGGGTTGTTAGGACTGTATCACGAGCGGGTTCTTATGGACGTTTATCGTTCGATTTCGCATGCTGGACGTGTTCGAAATCAACGAATTGTTACCATCAATACTCCGAAGGAAATAGAGCAGCTTTCCTTCCACAAATCTTGGGATATGACACGGGAAGTTATCCAGGAAATCGCTCAATATAGGCATTCAAGCAATAATTTGACGAAATATCGCACCGAAGACGAAATTCGGGCGTATATCAAAACTGGGGATAAAAAGGGAGTTATGAAGATGATACATGCGCTTCACAGATATCTTAAATTGTTACACGAAATGCCTGATTCATATTTAAATAATCCCATATTTCAAAGAGCAAGGGTTGGTATTAGTGCGCTACTTGGATCTGTGAAGCAGGATATATATGAAGGCTATTTACAGTATGTTTTTAGTTCAGAGGGGTTTTCAGTTACCCCAAAACGTGCTACTACCTACCGGGAATATGAAGTACATGATCCGGTCATATATCCTCCATATGCGTCATCCAGTATAGATGGAAGTTTAAATGGTGTTCCCTCACCGGGAAATCTGAGCATACTTATGAGTACGAGAGTTTTTGTGGCGGAAAACAAAATGCATGAATAGTGGTGGCTCCGAGAACCGTTTGCCTATGATTTGCGCATATACTATGCTTACGCTATGGCAGAGCAAGTCTATAACGAACCGGGAAGTTCTAAGAACGCATTTGAAATCCTCAAACCGCACATTGTCCCCGGCGTCGGACTCGCCGATCTTATCGGCGTTATGAACGCCCAACAACTTACGCATGAATTTGCGTTCAAAAACGTCGGAGATATTGCCCAGTGGCTTACGAAGAGTTGGTTTGCCAAATTGCCGGAAAAACTTGTAGGAATTCTTGAAATACCAAACCCAGGGTTTGAAGAGCGGTCACCCCAACCTCTCATTTATGAAATTCCCGGAGAACATATTAGAGTGAACAAAAAACGGATTGTCGTTCATGGTGTATTTCATGCGCCGAATTACAATGAAGATGCTCCAAATATTGAATTCCCCGGGATTCTTAGAGATTATGCAAACTTCACATATACAGTGGGAGATAATTGGTTTTCAGAACAAGGGCTCGATAAGGTTTTTGGCATTTCCAATGTATGTACCCCGTTACATGACATGACGGGTTACGCATTGTCTAGGAGTACGCTTTTCGACAAAAGTCATCCAAGACCAAAAAACTTAATTGGAAAAGTTGTATATGGGTATAAATTCGCAAAGTATTTTGGTAACGAGGTTTATGGGGGAGCGAGTGAATTTCACGAAATGAATAAATTTGACGAAAGTAATAGATTATTTGAACGATATACGAACAATTTTCAGGATTTGCTTTTATTAAAGTACTTATATAATAACTTTAAAATGCCGGAACCATTACAAATGGAAGTCAATATAGCATTGGATAGTCGTACGAAAGGATTGGGTGAGCAAAATAGAAACGGAACAATTCAGAGGTCTCTTCTTCAAGCGTATGAAGTATCCGGTTTACTACCAGAAACAACGTTAGAAAAAGATCATAATTACATCCACGTACTTGTTGGAATTACTCATGAACATCAGGTGGTGTACGCCCTTCAACATCCTGATTACGATCCGTTTCAAGCGGTTATCGCGGCTCAAGAACTTATTACGCGGTAAATCTTCAAGCAGGGAAGCGGTTTTTATATTCCGGTTTTGCGCGCGGTGCTATAATACGGGCTGGAGTTGAATATGCTACAGCAGAATACAGAGAATTTCTTCGGCTATCTCTCAGAGACAGACGGAGAATAGTAGATTCTGAAATTAATAACGAGTGGTCACGAAAAGAAGATTCGCAATACTTCAACGGGTGGGCGGAAAATTTACCCAATGGTCGGAATCGAATCGTTTGCGAAGAGCGGGGGATTATGAACTATATGATCGGTGGCTTGATTGCTAAAGATGAATCGATTAACCATACCCCACTATTATTGCTGGCAACACCCGAAGATTATTTTCATATCATAGATGTTGCGCTAGCAGATAAATTTATCCGTCCAAACGAGCTTGTTGATTTGCAAAAACAGGTGCGATCGGCAGAAGTCAGTGGTAATCACAATAACATACAAGCGGAATTATATAGATTACTTTCACTCGTGCGCGAACCGTATATTAATTTGCGGGTGCTTGGATATACGTACGCAGATTTAAAAATAGATTTTTCCAAACCTTTGGATGGGCCAGCCTACATGCCGATTCTGACACCGACTGTTTGATAATTTGGTATACTAGCTGGCATGAAACCTTTTTACCTCACAGAAATCACAACGACTGATGGATTAGTGCACCAGGGGATATTCTCTGCGCCGAAAAAACCGGGGAAACGTGCCATCCTATGGGTACACGGACTGACCGGCAGATTTTACGGCGATAAAGAGATCATGGAGGCGTTTGCGGATGAGTGCGGGAACCGTGGTTGGGGATTTGCGGCGTTTAACAACCGAGGGCATGACCACATTACCGGTATGCATAAAGTAGACCAGAAGAATCCCGGCGGATTCACGTATGCAATGGGAGGCGGGGGATATGAAAAATTTGAAGAATGTATTTTTGATATTCACGCGGGAGTTGATTTCCTCGTCTCCCGGGGATTCCCGGAAGTATTCGTCGTCGGACATAGCACGGGGGCGCTCAAAGTTATATATTCCGAAGGGACGAAGCCGCATGAAAATGTTGCCGGTGTTGTTTTGGCGGGAGCGATCAGCGATCGGCTAGGACCTGAAGTTGATAAAGAAAAATTATCAATTCAGATTGCCCAAATGGAAAAGTTAATTGCCGAAGGTAAAGGGGATGAACTCGTGAACGGACTCGCTTTCTTTCCCATGACGCCGAAACGGTTCATAAGTTTATATAAAAAGGGATCCGCTGAAGATGTCGTTGATTACGGCGACGAAAACCCAAAGATGACTGCTTTTTCCAAAATCCTAAAACCAACGTTAGTTATCATTTCCGGCCAAGATGAAAATTTGGACCGACCAGCCGAGGATATACAAAAAGTGTTTGATGCAAAGACGCATGCGAAACAATATAAAAGCATCATTATCCCGAGTGTTGACCATGGATTTACCGGGAAAGAAAAAGAAGCGGTGAATATAATTGTATCCTGGATTACGACGTTGTAGCATCTATTTGTTATAATCCTCTTGATATGAAAAAATCGGCGTCGGTCGTTGTTTTAAAGCCCGGATACGCAAGATGGGAAGGATATGCATCACAGCGGGCGTGCGGAACGATTACTCTTATCAAGTCTCACAAAAATTGCATGGTCGATTTAGGAGTGCCGGGAGATAAAGGTAAAATTCTAAATGAATTAAGAAAGCAAAACCTCAAACCCAGAGATATCGATACCGTTATTCTCACGCATTCTGATGTTGATCACATTGGTAATATGAATCTGTTTCCGGATGCTACGTTTATCGGTGGAAATGATGTGATACAAGGAGATTTATTTAAGGAATTTTTTAAAGAAAAATATACCGTTGATGAAAACATTTCCGTTATCCATACGCCGGGTCATGATAATCGGAGTATCACAGTCATAGTTAATGCTATAGATGGTGTAGTTGCTATAACCGGTGATTTATTTGAATACGAAAATGATTGGCGTACCGTTGATACGTCCAAACCGTGGGAAGTCTGGAGCCAGGATACAAAACTTCAGACCGAAAGCCGCGTAAAAATTTGGAAACTTGCCGATTATATTGTGCCCGGCCATGGGAATATATTTAAAGTAGATAAATCCGTTCATTTGGATAGGTAATCGATTTAACCCCCTTCGCAAATGGCTTCCGCCTTCGCTAAAGCTTCGTCGGACAAGTCGGGCGGACAGGCAAAAATTGAATAGAATAGACCTTTGTGCTAGTATTTAGTGTATTCCACGGATGAGATACGAGGAAATGAGGAGGTCCCGATTGGGGCCTTTTGCCTTTGTTAGAGTTTCTGAGAAGAGGTGTTTTATACGACCGAACCAACGAAAACTACACCGCGATACCGCATAACAAAACCGGTGGTTGACGACATTGAGCCTCTTTGGAAATGGGGAGAGGAAAATTGGGAGCTTTGGAGCGATAGCAAACACAAATGGTATACGAAAAAATCTCTCACGAAATGGGTGAAAGACCCCCAAAAAGACATTCTTCTTGTTGCAAAAATTGATACGAAACCCATCGGTATGTGTATGACATATGTGCTTCGCGATTGGGCCTACTGCACGGGCCTTTTCGTTGATAAAGAATATCGCAGTATAGGAATAGGTAAAACATTACTCACGGAAACCATGAAGCGTTTACGAAAACGTCGCATTGATCTATTTTCATTTATGGTCGACGCACGAAACGCGAAGAGTCTCCGGTATTATAAAAAATTGGGTTTTGCGCGCGGTTTTGATAGTATCTGCATGTATAAAACATTGCGGAAAAGTTCCTGAATGGTATAAAAGAGTATTATGACGGACATGATTCTTGTTTATATAACGTGTGCAAGCCCCGAAGAAGCTAAAAAGATCGGGATGCATTTACTGAAAAAGCGTTTGTGCGGATGTATTAATATCATTCCCGGCATGAACTCCGTCTATTTTTGGCCGCCGAAAACCGGAGTATTTGAAGAGGGCCACGAAACCATCCTGATTGTGAAAACACTTGAGAAAAAATTTGCCGACGTTGAACGCGAAGTAAAAACAGTTCATGTATCCCAGACGCCGTGCATCATTGCAATTCCCGTATCAAATGTTTCGAAAAAGTATTACGATTGGATACAAGGAGAAATACAATGAATGGAAAATTGAAAGGAAAAGTCGCACTTGTCACTGGCTCGTCTCGCGGGATCGGGCGGGCAACGGCAATTCTATTTGCCAAAGAAGGAGCGAATGTCGTTGTTAACTATAAATCCAATAAGAAAGAAGCTGATGAAGTCGTTAAAATTATTGGTGACGGCAATGCGATTGCTATTAAAGCTGACGTGACACATGGAAGTGACGTTAAATTATTAATCAACGAAACAGTGAAGAAGTTCGGGGGCATTGATATATTAATTAATAATGCGGGGGAAATATTCAGGCCCGGTGATTGGAAAAGTGATCAGGCAACCTGGCAAAAAACCATCGATACGAACCTTACCTCAGCATGGCTTATGATCCGCGAGGCGGCTCCCATCATGCAGAAAAACGGCGGGGGAGCGATTGTGAATACGGTTTCCGTTTACGGATTTTTGGGTGCGGCAGCGGTACTTGCGTATACGTCAGCCAAGGGCGGGCTCATCACGCTTACGAAGTCATTTGCCAAAGAGCTTGCCCCATCGATCCGGGTGAACGCGGTAGCTCCTAGTAACGTCATGACCGATATGGTCAAGGGCGCCGGTCCGGCGCTTATTGAACAATTCAGGCAGGAAACGCCGCTCAAGCGGATAGCTGAACCGGTCGAGCTTGCAAAAGCTATGCTGTTTCTGGTTTCGGATGATGCCAGCTACGTGACCGGGGAAGTTTTGGTCGTCGACGGGGGATATAGCCTCAAGTAACTTTCTGGTATACTCTGTTCATGCCGTTTTATGTTTATGCGTGGATAGCAAACGCTTGTCTTGGTTTGGGTGCCATATCAGGAAAGCTTTCCGCAAAGCACCAGATAAAAAATCCGTGGTTATTTAATTTCGTTTGGGGTTTAATCATCACCGTTCTTACTCTTCCGTTTGCACTTGCGGCTCACCCCCATTTGCCAACCCATTGGGGTCAGCTGTGGCTCATGGGTTTTTTTTCCATGGCAGCAGGAGTTCTTTATATTTTTTCGCTGTATGCAGTTGATATTTCCGTTTTGGGGCCGATGTATAACCTGCGGATTGTCATCAGTACTATTTTGGGATTCCTTTTGTTCCACGAACGGTTGGCTGGTTTTCAAATCGGTCTTATGGTACTCATTTTGATCGGCGGAGTTTTGATAACGGTTGATGAACGGTTCAGTACTAAATCGTTTTTTAACCGAGCTATTGTACTTGTTTTAATTACGGTTACGATGTCTGCTATCTACGGCGCCACCATAAAGTATGCGATGCAATTCGAAGGATATTGGGAAGTGACCATGTGGGGGAATATCCTTGCGCAGGTTCTTTTAATCCCGACGATTTGGTTTTTTTGGCGGGATATACGAAAGGTCCGGTGGCATGAGTGGAGCGGCGTTGTGGGGATTGGCGTATTTTCAACCATTGCATCTGCAGCGCAAAACGCGGCCTACGCCGTGAATATCGGTATCACGACCGCAATACTTTCGGCTCCGTCATCCATGATTTTGGCAGTCATGTTGTCGCTCTTTATGCCGAAATTGCTTGAGAAACATACGATGAAAATATATGCGATCCGGTTTTCGGCCGCTGCCATCATGGTCGTCGCCGCGCTCCGTTTATCTTCGTAATTTCCACTTCCGTAATTTGCCTCACGGCGCGTTTTTATGCTATGATCGAAAACACATGAAACAGAAGTTTTTTTTCCTCGTTGCTATCCTCGGACTTATTATTGTGGTTGGCGCAGTAATCCATTATCTGGGTACCCGCGGTCCAAAAATAGGTGAACTCCGGGTAGAAAGTCAACCGGATGCATCAATTTTCCTGGATGATAAAAATATCGGAAAAACGCCATTTCGTGACAAAATTGATGTCGGCGATTATACATTGAAACTAGTTCCGAACTCGACAACATCGCAACTGAATTCATGGGAGGGTAAGGTATCAGTCGGTCAGAACCTCCTGACCTATGTGAATGCAAACCTTAGTGAGTCGGACCTTACGACAGCTGTCGATGAGGTGTGGCTGGAAAAAATAACGAGCAAAACCTCGGAGCTATCCGTAACGACCAATCCTGATGGTGCGACCGTGCTTGTTGACGATGTCATTAAAGGGGTGACTCCCTTATCGCTTCAGGATATAACAACAGGAGACCACGATATCAGCATCACGAATACCGGTTTTCTGACCCGGACGCTCAAGATTAAAACGACTCCGGGGTATCGTCTTATCGCGAGTTTTAAATTAGCACTTTCTCCCGGAAGTCCGACTCCTGATACAGGGATTGCGGCATCATCAAGTGCAACTCCAGTGTCTAATGCTCTGCCCTCAAGTAGCAATGCTTCGTCGTCGGCGTCTCAACAACCTGACCCTCCCAAGCCGTTTGTCATCATAAAAGATACTCCAACCGGATTTTTACGCGTCCGCATGGATGCATCAGTCAGCGCATCGGAAGCGGCGCGGGTGAATCCGGGTGATAAATTTACCATCGTTGATGATAAAAACGGCTGGTATGAGATAAAATATGACGGCACGAACACGGGGTGGGTCTCAGGTCAATACACCGAGAAAGTTCAGTAACAAAATCGTTTGGGTCCTTTCTATATTCCTCCTTATTGCGGGATTTATTGTCATCAGCAGGGTGTTGTTGTTGGGTAGTTATCCTGATTTTACCAATTATTATTACGGCACGATTGCATTTCTGCATGGGCAAAATCCGTATCTCGGGATGGCAAAGGTTTTTGCGCCGTTTGCCTATCCGCCGTTTCTTTTTATTATCCTTTCTCCGCTCACCGTATTGCCGTTTATTATTGCGGGTAAAGTGTGGGCAACACTTTCTATACTGTTTTTTTTGGCTTCTCTGTACGTACTTATTACTGTGTGTGATGGTCATAAACCTGACCACATGACGGTGATTGCAATAGCTATACTGGTCGCGACATTTTTTCCGGCAAAATTTGCACTCGGTATGGGACAAATCAATATGCTCATTCTTCTGGGCGTCGCATCATTTTTCTATTTGGAAAAGAAAAAATTGGATTTCGCCGCCGGTATTGTTCTTGCGGTTGCTATGTCGGTGAAACTGTTTCCGATCCTATTTATCCCCTGGCTCATACTGCGCCGGCGTTGGCAAATTTTGGGCGGATGTATTACTGGGCTCATGGTATGTTACGGAGTGCTTGAAATATTGGGTTATGGCAGACTTATCGGATATTATTATGTCCACGTATTTCCGGCGGTCGCCTCAGGGTGGAAAAGCGATTATTACAACCAGTCGCTTAGCGGGTTCCTGGCGCGTGAAGTCACAAATGACGCCGTCCGGCGATTGGCGGAAATTGCAGCGGGCTTTGGAATAGTGATTGCTACATTCATCTCTATTGTCAGTTCGAAAGACCGGAAGCGATTTATTCTTGAGGGAAGTCTCGTTCTTGTTGCAAACGTACTTATCAATGCATTTTCCTGGCAACACCACTTCGTCTGGATAATTCCGGCACTTATCGCAGTATGGTTTGCAGTCCGGGAATTTCACGTGTCCTGGCTGCTTCGCACTATTTTGTTTGTCGGTTATGTTTTGGTGGCATCTAATATCCGTAATCCGGATGCGGTACCAGTATTATTAAGATCACACGTTTTCTACGGAGCGCTGTTGTTATGGGGAGGGCTTCTTTGGATCATTATGCGCCGATACCATAGATGATGAGTACCACACATACGGACCAGAGAATAACCGTTGTTAACAGGGGTTTATCGGTTGTCAGAATTTTTTCAGGAGACTCTCCTTTGCCCTCATAAATGAGTTGCATGTAGCGCATAATACCGTACAGCACAAAAGGAATCGTTATCATGATCCATTTCCGATCCGGTAAATCCTGGGTAAACATCGTATAACCTTTAAAGAAAAAACCCTGATTGACCGGCCGTTCAAGAAATGTATAAAACGCGTACGTAATAAATGTTGAGTTTGCAAACATTGCAGTGTACGTATCAAGAAGCCGTTCAGAGTAATGGGAAAGGCTTGATCGCGTTTCATTTGGCAGGGTTCCTTTGTATCCCTGAATGAGCGTCAGTTCCGCGCGCCGTTTACCGATGGCGAGAAATAGAGCAAGCGATAACGTTGCAAGAGCAATCCAGACGGAAATATGATATCCGGTAGCAGCTTCTCCCGCGTAGACACGGATAAAGTAGGCTGCGGTGATCGTGAGGATGTCGATTACGGTAATATGTTTCAAAAACAACGTATATGAATACTCCAAAAGGATAAAAATAATAGACAGGGTAAAGAAGGTTTTATTGATGGAAAAGCTGATAATAAGCCCGCTCACAACAAGTAATCCGGATAATATATACGCCAACGGTTTCGGAAGATCGCCGCTTGCAATAGGCCGGAATTTTTTAAACGGGTGTTTCCGGTCATGATCGATGTCCATGACATCGTTGAACACATAATTTGATGAGGACAGAAGACAAAAAGCGATGAATCCCAATAGGGTGGAAGAAAACGCAGCGCCCTCAAAAATATGACCCGTCATCAGGATCGTTGCAAAAAGAGCGAGATTTTTCAACCATTGTCGTGGTCTCGCTGTTTTGATAATTGCGAAAAGAAGGCTACCCATATCATAAATCCGCTGACGGCAAGTATGACAAAAAGCATCGCAAACACTTTTTGCTTACTTGTTATCGTAAGCGCAATTGCACCCAGTATAGCGGACACACCCCAGTAAAACAAGGCAATTTTTCGTTTCCCCCAACCGATATCTAAGAGTCTGTGATGAAGGTGACCACGATCGGCTAAAACCGGTGAACGGCTTTTTCCGATACGCCGCAGAAGTGTATAAACGGCATCAATCATGGGAATTCCGAGCACAAGGAGAGCGGTGCCGACTTTGCCGTACGACAGAATTCCGAGGATCGCGAGTAAAAATCCCGCAAGTGTTTTCCCCCCGTAGCCCGGCATAATCTTCTGGGGAAAAAAATTCCACGGGATGAATCCCGCAAATGCTCCCGCTATAACAAACGCAAATATGGTAACGCCGATTTGTGATGGATCATGGATGGTAAACCGTAATGATAATAATCCGAGTACGCAGGCACTTATTGCGACAAACCCGGGCATTTGTCCGTCAACTCCCGCTGACCATCCGATGATATTCATCGTCCACAGAATCCATAAAAAGGCAAAAAGATCCGCCCAGACGAAAATTGAATGCGTGCCCATGAACTGAAAAGAAATATGCAGGATATTTAAGTTAATGACTCCTCCTATAAATGGATTGGTTACGTACGGTATGCCAACACCGGAAAATACGACAATGAGTGCCGCGGCTGCGTTTGTGGAAAAGCGAATATATGGATTAATATCTTTCCGGTCATCGAGTAACCCAACGATCACTAATATAACTGATCCTAAGAGCGTGCCCGCAATAACTTTGTTCATCGGAACAAAAAAGAGTGTTGCAAGGGCGATACCAAAAAAAAGGGCTGCTCCGCCTGCTCTCGGAATGATGCCCTTGTGCGTGTGAGCCGGGTGATACCTGGCCTTGGGATCATCGACGAGATGATAGTGTTTCGCTAAATGTATGACTACGGGTGTTGCTATTGTCGTGAGAATGAGCGCGGATATAAATGGTAGAAAAAAATTCATGAATGTTATGTTACCAGAAACAGAACTTTAATGACTGCGATAAATGAAAGTAAGTTAATAAGAAACGAAGACAAAAAAAGTACCTGGGTAAAAATGAGATATTCGCTCATTACATAGATACTTATAAGGAGATTAATGAGGTATATACATAATGCGCCGAGCGGAAGAATAAATATCCAGACTGGTTGAGCGAGCTGGTCCGCACCCCAGGGTCGTGAATACCAGAGAGGGACAAGCGGCGGCAGTATGGGCCATCGCCATATGATCGCTGCAATTGAGGCTGCGAGGAAAAAGAAAATGAATTTTGTCGCTAATTGGATGACCCAATTTTTTTTAACGACTTTCCATGATGTTAATCTGTCGGCTGATTGAAATGATAATTTCATAATTTTGTATGACGGTCCGGTAGCATGGACTTTTGGGAAATATTCATGTTATAAACGATTTCGTAGCTTGCGTCGCCGTGAACAAGGAACGCCCTATTCGGATAGACTGGAATAGTTTTAACGATTTCAGACGGCGGGACTATGATGTCGCCGACATACCAGGGAAATGGTACATTATTCGGATCATAGAAAAAGACTTTCGTTTCATCTTTGCTGTAATATTTCGATTCAAAATAGATAAGAGGATTATCAACCAGAACGATATCGTTTTTCCCCATAAGTGCATTTATCTGGAGAATCGTGCTTCTTGAATCAAGTTTGGGATGCTCCTGTGGATACCAAATATTGAAGCCGATGATAAAAAGAAAAGCAATGGCCGCTGCCGCAATTTGCAGCGCATGATTTCTGATTTTTTCTATCGTAAGGGTAATGAGAAATACTTCGGCGATCGTCACTGGGATAACATACCGGATAACAAAAAGGGGTTTTATAAATGAGACGCCGATTGTAACGATAAGCGGAATGATTACCATCATAAAAAAGAAACTGTTTCTCGCCCTGACATTTTTAGGAAGTAGGGCGATAATAAATAGAACAAGAAGAATACATGATAACCCCTCTGTAAACGACCATAAAAACCATGGGGTCCCTTCATATCCGATAAACATATTACCTAATACCGATAAAATAAGCCGGAGGTCTACGGGGAAGTACCAGGAGGATGAAAGTCTGGACAAGTCGAGGATTACGTGAATGAGCCACGGAGCAAAAAGAACGACGGTTATTGCGAACGCGCGCACCATAGAATCGTTCAGGATAGTTTTCCAATGTTTCCAGTGATGTAATTGTTTCTTAACGAATATGTAATGAAGTATCTGAACAGCCGGGACGATAACCATATACGTATGTGTGTAAAGTCCAAGCGTTGTTGCGATGATGTAGAGTAACATCCGGTCGTTCATATAGGCATACATTGAAGTAACGGCAAAAAACATATACCAGCCATAGGTGCGCGCTTCGACGCCGTAATATATAAGCATCGGGTTGAAGAAGAAAAACACCGGAAGGAACCACGACAGCCAATGTGATTTAAATAGTTTTTCTGACCAGTAGATGACGACAATTGTCGCGAGTGAAAAACCGATGAATGACAAGCTTCGTACGGCCACCTCACCCGTTCCGAAGATTTTCATCCAAAAGTGGAGGAGCAGGTAGTACAGAGGCGGCTCAAAGGTGACCTTCAAAAATTCCAAGGGCGACCGCTGTGCAAACAGCACTGAGAATGCTTCATCTCTCCAAAAGCTTTGAGTGAGGTAAAAGAGCGGCGTGTTATGGAAGAGAAAATTCATCATTCTTTTAAATTATACCTTTTCTGTCACGCGGTATTCCAATCGTTTCCCGAGAATCATGCGCGTATGTGCGTCCAGGCCTGGAAGCGCCGAAAGAAAGAAGGAAACAATCGGCACTGTAATCCATTGGAGGTAGAGGAACGGGAGTTTCCATGAAGTGAATTCTTTCGGCCGTGGAGGTTTCGTACGCCAATCGAGAATGATGATAATCAAGAGAAAAATTAAGGATAATGTGAGAATGCCCGATGAAAGCTGGGCCAGATTGTGACCGAGGACCGTACGGCTGAATGCCTGGTTGACGAGAGGCGGGAGGACGCTTCCGATGGTGAGAATAAACCAATTTGACGGCCAAAATACATGTTGTTCGAGTAGGTTAAGTGTACGGCGCATCCTATCTCCTGCCGGGATTTCATTATGGATAAATGCATTTTGCATAACGAACGGTATATCCGATATACCCCAGGCCCATCGTTTGGACTGTTCATATTGGTTGACCATTGTACGCCAGAATCCATGACTCTCTGCGGCATCAAGGAGTAGCGGTAAAAAGATGCTTTTCGTACTTACCTTTTCTCCGAGTGCGAAATAGACCTTAAAGAACATGTGATAATCTTCAGGAATGACATCTGTGCCCCAATATCCGGCTTTGACGGCGGTCGCAAAAGATAGTGAGTAGGTTGAGAAATTAATCAGTTTATTTTTTTGTGAAAGTATTGCAAGGTTTGAAATGCTGAACATGGTATTGACGACCCGGCTCGGGAGCGGGATACGCCAAATATTGTTGTAAAAAAGAATGGCACCCTGGTAAAAATGATAGTCGCGATCAGGATCCGTCAAAAAAAGATGAGAAAGGTAGGAAAAATATTTCGGGTGAATAAGCGCATCGGCGTCGCACGAGGTTACAGTGACAAATGCCAGTGGAATTTTCCATGATTTTAGTTTAGAAACGATTGACCGTGCGGCGAACGCCATGTTAGATGATTTTCCCGCAACTTCTCCAGCTTTCAATAGATGTTTTGTAACGATAAATTTTCCGAATTGCGGCGTAAACTCTTTTTGTAATAGTGATGTCGTTTCTTGGGAGAGTGTGTCTTTTCCTTCAGTTGCAAGTACGATAATAAGCCTTTCCTTCGGGAAATCCTGTTTTGCAAGAGATTCCAACGTCCGCTGTAAAATATGAATCGGCTCCCTGTATTCAGGGATAATGATGACGTGATACAGTTTGTTAAACGATTCCTGCATTTTGGCAAGCGCGAGCCAGTCTATCTTTACGTGTGCGTTCATCGTGACAAAAGACTTGATTGCGTGAAGCGCAAGTGTAAATGATTTATAAAACCAGAATACGTCGAAAGTGATAATGAGATACGCAACGAGCGCCGGGTGCCAAAAGGAGAGCCATAATGGCATTGTGATAAGAAACCATGACAGGCTCGGAACGACTATTTCCATCAGCCGCATGGTGAATGTTGGATGACGTATGAATAATTGGCGCATATTAACAACCCAAGTGATTCGCTACATTATACCATTGTGAGGTAAATTTGTTGCCTCATTATGGACAGGAATAACGAAGGATGTGGTCATAACGGTTTATGTCGGGAGTGTAAACAGCGTCCGGGCGTTTTTGGTTGTTTGCTCTTCTACTTCAGTGTAGGGGATATTGAGCAATTCCGCAATTTTGTGGGCCACGAGCGGAATGTTTTTGGGTTCATTCCGCTGCCCGCGGTGGGGGATGGGGGTCAAATACGGCGAATCGGTTTCCAAAAGTATCATAGAAAGCGGGATTGACGGGACAATGAGTTGCAGTTGTTTTGAAAAGGTGAGATTGCCGTCGATGCCGACAAATAGATTTCTTCGTTTCGCTTCACGAAGGTCCTGAAGCCCGCCGGAGAAACAATGAATGACCCCTCGCGGCATGGTTGGGACATTGTCCATGACGTCAAAGAAGTCTTCATACGCATCGCGGCAGTGCATGATCACCGGCAGATTATGGTTGAGGGCAATGCGGAGTTGTTCCTCAAACAGAATTTTTTGTTCCTGTTTTTTCCCGGCGGCCACCTCGCCCTTAAATAAATGGTAATCCAGGCCGATCTCGCCGATTGCTATTATTGTCATTCCAGGCTTGACCTGGAATCCATCTTTGTTATTGCCCGAATCGGGATCCCGGATCGGGGTCCGGGATGACAATATTAATTGTTCAAGAGCGTTAAGATCGTGTTCATGTGACGCTTCATATGGGTGAAAGCCGATACTTGCGAAAACAACACCAGCATTATTTCTCGCAAGTTGTATTGCAAGCGTCGAAGAAAACATATCAACGCCGGGACAGATAAACTGTTTGACCCCGGCTTTTTTGGCATTCCCGATGACCATGGCACGGTCGTCATTGAACTGTTCAAACATGAGGTGACAGTGGGTGTCGATGAACATATATTTTATTGTCATTCCCGCGAAGGCGGGAATCTCGAATTCAAAAACTGGATCCCCGATCAGGTCAGGGATGACATTATTATTGAATCCTCGGGAACAAGGGCGGCTGGGATGTAATAGGTGTCCCTTGCTGAACATTTACCCAGCTGTCTTTATAATTGGGATTTTTCGTCAATAACGCTTTACTGCCTAATATTGTTGCGATTTTTTGGGCCGTTGCCGGCAGAAAGGGATATATTTGCCACGCGACCTGATTTAGGCTGTCTGCCAAACCATATAATACCCAGTTAAGAGATTTTTTATCGGTTTTTGCTAATCGCCATGGTTGATTGACGTCAATATATTTATCAGCCTCTTTTATGAAATTCCAAATAGCTGTTAACCCTTCACTAAATTGGTACGCTTGTATGGCACGATCGAAATCAGACCATGCCTTTTTCCAATTATATATGTGTTCATCGGTCCGTAACGGGTGGGTTTCCGGATCCTGATCGATTGTTGGGATTTTTCCCTCGCAATACTTATCTATCATCGTGGTAATGCGGCTGGTAATATTGCCTAATCCATTCGCGAGATCTGCATTATACAATTCTTTAAATCTTCGTTCGGAAAAATCACCGTCACTGGTTGACGGAATTTCGCGCAAAAAATAATAGCGTACGGGGTCGGCTCCATATTTATTTATTAATTCGACCGGATCAATCACGTTGCCGAGGGTTTTACTCATTTTTTGGCCGTTTAATGTGAAATATCCGTGAATGAATACGGATTTTGGTAGTTTGAGTCCTGCGGAAAGTAAAAATGCCGGCCAGTAGACCGTATGAAACCGGTTAATACCTTTGCCGATCATATGTACATCGGCCGGCCACCATTTCTTGTATTTTTCATCATTCCACCCGAATCCGACGCCGGATTGATAAATGTTTAAGGCATCAAACCAGACGTACATCCTCTGTGTTGGATCTTCGGGAACTGGGACGCCCCAATTTTTTGCGCGTGCATTACTTCGGGAAACACTTATATTCAACAAAGGTTGTTTAAGAAAAGAAAGAATTTCATTTTTCCGGAAATCCGGAATAATTTTTATCGTATCTTCCGAGATAAGTTTGATGAGCTGTTTCTGATATGAGGAGAGGCGGAAAAAATAATTTTCCTCTTTCACCGTTTCCAATTTTTTTCCGGGGTGTTCGAAACATTCGCCGTTTTCATTGAGTTCATCTTTCGTATAAAATGCTTCACATCCGACACAATATAATCCTTCATATGATTTTTTATAAATATCTTTTTTACACAAGTTCCACAGTTTCTGGCTTGCTTTGAAATGGTGGTAGACGTCGCTTCCTTTTTGCCAGACGTTGAAATCGCAGTTTAAGGCCTTCGTTAAATCGAAAAATTTCTGCGTATTATCGTCAATAAATTTTTGCACCGGAACGCCTGCTTTCTCCGCGGCCTGAACATTTTTGAGGGCGTTTTCATCTCCGCCCGAGAGGAGGAGTGTCTCATCTCCTAATAATTTGTGATAGCGGGCGACAACGTCTCCCTGCACGAATTCGAGCGCGTGCCCGATGTGTGGAGCTGCATTGACGTAGGGGATAGAGCAGGTGACGTAGAATTTCATTATGTGGTCATTCTATCGTTTTTGCATGTATACCTCAAGGGAAATGAGGCAGGCGAGCAGTAGAATGGAATAATACAGATCTCTGAGCCCAAGGAAGCGGAGTAAAAAAAAGACGAATACCCCACCACCAACCAGAATGGAACGTCGTACAATATTTGTTATAAATAATGTGAGACTGAACGTCGTTGCGAAAACTAAGAGAAAAAACGCCCCAAGCGGAACGATGAAGTCCGGGTCCTGGGTATTTATTAACCAGCCTAAGCCGCTTAAGCCGCAGATTCCGATTATAAGCCAGATTACATTATGGTTTGTGTGACCATGGAGCCTTGGCGCATCATGTAATTCCATAAATCTAGCGTATCACATCGTCATGTGGTATCGTGTGATCATCATGAATGACTTCATTATTATAATAGCAATCAATCTCCTTGGATTTACCGTATTGGTATGGATTATCAAACATGAGCTCTCAAAACTCAATAAGAGCGGCGACGAAACGCTTGTGGCATGGCTCAAGAGCATGCAGGTGACGATTGAGCATACTAATAAGACATTAAACGACGCTATGCGCGGGACCTCGGTCGAGATGACGAGAACGCTGCAGTCGAACTCCCGGCAGCTTAATGAGAGGCTCGATGAGGCTGCCCGTGTGATCGGTGCGCTCAATAAAAACGTCGGGGAAATGTCGGAGGTCGGCCGCGGCATCAGGTCACTTCAGGAATTTCTTCAGTCGCCGAAACTCCGCGGCAACATCGGTGAACAGGTCCTTAAAGATATGATCGGACAATCATTTCCCAAACAATCATTTCATTTACAGTATGCGTTTAAATCCGGAGTCAAAGTCGATGCAGTTCTCAAAACCGACGCAGGGCTTCTCTGTATCGATTCAAAATTCCCGATGGAAAATTTTACTCTTTTGCATAACGGAGAGACCGAAGCTATCCGTAATCAGGCAAAGCGCGATTTTATCTCTGACGTAAAAAAACATGTGAGCGATATCAGTAAGAAATATATATTACCCGAAGAAGGGACGATGGATTTTGCCCTTATGTACATTCCGTCGGAATCAGTTTACTACGAAATAGCCAATATAAATGACCTCATGGAATTTGCCAGAGGCCAGAGGGTTTATCCGGTTTCGCCCAACACGCTTTATGCGCATCTCCAAGTGTTACTCTTATCATTTCAGGGAAAAGAGCTTGAACTGAAATCAAGGGAAATCTTCCGCTTGCTTCGTGCAATACAAAAGGATTATGAGAAAGTCGAAGATAATCTGAGTGTTCTTGGTAAACATGTCGGAAATGCTTATAATACAATGGGAAATGTCACAAGCGCATTTAATCTTTTGGGACAAAAACTCACACGGACGCAAAATTTCCGTGAGTTATCCGAAGAACACGCATAATCGTATTTCCAATATTCTATGTTGCAGGGACAATTAGTTAAAACCATCACCTCTGACGGATTAGAGTTATCAGGATTTTGGATGGACCAAAAGAGTGAGGTTGCCGTTTTATATTCCCACGGAACAGCTGGGGATTTTTATACTCACAAATTTATTGAAGTTGTGGGAGAACAATTGGCTTCCCAAAAAATTTCATTCCTCACCGCCAACAATCGCGGACATGATGTATTCGCAGATATCAGAAAGCATAACGGGGAACAAATTGATTGGGTCCAAGTTGGTGGTGCGTATGAGAAATTTGAGGATTCACTTTTTGATATAGCGGCCTGGGTCGAATTTCTATCAAAACATGGAGTAAAGAAAATTATCTTACAGGGTCACAGCCTCGGACCAAATAAAAATATTTTTTATCAATATAAAAAACAGGACCCGCGCATTATCGCCTTTATTCACCTGTCTCCGCAAAACGATGCGGGTTTGATGAGACATAAATTCGGAGAAGAAAAATATAAGTCAGTTAACCAAATGATTGCGAAAAAACTTGAGGAAGGAAAAGCCCGTGAAATGCTTCCCGATGAGTTTATCGAGGTGTGCCCGATATCCGTCGGAGCATACTCAGGATATTTTATGGAAGACGGAGTCGGCAATTTATTTCCATATCTTAGTCCCGATAATCCGAACTGGCGGGTTCTAGGGTCGATTAAAGAACCGCAGCTTCTTATATACGGAGAGAAAGATATATATATTTTGCCGTCCGTAGCGGATGCTGTGAAGATTTTCGGTAGTAAGGTTAAAAATTCCCAGAGTTTCACATCAAAAATAATAACAAACGCATCGCATAGTTATGTGGGATACGAAAAAGAGTTAACGGACGAAATCATGAAATGGATAAAGCAAATGAAGCTGGTATGAGAACGATTTTTATTATCCATGGAAGCTATGGCAACCCGCAAGAAAACTGGCTTCCCTGGTTAAAAAAAGAACTGGAAAAATTAGGGTATCGCGTATTTGTTCCAGAATTCCCTATTCCTAAAAATCAGGATTTGGCATACGGAGGTCACGATCTGTCCGCCTGGCTTGCTACTCTTAAAGAGTACGAACAATATATTGATGAACATACGATATTCGTCGCACATAGTCGCGGGTGCATATTTATGTACCGGGTATTAGAGCAAATTAAACGTCCGGTTGCAGCAGTTTTTTTGGTTGGACCATGGATTACCTACCGATGGTATCCGAAGGGATGGAATAAAATTGACTCTTTTCACGAGAAGCCATTTGATTGGGACAAAATAAAAAAGGGAAGCAGGTATTTTGAGATTTACCAATCAACGAATGATGATACGCCGGTTACTGAGGGGAAAGATTTGGCTCAAAAATTAGATGCACAATTAATAATTGTTAAAGACGCTGGGCATTTTAACGTGGCATATCATCCACGATTTAAGAAATTTGACCAATTGTTGGAAAATATAAAAAATAAATTATGAAATTTGTATTATTTCACGGATCGTTCGGAAACCCTGAGGAAAATTGGTTTCCTCAGCTTAAAGAACAATTGCAATTACTTGATCAGGAGGTCGTCGTCCCCACTTTCCCGTGCGATGATTGGGATGAACTGACGAAAGCGGGGCTGTCAGCGCCTCCGAAACATCAGAGTCTTGAGAATTGGTTTAAAGCATTCGACGAGATGTATAAAACGTTTGATAAAAATGAGAAACTTTGTTTTATCGGCCACTCGCTGGGGCCGCTGTTTATACTCCATGTGGTTGAGCGATACAATATCCAACTGGATTCTGCTATTTTTATCAGCCCGTTTATGTCCAAGCTCAACAAACCCTGGCAATTTGACCATGTAAACGCGCCGTTTTACAAAACGGATTTTGATTATGAAAAACTCCGCAAACGTATTCCTGTTTCCTATGTGTTGTATTCAGACAGCGATCCCTATGTTGAACGGGAGCAGCCCGTCAAATTTGCAGAACCATTACATAGTTCAATAATTCTTGTTAAGAAGGCGGGTCATTTGAATGCCGCCGTGAATTTAAACGAATTTCCCTTAGTATATGAGTTATGTAAATCTAGGTTGGATTTAAGCTTATACCAGCACTATATCGATCACCGACGGCAGTTGTTTGCGACGAATTATCTCAAAGGACGCCATGAAGAGGTTGTGTATCTCAAGCCGGAAGAAATATTTGATGAGGGATTGTTTCATTTTCGGAATTTGAGTAAGAAAGGATTCTGCACGTTTTTTACCGGTCTGTCACTTTGGGAAACACAGAGCGAATATTATAAAGAAGCGAGAAAAGCAGCCCTAAGAGTCAAAGATTTTACCCGCGTGTTTGTTGTTCAGGATTTGGACGATTTGAAACGTACAATATTATTACAACAAATCGATTTGGATTTGAAGGCCGGAATTAAAATATTTCTTGTCATGATGCAGGATATTGAAAAAGAGGTACGTGAGCTCGATTTTGGGATTTGGGATAATGATTATTTGTGTGTTGTGCGGTTTAATAAGGAAAAACAGGTTGAAGTGAAGTTAAGTAGTAGAAAACAGGATATTCTTGAAGCCGAAAAGTGGGAAAAAATTATTTTGGCAAAAGCGGAAAAAATTACGGGTATTGATAACGACATCAATACGTTTATAAAAAAACACTCATGACATTTGTTTTTATTCATGCATCATTCGGATCGCCAGAAGAGGCGTGGTTTCCATGGCTTAAGAAAGAATTAGAAGGGTTAGGTCATGAAGTATTTGCACCCCGATTACCGACAGATGAGTGGTCGAAAGTCACAAAATTACCCGTTGCAGAATACCGATCGAGTCAAAATCTGACGGTATGGACAGAGTCATTCGAAAAACTTCTACCGAAAATACAAAATCACAAAGAACTCTGTTTTGTGGGTCATTCACTTGGTCCGATGTTTATCCTTTTTATGGTTGAAAAGTGCGGATTATACGCAAAAAATGCGTATTTTATTGCTCCGTTTTTCCATCCGGCAACTGAGGAAGAGTTAAAGGATAAATCGGCAGCCCTGATCCATAAAGCGAATATAACGTTTTATTATCATGATTTCGATTTTGCACGTCTTCGATCGTTAATCCCTCAATCAACGGTTATTTATAGTGACGATGATCCGAATGTCCACGAGTGGGAGGCGCTCGAGTTCGCAGAAAAATTAGGGAGTAAAACGATTAAACTGACCGGATTGGGACATATGGGAATAGAATCACATCTTTTCAAGTTTCCGCAACTCCTTAATGCAATAAAACGGGACAATCCGTAATATAATAACCCCACATGACATTCTTATTCATTCACGGTACTTTTGAATCACCAAATAATGCTTGGTTTCCGTGGTTGAAAAACGAGTTACAAAAGATGGGCCATATTGTGATAGCGCCGCAATTTCCGGTGGACAAATGGTCGGAGATATCCAAGCAGCCTGTGTCCGAATACGCTCCTACGCAACAATTAGGTGCATGGTTTGATGTTTTCGAAAAGATTCGTAACACTATTAAACCGGATACAAAATTATGTATTGTTGCCCATTCATTAGGCCCCGTGTTTACGTTACTCGTCGCTCAAAAATATTCTATGCAATTAGCGAATGCATATTTTATTGCGCCGTTTTTTGAGGTGTACGGGAAATCCGACTATATTGAAAAGGCAAACGATTCGTTTTATCATCAACAATTCGATTTTCCCAAACTACGGAGGCTTATTCCAAATTCAACTGTTCTGTACAGTGATAACGATCCATATATTGATAAACTTAAATCTGTAGAATTTCGGGAAAAATTGAAGAGCAAGATTGTAAGGTTACACGGGTTAGGTCATATGGGATCGGAATCGGGCATGAAGGACTTTCCCCAATTACTCGATCTGATCAAACAAGATAGTAATATAATAACCCGACATGACAAAAGTATCCGTTGATGAAGGCTCATTGAACGAACAGCAATTGAAAGCCGTGAAGCACGGCTCCGGGCCTCTTATGATTATCGCCGGGGCCGGGACTGGGAAAACAACCGTCGTTACGGAGCGGATAAAATATCTTATTGCAAAGGAAATCGTAAAACCCGAGGAAATTTTAGCCCTCACCTTCACCGAAAAAGCGAGCCGCGAAATGGAAGAACGGGTCGATAAAGCATTGCCGTACGGGGTCACGCAGATGTGGATTTCAACGTTTCATGCGTTTTGCGACAGGATATTACGGAATGAAGCCATTAATGTAGGCATTGACCCCGGGTACACACTCATGACAGAGGCGGAGACAATCATGTTTTTCCGGAAGAATATTTTCCGATTCGATCTTAACTATTTCCGTCCGCTCGGAAACCCGACGAAATTTATCGCCGGTATGGTCGGACATTTCAGCAGGTTAAAAGATGAGGATGTGACGCCGACGGAATATCTCAAATGGGCAAAATCCCCCGGAGGTAAAAATCAAAATTCCAAATCCAAAATAAATGCAAAATCCAAAATTCAAAATGGAGAAAACGATCAGAATGAAGGAGAAAAATATTTTGAACTTGCAAACGCTTATAGAACATATGAAGAGCTTAAAGTGAAGGAAGGGGTTTGTGACTATTCTGATTTAATCAGTCAAGTACTACTTATTTTCCGGACGAGACCGAAAATTCTCGCTAACTATCAGAATCAATTTAAATATGTTCTCATTGATGAATTCCAGGATACGAATTTCGCGCAGAATCAGTTGGCCATTCTCCTTGCGGGTCGGAGAAAGAATATTACGGTTGTCGGCGATGATGACCAGGCGATTTACCGCTGGCGAGGTGCGGCCGTCTCCAACATGATTCAATTTCGGGCGTCATTTCCGAAAGCAACCATTGTCGTGTTGACTTCAAATTATCGGTCGACAAAAGAAATACTTGACCGTTCATACGACCTGGTCCAACACAATAATCCCGACCGGCTGGAAGTCGCGGAAAAAATTGAAAAGAAATTGGAGAGCGCGCGAAGAATAAACGGGGAGAAGATTCAGGTTTTGTTCGCCGATCGCGTGGAAAACGAAGCGGATGCCGTCGCGCGGAAAATTGTTGATGTCATGAAACAACATAACGAATATTCATACTCGGACATTGCTCTGTTAGTACGTGCGAATAATCACGCGGATCCGTTTGCGAGAGCTTTTGCACGGTCGGGAATACCCTATCAATTTTTAGGGCCGGGACAACTGTACCGGCAACCGGAAGTGAAGGATCTTATCGCATATCTCAAGGTTCTTTACAACTTTGAAGACAGTGTCGCGATGTACCGGCTCTTAACCATGGATTGGCTGAACTTGCCTCCGCGAGATGTAGCGTCACTGTCAAATTACGCAAAACGGTATGGAATTTCCATTTTTGAAGCATGCGAAGCGCTATCTGGGAACGCGCCGCAAAATTTTCTTGATCCGCTGCTCCCTTCGGCTCGCGTTGCTCGCTCAGGGCAAGCGCAACAAGATATTGCTAAGTTTAACCTGAGCGAAGCCGAAGGTCTCGATAAGCGATCTTCGAAAATTTCGCCTCGCGTTCCCACGCGTATTCCTAGGCCTTTTGTAACTGATGAGACGCAAAAAAAGGTTATACAACTGGTTGCCATGATCCATAAACACCTGGGATTAATTAAAAGAGAAACAGCGGGGCAGATTCTCTATTATTTTCTTGAAGACACAGGCTTACTCAAACGGCTTGCGAATTACGAATCGGTTAAGGATGAGAAAATTGCGCTTAATATTTCCAAATTTTTCAACAAATTGAAGACGTATGAAGTTGAGCACGATGATGCAAGCGTTTTTACCGTCGTCGACTGGATCGATTTATCCATGACACTCGGAGAATCACCGATGTCAACGGACGCCGACTGGAGCGATAATAATGCCGTGACACTTATGACGGTTCATTCCGCAAAAGGGCTCGAATTTCCTGTGGTTTTCCTCGTTAATTTAGTGTCACAACGGTTTCCGACGACACAGCGGAAGGAACAGATTCCTATTCCCGAAGCGCTCATTAAGGAAGTATTGCCGACCGGGGATTTTCACACACAGGAAGAGCGGCGGCTTTTTTACGTCGGAATGACCCGCGCACGCGATCTCTTATTTTTAACCGCGGCAAAATTTTATGGTGAGGGGAAACGGGAGAAAAAGTTATCGCCGTTTATCGCGGAATCGCTGGGGACTGGTTTTGAGGATTCTATCGTCATCGATGAAGGGCGTAATACAAAGCAGTTATCTTTTTTGGACTGGGCGAAACCGGAAGAACCTACAAAAAAAATGGTAGGTCACCCGATTTCGTATCTTTCTTATTCACAGCTTGCAACGTTTGAAACGTGCCCGCTTCAATATAAATATCGGTATATTATAAAAATTCCGATTCCGCCGTCTGCAGCTTTGTCGTTCGGTGATACTATTCACAAAGTCGTGCGCGCATTTTATGAACTTGTAAAAAATGGAGAGCATCCGACCCTGGAAACATTATTTCAGCTGCTTGATGAACATTGGGTGTCAGTCGGATTCGGTAATAAGGCGTATGAAGCAAAGCTGAAGGCACACGGTAAAGAGTTATTGGAGGGGTTTTTCAAAAAGGGATATGATCCGAAAACTATTCCGATAGCTCTTGAGGAACCGTTTAAGATAAAAATTACCCCAGAGCTTACGCTCGGGGGAAGAATTGATCGGATTGATAAACATGAAGACGGCACGATAGAAATCATTGATTATAAAACCGGTCAAGCGCCAAAGAGCCGGGATGCGGCACGCGATGAACAGTTGACAGTGTACGCGCTTAGCGCTGCACAAGGTGGCATCTATAAAGACCCGCCAAAAAAGGTCATCGTTTCGTTTTATTTTTTTGAAGGCCAGGAAAAATTGTCCGCGACAAGAAATCAGGAGGAGTTGGCCCTTGCCCGTAAAGAGATTTTTGAAAAAGCAAAGCTCATGGAACAAAGTGATTTTGCCCCGACGCCCGGAAGACACTGTGATTTCTGCGAATTTCGTCTCATCTGTGAAGCGTGGAATTAATGTTAGTGTATAACGAGAGGATAATAAATATTTGTGCCGCCGAATCCTTCTTTGAATTTCGTAAATCCTTTCCATTCTAGATTTTTGCCCGGAATCCGTTCGTCCCAAACGCCGACAAAATCAAATGACCGGCACTTATGTTCCTTTGATTCTTTGAGCGCTTCCCATACGAGGAGCGTCGGAGCGTAGAGTTTTTTTCCCTTTTTTATAGCCCCGGCGATCCAATAGTATGCGATGTTGTCCCAGAAAAGGAGAAGAACACCACCGACGGGACGGTGATCGTCGTCTCGTGCATATGCGAGGAGTATGGATATATTTTTCGGATGAAAGATATTCCACAATTCTTTAATGCCCGTTGTCGTAATAAATCCAAACAGTCCGCCTGATTTATTTTTAATGCGGATGAGATCATTGATATTCTCAGATTTTTTAACAATGACGCCAAGTTTCAGTGCTCTTCGTACTGCACGGCGTTTCGCTTCGGAAAACGAGCCGAAGATTGTATTCTTATTACGCGTCAGATCAACCCGGAATGTTTTTGTAGGAAGGAACGGCGTGGTGTTAATTGTTACGGATTTGGCAAGCGTTTTGCACCACGCATCAAGTAGTTTTTGATTTTGATTTTCTACGGGTTCTATAACAAGGTTTTTTATATGATTCGCCTTAATGATTGAAACGAGTTTCTTTGGATTTGGCAGCTTGAGAGGCCGGTGAACTTTCATCATCCCCCCGAAGAGGGGAAATTGCCGGTAAAAAATATTTACACCGTCCAGACTGACGGCCTTCCAGCCCAACAGCCTGATATATTGTGCGTACTCATCTGATTGTTGGGGTTCCATAGCCTGTATGACGTAATTATATTTTTGCCTGGACATGTAAATAGGCCCACCTTATCGTATCGGCCGCAGTGTAGAGGTGGTAGAGAAGCGGATTGACAACAAGATCAAAGGATCCCGCAAATTCGATAAGCTGTGGTTTATATCCTTCTTTAAAACGATGGAATCCGTACCATGGGTCCTTTGTGTCGGGATTGGGTCCCATTGCACCCCAGAGATCAAATTGTTTGAAACCTTCTTTTTTTGCCCATTTGGCGATCTCCCATAACATGAGGTTCGGTGCCATGATATCGCGGTTTATCCGGGAGGATGTTCCATAGGGATAGTAGACCGTATCGTTCCACAAAAAAACGATCCATGCGGTGACAATAGTTCCCTCATACGTTGCCGTAAATAATTTGGCGATATTTTTCTCTTTAAACAATCGCCACATCGTGGTATGGTAATGCCGGTTATGGGCATAAAAACCCTGGCGTTTCGTCGTCTCTTCAGAGAGAGTTACGTATGCGTTAAACGCTTTTTCGCTTGAATCCTCGCGGATTACGACGCCGTGTTTTTGGGCAACTCGGATGTTGTATCGGGTTTTCGGATGCATGGCCTTGAGCAAGTCATCCTCTGATTTTGTCAGATCAAGCACGAATGTGTATTTGGTGAATAATGGATGGTGTGACTTACGGAAGAGTGCCGATAGGGGTATTTTGGCATCCGCAGCCTGTATATTTGGTTCAAGTTGGATATAAATTGCATTTTTTTCGCGACCCAAATTACCCAGCGCCTCAATCATATCAGAAACCGGTTCCGGGCCTTTCGGGAAATAGCCAATGGTATAGGCGACATGCGGCACTTTATGGAACGATATTTGCCATCCCTCAATGAGCTTATTATTGTTGAATACGCCGAGCCGCGCGATATCGATATTCATGCTCTTACGGAATTCGCCCCACTCCCAGGATTGGAGAGGATGTGCGACTAGCGCATCCCATTTTCCTCTCTCGGAATCATCGACGGGACGGATTGATCTGTCGGCCTTCATGATGTATATTATCTATCTTTTATTCCTATGATACAATGGGATTAAATGAAAAGAAGAGCAAAAAAAAGAGCCTACCAACAGGCTTCTTCTGAGGCTATTGCGTGGCTCCCGATCGACAGCAGGTTGTTCCCATTTTTTTCATTTACCCATGTCAGGGGGGTTGCCCGGGTTTTTCTGATTTTGGAAATGATTCTCTCTGTCGGCGTTGTCGTTGGCACGCTGGCACTCGTTATCTTGCGGTTTACCCTAAAGTAAGAGGTCGTCATCCTGAAACCCCCGGTCACTATTGAGTGATACATTTAATTCCATGACATGGGCGGGAATGTCAGCGATGAATCGTGAAATCATATTTTGTGTCCGCGTGCCGAAAAACAGCCCCCCCTGTTGGCGTACATTAGGTAGAGTTTTTCTTTTTGTCCTTGTGCTTTTTCACTGTATTTCAAAGTAAAGATTCCTGTTTTTTTGCATATTTGTATAAAAGCGGTACAATGTGCCCAAAGAGTATGGCAACAGATGGATATTTACTTGGGTATGATTTAGGCAGCTCGTTTATCAAAGCCTCGCTTATTGATAGTAAAACCGGCATCCTCATCGCAAAAGCTGCATCCACTGATAAAGAATTAACGATAGATTCTCCGCACCCCGGTTGGGCCGAACAACATCCTGACATGTGGTGGAAAAACATTGTTCAGGCGACATTAAAAATTAAAATGCAGGTAGGGAATAAATTAAAAGACGTGAGAGCGATTGGTATAACGTATCAGATGCATGGATTGGTTCTCGTCGATAAACATATGAACGTGCTGTATCCATCAATTATTTGGTGTGACAGCCGCGCTGTAGCACTTGGCGACAAAGCATTTAAAAAAATCGGCCAAAAAACATGCCTTACCCATTTCCTAAATTCTCCAGGTAACTTTACTGCTTCAAAACTCGCATGGGTGAAACAGAATTTACCTCACATATATAAGAGGATATATAAAATCATGCTTCCGGGGGACTATATTGCATATAAGTTTACCGGAGAGGTAAAGACAACCGTCACAGGGCTTTCGGAGGGAATTCTTTGGGATTATCAGAAGCAGGATATCGCGGATCTGGTACTTAACTATTACGGCATCCCGAAAGATTTTATTCCGGACATCGTGCCGACATTTTCGATACAGGGCAGACTCACAGCGGAAGCGGCAGAAATGACGGGCTTGCCGGTCGGAGTACCGGTTTCTTATCGCGCCGGGGATCAGCCAAACAATGCACTCTCCCTGAATGTTCTTAATCCCGGAGAAATTGCAGCAACCACCGGGACATCGGGAGTAGTCTATGGCGTCGGCGATAAGCCTATTTTCGATAAAAAGTCCCGTGTAAATGTATTTGTCCATGTAAATCATACGAAAAAGACACCCCGTTACGGTACACTTTTGTGTTTAAACGGTGCCGGAATTCTCAATTCGTGGTCGAAAAATAAGTTATTTACGCTCAGTAAAGAGGGTCTCAGTTACGACGAAATGAATCATATGGCTCTCCTCGCGCCAATCGGTTCTGATGGACTTTGTATTTTACCATTTGGGAACGGGGCGGAACGTACTCTCGAAAACAAAAACATCGGCGCATCGATTCATGGGCTTAATTTAACAATTCACACCAGAAGACATATAGCCAGAGCAATTCAGGAAGGCGTTGTTTTTGCGATGAATTATGGACTTCAGATTATGAAAGACATGGGACTTTCAATAAAAGTTATTAGAACCGGTTATGCCAATATGTTCCTAAGTCCACTGTTTGCTCAGGCCTTTTCAACTCTCACGAACTCGGTGATTCAGCTCTACAATACCGACGGTGCTCAGGGTGCCGCGCGTGGAGCCGGTATCGGAGCAGGTATATACCCGTCCGCTCGAGAAGCATTTAAACATTTAGAAATTATGAAAACAATAAAGCCAAATTTTTCCCAACGGGGCGCATATCTGGAGGCATATGCGCGATGGGAGACATGTTTAAAGAAAAGTTTACTATAAAAAATTTATTATGAAAGGACAATATGAATAAACGAAAACTTTCCATGCCCTTTTGGTGTGTAGCAAATTCTGTAGGTGATCCATTCGGAGCGCCAGTAATGGACAGTGTAACTCCTTTAGAAGTCTGTGATATTTTATGCGATGCCAAATCGAAGGGGTTAATCAACTTTACCTCAACTCATGACGATAACCTTGTGGATTGGGATCCGACAAAACCGGAAGATGATCTCGACAAAAACAGCGTTACTTATAAGACTCTTCGGACAATCAAAAAGAAGATGGATGCTGTGGGGCTTAAGATGAAAATGGTAACCTGCAGCCTGCACGGCGATCTGATTTTTCGAAACGGAGGACTCACGAATCCGGATCCGGAGATTAGAGCACTGGCTGCTCAAAAAGTCATGCGAACTATCCGGATCGGAAATTTTTTCGGTGCGGAATATCTGACGTATTGGGTGGCACGTGACGGATTTGAGTGTCAGTTCGCCATACCTTGGGATAAATGTTACACGTATATCGAACAGGGCCTTAACCTGGCTACGCGGTATATAAAGGAAAATAATTTTTCCATTAAAGGCGGTACGATTGAGAGTAAGCCGAACGAACCGCGCGGAGAAATGTTTCTTGCCACCACAGGCCATGCGCTCGCGCTTGTCAGCCGTCTGGAAGATCCTGATTTTTGGGGAGTAAATCCGGAAATACTCCAGCATGAAGGAATGACGAATTTGTCGGCAATTAATGCAATTGCTATGGCAGTTCACGCAAAGAAACTTCCCTTTCTGCATCTGGGAAATCAGAAACCCGGACAGTTTGATAATGACAATCCTACCATGACGGGTATGGACGGAGTGAAGGAAATTATCGGAGTGTTCTGGATGTTACGGAAGCTTAATTGGGGCGGACACATTGAGTTTGATAATCATGTACTACGAACCGACGCGACGCCCGGCAAAAAGAACGCCATTGCCGTACGGAAAGCATTTATCAAACACAATGTGGAAAGCTATAGATTGGCTGAGAAGAAAGCCGATGAGCTTGCCGGCAACAAGACGCTCGATAAACTCTATGAGCGGATTTGCGGTAAAAAATCCGCATTGACAGCAGCCTTAGATCGGTATGATTTTAAGGCTATCAATAAAGCAAAAATCTCGTATGACAAATTGAATACGACTCCGGTGAACATTGCTGAACTTGATTACGTCGTCAACAAAGCGCTCTTAGGTGAGTAAAAAGGCAGGTCATAGTAACATGTCATCGTCATTGAAGCCACGATCGGCATTCAGCGATACGTTGAGCTCTAATACGTGGGCCGGAATATCCGCGATAAACCGGGAAATCATATTTTGCGTCCGCGTACCGAAAAATAATCTGCGGTTTGCATACGTAAGGTATAATTTTTCTTTCGCGCGGGTTAAGCCGACGTAACACAGGCGCCGTTCTTCCTCGAGTTCCTCCTTATCCATGAGCGTCCGGCTGTGGGGGAATAGCCCCTCTTCCATGCCGACGATAAACACGATATCAAATTCAAGGCCCTTGGCTGCATGGAGCGTCATAAGCGTGACGGCGTCGCGGTTTTCTTCGCGCAGGCGGACGTTTTTGGGTTCATACTCCTGTTCGACGAGTGCGACGGTTTCCAAAAAATCCCGTAACACAGGAAATTCAGTTGCGACCGAACGGAGTTCCTTAATATTCTCGAGTCTGTATGCTTCTTCCTCGACATTGGCGTCATACAGCTCCAGATATTGTGTCGCTGCCAAAATTTGATCAAGAAGTTCAAGCGTTGTGAGGTTGACGAGCTTGTTATCGTGTGCAATTGTTTCAAAAAACTCGAGGAATTTTGTGAGCCGTCCTTTTCCCAATTTTTCAATACGGTTGTAGGAAACAGAATCCTTGGGATTTGCGACACAGCGAAGATAGGCTAATACGTCCTTGATTTCCTTTCGTTCATAAAACCGGGTGCCTCCGACCAGGTGGTAGGGAATTCCTGCATGTAAAAATGCCTCCTCCAACACGCGGGACTGCGCATTGGTTCTGTATAAAACGGCAAAATCGTGAAACGGCCGACCTCCGGCCTGCAAAATCGTCTGGACGAGAAATGACGCTTCATCGTGCTCGGTGCGCGCTTCATAGAGTGTGATCTGTTCGCCGCCGGTTTTTTCCGTCCAGAGTTTTAATATTGTGTGCGACGTATTTTTGGATATAACGCCATGGGCGGCATCAAGAATTTTTTGTGTTGAGCGGTAGTTTTGTTCCAGGTGAAATTCATGAGATTGTGGGTAGTCGCGTTTAAAGTTCGTAATATTGCGGAAATCAGCCCCGCGCCAGCGGTAAATACTCTGCGAGGCATCACCGACAACGCAGATGTTGTGATAGCGGCCTGATAAATATTTTGTTAACAGATATTGCGCCTTGTTCGTATCCTGGTATTCGTCCACCATAACGTAATGATATTTTTCCTGATAATATCCCAATACTTCTTTGTTTTTTTGAAAGAGCTCAACGGTTTTTGACAGGAGGTCATCAAAATCCAATGCTTCGTTATTCTTTAACAATTTTTGATAGGCCAGATAGATTTGCGCAACGGCCTCCTGGAAATATCCGCGCGCGTACTGCGGATATTCGGTGGCTGATATAAGCTCATTTTTTGCTTCACCGATGGTGTGAAGGACCGCATTGGGATTAAAACTTTTTGTGGATAAATCGAGCGACTTCATCACCTCTTTGATTGCATCAACCTGATCCTGTTCATCGTAAATAGCAAAATTCGGCGCGATACCGATGCGCACTCCATCGCGGCGCAGAATCTTGACGCACAATGCATGGAACGTTCCGGCAAAAGGCATATCAGTCGATCTTCCGAGGAGTTTCCGGATCCTGTCTTTCATCTCGTTGGCCGCTTTATTGGTAAACGTGACCATGAGGATTTCATGAGGGGACACGTGTTTTTCGCCGATTAAATAGGCGACTTTATAGGTTAAGACTCTCGTCTTTCCGCTCCCCGCCCCCGCGAGGATGAGAATAGGCCCATCGCAAAGTTTCACAGCTTCAATTTGGTCCTTGTTTAAGTCGTTGAGTAAGCTCTTTGCCATAGAGTATAATCTTATCATATGAAAAATTTATTTATTGCCGGTAATTGGAAGAGTAATAAAACGAACGCAGAATCACAAGTGTGGGTCAAAGATATCGCCAGCAAATTGAGTGATATATCGGCGGATTTGTCAAAAATTCCCGTCGTCGTATGCGTCCCATTTACGTCTCTCTCTGTTATTAATTATGCGTTGAAAGCAGGTAATGTACCCCTTGCGCTCGGTACTCAAAACGTCTCAAAGTTCGACGAAGGTGCGTATACGGGGGAAGTTACCGCCAAGATGGTTAAAGAAGTCGCCGATTGGGTTATCATCGGACACTCCGAGCGGCGGAAATATTTTAACGAAACCGATGAAGATTTAGCGATCAAAGCGCAAAAGGCAAAGGGAACTGGTCTCCGCGTGATTTTCTGTGTTCCGGATGATAAAACACCGGTCCCCACTGGGGTTGACGTCGTCGGATATGAGCCCGTCTGGGCAATAGGTACCGGTAAAACCGATTCACCGGAAAATGCTGCCGCGGTTGTGACTTCCATAAAGGCAAAAACGAAGGTCGCTACGGTGATCTATGGTGGGAGTGTGACCGGCGATAACGTGGACACATTTGTTTCCCAATCTGCAATTGACGGAGTGCTTCCCGGCGGTGCAAGTCTGGATCCTGAAAAATTTTCACATCTCATTCACGCAGCATTGGCCGCAACGAAGTGATGAGTGGTGTTCTTCTATGCAGGCAAAGTTAAAACGGGTGTTTACGCCGGTAATCCGGAAAGTATTTTCTATCTTTCTGTTTGCTCTTGTTATCGCTTCCCTGTGTTTTATACTTCTTAGAGCCTTCCGTTTTATGGATACAACGGGTCTAACTCCCACTGTTGTATTCCGATTACTTGTCGATGATGGAGCTCCGCTTGCTTCATCCAATCATAGAACGAATATTCTCCTTATGGGCGTGGGCGGCGGTAATCACGATGGAGCCGATCTCACTGATACCATGATCGTTCTTTCCCTTGATACGAAAAATAAAAAAGCCGCACTTATCTCCATACCCCGCGATATCTGGTCCGATACGCTTAAAGATAAGATAAATAGTGCGTACCATTATGGTGAGCAAAAGGAAAAGGGTGGAGGATTGGTATTATCGCGGGTAATTGACGAAGATGTTATCGGAATGCCCATCCAATACAGCGTCCTTATTGATTTTTCCGGATTTAAGAATGTTATTGATTTAATGGGCGGTATTACCGTGCATGTGAGTCAGACGTTCACCGATACTCAATATCCGATTCCCGGTAAAGAACATTATACCTGCCCCGGCGATCCGACGAATCAATGCGATTATGAGACCGTACATTTCGATGCAGGTACACAGCGTATGGACGGGAATACAGCGCTTATCTACGTCCGGAGCCGTCACGCCGAGGGGTCGGAGGGGAGTGACTTCGCCAGAAGCAGACGACAACAGGAAGTGCTTGTTGCGCTCCAGGATAAACTTGCCCACCCTCAAACGTGGGCCACATATCAGCGTCTCCTTGCATTGCCACAGGCATTAAAAACAGCAACGTCGACCGATATGAATATCGGCGAACTTCTTACGGTCGGTAAGCAGTTGTTGCATGTTAAACAATCGAATATAGAAAGGATTTCATTCGAATCTACACTCACCCAGCCGCCGGATTATTTATACGGGGGGCTTTTTGTGCTTGTACCTAAAGAAGATTGGGATAGTGTGCACACGTATATACTACAAAAACTCGAGTTTGATCGATAGTTTTGAATATAGACCCATCTAATCAGATTTTTCACGTAAGAACGTTGTAAATCTGAGTAAGATGGGTTTATATCAGGACAACTTCGCTAGGATGTATTTAGAGCGCCAATCCGATAAGAACGAGCATGAAGGCGCCGCCTACGACGGAAGCACCCAGGACTGAAGGACCGGAACCGGTTACCGGCGTTGTAGGAGTCGAAGCGGCCGCTACTTCACAGATACAGTTTGTCTTGTCCGTACAACTCGGGTTACGGCATGACCCTGAGATACACACGAGTCCTGAACTACAATCCGAATTGAGCGAACAACCGCTGTTGCACGAAGAGAGAACCGGTGTCGGCGTTGGTGTTGCTGTTGCCGAGACACAGGTACAGCTTGATTGATCGGTACAGCTTGGGTTTCGGCATGAACTGCCTGAGCAGACTAATCCGCTTGAACAATCCGCATTGACGGTACAGGAGTTGTTGCATCCGGCTAAAGGCGTCGGTGTCGGTGTATTGGTGGGCGTTTCGCTCGGTGTACCGGTGGGCGTTGGGGTATCGGTTGGTCCGGGAGTGCCCGTCGGAGTACTTGTCGGTGTTGCAATGGCAAATGATAGGGTACACGCGGGTTCTGCCGCTTTTGGCGTGATTTGCGGGACGTTCGGCGCTATAGGAGAGGTTTTTGTCAATTGCTGGCTCGTCACAAACGTAAGGACGGCAAGTCCGATCGTAATGATACCGACCAAGAATACGTACCAATTATTTTTCAAATGTTTCATAGTTAATGCCATTGACCGTCAGACCCAAAAATTTCCGATTCGACGGTAAAGTTCGTCGTACCTACCGGAATCGTATAATCAAGTGTATATTCGCCTGCGCTATTTTGTATTGCCGTTTCGGTAAACGCGCCGCCGTTGACACGGATATGCGCCTTTGTTGCATTGCCACCCGCAACTGCAATCGTCACGTCATCGCCCGGTTGAAGAGCAGCGAGCCCTGCCGCATCCAGCACGGTAGTTCCTTTATAGACCTTAATATTCGTACATTGAGAAGCAGGAGTAGGAGTGGGTGTGCTACCCCCTCCGCCGCCACCCCCTCCGCCGCCACCCCCTCCGCCGCCACCGTTAGAGGTCGTCACTGTACAACCAATGGTATTTTGACCGCCACTCGAGGCACATGTCGTATAGTGCCAATTAGCACAAGCGTCTGCATTTTGTCCCTGATCGCATCCTACTCCGGCTGGCACCCATGTTTGGCCAGGCCCGGGTGTAGGAATTACACCAGTCTTTGGATCTGGGGTTGGGAATACGATCGGTGGTAATTTACCGCTTGCATCAAGGTTTGCCTGAGGGTTAGAGACAACTTCAACCCCTGGATTAGCTATGGCAAATTTAAGTGCTGCTGTTTCTGTATCCGGCAATGCAATAATGAACCGCTGACCGTTTGAAATATAGGTGCCGGCGATCTGTACAGGATTAGAGCCTGTGGTAGCCTGCCACTGCTCTTTCGTGGCAACTGTAGTGGTACCGCTTATCGTTCCGTAAGTATTTACTGGTGCAGTTGCCGCCGCGGCCGCCGGAGCTGCTGTTGCCGGAGCTGCTGTTGCTGCTGCCGCAGCCTGCTGAGCGTTATAGTTATCATTTTTCGCCTCCTGGTTTGCGTTAATGTGTGCACAATATCCGTTTGATTTATCACATGCAAAACCAAAAAGGGTAAGGGTATTTTTTATACCAATGACTGCAACGGGCAGAGTAACGAGCATAAACAAGAGAAGCGTGATAACCCCCACGCGGGATTTCTTTTTTTTGATCGTCTCATGCGGCGGAGTTACCGGTTCTGCCGGCGGACTTTGCTTCGGATCCGAAGGCTTTGCTATTTTTATTTCCTCCTCAGGTGGAGGGACGATAAGAGAATCTGAAGGAGGCGACGCCATAAAGGGAGAGCCCGAAAGCGGTGTAGGCGTTGGAGGATCCTGCGTGTGGCTTGGGGTGGCAGAATCCGGCAGTGTTTGCGTCGGTTGTCCGGCAGGTGATGCACTTAAGGGAGAATTGGTCGACATCGGGTCTGGTGGCGGAGGCGCGACCGACGCCGGCGCAGATCCCTGCGAACCTGCTTTACTACTTGTATCTGCTTGTGCTGTGTCTAAAATGTCTGCCATACCATAAATTCACCAGAAATAATCAGGCCTAACTATACATTAGAATGGATGAGTGTGAGAAGTCAATAAATAAAATATTAATGGGTCGCGATGAGAGAGCCGCTTGCAAAAAGGCTAACTCCGAGGAGTATTAAAAGGATTGCCGGAAGCTCATTGCCGGTCACCGGTTGTGGCTGTCCTGACAGCGTTGATTCCGGAGTTGTCGTTGCAGCTATCGTACCGGTATCGGTTGGGATCATTGTAATAATGGGCGTGATTGTGGGTGCAAGTGTTGCCGATGGTGTAGCATCACCTAATACCTGAGTGCCGCTTTTGAATACTTCAAATGTGTGGGTGATTGCAACGGTTTTCCCTAATTGATTGACCGATGTTATGGTAACGCTTTGTTTACCCGGCGCTAACGCTTTTGGCGGGGTATAGCTCCACAGGCCGCTCTCATCCACTTTTGCTGAGCCGCTCATTATTTGTGTGATGCCGACGCTTACACCCACATATTTACCGGGAATACCCGTCCCCTGGATAAGGGGATGCGTGGTTGCAAGCCCGGTACCCTGACCGGGAGTGGTTAGGGAAACTATAAATGTCCTACTCGTCGTATCGCCAAGAACTGCGGCCGTCGGAAGGACTGGTGTCGGCCGAAGCGCAAGGGCTGTCGTGCCCTGGACTTTTGCCTGTTGACGGCGGAAATCATACGTTTTTCCCAAAAGCATTTCCGGCACCGGAGAATCATTAAGCGTATCCGTTATTGCAGTTGACTCAAGACCCTCGGCTTCGACGGTAATATGCTCGGTCATGCGGTCAACTGTCGGTAAATAACTTGTGACATCCTGTGTCCGGATTTGATTGAGCGGAATCAGCCAAAGACCTGTTGATTTGGTGAGTGTTGATAATTCCTGACTTCCGTCGATGGTCAGGTATATGAGCGCTCCGTCTTCGGGTCTGTCGGTGGTGGCATGAACGGTGCCGTATGCAGGCTCAAGACCGGTTGTGTTGGGCGGTAATGTTGCCGCGGTTTGAAGTGGGTACGCCTGACCGTTGTTGTCATAGTACTTGCTATTGGATAAAAGTTTGATTGAATAATTCGTTTGAGACTTGGCGTCACGGACGGTAATACTGTGGGTTGTGTATGTGCCGAGTTTACCGGTTGTATCCCGCTGGTCGTAGTAAACTTGATTACTTTTCCCGGGCGCTGAAACCAGGATCGTCCCCGTTGTCGGTAATTGAGTGGTCCATGATACGGTAAACGTGGAATCGCTAACGTTCGACATGTGGACATTTGACGGAGCTTGCGACCCTGAAGCATTAGACGGAGCGAGAAATACGTTTTGGAACACAATGATAGTGCCGATAATGAATATTATTAAAAATAATCCTATGATGGTTGGAATTTTTGTCGGCAATCTCATGATAAGTCCTTAACACTTCATTTTATAAGTCATCTTGAGCGTATGTACAAGATGGAGTTTAATATACTTTTTTATTCGCAATCGCCGAGAGCGTATCAACATCAATTTTTGATGACAATGGTATAATAATTTGTTGAGTTGTGGCTGAAACCGTCGTAGTTTTTACTGTTTTTAAGAGTTCAAACGTTATCCATAAGCAGACAGTAAAAAATGTAAATACGGAGATAAGTAAAAGATCACGGTCATTGTCCATAATTTATTTCGTTAAATAATATGTTTTTAATTCAAGAGACGCCTGTAATAGTCTACTACTTGGCAGAGCGCTTTGGCTACTCACATGTGTGGTATCGGTTGGAGAGATATTTATACTATCCACCGTTACGACGCGCCGTAGATTGTTGACATTCGTCAGAAATGATTTAACCCCGTCATACAGCCCCCGCACCTGAATCGTCACTATATAAGCCGGTTGGCTGGCAGGCGGACTTGTTGCCTGCCCCTTTTGCAAGCTATTTGATACTAAAGGAATGGTTGGAGTTTGGATGGTGCTTAAAAGCACTCCACTCGCACTTGCGACATTCCGTAGCTGAATAAAAAAGGGTACGGCATCAGGCTGGGGTGGCAGGGCCTGATCGACAACGGGAAGAAGCGGTTCTATCTGTTGATAATACGCCTGAGCTTCTATGAGAGCGGATATTTTGTCTTCCATCTCTTTGTTTAGTTCGGTTTTATCTGCTATCTCGCGACGCAAATATAGTATCGTCTGAATGGTCGGCCGGATTGCATACCAGCCGAAGAGGGATACAGCGAGAAAAGAGAAAATAACGGTCGTATAACCACGGCTCGATGGTTTCGTAAATATGGGCTCGATTGATTGATAATATTTACGGTATTGTTTCAGTTCGGTTTTATAGTTAAATGGCATAGTATTATTTTGTCGTTGTTGGGACAACCTGTGTAGTAAAGGTAAATTGTATGCCTGTTAATGAGTCGCGCTTTATGTCGCCGATATCGAGAGCTGTCAGATTTTTTGCCGCCTGCAAATTGGCAATAAACTGGGAAAATGCGGGAGTGGACCCTGCGTCAGCCTGGATGGTAATCTGATTTTTTGACAGATCCAATGATTGAAGATACACGCCAGCGGGCACTAATGATTGAAACTGGGCGACAGCGTCAACGGTATTTATCGGAACGGCGGTTAATGTTTTGATTTTCGCAAGTTTATCCTGCAATGACCGAACATCCTGTTCAAAATCGAGGTTTGCCTGGATAATATCCTGTTTTTGCGATATTTCATCGTTGAGATCAGTAAGCCTGCGGTCAAGACTGAATCGGGAGATAAATGCAAGGAGCACCACGATTTCCGTACCGATCATGATGTATCTGCCGTAGGTAATCGCCCAACTTACGATACGCCCGACAGGCGTATGTTCCATATCAGAATCACCAAGAAGATTAACCGAGATATTTCCGGCAGGCATACCATTATCATAGCGAAATTATACGGTTCGGTCTAGCCGGTGAAAGAGGAGATTACTTTTTCAGGAGTTTTGATAAACGGGATTTAAGTCGCGCGGATTTATTTGCATGAATAACATTCAATTTGGCCGCTTTATCGAGAGATTGAAAAACTTTTTGAAGGGATTTTTTTGACGGTGATTTCCGATACGCTTTCACGACATTACGCATGGATTGTCGCACACGCATTGTTGTGACCGTTCGTTTTCGATCGTGTCTCAGTTTTTTTGCTGCTCCGGGAATGATCGGCATAAGGCCATTAGTATATCATAACCTCTCATATATTCATAGATATGATACTACGCTATAATACGGTCAATGAAGCGCGTTTGGGAGATTATTGAGAGAAAGCAGACATCGGTAGGATCTGCTGCAACGATTCTTGTCATCATGGTCCTGACTTCCCGCATACTTGGATTGGTGCGGGACCGGTTATTGGCCGCCCGTTTTTCGCCCGACGTCCTTGGTGTGTACTTTGCTGCATTCCGCATCCCTAATTTCATCTTTGAACTACTTGTGACCGGTGCGCTCACGAGTGCATTTATTCCGGTTTTTACCAAATATGTGACCCAGGGTAAGGAAAAAGAGGGTTGGCATATGGCATCAATCCTTATCAATCTCAGCATTATTATATTGGCAGTTGTATCTATTCCGATGATCATTTGGGCTCCGGCTTTTTCACGATTTTTAGCTCCGGGATTTTCCGATAGTCAGATACAACAGATGGCTTCGTTTAGCCGGATTATGATTATTTTTCAGGTTGTGCCGCTTTTGGTCGGTAATTTTTTAACCGGCATTCTGCAGTCGTACAACATGTTTCTTATCTCGGCACTGGCTCCGGTTGTTTATAACATCGGCATTATTCTCGGTATCGTGGCGTTATCAGGCTCTCTTGGTCTCTATGCACCGGTAGTCGGAGTCGGCATTGGGGCATTCTTATTTGTCATTATCCAATTACCGCTTTTGTTTCGGATCGGATACAAGCATTCAGCTGATCTTGATATTCATCATGAGGGAGTAAAAGAAGTCGGACGTTTGATCGGCCCCCGAACGCTTGGGCTTGCTGTTTCACAAATTGATTCGACCGTTGATCTCATGATGTCGAGTCTTTTAGGCGCTCGGATGGTCACGATATTCAATTTTGCACAAAATTTACAACAGGTACCGGTCGGATTATTCGGCGCAACGGTTGCTCAAGCGGCTCTCCCGACTCTCTCTGCCGCAACCGTGAGAGAAGATAAAGATACATTTAAAAAGTCCGTTATCAGCGCAATCCATCAGATATTATTTTTCGTACTGCCCTCATCGGTTTTTTTCATCGTGCTTCGGATTCCTGTTGTTCGTTTGATTTTCGGTGCGGCTCGGTTCGACTGGCAGGCGACATATCTGACCGGTATGACGCTTTTTATGTTTAGTCTTTCGTTATTCGCACAATCAAGCGTCCACGTGTTTGCTCGGGGATTTTATGCTCTATATGATACAAAAACACCGGTCATCATCAGCATCATTTCGATAGTAACCAACAGCATCGCGAGCGTGCTGTTTATTCTAGTATTTCATCTTCCTGTTTGGTCGCTCGGTTTGTCCACGTCGATAGCAAGCATTCTTAACGCAACTGTATTATTTATCCTATTGGATAGAAAAGTGGGGTATTTTTCGAAAAAAGAATTTTTTATTCCGCCTTTAAAAATGTTCATTGCATCGGCGATTGCGGGACTCGCCGTGTATATTCCCATGAAAATATTCGATCAATTGATTTTCGATACCACGAGAACATTTGGGTTAATTCTTCTCACAGGTACAGCGGGAGGAGTAGGACTTATTGTTTATGTCGCTCTTTCATGGATGTTTAACGTCGGAGAAGTGCATTCATTTATCGCTCTTATGAAACGTGTGCGTAAATCTTCTCCTGTGTTATTAGAACCGGCTGACGAGGTTATCGGCGGTGGTGTTGAAGACAAGCTTTCTTAATGGGCATTGCTTACCGTATATAATGCAACGTCTCCGATTTTTTGTGAAAGATGAATATTCCCTGTTTTTTGCATGTTGGTAAGCGCCTGTGTGACATGGTCATTTGTTTCCAACAGCTGTGTTAACCATTCATTCTCATGGAGATCAATAAGGAGATACTGCGGGTGTCCGCCGAAATCAAGCCACCAGCAGCTTATTTGACCGCACGGTTTACTTTTAATATCGTGGACCCGCGGCCAGACAAGATAAATGTTTTTTCTATGACTTAGATGCGGGATGAGACTTTGTTGTGTAGCAATTGATGCCGCCTTCGGAATTATTGCGATCATTGATTCGTTGTCTTTCATCCATTGTTCCTGTTGCCAGAACGCGGATTTGGTGAGCTTATTGAGCGGATAGTGGAACATATATTGTTGAGCTATACAGGATAAAAGGAGCATGAGGGCGACGATTTCTACGTTGATGTGTTTCTTCTTAAGAAAAGACATGATTTCTATCACACCTAGTGCCAAAAAAACTGCGAGAATCGCCCGGTGGTGAAGGAACGGACTCCACATGCGGGCAAAATGCGGACCCGTGACAAAATATTGCGCGAGATCCAGTCCCACAGCGAGCATGGCTCCTATGGAAAAGACGGGGATAAAAGAAAATGATGTCAACGTATAAAGCCATACCTGGCGTTTTTCATCGCTGTTTATAAAGTCTGCGGCAATCTGCATCGGGTTTGACGATATTGTGGGCGAGTACTGGAATCCTGCTTGTGAGAGCGACCCTATTATTTTTGCTGCAATAAATGTCCATACGATGCCGATAATGAAGAGGAAAACCGCACGAACGCGATATTCTTTGCGGAATATATATAAGAAGCTGACACAAGATAGCGCAATACCCATATTTTCCTGCGTCAAAAGGAGGAGGAGTACAGTAATAATGAATAATTTTTCATTTTTTGTTTCCCAAAAATAACAGAGCCATGCCAGAAGTCCGACACCAATGGCTACCGCATGAAAATCAAAAAAGATCATGTATTGGATGCCGTAAAAAAGACTATAAATAACAGCGATTGCAAGCGATACGGTCGGCGTTAATTTCCGTTTTTTTGCGATGCCGAAAATTGCCAGCGCCGATAGCGTAACCCAGAATGACTGGAAAATAAGAAGCATGCGGACGTCATTCCATATCCAGAAAATCGGTGAGATAAGCGGGGTCGTAAGATTGAGATGGTCGGCGAGAATAAGTTCATCTTTTACGGTGTTATAGGGAACAAGAAATCTGCTGTATTGCCACACCTCCTGGTCATACAGTCCTAAATCAAATCCTCCGGATTCAAAATGATTATGACGGACGATGGCAAGCGTACTATAGAGGATTGTTAAAAGGAGGATCCACAATAGTAACAACTGCACTGCGTGGGATTTTATCGCTGAAACTATTCGATTTAACGGCTTCATGCCTGTTACGGATTAGCGGCAGCGGTTTTGGATATTTTAAAGATTGCAACACTCGATGGGTGCATAAGAATTGTTTTTTGTATAATACCGCTCGCTGATGCCGTTTCCGTCGTTGTTATGTTGGTTCCGGCTCCGATACAGTATTTTTGAGAATACGTATACGTTCCCGGATCCAGATTACCAAAGGTCAACGGCACAGCTTCCGTGTGCGTGCCGTTTTGGTCGTAGTTGACGAGCATGACGCTCGTCGTATTATTTTTCTGACTCGCAAAGCCCGTGACCCATGTGCCTTCACCGGTGAGCAGCACTCGTTGTCCGGCCATTTGATCTAAACAGGAATAGACATAGTAACGAGGTTTTAACTTTTTCCCGTTATTTTCATTTGTTATTAGCCCCCATCCGTCGCCTGCTTCTTGTTTTGGTCCATCCTTCAGTTCAAATGAGAGTGCATACGTAATCCCGTTACTTAAGAGTTGCCGGATAGTTGCTGCAGTAAACGCAGCGGCATAATTTGCGCCGTATAATGATGATTTGTCTCCGGTAAAACCGAATTCCGTAATGATTTTCGGTAATAAAATATAATTCGGATACGGATTGAGCCATGTCGTAATATTTAATTGATCCTGGCTGAATTTTAAGGGGTCATTCGCGTATGTGTGCCATGCGAAAAAATCCAGCCGCGCACCGCTTGTGACGATGGCCTGGATCCATGGTTGGTAAAGACCTGTGGTCACTGGCCCTCCGAGGTAAAATGCATTGACGCCCGTAGCATTCCTCGCTCCGTTTGAAGCGTATTGATATAACGTAATATAATTTTTTGCTCCGTAGTACTTCCAACCGCCAAATTGCGGCAGGTCGGGTTCATTCCAGACTTCGTAATAAATTCCGTTCATATTTCGGTTACCTTTGCCGCTATAGTGTTCGATGGTTTTTTGGACAACATATGACCAGTCGTTCCAATTAGTGGGCGGATTTACAATATTGCCATTCTGTGCGATGGGTTGTGGCATGTAGGATAAGGACAAACAGGGTTTAGCGCCTGTCGCGATAATGCTGTCAACCGCGCCGTCGAGTTTAGACCAGTCAAAGTTTATTTGGTCACCCGATTTACCCACGACATTATAGGAATCATAAATATGATCAATACAAATAAGCTTCGGTTTAAGCGTTCGTACCTCGCTTACCACCGGCTTAATCATGTCGGTTGACTCTTCACCGCCCTGTGCAAACGCGTGGTAGAAATCAAGACTGAGTACTTCACGAAGGGATTTTGTGTCCACAACGATATTTGCCGGTGTTCCTGATGCTTTTGAGACGAGTGATACGAGTTCCTGAGCACCGATGAGGAGGATTGGTAAAAAGATTAAAAGCGCAATGATGGAAACAATTTGTGTGAGTTTCGGTTTTGTCGGATCCGTCAGCATGTTACTCATAGGTTATTGAATAAACAGCGGCAGTGTTACACCAACTAATGAAAATATCACACCCGTGATGAGTAATATTACGGTCGTTTCAAAGTTTCCTGTTGCGGGTATTGCGCTGCCTGTTGAGACTTCCGGTGCTGAGTCGCCTGATGCGACAACGAAAGGTGTCGTCGCCGTTTGCGTCTGGCCGGTGGTGGGATCGGTGGCCATTGCTTCAACGGTATGTGATCCCGGATCAAGCGGTGTTGTCGGAGTGTAGACCCAATTACCATTAGCGTCGACTGTGACGACAGCCGTCTGAGGATCCGAGTGGATGATAATCGTGATTGTCGAGCCAGGAGCCCCTTTCCCGCTTATGACGGGTGTTCCAGTATTAACACTCTCATTGGGCGTTATCGATGTAATGGTTACGGCTGACGTGCTGGCGTTAGTCGTTGGAGCTATAGTGTCAGTGGGTTCGAGGGTCGGAGTAGGAGTCGTGGTAACTCCGGTGAGATTGGCAGAAGATGTAGCTTGGAATGTGGCCGAGGAGCTTGCGGCCTGATTGGCAGAGAGGGAAGTCGTGGTTGTATCAGTCGACTGAGTTCCGTCAGCATTAAGAATGGTGATATTTGCGGGGATCGTACCGGTAAGTACGTTTGTTCCGCTCTCCTGAAGTGCGCTTGCGTACGTGTCGGGATCAGGAGCGAACCGGACGGAAACGGGTGTCGCTGATCCCGCAAGGGCTTTCATATGAATGGTTGCGACCGTGCCGACGCCGACGATAGGTTTGGTCGTGCTTTCTGCTCCTACTTTGATAGTGGCTTTGCCGATCGGATCAACAGTTCCGGAAATTAATATACTCGGTGTCAGTGGGCCATTTTTTGGAGGCGATGCTTGCAGTTTTGTTGGGTCAAACAGAAGGACTATCTGAATAGCGACGACTTGGTTTGTTCCTGTATCAATTTTTACGTCGAGATCAAACCCGTTATCATCTCCTGCTTTTGTGGTTACGACAGATGGGCTCAGGGATAGTGTTGTTGCCGGCGCAGCACGTTTACGGACTTCCTGATTTTGACTGACAAGCAGGATGGTGGCCGGGATTGCGAGTAATATAATTCCAATAGAAATATACAGGAACACTTTTTTCATCCGTGAGTCTTATTATGGATGAGTTTTGCCTCAATCGCAAGAGATATATACATATATTTTTACGTCTTTATGATAAAATGTGGTTTATATGATTCATACAGTCTAAATTACAATTTATGACAGATATTGAACGATCAGAGGTTGTCGGCCCTTATAGCGATTTACAGACGCGCAATTTGGTTCTGCAGATAAAAAGTACGGATCCGATTGATGAGGATCAGGGGTATCAGTGGGAAGAAGTACAGCATCCGGGCAGGGTGGAAAATGATTTAGTCGAGAGAGAGGGGAGGTCGGTAGAGAAAAAAGGGGCGGCTGTTCCATATACCGCTGAGTATTTTACCGCGATTGCGGATGAAAAAGAACGTATGAGGGCGTATCGGGGTCTTGTGGTCGTCTCTATCGTTCCAGATGGAGAAGATACGGAAATTGAAACCGATCCGTTCAAATTTCTTTACGCTCCTCGTGATGCGAGTTTTGCCCAAGTACGTGACGCGTATATCAGACTCTCTAAAGCATGGTTTCCTGATTTGATGTATCCGGAGAATAAAGAACAATTTAATAGAATTTTTGGCTTCGATGAGTTTCCGATAAAGGAAAACGACCCCCAGAAATGGTTTAATGAAATGCAATCTATTCTTCCGCCGGATACTCTTACTACCGAGGATTTCGAGAGTTTACGTTCCGATGAACAAGAAACGTATCAAAAGGCTCATGAGGCGCATGAGAAGAAAAAGAGTGAATACGAAGACGTAAAAGCAGAAATGAGACGCCGGGCAACCGAGAAGATGACAATCATCAATAAAGCTTTTGAGGCAGCAAAAAAGAGATTTTCGAAAGAAGAAATAGAATCGTTTGCCGGGTTTAACTGGAAAAAAGAAGCGCTTTATGGGCCGGCAAGAGGCGTTTTCGAACAGGTCGTATTACCTCTAGAGGGAAATGGTCAGCTAATAAAAAAAATTAATGAAGCTTATCAAGATGATCAAATATATCTTGAATTTGATTATGGTCATGCACTTCTTGAAAGAAGTCAGAAGGATTATAGACAACGTTTACCGCTTCGTGCCTTTTTTGCCTGGACAGAACTAAGAAGAGGGGTAGGGCTTTGCCCAACACTTCTTGACGACCTTGTTAAAACATATTCCTTTGAAGATGACCGGGCTGAACAGTTACGAATCATGATTATTAATCATGAAGCACCCGAGTTTATTGTAACGGCGCTGAACATTACGGATGAAGATTCCGGCGAACTATTGGGCTTTTTGGATGAAGTATATGAAGGCCCGATGTACTATCACATGTTGGCCATTCATTCAGACGAATTTTATCCATTGGGAGTTGAGTTTACGTCCGATGGGCGGTTAATTCTTAAATATAAGGCGCAAAGCATACAAGGTGGTGGGTCTTCAAAGGGGACTTGGCAGGAAACACAATTTAGTCAAACGGACGTACAAATCATGCAAGCTGTAGCATATGGTCCTTTGTTGCAAGAACCTCACTGATATCTCCACAAAACCTCAAAAATATGGTCTTGACATAAATTAGCACTCGATGTATAGTATTGCTAAATCGTTTAAAATATCGTATGGATCAACTGAAAGATTTAACTCCGCGCCAGATTCAAATCCTCAAGGCAATTATTGAGGAATATATCGCAACCGCCGAACCGGTCGGCTCTGAAACGCTGGATAAAAAATATAACTTAGGCGTGTCGCCGGCCACAATCAGAAACGAGATGGTGCGGTTGACCGATATGAAACTCCTCAACCAGCCGCATACGTCAGCGGGTCGAAGTCCGACGCCCGCTGCTATGCAATATTACGTTTCCCAACTCATGAAGACACATGATTTATCGGTCACTGATGAGGTGGCGGTCAAGGAGAAAATGTGGGATTACCGGCAGGAAGTTGATAAATTACTCCGGGAAGCTACTAAAACGCTCGCAGAGAAGACGAAGACCTTGGCGATTACGGCGACGGCAGACGGGGATTTATATTACGCAGGCGCGGCAAATGTGCTTGATATGCCGGAGTTTTATGACTATGAATTAACACACGAATTATTTGAAACGCTCGACCGGTTTGATTTTTGGTGGGCGATTTTGAAACAGCATGACGTTGTATCTGATATTGTCCTAGGGAATGATATGGGTGAGCGCGGGTTATTGTCGCAGTGCGGGTTTATCTATACGAAATTTAATTCGCAGCATGTGTCAGGGGCAATCGGTGTCGTCGGGCCATCCAGGCTAAATTATCAGATTATTGTGCCGGTAGTCACCTACATGGGTGGTCTCATCGGAGAATTTGCAAGCAGTTGGTAAATCGTCTACATAAGTGACGGAATACTCCTAACTGCCAAAATCAAACGAAATGAAGAAACCTGACGAAAAAAAAGTTACTAGTGTGCCGGTAAAACAACTCGATGAGCAGGTGCAGGAACTTGAACGCGTAAAGTTAGAGCGCGATGATTGGAAGGGAAAGTGCATGCGGGCGCTTGCCGATTATCAAAATCTTGAGCGCCGCGACAGGGAGGAGAAAGATGAGGTCCGGGTCTATGCGGCGGAGATAATTTTAGGGAGACTGTTGCCGTTTGTCGACACAATCTCACGGGTGGCAAAGCACATTGACGATATGGGTCTACGGCTTGCACTTAAAGAACTGGGAGCTATATTACAGGAACAGGGAGTAACACAGATGAATGTAGTTGGAAAATCATTTAATCCGCACGAGATGGAATGTATAGAGGTCGTTGACGGGGAAGATAATAAGGTGGCAGGAGAGTTATTGCCGGGTTATCTTTTCCGGGGCAAGGTTCTGAGAATTGCGCAGGTAAAGGTCGGAAAAAAGAATAATCCAAAGAACGCATAAACAAATAATCCAATAAACGAATCAAAGAATAATTGAATAATATATTCGTTTATTAGCTTATTAGTTTATTTAAACTAATTCGTTTATTCTATAAAAGGAGGATATATGGCAAAAATTATCGGTATCGATCTTGGAACTACCAATTCATGTGTGGCCGTCATGGAGGGCGGCGCGCCGAAAGTGATCTATTCGCTTGAAGGGCGAAACGTTTTTCCGTCGGTCGTTGACCCTATTAAAAACGTGGTCGGCGACGTGGCGAAGCGGCAGATGGTAATAAACCCCAAGTCCACTATTTATTCCGTGAAGCGTTTGATGGGGCGTAAATTCAGCGATCCGTCCGTACAACTGGATATGAAATTACTTCCCTATGCGATTAAATCAGGGAAAAATGACATGGCGGTTGTTGAAGTCGAGGGAAAGCAATTTACTCCGCAGGAAATTTCCGCCAAAATATTGGCAAAAATCAAATCGGATGCCGAGCATTATCTCGGCAGCCCTGTGACGCAAGCCGTTATTACGGTGCCGGCATATTTTGATGACAGCCAGCGTCAGGCGACCAAGCAGGCCGGTGAAATCGCGGGACTTGAGATCCTTCGTATTATCAATGAGCCGACGGCTGCAGCGCTTGCCTATGGTTTAGATAAGAAAAATGCCCACACGATCGCAGTCTACGATTTAGGCGGCGGTACGTTTGATATCTCCGTTCTTGAACTCGGTGAGGGCGTCTATGAGGTGAAGTCAACAAACGGGGATACGCATTTGGGCGGCGACGATTTTGATAAAAAGATTCTTGATTATCTTGCCGACGAATTTAAAAAAGAGCACGGTGTTGATCTCCGGAAAGACCCTCAGGCGCTTCAGCGCCTTCGGGATGCGGCTGAAAAGGCGAAAATCGAACTTTCAAGCTCGATGGAAGCGGAAATTAACCTTCCGTTTATTACCCAGGGTAAAGAAGGCCCGGTCCATCTCGTGACCAAAATTACGCGGGCAAAGCTCGAATCGCTCGTCGGTGACTTGGTTGAGAAAACCATCGAACCGGTTAAAAAATGTCTTGCCGATGCTAAATTATCGGTCAAAGATATTGATGAAATCGTCATGGTTGGAGGAATGACCAGGATGCCGAAAGTTGTCGAAACGGTGAAGAAGTTTTTCGGCAAAGATCCGAATCAATCGGTTAATCCTGACGAAGTGGTTGCGGTTGGTGCAGCAGTACAGGGTGGCGTGCTTTCCGGTGATGTGAAAGACATCGTCCTTCTTGACGTGACGCCATTAACCCTTGGGGTTGAGACATATGGAGCCGTATCGACGCCATTAATTACGCGAAATACGACGATTCCGACCAGTAAAACGGAAATATTTTCAACGGCTGCCGACAGCCAGACGTCGGTTGAAATCAATGTGCTCCAGGGTGAGCGTGCAATGGCCGCAGATAATAAATCGCTCGGGCGGTTTGTGCTCTCCGGTACTCCGCCGGCGCCCCGTGGCGTGCCGCAGATCGAAGTCATGTTTGATATCGACGCGTCAGGAATCTTAAGCGTGTCGGCGAAGGACAAAGCGACCGGCAAAGTCGCTAATATCAAAATAACGGGCTCGACCGGACTTTCCAAAGATGAGATCGAGAAGATGAAGAAAGAGGCAGAGGCGCATGCCGCTGAGGATACGGAAAAGAAAGAGAAGGTCGAGTCGAAGAATAAAGCGGAAAACATGATGTACGTCGCCGATAAGACGCTCAAAGACATGGGCGATAAGGTGAAGCCGGAGGATAAGACAGTCGTTGAAGAGAAGAAAAAAGCGCTCAAAGATATTCTTGAGACGGGTTCCAAAGACGATCTTGAAGCCAAAACCAACGATCTTTCGGAAACGCTTCAGAAAATCGGAGCAGCTGCGTATCAGCAGGCCAGCGAAGCTGGTCAGGCGCAGGCCGCCGCAGGTGGAGCCGGCACAGCCGGTACACCGCCCGGTGACGATACCAAAAAAGACGACAAGAAGGATGATAAGAAGGTTGAAGAAGGGGAAGTCGTTAGCTAATAAGAGATTGGTAAATCAAGTTCGTTATTTTAAGCCCAGACGTTCGTCTGGGCTTTGGCAATATTACAACTATGAATGAAGTTCGTGTAGCAGAAGTTCCAGCTGCAGAAAGACATCTTGATATGCCGATTGAGGTGTATTTAATGAATGCTGCGACGAACGACGAACGAATAGTTATGGAAAATACATTCGCCTTCTGGCAGCCATTTAAGAATCCTTACACGGATGAGATAAAGGATTCAGGATCAACAGTAGGATTGGAGAGTAGGGCCGGAGGTATGTGCGTGCATCTAATGGATGGGTATTTCGTTACCCCGAAACACGTGAGTGACGCGTATTCTTTATCGGATGACTCTGAAGTAGAATTCAGAGATAGGATTCCAGATGTGATTTTTGATATTTATGGAACCAAACGGAATATCCAACCAGATTTAATATTTTCTAATCCTCGATATGCATTGAGAACATTCGATGATTTCGTGATTTTTAGGGTTGATCCTATTAAATATCCGTGGATACAACAATTACCACGATACCCTATTATTTCGAATCACAAAGTTGCTGTGGGTCGTTCAATTTGCGTGGGAGTACCTGATCTTATATTTCCGTTGGGGTTTGATGAGAAAGGTGATCCATTAGTTGTTGATAACGTGGGACGTCAACTGACGGTTCGTTTGAAGGAAAACGACGTACCAATTTGGAAAAGAAAAGTTTCTATTGAAGAAGCACGTCTCCATGCTCGAGCAGGAGAGGAGTATCCCTCTTGGTTTTTTGGTGTGCCAATGACAAGAGAAGCAAAAGGATATACAAAAGGACCCTTCATTAATAATGAGATGTTTATTAGTAAAGGATATAGCGGGGGACCTTTAATTCATAATGGTGTATTGCTTGGGATGGTTGTCGAACCTGATGTTGAATTTGGGAGCGGTGGGGGAGGATATGCGGTTGATATTAAATTAGTGTTTAAGACGTTGCGCGGATTGATGTAGTATATTAATGTATTATGGCAACGAAGAGAGATTTTTACGAGGTATTAGGAGTCAGTAAATCTGCGTCCGCCGATGAGATCAAGAAGGCGTACCGGAAGCTGGCTTTAGAGTGGCATCCCGACCGGAATAAAGCCGCAAACGCACACGAAAAATTCAAGGAAATAAACGAAGCCTACGAAGTGTTATCCGATCCCAAAAAGAAACAGACATTTGATCAGTTTGGCGCGAGCGCATTTGAACCCGGGATGGGCGGAGCGGGCGCGACAGCGGGTCAGGGACCGTTTGGCGGCGGAGGATTTCAGCAAGGGCCGTTTACGTATTATTACCAAACCAATGGCGGGGCCCAGCAGGGCAATCCGTTTGCAGGAGGCGGCGCCGAGGGATTTGATTTTTCCGATCCGTTTGATATTTTCGAACAATTTTTCGGCGGCGGGTTCGGCAGAGCCCAGACATCCCGCCGAGCGCATCCGGCATATGAAATCACCATTGATTTTATGGACGCCGTGAAGGGCGTTTCCAAAGAAGTTCACCTCCCAAAGGGCGCTGCAGGTGAGGGAAGCGTCAAAAAAACCATAAAAATTCCGGCAGGAGTCGACACGGGCTCGCGAATCCGGTTTGATGATTTTGATATTGTTGTTGAAGTCCGGCCGAGCCAGCAGTATCACCGCGAGGGCAATGACCTTGTCATCGAACAGGCCATCACGTTCACGCAGGCGGCCCTGGGCGCCGTCGTTGACGTGCCGACTATTGACGGAACAGTGAAAATCCGCATCCAGCCCGGGACTCAGCCGGGCACATTAATCAGACTTCACGGTAAAGGCGTCCCATCGGTCCGCGGCGCAGACCGCGGCGACGAATACGTCAAAATCCAGCTTCAAATCCCGACGCACCTCAACCACAGGCAAAAAGAGCTATTGGAAGAGCTTGAGAAGGTATCTTAGGTGTTAGGATTGTATATCTATGACTTCTGAAGATTTATTAGTAGAGGCACTTCCCCTTTATAGAATTTTACAATCTACAGAAATAGCTGAGCGGTACTTAACGCCAACATTTGCAACACTGCATGAAATGGCGAATGAGGCCTCTTTTCGGAATCGGGAGTATGGATGCCAAGTCAGTAGGATTAGACCACCACAAGAGGATACTTCATTCCTTTCGACGTATACTATCGGTGATACCCGTACTGTTTTTGAACCTGAACGTAAGCCTGAATCTGTTGACGGCGTGTTTTTTCATACCCATTTCCGACATAATCCTAGTTTGATTGATTCCTTAAAAGGTAAAAAAATGAGATCTTGGTATATGTTACCGAGTGATCTTGGTGTGCCGAGATCAATGAAAGCTCTCGAAATTTCCTGTGATATGTATGCACAAAAAGGATCAAAACAATTAGGCGGGTATTTTAATATTGTCACACCATTTCACTGGGCACTGCATATTTGGCAGGAGCATCAGAGTGGAATTTCAGTACCGGATTCGCAGTGGGAAATTGTTGAGGGTACGCAAAAAGGCAGGATATTTACCTGGCAGGAATTACTCAGGGATACGAAGTCTAAACCGGATAATGTGATGGTTTGGAAGCATAATTGGCCCGGAGGGGTGCAAAATTATTTTTTAGTTAGAAGTTTTTTGTTAGCAGATCAACTGGAGAGAGAAATCGGATCAGTTAAGGGACTATGTTATGGTGATGGAGTAGTTGTCCTTATGGATCGATTGGGGCTTCAGCATATTCCACACGCACGAAACTTAAGTGAAATTACAAAACTGTCCTGACGGCATTAAATTGTCAAAAGCCAGCTTCAAATTCCGACACACCTCAATCACAGGCAAAAAGAATTACTTGAAGAATTAGAGGTCTAAAACCCTGCCAATTCCAAGCTCGATGAGGGAGAGTGAATTAAGAAGAGTAGAAACGAATGTCGGATCATAAGAATTGAACGACGGGTCTGCATAGTATTTACGGCTTAATGCGTATACCTCTTCGATATTTACCACTGATTGCATCAATGAAGTATCAATTGTGCTATATCGGTGTTGGGCTAGTTCGCGATAGTACCGAAATTGTTGAGATACCCAATCGACGAGTATTTTCCTTTGTTCTTCAAAAGTTGCATGTACATGGTCTACAAAACTGCTCTGGTATTTTTGTTGTGCTTCAGATTCCCAATGACCCATTTCCCTTATCATGTCTCGTTCTTCTTGCCTGAAAACATCATTTAGTAGATTCGAGACCATAAAACTATAGTTCGGGTTATCAAGATAGCGGATGAGTTTGTTCGTGCTAATACCATGAAAAGTGAATGGAGCCACGGTGATATCATGTGTTGCGAATATCGGGACGGTATAGTGAATATGGGGAATAGGGCGTTGTTCCTCTGCTAACTGCATCAGGCGCATGGCTACAATTCCCGACGTAAAAAACTTATCACGACCTTCATCAATTGGAAACGTATATTTGAGTGCAAATTCTTTTTTACCGTCGTTAGTGATTAAAAATATTGTGTACACTTTGCTTTCCATCCCTCCCAATGTATTGTTCCCCTGAATAACGTGTCCGTCGTATATTTGAGAGAGTATTCCTGGATTGTTGGCTAAGAGATGTACGCCTTCCGGTGAAGCGATAAACGTAGCAGGAACCAAACCTGCAAGTGTTTGTTCATTGTGTTCTAACGAGGCGATTACAGTGTTTCCCATGAAATCATGAGAAACCATAACGCCGGGTAGTTCGGTGGGTTGCAGCCTGGTATCCAGGTATCGCTGTATAGCGTCTAGTGGTGGTTTATCAAATCTGGTTATATATTTAAGGCGTTCTGGCGGTCTATCCATAGATGGCGGCGATTGTATCAAACTGTGTATTATTTATCCATAATTTTGCATCGGGGATTGCAAACCAATGGGCAGAGTGACGCATACGAAATTCCCTTCGGGCATATTAAGTTGATTATCCCCAATATCGAAAAGGCAAGAGATGTACTATTGGGAGGGGAATTTAAAGAAGTAGCAGATAAACTAACGGTACTGTCTAAATTAGTTGAAGATGATATCGTTTCTAACGATGGAGCGTTGGCAGAGCGGTAATGTCGGAGTTCTCGAGACTCTAGGAGGCTAAAATACATCATAATTAAGTGTGTTAGTAAGTGTTTCGTAGGTTCAAATCCTACACCCTCCGCCAGGACGGACAAAATATAAAACGAGTTATCTGGCAATCCAGAGCATACGAAAAACACATTCGAACTAAAGAATATGTTTAGCTTGAGAGGAGGCGGGATTTGAATCTAACTATTTATGATGTCAGAAGAAATATTATTTCTCGATTTAATTAAGGGTCAATAATTGGTAAACCCAACTTTTGGATTTTGACACATATCGAAATTAGAAAAGCTTGCTACTCCAATTCCAGAACCACTACCGGTAGCAGTAAGCCGTAAATTACTCAACGCACTTTGGATGTTTGTAAATTCGGAAACAAGATGATAATCCACCTCATTGTGCAATTTGTATGAAAGTTTCACATCAGTGCCAATTTTCAGAATTTTGAATCTTAAAGGAACATTTGTTGGAGTTTTGATATTGGAAATCCCAGTATCGTTTGATTTTCCATTCGAAATATTATAAGCTCTTACTCCACCTAAGTTGTCTCTAAGCAATACAACCCCATTTTTCAGATCTTTATCCCTTAGTACAATTGTTCCAATCATTTGATCGGAAGAACTGTCTGTTTCTACGGGTAATACGTCAATCTCAATTGATATGTTTTCAGTATTTAAATTCGTCATCTCTACTGCACGACCACGCCAACTTTTCTGTAAACCCACTTTTTCAATCAACTGTGAATTTGATACATTAAAATTGTCGCGGGAATCTAAACTAGTCGGACTTGCTACGATATTCCAATTCTGTGAATTAAGTGTAATACCGGGGAAAGTGTCCTGTAATTCAGTCGAACAAGGTGCAATCACCGGACTACTTATTGGCGATGGAACGACAGGAGTTGGTGTTGGTTGAACTAAGGAGATTTGTTGTTTCAGTTGCATATTTTGATACGCAAAGAATCCCGCAGCTCCGAGAACAAGGAGCAGAATAATAATTATACATACCATTAATAGCGGGTTATTTGATTTTACAGGCATTGGCGTAACCGGTTGTATTGGAAATGGCTGTGAAGGAGTCGGAGGTATCGGCGTTTGAGGAGGAATAATAGGTTCCATAAATTTATCATAGCATGATTAAATTTATTAAACGATAAGATTTACGCTACAATTCAATTGTCCTTGAGGTAAGATAGTGGTTTTGAAATAGGTTATAACACTGTAAATAGTTCTCCGCACAAATTTTTTTGTTCACCCGTATATCTGTGATATTATATGTGTGTTTACTAACACACTTAACATAACAAGCCCTTTCGTGGGGCTTTTTATGTGGCCGGCCGAGGAGATTGACGGGTGATGTGTAAGTGAGTATAATACGGCTAAGATTTGTTCTCGATGAGGTGGGATGTTCCCACCTTTTTTATTAAAAAGTTAATTTTAGTATCCTGTTTTTTAGGAAAAACAGGATGAAGAGACCACTAGTCTATTTTGTTAGGAAACAAAATAGACTGTGGATACTAACATGCCGGCAACAGTACGAAGCGAATTTTCATTAGCACTTAACCAGGTCGCAACCGAACGGGGAATTGATCCCGCGATCGTGTTGGATACGATCAAAGCCGCAATTTTGGCCGCCTACCGCAAAGATTACGGTGAGAACGAACTTGAAACGTTGACGGTGGACCTCAATGCCGATAACGGTGAAGCAAAGATTTTCAGAGACGGAAAAGATATCACTCCTCCGGGATTCGGCCGGATTGCCGCTCAGACCGCAAAACAGGTCATATTACAGCGTATCCGCGAAGCCGAAAAACAGGCAGTTTTGGCTGATTATCAGACCAAAGTTGGCACGATTGCACCCGGTATGGTACTCCGGTTTGACGGCCCGAATATCATTGTCGATATCGGCAGAACCCAGGCCGTTATGCCGCCTCAGGAGCAAAGTCAAGGCGAGCGTTATCACCTTAACCAACGGCTTACGTTTTACATTGAGGGAATCAGGGAAACTGCACGAGGCAACGAAATCATCGTTTCCCGCGCGCACAAGGGGTTGGTCGAAGGACTTTTCCGGCGCGAGGTTCCTGAAGTTGCACAGGGTTCAGTTGAACTCAGGGTGGTCGCACGGGAAGCCGGTGGTCGCACCAAAGTGGCCGTATTCTCGACGCAATCAGGGGTTGATCCGGTCGGAAGCTGTGTCGGACAAAAAGGCGTCCGCGTGCAGGGAGTAATCGGCGAACTGGGTGGTAGTGAAAAAGTCGACATCATTCAATGGAGCGAAGACGCCAAACAATTTATCACTGCGGCTTTGGCGCCAGCCAAAGACATTGAAGTAAGTCTTGATGAAAAGAAAAAAGCTGCAGTAGTTCTTATTCCTGAGGATCAATTATCTTTGGCGATCGGTCGCGACGGACAAAACGTGCGGCTCGCCGCGAAATTAACCGGCTGGAAAATTGATATAAAGGGCAAAGGAGTTCCTGTGGTAGAAGCACCAGTTGCACCAGCAACACCGGAAACAATAGAAACGCCAAAAGAAGAGGGGACAAAAGAAGCAAAAGAAGAGAAGGCGGCAGCGGAAACGCCCGTCGTTGTCGCTCCACCCGCAGCAGTACAACCCGTTACACCCACCGATACAAAACCAGCGGATACAAATTCAGCAGATTCTAAAAAAGAATAGGTATGAAACGCTGGGTTTTTTTGCATCAACATGACCAAAAAGCAAACGACAACAGAAAACACTTCGTTCAGGCCGCCGATCGTCGCGGTTCTGGGTCACGTTGACCACGGTAAAACCTCTCTTCTTGATGCCATCCGTAAAGAGAACGTCGCAGGCGGCGAATTCGGCGGAATCACCCAGCACATCGGTGCATACCAGGTCGCTATTGAAGGCAGATTAATTACGTTCATTGATACCCCGGGTCACGAGGCATTCGCTAAAATGCGCTCGCGCGGAGCCAATGTCGCCGATATTGCCCTCCTCGTCGTTGCCGCTGATGACAGCGTAAAACCACAAACGAAAGAATCGATTGATCAAATTAAAGCCGCAGGCGTCAGCATGATTGTCGTTGTCAACAAAGTTGATTTGCCGACCGCAAATATTGATAGGGTGAAGCAGGATTTGGCAAAAGTCGGCGTCCAGGTCGAAGGATTCGGCGGCGATGTGCCGATTATCGGGGTTTCCGCGAAAGCCGGGACCGGACTCAAGGATTTACTTGAATTGGTTTCTCTCATGGCGCAGATGAAAGAACTGAAAAATGAAGCAGCAGCGCCGTTTGAAGCAGTGGTCATCGAAACCCGTTTGGACAAAGGAAAAGGAATGGTTGCCACGATTCTCGTTAAAAAAGGAACGCTCAAATACGGGATGACCATTTATGAAGGCGCCAAAATCGTCGCGAAAGTACGCGCGATGTTTGACGAATACGGCAAAGTCGTTATGTCAGCCGGTCCATCAAAACCGGTTGAAGTATTGGGATTTACGACGCTTCCCCAGGTCGGTGCGCTTTTGACCAGTCTTCCCATAGTGATAGCCGCGGCGCCTCAGGTTAAAAAAGATATAACGGCAGCGCCGACAAATGATCTTCCGGACTGGCTTAAACCGGTTAACGAACAGGAGAAAGAAAAATTAAACATTATTTTACGCGGCGATACATCAGGATCACTTGAGGCCATCACTGCATCTTTGGGTGACCGCATCCGTTTAATCGGGAGCAATGTCGGAGACATCACCGAGGCAGACGTCCTTATGGCCCGTGGAACGAAAGCGTTTATCGTCGGATTTAACGTAAAATGTCCGCCGGCTGTTGCCAAACTCGCCCAGACGGAAAAAGTGATATTTCGGACATATAACATTATCTATGAGCTTCTTGATGAGATGACTGAAGTCGTTTCCGGCATGAAGGAAGTACTTTCCCAGGAACGCGAGCTCGGGAGTGGTGTCATCATTGCAGAATTCCCTTACGAAAAAACACGTATTGCAGGCACAAAAGTGACTACCGGCCGCCTCGCACGGGGTGATAGTGTCAAGATAATGCGGGCGGAAGAGGAAATCGGACGCGCAAAGATTAAGTCAATTCGCAAAGGGAAGGAAGAGGTGACCAAAGTCGAGGAAGGCGTCCAATGCGGCATCCAATTAGACCGGACAGTTGCGTTTCAGGTAAATGATGGTATAATCTCCGTTACTACAGGATAATATAGAGTTTAGAGATCAGAGGTTAGAGTTTAGAACCTTATTACTAAGCTTAATACTCTAAACACTAAGCTCTATTTTTATATATGGATTACACACATGACATAACAACAATCAAAGATTTGCTTGATAAAGCGAGTGACGTGCTTTTGGTAACTCACGAGCACCCGACCTTTGACAGCATGGGGAGTACGCTCGCACTTTATTTAGGATTAACCGGATTGGGCAAAAAAGTGACCGTGGCATGTCCCGACCCGATGACGGTCGAGCTCTCCGGTTTCGTTGGCGCTAATAAAATCGTCAATACGCTGGGACGGAAAAATTTTATCATTTCCCTTGATTATGTTGACGGGTCAATAGAAAAAGTCAGTTATAACATCGAGGGTAATAAATTTAATCTCGTTATTGAGCCCCGGCCGGGATTTGATAATTTCAGCCAGGATAAAGTTCATTATTCTTATGCGGGAAGTAGCGCGAGCCTCATCATCACCGTCGATACGATTCACCTTGGGGGACTCAAGAAACTCTACGATGAAGATAAAGATCTCTATGCGAAGAAACCGATTGTTAATATTGACCGCCATCCGAATAATGCGCACTATGGGAGTACGAATATGGTCAATCCTGATGCATCATCAACCGCTGAGGTTGTGATGCCGCTCCTTAATGGACTTGGGATTGCACTCACTGAAGATATCGCAACAAATCTGTTTAATGCGCTCCTTGGGGCGACCAACAGTTTCCAGAATCCGAACGTTACCTCGGAAGCGTATGAAGCTGCAGCTGCATTAGTTCGGGCAGGCGCAAAACGCTTTGCAAAACCGGTTGTGGGTCAGGAAGAGGCGCCGTCAGGATCAGGTGAATCAGTCGCAAGTGAACCCGCTAAAGTCGAAACGACGATCCCTGCGACTCCGGCAGTTACACCAGCCCCGGTAAATCCGCAGCCGACATCAACGACGACGCAACCGAGCGCACTACCTCCCTCACCGTCGCCGAAAAAACAGGTGGCTCCGCCGGATTGGCTCAAGCCCAAAATTTTCAAAAGCACCAATATTGCGTAATTTCTTGACAGAACGCATTCGCTTATGGGCCTAATGGCTTTAAGAGGAAACTATGACTAATGCAGATAACGCAGCTTCGATAAGGGACGATTTAGAATTAAGGAAACAAGATACTGTTAATAAAGCAGCTATATTGATTTCAGGTTGGGTTCGTCAGATATATCCGCCAGACCATCAGGGTCCAATAAGTTCACATTTGGCTGAATTATATATGATAACGAGGCCTAAAGGAGCAATACAGATTGATGCAAAAAAAGTTGTTGATGAATTTGTGGATCATCCGAGTTCTTTCCTTTCAGAGGCGCGTGCTGCAGGATTAACAGAACAGGAGGGTTTTATTGGTGGTTTAGATCAATTACAATCCCTATTTTCATCACTAGTGCCGCCGAGGTTTGCAACAGAAGCCCCTATAAAAAATATGTATGAGGACGCAGCCATAACACTTAAAGGAGCACTCGCTGTGTTACGTAAGCCAAACGCAACTTCTTAGTCTTGTAAATGTTCCCGTGATGATGTAAAATACCATCTACTGGAGCGCACAATTGCTCCTTTTTCGATATCATATGCCGAAAGCAAAAATAGTGAAAAAGCAAGCGGAAAAGAAAGTAGCAAAAAAAGTGAGCCCGAAAGCAAAGCCGGCCGCAAAAGTTACAGCGGATAAAACCGTCAAAGCGGTAAAAGGTAAAAAAGAATCAAAAAAGCCGGAAGTGGTAGCCGAACCAGCCGAAGATAAAAAAGACGTCATTTCCCAATATCAGGTAAAAGAGGGAGATACCGGGAGTCCTGAAGTACAGGTCGCACTTCTCACGAAACGGATCGAAAAATTAGTTCTCCATCTCAAGAGTAATCCGGCAGATAATCATTCACGTCGAGGACTTTTGGGAATCGTCAGCAAGCGCCGCAGGCTTATCAATTATCTGGAAAAGAAGGACGTAAAGCGATACAAAGCTATTGCGACGAAATTGGGCCTCGGAAAATAAATTAGGTATAAAGAATAATAATATTTTATAAGAAAGGACATGGGACGGGGGATAAGTGAGATGGTACTTTTTTTTACTTGTAAAGAAAGGTATGATCCCACTTCATTCCTCATAAATTCCCATCGTGTTATATATGTCAAAAAAATCTATTGTTAAGAAATCCATTGATATTGGCGGTCGTACACTTTCGCTTGAAATCGGCAGGTTTGCGGAGCAGGCGAACGCCGCAGTGATCGCCCAATACGGTGATACGATGGTCCTCGCGACCGTTGTCGCATCACAAAAAGAGACGACTCTTGATTATTTTCCGCTGAGCGTCGAATATGTGGAGCGGCTTTACGCCGGTGGCCGCATTAAAGGCTCACGGTGGGTCAAACGCGAAGGCCGACCGACTGATGATGCCGTACTTGCCGGTCGTGTGATTGACCGTTCAATCAGGCCGCTTTTTCCCAAAACGTATAAACACGATGTACAGGTTATCATTACCGTTTTGTCTGTTGATGGTGTCAACGATCCTGATGTATTAGGACTCGTTGCGACATCAGCCGCGATTTCGGCTTCCTCGATTCCGTGGAATGGGCCGGTTGCAGCTGTCCGTATGGGATATGTGCATTCGGAAAAAGATGACGGGACCTATCTCGTCAACCCGACGATAACGGAACAGGGGACGAGCGAATTTGATTTTGTCGTTTCTTCCACACGCGAAAAAGTGCTCATGCTTGAAGGCGGATTCTGTGAAACGCCGGAGGATGTGACCTACGAAGCGGTTATTAAAGCCAAAGAAGCAAATGCAAAAATTATTAAACTCATTGATGAGTTGACGAGTGAGGTCGGGAAAACGAAAGAAAAGGCTCCCGTCGCATCAGAGGCTGATGAGCTGAAAAAGAAAATCGCCAAAGACTATAAAAAAGAGATGGAAGCGGCATTTGCCAAAAAAGCGGAAAAAGAATTCGGGGGCTCCGAAGTCGCCGAACTTGCCAAGATAATTGTTGAGGCATATGGAACAGAGTATACCCTGAAGGCTGTCGAAGAAGCGCTTGATGCGTTATTTAAGAAAAAAGTCCGTGAAGACATTCTTGAAAAAGGAAAACGGTTTGACGGGAGAAAAATAGATGAGATCCGGCCTTTGAGTTGCGAAGTCGGACTATTGCCCCGTACTCACGGGAGTGCGATATTTGCGCGTGGACAGACACAGGTTCTAACCGTTGCGACGCTTGGCACGCCGTCTCTTGAACAGCTTATCGAAAGTCCTGCGGGCGAAGAATCCAAACGGTATATTCACCATTACAGCATGCCGCCGTATTCGGTCGGTGAAACGGGCCGCGTCGGAACGCCGAGCCGCCGTGAGATCGGTCACGGGGCGCTCGCAGAACGTGCTCTTTTGGCTGTCGTACCGCCCGATGATGTGTTTCCGTATACGATCCGCCTGGTAAGTGAAGTGATGTCCAGTAACGGTTCAACATCCATGGCATCAACCTGCGGTTCAACGCTCGCGCTTATGGATGCCGGAGTTCCTATCAAGGAACCGGTTGCCGGTATTTCGATCGGCCTTATGACCGGTCCGAAGAAAAACGTGTTACTTACCGACATCATGGGAATTGAGGATTTTGCCGGAGACATGGATTTTAAAGTTGCCGGTACGAAAAACGGCATTACGGCAATCCAATTGGACGTCAAAATAGACGGACTGACTAACGAGATAATTAAAGAAACATTCGTTCTGGCAAAAAAAGCGCGGATGAAGATTCTGGAGAAAATGCTCTCTGTTCTTAAGGAACCGAGAAAATCATTGTCTCTCTATGCGCCGAAAGTTCAGGTTGTAAAGATTCCGACGGAAAAAATCGGTGAGGTCATTGGTCCGGGCGGTAAGGTTATCCGTATGATCATGGCGGCCACAACGACAACGGTTGACGTCGATGACGACGGATCGGTGGTCATCTCCGGAACGGACAGCGATAATGTAAATAAAGCAATCGCATGGGTTCAGGGTCTTACCCGCGACGTCCAGGTCGGAGAAGAATTTGAAGGCGAAGTGAAGCGGATATTGCCCTTTGGCGCATTCGTCGAAATATTACCGGGTAAAGAGGGTATGGTCCACGTGTCGCAGATGTCAACCGGATTTGTAAACAGACCGGAAGATATCGTTGAACTTGGTAAAAAAGTAAAAGTACGCGTGATGGAAATTGATGATCAGCACCGTGTTAACCTCTCCATGTTGTTCGGTGAGGATGCCAAGAAGGCTCCGCCGCGACGTGAAGGTGGAGGCGGCGACAGACCACGCCGGCCGTTTAACCGCGGACCAAGAAGATATTAAAGAACGTCATGGGTCCTTTGATGATTCTTTTCTCATACATTATCCTCGGGAAAACCGAAACGCTCTCGTTTTGAAGCGTAATCGAAAAATATACTCATTATTTTTTTATTCATATCTTTTGGCTTGGGTTTGTTTTCCCTGCGGTAATGTGTGAGCAAACTTCAATGACAATATATGTTCTTAGATATGTTCATCTTTTTCCTATTAGAGTAAGATAGAAGTATGTCAAAACTGTCCGATGATATTTCGATGCTTCGCAAAAAGACTGCCGAAGCCAAGCTTCCCCCGGATTTGGAATCACGACTCCTAAGCGATCTTGAAGAAATCAGCCGTTTGGAAAATGATATCGCCGCGCGCGTCCACATAGAACAGATGCTTCGGTATATTGATTGGGTTGTAAATTTGCCCTGGAACATACGTACGGAAGATATTCTCGACATCAATAGGGCAAAAGAGTTTTTGGAAAAACATCATTACGGGCTCCAACCGGTGAAAGACAGAATTTTGGAATACCTTTCGGTCCTCAAACTTAACCGCGACCGGTGGAAAAAAGAAGAAGAAGCGGCAAAATCAGATAACGAGCTTAAGGATGCACGACTCTCCCACGCTATGTTAGCCCGAAGAGCTCCGATTCTTTGTCTTGTTGGACTGGTCGGAACCGGGAAAACGACGCTTGCCAAATCGATTGCCGAGGCCATGGGCAGGCGGTTTGTCCGTATACCGTTCGGAGGGATGAGCGACGCGTTGGATCTTCGCGGACAATCACGCGTGCGGCCGGACGCTGAGATCGGATTGGTCCTGAAGGGTCTGCGGTACGCTGGAAGTAAAAATCCGGTCATCCTCCTTGATGAGATTGACCGTGTGGCAGAGCATGCGCGGGGCGACATCATGGGTGTGTTGGTTGAATTACTTGACCCGGAACAAAACGCCGCATTTACCGATCATTTTATCGATTACCCGTTTGATCTGTCGGAAGCCATGTTTATCGCGACCGCCAACAACACGACGCATATCGCCACAGCCGTTCTTGACCGCTTGGAACCGATCCAGATGCCTTCTTATACCGATGAAGAGAAGATAACGATCGCAAAAAATTACGTCCTACCGGCACTTATGCGCGAGTCAGGGCTTACCGAAGATAATCTGAAAATCGATGATGCTATTTGGACAAAAATCGCGCGACCCCTAGGGTATGATGCGGGTATCCGGAGTCTTGAGCGGACCATCAACACGCTCTGCCGCAAGGTGGCGCGGATGATCGTTGAAGGCAAAGCAACCCAGGTGACGGTCAATGAAGGAAATATTAAGGAATATATAGAAAGTTATTGATACCTAAATGTCATTCCGGGCTTGACCCGGAATCCATCTTATTTTTTCAAAAACTGGATCCCGGCTCGTTGGCCGGGATGACAAAAAAGAAATTATGAGATTTAATCCATTTGCCAGACGGCAAAATCAGGTTTTTACCGGTTCTTCACAGAGCCGCCTGCCTACGCAGGCAGGGCGGACGATGCAGTCAGGCAAAGAATCAATACGCCTTATACCGCTTGGAGGCACCGGCAACGTGACAAAAAACATGTTCGTGTATGAATACCGCTATGACGGGAAGCTCAAGGATATTCTGATTGTCGACTGCGGCATCGGGTTTCCGGATCCTGAAATGTTCGGCGTCGACTTGGTGTTACCGGATGTGCGGTACCTCGAAAATAAACGGAATCTCATTCGGGGACTAGTCTTCACTCACGGACATGATGATCATATCGGCGGGATTCCGCATCTCTATCCGAAATTAGGTAAAGTTCCCATGTGGGGGACGACGCTGACCGCCGCTTTCACCAACATTAAGCTCAAAGAACGGAATATAAAGAACAGAGTTACTCCTGTCGATTTTTCCCAGACACTTCGCATCGGACCGTTTACCGTTTCCTTCGTTCGCGTGACGCACTCCGTGCCCGATGCCGCCAATCTTATCATCCAAACCCCTATTGGCACCTTTTATCACGGCAGCGATTTTAAATTTGATTTTCACCCATTAGACGGGAAACTATCGGAATTGTATAAAATTAACGAAGCGGGTCGAAAAGGTGTGCTTTGTTTGTTAACCGATTCATTGGGGAGTGAGCGCCCGGGATTTACGCCGTCGGAGCAGATTGTAGGAGTCACGCTTGATAAAGAGATAACGCTCTGCAGCGGCAAATGTATTTTTACGACACAGTCCAGTAACATTTCCCGTATCCAGCTTGCTATCGAAATAGCGCTTAAACACGGCCGGAAGATTGCCATTTTTGGCCGGAGTATGGATCATAATATTGAAGAAGCGGTTAACTTGGGATACATGCGGTTTCCGAGGGAATCGATTATTCTTGACCGGGATTTGAAGCGTGTGCCGCCGACCAAACAGTTCCTTATTGTTGCGGGAGCTCAAGGCCAGGAAGGCTCTGCATTGTGGCGGATTGCCAACGATGATCATAAATTTGTAAGTATTGATGACGGTGATACGGTCGTATTTTCGGCGGACCCGATCCCAGGAAGTGAAAACAATGTCAACGCGGTTATTGAACAGCTATACCGGAAGGGTGCGCGCGTTGCGTATTCGGACATCATGGAAGATCTTCATGTCTCGGGTCACGGAAGCCAGGGAGACCTTATGCTCATGCTCTCCGCAATCGGCCCCAAATACATTTTCCCGATGGGAGGCACCTACCGGCACATTATGCAGTACCGGCGGCTTGCGATGGATCTCGGATATAATAAGCGCGATATTTTAACTCCCGAAGAGGGGCAGGTATTGGAATTCAAAAGAGATGCGCCGCCGCGGGTTGTCGAAACCATTAATTTGGAAAACGTCATGATTGACGGCTTGGGGATCGGCGATGTCGGGGACGTCGTCCTCCGGGACCGGCAGACGATCGCAACCGAAGGAATTGTTGTCGTTGTCGTACCGATTGAAAAGTCGAGCGGACGCGTGACTGCTGAACCCGATATTATCTCGCGCGGATTTGTCTATATTAAAGAATCCGGTGACTTGCTCAATAAAGCGAAACGGGTGGTGAATGAGTCCCTGCGGCTTAAAAAAGGCAGGATGGTTGACTGGCATTTTTTCCGGAAAAACGTCGAAGAAAACCTCGGGAGATTTCTCCTTAAGGAGACCGGCCGCACGCCACTCATAGTTCCTGTGATCGTGGAAGTATAATTGTATTTTCTGCCTCATCGGGAACTGCTCCACAATAAGGGTTGATAAGCATCCGATAAAGCAGTTCCCACTGTTGTTGTGACGGCTCCTGGCGCCTAACGTCAAAATCGCTATCAGGCATGTTCTGAAAATTGTTGAATGTTACACTGCTTTCTATATAAGGATCTCCGGGAGTTATTTTTATATTCAGCGAATACCCCGAAAATAAAATGCTTGTGGGATAATTGAAAAACAGATCGACAGAAGCCGCTTGCGGACTTATGTTGGTGTTCACTGATGGGCGGACGTTGACGCTGTCCGGATGCTTATAAGGAAACGGTAAAAGGTTGCGTGGTCCCCGATGAAACCAGATAAGTTTATCCACTCCCTGCCTTATAGGCTCGTCGATGTCGACAGCAAAATAAATACCCATGTCAGCCCCGTAGGTGCCGTCAGGTTGCAGTTTGCAGAGCTTGTCGACGAATCGATGAATTTTTTCCTGTATCGCAATATCTGCTTCTGGAGTTTTGGATTGATCAAGCTCCGCAATGTTCATACAAGAGAATTACACTGCTTTGGGGCTTTATTGTCAACTATTTGATCGTGAGAACGTTTAATTTTCCGTCCGTTTGGCGGACTGCTCGCCGCTTATTGTCCCAGTAATCGTGGAAGTATAAAGGATCCTACTTTGTTATTATGGTGTAGTTGTAATGGTCGGACTAGGTGTTAGATACGCCCTGTTGGATTGCGGCATATAAACACTCTTTGCATTTTGTCGTTCGATTTGTTGATTTTTGATATCTTTTAGATAACTGGGCGGAGTAGGTTTTCTTTTAGGAGTCGAACTAGGGCTAGGGTTAGGCGTTACGCTTGTCAGACATTTTCCGTTACGACATGCGAAATTCGCGTTTCGCGACCTTGCAAATGACGTCAAACTGAAGTTTCCGTACACAGTTGCCACGGCCAGAAGGATAAGAACGCCGAGTGTAACGACAGTGACCGCAAGAAGCTTGGCCTGCTTATGTGCTTTGCTATCAGCTGTTGATTTTATCATATAGATTTACTGTAAAGTGGGAAATAGTGCATGTCAAGAATGACGCGCCTGTAGCGTGAGGTAGTTAACAAATTTATTGAAAAATTAGTTATCCTTCCGTTGCGCCCGTACGCGGTCGATTCTCATGGAGCGTTTCGTGGAATTCGGCTGCATGCTGTTTATGGTGCCGGTGATTGTGGAAGTCTAGTTTAGACTGTCAATGTAATCTAAAATTGATTTTTTACCCCGGAAGTTGTAGGATCGATCAGCTATGAGCATGGATGAATTTATTGATCAACGGATAGCAGCGCACGCCGCAGCGGCAGCTTCTCGAAAATCTGCAGTTGTGGAACCGCAAAATACACCCCCAAAACTAGAGGATTGGATGATAAAAGGAGCTCAAAAGTTTGATGATTATTTAACCTCTGTTAATAATGTTCTTGAGCGATCTCAGATCGAGCCAATTATAAGAGGAATTTTTGATTATGCGGCTCGCCATAACGTGTATAGAGATCGGGAGATTAATTTTTATACTGAAGTAATGGTAACTTCCCGAGCGACGATCTCTGAGTTGGTAAATAAAGTTATATATAACGAAGGATTACCACAGCCTCGCATAGAAAAAAAATATTCTCTACCACTTTACGGCGGGCAAGTTATTAGTCCAGCAAAACTAACTATTCACACGATCGAAGAAGCATTTCAAAGTGCTTACTTACTTGTTCAACTAAGTGAGCAAAAATCCAGTTATCATTCACCAATAGAAATGATAAAAACACAGTATATTCGCAAATCACAATCTAGTGATTATTATGAACATGCATATCCGCCGGATTATTGGCTCGCTTCTGTATCCTGGACTTATTGGGGAACGAAAGGAGGATATCTTCCTGGTGATGGGAGTCGTCATCAGGGTGGTGGTAGTTCATATTATTACGAAGCGGAAGTGGAAGAAGGGTTTACGGTCTTTGTGAAGCCGACTGGCATGGGTATATTGGGGTCCCCAACGGAGAATTGCGAGAAAATCAGGTCTTCCCCAATATTAATTGGTGAGGCGGGAATTGATAATGTAACTTTAATTAAACAACGACTAACGGACGCATATCTAGGCCAACTCAAATAAAAGATTTGTAGAAATCTTTTTAATTATTTGTTCTTTGTGCCCGAACGCGGTCGATTTTCGCGAGGTGTTTTTTTCGGAGACGGAGATTCTTGGGCGTCACTTCCAATAGTTCATCATCCTCAATGAAATCCAGACATTGTTCAAGCGACAGAACCGTCGGCGGATCGAGTTGAATGGCGATATCGGCATTGGCTGAGTGAATGTTCGTCAATTTCTTAGTTTTACAAACGTTGATATCGATATCATTTTGCTTCGGATTGATTCCGATGATCATCCCTTCATATACCGGCACTCCGGGTCCGATAAACGCCTTGCCGCGGTCCTGGACGGTCGTGAGGGCATATGCAGAAGAGACGCCGGTTTCCCATGAGATAAGGACGCCATTCCTGAGTTTCGGTATGTGCGGCGTAAGCGGGAAATACCCGATGAACCGGGTGGCAAATATTCCTTTCCCTCGGGTTTTGGTCATGATATCGGTTCTGAATCCCAATAAATTGCGGCTACTTACTTTGTAGACCATGCGCGTGATGTTCCGCTCATCAGTGTGGGTGTCAAGGAGCTCTGCGCGGCGTTTCCCGAGCTCCTCGGTGATGATGCCGACCATATTCGTATCGATTTCTATCGTTATTTCCTCAAATGGTTCGCTCTTAACGCCGTCAATATCCTTCAAAATTACCTCTGGTTTACTGACCTGTAGTTCATAGTCCTCGCGCCTGAGATTTTCGATGAGTACCGCAAGATGAAGTTCTCCCCGGCCGCACACGATAAATCCCTGACCTGACGGATTTTCATCGATTTTGAGACCAATGTTCGTTTGTTTTTCCTTAAGGAGTCGTTGATGGATTTGGCGGGCATTACAGAATTTGCCGTCCCGGCCGGAGAGAGGTGAGGTATTGGCGGCGACTAAAATTTTCAGCGTTGGTTCCTCAAGCTTGATCATCGGGTACCCAATCGGGTCGGCAGGATCGGCAATCGTGTGGCCGATACCGACATCCGGAATGCCTGTGAGGGCGATAATGTCTCCGGGTTCGCTTTTGGCGACTTCCACACGGTGAAGTCCAACGCTGGTAAATACGCCCTCGACTTTACATTGCCCGAGTTTTTCATTCTCAAGAAGGTGCACGATTGATTGGCCGGGTGAAATCATCCCCTGGGTCACTTTTCCGATCGCAAATGTTCCCTTATAATTATCGAAATCAAGTGTAGAAACAAGCATTTTAAACGGCTTTTCGGCATCCATTTTCGGAGGAGGAATCTGCTCAATAATCGTTTTAAAAAGAGGCGTTAAGTCACCTGCAAGGTTCATATTATTCGGATACGATTCCCACGCTTTGCCTTCACGTCCGATTGCATAGAGAACAGGAAAATTGAGATGGTGTTCGTGCTTCGCCAATCGTAAAAAAAGCTCTTCGGTTTCTCTGAGGACTTCCGTAGCACGGGCGTCCTTGCGGTCAATTTTGTTAATGACCACGATTACCTTAAGATTGTATTCAAGTGCTTTTTGAAGAACGAACTGAGTCTGGGGAAGCGGGCCTTCGGCGGCGTCCACGATGAGAAGCACTCCGTCAGCCATATTGATCGTCCGTTCAACCTCGCCGCTGAAGTCGGAGTGACCTGGGGTGTCGATAATATTAATTTTTGTATCGTTATAGCGGACTGCGGTGTTTTTTGCGAGGATGGTGATCCCTTTTTCGCGCTCGAGGTCGTTACTGTCGAGAATCGTCGTTTGGGTCATTTCAGCCTCATTTTCGCGGAATGTATGGGTCTGTTTGAGCATCCCGTCAACGAGGGTTGTTTTTCCATGATCTACATGGGCGATGATTGCAATATTCCGTATATCCATATCAAAAAATAAATCCCTCCGCCCGCGTTCGATCCTGCCGCGATGAGTGGAGGGTGTCAAGTGATACTTCTAGGTAAAATTATATCAAATACGGTTGCGGCTGTCGAATTTTGGGCCTATACTATCTGTATGTCTAGGAAACGACGTTCTTTTTTGGGTGGGGGAAGACGGAAGTACCGCAAACGAAGTCCGTTTCAGATTAAGCTCAAACAGCAAACGGTTCTTACGGTGGGCGCGATCTGGCTTTGGTTATTCGCCGGTATTATTACAATTTCTTTTTTTGCAAACGGCGAGCTCCTGACCCGGCTTCGGGAAGAACTCATGCTTCACGTCGGATGGATTATGTACGGCCTGCCTCCTTTCCTCGTGACCTTAAGCTTCCTGTTTTTTAAGATAAAATCCGATATCGGCAAGCCCAATGTTCCGATGGGGATCGGTGTTATCCTTTTGTCCCTCATGGCGCTTACGCAGGCCGGAATTGCGGGTGACGCGATCTGGAATATGCTCATGGTCCATCTTTCAACGGAAGGCGCTCTCTTAACCTACCTGGCTTTATTTATCATCGGGATTATTCTCCTTTTCAATTCATCGCTTGATGCCGTTATGAATTTCGTTATCACGGGGGCTGAAACTGCAGCTCACGGGGTTGGTAATTTTTTCGGCTCACTCTTTACGAAAAAAGACGATTTGCCGTTTGCCCCCGGTAAAACGCAGTTGAAAATTAAAGGTATGGATGACGGAAAGCCCACCATGATAAAAGCACCGATGGTGCCGCCGCCGGTTCCGGGTAAATCGCCGGTTCATTCAGTAAATACAGGAGTAAAGTCAGAAGTCAAAATAAAAGATACAACGCTTGCGGCACCTCCCGAGAAAATATGGGAATATCCACCGGTTTCGCTCCTTTCTGACGGTCCGGGACAGAAGGCGGACCGCGGAGATGTGCGAAGGAATGCTTCGACGATCGAAAAAACGCTTGAAAGTTTCGGGATTATGGCAAAAGTTGCCGAGGTTAACTCCGGTCCCGCTGTGACACAGTACGCAATTGAGATTGCTCTTGGCACGAAAGTATCGAAAATTACGTCACTATCAAGCGATTTGGCATTATCGCTTTCCGCTCCGACCGGGGCTGTACGTATAGAAGCTCCGATTCCCGGGAGAAATCTTGTGGGCATTGAAATCCCGAATCGCGGTCTTGAATTTGTAACACTGAAAAAGATGCTTCAATCCGATGTGATGCGTAAAGCTAAGAGTAAACTGGCGGTGGCCCTGGGCCTTGATGTCTCGGGAAATCCCGTTATTGCAGATATCGGGAAAATGCCGCATGCGCTGGTTGCAGGTACTACCGGTTCCGGAAAATCGGTTCTCATTAATTCATGGATAACGTCGCTTCTTTTCCGTACCAATCCTTCCGAAGTAAAACTTATTCTTGTTGATCCTAAACGTGTGGAACTTACCGGTTACAACGGTATTCCTCATCTATTGACGCCGGTTATCGTGGAAACTGACAAAATTTTGTCGGCATTACGGTGGGCGACCGGTGAGATGGAGCATCGGTATAAGCAGTTTGCGGAAGTAGGCGTTCGCAATATTGACGGGTTTAACGAGCTTTCCGGTTTTCAGGCGATGCCGTATATCGTCATCTTCATCGATGAGTTGGCTGATCTTATGGCGTACGCTCCGGTTGAAGTTGAAGATACGATCTGCCGATTGGCTCAGATGGCCAGAGCTACCGGCATCCATTTGGTGCTTGCAACCCAGCGGCCGAGCGTCGATGTCATCACCGGTCTTATCAAGGCAAACGTACCGAGCAGAATTGCGTTTAACGTCTCTTCCATGATCGACTCCCGTGTTGTTTTGGACATGCCGGGCGCTGAAAAGTTACTTGGTCGGGGAGATATGTTATATATTCCCGCTGACCAGTCAAAGCCGAGTAGGATTCAGGGCACGTATGTGTCAGAACATGAAGTATCGAAAGTTGTAGAATTCCTGAAAAGCAAAAATTCACCGGTTCAATACACCGAAGAAGTGACGAGCCATCCTGTTGCAATCGGTGGTAAAAAAGGGATGAGCATCGGGAATGTTGATGGAAAAGATCAGATGTTTGAACAGGCGCTGCGGCTCATCTGTCAGCACGATAAAGCGTCAGCTTCCCTCCTTCAGCGCCGCCTGTCCGTCGGATACGCACGGGCTGCACGGATTCTCGATCAACTGGAAGAAGCAGGAATAATAGGCCCTGCCGAAGGATCAAAACCTCGGGATGTTCTTATGAAAAACCCCGACGAATATCTTGCCCAACAAGCACAACAACCAGCGGAATAACGAGGAGTATGAAAACTGTCGGAGAAATGCTTCAGGAAGCCCGTCAGAGCAAGCATCTTACGCTTGAGGATATTGAAGAGGGTACGAAAATCCGCTTAAAATTTTTACGTGCAATCGAAGCAAACGATTTTAGCACCATGCCGTCGCTTTCTTACGCCAAAGGATTCGTAAAAAATTACGGTGAATACTTAGGGATGGATAGCCGCGTCGTGTTGGCTTTTTTCAGAAGACAGATCGCCGATGCTCCCAGGTCAAGCTTACTTCCGAAAGGCATGGAGAAGCCTCTTAACCGGTCCCTTATCCAATTGACGCCCGGTAGATTTATCGGGCTTATCGTGGTTGTTTGCGTTGTCCTATTTCTGGCGTATTTTGTCCTTCAATACCGGACACTGAACCAGCCGCCCATCCTGACCATCGACCAGCCGACGAACCAGAAGGTGGTGAGCGACAGTCGTGTGGAAATATTTGGAAAAACTGATCCCGATGCTACGGTTACCATTAATGGAGTGAGTGTTCTGGTTCGCGGGGACGGTAAATTTTTTGATCAGGTAGGCTTGGATTCAGGTGTTAATACGATTGTGATCACTGCGACGAGCAGGTTCGGCAAATCGTCGACTGTCACGCGAGAAGTCGGGTATACAGCCCAAGAAAACCATTGACATACGTGTGATTTTGCGTAATACTTAACGCACATTTAGTTAGCAATTTTTCTGCCCATGGATCCTATTGCACTGACCATTATCGGCGTTAGCATAACCCTTACGATCGTCCTCGTAATCATCGGTATTCAGATTGCCTTCATTCTGAAAGAATTCCGCCAAAGTGTGCAAAAAAGCAATAAAATGCTTGACGATGCGGGGAAGGTTACCGGTACCGTTAGTGAAGGTGTGACGAGCGCGGCAGGATTTGTCAACGGAATCAGGGCCGGACTTTCTATGATCACCTCGATTCAGAAAAAGGGAGATCATCATGAATAATAATGAACGCCACGGGATGGACATGCAGTTTTTATTCGGACTGTTCATCGGAGGATTGGTGGGTGCACTCATTATATTCTTCCTCGGCACCAAAGAAGGCAAAAAAGTTGAAAAAGTCATCGAAGATAAGGGGAGAGGTCTCGCAGATGATCTCGGTGACCAGCTAAAACAACTGGAGAAAAAAGGACAGGAACTCGTGAAGCAGGGTGAGGAAATAAAAGAACAGGTGATGGAGACACTTGAAGATAAGAAAGAGGATATGACGGAATCAACGACGCAAAAATTAGATACAGCCTTGGCTCATATAGAGGAGCTTCAGACACAGGGCCTTGATACAACCGCCGCGCTTCGCAGAAGGATCTTCAAAAACGTCCCGAAGAAACGATAATTGGGTTTCCATTATATTACCTCAATAGAGTAACGTGAAATTCACGGGTCAGATGGTATAATGCGCTATATGAAATCAGAGGATGTTCGATCAAAATATCTTTCGTTTTTCAAGAAACGCGGGCACAAAGAGATCCCTTCTGCTAATTTAGTGCCGGAGAACGATCCGACCACGCTTTTCACTTCCTCCGGCATGCAGCCGCTTATCCCGTATCTTCTCGGACAACCTCATCCGTTGGGTAAACGACTTGTTGACAGTCAGAAATCCTTTCGTTCGCAGGATATTGATGAGGTCGGGGACAACCGGCACACAACATTTTTTGAAATGCTCGGCAACTGGTCGCTCGGAGATTATTTCAAAAAAGAACAACTGCCGTGGATTTTTGAATTCTTAACCCATGACTTAGGGCTTGATCCCGCGAGATTATATGTTTCCGTGTTTGAAGGCCTGCCTGCGCAGGCAGGAAATGAATCTGTGCCGAAAGATACGGTGTCCATCGATATCTGGAAAGAGATTTTTAGAGGTGCGGGAGTTGACGCCAAAGTGGGAGAACGGATATTTACCTACCCCGCAAAAAAGAACTGGTGGAGCAGGAGCGGCGAGCCGCAGAATATGCCGCCTGATGAACCGGGCGGCCCGGACAGCGAGGTATTTTTTGATTTCGGAGAAGAGCTCGAATTCCATGAAAAGTCACAATATAAAAATGAAAAGTGCCATCCGAACTGTGATTGCGGGCGGTTTATGGAGATTGCCAATTCGGTTTTCATGCAGTACCAGAAACAAAAAGACGGGTCACTTGTAGAGCTTAAACAAAAAAATGTGGATTTTGGCGGCGGTCTTGAGCGCCAGGTGGCGGCAACCGATGACAACCCGGACGTTTTCCGCACTGATTTTTTCCTTCCCGTTATCGAGATTTTGTCCTCGGTATCGGGAAAAACGTACGGTGAAAAATCCGATGAAACCCGCGCGATGCGGATCATCGCCGACCATATGCGTGCAAGTGTGATGATGATGGCGGACGGCGTCCTTCCTTCCAATAAAACACAGGGATATATTCTTCGCCGCCTGGTCAGGCGTTCGCTTCTTTACGGGAGAAAACTCGGTTTATCAAAAGACCTTACCTATATCGGAAGATTAGTAGAACCCATCGCCGTGGTTTATGAACACGCATATCCGTCGGTCAGCGAAAAAGCCAAGGAAATTCAATTAATTTTGCAGGAAGAAGCATTGCGGTTCGGCAAAACACTTGAGCGGGGAATTTCAGAAATCGAAAAAGTGGGTAAGCTCGACGGTAAAATTGCATTTAATCTCTATGAGACGTACGGCTTCCCCTGGGAGATGACGGTAGAGGTCGCGACGGAAAAAGGCCAAACGGTTAACCGACTTCAGTTTGAGGAAGAATTTCGGAAACACCAGGAGCTCTCCCGGACGGCAGCCAAGGGCATGTTTAAAGGCGGCCTTGCCGACCACAGCGAACAAACGACCAGGCTTCACACCGCGCATCACCTTTTGTTAGCCGCACTACAAAAGATTGTTGATCCGTCGATTAAACAGCGGGGAAGTAACATTACCGCCGAACGCCTTCGGATTGATGTCAATTTTGCGCGCAAACTTACACCGGAAGAGATAACGCAAATTGAAGTTCTGGTAAACAAAAAAATTGGCGAAGACCTTCCCGTCACGCGTGTTGTGATGGATAAGGAAAAGGCGGAAAAAATCGGTGCACAGATGGAGTTCGGCCAAAAGTATCCTGAAAAAGTTAACGTCTATTTTATCGGCGACCCCAAGGAGTATTACTCCGCGGAATTCTGCGGCGGACCGCACGTTTCCCATACCGGAGAGCTCGGGAAATTTAAAATTCTCAAAGAAGAATCCTCAGGAGCGGGTATCCGACGGATTTATGGGGTTGTCGCAAAACCGTAACGTGGTGATATATCTATCCTATAGTTGTAATTTCCCAACCGTTTTGCTAAAATCCGTTTAATGAAAAATGGAGTCGAATACGGTCCTAAGGACCTGGGGTATCAAAAAAAATCTCAGTTTATTTCTGATATTGCATCGGTGCCTGATCCTAATGTTGTTGAAAGGATATTGGTTTTGTTTGGCGCAGAGCTTGCCGGCGATGACCGGTTCTCGCGTAAACAACAGGAAGATCTTATTGAGGCGCTTCAAACAAAGGAAATCCTGACCTATTGTAATGCCTTTGTAGCCAGTGAGGCTGATCCAAATACGGTAGATGCAGTACGGTGGGACATGGAAAGCGATGGATTTCTGCAGGCGAAAGCAATTTCGACTCTGTGGGGCGTGACACATGAATCTACTGATACAAACGCATCGTTGAATTTTTTAGCGACGCTATTTAACCATGCGCATAAACGCGGTTTTATAAATATGGAAAAAGGTGCTTTTTTTGATGGGAGGTATGCCTCTTCAGTTAATCATCTCATGCAAGCTGAGAACAAACTATTCGCAGCCCGTCAGAAAACTGCTGAATCACTTCTCTATGCCGGTGTCATTAATGAAGACAATGTTGCAACGATTGTTGAGACGGCAGATGTAGAGAGTTTGCAAAATTGTGAAGAGTTTGATGAGATGCTGCTTGCCCGCAACCTTCAGGATTTTCAGGATGCGCATACTGTCGTTGACCGACTGAAATCCCTGCAGGAAGTATTGTATTTAGGATTTACCATGGGTGTTCGTGATTGGCAGGACGCAAGCATAAGAGCTTCAGTTAATAGTTAAGTTGGACTTCTTTCCCGTGTTTGTGGTTCAATATGTAATACAACATACAATTCATATGGGTAAAAAGGTTTTGGTAGTCTCGCTATTCGTCCTCGCCATATTGCTTTTTATATTTTATAAGCGGCCCCACGAAACTCGATCCTATTCAACCCAGCCCTCGGCAGTCGGGAGTGGAAAAATTATATCAGGATCATTTGACCCCACCAAATTCAAATCGGATGCACAGTGGCACAAAATCCTTACCTCAGCGCAGTATACTATTCTCCGTCAGCAGGGGACTGAGATTCCCTTCACAGGAGCGCTTGAGTATGAAAATAGAAAGGGGATATATTACAGCGCCGGATGTGATGAACCCGTCTTCCGGTCGGAGACTAAGTACGATTCCGGCACGGGTTGGCCGAGTTTTTGGGCTCCGATAAACCCGGATTCATTAGTACTTCGCGAGGATGACAGTGTGCCTGGGGAGCCCCGGATTGAAGTCTTAGACAAGTGCGGAAGTCATTTGGGCCACGTGTTTGACGATGGGCCCCAGCCGACCGGCAAGCGATATTGCATGAATTCAGCGGCGCTATACTTTGTCCCCGACAAAAAACAGTAAATTGCCGGATTTGTATATCCATCTTACGCTGGTTTGTCCAGCTATGCTGGATCAAAACAGTTTAGATGGATTTATACCCGTAATAATTTTCATTATGGAGGATATATTGCTTCTTTAGGCTCCGATTGTTAGTATGGAAGTACGGATGTTCCACCCGTTACAATTAAATGAATATCGTTAATTCACTTACATCACTTTTTCATTCGAAAAAAGACGGAACGAACGCGTATGTATCGCTGTATCTCGATTCCCACGTTGTCGGCGCTTCGTTTTGGTCATTTGATCCAAACGGAGAAGTCCACATATTAGCATCAGAGAATGAGGAGTTTAACGAAGATTCGTGGAAAGTGCGGGCCGATGCGATTGACCGGCTTTTGGGGACGCTTGAGGAGCGGACCAAACTGATGGATGTAACGAAAGTTATTTTGGGACTTCCGAATATCTATCTCACGGACTCGGGCGAGATTCAAAAAGAGATCCGGCTGGAGATTAAACAGCTCATGGAATTACTGGACCTGCAGGCGATGGGATTTGTACCGATTCATCAGGCGCTTATGTTCCGTATGAAAAAAGAAGAGGGGGTTCCACCGAGTGTTATATTACTCGGTATACAGAGTGATTCCATCGCAATATTAATATACAAAATCGGTGCACAAGCAGGTCTTCGTGAAGTGAAGAAACAGCAGGATGTAGCGGCGTGTGTCGAAGACGGTCTCGCAAGTTTCACCGATGTCGAGGTGTTGCCGGCGCGTATTGTGCTTCACGGTTCAGATCCCGGTGAACTTGAAGAAATAAAGAACCAGCTTCTCCGTCACACGTGGACCCCTAAAATAAATTTTTTACATTTTCCCAAAATTGAAATTGCATCGTCACAACTCATCGTTGATGCGGTTTCTCTCGCTGGCGCGAGTGAGCTTGGGAATGTCGTGGCGCTTGGGGATAAGGAAAATACCGCACAAGAATCGGTTGAACAAAACCAGGATGAAACCAAAACACCGGTTCCCGAACAGAGTGCGGAGTATGCCGTAGACACAAAAGGCGAGGAAGAAACGGGAGAACCCGGTGAAACCCAGATGGCTGTTGCCGACGGAACAGTTAACACGGATGTCGACGAAGAGAAGGTAGATGAGGAGGTTGCTGTTGCACAAAAAGATGTAGCGGAAGATTTTGCCGTCGATGAGACAACAACCGCGGATGCAAACGTCGTGATGGTTGACGCAGAATCGTTGGGATTTAAACCGGACGTTGACGTCCTCGAGGAGAAACAGCAAATGCGACACGATTCTGCCATTCCGGCTGCGATTGATGAAGAAGAGGAAGTGGGCACACATCAACTGTTACCGAAACTGCCGCATGTGGATTTTTCCGGAGTTTTTGCAGGTTTGGGTGGTTTGAATTTAGGATCGGGTGGCGGAAGGACGAAGTTACTCGCAGTCGCAGGAGGTGTTATCCTGTTACTTGTTATTGCACTACTATTCTGGACTTTACCTCACGCAACTATCCTTATCCGCGAAATACCAAAGCCCGTCGATGCATCAGATACCATTACTATCGATCCGAGCGCGACAACAGTTGATGCGCAGAATAAAATAATTCCCGGTAAAAAAGAAGAGCAGTCAGTGAGTGGAGAGAAAACCATTCCGGTTAACGGAAAAAAGAATATCGGTGATCCTGCAAAAGGGGTGGTGACTATTTACAATAAGTCGCTCGACGAGCTGACGCTCAAAAAAGGAGTAATCCTATCGACCGGCGGATTACAGTTCACCCTGGACGCTGACAGCGATATTGCCTCTGCCAGTGAAAATATCGGATCTTTAACATTCGGAAAAACAACAGCAAATGTTACGGCAGTGGTAATCGGGACTCAAGGTAATCTTCCTGCGGGAAATGACTTTACCATCGCAGATACGTCGACCAGTGTCGCGCAGGCGCATAATGATGAGTCCTTCGCCGGAGGGACGAGTAAGCAGATTACGGTTGTTGCCAAATCCGATTATGATGCGCTCGTTAAGGCGGAATCGGCTGACCTTGTGGGTCAGGCGCAACAGCAATTGTCCGCATCTATCGGCGGAAACGAAAAACTTATAGACGGCACGGTCACTACGAATGTTACGCAAAAAACATTCAATCAGCAGATCGATCAGCAGGCCACCCAACTTACAGGCAAACTTACAATTACTGTAAGTGGCATTGCGTATAATGAAGCCGATATTCAGGCGTATCTGACGAGCGGACTTGGAGATAAAGTACCCAGCGGTTATGTCATAGATGAACATAAAACTGGTATAACGGTGAGCGACGTCGTGGTGAAAAAAAATGGAACCATCACTGCGAAAGTTGCGATGCATGCTGTTGCGCTCCCCACCATAGATACGGCGGCGGTAAAAAATGCAGTAGCGGGCAAAAGTCTCACGAGCGCACAGGCGTATGTTCATACGCTTACCGGAGTTGCAGCTCTTGAAGTGCAATTCCGTTTGAGCCCGACTAAGCAGTGGCTTCCCTTAAATAAAAATAATATTACCGTTTCTCTCGCTATTCAATAAGATATGGCTCTGTATCGCTATGTTAAGGCTCCGCCTGTTAGACGGCGTGTGCACAAAAAACCAATGTGGTTGTCGTTTGTTTTCATGGGGCTCGGGGGAGCAATACTTCTCTGGGTTCTCTGGCCAATTGTTTCTTTCTCGTTGGTAGGGGATCAATTGTTTTCAAAAACCATAACCCCGGTGAATGATGCCTCCGACATGGTCAGGACGACCTCGCTTTCGACGGTAGCGTATGCCGCGGGGACTGACGGGTTTAATTCAGGCACCGATATATCCGTGAATGCAAACACATGGTATCCGACCGTGCCGCAGAAACATGTGACGTCACAGGTAAATACGTACACACTTTCCATTCCGAAACTGAAGATCAATAATGCGCTCGTAACCATCGGCGGGGATAATCTGGATGAGAGCTTGGTCCATTACGGTGGCACGGGAGTACCCGGCCAATACGGAACCGCGGTCGTGTTCGGCCACTCGAATCTCCCACAATTTTATTCACCGACGGATTATAAAACGATATTTTCAATGTTGCCCACGCTTAAAATCGGCGACGATATAGTGGTGACGTATGACGGCGTCACCTACAAATATGTCGTCTACGATATGGTCGTTCTCGACCCTACCGATTTATCAACCCTGGAGCAGCAGTTCGATGATTCATACTTAACACTCGTCACTTGTGTTCCTCCGGGAACACTTTGGAAACGGCTTGATGTAAAGGCAAAATTATCAACAATCTAAATGGCTGACGATGAAAAACAGGTCGCGATTGACGCGATAAAAAAGAAATTAACCGGCAAGACGCTTTCGTATAATGAAATTTTTGCGATTATGGACGAAATCGCAAAACAGCGTCTGGGACCGGTCCTCACTACATATTTTGCTGCAGCCGGATTCACCCAGGGGTTTAATGATGAGGAATTGTACTATCTAACAAAAGCGATGGTTGCAACCGGCCCGATACTGCACTTTAAGGGTGTTGTTGCGGACAAACATTCAACCGGCGGGGTTGCCGGTACCCGAACGACGATGATTATCGTCCCGATTATCGCAGCCGCAGGATTCCAGATTCCAAAAACCTCTTCGCGCGCCATTACTTCTCCTTCAGGAACAGCTGATACCATGGAGGTGCTTTCGCCGGTGACATTTACGCCGGAACAGATTGAGAAATTAGTTGCCAAATCCGGCGGCTGTATCGTATGGGGTGGCCATCTGGGGCTGGCGCCTGCGGACGATATTCTCATCCGCGTTGAGGAGCCGCTTGCATTTGAATCGTTTGATAAAATTATTGTTTCCATTATGGCGAAAAAAATTGCATCGGGAGCGACACATCTTGTTTTGGATATCCCGGTTGGTCCTACCATGAAAATACAGCACTTACGGGATGCGGAACTCATTTCTAAAAAATTTACATATCTCGCGAAGCGGTTCGGCGTACATGTAACGGTAGACATAAATGAAATCCGTGAGAATGCGGGCCGGGGAATCGGTCCAGTACTGGAGACCCGCGATGTCTTACAGGTACTGGAACAGCACAAAGACAGGCCGCTCGCGCTTGAAGCGAAGGCCCTGCGGCTCGCGTCAAAACTCTTGGATATCTGCTTTGCGGGATCTCCTGATAAAAAGAAATTAAGCGGGGAGACTGTGGCCCGCGAAATGCTCCTATCCGGCAAGGCGCTTGTTAAGATGAAAGAGATCGTCGCAAATCAGGGCGGCAATCCTGATATCGCAAGTGACAGCCTCATCTGGGCCACAAACAAGCATGAAGTCCGGGCTGTGGGTCGCGGGCGCGTGCACGGTATTAACAACCAGGAGATTACGGTAATCTGCCGGATATTGGGGTCGCCGCAGGATAAGACGGCGGGTATGTATCTCAACACGAAACTTGATGAGCGAGTGGACAAAAATGATATACTATGTACGCTCTATAGTTCTGATAAGTGGAGGCTCAAAGAAGCAGTCGAGACACTGAAGAACGTACAGATTTATACGATAAAATAGTATGCGAGGTAGTGAAAGGCTATGCCAGGTAGTGAAGGAATATGCCAGGTTGTGAAGCTTCAGTAGAAAAGAGAGACTATGTTTAAAAATGTAATCGCACCGATGCAGGCATGGCTCCTATCACAGGGGAAATGTGTCGGATGCGGGAAACCGTTACCGAAGCCGAATGCAAGCGGATCATCCGCTCAGGTGACGTGCGCGTGCGGGCGGATGTATATATTTGATCTGCAGTCGGGGAGATATAGAAGGGCAACAATCAATGAAATCAAATAAATCCTATTCATTTTTATCGCGACTGGTCATTATATTCTTTGGACTCGTCCTTTGTGCGTGGTTGGGCTGGATTTGGTGGAATAACAGTATCTCCCCGGTTGATCCTGCCAATACAATACCCGTTGTTTTTACAGTCCATAGCGGTGACGGAGTGAAAATTATCGCCTCAAACCTGGCAGCACAAAATATCATACGGAGTCCGACCGGATTTTATCTTCTCGTTAAAATATTGGGAATTGAACGTCAACTGCAGGCCGGGGAATTCCGTCTCTCGCCCTCTATGAATGCAAAAGATGTGGCGGTGGAACTCACGCACGGAATGCTTGACCAGTGGGTGACGACGCTTGAAGGATGGCGGGATGAGGAGATGGCAACGACGCTCGCCAAGGATCTCGATATTCCTGAAGAGGAGATCCTCAAGTATTCAAAAGAGGGATACATGTTCCCTGACACGTATCTCATCCCCAAAGATGCGACAGCGGCGGCGATTGCGCAGATCTTCTTAGATAATTTCGATAAGAAAATAACGCCGCAGATGCGGGCAGACGCGACGAAAAGCGGTTTGACATTAGATAAGATAATGGTTCTGGCGTCAATCGTTGAGCGAGAGGGGAGAACCGCACAGGACCGGCCGGTGATCGCGGGCATCATTCTCAAACGCCTGAAAGCGGACTGGCCTTTGGAAGTTGACGCGACACTCCAATATGCACTCGGATATCAGGCTGCTGATAAAACATGGTGGAAAAAGTCGCTCACCGACGATGATAAAAAAATAAATTCACCGTTTAACACCTATCTCAATACTGGCCTCCCCCCAGCGCCGATCTGTAATCCCGGTCTTGAGTCCATCAATGCCGCGATCTATCCCAAGGATTCAGACTACTGGTACTACATCCACGACCAGTCAGGCGATGTTCACTATGCCAAAACCATAGATGAACATAACGCTAATATTGCAAAGTATCTACAGTAATTTAATTTGCCTGTATCGTTAGTCCGAAATGATATAATTGCTTTATGAGTGAGGATGCGATTGAGCAACTTTCTTCTCAACTATCAGAGATTCAAGATCCCGTTGAACGAAATATTATTTTGGAACTCGTTCGCACCCGTGCCGCGGCGGGATTTGAGATGCAACAAGACGAAAGATCAGATATATATTGGAAAGGGGTTGGTAACATTATAGAAGAAATGATGAAAAGACCAGAAGAAGCATTGAACTCCGCGATTGATATTCTTAAGCTCCCTGAGAGGAGCAATGATCCTGATCAGTTTCGATCATGGCTTAAAGGAAATGTATTAATCATTCTTTCTGACCCGAGGATGCAATCCCTGGTAACTCATGAACTTAATAAACCTGGCGAAACTGTTATCCATTCTTCGCTTGCAGAATTCTTGAGTTATCAAATTCCCAAAACGATCACAACAAAAGAAGATTTATCACATCACCCCCAGTGTTTTGAATTAGTGATGAGTATGGTCATGGTCAGCAGTCTTACAGAGCAACACATTCCGTCGCTTTCTCCCTTAGCGGAGAGAACGGGTGAGCTTCTTCAGGATGAAATGGCAAGACGCGTTATTGATCTGTATTATGACGTTCCGGGTGACAAACAATACGTGGAGCCTGTCTATAACCTTATTCATCCAGAGGCACAATCAGAGGGAGATGTTGGGGTATAAGAAAAATAAATTCTATCTCCGAGGTAGAAGAGTTGCGGTGCACGAAGCCAATATTTCGAAATATTTTCAATAAAATCCTTTTCATACATTTTTCTTTCTCTTTTCCTTGTTATACTCTAGCCCTCTGAAGCGGGGGATTTTTGGGGCAATTTGCGTTCCGATTTCATCCCAGGTATTAAGTTATACACTTCGAACTTATTTAGAGCGATTAAGCTTGTGCTTGGGGCGGCGGAAAAATGGGCTTCCATTCCTGTTTAATAGATTCGGAAAGTGTGGCGGCATATTGATCAATTCGTGGTAAATCCCAGGTTTCTCTTTGATTAAGTGGAATGTATTTCATTTGATCTTCTGGTCGTGTAGCATTCAATTGGTCACCAAGATCAATACCAACCACATGTTTTGGTAAGCCTTTCCAAATCAATGCCGCTAATCTTTGCTTCATCTCATTCTGCGTAGCATGGGAATATTCTTTAGAAGAAGATTCGGCAATACTCGTTAGTACTTGTTGGAAAAGCATAATTGACTTTCGAACCTCTACAACACTCGTCAATTCTGTCATAGTTAAATACTATAACACAGTTTGATGAGTTACAATGTCATAATAGATTTCAAACTGTTATATGGTTAAACTTAAACATCTTCTGCCAGGTGTACTAATAAATGTATTCCTTTCTCTTTTCCTTGTTATACTCTAGCCATCTGAAGCGGGGATTTTTGGGGCAAGTTGCGTTCCAATTTCGTCCGGACCAGTGTGATTAATTTATCCTATAATATTGACACACTTTCCCCCTGACTGTATAATCCCATTCAATACTCATTCTTGCCGTAGATTAAATTACGCATATGCATGCCGAAATGTTACGGGACCCTTCATTTGAAATTAAGTTACCTACCGTTGGGGAGTCCTTAGGGAACAGAACAGCCACTTTGATTTTAGATGAAGAAGGGCGATGGTGTGATATCCCTTGTGTGAGTGATACGTCAACGTTACTCAACTTGGTGAATGGCTACTTTAAACCACGAATTGGAGCGGAAATTCAGCGGCTCGAGCAACTTAGGATGATAGTAAATAATTCATCCGAAGTAGATAAAAAAATCGTCTTGGGAGTAGGATTGTTCTATTATGAACCGCCTGATTCGGGAATGATTGAAGAAGAGGAATGGCGAGGGGCAGTAGTTCAATTGATGCGGTCAGCAGGTGTGCCAGCCGAAAATATTCCATCTCATTTAGCTCCGTCGATAAATCCTTTGGAACGCAATTTCTTTGACTCTGAAGTCGACCCTTTGGATTATAAGGAAGTGCCCGATTTAATGGTGAAAACGTTTATACTTTGCGCGGCTCTTAGTCGTTTCGCGCCCAATCGTCTTTCAGGAGAGAGTTTGGCGATAGGGTATAAAGCGGCAATAGCAATTGATGGAGCTGCACTTCTTGGTCTTCTAAAAGACGAGATCCACGAAGACGAAGATCATCCTGAGCATTCACGAGTATTCACGAAGACAGTTCATAACGTTGTTAAGGGACTACTTGAGCAGTAGTGGCGGCACAGAGTAATACATTTTTCTTTCTCTTTCCCTTGTCGGACTCTAGCCATCTGAAGCGGGGGATAATGTTGACGTGTGGATTTGACTTGTATGTGAGTTAGATGGAGAATCAGGGCTATCTACGAAAGAAGGCGAGTATTATGCAGGTTAGGGGTGAACGAAATGACGGGAGGAGCGGCGAGATTCCGGAAGAACTCCAACATCAAGTCGGAGGTTCCATATTTTATGGAGAGAACTGTTTGTTTTTAATAAACGGCGCGGAAGTTGCAATCCTCCACGACACTGTTGCGGTATTCGAGAGCGAAGCCCGTTTGACACCAGCAGATAAATCGATTGAGCCCTCGAGGGTGCGCACGGATAGCGGCGCGCATAAAGGAATTAACGTTCTCATGCTGACTATGTCAACGCAGGGGGAATCAGTGAACGTTACACCTATTGGTACGGAGGTTGTAAAACCTGATGGATATAAGAGCGTTACTGTATATCAAAATGAAGACCATTATGTAGAGCCTAAACCCCCGCCGCAACAAGAAAGCGTTGCAGAGTATTATGGCCGCGGCGGGAGACACTATCAAGGCTGATTGATAATAGTCATCTGAAGCGGGGAATTTTGGGGCAATTTGCGTTCCAATTTCGTCCCGACGGGTGCCCATTATATACTAATAATATCCTTCGTCCGCTAAAAAATTCTTGAGATTCAACATTGCCATCCTATTCTTGGTTCGCATTCCCGTACACGCATTATCATAAATGTTCTGCGCTCTCTTTTCCGGTACACCCAAGTGTCTCGCCAGTTCTTTTATCGTTCTACGTTCTCCGAGCAGCATAAAACGGACTGACCGCTGTTGACGTTCACTGAGTCCTACCAATCCTTTTTCAACCAGCTCTTCAAATCGTAGATGTTTTTCTACAGCAAGATGGCTTCGATCCATTTCAACGCCCTGCTGATCCATCAACGTCGTGTCATCATCCTCACTATCAAGAGGTTGATCTCCATCGACTGTCTGCGACAGGTTTTCCATTGATTCAAATGCATCCAGTCTTGCAAGGCTCCGTTCCATTAAATCCTCATCGGAGGATTGGTGTTTATCATGAGAAAATATTCCAAGTGTATTTGCCATTTCTAAAACTGATTCGCGCAAATTTGCTTCCTGGGAGGTTAATTTTTGATCGGGTTGTAAATGGTAGATAACGATTGCCTGAGCTAAAATCCTATTATTCGGCGATTCTCCCTTCACGCTCTCCCACATGTTTTTTGCCTCACGAATTGCCTGAATCCGCTCATCAGTATATTCAGTTTTTCCCCGGTCCTCCGATACTGCGCGTGACAGAGCGGAGTAAATACCGCTATGCAGATATGTCGATAAGGCTCCTAATTTCCAATCCCACCATGGAAAGGCGCTCACGAGCTTTTCACAACCGACCTGATACAGATCATTTATCGACATGCTGCCCGATGTTAAGCTGCTATAGCTCCTTGCAATAACACTGATCCATCGCAATTTATTGCCTATCAGATATTCCGTTGCTTGTTCTGTCAAGTATCTTTTACCCTTCATTCCTTTGGATTCCTCGATGATTCTCCCGAGAGAAGCCTCTTTGAAAAGGGACATACGGGGGTATCGGCTCATTTCAGCTACAGTATACGAATCCAGTTCGTGAGCATCTGGTAGAGTTTTAGCTCTTCGCATAGCTTCCTCGCTTTGTTCTTTCTCTATCTCTGAGACTTTTGTACCGTACTCCTTTAACACATCGCATAGTTGAGGCCATGATAATGCGGAGACCTCTTGTACTAACGATGCTCTCGCATCAATGCCGTTTGACTGATCGCTATGAGTTTCGTCGAGAATTTCAACCATATTTGTATGTAGATAACCTACGTGAGCACAGAGTATACCAATTTTGCCTGGAAAATTCAAACTATAGGATTATATGTAACGAATTTACGGGGGTATTTTTATTTCTATTCACCTTGTTGTACTATAACCAGATGAAACGGCAGATTGTGCTCGGAGGGAAAACGATTTCGTATAATGTGCGGTACAGTAACCGGGCGCGGTATATGCGGTTGACCGTCGGGGTTACCGAAGGCCTTATTGTAACCATTCCGTCGAGGTGGCATGAACGGTTTATCGAGGGGTTTATTAAACAAAAATCTTCCTGGATTTTACGACAGCTCGAAAAAGTTGCAAAGATGGAAGGCAAAATTATTATTAAACACTCCAAGCGCGAATACGAAGCGAATAAACAGAACGTGTTGAACCTTATCACGACGCGTTTACAATTTTTTAACTCCCTGTATAAATATACGTATCACCGCGTCAGCATCCGGAACCAGACGTCTCTCTGGGGAAGCTGCACGCGGGTAGGGAATTTACAGTTTAACTATAAACTTATGTATCTGCCGCCGCGGTCGATTGATTACGTCATCGTTCACGAGTTGTGTCACCTTAAGGAGCATAATCATTCCGAACGGTTCTGGAGGCTCGTGGCCCGGATGATTCCGGATTACAAAGAAATCAGAAAATCACTCCATCAGTACGTCATGCAGGAAGGGTAGTATGAATCCGTATATAGAAATATTATTTGTATCTTTTATCTGGGGAACAGCAGGGACGTTTGTAAAAATCCTCCACTTACCGTCGACAACGCTGACATTTTTCCGCGTTGCAATCCCGACTGTTATTCTGTTTATTTATTTATCAATTAAACGGGTACGGCTTTTCCGAGGAAATAATACACTACTTCTTATCGCCTCGGCCATTAATGCCGTACGTCTGCTTATTTATTACATGGCATATAATCTGGCGAGCATCGGGAATGTATCCATAGCCGGATCCACGACGTCCATGTTCATATTTTTATTCAGTTTCCTGTTTTTGAAAGAAAAGGTGACCGTAAAAAAACTCGTACTGCTTGCGAGTGCATTTATCGGGTTATGTGTTTTATACAGTAATAAACCCTTAACGTTTGTAAACAAAGATTTTCTGGGCATGAGCTTCATGTTGCTTTCGACGGCGTTATACGCGATTACCGTTATCATATTTAAGAAAGAATTAAGCCGGTATTCGAAGACCGAAACAATTTTTTACCAGAATGTTGTGGGGACGCTTATATTTTTGCCGTTTCTCTTCATAAATAAACCGTTTCCCGCGGTTTGGCAGGTTTCTCTTGCGTCTACATCAGGATTTTTTATCGGACTTGTCGCATTCGTATTATATTTTTCGGCACTCAAAAGAGTCAGTGCAACGGTATCATCGCTTGCAATGATTGATACGGTGATTTCGGTCATATTAAGTGCGGTCATTTTTCATGAGCATCTGTATATAAATATGATTATCGGAGGCCTTATTATTTTATGCACGTCATTTTATATCAGTCGGGAATTGAGCGGGCCGAAAATAAAGGACGTGGTACAGGAAGCTATTACGTAGTATTATAATAGCCCAACATATGCAAACTACGATCACATGTCCATACTGCAAAAAAACGATTGAACTGTCGGACGCCCTCACGCATCAGATTAAAGATAAGAAATTAGAGGAGATGAATGAAAAACATGCCGAAGAGCTCGAAGAGATGAAGATGAAGTTGGAGGCCGCCCAGAATACCGAGCTCGAACTCCGGAAACAAAAAAATAAACTCGATGAGGAGAAACGGACATTTGAACTGGATAAACAGCGCCAGCTCGACAGTGAGCGGGAGAAAATCCGGCAGAAAACACTGGAGGAGGCAGCAGAATCCCAACGATTGAAGGAAAAGGAAAAAGACAAAGTCATTGAAGATCTCAAAAAATCCCTGGAGGATGCACAGCGGAAAGCCACGCAGGGGTCGCAGCAACTGCAGGGAGAAGTGCAGGAATTGGATCTGGAGCAGACATTTAAACGCGAATTCCCAGGCGATACGATTGAGCCGATCGGTAAGGGAGTACTCGGCGCTGACATCCGACAGACCGTCAGGAGCCCGCGAGGGATGGATTGCGGGCGAATTTTGTGGGAATCGAAACGGACAAAAGCATGGAGCGACGGGTGGGTGAGCAAACTCAAAGAGGATCTTCGGAATGACAAATCCAACATCCCTGCAATTATTTCTGATGTCCTCCCCGATGAAATTAAAACCGGAATCGGGTTAAAAGATGGTGTGTGGGTCGCAAGGACGCAATTAGCTGTGCCCTTGGCCATGCTTCTCCGTAAGACGCTTCTGGATGCGGCCCGCCAGCGGATGATCAGCGAAAACAAGCAGTCAAAAGCGGAGGAATTATATGGATATATCACGAGTCACGAATTCGCCCAGCAGGTGGAATCGATGATCGAGACGTATAACGAGATGCAGGTACAAATTACAAAAGAACGGACGGCTTATGAACGGAATTGGAAACAGCGGGAAGCACAGGTGACCCGATTATTAAACGGCGTCGCCGGAATCTATGGAAGTATGCAGGGGATAGCAGGAACCGCTCTTCCGACAATCCACAACTTAGAGTTACCTGATGAAAATAGAAACGAATAAGCTAATAATATTAGTTTGTTAATATATTAACATGTTAGCATGTAAATATTTTATGTCTTTGGTACGAGGCTCCAGTTATTGTTATATTCCGTGATGAGTGCAATAAGGTTTGAGACAAACGGCTGTTGGGCAAGCATCGTGTCATAGAGCGTCGTTAAAATTTCCTGCTGGCGGATGAGAATTTTTTGCCAACCCTCGTTATACTGGGCGTCGCCCACATGATTCGTAAGCCGTTCCTTCGTCAGGGCAATTTGATTATGGACATCCGTTAATAACGCTTTATATTGCTGTACATCCTCCTGTTTGTAACCCAAGTATTGCGCGGGTGTCGCTGGAATTGCGAAAATCTGAACGACCACCGTGACGTAATATCCGTTAAATCTGTCTGTCCCCAATGCGACGCCGGTTTCCTGGAGATCGGGGTTAAGGAGGTTGACCCTATGATACGTGCTGCTCATAAACCCGTTCACAAAAGCAGCCGCCGAACTTTCTCCCATGCCGATATTTTCCGAAGCATAGGTGAACGGATAATGGAGCATCGGAAGAACCGTATCAAGCTGGATATGTTCATACGGATCCCGGTGGGCGAAATTGTTATATTTAAAAATGACATTGACCCGCATCTGTGCGGCTTTCGTCAACACCGTATTTTCCCGAAGTGGCGGACTGCCTCGTTTCATCCGCTCGTTGTTGACGTAGGTGATGATATCAGTAGGATCAATCGTTTCGGCTCCCAAAACCGGTGACTCAATGTGCTCTGCGATAAAAGGCGTTGGAGGGAAGTAAACGACCGGTGCTTTCGGAACCGATAGCTTACCTAAAACGTGAAGCGATACGGGCGGAGGAAAAAAGAGACGCGATCCTAATGCCGTGACAACAAAACAAAAGACCGCAAGAATAATAAACCTTTTAAAAAACTTATTCTTTTGCGTTGGTTTCCGGTTCCGCCGTGCCATATTAAAAAAGTTTGAGTTCCGCGATCATATTATCTTCCGATTTCCGTATCGTAAAATTCCGTTTCTTCATCATCGCGAGCATTTTTTCATTATCCGGGAGTACATACGCGTAGATTTTTTGAATCCTCCGGTCTTTCGCAATTTCCAGAATATAATCCATAAGCAAGCTTCCCAAACCCTCATGCTGCCACGGGTCGGCGATCACGATGGCAAATTCCGCGTCCTGCCCATACGGGTCGGCGATAAGCCTCGTAACCCCCAACATTTGTTTTTTTCCTAGATGGTTCTCCTCGGCGATAATTGCAATTTCCCGGTCATAATCGATCTGCGTATACCGGATAAGGAGTTGGTGCGTGATATCTTTAATCCGCGTGAAGAACCGGAAACGCTGGGTTTCTTCGGAAAAATGGGTGAACATTTCGGCTTCCATTGGTTCATCCTCGGGCCGTATGGGTCGGAGTGTGATGTCACCACCGGATTTCAGCGTCACCTGTTTAATATATTTAGAAGGATAGGGAGAGATAACCAGATGGCTGTACGGGCGGATAGGCGAGTGGACAATCGCTTCGTCCAAAATGATTTTCGCATCAAGAACCATGCCGCCTTTCTCATCTATGCCGAAGGGATTGATATCGATTTCCTTGATTTCAGGAAAATCCATGACAAGGTAGGAAAATTTATATAACAAAAACTGAATTTCGCTTATGTCAACGCCGGGTGCGCCACGGAAACCAGAGAGGAGTTTATAGATTTTTGTTTTGGTGATCATCCGCATGGCAAGGGCCATATTGAGCGGCGGAAGTCCCACCGTGACATCGTTATATAGTTCGACGGCAATCCCCCCCATACCAAACACAATTGCCGGTCCGAAGATTCTGTCTTTCTTGCAACCGATAAACAGTTCATATTTTTTCGCGTACATGGGCTCGACTAGTACGCCGGTAATTTCGGCGCTGGGCGTATGGGTTTTTGCAGAATTGATAATGGTGTCATAGGCGGTTTTTGCTTCGTCTTTTGACCGAATATTGAGAATGACGCCGCCGACATCAATTTTATGGAGAATGTTCGGCGATATGATTTTCATGGCGACAGAAAATCCGAGAGATGCGGCTTTTTCTGCTGCATCATCCCGGGATGTAGATAAAAACGAGAGGGGGATCGGCATGTCGTAATTTGCAAGCATTTGTTTGGCTTCCAGTTCCGTCAGGACATACCGTTCCTCGGAAACGGCGTGTTTAATAATTTCGCGATTTAGTTCCGTTTTCGGTGTAAATGCGTGGGGCGTTGTTGCGGGCGTCTCATAGAGAAGCTCGACGTTTTTTGCATAGGTGTAAAGGTTGATAAAGCTCTGAATGGCTTTTTCCGGAGTTTCATAGGTCGGGATGTGCGCTTTCATTAACAGGTTTTTTCCTTCCAGAACATCGTCTTCGCCCAAAAATGACGTCAATATGGTTTTCTGATTTCCTGCCGCTATATCAATAATTTCTTTTGCGACCGATGTCGGGTGGGTCATGGCCTGCGGGGTCAGAAGAGTAAGTACTGCATCAACTGACGGATCGTGAAGAACCGTTTCAATCGTCTGTTTATACCGGAGTGCATCTGCGTCTCCCAAGACGTCGACCGGATTTCCGTGGCTCCAGGCTGAGGGCAGTTTGGCATCAAGCGCACTCATCGTATCTTTTGAAAGTTGTGCAAGTTCGCCGCTATTCTCCATTAAAAAGTCCGTGGCGATTACCCCCGGTCCGCCGGCATTGGTAACAATTGCCAGTTTATTGCCGGTCGGCCGGCGCTGAGTGGCCAAAACCTCTGCACAGTCAAATAGCTCACCAATCGTATTCACCCGGAGCATGCCGGCTCTGGCAAACGCTGCGTTAAATATTTCATCATTGCCCGCAAGACTTCCGGTGTGTGAATGTGCGGCCCGTGCGCCTTCCTGACTTTTTCCTGCTTTGAGTGCAATGATCGGTTTCGTCCGTGCATACGCCCGTGTGGCGCTTAAAAATTTTCGTGCATTATCCAACGATTCCATGTAAAGAAGAATGCTGCTGGTCTCCGGATCGCTTCCGAAATAATCGATGAGGTCATGAAAACCGACGTTAAGCATCTCTCCGACTGACACAAAGTAGCTGAATCCGACATGTTGTTTGACTGACCAGTCAAGAACCGCCGTCCCCAGAGCCCCGCTTTGGGAGATGAATGCGATGCCGCCGGGTCTTGCGGTTTTATTGGCGAAGGTTATGTTCAGGGACTTCGTCGGTCTGATGAATCCCAAACAATTCGGCCCCAGGACCGTGATGTCATGGGTTTTTGCAATTTGTCCGATTTTATCAAACAGTGTTTCACCATTGGTCCCTGATTCCTTGAAACCGGAAGAGATGATAATCGCACTGTGTATATTTTTTTTGCCGCAAGACTCAAGAACATCAGGAACCATAGCGGCGGGGAGTGCGATAACGGCAAGGTCCACTTGTTCCGGCACGTCATCGATACTTTTATATGATTTACTTCCGAAGACGCTTTCCGCGTTGGGGTTCACGGGATATATGCGTCCCTGAAAGCCGTCATAAATAAGATTTTTCATGATGGCATAGCCGGTGTGCTCCTTTTTATTGGACGCGCCGATAACGGCGATCGTTGTCGGATTAAAAAGTCTTTTCAGTCCGTTTCTTATCATACTGTTTTAGATATGCCAATAGGGCTTGAGGTTTGCGATGAGCGCTGCAAGATCGGTTTCAAACGCTTCTATGGTCAAAATAGTCGACTCCGTTGCATCTTCAGAAAAACGTTTCGGAGCCCCGTTTATTCCGTCGAGAAAATTATAGAAACATTTCGGTAAAAAGTCTGTATTGTATCCGCCTTCAAGTGTTGCATATACATGACTGAATTTCGCATGAAGGAGCGACCCAAGTTCATAATAACAATTGACGCTTAGTTCCAAATCCAACAACGGGTCAGATTTGTGGCCGTCAAATCCGGCAGAGACGCCAACCACATCAGGCGCAAATTGCACTGCGACCGGCATGAGTTCCTTTACCGCGCGAAGGTATATGTCGTCACCCGATTTCGGGGGAAGCGGCACATTAACCGTGAACCCCAACCCTTTACCAACGCCGATTTCATTGACGTTTCCTTTTTGGGGAAATGCGGGGAATTGATGGAGGGACCAATAAAGGACGCGGTCGGTATTATAAAAAATTTCCTCGGTCCCGTCTCCCAGGTGTCCGTCGAAATCAAAAATCAATACTTTTTTCCCGGCATTCACTAATTTCTGTGTTGAGATGGCGATATTATTAAACAAACAGAATCCGTGGCCGAAATCGCGATGAGCGTGATGTCCCGGCGGCCTCACGACCGCAAAACCATCAATCTCAGAAGCCTTGATTGTTGCAGTAACGGCATAGAGAGCAGCGTTCCAGCTCCCCGGCGAAGTTTGCGTATCGGCATCTAGGGGCATTCCGTTTTGGCAGAATTGTTTTACCTTTTCGATATATTCCGTCGTGTGGATGAGGGTGAGCGGTTCTTCAGTTAACGGCAGGTCAGTGATAGGGAGATTTCCTAAAGAGAGGATACGGTTTTTGTTTTCCGGATGATTACCGGTTTCGTGTTCTAATACGATCGGATGATAAATGATATCCATAGCGTCCCTACTTCCATCATACAGTAGTGCGGGTAATTTAGGGAGGTAAACGGGTGAATCAGTATCTAGAGATCGAGTGTGATCTTATACACAAAAAAATCTTTGCCGCCAAGTTCATATTTATACCGTTCATGGCCCTGGAGGAAGTTATACTCCCTTCGGCCCTCCTCAATGGCGTGGCGAACGCTCATCGCTTTTGTGTAAAATCCTGCATTCGGACAACAGTCTTTATCGAAGCCGGAATTATATAAATAGTATGCCCCTCGCTCTTTAAAAGCGAGGGTTGCTGCGGCGTGTTTGTCGCCCATATTCACCGTCAGGATTGAAATAGTATCCGAGAGAGTTTCGGCAATACGTCTAAAAAATTCCTTCATCGGGGGCCTTAGGAATTGTTTCTTATCCTCATCCTTTTCCATCAAATCAAGAAGGATTTCGATGTCGTGTGCGGGGTCCGTGCTTTCTGTCAGGACGGCGTCAACGTGTTCCCGCTCAAATTTTCTTATCTTCCGTTCTAATTCGTGCCGGTCTTTGCGGTCGAGGGACTCAATATACGTTTCCCATGAACCGGGAAGCGGCATTTTCGGCGTCGTATCTTCTTTTTCAATAACTGCAGAAGGGATCGTTTGGAAAAATTGAAGCGTTGGAGAATTTTCAGGGACATTCCGGAGAGCTAACCGGTCGACGTGTTGATTTTTACAATAGGGGATAAGCTCAGTCCACGCTGACTTTTTTTTATCGTCCGGTCCGATTAGGTCAAGATAGTCTGAGCCCTCTTCGCCGCCTGAAAAGAACGCGGTTCCTTGGTCTCTAACCAATGGTGCGATCACATCCCCGTTAATCTCCAAATAGAGCGGTTGAGTCGCAACTCCCAATATTTCCTTCCAATTCACGTGCCATTGGTGCGTCAAAAATGGAACATGGAGCGAGTTTGCGCTGTATGCGTGATCCCAAGCCTCCTTACTTCCGTTGAGGTCAACTTGATTAATCATTGAGATATTGTACTATACGTTAGCATCCTATTCCTACTTATATATGATGAAAGATAAATATTCAGCCGTATGGGTATCCCACTCTTCAATCGGAGATTATCTCAAGTGTCCGCGGGCGTATTACCTCAAAAATGTGTACCGCGACAAGAAGACGAATCATAAGGTGATGCTCATGCAGCCGCCTTTAGCGCTCGGTCAGGCAGTGCATGAAGTCGTTGAATCGCTCTCGGCTCTTCCCGCGGAAAAACGGTTTGAAGGATCACTTATGGACCGGTATGAAAAAGTCTGGAAGACTGTGTCCGGTGATATGGGCGGATTTGCCGACGAGCAGGAAGAGCTGCAATTTAAGTCCAGGGGAGCGACTATGATCCAACGAATCGTTGACCACCCGGGGCCCTTACGGAACAAAGCGATTAAGATACGGCAGGATTTGCCGTATTTTTGGTTATCGGAGGAGGATAACATCATCCTTTGCGGAAAAATTGACTGGCTGGAATATCTTGAGCCCACGGAGTCTGTTCACATCATCGATTTTAAAACCGGAAAATTTGATGAGGACCCTGATTCGCTTCAGCTACCCATCTATTTACTTCTCGTCAAAAACTGTCAGAAGTTTCCCGTCACGAAAGCAAGCTATTGGTATCTGGACCGCGACGAAGAACCGTCAGAAATTCCGCTGCCGGGCTTCGACGAATCGTATGCACGGATTTTAGAGATCGCAAAAAAGATTCAATTGGCGCGGAAACTTGAGCATTTCAAATGCCCGCAAAAAGACGGATGCCGTGTCTGCAGACCCTACGAAGCAATCGTTGCAGGTGGCGCGGTTTTCGTGGGAGTAGGCGGGTACTCACAGGATATATACGTTCTTAAGAGATAAATAGTCCTTATCTTCTGTTTTTGACTTCATATATATTATAGGATATAATCCTACTCATTCCCGCCACATTGTATTGATAGTATTACTATCTAACCTGACGGTTATATCGGAAATTTATGAGTATTGAAATATTGGGTGATTCACATCAAAGTGAGACTACAAGATTGCAATTGGGAGAATATTTTACTCCGCAAACACTTCACATTCCTGAGGGTGATATTCCTTTAACGAAGGAATCCATAGTTCCCACATTCGAAGGATTGTTAGCTCAAAATCAACGCGTGCTGTTACTCGGAGAGCCGGGTTCGGGAAAATCCACGCTTCTTCGCGAGATGTTGCACGCATATCACACCACCGTGAGTAACTCCTATGATACGGTCGTCTATTTGCCACTTCGGGCGTTTGAAGAAAATAACGAATCGTTCATAGATTTTTTCCAGCAAAAAAAGACTACTCAACACGGCAGCGAACCGGAACATGTATTGTGGATACTCGATGGCATGGATGAGGTCAAAGACCCCGCCCATATGGCCTCTCTTATGGAAGAAATAACCATTTCGCGTCCGGAGGATCATGTGATGGTTGCAGCACGGCCGATCGTGTCTGAAGAGGGATTTTTTAGAGAATATATTCCTGTCACGATACGTCCTTTTGATATCGAACAGATCTTATCATTCGCGCAGTTGTATAGCAGGCGGGTGTATGGAGACAATTATATTGTCCCTTTGCCGGGTACTACAAAAGATGGGCGGCCACTTACAGTCCCTTTGTTCGTAGAGACGGTTGCGAAGGACGCATTCGATAACAACAAGTCCATTAAATATCTTTTATCATCTCCGATAAGTCTTCCCTATATTATCGATATACTTGCGGATGGTTATTTATTCCTTCCGTACAGGCGATCAGAATTATTTAGAGATATTATCGATAATTGTGATGAACATAGATGGGCAAAGAAAGATCCGCAATCGTTCGTCTCAGTTTTTGGGGATCCGGATCGGGAGTCCTATAGGGACCTGTATGAATCAGATAAAGAATTTCTGGAATCTGAGTCACAGGAACTTTCGGTTCGCCTGAGAATGATACGGTTTTATAAATATATTGCCATCCACATGATGACTGATTTCGGCCAGTCGGTAGTGACGAGAGATCAAATGAAAGAGGTTTTAGCAGGCTATTTTTCGGAACTATTCCCCCAAGACGTTATGGCCGAAGAGTCGGCTTCTTCTGATTTCTCTCTGGATCGCGCGGAAAAGTTTTTACAGGCAGCCGACAGCGGTCTGCCGCTGATCATAAAACTTGAAGAGAACGGTTATGGGTTTGCGCACAGGTCTCTGTTTGAATTTTTAATAGCACAAGACTTGCTTACCCGGAGTGGCGACCCCGAAGAGGCAGTTTCTTTTTGTAAAGAGCATGATTTATTATTCTCTCTTCACTGGCGCGAAACGATGCGGATGTTTATGGAGTTACAAAATCAAGCCATGTATGACAAAGAGCTGAAAGAGTTTTTTCATTTGATTTTACTAAATTCCTCTGAAGCGCCTTACGAATCCGTACTTGCAGCTGCAAGTTTTGTTACACACGATATATGCATTGGGTCGTTTAGTCCGTTAATTAAAGAAATATATACTGCACTTGCGGATGCGATTTCCGACCTAAAAGATAATAGTGATACAGAGAGTCAAATTATCCTTTATCGGCTTCGGAAACAAGAACAGAGGTTGTTTATCATGATCGCGGACAAGGGACTTCAAAAAGATATATTTAGGAGATGATTGGTTCAAATCATATTAGGCCTTGACAATACGCGCAAAATTCGTATAATAGATAAGTAAGTCCAGAAGATTTTGAGGCGAACGTTCATTGTTCGCTTCTTTTCGTCGTTCAATTGAGAGTAATTTGAGAAATTATTTCAATGGCTAAAGATACACACTCATCAGCTCGACAGTATTGGGGAAAACACTATACTGATCTTCCCATACTTGATTTAACTTTAGTCCAACGCGAATCCTACCAGTGGTTTTTGGAACATGGGATTAAAGATCTCATTGCAGAAGTTTCCCCGATCAGCGATTTCACCGGAAAAAATTGGGAATTATCATTTGGTGATTATATTTTTGGACGTCCGCGGCTTACCCCCGCAATTGCACTTGAAAAAGGTTTGACCTTCGATATGCCGCTTAAAGTAACGGCAACCCTTGTCAATAAGCAGACCGGACATCATGTTACCCAGGAAGTATTTTTGGGAGACATCCCCGCGATGACCGAAAACGGCACATTCATTATTAACGGCATTGAGCGGTGCGTTGTGAACCAACTTGTACGGTCACCAGGAATTTATTTTACCGGCAGTGTGGATGCAACAACCGGAAAAACCCTTCATAGCGCGGAAATCCGCCCGATGCACGGAAGCTGGCTTGAATTTATCATGACGAGAAACGATGTCATCATGGTCCGAATCGACCGAAGGCGTAAATTTGTGGCATCCACGTTCCTTAGGGCAATCGGTCTTGACACCAACGAGGAAATTATGGCAGCCTTCGCTGACGTAGACACCAACCCGGATCATAAACACATTGAAGCCACACTTGCAAAAGATCCGACAAAAAATCATGTCGAAGCTGTTTTGGAACTGTACCGGAAGCTTCGGCCGGGTGAACCAATCGTCCTTGATAACGCAAATGAGCTTCTTAGGACGATGTTCTTTGATTTCCGTAGATACTCCTTAGAGCGCGTCGGCCGGTATAAGATGAACAAAAAGCTTGGTATCGATGTGCCGAATCAGCGTGAGCATTGGGTGTTGACCAAAGAAGATATTATCGGCAGCATCAAGAAGCTGATCGGACTAGCCAACGGGAAAGATGATGCTGACGATATTGATCATTTGGGTAACCGGAGGGTACGACGTGTTGGAGAATTGGTTGCGACCAATGCATTCCGGGTCGGCTTACTTCGTCTTGAGCGTTCAGTCCGTGAGAAAATGAGCCTTGCGGGACCTGCTGCCGAAGACTTAACCCCGATGCAGCTCGTGAACGCACGGCCGATCATCGCCTCCATCAACGACTTTTTCAGAACCAGCCAGCTTTCAACTATTCTTGATCAGACTAACCCGCTTGCCGAAGTTGATAACCTGCGTCGTCTCACCGTTATGGGAACCGGCGGAATTTCCCGCGAACGCGCATCATTCTCTATCCGTGATATTAATGCATCACAATACGGCCGTATTTGTCCGGTCCGGAGCCCCGAAGGACCGAATATCGGACTTGTCACCTACATGTCGCTCTACGCCCGCGTCAATGAATACGGATTTTTAGAGACGCCGTACCGGAAAGTTGAAAAAATCCACAAGAACGGCAAAGACATGATGCACGTGACCAACGACGTCATCTATATCGATGCCAGTGACGAACAATATAAACATATTACGCACGCGGGTATCGCGATTGATGAAAATGGATTTATCGTTGATGACCGAATCCCGGTCCGGTATAAGGGAGAATTCCTTGAAGCGGATGCAAACGTAGTTGAACTTATCGATGTCGTTCCGCGACAGGTCGTCGGAGCGCCAGCTTCACTTATTCCGTTTATTGCCCATGATGAAGCTAACCGGGCGCTTATGGGCACGCACATGCAGTGTCAGGCAGTGCCACTTTTGACCCCGCAGGCCCCCGTTATCGGAACCGGCATGGAAGCCGCAATTTCCCAGACGATGGGCCGTGTTATACGGGCGAAAGATGACGGTGTTGTCATCTACGCAGACGGATCCAAAGTGACTCTTGAAACAAAAGACGGTCAGACAGATACCTATTCCGTCGCAAAATACTCGCGATCCGCTCAGTCAACGTGTTACAACCAACGGGTTTTAACTAATACCGGTGATAAAGTGAAAAAAGGCGATGTCCTTATCGATGCACCGGCAAGCGAAGAGGGTGAATTGGCCCTCGGGGCGAACGTCACTATTGCCTACATGAGTTTTGACGGATTGGGTTATGAGGATGCTATCGTTATCTCCGACCGGTTGGTAAAAGAAGATGTATTAACCTCGGTCCATATTGAAGAATACGAAGCAAGCGTCGTTGATACGAAACTCGGTCCTGAAGAGACGACCCGAGATATTCCAAACGTCGGTGAAGAAGCGCTCCGGAATCTTGACGAAAACGGCATCGTCGTCGTCGGGGCTGAAGTGAGTCCGAATGATATTTTAGTCGGTAAGATCGCTCCAAAAGGGGAAACCGAATTAACGGCAGAAGAGCGATTACTCCGTGCAATTTTCGGAGAAAAAGCCCGCGAAGTTAGGGACACCAGCCTTCGGGTGCCGCATGGCGAGCGTGGAACGGTCATTGAAGTTAAAATTCTTGATAAAGAAAAGGGTGACGAACTTGAACCCGGCACCAACCGTAAGATCGTTATCAAAGTAGCTCAGATGCGGAAAGTCGTGGTCGGAGACAAACTTGCAGGCCGCCACGGAAACAAAGGGGTCATTTCAAAAGTCGTTACTCAGGGTGATATGCCGTATTTGGCCGACGGAACCGTTATTGACGTTATCATCTCACCACTTTCCGTCTTATCCCGTATGAATTTGGGTCAACTTCTTGAGGCGCATTTGGGTCTTGCTGCATCAAAACTCAATATTAAACTGGCTTTACCTGTATTTGAGAGCGTCAAAGAAGACAGGATTATCGATAAATTAAAGGAAGCACAGGTTCCTGTGTCCGGTAAAAGCATTCTCTTTGACGGACGGACAGGAGAGCCGTTCAAGGAACAGATTGTTGTCGGTATTGCCTACATCCTGAAGCTTATTCACATGGTCGAGGATAAGACGCATGCACGGTCAACCGGACCGTACTCGCTCGTAACACAGCAACCGCTCGGCGGAAAAGCCCAAATGGGCGGACAACGACTGGGAGAGATGGAAGTCTGGGCACTTGAATCGCATCGTGCGGCTCACGTCCTCCAGGAGATGCTCACGATTAAATCAGATGATGTTATCGGCCGCGCAAAAGCGTTTGAAGCCATCGTTAAAGGCACGGACATTCCCGAATCCACCATTCCTGAGTCGTTTAAAGTATTGGTGAAAGAATTACAGGCGCTGGGCCTTAGCGTTATGCCGACAGGCACAGTGACTGCAAAACCGGTTCCAGCTCCAACAACGCAAACAATTACCGATGATGTCGTAAAGAAAGAAGCGGAAGAGATTGCAAAAGCAAGCGGGCAAGAGACCGTTGATGAGGCGGCGCCGCCGGTGTCACCCGTTTCTGTGGTTCCTGAGGATGAGTCAGTGAAAGCGAAGGAGTAATTTTATGGATAAAAAATCTACATTTGCCAATATCGTTGATTTTACAGGGCTCAAGATCATGCTCGCGTCGCCCGACGATATCAAGGGATGGTCGCATGGCGAAGTGACAAAACCTGAAACAATCAATTACCGGACGCTCAAACCTGAAAAAGACGGATTATTTGATGAGCGGATATTCGGTCCTACGAAAGATTGGGAATGTTACTGCGGAAAATACAAGAGAATCCGGTATCGCGGCATCGTCTGTGATAAATGCGGTGTTGAAGTGACGCAAAGCAAAGTCCGCCGCGAACGGATGGGTCATATTGCGCTTGTGGCTCCGGTTGCTCACGTCTGGTTTTTCAAAGGTGCACCGAGCAAACTTTCATTACTTTTAGATATTAGCCCACGGGCTCTTGAAGAGGTTATCTATTTTGCCCAGTATCTCGTAACCTCTGTTGATGAGGAGAAGAAGAAAAAGGTATTGGAGCGGCTTGCTGATTCCGGTAAAACACGTGTGGATGAAACAGAAGTTCGGTTTAAGGGAGAGAAAAATGTAAAACATGAACAATTTGTGACGGAAAAAGAAACGGTGAAAGAGCGTGTGAGTGGAGCCGAGGCAAAAGATCTCGCCGTTTCCGAGCTAACTCTCAAAGAGCGTCAGGAATTAGCGGGACTTGATGAACAGGCGGAGAAAGAAAAAGAGAAGATAAAGGAAATTGTTGATTCTCTTATCTCCATCGTGAAGGCGATTAAACCGCTACAGACATTGACCGAAGATGAATACTTGCGGCTTTTGGAATATGAAGCAGTTGAGTGTTTCGACGTCGGTATGGGTGCTGAGGCCGTTTCACAGGTCATCAAACACATTAACTTGGATAAGCTTGCCGCAGATCTTCGAGAAGAAATTCAAAATACCAGCGGGCAGAGACACATCAAGGCCACAAAACGCCTCCGTGTTGTTGACGGGATGCGAAAAGCCTTGGTGAATCCTTCATGGGTAATTTTATCGAACCTTCCCGTTATACCGCCCGACCTGCGTCCGATGGTTCAGTTAACCGGCGGAAGATTTGCAACCAGCGATCTTAACGATCTCTACCGCCGTGTCATTAACCGCAATAACCGGCTCAAACACCTTATGGATTTGGGTGCGCCTGAGATTATTCTCCGGAACGAAAAACGCATGCTTCAGGAGGCTGTTGATAGTCTTATTGATGTGACACAGCGTCCGAGTTCACGCGCAGTCATTGCCCCTCTCCGGTCGTTATCCGACATGTTGCGGGGTAAACAGGGCCGGTTCCGTCAGAATCTTTTGGGTAAACGGGTTGATTATTCCGGTCGGTCTGTCATTGTTGTGGGACCAGAACTTAACCTTACCCAGTGCGGAATTCCGAAAGAAATGGCACTTGAGATGTTTAAGCCGTTCGTTCTTCGTGAACTTATCGTTCGCGGGATTGCCCCGAACGTAAAAAATGCAAAGAATGTGTTGGAGCGGAGAACCCCCGAAGTCTTTGATATCCTTGAGGAAATTACCAAGAATCACCCTGTTCTTCTTAACCGCGCGCCGACACTTCATAAACTCGGTATCCAGGCATTTTTCCCGATTCTTATCGAAGGATCAGCGATTCGGATTCACCCCTGTGTCTGTGCGGGTTATAACGCCGACTTCGACGGAGACCAAATGGCGGTTCACATCCCGTTATCCGGTGAAAGCCAGTATGAAGCAATCCATTTGATGCTTCCGACGCATAATTTACTCAAACCCGCTGACGGGTCGCCGATTACAGTCCCCAATAAGGAAATGGTATTGGGTTGTTACTATCTGACTACGCTTGACTCGACCTTGGAAAAGAAAGAAGAAAAAGATTTGCCGACCTACGGTGATGAACAGGATCTCATTTTTGCCTATCAGTCGCAGAGGGTAGCCCTGCGTGAGCCGGTTCGTTTACGTGTAGGCGATGCATGGCTCGTGACATCTGTCGGACGGGTGATGTTTAATGAAAAGCTGCCGAGCGAGCTCCGGTTTATCAATACGCCGGTCAAAGCCGCATCAGTTAAGTCGATTATTACCAAAGCGCTTTCCATCTATTCCAAAGAGGAAGTTGTCACCATAATCGATGCGATTAAAAATATCGGATTCATGGGTGCAACGATTTGCGGCGGACTTTCCCTTTCTGTATTTGACTGTGAGATGGTTCCTGAAAAACACACGATGGTTAAGGATGCGGAAGTGAAAGTGAAGGAAGTCGATCAGAATTACCAGCAAGGTCTCATCACACTTGAGGAAAAGAAACGGTTGTCTAATGAAATCTGGATTGAAGCTACGGAAAAAATTGCAGATGTAACCTGGCAACGGATGGCAGAGAGTAATCCCGTCAAGATGATTATTGAGTCAGGCGGTGCACGTGCATCAAAAGACCAGCTTAAGCAATTGTCCGCTATCAAAGGATTAGTCGTTGATCCGTTGGGTAAGATCGTCGAACTTCCGACAAAAAGTAATTACCGAGAGGGTCTCTCCATTTTTGAATATGTGACCAGTACCCGCGGTTCCCGGAAGGGTCTTACCGATTCAGCACTGAAGACCGCTGACGCAGGATATCTGACCCGTCGGCTTGTTGATGTGTCCCACGATATGATTATCAGAATTGATGACTGTGGCACAAGCGAAGGCTGGGAAGTATTCCGTAAAGAAGACCGACAGGCATCCTTCGGAAGCCGTGTTATTGGTCGGTTCGTTGCAGTTGATGTCGTGGCTCCCAACAGCAAGAAAGTACTCATCGCCGCAGGTGAAGAAGTGACTGACGAAAATGTGAAATTACTTGATGAGCATGGTGTTGAGTCGGTCAGTGTGCGATCAGCAATATCCTGTCAGGCACCGATTGGTATGTGTGCCAAATGCTACGGCCGGGATTTTTCGACCAATGCTCATGTTGAACTTGGGACCCCGGTCGGTGTTATTGCAGCCCAGTCAATCGGAGAGCCGGGTACGCAGCTTACCATGCGGGTACGTCATGCAGGCGGTATCGTCGGACTTGATGTGACCCAAGGGTTGCCGCGTGTTGAGGAACTTTTTGAATCACGGACTCCGAGGACGCTTTCACCCCTAGCAGAGATCGCAGGGAAAGCGGAAGTGACGGAAACGGAATCAGGCTACAATGTGCGCGTCCGGAATACCGCCATGAAGCCGCCGGAAGAGCGTGAGTACGTGATTCCTTTGACAAGTGAACTTAAAGTTGCAGATGGTGACATGGTCGCAGCCGGCGATCAGTTGTCGACAGGATATCTTGATCTTAAGGAAGTACTACAGGTTCGAGGGCTGCGAGGCGCACAGAAATATCTCATTACTGAGGTACAGCGCGTATACGAATCACAGGGTATTCAGATCACGGATAAGCATTTTGAAGTCATCGTCCGTAAGATGAGTGATAAAGTCCGTATTGATTCATCCGGTGATACTACGTTATTGCCCGGAGAATTAGTCGACCGGATGCGTTTCCAGGATGAGAATTCACGAGTGCTCTCAGAGGGTGGAGAGCCGGCAACAGCACAGATCGTTATGCTTGGCATTACGCGCGCATCGCTCTTTACCGAATCATGGCTTTCCGCTGCATCATTCCAGGAAACGACGAATGTTTTAACTGATGCCGCACTTTCAGGGAAAGAAGATAAGTTGCTGGGGTTGAAGGAAAACGTTATAATCGGCAGACTCATCCCCGTATCGGCGGAACGAGCGAGAATCCAGACATAACACTATGCCAACAGTGAATCAATTGGTCCGGAAGGGCCGACACAGTAAGTCAAAAAAGATAAAAGCAACTGCACTGCGGAAGTTTTTTAATGCAAAAGATCGCATAACCAAACAGATCCCCGCGCCGTTTAAACGGGGAGTCGTAACCTTGGTAAAGACGATGACTCCGAAAAAACCGAATTCGGCTCTACGGAAAGTAGCGAGGGTCAGGCTTTCCAATAAACAGGAAGTGACCGCCTATATTCCAGGAATTGGACATGAGCTTACGGAGCATGCTATCGTTCTGGTTCGCGGAGGTCGAGTACCGGATTTACCCGGTGTGAAATATCACATCGTCCGCGGTAAATTCGATATGACCGGGGTGGCAACCCGCAAACAGGGGAGAAGCAGATACGGTGCAAAGAAAAATTCGACAGGACCGGCAACTGCAGCAGCCAATTAATAAACTATGAGCAGATCCAGAAGAACCACAAGACCAATGTTACCCGCTGACCCGGTGTACGGAAACCGACTCCTCACCCGCTTTATTAACCGGGTTATGATCAGCGGCAAAAAACGGACGGCTGAACTCGTTGTCTATAAAGCACTTGATATTATCAAAGAAAAAGGGGAAGATCCGATTAAAGTTTTTGAGGGCGCGATAAACGGTGTGGGACCCAAGATGGAAGTTCGCGCACGCAGGGTCGGCGGAGCGTCGTATCAAGTTCCGACCGAAGTCCGAGGTGACCGCAGGGTCGCCCTTGCCATCCGGTGGATCATTCAGTTTGCAAGCAAACGGTCAAACCACGAATATAAGACATTTGCCGAAAAGCTCGCTGTAGAACTTATGGAAGCCGCCAAAGGCCAGGGAGAAGCAATAAAACGACGCGACACTGTGCACCGTATGGCAGAAGCGAATAGAGCTTTCGCGCATTTTAAGTGGTAAGCTATTCGATTCTTCAATTATGTCGTCATTCTGGCTTGTCCAGAATCGAATAATATAAATCATTAAAATTCGGATTAGACCTTTTAATCATTTCTATCTTCTCACGTCTCTTTAAGTCTTTAATCTGTTTTTCACGTATTATTGCTTCGGTAATCGTGTCGAAAGATTCGTAATACACTAGTTTATGAAGATTATATTTTGCAGTAAATCCAGTGGGGTCAAGATTTTGTTTATGCTGATATATTCGTTGGATTAAATTACTCGTTACTCCGGTGTAGAGAGTTGGACGAGTATTCGCTACTATATATACGAATCCATGATGCATACGATTCTGGATGCGCTCTCCGTCAGCTGACGGATCGCTTACCAGAATGACTTTGTCAGCTTTATCCCTTTAGTGCAGCGACAAGCTGGTCTGCCCAGGCATTGATCTTATCCATATTTCCCGTCTGATCGCTGTAGAATTTATCGATCCGGAGGGATGGGACAACGAGTTTCCCTTTGACTGTTTTTACCAGTTCCTCCATGTGATCGACCGCACCGCAAAAATGCTTGTATGATGAGTCGCCCAAACCGAAAATAGCGAATGGTTTATTTTCAAATGACATTACCTTAAGTTTTTCAATAAGCGGGAGCCAATCTTCATGCGGCATACCTTCGTGTCCTTCAAAATCCCAGCTTGGTGAACCGATTACGACGGCTTGTGGGGCGCCGAATTCTTCCGGTGTCGCGTCACGGGCTTCTTTCATCGTCACCTGATGACCTCCGGCCACCAGCTTATCGTTTATGGTTTGCGCTGTGGTCATGGTTGTTCCTGAATTGGTTGCAAAGACGAGTAATACATTCATAGGATCCTCCTTATGCTCTCTATCATTATTAGTTTCTATAGAAATTGTACACTGAGATAAATTACAATAGCAAGAGATCGTTCAGATTTCGCTTAGCTCGGGAAGCGATCTGCAATAATTTTGTTTCTCGCCCTCGCCGTTTACCGCATTATGCATAAAAAAATACGTGATCATTTTGCGAAGGTTGACCCCGTTCTTTCCGGTGCGCTCGAACTCATGAAAAATGAGAAAGACTTAGGACCTCGGAAAAACAGTGATTATTTTGTCGATCTATGTGAAGCAATCATCAACCAGCAGTTATCAGATAAAGCGGCTGCGACAATTTTTGGACGCTTTGTATTATTGTTTCCTAAAAAGACTCTATTACCCGAAGTTCTTCTTCAAATTCCTGAAGAAAAGATCCGCGGAGTCGGTACTTCGTGGAGTAAAGTTCATTTTTTACAATCGCTTGCGAAGAGTGTTGTGGCGAATGAAATCCGTCTTGACTCGCTTAAATCGTTATCCGACGAAGAAGTGATACGCGAGTTAACGAAGCTGAAAGGGATTGGCCCCTGGACCGCCGAAATGTTTCTTATGTTTTCACTAGGGCGTCCTGACGTCTTTTCGTTCGGCGATGTGGGACTTCGCCGCGCCATCCAGAAATTGTATCAATTGAAAAAAGAGCCATCCGACAGACAGATGAAACAACTTTCCAAAAAGTGGTCGCCATACCGTACGTATGCCGCGAGAATCTTATGGCGGAGCCTCGATACATTCGACGACGCCAAACTCCAGGCTTTAGCCTGGAAAAAAAAAGCGTCGCTCAGTATCAACCCTGAGCATACCCCGGGTCTTTAGACGGGGAGTCGAATGGGTTGATTTGTCAAACATAGTACAATAAAACTATGAAAGTTTTCATTATCGTCGTACTTATCCTTATTGCTGGATTTATACTATTATTTCCGATGATACAGAAAGAAAAGGTTTGCTATGATACTGCGGATAGCGCAATAAATACGATAAATTTTAATGCTCCAATGGGAGGATTAGGAACTCAGGATCTTTGCGATCAAAAAACGCGTGTCTTACTTGATCTTGGTGATTGCATTACGGCAGCGACAAGTTCAAGCAAAATTGCAGCCTATACAAATGCAATTATCACTGGTGCCGTCGCGATGGTGCGTCCTCTGCAAAAAGATTTACGTACGCTTAAAGCTGAACATAATCAGGAATGCAGTGCATATTATAAATATCAGTTACAATAAAGGAGTGAGGAGTATATGCAACTTAACTGGATAGATTGGGTCATCATTGTTATCCTTCTGTATCACGCATATGAGGGTTGGACTGCGGGGTTGATACCGCTCGGCGCGAGTTTTATCTCATTTGCTATTGCGTTATGGTTGGCCGTTATGACGCACCAGCCCGTATCGGCATTTTTATCGGAAAAATTCGGCATTGTGCCGGCGTGGAGTAATGTTTTGGCGTATATCTGTGTTGCGCTCGTTGCGGAGATGTTCATATCGCAGATATTATTCGCGCTTTTAAACCATATTCCCGATAACATTTTGAAATCGAAAGCAAATAACTGGTTGGGAGCGATATTGTCGGTTGTGAACGGTATCCTTCTTATCATGTTTTTTCTCCTTGTCATTATTGCGCTTCCGCTACGGGGGACAGTGAAGAATGATATCCGGGCATCTACAATCGGTGGATTTTTTGTGACAACGACGGAAAAATACGGCGGCCCGATCCAATCGACACTTGACCAGGTGCAACAACAAGCAATTAAATTCATGACGATTGATCCGCAGTCGAATGAGACATTAAGCCTTGATATCGCTCCGAAATCATCCGATCTTGAGATTGATGGAGCCGACGAGCAAAAAATGCTTATGTTGGTTAACAATGAACGAACTAAAGCGGGCGTCGGTCCGCTCACCATGTCGGATGCGCTCGTTGCTGTTGCACGTGCGCATAGCCGTGATATGTTTGAGCGCCGGTATTTTGGGCATAATTCACCTGAAGGCCAAACTCCGGCTGACCGCATGCATGCCGATAGCGTTATGTTTACCGCAGCTGGTGAAAATTTGGCGTATGCGCCGGATCTTATGACTGCACATACGGGTCTTATGAATAGTCCGGAGCACAAGAAAAATATACTTGATCCCGCATTTCATAAAGTTGGTATCGGCATCATCACTACCGCTTCGTGGGGCATGATGGTTACTCAGGATTTTACAAATTAAAGGTCTTCCTGGAGTGATACACATTGTTTATACGCCTCAGTTCGATTAGGAGACAGGACGTGGATGACCCCATCTCCTTTAATAAAACGTTTATGTTTACCGACCGTTTCGTCGGGTTTTCTCATGTTTCCGTTAATGGTGAGACCGAAGCAGATATACGCTCGTATATATGCTTCTAAATTCAACATATTTTTGTATTGACTATATATTTCATATGTGATCTACTGATATCGTAGAAGAACTATAATTGTTAGAATAGAGGCAATAAACTATAAGATGTTTCGTAGTGATAATTGTATTTGTCCTATCAGAACGCGAAAAATAGGGAACTATATAGATTACTATAGTCGCATATAGAAGAGCATACTATGGAAACGAGAAGCATTCAGAAAACTGGCGGCGCAAGTTTTATCGTTACGCTTCCGAAAGATTGGGTTATACGGCAGGGGTTGGGATCTAAGGGTATCGTTGAGTTTTACGAAACTTCTGCGGGTCAACTTATTATCCGTTCGCAACATAAAACTAAAGCTTACTCCGCTTCACTCACTATTGATTATCTTTCCGAAAATCATATCATTCGCGAGCTTATCGGTTTTTACGTTTCCGGAGTTCATGAAATTGTGGTTTTGGCAAGGTCTATCACCTACGAACAACGCATGTTGGTGCGCTCAACTTGTTATAAACTCATTGGCTTCGAGCTTTTTGAGGAAACGTCAGAACGGATGTTGCTCAAAAACGTTGCGAGTTCGACGATCACAGCGACAGAATATACGGTCAAAATGATTGATATGGTTGCCTCGATGTTTCATGACATCGTTCGATGTGTCGAAACATCAGACAGAAAGCTTGCCCGTGACATCATTGAACGCGATGTTGAGGTTGACAGAGTTCAACTTGCGATTTTACGGCAATTTAACGGAATGCTCCATACGGTTGTTCCCGAGAAGCCGACCGATCTGCCTCTTATTGACCTCCATTATTATGAACTGGTTGCAGTAAGACTTGAGCGTATAGCCGATCACGCTGTTCGAATTGCACGTACTATTTCCCTTCTGAAAATAAGAGAGAAAGTTAGTCTTAATAAATTTGAATACGCAAATATGAAACGCCTTTTTGAATATTTTGAGTTACTCAAAAAAACCGTGACCCTTATGGATAAACGGTTGGCACACAAAATAGTTGATATGTATGATTTGCTGCAAAAAAATGCATTTATAAACCGTAAAATTCACGATACGTCTTCCATTAATATATTAATTGCGGATAGTCTTGAGCGGATGCGTGGCTATATAACGAATATTGCCGAAGAAACGATCAACTACCTCGACGTCAAAGCGACGCTGTAGCTACTTGACTAGTTCCTATTGTTTATGGTGAACTAGATATTTGTTAGGGGTGTCCTGCGAAGCAGGACTGAGATTATACCCTTTAAACCTGATCCGGATCATACCGGCGGAGGGAAACAAATGACCAGCGAACGCTTCCATATTCTTGAGCCTTGTATAACCAGTCCCTTTCGAGAAGAATTTACCTCATGCTATCAAGGCGTTGCCATCCTTATATTTAACAGAAACGGGGATATATTACTTGTTCAAGAGAATCATGATGACGAACGTTATGGAAGAAAGAAAGGTCACTGGAATATCCTAACCGAAACACGTGAGTTGAACGAAGGGCTAGACAAAATGTTAAACGGGCGCTATCAGAAGAACTTGGATGTGATTACCAGCGATTAATTATTATTCCCGGAAGTTACCGGGAAACGAATGATTTGTATAACGAAACCATGGGATACGTATATAAATACCGCAGCATCTGTCTTATTTATGACGGCGATCCTGATGCTCCGGCAAATACAGTATTTCATTGTGCGTCGGATGAAATTAGCGATTACGCATGGGTGAGCCCTCAAGTGCTGGATTTTTATGATGTTGAACAGGGAGCAAAGAAGTTTATTGTGTATTATCAAGCGTCGGAATCAAGTAATGGTATTTAGGATTATTGCTAAATTTTATTATAGCTTATAATGCTTGACAAATATTATGTTTCCTGCGACGATGAGAATGTATCGTGAGAAAATTATTTTATCTCTTCATCCTTGTATTCTTTTTTATTCCCTATCGTTCCGTCTTTGCCGCGACGTTTACGGTAGCCGATGGTGATACGGCTGGTTTAGTAACCGCAATCAATAATGCCAACGATGAAACGAATTATCCGGGGCCCGATACTATTAACTTAGCGAGTTCAGGCACATATACGCTTACTGCTGCTGATAACGGTTTGAATGGTTTGCCTGTGGTTACTAGTGAAATTACCATCAATGGGAACGGAGCGACGATTCAAAGGGATAGTTCTGCTCCTGATTTTCGTCTGTTTTATGTTAATACGTCCGGCAATTTGACGGTAAACGATGCGACTCTCCAGGGAGGTTCCAGCGATGAAGGTGGCGCGATATATAGTTGGGGTTTGTTGCAACTTAATAATGTGATTTTACAGAATAATCAATCACTGTCACCCCTCGGTAATGTAGGCGGGGCCTTGGGAAATATAGTAGGTACTGCCACGGTGACAAACAGCATAATTCGAAATAACAATGCAAATACAGCAGGCGCAATTTCAAATCGTTCAGGAACGGTAATTTTAAACAGCACAATCGTTGAGGATAATAACGCAACAACGTATGCTGGGGGAATCGTGCTTATTAATGGAGGAACAGTTACCCTGAATAATTCGCAACTATTGCGTAATCATGCCAGCGCCGGTGGCGGTATTTTCGATGATGGCGGGACGGTTATTATGTCGGGGAGTACGATCTCTGATAATTCTGCAACCGGGGGTGGTGGAATATTAGCTCAGGGATATGGTGTGACGGTGAATATAAGTAATTCAACTTTTTCAGGTAATACGGCAACACAAACCGGTGGCGGCATTTTTTATGCACCGTACTACGGAACCGGTGCATTAACTATCGATGGTAGCCTCATTGAAAAGAATAGTGCACAAGTAGGCGGTGGCATCCATACACAACACGGCGGAACCGTTTCAATAACTAATTCTAAATTATTATCAAACATAGCGACGACAGGCAATGGTGGTGCGTTTCATTCATACAGCACGGAAATAACCACAGGATCATTTTCTATAAATCAAAGTTGCGTCGTAAATAATTCCAACACGTCGGTTAAGAATGAAACTCCCAGCCCCTTCGTTGATGCCACAAATACTTGGTGGGGAGCGGTTAACGGTCCATCAGGAGTTGGTCCAGGCTCAGGAGATTCGGTGAGCGCAAATGTCGTCTATTCATCGTTTTTGACGACGCCACCGGATGGTTGTCCGTACAGCAATAATGTAACTCCTACCCCAACTCCCACGCCTACACCATCACCCACCCCAACGCCGTCACCGACGCCATCTCCTACGCCTTCACCAACCCCGTCACCAAGCCCAACTCCTTCACCAACCCCGTCACCGACTCCAACTCCAACACCGACTCCCATACCACAGATGACCTCCCTTGCCCCCGCCCAGGTTTGGGTTGGGCTCCAAAACAGCCAGGATAAAGGGATCCGCTATGACCTTTTAGCGCAGGTGTACAAAAACGGAGTACTCGTAACTTCAGGAGAGCTCGATAGTGTCGATTCAGGAGGATCTGGATTTAATAAT
>DATKGN010000005.1:0-41565 GCA_035510735.1 Patescibacteria group bacterium
CAACGACTTCTTTTGTCCTATCCACCAATACAGTTTCTCCCGTTCTTCCAACGACAGATGTTGATATGTTTTCACACGCACCACCTCCTTCAAGGTTTACAAGTATACCCCAGGTGGTGCACTTCGTTTGCGAACTCAAGCAGTGACATAAAATATTTAAAGAATATGATGTTTTTAGGTCCTTAAATGATATAATCTGATGTTATATGAGGGTCGAATCTACCGGTTTTAAAACATTCTCAGAATTAGCATGGGATATGAAGACGAAAAGCATGATCGATTTGGAAACCGGTCTTCAATTAGTGCCGTTTAACGGTGATCAGTTACAGATTGCTCGTGCGATTCGCTGGTCACTTGGTCCCGAAGTGGGCAAATATTTTTTTTTGGATGGCGAAGAGACGTATTCCAGCCTTTTCACTATGTATTCTGGGGCTACACTGAACCCGTCTGTAGGATTATTTGAAATAACTACTCCCGACAATACGCCGATTGGCTTTGCCGATATAGCCTATCTCGATACGCCGATACCCTCTACAGCTATATTAATCGGCGATAAATCACAGTGGCATCACGGATTCGGATCTACGGCGATTTCAATGCTTCATATACGGGCAAAAGAAGCAGGCTTCCGCCGTGTTCAAGCGAAAATACATGGTGATAACGAGCGCAGTTTAGAGATATACCAGAGATTTGCGCCAAATATAACGGTTGTAAGCCGTAATCCCGATGTATTGTATTTCACATTGGATTTAGCTCAATGGGAGCCGGCAAACCCAATCAGGATGGTTATTGAATAATTGTGCCCGGAGAATGATCTCCTATCAAATGGTGCTAACTTTTGGTACGATACCTATATGAATTCCCAGTACGAAAAAACAACGCTCGCTAATGGCGTCAGGCTTATCCTCGTCCCCATGGTCGGCGTCAATAGTGTCGCCACATCGGTGATGGTTGCCGTCGGCAGCCGGTACGAAACGAAAGAGAATAACGGGGTCAGCCATTTTCTCGAACACTTGGTTTTTAAAGGCACGGCGAAGTATCCGACGAGCGAAGACATCTACGTGATTGAACGCGCAGGGGGTTTACAAAATGCGTACACCGATATCGATATCACGAGCTACCACAATAAAGTGATTGCAAGCGATTGGGAACTGGCACTGAACATCAATACCGAGATGGCGCTTCATCCGCGGCTTGAAGAAACATATGTCGATAAAGAGCGGGACATCATCTTAGAGGAAATGAAGCGGTCGGATGACGAGCCCTCGTCAAAAGTCGGGGAAATTTACCAGGAACTTATGTACCCCGGGACTCCTCTTGGGATGCGGATTATCGGCGAAGTGAAGTCACTTAAATCGATCGCCCCAAGTACACTTCGGGATTATCATGAAGCCTGGTATCGGCCGCCCCAGATGGTTGTATCTATTGCGGGTGCAATAAGCGACAAGCGACAAGTGACAAGTAAGATTGAAGAGTGGTTCGGATCACTCAAAGGAAAGCCTGAGCATGACTTCAAAAAGGTTACCAACGATTCACAAAATGGTCCGCGAGTTGCCGTCGTTACAAAAAAAGAAGCACAGCAAGCGCATCTTTTGCTCGGTCTTCGGACGTTTCCGCGTGGGAATGATGACCGGTTCGCATGGAATTTATTTAATCTCATCATGGGCGTTTCATTTACCTCTCGGTTATTTCGGGAAGTTCGCGAGAAGCGCGGACTTTGCTACCACGTGCGAAGTAGCAGTGATAGCTGGGCGGATGTCGGATACTGGTCCATCTATGCCGGAGTCGCGACTGATAAAGTTGAAGAGGCCACGAAAGCAATTTTATTTGAAGTCGGAAAAGTTGCCCGTGAAGGCGTCACCGATAGTGAAGTCGCGGTTGCCAAAAAACGGTTAAAGACGATGCTTGCGTTTAACAGCGAGAACCCGGAGTTTATGGGCGAATTTTACGCCCGGCAGGAAACGTTCCGCCAACCCATCGTGACGTTAGATGATTTTGACGCTAAAATCGAAGCAGTGACGAAAGATGATATTAACACTCTCGCGAAAAAATATTTACTCCAAAAAAACCTCAACATGGCCCTCGTGTGGAGTAAACCGAAGGATGAAAAACTTGCGGATCTTCTTCGCTTGTAGCAATCTCTGAAAGAATGTCGTTTCTGGAATATAACAAACGTATTATTGGTTGCGCGTGAGAAGTGCGCTGAGGTAAAAACTGTCTTTACTCCATAGTCGTAGTTCCGAACTATACATATTACTTGCCACGTCCGGATTGAGCCATCCGCCGAATTGAGATAAAAGCGGTATTTTGGTGTGTTCTAGACCATCAAGACCGTCATTTATTAGCATTGTCCCGTGCGGCTTCTTCAGCGACTGAATCATATTCCAAAGGGCGAGTTGTTGGCCCTCCTTGGGTAACATATAGAGCATATTCATGCAGGACACAAAGTCAAAATCACCCAGTGATGAGACGTCCGTTGTTGCCACATTACCGACCATAAAGCTGATTTCACCATTTTCCAATTTTTCCTGAAATGTTCTGGGGATAGACGTCATATAAATTCCTTCTCTAAATAGACGATCTTTAAAATCAGGCTCCATGTTGTAGTCTCCCCTTAGGAGCAAGTCGTCGGTTTGTTCGTGAATGACCATTTCACCAACCTGAGCAAGCCCAAGGTATTCTTGCCAACCGTCCGAATACATGGGGAGTATGTTACACGAATTTTGAGCTAAAAAGATGTGCGACTGAGTTTTTATATGGAGGAGTGGTTTTGGGTCTATATCAATAAGGGTCATTTTATAATCAACGCCTAGATGTTCGAGATTAGCTGCAACAACATACGGTTCAAATGGTTGTTGTATGGGGCCGCAGTTCAGACCGATGCCCACGATACAGCAATTGACCGGTCGCCCGTCGTCAATGGTCGGCAAAACGATATCCCGAATGACGGAGGCAGCCTCAGCACCACGTGTAGGATTTGATGCATACATCGTTTTTGACTCAAGTAAGCTTGGACGAGCCAAAAAGGCCGTACGCGCGGCACAAATAGCTTCAGGCAGTGTTTCTTGTAGCACCATAAAAGGGGATTATAGCAAATTCTATAGGGATTGTCTGTACGGGATAATACACAACATTAATTGATCAAAACTATACTCTCTTTAAGAAAGCAGGGAGATTGTGTATAATCCTATAGCATTTTCTTGGATACTATATGATAGAACAAGCAAAACACCCGTTTACCGATAGGCCAGAGTATACGGGTGGTCCTGATTCAAAAGTATATTTTGAAGGCTATTCCGTTAGAAAAGTATATGAAGCTTTGGCGTACAATCCGGGAATAGTTGAGGGTTACGTCACGTTTGTCAATCGGGTCGCCAGACGGGGGATTTTGGCAAGCGAAAAGATTCCCATTATACCGGGAGAGAAGAATTGGACATGTGAAATCCGTTGTGTCCCGGTTAGTAAATTGTTGTACGAACACGGGTCAAATGGTGTTGTACCTGTGACGAATTCGCCCAGGATGTTCGGTCCACGGTCAGAGGATATACCCTACGCAAGAAAGATGCGGAAGATTGAAGAGGAGATGAGAATGTTTGGTTGCGCCGAAGATGAAATCAAAAGACTCCATACGCTTCATGAAGCGGTAAAAGCACATAAGAATATTCTTGAACCGGTATTGTTGCTTAAAGATGAGGTTGTTGCCGATTTACGGGATAAATATACTGTGGGGCTCTCTGTTATGCCGGACAATAACAGAATCCGGTCCGAGACCGCGCAAACTTTGACATGTTGGATTACGGACTTTGGGGTCACGATACGGAATTTGATGTTTAACATGACATAAGATCAGTTGACTGATTCAGACCATATTGGTGCTATAATTACCCATTATTCAATCAATCTATGGCATTTACACGATGTGAACAAGAAATAATACAATTTAGACAACAACCGGTGCTACTTCTCCCCGGCGCAGAAATAATGTTTGAAAAGTGGGGTCAGTTTTGGCAGAACGGTAAGGTTATTGGGCATTTTACCCCGGGTGAGACGGCGATATTTACCCCATTGGTAGCCAATCCGTACGAGGCGTTTATGAATGACGAACTGTATTATAAAAAATTTCCCCAAGATGTATATACATCAAAACAGGATAGGGATCATAGCATTTATGTGAGCATAATGCACATGCGTAATAAACTCAATTTGGTGTACCCTTCCTTATCGGATATTTTAAAAAACAACTATCCGGGCTACAGTTACGTGCCGCATCCGTCGGTGGCAGAAGAGATAACTAGCCGACTCACTGGAACTGACAGTAGCGGATAAAGATTTTTGTACTCTGCGGCTCGATTCGGGCACCGATCATTAATGCCGCCGTTATGTATTATCTTAATCTTGCGAAACGTAATTTCGAACAACACCTTCAGGTGCGCTCTCTTCAGAATTCTATTGTACTAAATAAGGGTTGGGGTATTGTGTTTTAATTGTACAAAGCAGAAGCTCCATGGTCTTGTGATTGCTTTATAGATGTGATATATACAAAAGATCAATACGCGCTTATTCCTGCCAATAGTGCTTTTTTATGAGTAATATAAGCGAACTGGGCGGAAATTTTGAAAATGGCAGAATTCCTGATTCTATAACTGTTTTTGATACGTTTGATATCCCAGCATGGGGAAAAGGGGATTTGGAAGGTCTTCGGGAAGACCCGTTTACCCGGTATAGGCGTGTTGTTAATCTTACCCGGTGGTTGAATGAGCATGATAAAGCATGGAAAGAAGAATATAATCTATGTTTCGTCGGTCTCGCGAGTATTTTCGGAACCCGCCAAATTTCCACGGATGATATGACTGCATATTCTCAGGGCGATATGGATAAAAAAATAGAGCTGATCCATAGGCTTGCAAAAGTAAATGAACTTGGAATGTACCCAATTGTCTATGAACATGATGTTCATGAGTTTATGGCAAACTCTACGGCAACCGGATTGCTTTTGGTTTCCGACATAACACACGTGACTATACCGTTTTTGCCACAGCATGATGCACGAGAGCGGGGATTAGTCAGTTTTGAGACCAGTTATTTGGACTTTCCGGGGGTGTTTAGACAACCATATGATATCATCGAGCAGATACGGATTTATAAGGCTAACTTGTTAGCAATACTTCCCCTTGTGCCTATGGACTCTGCTGTCTTTTCGTGATGTATGACAATGTCCGAACAGCAGCAAGAATTCCGCTCTCCCTTTTGCGATCAGGCAGAGGTGCATTTTTGGCTTTCGATCACGGAGCAGCTCATCTTTCAACACGTAAGGCGACAAGGATATCTCTTTAACTCAGCCGACATAAAACCGATATTGGTTGTAGGCGATGATCATGGAAAACCGCAATTTTCGCACGTCTATTGGCAGAAGTTCTACGAATTTACCGGTTTTTGTACGACTGGTCCACTCGCAGGCCGCCTGGTGGAATGGGAACCGTATCATTGGTATAAGCCGCGTATTGCGCACGCAACACGACCACTTGCTTTGGATGGGGCAGGGTTTAATATCAAGGAAGGATTCGTGCGGCTTTCGCGTCATGAGTTTGACTCTGACGTCGTCGATTCACTCCAGCAAATCCTAGTAGATCAGGAAGAAAATTTTTACCCTAAGTTATTGGTCGCTGGATTGAAGTCATTAGGATTCCCGATAGACGAACAACAGTTCTTGGGTAATAGTGCTGCTGCCAATCTCCGGTATAATACTACTCAAACAATATAAGAGTATATCCTTATGGTACAATACGCCGTCATATGGGATTCGTTGGAGAGATTCGGAGCGGGATGCCGCTCACTGTAGAATCATTTACCGTCTCGATGCGGGACTTGCAGACGCGCCATCCGAACGTGAAGAATGTAGAGTTTCGTGGGTACTTTCCGTCAAGTAATGAAATGCAATTTATGGGCAGCACGGCCGATCACTTCGATTTTCTTCTTCGTTTTATCCCTGAAGACGATATGTTTCCCGACGAAATTGATATATCTATCGTCATGAGAACAAATACCAATTTATCAGATAGATCCATCTCAAGAAAAACCATACAGATGCATTGGGATATTCCCGGCACCGAATCTATGGAGCTGTACCTTTTAGAGCATGAAGACGGCCTATCAGCGATGTTGGGATGTACTATCGCGTTAGACGAAAGTGTGACCGTGGGTGATATGGACAGTCTTTTTGCCTCTTTGTGCAAAGCAGCTCCGAAGGTGAGCAGTCAGTTTTTCCAGGGTGCATGGGTTCATATGAAAGACCGTAAACCATTATGATCGAATCGAAGCGCGAAATTATCGAACACCCGAAGCCCCTTACGGTTGGCGTCGTTGAATATAAAAATGAAATACATGGGGCGTGGATGGGATATGATCCGCAACATTGGGTGTTTGGCGCCGCGGAGACACGATATTATGATGGCGGTCATCACGCGAACGCGTTGAATGTAAACTATTTTGGCGGGACGTATCTGTTGACCACCAGTCAGGGAGAAACGGATAACATATTGCAACGAATTACCAAAGCGCGGGAGAACCGGTCACCGGTAATTCTCCGCTACCTTGATGCCAATACGAGGGAAATGTACGAAGCGCTGGTTTTAGCGGCAGCACCCTTTAATGGGCTAACCGACGGAAACGGTTTGACCGTTTGGCTCAAATTAATTCCGCGCGATGATGATGGCAAAGACAATATACCCCGGCCGCGACCTTTTTGATTTTCCGGATGCCTATGATATGCTCGTGGTGGATATAGCCTATGAAAGCTCCAATAGCAGAAAACATTGCAGAAGCCCAAGATGCGCTACCCTGGGTGAAGATGTTTCGTTACAAAATTGATTTTACGCGTTTTACCATTCCGGAGCTGAGTGTGCTTGGCTCATTTCTTGAAGAAGGGAAATCGGTTAGGGTTTCTCATGCAACCACTGAGCCCGTGGTTATCGCATCGAATAACGAGGGACTATTTTGGGTTGATCAATTATTTTCACCTGAAACAGGGTTACCGGACCAAACAGTCAGCGCGATAGGCGGATTTATGAAGGATAGTACGGTAGAAATTGTTGTATTTGAAAAGAAGAAAAGTAAACTGAGCCTTCAGGATCAGGATGACCGACTGTTTCATCAAAAAATAACAGAACAATTGCTATCCCGGGGAATTATGCCTCAGATCAAATTTCGGCAGATTGATATCGATGGTCCCTACGATTTCGTTGTCGGACGGGAACAAGGCGTGTTACATGTTAATACATACCCTTCTCAGGAAGCAGATTCTCCTTCGCCCGTGCAACCGCCACAACCCAAATCAAAAGCGCAGACGCTTATGGGTCCGTCCCATGGTACGAAAGGCTGAGACGCTCCTCATCTTCATATTCATCACCGTTCCGTATTGATCAAACGCGCTAATCTTGGTATAGTGCGGTCGGTTGAAGGGATCAGACTATGAATGAACAATTAAATGTCGTTGGTTTTGCCGACCACCTGAGTGGTCAGCGGATTTCCAAAATGGACGAATGGGGAGTGCCGACTGGCCTCGTAATCGCAAAAATACAAGATGTCCTCAAACCCAGTCTGCTTGAAAAGATTCAGGCTCCCGCGGTGTTTCTTGTACCGAAAGATGCTCAACAGCGTGATGATGGGACACTTCATGTATTGTTCTTTTGTCGTAAACAAGATTCAAGCGAATCTATTGTCGGTATCTACTCGAGGGTATGGATTTCAGATTTGAATAAAGAATATTTATCTATTGTCAATTCTGCGGATGATGCGATCGCTGATCACCAATCGCCGGAACCGTATTATTTTGCGTATGCACTGGCAAACGGGAAATGGCCGATCCCGATACGTACGGACAAGTTATCGGATCCTGTTGACCTGATTCCGGCATTTTAATCTTCTTGTGGCACCCGTAGTATTTGTAGTAAGATAATTGGATTATGATTGAACGAACTATTGTCCTTATCAAACCCGATGGAGTTGCGAAACATATTATTGGCAAAGTGATTGACCGATTTGAATCTAGGGGCCTCCGCGTTGTCGCGCTCAAGCTTGTGCGGCTCACGCAACCGATACTTGACGTCTGGTATGCGCACCACAAGGATAAGCCGTTTTTTCCGGAACTTTCCAAACAGATGATGTCGACACCGGTGGTAGCTTTTATATTAGAAGGAGACGGTGCGATACAGAAAGTATTTGATATCTGCGGTCCGACCGATCCCGCGGAAGCAAAACCCGGCACCATCCGCCGTGATTTCGGTGTTGATAAGCCCCATAACGTGGTCCACCGCTCGGATTCCTCCGAAGCGGCAAAAAAGGAGATGGGACTACTATTTAAACCGGAAGAGCTTTACTAAATTCCTATAAAGTCCTTTAAATTCCTCTAAGGGACTTTAAAGGAATCTAAGGCCTGTCTGCGCAGGCAGGGAATTTAGAGCTTGCCTGCGCAAGCAGGGATTTTACTTTTGAAATTTCGTATTTCCTCGAATTTTCGCTTTTTCCACTTGATAAAACTTCTGATCCCGCGCAAGTTTATCTTCAAGTGACATGACCAGCCGTCGCAGGTGCCAGTCCGTTTTGTTTATAAGTTCAATAAAAATTTCATAGGTTAAATATTCACCCCGTAGATTATCGACGGGATCGTAGAGGAATTTATAGCTAGCCTGCACCGGCGGAGCGTTTATAAGATGGTTCGGTGGCGGAGCAACTGCGGTGTAGATGTAATAAGGATTCTTAGACTCCTCTAAATTCCCGTAAAATCCTTTAGAGGACTTTAAGGGGGTTTGAAGGGTTTTAGTTAAAGGTGCTCGCGAAATAACCGATTTTTTGAGCGCTTCGTGACACGCGCTAAGGTCAATTTCAAGCCCCGTGATAGAGGTTCCCGGGATCGACGCCAACAGATTGTCCTGGCGGCTTCTTTGGATGTCACCTTTAACCTCAATTAAGCTTGCCTGCGCATATCCAAGAAATGTCAAATACTCCATGGTGGTTGGTCTGCCAAACCCCTCTTCAATATTTGCCACAACAGATCGGGCTGCATCGTCAATTTGGGCTTTGAGTCGATGTTCGGACCTCGGGATGGTTTCCGTAAATCGACGCACCATAATACGCAGGAGTGTAGCATTTGCCCATGCGACGAGATGGATATAGCCATTTGGTGTATTGGAGACGCGGGATCGCTGTTGTGGTTTTTCCTCTTCGTTTAACTCTTGAAACGTTTTTTCAATCAACTCCTGGACCGTGGCATTATCCATAATTTCAGTCTAGAGTATCTACAAAGGATTGAAAAGACAGATTTATGCCGTTTTTTTATTGCGTTCTGACGGGATTTTACGTACAATTGCGATTCTATGACTCAGGGAGTTGAAAATTATAGCGCCTCTGCAAGAGAGCATATTGATGATTTCCGTAAGTCGCCCGGAATATATATTCATCAGGACATTGTCGCGAGCCTCATTCAGTGTGATTTACTCAAAGAGGAGGGTCGGGAGTCGTTCCGAAACTTTGTCACGCAATTACGGAAAAACTTACATCCTCAAGAACACCTCCTGACGATGCAGGGATGTGACGGTCTTGTCTATGCCAAGGATGTGCAGCCCGGTGATAATATTGAACCTGCGGGTTTTCGTAGCGACCCGTTGTGGATAGCGCAAACGGGTAGTTTGGAACCGCTACTTCGACAGGCAATGAAAGGCGTCAGATCGGTTTGGAAGAAAGATAATACCATCGCAATTCCTTTTGTATCAAATACGGAATATGAATACTTTCTCTATCTCGCAGCCGCTATAAGTCCGAATAACAGTACCAAACGGATCTCTGTCAAAGAATTTACCACTGCGATGGGAAAGTCGGTAGTTTTTTGTCTAAATAAACTGAGTAAACTACAGGCAGGTCTGGATCAAATCCCCAATATGCCGCTTCAGATTGTTAATTCACGTAGACAAGGGTATCGGTTGGAACCAAAAAGCGGGTAGTGGATTTATATGTTACGCAGCAACAGGGTATTGTTGGGCCTTAGCGGAAATTGAGAGTGCATGAGTCGCAATAATTTCAGCGCCGGTGATATCGACACCAAATTTGCCGTCAGTTGGTGCTTTTCCTTCAAATAGCAGATGATTTGTCGTTGGCTTTTTGACTTTCCGGGTCTTTTCGACGAGATGGATGGGTTTTCCTCTGTGTAAATCTAAAAGTGTAACAAGGATGATTTCCGCCCCCGGATTATCGGTTTTGACAATTGGCCGTGGTCCGGTTTCATAATCAATATCGACGTTTATGTTGACCAGATCAGGAAATTTGACACTTTGGGCGTCTGCTAGAATCTGTTCAAGTTCATTTTCTGTCAGCGCTTCCATCGCTGCAGGATACGTGGCATCAGCAAGGTTAATAACCGTCCCCGGGGGTAAAAATACAGGTTCTTCTTGTCCCAGTTGAATCTGGCAATGTGTTAATACCAGGGTATTCAGGTGGTTTGCGGTCGGTTCACGTTGTTCAATTTCAGCGATTATCGGCATAGGTTTCCGGTCATTATAGGGGTTTACGTTTGTAGAATCAACTAAATGCTTCAGTGGCGTGACGTATTATCATAGCGTCACGTCATCGGTTTTAAAGGCATCATGTTGCGTTGTGCCGTTAGCGATCGATCGCTGCCATAACGTTTCTGTTTGACACAGCAAAGTAGTTTGAGGGGCGTGTTTTGGCTCAAAAGAGGGGTCAAAATTTCGTTGAATATAATCTCCTAACCCGGGAACTGCATTGACATCTCTCCATTCTTGTGGTTCTAATAATGGACCAACGCTGTCAACATCTTCTGGATCAAGTTTTTCTGGAAGAAATGCACAAGCCCATTGCCCATCGCAGGTTCTTTTGCCGATTAAACTCTTATGGCTAAGAATTTTTTCGTTATTCTGTGCCATTGTCTCGATGACCAATAATTTGGGATTATCTATAAATTGCTCGGAGGCGAGTAAAATAAATATTGGCTCATCGCTCTGCGAAATTTCTTTGTTTTTTCCGGAAGCTGGCCCACTCGCGCACGCAACTTTGTTTTTCATTTCTTCTCGCTTGGCGTGAATAGCCTCTGACATATACAATTCTGTCAGTGGTGGTTCGCAGTATGCGGGATTGATTCCTGTTAGTTGTTCAAATATGTGTTCGACGCTATGCATATTATTTATTTAATCCTATTTTTTGTTGTTTTTCTGTTCGTTATCTAACTATACATCCCACTCCGCCGTTAACTAACCATCAAAAAACCCTCCTTATTTTTTGGAGGGTTGTGTGTTTTCGATTATCATTGTCAATTCAGCACACAACCTTCCCTTTCCAATGAAGGGTAATGAGTTGGACTGCTGTAAATCGGCTGGCGCATTTCATAGAGTTAAAAAGATTGTAACAAGAGTTTTAGATGAATGTCAACGGGTAAATCAGATAATAATCTTTAGTTGTCGGAGGATAGGCAGGAGGACCTCGAAGGGGAGACCGATGACGTTCGTATAGCTTCCGTCGATTTTGGTAATCACATCCCACGGAGCCTCGTTGAACGCGTAGGCTGCTGCGTAGCGGCTCAAATCATAGCGGGTGACGTAGCTATCAAGCTCGACCGGGTTGAGCTTTTTCATGGTCACTTTGGTCGTAACGGTTTTATCCCAGGTTTTTTTCACCTTATTTTCCTCATAGAGGGCAATATGGACGGCTGTGACAAACGTATGGGTTTTTCCGATAAGATTTTTGAGCATTTCCCGCGTGTGTTCACGGTCAATGGGCTTGCCGTAGGTTTTGCCGCCTATGACAGCCATGGAGTCAGCAGCAATAATGAGAGATTCATGGTCCTCGGTCAAACTGTAGACGCGCGGATGATCGGTAACTTCAGCGGCTTTCGCAACAGCTCGTTTTTTGATGGTGAGTTCCGGTTTTTTATCGACAATACGCTCCTCATCGACGCGTGCGACCACGACCCTGAAGCGGATGCCAAGTTTTTCAAGGAGCATTTTGCGTCCGAGCGACTGGGAAGCGAGAATCACATCAGGTTTAGGTGGTTCTTCCGGCGGGGCATTTTTAGAGGCGAAGGATAATTTCATTATTCCGGTATTTTAGCATACGTTTGGGAAAATTGCTATGGTGTTGGGAAAGTTGTATTTTGATATAGTTTGTGGTATTAAATATGATAAGGTCAGGCGGCGGGTAAATATACTATGGCATTTGAAGCAAAAATTTTAGATCCCATTGACCACCACGGTGATCAATTAAAGCAACAAACGTTCCAACCTGTTGTATCGCGTCTTGACGGCACGCCTTTCCTTAAAGCGGATTATGCTCTTAAAGAAGTGGACCATCGGGATTTGCCTATTGGAGTATATATGTGCCTGCCGAATGCAAGCTGGATTCCTGAACAAGCGGTTTTGGTCAAACGGGCCCAGGGAGTAGTCCGATCAACTATTCCATATGTTTTCCATGAAACCTTGCGGTACTTTCACGCTTTTTTTGACAATAAAGGTATTATCACATCAATTATTGACTCAACCAAGAGTGATGATTGGGACTATGTCCATCGCACGTGGATTGCACTCCCAGAAAAGGGTATCGCAGTTCCTTCAACTTCACTTGGCGAAGAGTTGCCTGATGGTATCAAAGCAACAGTTCTTCTTCCTGGTACGACGCTTCGGCTTCCTAACGGGTTAAGTGTAAAGGCGGAATATCAGTATCCCAGTGCTGCGGTATACTCCAGGAGATTCGGATAAACGGTAAATATGTATTTGTTGGTCGGGACGGAGAGACTTGAACTCTCGACCTCACGGTCCCGAACCGTGCGTTCTACCAACTGAACTACGTCCCGATAAATTTTCATGTGCGAACCTGTGTTCCGCCATCTGGCGGATGAACTTCACGTCCCGCGTATTGGTATTCTATCACAAAAACCGGTAGAATTATCGTGCCGCCCCTACAAGCTCCCGCCTTCTCCGTCAGCTGACGGATTCGGCGGGCGAGGCAACGGATAGAAATGTTGTCCCCGTAGCTCAACGGATAGAGCAGAGGTTTCCTAAACCTCCGATATAGGTTCAATTCCTATCGGGGATACAAAGGTTTTGTTTTGAGTCCCGAGCGCTGCGAGCTTCAATTTCCCGTGAATACACGGGATTTCGTGGCAGTATTCACTCGAAGACTCGTGAACTGACCACGGAACCTTCTAGGGGTACAAATTGTATAAAGCGTTTGCTCTATTCCTTCAGTCTGTCACAAAAAGCTGATTAATCGTATTAATTAAACTGTAAATGTGTCGTACCCCAATAATCGAGTTCAGGATCACCGTCAAGCATCCATGCCGCCTCAATGGATTGCGCCCATGACACATCGGGACTATGCCACGGCGTAGTAGCGCCGTTTACATCAACAACGACATTTGCGGCTTGATATAGCTCTTTTTGGTGTATGGCGAAGGCCTCCTGAAGCGTCATGGGAAAACGACGGATATGCGGGTGTGTGGCTATTATTATAGCCCGTTCTATCAGTTCATCGACGAGCTTTCCATCATTTTCGTTTAATTTCTTTTGCTTTGCTTTTCCAAGAAGATCATGAACGATGTCAAGATTGAGCGGATCAATATAGTACAATTGTTCATCGGTATGGATTGCAAGATATGGGATAAGCTCCGCGAGTCCGCCTCCTACTTCCGCAACTGATAAATGATTTGAAGAAACATACCCTAAAGCATCACCCGGGATGCACCTTTTATTTATATAGTCTGATATAGACTGATATGAGACAACGATAGGGAGTGATGATTCGGGAGCTTGATAATATATTTGAATTGGTTTGTTTTTTACTTTAAGTTCATTTGATATCCCATATCCGAATTTTTCGAACGTAAAATGTTCACTTGGAGAGATAAAAGGCATTGCTTCTGCTGGTGCCATAATACTATAAGATATCATTATTTCCCATTATTATCAAGTGAAGGTAGCAGAATTTGCACCCCTCGTATGAAAATGAGATAATTATATATACTTTTATATATTTATATATTATTAAATTATGACTCAAACGTTTCTTCCGGAGCAGGGTGTAGGAACTCCTGATGTGGGTTTCCGATCCGACCCCGTCGCCAGATGGGTAGGGGACGTGATGACGCTTACCCATGTACCTGAAAACGCAGATCCCTCTATTCTTACAGGGAAACTGACAGAATTTGAACAAATGATGCAACAAGGGTTGCATTACGATGGAAATGTCGAAATTGCTATGCATCACCTCGCAGGGGCCTTGATATATCCGACCGGATGTTTAGATGTATCAGGTTTTGAATCGGCAATATCAGAGCGTAGAGTGGCGGATTTTATTATGCAAAGAATAAAAGAACAAAGAGATCTGTTCGAAGAGTCCGGAGGGCAAATGCCTCTCTCAGAGGATAAGTTAGTCTATTATAGACAGGGTCATCCGAAGGACTATATAGATCTGGATTGGCAAATTGCTCTATTTTCTAAAACGGAACAATTGATAAAAACGCAAAAGGCTCATCTATCACTATCCATCGCAATACGGTTAAATCCGGCGCTGTTCAATATAATTCTTACGGGATTTATCCCGTCAACGCCCGAACAAGTCGATTTGCTTAATAGAATAAGCTACGATATACGAACCTACGAATTGGAAGGAGAAAGAGGATATGAGCGACTCATGTCTATTGATAGAACCTGGATTCCTGAATATTTGCGCTCAAAGCTCTCTGAATCGGGAGATGCTTTATCGGATATTAATGAAGACTTTGTCATTAGACACGCATTGCCATTATTTCGTGATAGCCTCGCTTTACTTCGCGAATTAATTCCCCACGAACTCGGACCGGGAAGAATATTGCTTCACCTCGGGAGTAATCGGGGAATTCATGAGGAGAAGATTGCGAAGGAGGAGGGTTTGTCAATAGTACACGTGGATTATCAGGATTTTTCCGCTGAACGGTCAAAACACGGACTCGGGAATGATAATTATATCGTTGGGGATCTCCGTCATCCGGATCAGGTCATAACACAGCTTACCGATGTTACTGGCGACCTTGATTCGATCTGCGCTTGTGTGCTTATCAATCCGACGAACGATATCTTGGTTATGGAAGGGAGCATCGCTGTTGCTGATCAGCTGAATCGTCCACTTATTGTTAAATCCGATCATTCCGACTCCCAGAAGCTGCTTAACCGGATAGCGCGCCTTCAACGAAAAGATAACGTTACATGGATATCAAAGGATATCACATTACCTCAAATTGACCGTGTATAGATTCGGGAGGGTTGAAGAGGTAGGATTGAGGTTGGTCATGATGATAATCCTTGAGCCATTACTCCATGGGGCCACGAAACTGTCTTCAAAGGGGCCTGAATAAATCGTTATCCAGTTGGTCCGGTCATATTCCATAACGTCGATTTTGCCGGGAAGCGTGAGGATAAGATGCGCGCTTGTCGGAAACCAGTGGATGCTTTCGGTTACTCCGTTTGTCGGAAGGAGAGGAGTCGGCGTTGGAGTTGGCACCGGTTTTCTTCCTCGTATAAGTTGTAAGGGAGTTGGTGTCGGCGTTGGGAGTTCTGCCATACTCAACACAAAATAATTTTTGTCTTCGCGGCTGTCGTAGACATAGATATTGCCGGGAGTGATGGCTCGTACTTCCGCCGTTGGATCTGTACCAATTAGAGGTGGATTGATTACTTGTGGTATGGTTGCTGAGGCGGTTGCCTCATAGAGAATTTTTGTCTCATCAGGTGAAAGAGAGATGATTTTTGCGCTCGACGTGGCCATATCGATGATCGGTTGTTTAAACGCCTGGAGTTTTTGTTGCTCTTTCGTGGTCCGTTCGCTATCCCAGTCAAGGAGAACGCTTTGTGCGGTCGGACTGATATCCTGAAACGAGTCTGGCCTGGTTGCGTCATATAAACGAAATGTGCCGTTATAATCTGCGAGAATCTGCGTTGCGTCCGGCGACCACATGAGTGTGGCGACGCTGACGTCAAAGGTCGGATCAATGGTGCCCAGCTGAATAGGATCGCGGTTTCTTCCAAGCGGTCCCTCAGAGAGCTCGTAGACCCAGAGGCCCGCTTTGGTTAGGAGACTATTGTCGAGATATTTCCCCGGAATTACATAGGCAATCTTGCTTCCGTCGGGTGAAAGAATCGGATTTTGAATACCAAGATTCGTTATAGGAGAAAGGCTTGGATTGGTCGGAAAAAGAAAAGCATCCGCCCGCGAAACGACTTCGCCCTGGACCCTGAGATGTTTTTGCCAGGAAATATATCCTTCTTTTGAAATGGTTATTGTGTAGCGTCCGGGGTCAACGCTGAACGAATTATTGGTCGCGGTTTTAAGAGCGCCGTCGACAAACACCTGGGCGCCGATGGGGTCGCTCGTTGCCGAGACAAGTCCTGTTGGTTTTACTGACGTTTTGTTGATATCAAGCCGGTATCCGCGGCCGTAGGCAATGACAACGAAGGAAATTCCTAAAATAGCACATACAGTAACAAACGATATCAGAATTGGCCAAACCTTGGGTAATTTCATACAGTAGACGTGCGAATATTATACTCCCGCGTGTGGTAAAATGCGAATGGATTGAAAAAACGTAAATCGACATTCGACACTCGTCATTCGTAACAAAAGAAAAAAACGAATCACGGATGTCGGATGACGAATCACTATAAATTAATATGTTTGGACATTTTACGAAACGAATCGGCATAGACCTTGGGACAGCGAATAGTCTGGTTTGGTTGGCGGGCGAGGGAGTCGTGTTAAATGAGCCGACCGTTGTTGCTGTGACTGTTGATGATAATAGGGTTGTCGCTGTCGGCAATGAGGCCAAAGAAATGCTCGGTCGGACGCCAGGCAATATCGTCGCGACCCGCCCGATGCGGGACGGCGTTATCGCTGATTACAGGATTACCGAGGCGTTATTATCCTATTTTATCGACCGAGTGGCCGGACGGAATAGATTTTTTAAGCCTGAAGTTATGATCTGTGTGCCATCGGGTGTCACGCAGGTTGAACGGCGCGCAGTACTTGATGCGACGTTGTCAGCCGGTGCACGGGTTGCGTATCTTATTGAAGAACCACTCGCTGCTGCAATCGGGGCGAAGATTCCGATTGCCCAGGCGTCGGGCCACATGATCGTTGATATCGGCGGCGGATCGACCGAGGCGGCAGTTGTGTCACTCGGAGGGGTTGTGGTCCATAAGAGCGCCCGGGTTGCAGGAAATAAGCTTGATGAAGCGATCGCCGTGTATATCAAACGGAAATATAATCTGATTATCGGCGAACGGATGGCGGAGACAATAAAAATTACCATCGGAGATGCGATGTCCGTTGTCATTCCGGCAAAGGCGGGAATCCATGATAAAGTAGATCCTCGGGTCACTTCGACTTTACTCAGGGTAAACAAGACCGAGGATGACAAGATGAGAGAAGGGATAACGAATACCATGGAGGTCCGTGGGCGTGATGCCGTGTCAGGGTTGCCCCGGATGCTGGAGTTGACGAGGAATGAAGTTGCTGAGGCAATCGGACCGACGCTTCATCAAATCATTGGCGCGGTTAAAGCAGTTCTTGAAGACACCCCGCCTGAGTTAGCCGCTGACATCATCGATAAAGGTATTGTGATGGCAGGAGGTACGAGTCTTCTTACGAATCTCGATAAGCTTATGACGCAGTTGACCGGGGTGGTTTGCCATGTCGCTGAAGAGCCGCTTTTGTGTGTTGTCCGGGGGACGGGAGTGGCGATTGAAAACATCGAACTGTATAAACGGAGCATCAATAAAAAATAGGAGAGTGACAATATCTTATAATTATGAAACGTAGACAAAAAAGTATCATCAAAATAGTAATGTCGAATAATAAGATATATGCCCTAGAGCAGTAATTTCTTTTTGTGGTGTTTTTAGGGGAAAACCAGCGAAATTATTTCAAAAAATGATCTTAATACATTTTTTGTTCAGTAGATTTTTAATCGAAACTAATTAGCGTAATTTATAAGCACATTATTTCAACTATGAGTCTACATGCGGTAAAAATGCTGGGAATAAATATTACAAATTCCTCGAAAGAAATAATCCTAAAGGAAATTCAAAAGAGTTTAGAATTCGGGAGGAAATGGGGCAATAATTCTCCGAAAAACGGTTCAAATACTATCATTATCGTCACTCCGAATCCTGAACAAGTCGTCTACGCAAAGAATCATAGCCGTTTTCGTGACATTCTCAATCGGGCCGATATAGCAATCCCTGACGGGGTTGGATTGGTTTGGGCGAGTAAGATTTTGTTTTCTTCTCGGTTAACGATTGACGGTTTACGGTTAACGTCTGCCATTCCCGGGATAGATCTGATGCAAAGTTTGGTTCAGGTAGCAGAAAAACGGCACGTCCCAATCGCACTTATTGGAGGAGGCGGTGATTTAGCACTTAAGACATTTGAGTGCTTACAACAAAAATTCCCAGGGGTTAGCGGTTTGGCGATGTCGGCTCCCAAATTTGTCATTAGCCCATCCGGACTGGCGTTTGCACAGGATCGGGAGTCCGGAGAATTGCAAGGTCGTGAATTTCGGCAGAACGATGGGGAGATAAATTTTACCTTGGGATTTGAAAACGTTGAGACGTATGTTCAAAAAGTAACGGAGAAACTCAAAGACGCCGGAGTACAGATGGTCTTCGTCGGACTCGGCGCACCGAAACAGGAGTACCTGATTGAAAGACTCTCCTTGTCATTGCGAGGAGTCCCGAATCTTTCGAGGGACGACGCGGCAATCCCAACCAAAAGAGAGATTGCTTCGTCCGCGACTTCGTCGGGGTCTCGCAATGACAAAAAAATTATTTTAATGAGCGTCGGCGGCTCATTTGACGTTATCGCGGGTCGTATCCGTCGTGCACCGGTTTTAGTGAGATCGATAGGGTTTGAGTGGTTTTGGCGACTATTGAAAGAACCCTGGAGAATTCGGCGACAACTGGCGCTTTTGAAATTTGTTTTTCTGGTAATGAAAGAAAGATATAGATTGAAGTAGATTGATATGGTGTTAAGATTGATCTTCTGATTACTTAATTTCCGTGATCTAACACATACCCCACACGATTAAAGGTCACAAATTTGTTGTGGCCATCAAGTAAGATCATAGAATTTAAATCCTCGCGGTGTCCCGGTTCCATATAGGGTTTTACATTCACCTGCTTCAGTGAATCGAATGCCCTGATGACTTCAGATGGGAGTGTTTTGCTTGGCCCATACGTTGTCAGCCATGGGTCATCAAATACTCTATCGGCCTCTATTTCGAAATCACGTGCGTGCGTAACAGCTTCGGGGAACATCAGCGTAAATCCAACCGCACGGCCTGAGTCATCAACGAGCGCAGTGGGGAATGGGTTCGTACGGGGGCGCCAGACTGCCGCTATCGTTCGGGCCGCAATTTCGGCTTCGGCATAATAGTGAGACTCCATATCAATTGCAGGCTTTGTCAAAAATCCATGAAGCGCAAGGCTGTCAAGGGCTCGAAATATGTTTATCTTCTGGTGCGGCTCCAATTCATGGAGTTTATCAATAAGAGGGTTGGCGAGGTTTTTAGAGAGACCGGTCGGTATATATAATCGTGCGAGCGCGTGTTCGCCGCTATGATAGTCTCTGATACTGAGCGTCATCCCGTGACGTAGTAAACTTCCTGAACCCACCTCGCGTATGTGGATTGACTTAGGTGTAAGGAGCGGTTCCAGAAACTTTTCGACATCCATGGTTGGAGTTTGGAGTATTTTTTCTTCAACTTTTACCAGGAAAGCGTATTTTGGAAGTACCATTTCCGCTTGCGCACGATAGAAATGTTCCCCAAGTGCGTTATGAAGTGTTTCAATGTTTCCGCCGCTGGATCCCATAGAGTATGTATTCAATTGAGCAGGATTATTAAGGTGATTATAGTAATGATGTAGGGAAAGTCAAGATTTAGTTATTCACAGTTTGATACATTCGACGACGCCAAGCTCTGGGCTTTAGCCTGGAGAATAAAAGCGTCGCTCAGTATCAACCCTGAGCATACCCAGGTCTTTAGACCGGGGGAGTCGAATGGGTTGATATTTTAATACATAGTAATGAGTCTGGTCTATTACTTTTAGATATCAATATATATCTTTCAATATCTATTTTTGACTGCCTATGGTGCGCATGCTATTGACGAGGTGGCGCAATTGCAGTATAACAAGCCCTAATTCTGCCTGTTGAAAGGAAAACTATGGGTGTAACCAATGACGGGACTAATCTAACAGCGCAAACGATTCGCAAAGAGGGGATGATCGTTTTTGAACGAAATTCCGGTTTTCCTCCGGTTCGTGAACCCGAACTCGAGACTAAAGGTGCCGTCGTTGACGCGCTATTTACGCTTGGTGATGGCCATCTTAAGCGATTTGATAACGGGGAAGTGGTCTCGCGTGTCAATAGTGCACTTGATGTGCGGGAAGTGCTCCTAGGCGGCCAAGATCCGGTGTTTATCGTAGGAAAAGCAGAAGATGTGAGGCTGCTTGATCTACATCAGGGGCATCCTCCGGATGGGTATATTGAAGTTGGTGATAAGTTTATACACATTACGGTTGGCAAGAATCGCGCGCGGCGGTTACAATTTAGCTTTACGAAGAACAAAGATGTAGAATCTATTAAATATTTTGATGATAACGATAGTGAAAAGGATAAGATTCTTGTTCCCGGCCGACACCAGGCTGATGCGGTTGTCACGACTCGGGAACCGTTGTATACCATCATTCTTATGGATCTGCAAATACCACTGCCGACCGGAGAATTGATAAGCAGCCTGGATGTTTACGGCCAAAAGGAAGTGAAAAAAACGGACGGTAAAGATAAGGGCCGCGTAGGTTCCGTAAACCCTCACGCTCGTCGGGGTCTCATTAACATCGATAATGAGGAGTAAGGCGTATTTATCTGCCCGTTGAAAGGATTTATATGACAAATATTCCGGTATCACATATTAATGGGAAAGAAAGCGTCCCCGAGCTCGTCAATGGATTATCATGGGAATTATTTGAAAAGCCTCAAGTTGGACTCATCGTGAAAGAACTGAACGAAACCGATAAAACGACGTTTTTCAGATTATTAAGCGGAATTTCCGGAGGTTGTCTGTATAATCTTCGGGAGGATGGCCGTGTCGTTACTCTTGAACAGGATAATTTTTCTGATTTTGATGTTCGTTTGGTTACTGCAGAAAATAGTACTCCTGTTTTAATGTTTGGTGAACTATCTGATATTAAGGAACTCAGTAAGTCAATTGATGGAAGGCCCACGAAGATAACTCGCAAAGCAGGTACTATTGAGATAGATATGAATGGCAACGGGGCTTACAACATGACGCTTGAATTCAGATCTCGGGGCGGTGTGGAAAAGAGTTGGGTAATGGGAAAAGATGAAACGACGGTAGAACTTCCCGTTGGGGCCTTTCGGGTATATGAGACACAGCAAGAGTCTCCGCCCTCGTTTGTCTTTTGTTTGGTGGGATACGCGATACAAGATCAGATGGATTTGCCGATGGGTGTCATCAATGCGTATCTTCCAGCCCGTCTGCCCGTAGCATCTGAGTCGTCAGGCGCACAAGCAGCGGGCTAGTCGCCAAATTTTGTATATCTCATCTTCTTAGGTTATAATTGCGCCAGAGCCTGGAAAAGGCAGGCGCGTTATTTTTATCCTATGAGGATAATGTTCCTCTACATGTTCCCGCTTTGGGGCAATGGGTCAGGCGCCTGGCTACGGGCGCTGGCTGCCGAGATGGTAAAGGACGGCAATGAGGTTTCCATTGTGGCTCCCGAGACAAGGACGCTTCCCGGTGTTAAGCATTATCTCGTCACGCCTCCGCAGATGGGTGTATTTGTCGGCAATCCCGAACTTCCCGATATCAAAAAATATGAGGACATGAGCGGTGTCGAACTTGGGAAAATTTACACGTCGTATGTGAACACAACGCTTGCTGCGGTTAAAGATTTTCAGCCGGAGATCGTCCATGCATTCCATACGGCATTTTTACCTCCGGTTGCCCGTATCGCCAAGATCATGTACGGAATCCGCTATGTTGTGACGACGCACGGGAGCGACCTTCATTACCTTAACCGTGATAAACGTCTGGTCGGGCTTATCCGAGACGCTCTAAACGTCAGCGCCGTCATAACGGCCAACAGTGCGTTTACCCGGAAATGGTTTTTGGAAATGTTTGGCCGTGAATATGACCGGAAGCTCCGGACGATCGCAGGAGGCGTCTATATCGACGAATACGCTCATAATCACAAGCAATGTGAACTTATTGACGAGAAATATAACCTGAAAGGGAAAAAGGTCGTGCTCTTCACCGGCAGGCTGACACCGCAAAAAGGCGTTGATTATCTTATAAAGGCGGCAAGGCAGATAAAAGGGGAAGTCTTAATTTTGGGCGATGGCCCTGAGCGAACGAATTTACAAAAGCTGATTGATGATCTTAAAGTTACCAATTGCCGGATTTTGGGATATATGAAGCCCGGCGAGCAGCTTGGATTTAAGGCATTCTACGGTCGGGCTGACGTGTATGTGGCACCGTCGACGTGGAAAGAGCCGCTTGGCCTCGTTATCCTGGAAGCTATGGCTGCCAAGACTCCCGTGATCTCAACCCGCGCCGGCGGGATTATGTCGCTCATTAAGGATGGCTATAACGGCTATCTTGTCCACGTGCGAAACAGCGCCGAAATCGTCCAAAAAGTGAATACATTGCTTGCCAACGAAGAACTGTGTAAAAAAATGGGAGACCGGTCGTATGAATTGGTTGTTAAAAAATTCACCTGGGGCCGTATCGCAGACCAATTCACCACAATTTATAAAAATAACGCGTATTCATCCCGCGAGTATCTTCGCCTCGTCAAGGCTGCCGTGAAGCCGTCAAATGGCAACGGAGCTGCAGCTAAAACGTAAGTTATTGCTGACTGTTAATATAGTCTATATCTTCATTGGTAAACGGATAAATCGTTGTTTCATCAGGCTGTCCGAACGGTCCCCATTGAATAATGCCGACAATTTTTCCATTCCTCCACACAGCACCACCACTTGCGCCTTGGGTTGCCGATCCTTTTGCCACGTAAATAGGATGACCCTTCTTATCATAGATGACTTGATCTATTTTCATTGTCGTTGCCATGAGAACGTCGTTTGTGGCGTCAGTACTCTCGAGCGCCAGTATTTCATCGCCTTGGGATAAGGGGGTTGTGTCAAATTCAACCGGCGTATTGCTGGTGAGCGAGTCGTCAGTGGTAGGTTCCGTTATCGTGAATGTCGCGATCTCACTTTCGCTTGTTGGATCTGAATTACTGGTAACTGACCAATAATCAGGGGTGGGGTTTGCTTGATCAATGAGTATCGGCATTTTTGTCCCGCTTATGGGGAAAATATTGAGCTTGCTAATGAGTGCGCCGGTAAACAGAACGTGTCGTGACAGGCCGAATGTTCTTGATACCGTGCCATCATCATTTTGTATTTCTTTGATCATAAAGCCCATGCCAAACGAGGTTTTTTGGGCGGATTCGGCATTTGTCGGGCTGAAATTGCCTTGCTTCATAATCCGTATCGTGTTTTGTCTCATAATTTCCGTAACTTGATTAAGAGCGTTTTCTGGTCCTAATTGTGCTTGATGGGTCGCCTCCGCTTGAACAAGCGGAACGGATGACTGTGGCGTAGAGCAGGCTGCGGTTATTGTTACGAGGAAAACGAGGCCGGTTGTCAGTAGGGGATTGCGTTTTGAAGTTGCTCGCGAAGGATGACTATCACTTGAGCCCCAGTGTTCGATAAATCGCCCATCCATATCTGTACTATAGCAGAATAGAATCAGGTGAGGCTAACTTCAATCCGTCGGTCGATCTCGCTATCGGGATCGTTCATCCAAATCTTCGTGGGTGTAAATTGATACGCCCGGTACAGCCCGTTTGTCAGAATCTTTCTGAAGCCCTTAAGATACAGGTTGAATTTGGGGCTTATATACGGCCATTTCCGCGAAAAATATAAACGTATAACAAATGGCAGGCGCGGCAGTGAAATTTTGGTGATTTTTCCTTCAATTTGTAATCCGACGCCTTCGCCAAAGGGCTGACGGGAGTCAAATATGGCCACCGTTACTTTCGGGTGTTTCCGAAAGTTTTCTGCGTGGCGGCTATCCGGCAAGGAAATAAAGTAGAAATTGAACTTTTTATCGTATGCGTATGCAACAGGTGACACCCACGCCCCACGACTACCACGGTAGCTTCCCACGGTCATATATTCGTTTTTAGCCACGATTTTCGCTGCTAATTTGCATGTTTGTTCGTATGTCATGTGTATTTATTGAACAAAATTATCCCTTGTCATTCCCGCGAAGGCGGGAATCCAGGTTTATTATTTGGATCCTCGGGTCGAGCCCGAGGATGACATTATTAAAGCCGATAGTACTCCTACCCATTGACGTATGTACAACTGTTGTGCAAAGATTGCACAATACAGTATGTTTTTCGATTCTGAGAGAAAAATAGTACTGTCATGGGTGCCGAGTTCAAATATCTTTGAAATCGGCAACAGATTATGATTATTGATGAATACCTTACGGCTCTGGGATTTACCAAAGAAGAAGCGGCGTTATACCTTGGACTCGTTCGTTTTGGACCAATGACGCTCCTTGAGGCGTCCCGCAAAACGAAAATAGAACGCACGAAGCTGTATCGACTTATTGACACGCTTGCAGAGCGTGGGATCATCGAAGACATCCCGCAATACAAACACCGCACTATTAAACCAGCCGACATAAGCACGATTGAGCTTCTAGTCAAAGAGCGGGAGCGTCAGGACACGTTTCTTAAACAATCATTCCTTGAATTTTCGGGTCAGATGCAGGATCTGCAGAAGACCCAATTTCCCGGCAATAAGGTGGTTTCCTATCGCAGTAAAGAGGGGATGCGGCAGATGGTATGGCATATATTGCGTTGTAAAGGCCTGCATCGCTCATATTCATATTGCTTTTGGAATGATATTCTGGGAGACGCATTTGTGTTGAAATTCAATGAGGAACTGGTGATGAAACATTTGACTGTCCACGATTTGTATTCAGACGAATATATCGCATATAAAAATAAATGGCTGGCTAGCGGGCGCAGAGGGCCCGAAGGAGATTGGGGATTTTGGCATTCGCGGTATTTGCCGGAAAAGATAGTCAAGATACATCTGAATATTGAAATCTATAACGACGTTGTCGCCTATTATTACTGGCAGGACGATGAAATTTTCGGGGTGGAAATTTACAATGAGCGCGTCGCAGAGCTTCAAAAACAAATTCATGATGTACTCTGGAATATGGCGGTGACGAAGCCCGACGGCATCAATTGGACGAAAAAAGGGTTGGGATGATTTTTTGAGCCCGTCTCAACGCTCTGGGAAAATTCAAAGCTTAGCTTTGAACGAACAATATTTACAGAGGAGCCATTTTGTAGTAAGGTGGGAAAACCATGAAGAAAAAATCACAACTTGACGCATCCGTAACAAAAGGGGATTTGGAAGACGCAGTTGCACAAATAGCTTCATCAGTGACAAAAGTTATTGAGGAGTCTGAGAAGAAATTAAGCGATAAAATTGAAGAGTCTGAGAAGAAATTAAGCGATAAAATTGACGATCTGGGCGCAGATATTAGTGATCATCGTCGACGGATTCGAGATTTAGAAACGGATACAATTACCCGTCGTGAATTTAACCAGTTAAAATCAAAAGTTCTCCCTTCATAGTCCTCAATTTCTTGCTAGCTGTAGCATTGTATTGTCTAAACTTCTCAATTCGTGTTTAAATGATATAAGGCTATGCTTCGAAAACTCGCGTATATCATCCTTGACAACGAATTACCCTTTGGAATTCTCGGTTTACTCATTTGTTTTTTCTATCTCATGGTCATCCCGAGGCCGGTGACCGTTTTTTGGTGCATACCTGTGGCGTTCAGTTGGTTTTCCGTTTTTCTCATTGCCGACTGGTTCAATGTGAGTCTGGGAGAGGGGTCAATATTTCCTCATCGTGCGGATCAACTACATAAGCTCAAACGGCTCGCTGCGGCGGGATTTTTCATGAATCTCGTCAGTGACGCAACCGGCGCATATATGACGCGTTTGTGGTATTACCCGACGTTTGATCCGCTATGGTATTTACTTTTCTTTGCACCAATCGGATATATGATGTTTGGCATCATACTCTACATATTTTACCGGCCGTTTAAACGGCATTGGGATTATCTTGTCAAACCGGGCCGGATGAGCCGGTTTCGGCGAACGCTTTTCTCAGTCGTCATCCACGCGGAATTTGTCGCAGGCGTTATCGGGCTTTATGTTAGCGGGAGATATTATGCGTATCTCATGAATGCGTATGGGGTGAAATGGTATGCAATTTACGTACGCGTGGATATACCGGTAAACATAGGTTTAGTATTTCTCTCCTGGGTAAGTGTATTTTTCCTATTTGAATATGCATGTTTTCTGCTAAAGCGGGAGACGTTAACGCGTGATTTGATCCGCGGCGACATAATTCCTCTTCTGTCTATTTTTGGCGCGAGCGTACTATGTATAGTATTTATAGAGGTATTTAATGCGCCGTTTCAGGTTTGGGTTTTCCATAATTGGCCATACAATTCAATTCAGTTTCTGACGATTCCTGTTGTCGCGTATTTCGTCTGGCCGTTACAATATTTATTATTATTGCCGATTATCCGGCTTTTTGACGGCAAAAATGAAGAAAATGTCTGGTAATCTCTAATTGCACTCACCGGTCGGATAGTCTACGATAAACATAATGCCTAAGGTTTCCTGCATAGTACCGACATTTAAACGGGTTGATCAAACGCTCCGTACTATCGAATTGCTTCTTGGATCAGACGGAGTTGGATCGTTGTTTAATCTCGAAATCCTCGTGTCGGATAGTACGCCCGATGAGTCTCTAAAGGGCGCTGTCGGAGCGAAGTTCGGCGATCGCGTCCTCTATGTCCGCCCATCAAAACCCGGAATTGCCGCCAATAAAAATGCAGGCGCTACAGCCGCGAAAGGAAGCATCCTGCTGTTTTGTGATTCAGATATGGAAGTGGAGAAGAACACGCTCCAAAGCGCCGTAGAGAGCCTGAAAACCCATCCTACAGCCGCCATGGTCGGAGGGTTTGTTATGTGGCGCGGTGGCTCCAATGACGGCTACAAGGACCGTCCGAGGAGCGAAGACCGCATGAACAGGAAGGGTGAAACGGCCTATATCGAAGCGCTCTACTCACGGTTCGTCGGGACGTATAAAGACGTATTTATGGCGGTCGGCGGATATGACGAACAGGTCTTTAACATGCGGGGGGAAGGGAGCGATCTGTCAATCCGCTATTGGCGGGCCGGATTCCCGCTGACGTTTGATGAATCGATCATCGTTCATCATGTGTTTGATGTTCCCGATGCGGCAGCTGTCCGTGTGAATCACACGGAATGGGGGATTGCGCGCGATTTCCTATTGCTCGGCTATAAATACGGCATGTTTGATCAGGATTACCAATCATTCGCTGCAACGGTCGCCATGAATTTTGCCCCTCTGGGCAACATGGGCACGTACCGGATGCTCCAAGGGATGGGGAAAAATTACGATATGCTCGTTTCGGCAAAACCGTTCCTTGATTTATTCCGAGCGACAGACAAGCCTGCGTACGATTTTAAATTCCTTGAGATTTTTTCAAATGCAAAAGCATTTGAAACATGCATTAATAGCGCCGCCTCGCGCCTCCTGCCGGCCCGTACCGTGTGGCACTAGCGATCCCACGGTCTTGACAGCTTTCGCGTTATAGCAGACACTGATAGTGTGAGATCTCTTCGCATTGCCCAGCTTGTACTTCCGTGGATTCCGCTGCCTCCGCCCGGATATGCAGGCACGGAGCGTGTCGTCTACCATCTCACAGAAGAACTCGTTAAACGGGGCCATCAGGTCACATTATTTGCAAGCGGGGACTCCAAAACGTCAGCAAAACTTGAAGCAATCATCCCTAAGGCAATGGGGTTGCAGGAAAACGTGAAGTCGACGCTCGGCGGTTCATTTTACCCGATGCTCCACGTGGCTCATTGTTTTGAGATGGGGGATCAGTTTGACATCATCCATTCGCATTCGCAGTTTTTGGGGCTGCCGTTCGGGGCCGTTTGTAAAACTCCGTCGATTCACACCTTTCACCGGATCTTTGAATTTACCAATCCCGACGAAAAAGAACTCGTGTTCCATTTTGGCAATAAACTCAATTTTACCTCTATCAGTAATGCCCAGCGGGTTGATGGCGTTCATTACGTTGCAACGGTCTATAATGGGGTGGATACGGATACGTATAGACCACTGAGTTTTGGGGGAACCAATGAACATTTTGATGCCTCTTCAGTTCCCTCGCGAAATTCGTCTGATCCGTCCATGTCTGCGCCCTCGCTCGGAAATGAAAAGCCACAAAATGTTACTGGTTCCCCCTCAGGCAATAGCCCCACCCGCGATTATCTTTTTTGGGCCGGAAGAGTCATCGATAAGAAGGGGCCTGAGGAGGCGATCAAAGTTGCCCACCACCTCAAAATGAACCTCGTCATGGCGGGTGAAGTGACGGAAGTTGATTACTTTGAAAAGAAAATCCGCCCGCACATTGATGGCGTCCACGTCCAACTGGCCCAGCACGAGAACCGCGAACACATCATCGCTCTTTACCAAAATGCAAAAGTCACTATCGTGCCAACCAAATGGACCGAGCCCTTCGGACTCGTGCCCGTTGAATCAATGGCTTGCGGCACGCCCGTTGTCTCGTACGATCGGGGTGGGGTTGCCGAGACGATCGCTGAGGGCACAGGGTATCTCGTGAAAGAAGAAGAGGGGGTGGAGGGTTTAATCCGAAGGGTCAAGCAAATCATCGATCTGTCGCCGGACCAATACGGTGCGATGTGCGAGAAATCGCGCGCCCACGTCCTTGACCACTTTTCCATTGGGAAGATGACAGATGGCTATGAAGCGGTATATGCGCAGATACTTGGTCTGTAAGGTTAGCTTCCCGATTTCATATGAATGAGACACTTTTCGGTGAATTTCCGTCTCAACAATCCAGGGTCGGTATAGCTGCGGCTACTTCAATGGGCGTTGATACGTTCAGACTCATGTCGGAACAAGGCCAGGTGAATTATGTAGGATTGGCCGTCGGAACGGCGCTTCGTAGCTTTTTTCCGGAGGATTTATCAAGGAGTCAACTACAATCCCATCCACATCAGGCAGAATTCTTTTTCGCGATGACGAATTTGAGTGTCGCGGTTAATAATTTTATGGACTTATATCCGACCGCGAATCATGATGATAAATTATCGTTAGATGATGCGTGGCGTTTCACGACGACATCTGTTAATCGGACGATCGGGAAACTTCCTCACGATGAACAGTCATATTATAAGCACGTCATGAATTCGTATAAACGTGAGATAGTTTTTTTAGAGCGATATGTTCGTACGAATGTTCTGGACAGACAGGAGCTTCAAGCGTATCGCCAGATTATGAATGCGATTAATGTGTGGCATCTTGGCGCTGGTTTATTTACTCATGATCAAATCAGGTCCCTTGGTTTTGAGTTTATGCTGAAGCCTCATGCGGGATGGTCGTTTGAAGCGTTGAAGCGGAAGTATCAATGGATGATGTCTGACAATCCACTCGATGGTCCGCAGCGGAAATTTGCAGCACTGTTTCAGGTCGTGATGGGTATGCAGCTTATCGACGATGCAATAGACAAGCCGTCAGATCAAAGAATTAACGCCCCGACACTTCATATGCCCCACAATGAGAGAATGCGTCAGATGGATGCCTATTTCAGGCGAGCTGAATTGTTTGGTGTATCGAAGCCTCTAACACTTGCAATTAGAAGCGGTTTTACCGGATTTAAACAACTACTTACCGGCATAAGCGACGGAGATCGTCAGAGGGAGCATGGAGTGTTCGTCAAAAGTCTTAAGTACGGTAGTAGTAGTTTTGATCGGTCGTTGAAAACCTGATAGAGTAACTATATGCGCATAGGATTATTATTTCCTTCTATTTACGCTTCACCAACATTGTTTCCGGACAAGATTTTTGCGCCGAGGGAGCTTCTTATCGACCTAGCGGACGGTTTAGTTGACCGGGGACACGAGGTAACGGTGTTTTCTTCGCCAGATTTAACTACTAAAGCAAAATTGGTGAACGACCCCCTTGATACAGTTATACATCCTTTGACCTATTATAAATTCCGGGGCGTCGATACGGCCCGAAGGAAAATATTGGAAGAAGAGTTCGCGAAACACCATTTTGAACTCGATCTTATTTCCCAGGCTTTTTCCATGGCCCACCGGGAGATGTTTGACGTCCTCCACGTGTATCATGAATCGAGCATGTTTTTCTCCCATTATCTGGATGAACTCATGCACGATATTCCCGTGGTTTATACGCTTCACGATCCGCTGCCGCCAAAAGGTACATACGAATTTAGCGCGTTCTCACAGTTCAAAGATCATAATTACGTCTCCATCAGCAATAGTTTTCGACAATCTGAATTAAAGCTTAATTTTGTCGATACCGTGTACCACGGGATCAAACTTGCGGACTATCCGTTCAATCCTACGCCTGATAATCACCTGTTATTTTTGGGCCGGTTGGTTCCCGAGAAGGGACTTCATAATGCCATCGCGGCGGTCGGCATCACCGGGGACAAGCTGACCGTTAGCGTCAATTTACCAAAAGATGGGGAAGTTAATGAGTATTATGAGAAAACGCTCAAACGGTATGTTGACGATCAAGCTGCGGGTCCTGCCGCGGGTAATCCTGCCGGCCGACCCACAGAGGGGACCCCGGCCGGTGGAGGCCCTGTACCCCTTGTCACCCGCGATCTCTTTACCATCCTTCCCGTTGTTGATAAAAAGAGTAGGATAGAGCTTTACCGCAATGCAAAGGCGCTTCTTTTCCCCATAGAATGGGAAGAGCCGTTTGGCGTCGTCCTTGTGGAAGCTATGGCCACAGGCACGCCCGTTATCGCATTCAACCGCGGATCGGTTTCTGAGATCGTTAAGGATGGCGTGACCGGGTTTATTATCGAGCCTGACGGCCGCCCTGTTAATCCGGCTTCCCGTATACAAAAAACCGGCATTGAAGGCCTAGTTGAGGCAATACGGCGTATCGGCGAAATTGACCGGGCTGACTGCCGGAAGCACATGGAAGATCATTTTACCGTTACTCATATGGTTGAGGGATATGAGCGTGTCTATACGGGAGTGTTGAATAAGGGAGGACGCTAGCCATACTATTATAGTACTATGAATATCGGCATTTTCGTTTCACCCAGGCACACCGTGCCGTCTAAAGACGATCAGCGGAGCGTCTCGTGGGATACCGCTTCCTATCTCGCTGACGGGCTCGTTAAAACTCCAGGCAATACCGTTACGCTCTTTGCGACACGGGGGTCTAAGACGGCGGCGACGCTTGTCCATTTTGAGATGGATCCTGTTGACCATTATCGGGGTAATTTGTCGACTACTGATTATAGAAGCCGTGTCGCCGCGGTTGAGACCAGCATGTTTGAAAAAACACTTGTTGAGGCTAAAGTCCGTCATATCGATATACTTCATGTGCATGAACCTATTGAGCCGCTCGCGGATAGTATTATTCGGGCTGGCGCCACCTTCCCTATTCTATTTACCCTTCATGATCCGATTTTCGGCGACCGGGTGGAAGCGCTTTCCAAACTTGCAAGCCTTCCGAATGTTTACTTTGCGGCTGTGAGCCGGGCACAAAAGGGGAGATTAACGATCCCCTTTGCCGACACCATTTATGACGGAATTGATGTGGATTGTTTCCCGTTTACCGATAAACCCGATCGTTACCTCATGGCTGCGGGCCGTGTTGCTCCCGAGCGGGGGATTGACGACGCCATAACAGCTGCAAAACGGGCGAATACGAACCTCATTGTTGCCGGTAAAATATTTCTGAACCTTATGGGAACCAATTCCTATTACCATGAAAAAATTGAACCGTTTATCAATGACTCGTCGGTTATCATGAAACAATTTCTCTCCCGACCGGACCTCGCGGAATTATTCGGAAAAGCACATGCATTTTTATATCCCATGAAATGGGACGAACCGTTTGGATTAGTTCTTGTCGAAGCATTGGCGGCAGGGGTTCCGGTCATTGCATATAATCAGGGATTTGTTTCGGAAGCGGTCGTCGACAGCGCTACCGGATTCATCATTGACCCCGATAATGATGACAGGCCGGGGAAAGGAACCTGGAAAATTACAAAAACGGGAGTCGACGGGTTGGTCGAAGCTATAGGCCAAATTAAAACAATTCAAAGAAGCGCATGTCGGGCGTATGCAAAAGAGCATTTTTCGGTCAACGCAATGGTTGCCTCTTATCTGTCGCTTTACATGAAGCTCGTACATAAACAGTAATATTCTTTCCGGTTTACTCCATCAGTTGCTTAGCAACTTTTCTTTCGAAGCGCTAACATAAAACCCTTGAAATATAGCGTTAAAGGAATTTAGTTATAGAACGTAATGTCGGTTTATAATGCTATTATTTATGAGCGAATTATTGAAAATAGTTGTAATGGGAAATATTGCTGTTGAGTGAAAAATATATTGATATATCAACTGACGTTTATGGCATATATTTGTAATCTGCAAGCCGTCCCATGACCCCAGAGAATTCATCCTTAACTCTGATATGAATAACCGATACAGTCGGGTGGACAAGGACAAAAAGATTTCACTAATTATAAGTTATGTACTTTTATACGCGACTACTGACGTTATTCCTTTCATAGTAAATTGATCTCTTGACAAACTTTATAAAATTCGACAATATGGTTGTAGAGATTCTTATTGTCTATTTTTCAGATTATTTGATAAAATTTTATGGCACGTCGAAGACGTAAACAGCAGGATTTATCACTTGACATAAAACTTCCGGGTGATGAGACGTTAGTTGCCGTTGCAAATTCTCAACTGGAAAAGATAGCGTTGGAAAAACCTTCCTCCAAATACGCGCCCATCCGTCATATATTGAGTCTCATTGCCACCGGAAAAGCCGTCGATAAAAGTACACTTCCCCAATACAATCCTTATTATATAAAGCGCGCACTGGACCGGTTAAAAAAACAACAGCTTATTGAACCCAATGAAAATGCCTACGCACTTACCATCCGGGGTAAGCGGTGGTTATTGAAATATTCTCTTGAAGAACTCGTCGTCGCAATTCCTAAGAATTGGGACGCAAAATGGCGGCTGGTTATTTACGATGTTGCACGTCATAAGGCGAGTTTGCGGAATATCTTCAGAACCACCCTCCGCCGTCTTGGATTTTATAACGTTCAGGAGTCGGTTTGGTTGTATCCGTATCCCTGTGAGAAAGAAATAAGTTTCCTTAGGGACTATTGCGGCATGGGGTCGGACGTTATCTATGTTATTGCACATAAAATAGAAAATGACGGGGTCTACAGAAGTCATTTCGGTCTTCATTAACCGAATTTCCGCGTAATTTTCCTGAATTTTTCAGCTTCAATTTTAGCAGTAACCGAATTTTAGCGCTATTTTTAGTTTAGAGCATAAAATCGGCCTGTTACATGCTGTTACACGGACGGTTTTTGTCAACTTTTCATGCTTTCACCGTGTATCCGACTAGTGTATGATAATCTCATGCATATACTTTTCGTAACGAGCGAAGTAGCGGGCGTTTTTAAACTCGGCGGACTCGCTGACGTAAGCTTATCGCTGCCATTGGCACTGGGGAGACGGGGGATAAAGGTGACTGTTTGTCTACCGTTTTATAAAACGATAGACAGTGCGGGAGTTAGGGGGGTCGGAGAGTTGGCAGTAGACTTCGGCGGGGTACGGGAGTTCGTTTTTCTGTTCACCAAACCTCTCGGAGTCCCGGGGGTTGAGCTCTTGCTATTTCGTCACCCGAGATTAAATGATTATCAGGGGGCATCGATCACCGAGATATTTGCATTTTACGCCAAGGTGATTTCCACTTATTATTCGGCGGGTGCACATTTGAAAAAAGAACCCATTGATATCGTCCATTGTCATGATTGGCACACCGCGCTCGTCCCGCTTCTTATCGGTGAAAATAACAAGTTGAAAATTCATGCTCCGACTATTCAATCGAAACAAGCCAGTACCATAATCACCATACACAACCTCCTGTATCAGGGTGTCGAGAATGAATCGATCGCAGAAAGTCTGAATGCGCCGCGTGAGCTGTTACATGGGAGGGTTTCCGGACGGAAATCTACTATCAGTTTCCTGCGTGAGGGGTTGGAATATGCTGACGTCATCACTACGGTGTCACCGACGTATGCAAAAGAAATTGTTGATAAGCGTGACGCAGGTCTTCTGGGAAATGTTCTCCAAAAAAGGAAAGCAGATGTTTTGGGGATTTTAAATGGCATTGATGAATGGATATGGGACCCAACTCACGACAGTGCACTTCCGGGGATGTATGGACCGGGGACAGTGTTTGATATAAAACCGCAAAATAAAGCGCATCTAATTCACGAACTCCATCTAGTCCAGACCCGCGTTCCTTTATTCGGATTTGTCGGACGTCTCGAGCCAAGGCAGAAGGGGATTGACATCCTCATTGAGTCATTGCATGAATTGTTGCCAAAGAATCTGTTCCAGATGGTCTTGCTGGGGACCGGTGATAAAGAGTCTGTTGAACAGTTGAAAGCATTGTCGACAAAATATAGTGATTCTCTTATTATTGTCGATCGGTTTGACGACTTATTAGCTCACCGGATTTACTCTGGGGCAGACGTATTGTTAGTACCTTCCAAATTTGAACCATGTGGACTTACCCAAATGATTGCCATGCGATACGGGACGATTCCTTTAGTCCGTCAAACCGGCGGACTTGCGGACAGTGTCGTTGACGGGCAGACTGGATTTTTCTTTAAAAATTACACAAGTCGCGCACTCACAGAGTGTATGCTCCGGGTTATCGGTATTTGGGAAAAAGATCAGAAATTTTGGGGTGATATGATCATACGGGCGATGAAAGCAGACTTCTCTTGGGAGAAAAGTGCAAAGGAATATATACAATTATATACACGTGTAATTAAAGGTCGAAAATAAAAGGTTCTCCCCGGCATTACGCTCTCGTATACGTGATCGATCGGCCTTTTCCGTGGGGAAATATGAGCCCAAGAAGTGCGAGACGCGAGAGATCACGGGATGCAGTAATCTGTGAGACGCCGAATATTTTTTGAACTTTTCTGTTGGTCATAGAGCTTGCAGGATCAGAGAGGTGTTCGAGTACACCTTTTTGCCGGTCATTGAGTTCCCAAAAAGATGACGGTAGTTCAGGACGGAAGCGTGATTTTGTGAGATCCTCAAAGCGCTCCCGGTAGTTCTCCTCAAGTGTCTGTGTAAAATAAAGGAGCCAGAGGTTAAGATTCCCCTCACGGCTCAAGCTCGCGAGGGCAAGCTCATATGATGTTTGTCTCGTAATCCATTGTTTTTCAACCGTAATAAGACCCCGCAGATCGTAGCCGTATTTTGCAAGATACAGTGATCCCATGAGCCGTGCGATAACACCGCTGTCGCCGGGAATCGGTGCGCTTGTTGAGAGGATGCACTGGGCGATACCGGCCTGAATAACCGGATGATCGGATTGATTTTCGAGATATTCCAGAAGTGTTCTAATTGGACCCGATGCGTCACTCATGGAGCTTGTAAGCGCGTCTGCTTGCTGATTGAGTGCAATTGCGCTTACAGCTATAACCGTATTTATCGTGGTCGGACGGGGGTTGGCAGTGAAATGCTCCTCGATGTAATCGAGAGCATGTTTGTAATATATGACATCAGAATAATCACTCGGGAGATGTTTGGTCTGGGTGGCTAAAATTTTGACCACCTGGCCGCGGCTGAATAAATTATGAGACAGAGCAAGAGAACTGTGGATTCGTGTCGCTTTCGCTTCCCACCTTAATTTCAGTTCTACTTTAGGAGATACAGGGGCGCTTAAGATATCCCGACGCAAACTGTCGATTACCTTGAGATGATTTTTCAATTCTACTGATTCTGTATATGCCAATGGGAGCATATATTATTCTTATCATAATCTTATCAACTTAGTCAATAACCTATATGATTCATTTTGCAGGCACACAGTACTGTGAGAAATCGAACAAATGATAAGAATATGATAAGATTATCGCTCTTTGCATTTTGCTCCTTGACACACCTTTTGACCTTTATTCATAGTAGATAGTGTTGATACAAATTTGTACTGTTGAGGCGGAATTGTTAGTACAAACTTGTAATAACTTAGAAATAATCTAAAAACCTGCTGTATGGCTGCCACGTATACCGTCAAACAAGTCGCGCAAATACTGGGCTATTCAACAAATAGCATTTATACCTTCCTCAAGGAAAAACGTATTAAAGGCGTCCGGGTTGGTACCGGAAGATTCCGCATACCGCAATCTGAGTTGGACCGTTTGCTCTTATCCGGAAAACCTACTCAAATTCCGGCTGCGGGCAGTGGCCCTGTACAGTTCATTAACCCTATCGCTCCCGTCGTTTTGCCGTCCGGTGTTGTTGAGACGCCGCAGGAAGGGTTGGTGCCCTCTGGATTTCTCCCCGTGATGCCGCAGAACAGTGTTGATGTCCCGAGTCTTTTTGACTGGTTTACCGGCATGAGTTCGATCATATTGGGCTTGGCCATGTTTTTATTCTCTCGGATGTATGAGGAATTCTCCCTTACTCAATTTTCCGTCTGGACGCCGGCCATACGGGCCATGCTCATTTTCGGCGGATTCGGACTACTCCTCACCGATGTAGTCGGCAGGAAACGAAGTGTTTGGCATACTGTTTTCCATTGGGTACTCCTTGTCGCGTATGTAGGCTATACGGCGATTGCTATACAAACCGGCAGTTGGGAAGAAGTCGTCATATTCGGGATGCTCGCCCTTGTGCTCCTTCTTACAACGATTGTCCGGATCGGTGGAATTGCCGGATTTGCCATTTATGTCGTGAGTCTGGTTGCTCTTTTGCCGTCCGTTATGGTACTTGCGCCTTCACGATCGACTCTCACGCCACTGGCAGCTGCTGTACCGATACCGCTCTCATTATTTACCAACATATGGATTATCGGAGTTCTCGCTGTCGCACTTATCATTTGGTTCGGATATTTAAGGGAGCGGCATCTGTTCTGGGTCGGTATGACCGGTGTAAGCATCCTATTGATCGGCTTGTCGGTCCATTATGCCCAAAACATTTCCTGGGGACGGTCACTTTTTATCCTCATTACCGGCATTTTGTCATTCTTTGTGCCGATCTGGCAAACACTCACATTTTCTCATAAACGGGATCGGGCATTTATTTACGGTGCATTCGGAACGCTCCTTATATTATTCATTTTGGTCGTCGGCGTTATCAGGATTATGCAGACGAATATTATGGATTATGCCAGCCGTGAGATGACAAACAAGGTTTCATACGGCAAAACACTCCTCGAGACGACAATTTTATCTACAAAAACTACATTGTCTTCTGCGGCTATGAATCCACTCATGGTTACGGCGATGTCGGATAAGAACGACAAAGATCTTCTCTCTTTATCCCGGGCGTTATTTGAGGGGAACACGATGTTCCGGCGAGTAGTGCTTGTAGACGACAAAGGTGTGGCTCAGGCAGTCTATCCGTATAGCGTGCAGGATTCAACAGTCTATGGTACGCAAAATTATGTTATTGAAGCATTTTCGACAAAAAGACTGGTCACAAGCGATGTTTTTGACGTAACCGCCGATACGGTCAAACATAAGGGGATTGTCATTGCGGCACCGATACTATCGGCAACAGGTACTGTCGAAGGCGTCATCGCGGGATTTGTCGACCTTGATACCCTGGGAAATAAACTTGAACAATTAGCTTCGACCATCACGGGCGAGTATTTTTACGTCGTCGACAGCATGGGCCGCGTACTCATCCATCTTGATAAAAGTAAAATAGGCTCACTTCTCAACTTACAAAATCAAAATTATGTGGAATCCCCGAGCGGTCAGAACGTCCGTGAGGAATACGGGTCAAATGGCACCAGGCTCCTTGAATCATATGCTCAGGTCGGTGAGAGCACGGGATGGGTTGTTGCACTTGAGGTTCCCGTTGCAGAGATACTTCTCGAGACTAATGCCGCAGGAATTACGATTGTCGCCGTTATTATCCTGAGCATACTTATCGTCGGCATGTTTTTCCTTAGCCACAGAACGCAAGTGAAGGTTGCGGAAACCATGGTGAATGTTCGGCACAGGATTCCGGAACCGGAAAAACCGACGAAACCCCGACTTTCGGCGAAACATACACGTGTGCGCACTGATACATCATGAGTTACCTACATTATTCTATATGGGTCCGTATCCCGCACAAGCGGGATTTTCCCATTTTAACAGGGGGGTATTTTTACACCTCGGTGAAGCTGATTTTTACCAGTTTTTACCAATTCATACCAGGATATATACAAAATTTTACTAAGAGTTACGTATGAGACGAGTGTATCAATTTACAGCGGAACGGCGTTTTACTCCAATTTTTATTGCGTTTGTCATCGTGATTATCGGAAGTATTGTATTCTCCGTCTCCCGGGGATTAACGTCACTTATCGCCGGATTTAAGTCAACGACTACGCCGCAAGCGGGTGCGGGCGTTGGGGCTGCGGTTACAACAATTGATGAAGGAGTGCTGAAGCAAAGCTCATTTGCAGGTCCTTTTCTCATGACCGTCCTTCGGAAAGATAACTCGTTCTCCTACGCAATTATTGTTCGCGCTGATCTCGCTAACGACCAGTATGTCGGCGATGTCGAAGTACAGTATCCGAATGGAGATTACGGCGACGTGGCGGACACTCAGGGTTTGGTTGATTTGTTTTTTACAAAAAAAGGCGCAAAAGAGTCAGTGAATATCATTGACCGTTTGATTACCGGGATCCGGTTGCCGGATGATTCCGTATTGCCGGTAAAGTTTACGGAAGCCTCTATCCGGCAGGGACAATTGGTCGGTAATTTTGAGTTTAACGCGTTTGCCGAGAAAAAACAGGTTGTTGGAGAGATGTCGCCACGGGGTGATTTGGTATCATTGACCGTTTCACCGAGTTTAATTCCCGAGGATACAACATCTACGCTTGTCATGCGGGAGCTGTTAAAGCTTTTGTATTCAACCCAGGGTCAGGGTGAACAGAATGTTTTAGGCGCACAGACAGATACATCCACCTCAGCGGACAGCATAGTCGCTTCGGATGCGACAGGAATATCTCTTGGTTCTATTTCGTCGTCAATTATTGCACGCCGGTATGAAGATGAAGGCGTTGTCCGGCTTTTCCAGGAAGCGACACCTGTCGCGGCTGTTCCGGTGAGCATCCAAAGCCTGACGCCGGGACTTCAAATTATTCAGAATAACGGAGTAACACAGTTAAAAATTACCGCTCTTGACGGACTTTCATTATCCGGCAGTTTCGGCGCAACCGGACCGTCCGGAGCAGCAGGTTCAGCCGGCGGCGTTGGCGCAACGGGAACCGCAGGAGCACAAGGTGAAGCAGGGGAAAGTGTTATTGGCCCGACGGGAGCAACAGGAATTGGAACAACAGGTGCAACGGGAGCGCAAGGTAATACCGGTGATGTGGGTCCGACAGGTGGTACCGGAAGCGGTGGTGTTGGTGGTCCGACCGGTTCAACCGGTACAACCGGAGCTGTGGGGAGTTCCGGAGCGAGTGGTCCGACCGGCACTACGGGCGCGACAGGATTTGCAGGTCCAACGGGCTCAACCGGCACAACCGGTGCGGTCGGTCCAACGGGCTCAACTGGCACAACCGGTACGGTCGGTCAAACAGGGCCGACCGGCACTACGGGTGCGACAGGATTCGCAGGTCCAACGGGCTCAACTGGCACAACCGGTGCGGTCGGTCAAACAGGGCCAACAGGCACTACGGGCGCAGTTGGACAATCGGGTCCGACTGGAACAACAGGAGCTGTTGGTCAATCAGGTCCGACCGGCAACACCGGATCAACCGGTGGAACTGGTCTCTATGGTCCAACAGGAACAACAGGAGGAACCGGACTTATAGGAACGAGCGGTCCAACGGGTACAACAGGCGCAACGGGTGGAGTTGGTGAGTCAGGTCCGACAGGAACTACGGGAACAACAGGGGTTTTCGGTCCAACAGGAGCTACAGGAGGAACTGGAATTGCCGGCGGCGGTGGGGCCGGTCCGACAGGGGGGACGGGGTCAACCGGTACAACGGGTGCAACAGGGTCATACGGTCCAACAGGAGGAACCGGCGGAACGGGAGTATTGGGTCCTACCGGCGGAACAGGAACTACTGGTGCAACCGGTTCAAACGGACCGACGGGAGGAACGGGTGGAACGGGCGTTTTCGGTCCGACGGGTGGAACCGGCGTTGTTGGTCCAACAGGGACTACCGGTGCGACTGGAATAAATGGACCAACTGGAGAAACAGGGGGAACAGGCGCGATTGGTGTAACAGGTCCAACCGGGGGAACAGGTGTTGCCGGTCCTTCAGGTTCAACAGGTGGAACAGGTGTTGTAGGATTAACAGGTCCGACGGGTTCAACTGGCACAACCGGTGCGGTCGGTCCAACCGGTATGACGGGTTCAACAGGAAGTAGCGGAGTTACCGGTCCAACCGGTCCAACCGGCATGACGGGTTCAACAGGAAGTAGTGGCGTCACCGGTCCAACAGGATTTACCGGATCAACGGGTGGCACCGGAGTTCAAGGTCCGACGGGAACAACAGGAACAACGGGTATTTTTGGTCCAACGGGTGCAACCGGAGGAACAGGAGTCGTCGGAGGCGGGGGCGTTGGTCCGACGGGTGATACCGGAGCAACGGGAGCAACGGGTGCGTTTGGTCCAACCGGTTTAACCGGAGCGACAGGTATTTCCGGTCCTACCGGTATGACGGGTTCAACAGGTGCTATCGGTCCAACAGGGGGAACCGGTTCAACAGGCGGTACAGGCACCAATGGTCCAACAGGTTATACCGGTTCAACCGGTGGTACGGGTGTCAATGGTCCGACTGGATTCACGGGTTCTACCGGAGGCACCGGGGTCACTGGACCAACGGGTTCAACAGGCACAACAGGATCTACCGGAGGAACCGGTGTTACGGGTCCAACAGGTTCAACTGGCACAACGGGTTCAACCGGCGGAACGGGAGTGACCGGTCCAACAGGTTTCACCGGTTCAACCGGAGGAACGGGAGTGACTGGCCCAACAGGTTTCACGGGTTCAACCGGCGGAATGGGAGTGACCGGTCCAACGGGAGGAACCGGAATGACAGGTTCAACCGGAGGCACGGGAGTAACCGGTCCCACAGGTGCAACCGGCATGACCGGTTCAACAGGCGGCACGGGAGTTACCGGTCCTACAGGTTTCACCGGATCAACCGGAGGCACCGGAGTTCAAGGTCCGACGGGAACAACAGGAACAACGGGTATTTTTGGTCCAACGGGTGCAACCG
>DATKGN010000006.1:0-133987 GCA_035510735.1 Patescibacteria group bacterium
GGGGGAGGGAGGGAAGGACGATATCTTCTCGGAAGCCCGAAAATTCCATGTCTTTATCATCCCTTCCCATCAGAATGTCGCCCAAATTGAGGATGTTAAAACCGCCAAAGTGGTCTTAGGTAATTCCGGCACAATCATTTCCTTGAAAAACGGTCCGGATGACGAAGCGGTAATCCTGCCCTTTATGGAACCGGAAGTAGAAAAAGGAGAAATAGTTAATCTGCCACCGCACCACTTCTTTATGAAAGTTACTAATGAGGATTCGGAGGATGCTTTCTCTGGAGAAACCGTTCCGCTCGATATTAAAGGCTCTGACCGGATCAGGGATTTTGTCGTTGCTAATACCAGAAAGCATTATGCCACCCCTAGAGCTGTGGTTGAAAAGCAACTCAATATTCTTTTTGGGGTGGGTGAGGAACTGGAAGAAAAGACAGTTAAAAAGATGAAGGACAATACCGAAAAGACTGGTGTATCAAGAAGAAAAAACACACACAAACCCGTCCGAAAATCCCTACAAGATTAGTGATAACGGGCTATCACCAAAATATGATATATTTAAGGCTATTTTTAAAATATTTGTGTCACCTACCTTTAAAAGAAACGGAGTGTGTTGGGGGTGGCATAAAGAAATTAAAGTAAAAAATAATAAATAAAATATTAAATAAAAAATAAACATGACACCCACAAAACTAACACATCAACAACAAGAAATAATAAAACAACACTATACATACAGATTCCTAAGTAGTACCCAAATTCAAAAATTCCTCAATCATAAAAGTAAAGGAAAAATAAATATCTGGCTACCATATTTAGTCAAAAAGGAATATTTGAATAGAATATATGATCCCTCTACATTTTTAGGAAAGAACCAACCGGCAGTGTACTTCCTGGGGAATAACGGGATACGATGGCTAAAAACACAAGAGGGATACGATCCAGGGGTATTACAAAAGCTCTACCGGGACAAAAACCGATCGAAAATATTTATTTCCACCTGTCAGCTTGTGGCTGACATCTGCCTTGATTTGAAAAACCAACCCAACAACAAATTATCTTTCGAATGGGCTACGGAGAATGAATACACAAATTCAAAATCCCCCCTTTATTTTTCCGATATGCTCTCTGAACTTCGTCCCGACCTTGTGTTTACCAGAATGAAAAATAACAAAACTAATTATTATCTGTTAGAGATTCTTACCACCAAACTTCCCGCCTATCGAGTTAGAAAAAGAATCAGAACCTATCTTGAATTTTTAACAGAATGTGAATGGATTGGACATATTCCAACGGCACCTGAAATTCTCTTTGTCTCTGAAACAAAAGAGCTAATGATCCGCTGCAAACGATATGCCAAAAAACTCCTGATTGAAGCGGAAGAAGAAAATATACAGATGAGTTTTGCTCAAAAAGATGAGGTACAAAAAGATGGAGTTACGGCTGAAATCTGGGAGGATACGGAATAAAACAGCCCCATACTTTCGCATGAGGCTGTTTATACTTGCTGCTATAATTTAGCTTTTGGCATTACCCGACTGATTGGTTGCTCATCAAAATATCTATCGCGCTCAATACCTAGTCCAAACTTGCCGCGGTAACTTTCAAGCTCTGATAGAGCAAACGACCCCCATTCATCGTTCCAGTCTCCAAAAATGGAAACATATCCGAAAAACTCTTTAGTTTCCGGATCGTATTCGGTTGCGTACCAGGTGCCAGCTCCTGCTGGATTGAAAAACTTAGCGATTACGACCGGATCGGCTACTTCTTCCTGTCTTCCGACTTTCTCGAATCTTTTTAATAGTCCTTTTGTTAATAGTTGCATTAATTGTTCACCCCCTTTCTTTTGCTGCTTCCGGAAAATTAATGTATTTGGAAGCATGCCCATGCTTCCAATACTTGGAATTCTTCATGGCGGGGTGAGTTGGGCAAGGGCAAGCGAAGCGAAGTTTATTGGAGGCGAAGCCGGAAACCCTTGCCAAACGAGGGGCAAGACCCCTATTGTGTGTTAATCCAATGGTATTTAGATGACAGGTTTCTTCTTCTGATACCGACAGAGTGAAGAAGTTTTAGCCATAACGTACTATAATAGTTAACAGCGCTCGGTACCAAAATAAATTCCGAGATATCGAAATAATCATGAAACTTACAGACAACGAAAAACGAGATGTAATTAAATATTTAGAGGCAGGAAAGCCACTTCCTGAAAAATATCGTTTTCTTCTTTTCGATGACGATCGTGAGGTTGAACTCGTATGGAACGGCAAAACAGACGAAGTAACAAATGTAGTATTGCCTTTTCAAACAATAGAACAGATTGACGAACCAAGGAGCGACGCTAAATTTGGCATGCAGGAGACACTTTTTGATACTTCAGGCAGACAGATAACAGGATGGACTAATAAACTTATATGGGGCGATAACAAACTTATTCTTTCCTCATTAAAGAATGGGCCTCTTAGGAAAGAAATTGAAGCGCAGGGTGGGTTAAAACTTATCTATATTGATCCTCCGTTTGATGTTGGCGCGGACTTTTCTATGGATATTGAAATTGGTGGCGAAGAATTCATTAAAAAACCATCAGTGATCGAAGAAATTGCTTACCGCGACACTTGGGGCAAAGGTGCAGACAGCTTTATTTCAATGATTTATGAGCGTCTTCGACTAATGTATGATTTGCTAGCAGAGAATGGAAGTATTTATATTCATTGTGACTGGAGAGTAAATTCATATATGCGTTTAGTTTTAGATGAAATTTTTAATTATTTTATTGCTGAAATTGCTTGGCAAAAATTAAGATCAGTCAAATCTCAAAGCTTACATTTTTCAAATATTAAAGACAGTATATTTATATATTCAAAATCAGATAGGTATGTGTTTAACCCTCAATTTACACCAAAGGACGAAAAATTATTAGAGACTCATTACCGTCATATTGAAGCGGAGACGGGGCGTCGTTATAACCTTGCTGATTTTACACAAAATGGGAGCGGTCAACCTAGAAAGTTTGGAGAGAGAATTATTTCACCGCCACCAAATAAGCATTGGATTTGGAGTCAAGAAAAAATTGATGAGGGTATTAAAAATGGAATGATTATGTTTTCAAAAACTGGTACACCGTATGTAAAAAGGTATTTTGATACAGGTGAGGGCACCAGAGTTGGAGATATTTGGGATGACATTTTTCCAGTTAATCAAGTCGCCGCAGAAAGACTAGATTATCCAACTCAAAAGCCCGAACTACTTCTGGAAAGAATTATTAAAGCATCTTCTAATGAAGGTGATCTTGTTGCAGATTTTTTCTGTGGATCTGGAACTACACTAGCAGTAGCAGAGCGATTAGGTAGGAAATGGATTGGTGCTGATTTGGGAAAGTTTGGAATTCATACTTCAAGGAAAAGATTAATTGGTGTTCAACGGGAGCTTAAAAAAGAAGGAAAAGATTTCCGGGCGTTTGAAATATTAAATGTCGGAAGATATGAAAGGGAGAACTTTTTAGCGGTTAATGATGATTTGCGCACAGAAGAAAGAGAAAAACAAGCTGAACGAAAAGAAAAAGAATTCGTCAAACTAATACTTTCTGCATACAAAGCAGAACCTGTTGAAGGCTTTATAAATATTTCAGGTAAAAAACGAGATCGTTTGGTTGCAGTTGGCCCGATAAGTACTCCCGTCTCCTCAAAACTTATTCGGGATATTGTGAGTGAATGTAAAGATAAAAAACTCACGAAAGTTGATGTACTTGGTTTTGATTATGAGATGGGGATGGACCTACAGGAATATAAAGATCAGGGAATTGATATTGTTTTCCGAATAATACCAAGAGAAGTGTTTGATAAAAAGGCGGTTGAAAAAGATCAAGTCAAGTTTTACGACGTAGCCTACATAGTAGCAAAACCAATAATAAAAGGGAAAGCGAATAGTAAAGAATTATCGATTGAATTAACTGACTTTTCAGTATTTTACAATCAGGACGCAACAGAAGAAACAACAGAAGCACTTCGTCCTGGTGGTGAAAAAGTTATTGTTGAAAATGGACAGGTAGTAAAAATATCAAAAGATAAAGCCTCAGAAATCGTGTCAAAGGAAATTTTGACTAAAAAGTGGAGTGATTGGATTGATTATTGGGCAGTGGATTATAATTTCGCAAGTAGAAAAGAAATTGTTGCCGAAATTGATAAAGATGGTAACACTATTGAACGCTGGACTGGCGATTACATTTTTGATAATGAATGGCAGAGCTTTAGAACCAAGAAAAACAGGAACCTTGAGTTAGTTTCAGCGCCAAAAGAAGTTACCAAAGGCACTTATAAGGTGGCTGTAAAGGTTGTAGACATATTTGGCAATGACACAACAAGAGTTATGGAGGTGACTGTTTAATATGGCACTACACAAGGATTTTCCTCAAGACCCATATGTAATACTCGACCCGAGTATTAGATGGTTTCCGGCAGAGGAAGATTTGCGTGAAAAGGGAGGGCTAGAAAAATTACTTCCCCCATTGGTCGCTGATTTGCGTATTAAGGTAAAAGGCTGGAGAGATAAACATTATGAGGGAGCAAACGATACTTCTAGAGCTCTACTTAATTGGTGGTTTAAAGAAGAACATATTATTTACGACCAACATGGAACCGCTTCGAAATTCCAATACTATTTTGCCCAACGGGAAGCGTTGGAAACAGTTATATGGCTTTATGAAGTTGCCAAAGTAAAAGATAAATATGATCTTATTCGCTATAACTCCACAGGCGTGTTAAGTGCCGGAATGTTTACCGAAGACTGGTTGCGTTTTGTAATTAAAATGGCAACCGGCGCTGGGAAGACAAAAGTCATGAGTTTACTTATCGCTTGGGCATATTTTCATAAAAAGTATGAACAGGACTCTCGCCTGGCAAAAAACTTTCTTTTAATTACACCCAACGTCATCGTGTTTGAAAGAATTAAAAATGATTTCGAGGGATTAAAAATCTTTTTTTCTGATCCGGTTTTACCTGAAAACGGATATCAAGGACAAAATTGGCAAGATGATTTCCAAGTGACATTACATCTGCAGGACGAGATAAAAACTATTTCTGATACAGGGAATATATTTTTGACCAACATCCACAGAGTATTCGAAGGAAATATCAAAGATGCTAGTTTGGATGATGAGGATACCTCTTCATATTTTTTGGGTCATAAACCGGTCACAAAAACAAACGATTCAACAGTCGATTTGGGAATGATTGTCCGTGATATTGATGAACTAATTGTTATCAATGATGAAGCCCACCATATTCATGATGAGAACATGGCTTGGTATAAATCGATATTAGATATCGACAACAGGCTAAAACAAAAAGGTTCGGGACTTGCTTTGCAACTGGATATGACAGCAACGCCAAAGAAGAATGATGGCTCGATATTTGTGCAAACGATAACGGACTATCCCCTTGTTGAGGCCATTCATCAAAGAATTGTCAAAAATCCTGTTATTCCTGACGCCGCCAGTCAAGGGAAACTAAAAGAGAATCAAAGCGCACTGTTTAGTGAAAAATATCGTGATTACATTAATCTCGGAATCGAGGAATGGCGTAAAACCTATGAGACCCTGAAACCTATGGGTAAGAAGTCAATTCTTTTTATCATGACTGATGATACTAAAAACTGTGATGAGGTTGCTGAGTACATAAAGACAAGTTTTTTTGACTTGAAAGATGCAGTTCTGACCATTCATACCAATAAAAGCGGTGAGATATCTGAAAGTGTTACCGGTAAAAATATCGATGAATTAAATTTACTCAGAAAACAGGCCAATGAAATCGATAGTTGGGAAAGTCCTTTCAAAGTGATTGTTTCCGTCATGATGCTGAAAGAAGGCTGGGATGTAAAGAATGTCACTACAATTGTCGGTCTTCGACCTTACGCTGCCGATTCCAAAATTCTTCCGGAACAAACACTAGGACGTGGTCTCAGAAGGATGTTTTTTGGACAAAGCGATGTCGAAGAATATGTCAGCGTAATTGGTACACCAATGTTCATGGAGTTTGTGGAGTCGATTAATAGAGAGGGTGTTATTTTGGAAAGAAGAGAAATGGGAGAAGGATCTAAGGCGATTGCCCCAACAGTCATTGAAGTTGATAAAGAAAATCCTAATAAAAACATTGAAAAATTGGATATCGAGATTCCGGTTATGACCCCAAGAATACAAAGAGAATATAAAAATCTCGCGAGTTTAGATGTTTCCTTGTTTGGTAACCCTAAAGTTAAAGTTAAAACTTTTACTGAGGAAGAAAAACGGGAAATTGTATTTAAAGACGTAGTTGATGAAAAAACACACCACACGACTGTTCTGACTGGTGACGTGGAACCTGATTACAGAAGTGTCGTTGGTTTCTTTGCTCAAGCAATAATGCGTGAATTACGTCTGTTTGGTTGTTACGATATTTTATTTGGAAATGTTAAAGATTTTATTCAGAATTATTTGTTTGAGACTCCGGTTGATTTGGAAGATCTAAATGTTCTGAGAAATTTATCAGAAGTTGAGTACATAAAGCTCATTAAAGATTCTTTTAAAAAGGCAATAAACAACCTAACTGTTCAAGATAGTGGCGATACAGAAATCAAGAACTACATTAAAGTTAGTGAATCACGACCGTTTGTTGTTAATGATAAGGCATACTTATTACCCAAGAAATCCGTTTTCAATAAAATTGTTGGTGATAGTAATTTTGAACTAACTTTTGCTGATTTCATTGAGAATTGTGACGATGTAATTTCCTTCTCAAAAAACTTTCAAAATAAGGAAGCTAGTGCTTTGAGAATCGAATATAAAAACTCGGAAGGTTTTATTGCCACTTATTATCCGGACTTTTTTGTGAAAAAGGACGATAAGACTGTTTATATAGTCGAAACAAAAGGTCGCGAGGAAGAGGACGATAAATTGAAATTCGAAAGATTGCAAAAGTGGTGTGGGGATGTAAACAACCGGCAAACCAGAGTGGAATATAAAGCTTTATACATTAAGCAGGAAGAATGGGAAAAATACAAACCAAAAAGTTTTGATGAGACAGTGAGGTTATTTAGTAGATCAATTGATAATAATGCATGAAATTTACTCGGAAAGCTTAAGAGATCCTTTGAGAGGTTTTTAAATATTTCAAGTGAATGACTGAATTAAAATGATTAAAAAAATAGACAACAAAGAACTGAGAGAAATAATTCAAAGTGGCCACCTAAACGTGCTTGTTGGTTCTGGGTGTTCTTTAAATTACCTATCAACTTTAAAGGGTATAGAAGATAAGATGAACGTCGAAGCAACCAAAGAATCCGCTCAAAAAGATTATTACAAGTTGATAAAAAAATCTAAAGCAATCTTATATGAATCACTTGAAACGAATGCTGCTGAAAAGATAAAATTAAGCGACACAAAGGAAAATTATGATTCATTTCTTACGTTCTGGGCAGACACTGTATCCAAAAGATCTCTTCATATAGTCAATAAACAGGTAAACTTTTTTACAACTAATTTTGACATGTTTATGGAAGATTCTTGCGAAAGATTAGGGGTTCCTTACAATGATGGGTTCACTGGGCAAATCAATCCGATTTTCAGCGTTGCAAATTTTAATAAAATACAGAAATATAAGAGTTTACAGTTTGATAACACTTCTGACATACCTCTATTTAATCTAATAAAGCTACATGGATCTGTCTCATGGGTTGCAAAAGGTGAGAAAATTACCTACTCAGACAGTTCTCATATCCCAGATAATTTGGCTACCAAATCAGGATCTGATTTTAGTAAACAATACAGAAAAATTGCAGTGATTAATCCTAATGCAGAAAAACATTTTGAAACAGTTCTTGATACAAACTATGCTTCAATGTTAAGAAAGTTTACTCTAGAACTTGAGAAGGAAAACAGTGTTTTGGTCGTTGTTGGTTTTTCTTTAGAGGATAAACATATCAAAGATCTTCTCTATGGTGTCATGAAATCAAATCCTACTTTGATAGTAGTCTATTTTTCTTACTCTCAGTATGACGAGACGCTCGACAAACTAGAAGAAAAAAAGAATTCAAATTTATATATAATTTCACCTGAAAATAATTTTTCTTTTGAAAAAAGTGTTAAATACCTCTCTGAAGTTTTTGCACCCCAAAGAGACGATATACAACATGATGAAGAATAGCTTCAATCTACAAGATACCCTAGTCAGCAACTCAATATTTGTTATTGGGAGTGTCTTCAGTGTTAAGGGAAAAGATATTGTAATCAAGGTTAACAAAGATAAAAACCTTCCTCACCTGTTTTTTAAGGGTAAAACAATTAAGAATGTGTCTGTTGGGCTATCTAATTATGTAAAAATAACCAAGGGCTTTACTGAGATTATATGCAAGGTTGAAGGTGAATTTTTAGAGGAAGATAAATTTCAAGCAAGTAAAAAATACATAAACGAAAAACAAAAAATAGAACGATTCCTCAATGTATCGGTTTTTGGTTTTTATGATAGTGATAATCGATTCCAACATGGCATTAAGGAAATGCCATTAATCGGTAGTGAGTGTAAATTGCTCACAAGAGATGAATTTGAAATTTTACATCAATTATCTAATGGAACTGAGTTATCAATAAATCTAGGATCACTAATCGATGAGGAAACCCAAAGCATTAACCTCTCTATAAAGAAATTATTTGCTGGACATATTGGCATATTTGGTAATACCGGATCTGGAAAATCGAATACCTTAGCAAGGATGTATACAGAGTTATTTAAGTTGCCAAATTTAAATGATAACTTTAATAAAAAATCTAAGTTTATTTTTATAGATTTTAATGGAGAATATTCTAAAGATAGTGATGATCAAATTTTAACAGCAAATAAAGTTGTCTATAAATTACGAACAAAGGATAATAATGGCTCCAAATACCCAATTTCCAAAGCAGAAATTGAAAAAATGGAACTTTTATCCATATTGCTTAATGCTACTGAAAAAACACAACAACCATTCTTACATAGAGCTATAGACAGAGACTGGTATGACAACGACAACGATGACCATCACAAGGAAGTTCAAAGTATAAACCAAAAGTTAAAAGACATCCTTTTGATGAAAAATAAAGAGTTTAATGTTCCTTTTTTGAAGAAATACGTAAAAGACTTTGAACAACTAGGTTTTAAAGTCGTTAATGATAACAAAAATATTGACGATTTGAAATATCATGGTAATGATAATTGTACTTTCTATACTGGTCAAGGAACTACTGCTGTTTACGCAGATACAAACGAAGGTCATTTTATAGGGGTTGATGGATATTTTAACGTATCTATCTCTACAACTGAAGGTTTGAGTGACTTGCAAAAAATACAATTCAAAATAATAGACCAATATTACTTTGAGATTTTAAATGGATATGCAAATGATGAACACATCAATCCCCTTATGGGTAGATTGAAAAAGCGATTTGACATGTTATCTAAGGTAGTTGAAATTAAGGACTCTTCTCAAACCAACGGAGAAAATGTTGATGTAACACCTTGTAATATAGAGGTAATTGATCTTAAAAATGTCAATTTTGAACTTAAAAAAGTTGTTCCATTACTTATTTGTAAAACAAACTACGATGAACAAAAAAATAGAAGGGATACCGATAAAGAGAATTCTCTTCATATCATAATTGATGAGGCACATAGCATTTTGTCGGAAAACTCAAACAGAGAGGCTGAATCCTGGAAGGATTATAGACTCGAAACATTCGAGGAAATTATAAAAGAAGGTAGAAAGTTTGGAGTTTTCCTTACAATTGCAAGCCAACGACCGTCTGACATATCGCCAACTATTATTTCGCAGTTACATAATTATTTTATTCACAAATTAATGAATGAAAATGATTTGAAATCGATTAATAGAGCTGTTAGTTATTTAGATAAACTTTCCTTCGATTCAATATCAAATCTTTCTACGGGATGCTGTTTCATCGCAGGACAAATGACACAATTTCCATTGTCAGTAAAAGTAAAACTGCTTGATAAAAATATTCGACCACAAAGTGAAACAATCGACTTAGATAAATTATGGAAACAATAATTTAAATAAAGAGTCCATCTTAAAAGATTTCTTTGAGTGTATAAAAGTAATTTAAATAATATGTCCAAATACTACAATCCCAACCGAACACGTAATTTATATAACTCCGATTCTTTGGAGACTTTCCGTATCAGCCGGAGTAAAATTGACCTTTTTATCAATTGTCCTCGTTGTTTTTATCTTGATCGTAGGTTAGGAGTCGCTCAACCACCTGGATATCCATTTTCTCTCAATACTGCTGTCGATAAGCTTCTCAAGAAGGAATTTGACAGGCATAGAGCCAATGGGACAGCCCATCCCCTAATGAAAGTTTATGGAATTGATGCCGTGCCTTTGTCACACGAAAAAATAAATGAATGGCGGGATTCACTTAGAGCAGGGATAACTTTTAAGATTGATAGCGAAAATGTAGTCATAACCGGCGGGGTTGATGATGTCTGGGTCAAACCCGATGGTGAATTTATCATTGTTGATTACAAAGCTACTTCCAAAGAAGAAGAAGTGACGTTAGATGCTGACTGGCAAATCGGCTATAAACGCCAAATGGAGATATACCAGTGGTTATTCCGAAAGAATGGCTTTCGCGTCTCCACAACTGGTTATTTTGTGTATTGTAATGGCAATACTGACAAAGAAGCTTTTGACGGTAAACTGGAATTTGATATTAAGATTATTCCATATGTTGGTGATTATTCCTGGGTCGAGAAGACCGTCCATGAGGCTATTGAATGTTTAAAAAGTGATACTCTTCCGGAATCCGGAGACGATTGTGATTACTGTAAATATCGAAAAGCCGTTAGCCGTTTTGAAAAATAGATCATGGACAAAGAACATCATGATAGTTTTGGAGATTTCTTAGGAGCACTTTTCCAATTATTTTTACTAGGTGCGATTATATATTTTCTGTTTTTAGTCATTTGGGGAATTTTCAAGTTAGTTTTGTGGTTACTCAAACGTATTTGGCAATTAATAACGTGGGTATGGTTTCAGATTAGAAAACACGCCGTCTTACAATACAGAATAAATAGGCTAAACTTGGCCACTCATGCTTTTCTTTTGAGACACGGCAAGATTAATCGAATTATGTTATGTATCCGTACCTATTTCTTAATCTTTTGGACAAGTCGACCATCCGAGTTATTTAATAAACTGAGCAAATCAATAGATACGAACGTTTAAAAAATATTGACCGTATTAATTAATATTTATGGCAATAATTAGTAATAAATACTCACTGAAAAAAGCTTGTTTAAGAAATTCAAAAAACTTACTTAAGGAATCAACAAGATTACTTAACCGAAAAAAGTATGCGTGGGCTACCTTTCTAGCTATAACCTCCTTCGAAGAAAGTCAAAAGTTAGGTCTTTTACACATGCTTGAGGCTAATTACTTATCTGAATCTAAATTTAATAAATTTTGGCGAAGTCATGAGTATAAAATAAGGTCAAAAGATGCACGTATAAGATTTAATTTCGATACCAGCGAAAAAATAAAACCTACGTTAGTTTTAGGATCAAAACAAGAAGCTCATGAGGTTATGAATATGCGAGAAAGTTGTTTATACGTCGATTTTGCCGAAAAGTCGATATCTGAGCCTCTCAAAATCAACATAGCGATTGCTATACAATATATCAATGAAGCAACCAGAGAGCTAGAGTCCGCTAACTTTTTAGAGTTGTTACAAAAAAGGTTACATAGAGTACTTAAAGTTAAAAAATAAAACTATGAATGACGATCAATTAAGTTTAACAAAGAAGAAATTTCCGATACTGTTTTCCTTTTCTCAAGATTACACAGGCAGTGATTACAATGACATCAGGCAATTATTTAGAGATAAGCCAGTCTTAATTTTTGGTGAAGACTACTGGTCAAAATATGAGCAATCCCTTCAATCTTTAACTGAAAAAGACAAACAATATTTGTTCGGTAAACTTAAAACCTTAACTAAAAGAATTGATGAAAAGGCGGGTTGGCCTCATTTCGAAGAAAGACTAAATGAAGCATTGGCTTATAGATATCTTCAAAAAAATGGTTACAAAAAAATACGGTTTATTGACGAAAACACTAAGAATGGACGAAAACCAGATTTAGAAATCCTAAATGCGAATGACTCACTTAATGGACTAGTGGAGGTAAAAACCATTAGATTCTCCCTTGACGAATATGCAGCCGTCAAAAAGGAATTAGAAACAGGTAAAGGAAGATTTTTGCCAATGCAAGTGAACAAAAATCTTTATAAAAAAATTACCGATGATCTAGATAAAGCAGTAAAACAACTGACTTACCAGGGTTCCGCATCAATATCTTTACGGAGAATTTATCTTTTTCTTAATTTAGACGCCGGAGTCTTAATGGATCTCATATTTACCCCAGATAGCGATTTACAAAACTTTATTTGTCAAACTAAAAAAACTTTGGATAAGAATAATCATATTGACTTAAAAACGTATTTACTTGGTGGTATTCCCGGAGAGCCAAAAGAGCTCAAATGCAAAGGCTAATCCTGCGTTGATGTATACTATTCCTGTATGCTTAACCCACAGGATGAAAAGACTAGGCAGGACATTGCGTCGAAATTGAAAAAGTACCGTCTCAAAAAAGGCTTGTTTCAAACCGATGTAGCTAAGAAAGCTGGTTTGAACAGCAATTTTTACTCGAAAGTTGAACGCGGTGATGCTATTCCATCTGTGATTACACTTAAAAAGATTTTGGGGGCGCTTGGGGTTAAATCTTCAGAAATTCTCTCGTTTTAATTCTTCTTCATTTCTATCTCGTGCAGAAGTTCTTTGTATTCCTTTTCAAGTTCTTCCGGTTCAAAATGAGCCATGGTGTGATAATGGGCTTTGAGATGCTCCAGTAAAGCCATCGCCATTTCCGGTGTAGCATGTTCGGGGTCAGTGGCTTTCAAAAATTTGAGAACACCGTCGATATCTTTTTCGTTTAACTGATACCCACCTGTCTTTGTCGTCATGCGAGTTATTATACCTCAAATAAGGGATTAATTTTTGGATAGCTCAATCCGGGATAATTCCAAACGAAACCGCGTGGAAATATGGTACTTAAAATTGCTTTTTGATTATCAACGGATATATGCATATATGTGTTGTATATATTCTCTAGATTGGAATTCATATATGTAATACAGGTTGAAAGCGTATATTCCTGTAGAAAAGATTTTTTAATCGATAACTTTATTCGGTCAATATTATCGCTCAATAGCGCGTTTTGCTCGCAAAATACCTCGTCTGTATAGAGACCGGATAAATGTTTATGGACGAGGTTCGTTCGCATAGCGATAAGTTTGCCTACGAGTTGTTCTCTTTTTGCCTTATACATCCTGATTTTCGAGTACCGTCTTTCATATTCCTCCTGTAGGAGTTTATAAATAATCACACGACCAAGCTTGGACAGCTTCATTCTCGTTAATAGTGACTTTAATAACTTATGGAGCTTTTCGGCCGGTACATACGGCGAATGACACAATTGCGATTTGTAACACCAATAATATGGATACTTCTTCAAGTGACCACTACACCATGAGCCGGTAAATCCGAGTCCGCATTTTCCGCACTTTACTATTCGACGTAATGGAAAATCAACATTCGGTGGATTTCGAAGCACCAAGGATGGTTTATTATGTCGACCGTCGAGTATTGCCTGAACTTTCTCAAACAGCTCTTTTGAAACCATAGGCTCATGTTGCCCGTGGACCTCTTCGTTGTATCGCTTGGAAACAAGAAAACCGGCATAAAATTTTGAGCGAAATATCCGGTGTACCGTTTGACGCCGGATAAGATACTTTTGGTTGTTAATAGTGGTTCGTAATCCCCAAGAATTCATGATGTTCGTCATCTCACGAAGTGACTTTGTACCCGTGGCCATCAATTCCCAGGCTTTTTTCACCTGATCCCAGACTTTGGTATCTTTAAAGACATATCCTTCATGGCGGATATATCCTAATTGTGCCTTTCCGGAACAAAGCAATCCTGATTGAAACCGTGCGTGCATACCGTTTCTTGCACGCTCACTTTTCATCTCATTATCAAGTTGTGCAATTCCTGCATAAAAATTACCAATGAATTTGCCCATAGGAGTATCATCAACCGGCTCTGTTGCTGAAATAAGTTTAATTCCCATTCTATTCAGTTTCTCCTTTATGATGAGGTAGTCTGTCATCTGCCGAGACAAACGATCGGTTTTGTAAAATACAACAGCCTGAACATCTTTTGTATGCCGTCGGCAATATTCGAGAAGTTTGATCAGTTCAATTCTACCTGTGATAGTTTTTGCGGATTTTCCTTCTTCACGATATACCTGCGTAACGACATAACCTAACCGATCAGTTTCGCGCCTGCACACTTCTTCCTGTGTGCCCATAGAATAGTTATCGACCTGTTCCTCTGTTGATACCCGAAGATAAAGAATTGCTTGTTTTTGTGTTAGTTTCATACGTCTATATTAGTAAGTAGTTCATCAAGTGTTTTTCCTTCAAATATTTGCTGTTCTACAGTATTGAGCCAAACATCAACCAAATATTGTAGTTCGGAAATAGTTGTTTGAATTTCGTCGTCATTCATCTGAATGCCGTCTTTCTGTAACAGTTCGCGGATTTCGTCTAATTTATCCATAGTTCAATAAATAAATCTACTTAATTTTAGATACTCAAACATTTCTTGTGACATACTGCTACTTTGGATTCTGCGCATTATTTCACGGCTGCACGTTTGGGAGAGAATGTTGAGGCTACCTTCCCAGAGTACTTTCCGATCAATGATAGCCAGTTTCCGGTGGGAGTATTCGTTGCTGATTAATACTTGGATTCCCATTGTTTCAAATTGCCTGATCTCACATTCAGCCTGTCGTTTGAGATTAGGATCGTGGTCGTCCGGATCACGGGTAATAACGTAAACTTTGACTTTCCTTCGAACCAGCTCCGCAAAGACCGCTGTCAGATGAAATACGCGTTGGGAGGTAATGAATGGGCTTTCGATGATAACTTCCGTTCTGGAGCGTTTAAGATCGGCTATAAACCGTTTGTAGAACGTGGTCTCGTCGAACAGTTGAGATTGGACAAGGTCGGGTGACAGATGGAACAGTTTTTTAACACCAGACAGGACAAGGTTATTCATGATCCTCCTTTTTCCCGTTTAAATCGGGTATAATAACAATAACTTTGCCGTCACAGTAGGTAAATCCGAGTTTCTGAAGTTTTTCGTACGTAGCCAGGAGACTTGGGAGTATAGTGTTCCACCTACGGGACAGCTCGCTCACAAAGAAATTGAGGTTAATTATTCAGTATTGAATTTAGGTTTAATAGGGTTGGGTAATACTCGTTGGTTCTATAACCATAAATCTACTTAGAGGATTCGTAAATACTTCCGGAATATTATCTGGCACACACCACCATCCGCAGGTAAGAGTATTTCCTTTCGGACCAATTTCACCCAAACTCTTCGGTAAAACGGTGCCGATCTCATTTAGAAAATCCATATCTTCCTGAGTCAATACATCCTCAAGTAACGGAATTTTTTGAGAATCTGCAACCCATACGTCAACATAATTCTCTTTAGCCTTTTCTCTGCCCAGGCACTTGAATACAATACGTATGCGTGAACTTTAGGATATCGTCCTTTACCAGAAGCCTCCCAGACAAGATCGAGTATCTGATTCTTGACATGGGCAGTAGAAATTAACCAGTCTTCAATAATGTATAAATTGGTTTTTCCTCTGATCATTTTCGGTGTCACGCTAAGCCCTTCGCCTGTTGATATTTCGCTTGCTGCTTTTTTCAACCCCAGACCGCATAATTGTTCGTAAATCCAATGGCTACTCCTGCTAACAGGAAAATAGATGTAATGAAATGGCCCCTCTTGAGCTTTTTCGGTTAATGCAACCGCCATTTTTTTTAGATTCGTATCAAATGATTCTTTACTGATAAAATGGAATCCGTCTGCTAATCTATTAAGAAAAAGCTCCGGTGGGTTTGCTTCTAATATCGCCGTGGCACCCTGAACACTCCTGTCATAGGTTGTTGGAATATGTTTGTCTAGCAGAATCTGCGCAAATTGTTGAGGAGTTAAAGGCTCATTTGGAATAGGCAGTCGATCAGCTAGTCTACCTGAGTTCTCTACTCTGTAGGTTTGTTCTGCCATAAATTATTTATAATTCGTGAAAATTTTGTTGCTCATAGAGAGTATAGATGATTTTAGCACCCAGGATCAACACCTATGAACGCGTACTGATGAAACGAAAAGATAAAACTCCAAAAAATTAAAATCTCTCAAGAAAGCCGAAATGATCGTATTTATTAAGTAGACTATTAACACCTCTTTCGCCCTCGCTGAGACCGTCAATCTTTTCTAAAGGTGGTAACTCGAGAGTTGTTTTATGGGGTCGTAATCCCGATTCAATAACTACGTTTTCGGCAGCTAATATATGAAAACTTGTGATCTGCTTACTCTCTTTTAGTATACCTTGATTCATAGACCTTTCGAGCGCATGGATGAGACGCGAATAATATTCCATAAGCTGGATTGAATTTTGATCTCCACTGCTTGCCAATTCATCGACAACTCCTACCCCTCCACTCTCATGGATAAGAAGGGAAACGACGGAAAGTTCCTCAAAACGAGGATGACGAAGAATTTCAAGTATTCGGGGATACGGATCTGACATTCCATCTCTTTTAACGTTTCTAGAATAGCGTTTTATGGTGCTAACTGTTGTAGTGCCATCAAAGTTTGGAAACGCAAGGTCAATTTGCTTACGCATTTAAATATTATAGGATTATACAGATTATAAAGCAAATTCTGCCTTCGCTCCGAATATCTCGATTTGAAATAATTTAGGCGGGATTGGTTCAGGGTTCGAATCTCCCGCGTGCGGGATCTCGCTTCGCTCAATACGACGTGTTTCGCTTGCTCAACCGTGCGGGCTCACAAGAGAAGGTGTGATCATTTGCTTGCTTCCAAAAAACGGTAGGCGAGGGAATCGTCGCTTCGATGGATTTCGGCTACGGTATGAAACCCCGGCAAGACCGGGCATTTTCCATAATCGACAAACAAAACGTGCCCTGAATATACGGCACCGTCCGTTTTGGTCGGACACTCGCTCTCCACGAATGAAATAGTGCCAAGTTGGTCCAGCCGCATATCATCTCTGAATTTACCAATGATATTTGCGCTGAAATTTTTCGTATAAAACGCATAATACAAAGGGAACCTGTCGTACACGGGCGCCACAATGCGGGTATATTGGCCGACTTTTTGCTTCATGAGGGTAACCGCTTCACGGTCGCCGTCGTTTCGAAATACGCTGTCGGTCTTGTCTGAATGAGCATAGTACTGGTTCCAAAAATAGATGCTTTCGAGTGCGACACAGGAGATAAGGATGCCGCTCAAAAACTTCGGGTGTTTGATCAGTCCAACTAATCCTTCAAATCCGATTCCTGCCAATACGAGCAGCGGAAAAACCATGGTCAACGAGCGGTGCGCATGAGGTGAAAAATCGACGGTTAATGCGGCTGCAATAGGCGCGATGAGAAGTAAGTACAGGATAAATACGAGCGGAAATCGGGACTTTGCGGGAGGACGCCAAAAACAAACACCCAAAAAAAGCGGGATAAGCGATAAATAGATTAAGCCCTGCTCGGGCACGTTAAAATAGCGATATTGCCCGCCCGATAGCAAAAAAAGGTATGACGGCGAGAAATACGACAGATACTGCGTAAAAAACTCACGGGTATACAAAACGATTTTATTATGAAAAACGCGCGCCTGCAGAATATGACCCTGCCCCAACTGGTCAGACAGCATCCGTCCCCTGGCTGCAACCCCAGCCGCGACGTCCGGACTCGTAAATAACCCGGTCTGCCGGAGCCTCGCCTGTCCCCACACAGTCGATGCAATGGCGAGCGTGACGGCAAACAAAACGACGGTCAGGGTCAGCAGATGACGGCGCATGTTATTGTTTTTCCGGATAGCGTCAAAAACAAAGGGGACAAGGGTAAGAGGCGCAATGATGCGATACGAAGGATAGAGAAAATACGTTACGAACAACAGGAATCCCGCAAACCATATGGTTTTTATGTCCTTCCGTTCATACCCTACGACCAGATAATACGCGGCCCATACGTAGATAAATAATCCTAAAATTCCCTCCGACGTGGTTCGTGACAAAACGACGCTCCACGGGGTAACAGCCAAGAGAAATGCGCTTACCAGTCCCGCGCGCTTGCTGCCCATCACGGCGTGCACAAATGCAAACAGCGGGAAAATGGTCAGCGCGCCCGCAAGGGCGATCGGGAATCTACCAGCAAATTCATTAATACCAAAGACGAAGGTCGAAAGACCGGAAACATAGAATGGAATGACCGGTGGATAGTCGCCGAATTTATTAAAGTAGAGCAACGGGAAAAAATTGCCGTACACGTCTTTCCCGTGGGTAAGAATAAAACGACCGATGTAGGTGTTCGTCATTTCCTCGACGTAAAATCCGTGCGGCAGGATTCCCAGTTTGAACAGCCGCATAAAACACGCGAGGAAAAAAATAATAAGGAGAACCTGAAAGTCCCGGGTTTTTAGCAGTTTAATGATTTTTTCCATATTTACCGGCATTGTACATCAGGGTGGTCCGAAAACATATGCCAGTGTTTCTCCTTCCATAGAGTACTTGATACGGTCAAGTAATTATGGCGGAATACGCAGTGTTCCAAATCTTGATACGTTGATGCAATAACAGAAAACACACCGTATATCATGATAATGCTTCAGATTGACAAAGTGTTTTGTTGTACTGTAGATTACAGAAGAAAGGAATCCTCTATGAAAACAGATAACAAGAAGACCACGACATTCACACAGGGGGAACGGGACGCCATGAAGGCGCGCGTCCAGGAACTGCGTGGGGCCGAGGTGGACGGAGAAAAAGTAGTACTCGCGAAGATCGCCGAGATGAAAGAACCGGATCACGCCATGGCTAAACAGCTCCATGCAATCGTCAAAGCCAGTACCCCAGGCCTCACCCCGAGGCTCTGGTACGGGATGCCCGCGTATGCCAAGAACGGCAAGGTTGTCTGTTTCTTCCAAAGCGGTGCTAAGTTCAAAACGAGGTACGCGACGTTGGGCTTCAGCGACGCGGCAAAACTCGATGACGACGCTATGTGGCCAACCGCCTCTGCGCTAACGAAGTTGACTGCAGCCGAAGAGGCAAGGATTGCCGCACTCGTGAAGAGGGCGGTTAGCTAAAGAAAGGAAATCAAATATGTCTAACAAAGTTATGAGTAAACCAATGAATATTCTGCTATGGGTGCTTCAGATTTTACTAGCCTTCTACAATGCCGTAGGGGGTATCTATATGATAGGGCATTACAAAATACTTGCCTATCTGTGGATCGTTAATGCTTTGCCCGCACCGGCTTGGGTAGCCCTTGGTGTACTTCAAGTCCTATTTGCGTTGGGTTTAGTTTTGCCCGGATCTCGACTGAAGCTACCCAAATTCACCCCCATCTCAGCGGTTGGCTTAGCCATCATATCGCTCTTGGGCAGTATGCTATACGATGCATACGCCGGCTCAGGCATGATCTGGGTGGTGGTGCCTGCCGCTTTACTTACCTTCGTGGCATATGAGAGAGGACGCTCAAAGTAAAGGTAAAACATAACATGAAACCGGAAGAACAAATAGATGAACTCATTGCAGGACTGAACGACTGGCGAGGAGCGATGCTTGCAAAACTACGCAAAATCATTCTTGATGCTGACCCCAAGATAATCGAAGAGTGGAAATGGATGGGTTCTCCGTGTTGGTCAAAAGGCGGGCTCATCTGTGTGGCGAACGCGCACAAGGATAAGGTAAAAGTGACCTTTTCTCAGGGCGCAAACATCCCCGATCCGGACAAGCTCTTTAACAACGGACTTGAAGGCAATAAATGGCGGGCGATTGATCTCTACGAGGGCGATACAATCAATGAGCGTTCACTGAAAAACCTCATCCGTGCGGCCGCGGCCCACAACATTGCAAAAAAATCGACAAAGTGACCCACTTCGAGATGACAGGTTCAATAGTTTAGGCCGTCATAATGGCCTATAATTTGATCTTCCTCGGCGAAAATGATATAATTTTAGCCTCACTATATGGCAAACGAGACGCTAGATTTAGCTCCGAGACAGCCGGCAATCGCTCCGGAGAAACTCCTTCTCCCCAATGGGCTATACGCAAACAAATACTCGCTTCAGCAATTAGCCTTTGATGGAGGTCTTCCTGTGCCGGAAATAATAACAGAACAACAGCTGGCGGAAAACGACATAAGACGGAAAAAGGCATACGACAAAGACCCGGATGAATTTTATACTAACTACTGGCAGTACAGTGTGTATTGTCGGGGCTTTTTCGAGCAGCCGGTCGATATGTGGACTGTTGATACCCTTCCGACGAATAGTGATTATGCATCTGCAGATAAGCCGGCGTTTCAAAAAATGATGAAGGACGCAAGTAACAAAGCCTTCTCTTAAATATCATCTCAAAACAAACTTTGACCTCATAACCGTTCCTAAACCGAGATCATATCTTCAGCGCGCAGTTCCTGAGGGATATTACTTTTCTACATTAACGCGGGGCAATGAACTGTTCTGCATATTTGTAAGTCAGGAAAGACGACGAAGCGTTAACTGGCTATATTATGGTAATGGTCGCGTTGCCGATTATTCAGCTGGCATCGGAGAAAACCTCCTTGAATATTTCGATGAGGAGCTACTTCCCATAGCGCAACGGACCGATAATCTGTTGAATCATGCTCTGATAGGTGCATTTGATTATAAGTACGATTTTCTTCAAACATCAGAGGGACGTTTCTTATCCAATCACGCGTCGCTTCACAAAAAACTGACGAACAAACCATATTTAGGGATATCGAGCGCATCGCGAAACTAAAGGAAAATGGCGTACGGGAAATACACCTTGAAATCGGCGATGTTAACAAATCATCAAAGGTTATTCCTAAGGACGAATCCTACATTCTTACCTTAACCAATAACCTGCATGTCGGAAAAGCGGATTTATATAAAATTAATTTTAGCAATATGAAAGGCCTTTGCTTGCCAAGAGGGTTGAGGGGCGGCCTCCTTGAGCATAACGGCTATAACATCATCGCCTATGCGCTGTACTGGGGCCTCCCGATAGCGTTCGTATAGAAGTACATAAATTCTGGCTCACCGATTTGGAACAAAAAGTGAATCGAGTGGAGTTTAGCTGCTATTTCCGACATCGGGCTCATACTTTTCTTTAAGTGCCTTCATCTCCTGTTTTAATTCACTTATCCTTAGTTCTCTTCCTGTCATGAGTTGATTCATTTCTGCAAGTTCATCAATTTTCTGTTGAAGGGCTGCTGCTGCTTTTCGATTTTCCGTCACGTCATGAAAATTCCATACCCGACCGATAATATTATCTCCCACTTTGAGGGGAACTGAATTCCTTTCAAATATCCTGCCGTCTTTAAATTCCAAAACTTCCTTACTAACCGCTTCCGGTTGACTGTATAATTCCTTCACTTTGGCCATAAAAACGTCAGGATGAATCAATTCGCCAATCGCAAAAGCCAACGCTTTATCATCATCATGCGATGCTATAGGTTCCCGCGGCATGTGCCACATTTCGATGAATCGTTCGTTATAACTGAAAATTTTACCTTTGCCGTCCACCACGAGAACTCCGTCGCTGTTTGCTTCGAATGTGGCTTTCAGTTGAGAAATGTATTCGCTGAGTTCACGTGAGCTCAATTCCATCGACCGATCGGAAAGTGCCCGGTCATCGTCAAAATGTTTATAGGTATCGCTCACGGACTGTAACAGCGGCATTACCTCTTTCGGGACCGCCTCAAGACTGCCGAAAATTTTGAGAATCTGGCGTGTGAGCGTCCGGTGAAATTGAATGGTTGTTTCATCCATAGATCCACGTTTTACAGCACTTCATGAAACATCGTCACTGTCATCGTCTGATTATGAAGCTGACACTGATCAGCCGCAGCAGCGGTAGGGCACAATTCTCCGTAGGAATAGAATCCTGTTATCACTGCCTTCTTTCCGATAACGTTTTGCACTGCCTCGATTTCTTCCTCCGTACGCTCCTGCAGAATGAGCTTTCTTCCGACGCAACTTACAAGTATCGCAAGCTCCACTTCGTTGTTCTCTAACCGCTTTATACTTAAATTGGCCGCCTCACCCGCTCCATCGATCACACGATCAAAATTTGCCCTCATTAATTGTGCAGGCGTCCCTTGCGGCATGTCACCGGCGAATGTCATGCTTTGTGCGGCTTCATCTACCGCAAGAATTGTCCGGACAATATTGGTTTCGCCGTTTTTGGTTTTCACACGCAAACTCAAAGGAAATAGTAATCCGCTTCCGGGTAGTTCTTTCGTTTTCTCTCCTAAATACTCTTTATACAGCGCCAATGCCGGCTTATCATCCAGTTCATATAAAACGTTATCGCTCGATTTTGTAATAATACGCTCAGGACCAAACGAATCCCAACCGCCGAAACTTCCATATCCGACGCGAAGAGCTGTGCCGTAAAATCCGATGACAACGACCTTCCCTGAAACCGGCGGCCCGTCAAGCCCAACGACTGTTTCTTTGAATGCTGCTCCATCGCCTACTAATCCTCCTGTTACGGATATATCAGGAGGCAGATTGTTTCGTAAACCGTCGACGAGTTTCGTGCCGTTAATTTTGAGCCCTTCAGAAAACACCATCACATGAACCAGTCCGTCGTGGGGTATCGAACCCGCCAGGGTTTTTCCTGCCTGTTCGCTTTCCGTAGCTTTCGAAACCATCGTTTGCCCAAACTCTAAACGTGTTTTGGCAAACGAAACAGCCGTGAGGCAAAGCGAGTCATCCAGTACCTGAGTACCGATAATTTCACCGGCGGTAGAACAAAGTAAGATGTGCGCTTTCGGATACCAGGATTGGATGAGAGACAGTTGAGCTGCATCTTTGACCATTTTGGTGCTGCCAAAAACCATCACCCACTGTGCGCTGTCTTTTATGTCTGACGAGGAAAGTTCAACCCAACCGCTCGCTTGTTGCCATTTTTTTTGTTGTATTTGCATATTTCGCCTCCATACTCATGGTATACTATACCAATACGATGTCAATGAAAGATACATGAGTGGAAATGCGGGTTGGGATAAATCCAGGCAGAATATTGTGTGGTACCTCGCTTTACTCAATCATTGGACTCACCACTGGATTTATGTTTAATTGGTGTTGTATCATACAATTATGACGAAAAACGAAAAGGCACTGGAGGTATTCAAAAGACTCTCCAAAGCCATTCCGAATCCGAAAGTGGAACTGAATTTTAAAACGCCGTTCGAACTTCTGGTCGCAACGATATTGGCGGCTCAGTGTACCGATAAACTCGTCAATACCGTTACTCCCGCTTTGTTTAAGAAATATCCGACCCCTAAAGATATGGCCGCCGCATCAGCGTCTGATATCGACGCGTTCATCATCAAAGTCACGTTTCATTCCAATAAAGCGAAAAATATCCAGGCTGCTTCCAACATGATTATGGACACATATCACGGTATCGTTCCTAAAACTATGGAAGAACTTGATGCGCTTCCGGGTGTCGCACGGAAAACAGCGAATGTCGTTTTGGGAAGTGCGTTTGGTATCGCGTCTGGAATCGTCATTGATACGCACGGTATCCGGCTTTCGAATAAATTAGGACTCACAACCGAAAAGGACCCCGTCAAAATCGAACAGGATCTTATGAAACTCATTCCCAAAGATAAATGGATCGATTTCGGACATTTGCTTACCCTCCACGGACGGTATGTGTGCACAGCCCGCCCGCATACATGCGAAAACTGCCCCCTAGGCGATCTGTGCCCGGAATATGCTAAAAATATATAGCCTTACGCGGTTTCACACCTATTTCTTGCGGCAAAGGCGAAGAAGTAAAAATAGCGTTGCCACTCAGATGCCTGCTGGTGATATTGATTGTCTCCTATAAAATAATCCAGCCAAAGCTCCCTGGCCCTCGCTATTTCGCGCCTGCCCGCTCCATGGCGGCTATCAGCAAGCGTCAGGTCAAAAAGTTCTAAGGCCCGAACATTGGCTTGGGAAGCGTAGGGAATATTATTTTTCGCTTTCCATTGTATGGCCCGCTCAACCTCGCTTCCGATATTGGCCATTTGCTCAACGAGTGACAACCTCCTCCACCGACCTCCCGATAAATCCTTGTGCTGCATATTTTATCGTATTAATGCCGCAATGACGGCGCGTATTTCTTTTTGAAGATGTATATCTTGAATATTTCTACTCATGTTGCCTTCACTAGGACGGACGTTAATCATCGAGTCAAATTCTATAAAATCATCGCCGTCAAGATCGGGATACAGATTCACTCCCCAGACATCAGTCTGTTGGGAACCCTGAGATAATAATAAGGCCTCTTCATCAGCATGTAGACTAGCATCAATTGCCATAACATGACGTTTCACATCCACAACCGCTTTGACGAGATCTCCAAATCCGCGTTTCGCCATTTTTCGAAGTTCTTCTTTTGTAGTCGGCGAGTCAACAATTAACATGAGGGTATTATAACAGAAAGAAAATGAGTAAATATCACGCGAGAGATGAGTAATTGCTATAATCACTCTATGAAGCTTATTATCATTACCTTCACGCTCCTAGTCGCGTTGATGATTATCGCGTTTCTATATACGTGGTATAGATTTCGAAAGTCTATCTACATTCACACGACGGAAAATCAAGAACTACTGAATAAATATCCTCTAGAGCATATTGAGGTGAACCTCACCACAAAAGACCGACTTCAAATCTCATCTTGGTATATTCCGGTTCCTCATCCGAAAGCTGTTGTCATTTTAATCCCGGGATTTACGGATAAGAATGGCGGCAAAGCGCTTATGCTTCCGCATGCAGCGTATTTAAAAGATGCCGGCTACTCTTCGATGCTTCTTGACCTCCGATCTACCGGTGAGAGCAGCGGCGCTAAATCTTATTTAGGAATCAAAGAATGGCAGGACGTTGAAGCTGCATATGATTACCTAAAAAATCAACCTGAAAATAAAGATACGAAAATCGGGTTTTTTGGTATATCCATGGGTGCGGCAACGGCGATAATTACCACAGGAAAAACAGGAAAGGGTGATTTCATCATCGCTTCCGTCCCATACGCCTCATTTGACGGTCTTTTTGCCTTTCAGCTGTCTAAAGATCATTTACCATCAGTACTGTTACCGCTCCTCAAGCTCGCAGCAGCAATTGAATTCGGGCTCTCATACAACACATATAACCCTTCCCGTCTTATAAAAAATATTCACATCCCGGTATTTATAATCGCGGCGAAACAGGATAAAGATGTTGGGTATGCTGGAGCCGCAGACCTGTATCAGCTTGCCAACAAACCGAAATATTTTTGGGCGCCGAATTCACAACACGATGTGCATCTCGAGCAACCGGAAAAATTTCAAAATAGAGTATTGTCATTTTTGGAAATGTTGAATTAACGTAGAATAGTATGAAAAACCCGATTGAATACGACAATATCATTATTCTTCACGGCTGCCCGGCAACATCCACAAACATCATTCCGAAGAATCAACGGTGGATGAACTGGTTGGCGGAACAATTGAGGGAAAAGGGATATAACGCTACTGCCCCTGATATGCCTACCCCGTGGGCCCCGAAATATGAAGTATGGAAAAAAGAATTTGAAAAATACCAAATAACTAAAAATAGCCTACTAGTCGGCCATAGCTGCGGAGCAGCGTTTTTCGTACGGTGGCTTCTTGATACCGGCAGAAAGGTTAAAAAGCTTATTCTTGTCGCTCCCGCAAAAATTTCCGAAACGGACGCGGATTCGAGACAGGATTTGTATCGATTTGATCTTCCTATGGATGCTTCACATATCGCAGATGAAATCGTAGTATTTACATCCAACGATTTCCCCCATCATCTCAAATCACTTGAACTATACAAAAAGGCCCTTAAACCCCGTGTCGTTAAGCTGGAAAACAAGGGACACTTCCTCATTTTCACCATGGGCACAAACGAATTTCCAGAGCTTTTGGATGAAATTATCGGCTGAAGAACACCCTCAGTCTTACGGACAGACGGAGGAGATAGTGTATTGTGCGGTGGCAGTTCCCGTACTACCATATACGATGACGGTATAATGACCGCAGTGCGATAAATTGATAAAATCCGTCAGAATATCGGTTGATCCATTGCCACCTATATAGGTTCCGGTATAATCTCCGCCGTTTAGAACGAGTAAATGTAATTTGACCCGTGAATCAGGCGCAAATCCCGTTCCTTTTACTTCTATATCCGTCAACCATCCGTAACAGCTTGAACCGGGTGTACATTCATGAACCTGAACATTCGTAATACTCGGCTGCGGGACGGGAGTAGGAGTCGGCGTAGGCCTCGGGGTCTGACTTGGCGTTGGTGTCGGGGTTACTCTGGGTGTCGGACTTGGCGTTGGTGTCGGGGTGACTTTAGGAGTTGGTGACGGTTTTTCATGGCACTCATCACGGTCCATTCTCACGACGTGGCCGTTGGGTTGTTTGCAATCAACTAAATGGCCACCGGATACGAAATGGGAATAGGCCACCAGAACTGCAATAAGAAATCCTTTGAACATAAATTGCAGTGTAATAAAATCCTATAGTTTTGTCAACAAGACAAATATCCCAATACATATTTGTGCTATTCTGTCCTTATATGACTTCCCAAAATAAACTTTTCGGCTTCGTTTCACTCCTGTCTGTCGGCTGCATTCTGTCGTTTTTTGGTTTATTCTCGAGAATCTTAAGTTCGTATACAGGAAATCCCATGCAGCTATTTCTGAGGGCATTTTTTATCACCCTTATTATCACTCCGTACATCCTGTCCAAAAGAAAAACCATAAACTTGCCTAAGGGGAAGCCGCTTCCTTTCTTCGTATTTTTGGTATCATTTCCGCTATATATCTTATTTTTCACGATCAGCGTGAACACCATAAAAGTCGCAAATGCATTTTTCTACATATTTATCAGTACAACGATAACGTCATATGTGATTGGTAATATATATTTTAAGGAAAAAATAACAAAGCGGGAAATAATCGCATCTTTATTACTTCTTGCAGGATTATTTCTGTTTGCCTTTCCTTTTACGTTTTTGCACTCTGCGGTCGGGATATTGGCAGGAATTTTCGGAGGGATACTCTCGGGCATCAGTAACGCAACGCGGAAATTCTATGACGGGAAAATTAACCGATGGTTCACGATATTCCTACAAATGCTGGTCGGTACGGTTATCGGAGCCGCCCTCGCACTATTCACTCACGGGACGCAAATAATCAACTGGAATTTGTATGCGTCCGTTATTTTATTTCTTTTTGTCATCCTGAACGTCGCTGCGCAATACTTACTTTTTGTCGGCCTTAAGAATTTTGATCTGAATTTGAGTTCGGTTGTGTTAGCATCTCAGCTTCTATTTGTTCTTCTGGTCGGCGCTATATTCCTTAAAGAATTGCCGACAACAACCGAATTATTGGCTTCAATAATCGTGTTAACAGCAATTATTCTTTCAAAAGTAAACGTGCCAATGTTAAAATTAAGCTAATTGGACACGCTAATTTTTGACAAAATTGAACGAAAGACTATAATTTGGGCTGCATGAACGCCGAAAGAGTAATTGTCACTGATACTGGGGCCTCAATAACACCTCAACAAGCCACAGAAATGGGAGTTTCACTTATCCCTCTCCATATTATTTGGCCCGACGGATCAGACGAACTGGATACTTCTTATTCAAATAATCTCAAAGATTTTTATAACAAAATGCAGGATTTTATGGATAAAGGCGCACGTCCTCCGACCACTGCAGCACCATCGGTATTAGAATTTTCCAATCTCTATAACGATCTCCTTACGCATGGAGCAAAAGAAATCGGATCAGTACATATGATGAGTACAAAAAGCGGAACGTACAGCAATGCCACCGTAGCTGCGGAAGCCGTAATGAAGGCACACAAAGACGTGAAAATTCGCGCCATAGACGCCAAATCCTTTTCTCTCGCGGAGTTGCTTCAGGTGAAAACGGCAATTGAACTACAAAATAACGGAGCACCACTGGAAGAAATCGATAGAATCCTCACGAGGGATGCAGATAAAAACATGTCCGTATATGTTGCGATCAATTCGCTAAAGAATCTCGCCGCAAGCGGCCGCGTGTCAAAAGGGAAAGAATGGGCAACATCTCTTCTCAATATTAAAGTCATCGTTCATCTTATCGATAATGATTTGGAAAGCTATCAGCTCATACATGGTGGGAAAGCGGCTAGAAGAATGATCGTGCAGGATCTTATGGATGACGTTGAGACAAGAAAAGCGCCTCCATCAAAAATCGGCGTCATTTACACATATAATCCGGAAATCGGCGATGAATTAGTTGATATGTTGGGTGGTGTTTTGCGAAAACCCGGAGAACCTACTGATAGCGAACATCCTCGAGCAGAACTTGTCGGACCTGTTGACGCCCTCGGTCTTATGGCAATCCACTCCGGTCCCAACGCCGGCGCCGTCGCCGCCGTTTGGAAAGATGTCGATCCACAGGCATAAATCACACGAGTCTTTACATTTATGGTATTCTATACACGAGCATGAAAAAACTCCATAAAGCAGTTATCGGCATTGTCGGCAGTCTGACATTTATCTCAGGTGCAGTTCCCGGCGTCCACGCGGCAACCACGTCGCAAGGATATAGCACTACAACGGTAACGCGATCAAATACCTATCAGGATTCACTCATAAATGGGAGGCCGACAGCAACCCCGACGCCAACGCCTGCAGTAGTACCCACGTCAAATGGTATATTACGTTACATTCCATTGCCTTCCGTCAAACCGACCGCAACGCCGACACCAAAACCAACACCGAAGCCCACACCCAAACCAACACCGAAACCGACTCCGAAGGGATCTCCGACACCAAAGGTGTCGCCAAAACCCACGCCCAAGCCAACACCGAAGGTTTCGCCGAAAATGGATACAATTACTTCATCGGTCGTGAACACAGTAACTTCGACGTTCCAAAATATAGTCGATACCCTGAAGAATCTGTTTAAGTTTTAATCAGCGATCCTCGAGAAGATGCCGTTTGTAAAGTGCTTCGTTGTACACGAAATCGTATCCGCCGATATAATTCACTTCCACCCCGCCGAATTTGCGTTTGAAGACCGAAAACCCCTGCCAAGGATGCGTTTCCGTATCCTCGCCGGGAGCTAAACCGTAAAAATCATACCATGCTAACCCCCGTTTTTTCGCATCCCTGATAATTTCCCAATGCAGGAGGTACGGAGCCATCATATTTTTTTTCTTCTCAGATGATGCACCGTAAAGAAACGTCGCCACGTGGCCGTAATACAACACCATCGCCGTCCCTAGGATTTCGTTTCCAAGCACGGCAAAATAGATGACTGCGTCCGTCTCACGGACAAGTAAGTCGGCTAAACATAAGAAATAATCTTCATCTTTCCCGTCAAACCCCGTACGTTTCACAAACGGAGTATAGAGACGAAGGAAGTCATTGATTCCGTCGGGCAATGTTGTTTTCGTAATGCGCACATCATTCTTGGTTGCAACCTTTATGTTGTATCTGCATTTTGGCTTCATCTCACGTAACAGTTCATTATCAGACTTGTGAAGATCAATAAGAAGCGTCCGGAGAGGAAGCTGATCAACAGGAGCTTTCCGAAATCTTGAAAAATACGCAGGAATACTCGTTAATTTCGGTTCAATCGAAAGATGCGACGTGCGATTTTCGCCCGTCAAATCCGCGACTGTATCGATTTCTGAAATAAGCATATGAAACATAGTTTCCGCTTTTTCCGGGTTATTGTACGGCAAAACCGGTCCTTCGGTAATTTCTATCGTATTTCTTCCTTTATAGTGTGCGTATTTTGAAATAATCGTGCCACCAACAAGTTTGTCTTTCTCTACTATGCCGATCTTGTAGGATTGCCAGCCCAAGAGGTTCTTAAACTCTGTCCACCAGAACGACTGCATATAGCCTGATGCGGGATTTGTTTTGGTCAGATGTTCCCACTCATCACGCCTCGATTCGTCAATATAGATAAGCTTCATAACAATAATGTAACCGAGTATACTATAAAGTATGCCCTATCGGACAATGGATTCGATACATGACTTCTCACACCTCCATGAGCGGCCCCACCCTCATGAGCGGCTCTTCCGGAGTGAAGTAATTGAACGGGTGATCAAAGAGGTCGCATGTGATATAGCTGATCCCGATATCAGAAAAATGTTTTCCCAGTGTTTCCCCAACGCCCTTGATACCACGGTCTATTACCACGAGAATGAAAATGGAGGAGGACAAGACTCATTTATCGTAACCGGCGATATACCGGCTATGTGGCTACGGGACAGCACCAACCAGATTTGGCCATATCTGCGCTATATAAATGACGATCCGGAACTTAAGAATCTATTCATTGGACTTATTCACCGTCAGGCACGAAGTATCGCCATAGATCCATATGCGAACGCATTTGAGCAAAATTTTGAAATCTGGGAACGGAAGTATGAGCTTGACAGCCTCTGTTCATTTTTCCGATTATCAAGCGGCTACTTTGAAACAACTGGCGATATCGCTCCTTTTAATAATCACTGGTTAAACGCGGTTAATAAGAGCCTCCAAGTCATCCATCTCGAGCAAAATACGCTCAATAAGGAAAATTTGGAGCTCCTCTTCACATACCGCACGAAATCCGGCCACCACCATCCTGCTATCCGTCTCATGGGATACGGCTATCCCGGACGGCACTCTGGACTCTCACGGTGCGTATTCCGCCCGTCTGACGATGAGACCGTATTTCCGTATCACATCGCGGCAAACGCAATGGCTGTCGTCTTTTTACGGAAAATCGCTGTAATTCTCGATAAAATTTCTGCATTTGAAACCGCAAAACTCGCTTCGACGCTCGCTCACCAAATCGATGAAGGGATTAAACACTTAGGCGTTGTCCATCATAAACATTTCGAGGAAATCTATGCATACGAAGTCGACGGTTTCGGATCGGCCTGCATCATGGATGATCCGAACGTTCCGAGTTTACTCAGTCTGCCATACCTCGGATATACAACCGTCGATGACCCCATATATCAACATACGAGAGCGCTTGCCCTAAGCGACTGGAATTCGTTTTTCACTCACGGGAAGATTGCCTGCGGTATCAGCTCGCCGCACGTAGGTGTTTGTGATAAATTCTGGCCGATGGCAACGATCGTCCAGGCGCTCACGTCGACGGACCCCGACGAAATCAAATCCTGTCTCGCAATCCTCAAAAAAACACATGCAGGGACATTTTTTATCCATGAAAGCGTCCATGTGGATGATTCGCACCACTACACACGCCACTGGTTCTCCTGGGCAAATTCACTGTTCGGGGAACTCATTCTCACACTTCGGGAAACACACCCTGAGGTACTCCACACGATTTTACCCTGACCGGTAAATGACGTTCTCTTTTACTTCACGTGCATGCGTACCAAATACGGCGTATTGTCCGATCATCCGGGTTCCGCTTGCAACCCGAAGAGCGCCGCCTTTCCAAAATTTTTTCACAGCTGCAACCCACAAATGAGGATCTTCAGCGACTGTAAACGCGCGATCGAGATTCGTATAATAACTCGTAATCTCCTCATCGCTGTCGGTCGGTCCCTCGATTCTGAAGTATGAATCCGGTTTAAGCTGCCAATACCATCCGTCCGGCGTTGAAACATGAGTAATAAACTTGGGCTTCATGCCGGATGTTTGACATGCCTCCGTCCCCACGATGGGTGTATTGGTCAAATTATGCCCTGCGGGAAGTAGCATAAGCGCGAGTTCTTCGTCCCACTGGGGTAAAAAATGAATTCTTTCCATGAACAATTTGTCGCTCGGAATCATGTTTAAAACAAACTCAAGCATCGCCTTTCCCTCATCATCTTTAGGGTGGGCTTTACCGGCAATAAACATGTGCTGCATAGGGTGCTTATCAAGAGTGTTCCATAATACGTCTGGTTTACGAAACAACATGTCGCGGCGTTTATACCCAGCCACCCGCCGCGGATCAATGGAAATAAGTACACCTCGGGGCAGTGTCACAATGTGGCCAGATTGATCAACTCTGTTTCCAGCGGCAAGATAAGCACCTAACCCTGCAACCGCAAGACCGTGCAGATTAATAATCTCATCATCATCTAAACGATCTATGGCTTCGTCAAAACCCTTCTCGACGGGTAAATCGAATTGGTCGATGACGCCGCGCCTGCGAAGAAAATCCATTGCAACCTTATCCCACCTATCTCCGTACACCCCATTGGTGATTGCAGTAAATTCAAACGGACGATTATAGTGGGCTTGAAAACTATTTACCGCTGTTTTGGCGTGAATTTCGCTGACCGCATTGTATCGGCCAGCCAAATGCAGTGCCAAATCCGTGAGTATTAACTCGTTTCCATGATCACGCATAAAGGACGCCAATTGACTCTTTACCTCGTTGCTTTTTAAATTACTGAATATAAACGTGTCGCACTGATCCCATGTAAATCTTCCTAGTGCCGCCGGCACCAGTGTGTGATTGGAAAGTATTGTTTTCTCCCTAAGTTTTTGTAGCTCCCGGTCAAACGCTTCCTTCGAATCTCCCGCATCAAGGACAGCATAATCAAGAACGGCAAGCGCCTCTAAAACAGCAGCCGATTCGTTGAGCCTATGATATGCGGGTTCGCCCATAGTCCCCTTCTCAATAAGTTCGCGGATGACCTGAGCTGCGCCAAATCCCAATACCGCCTCGTGCCAAAGACGCGCATTGCTCCACGGTTCTTCAGGGTATACTTCACCAGCGACACGAAACAGAAGGAGTTGCCCCCGGTCGCTGCCGATCGGATACTGGTAAACTTCGATGGGATTATCTTTTCCCCACGCCCCACTGACGACCGGATGAAACAGCATCCTGACCATTCCGACATCTGTCGGAGAGGGCATCGCTTCTTCGACATCCTCCTGATGGAAGCGGCCATTGATATCGATACCTAACTTTTGGATCTTCCGCTTGTCATATGCCAGTCCGAAGCCGACAAACGGCACCCCCCATTTGATATATTCAAGAAGAGTATCACCGAGAAGATATCCTAATCCGCCATTTGCCACCATCGCTGCGATGCCCCACTCCATGGAAACATCGATAATCCTATGCTGCGGGTTAAGCACCTCGCCGACTTCAGGTATCCTATGAAGTTATCGTAGGTACACTATAAATAGGTTCAGGAGGATTGGTATTTATCACAATAATCAATCGATGAATTGTAAACAGTCCTGATGGGGTAATCTCCACAATCGCCGATTGGTTAAATTGCATCGACTTATTCACGTCGTTCTGAAACTCTCTTAGCAGAGCATTTTCAAGTGTACGTACAGTACCTGAAACCGGCACAAATGGTGTAATAGACGCGAAATGTTTCTGAGGAAGACCCACAACGTCAATATCATCATCAGGAGTACCTCCCATACGCGGGAACTCCGGTAACTCCGGTGAACCCATATGTATCGCGCCCACAAGCACACGTTCGGAGTTTACGCCGTAGGTCTGATCGTACAATAACCTATTATTCTCTCCGTATGCACTTATTTCTATCGACATTCTTCCGTCTTCAAGAGTCATATATTTGAAACTATCTTAAATAGTAACATTAATTAAATGTATTTCATGCCTCTTTACTCATATCTTCAAGAACTTCTTGAAATCTGCTATCCGGTATAATCTGATCTGCGGGCAAATAACTATATCCCTTATGGCTGTTGATATACTTCTTCTCCCTTGCAATACGCTCCCCTTTAAACGTACCATCACGACCAGGTTTTTCATTATTGCAATGATGATCAATTCTAATCGCATTAATATGTCGTTTATTATGCCTGTTCAAAAAAACAACAAGTTGTTCGCTTATATCAACAAATAATCGAACCCACCGGAAATACCCCAAACCCATTCGTTCTTCAAGATAAGTCTCCCGCGACTGATCATCAGGCGGGCCAAATCGTCCTGCATGAAAATCCCTCATTATTAAATATGTATCATCCGGATTGTGTGAATCTCTCATAGCTTCAATGCTCGATACCGCGAGTATTGGCGGCGTTTTTATAGGTGATCGGGGAATATTTCCGGTCAGCCAATCACGAACACTCTTTTTAGGTTGCATGAGTTTCTCCGTTTTCGGATGCAAAGGATAATCCTGGTAGATGAACAAAAAAGAATTAGCCTCAAGTCGCATACCCACGGGAAAATCTGTAAATTCAGGAAATGTATAGACTGAAGCTATCCCTAAAAAGTGGTACCGGGATTTATCAGCTGCTGACTCATCTCTATAGATTTCAGGGTGATCTACGTATTTCGAAAGAGACCCTAGCGCTATAGGACGGGTAATTTGCCACGTCTTTCTCATTGTTTCTTGTAATTCCGTATCTAATTGAAAATACGTAGGAAGGTGAGAGGATTCGTTAATCATAATACTATTATAGGTCTATACCAATAAATAATCAACTACACGATTGATAGTCAGGCATGTGAAGAATTCTCAAGTCTATCCCGTGACGGAGCAAATATGATTGAAGAAAACGACGGTTGATTGATCAATATCAAATTCGATGCCAATGACGTCAATCCGCTCCGCTTCGGGAAGATTAGGATGCTTCACAACATAATACTGTGCCGTCTGAATCACTTCACGAAGCTTCCTCGGAGTAACGGACTCCTCCGGTGCGCCAAATGCATGTCCGATTCTCGTTTTAACTTCAACAAATATGAGTGTATTATCTTTAACACAAATAATATCTATTTCGCCGTAGCGCGCTTTGAAGTTGCGGTCAATGATGCGATACCCGTGTTTTTGAAGATACGTAACGGCTAAATCTTCGCCAAGTTTACCGAGTTGCTGCTTGTGGGGCGGCAGGTGAAATTTCATCTATTTTAGTAGCTGCTTTCCCAGTCCTGCGGCGCAAATAATAGAGTTTCGCACGCCGGACATCGCCACGCTTTTTGATCTCAATTTTCTTAATCCAAGGGGAAACAAGCGGGAAAATACGTTCTATTCCGACGCTTGCGGTACCGATCCGGCGGACCGTAAACATAATATTCACCCCGTCTCCTTTTATGCCGATAACGATCCCTTCAAATACCTGTGTACGTTCGTGTGTCTCTTCGTGAACTTCCCGTTTGGTTTTTCCTGAGACTTGTTCTTTCTCAATAAGTTTATAATGTACGCGAACCGTGTCGCCGACATGGATGTCAACTTTTTTCTCTTTCTCTCCCTCACCACTTACCCAGGTAGCGTAATTTGCCATAGTTTTCTTGTCATCCCCGACCTCGATCGGGGATCCTTCTTTCTATAAATAGATTCCCACCGGAGTTTATCACGCACCTGATGCGGGGCGGAATGACACAAAATGTATTATACAATAAGTGACTTGAAGCTACAAGGCTAGGATGTATTGGAGGAAAATCGGGTGGGGGTCAAGAGGTCTTGACCGGTATTCCGGGTGATATTGCGTTCCGATGAAGAACGGGTGAGTCGTTTTAGGCAATTCTACAATCTCAACAAGATTTTCAACGACGGAGCGGCCCGCTAATATCATTCCGCCTTTTTCAAAATCTGTCGCATATTTGTCGTTAAATTCATACCGATGCCGATGGCGTTCCCAAACAGTCCGTTTAACACTGTCGTCATATGCCTTATATTTCGTATAACTCCGATCGGCAATCGTGCCCTCTTTTACCTGGCATTCCCAACGTCCTAGCCGCATCGTACCTCCATATGCACGACGCTTCAATATCTCCTCCTGACCATGAATCATATGGATAACCGGATGGGGAGTATTGCTATCACACTCAAGGGTATTGGCCTTCTCGTATCCCAGGACGTTTCGTGCATACTCAACGACAGCCAGCTGCATGCCATAACAAAGCCCCAAATACGGAATTTTATTGACCCGGGCAAAGTGAACCGCTTTAATTTTGCCTTCAACACCGCGCGGCCCCCAGCCAATAGGGACGATAATCCCATCCGCGTCTTTGAGCTCATCGTGATCGCCCTTCTCCAGCCGTTCGGCCTGAATCCATCGGACATCAACGTCAATGCCCTCCGCCCAGCTCGCATGATCAATCGCATCCATAAGTGCTGCGTAACTATCCCGCAGCTGATACTCACCGGTAGCAAAATATTTGCCGACAATCGCAACCGTTTTTTTCTTTGACTTTTTAGCAATGACTTTCTCAATCATGGTGTTCCACTTACTGATATCAAGCTTTCGTAGCGGTAACCCTAGCATATCCAATATCATTTCATCCATTTTCTGTTTCGCGAGATGTGGCGCTGTTGAATAGGGTGTTTTCATATCCACACTGTCAATGACGTGGTCGCCGTCCACACCACAAAAGAGTGCGAACCGTTCGCGGCGGCGTTCATCCATGGGTTTTTCAGCGCGAGCCACGATGAAATCTGGTTGTATACCCATGCCATTGAGCATCTTCACAGATAACTGCGTTGGCTTCGTCTTGGGTTCGCCCAAGTGGCTGGGAGTAGGAAGGTAGCTTACATGGACGTGAACAACGGAATTTTTCCGGTTACGCGTGAGAATCCGCGATGCTTCATAGTAAAGGACATTCTGATATTCCCCTGTCGTACCTCCGAGTTCAACGATAATGATATCCGATTGTTCTTTTTCTCCGGCTTCTCGAATCCGGGTCAATATTTCATCAGTGACGTGGGGGATTGCCTCGACATCTTCGCCGTTGTATCCGAAATTCCGCTCACGATGGATAACAGCCTGATAGACCTGACCCATCGTAATAAAATTATGGCGGTACATGTTTTTACTCAAAAACTTCTCATAGGTGCCCATATCCATATCTGCTTCTGTCCCGTCATCCATGAGGAACGGGTCACCGTGTTCGATCGGATTGATAAGACCTGCGTCAATATTGAGATAATTTTCACATTTTACGGGGGTGACTGAGTATCCTCGACTTTGAAGAAGAAGGGCGATTGATGCTGTTGTGACGCCTTTTCCTAAACCGGAAATCACGCCACCAGAAACGAAAATATATTTGGTGGGCATAGTCTAAGATACCAAAAGTGAGGCTACCGTGTCAAAGGGTAAAAGTCAATAGGCTTTTGTCATTCCCGCTCGTATTCTTTGTCATTCTCGTGCCCGCCCGCCGGCGAGGCAGGAAAGCGAGGATCGGTATTCTCGTTAAGGCCTTCAACATTGGATCCCCGATCCCAACTGCGCCAAGGCTACGCCGGGCGAGGCAGGTCGGGGATGACATTATAATTGTTCAGTTCCGAAGTACCGATCCCCGAAATCCCCAAGCCCCGGCACGATATACGCCAAGTCATTGAGTTTCTCATCGATAGCTGCAGTAATAACCGGTACATCCGGGTGGTGATCACAGAACCTCTTAATACCCTCCGGAGCAGATACAATAGAAACGCTGATAATTCGCTTCGCTCCTTTTTGTTTCACCGCGGTCACGGTATCATCCATTGATCCGCCGGTTGCAAGCATCGGGTCAATGACAAAAACGATGTGCGTTGAAAAAATCTTCGGAATTTTTTTGTAATATTCACGGGCAATTGCCGTTTTTTCATCCCGCTCCAGACCGATAAATCCGACGGACATGGAGGGTAAAAGTTCGCGCATAGCAGTGAGCATCGCAAGCCCCGCCCGGAGAACCGGCACAACGACTACTTCGTCACTCAATTTTTTCCCGATAAACGGTGAAAGCGGTGTCTCGATCTGTTTATCCGTCGTCTTTACGTTTTTCAGCGCTTCAACGAGAAGCACTTTGGAAACAACGTCAGCGTGACGCCGAAACTCTTCCGTCCGCGTTGTTTTGTCACGTAGAATCGTAAGGGAATGATCTATGAGCGGGTGAGACACGACGGTTACGTTTTTCATACGTTACTCAAACCCCATCTCATGACCCCATGTTTTGGGGTTTGAGAGGAAGCTATAAACGCTTTTACTTTGTTCCACTGTAATATAATTCTCGGCAGCAGCAGTTTCAATAACGGTTTGAATATTGGTGAGTGTTAAGAGTTCGATATTTAAATTTGTCACGGTTTCAACAAAACCCGCAATTGTCGACGTCGTTATCGCGAGACACTGGGATACCTTACCGCCTGCCTCCCGTATTGCATTAACATTAAGCGCAATACTTTTCCCTGTAGAAACAAGATCTTCAATAACGAGCACATTACTCCCTGATGCAAACTCGCCTTCAATCAAATTTTCTTTCCCATGCTCTTTTTTGGAAGATCGCACATACACCATCGGTAATTTAAGTTCATACGCTAACACTGACGCATGTGGAATTGCCGCCGTTGCCGTACCTGAAAGCACATCGGGTTGTTGCTTTACATATTGTTTAATCACCTTGACATAGTTATTAATAACAACGTTCCACTCCGGATAATGGGAAATAAGCAATCGATTATCTGTATATATAGGAGCAAGTAAGCCGCTAACATACCGGAAGGGTTTTTGGGTATTAATGGTTACCGCTTTTATCTCAAGTAGGCCTTTGGCAACTTCCTGCGCTATCTTTTTGTCAACAATTGTATCCATACGTAAAAGTATATATTATCTGTACTGATTTATCTGATCACGTAGTTTTAGAGCCTCTTCGCGGGCTTTTTGTGCAAAATCCGCACCCGTTGAGGCGAAAAGGATTCCTCGCGATGAATTGATAATAGCGTTTCGTCCATGTCTGTCAACACCGGCCTTCACTGTTTTCTTCGCGTCTCCGCCTTGAGTGCCAACACCAGGGATAAGGATCGGCATGTCGCCGGCTATACGTCGCACAATACTAAGTTCGGTAGGGTAGGTGGCCCCCACCACCAAACCGCAGTTCCCATTAGCATTCCAGTTCTTAGAAAAATTTTCGGCGACAATCTGATAAAGTGGTTTTCCTTTAACCATCAGGTCTTGAAATTCCCCGGCGCCGGGGTTTGACGTTCTGCATAGTATCAAAATCCCCTTTTCTTTTTGATCGAGAAAGGGTTTGAGCGCTTCGCCCCCCAGGTACGGCTGAAGCGTAACTGCATCACCTCCGAGATAATCAAACACAAACTTCGCATATCCGACATTTGTATTACCGATGTCAGCGCGTTTGGCATCAATAATGATAACGACGTCGGGATAATGGGCCTTGAGATAATCACACGTCATCTTCATCGCTTCAACGCCGGCTACCCCCCGCGCTTCATAAAATGCCGTATTGAGCTTATAGGCGCAAACCAAATCCTGTGTGGCATAAATAATTGCTTTATTAAATGTCGTTTGCGGGTGCGGCCCGTTTCTGATACGCTCGGGAATTTTATCGATATCGCTATCCAACCCGATACACAGAAGCGAATTATTTTTTGCAACGATCGCATCTAATTTTTGTCGAAATGTCATGGTTTCCTCCCTTTTACTTCAGTCAACATACGCTCAACGAGTACTCCCGGAGAATTTTCAAAAAACACCACTGCCTTATTTGGTTTTTGAATCTTAGTGTGAAGTTCGCGCAGTCCGTCAGCGACTCCGCCGGTTCCGGTTAAAACACCTATTACTTTCTCCATATCATAGAGGTTGGTAAACTCATTCATGGTCCCCCACCTACCTGATACGATTATACCGCCATCACAATGTGCCGTTGACATGATGTTACGGTATTTTTTCCTCGCCATTTCGTCACGTGCGAGTTCAAAACTTTCCGGCATGTAAATAAGTTTGGCATACATCGATACATCAATATTTGGATAGACTTTCTGATGGTCTTCTTTGGATAGCTCAGGAGAAAACCCCCATATTTCAATTGGACTGACCGAACGGGCCGTATTTGCAACCTCGTATGGGACTCCGGCGCAGGCCCCGTTGATTAAGATGATTGAATCCCCTATTTTTCCAAGTTCCATCCCCAGGCTCTTTGCGATCTGTGTCGCCCTAGGAGATTCATTAACCGCGGAACCGAAAATACCGATTTTGATTTTCATATCTGTTACTTGGCGGAAAACAATAAAATGATTCCAAAACTGGATAGTAATAGGCCTAAGATTGCCTGTAACGATAGTTTTTCCCGAAGCAACAAGACCCCTAATATTGCTACAAGTGCGACACCACCTACTCGTAATATGGGCATCACCGTAGATACCCCGGGGCCGATTTCCAGGGTTTTAAATGAAAAAAGCGTAAACAGTGACACGAACACGCCACCGAGTAACGCGAACATCAAACCCTGTTGATTTGTTTCGACCTTGCGGCTGAACAAAAGATAAACAACGACCGTGGTTACAAACGACCCGATTTGAAATATAAGATTGGTAAAATACGGATCCTTGAGCTGCGATCCGAGTTTACGTAAGATATCGGATATCCCGATAAAACCTACCGCCACAAGTGCGTTTGCAATCCAGTTCATAAATTATGTATGGGCTGCGCCAACTATCCCTTTGAGACTTTTAAGCCCTTCTTTCTCCATATACTGCCGGAGGCCTGATTTAATCTCTTCAAAAACGCCGACCCCTTTAAAGTATGTTGCGGTTCCCACACCCACAAGTGTGGCTCCTGCCATGATGGCTTCAAGAGCATCCTGCGTTGTTGTGATTCCGCCCATACCGATTATCGGAATCTTCACCGCCTCATAGATATCATAGATGCATCTAATTGTCATCGTTTTAATACCCGGTCCCGACACTCCGCCTCGTTTGGCACCTAAGACCGGCTTCTTCCTGACAATATCGATAACCATCCCGGGCCCGAATGTGTTCACGGCAACAATGCCGTCAGCGCCCGCGGCCTCGCATGCTTTGGCAACCTCGGCGATACTTGGTACATTTGGCGTTAATTTTGCTAAGACCGGCACCTTGCCCATTATTTTTTTCACTGCGCGGACAGCAGCTGCTGATGAATCAGCTCCGATCCCCAGAGGCTTACCCATATCATCTTCGACATTCGGACAGCTTAGGTTAAGTTCAAAAAGAGCGTTTCCGATAACCGGCAAAAAACCTTCGGCAAACCGTTCAAAATCGCGGACGGTTGTTGCAAATACGCTTACGATAACCGGAACAGGTGAAGTTTTTATAAATTCGGCAACGAGTGGTATGCCTTTTTCAAGCCCCGGCCCCCTCAAACCCACTGAGTTAAGAAATGCATTTTCAGTTTTGAGAACCCGTGGGAGCGGATTGCCTTCTCTCGGCTCCGGAGTCAGTGATTTCGTCGTCACCGCGCCCACACCGGACTTTGCAAACCGGTCATGATCGCGCGGAATTTCCTGCGCGATACCGGAGGGCAATACCAACGGGTTTGGAAATATGACGCCGCAATAATCTATCGATAAAATATCACCCATATATATACCAACATCCTATACTATCTTTCCGCCATCAACAAGTAGCTTCCCGCGTAAAACGACCCGTTCAATACAGCCACTCAACTCCCACCCGTCAAACGGAGACCATCCGCATTTCGTTTCATAGCCTGTACTTCCAACTACATAGGGTTTTACGGGATCAAGCTCAATAAATGTGTTAGGTTGGTCAGGTATCGTAAATATTTTCTTGGGTTTCGTGTATAAAAGGTCAATCATTTTGTCCGTTGTCAGTTTTTTTTCGACAATTGCATGCACAAGTAATGGAATTGTCGTTTCTAAACCTGGCACTCCAAAGCAAGGAGTGCTATGCACCTTCTCTTCTTTCGTATGTGGAGCGTGATCACTCTCTATAATGTCGATGATTCCCGTTTGTATTGACTCCCACAACATCTCCTGGTCCTGTTTGCTTCCGATTGGCGGTTTAAAGAGAGCGAATGCGCCGAGTTTCGCAACATCGCCCTCTGTTAAAAACAAATGATGGGGCGTGACACCGCAGGTGATAATAAGATTATGTTCTTTCGCCGTTTTGACCCGACCAACGTCATCCTGCGTTACGACATGACATATGTGGATGCGACGATGGTAATGAGCAGCTAAATCGACACACTCACCTAATATATCGCCCTGTGCATGGACAAGTATTGGCTTATCCGACTCCCACGCCGCGAAAATTGCATCAAGGGCAACTGGATCGGTGATCATAAGATCACCCGTCGTCTTCCCGCAGTATACCTTGAGACCAAATACATGTGGATCGCGTATTACCGCCCCAAATGAAGCGAGATTGTGTCCGTCCGTCCCGAAGTGGAAACCGGTATCACACAGCGCTTTTGAATCCGCAAGGGAAACTTTTTCATTGAGGCGTTCGGAGCTTATTGTGGGGCAGCCCGGATTATTGGGCATATCACAAACAAATGTGAATCCGCCCTTAATTGCCGCCCTACTGCCGCTGGCAAAGTCTTCTTTATTCGTCGCGCCGGGCTCACGGAGGTGCACATGCATATCGATAAATCCCGGAAACCGTTGGAGTGCCATAGTTTATTTTTTGTCATTGCGAGTCGAGTCATCGAGACGTGGCAATCTCTTTATATTTTAGAGATTGCTTCGCCGTCTGAACGGACTCCCAATGACAGACCATGCTATTTCTTCAACACTAAGGAAAGTAACGCCATCCGCACGTACATACCGTTTTGCATTTGTTCCCGTAAGTACAGCGCCCGCGGATCAGTGTCCACATCGGGAGCAATCTCGCCGACTCGGGGGAGCGGGTGCATGAGTATTGCCGACTTTTTTAATTTCCCCATAATCCCGCGGTTTATGATGAACCGGTGCTTCAGGCGTTCATATGTTTTCAAATCGGTAAACCGCTCTTTTTGTACACGGGTGACATACAAGACATCCGTATCAGATAGCACATCATTAAGCACCGCTGTCTCTTGTGTAACGATTCCTTGATCGTTCAGGACAGTCACGAATTCTTTCGGTATCATAAGTTCTGGAGGGGAAACAAAATTAATCTTTTTGGGGCGATACAACCGGAGTAATGTCGAAAGTGAATGGATAGTCCGACCATTCAGCATGTCTCCGACAAATGTAATCGTGAGACCGCTTAGAGAACCGAAATGATTATGTATAGTATAAAAATCAAGGAGCGCCTGAGTCGGATGCTCGCCCGTTCCATCGCCCGCGTTAATGACCGGTTTCTCAGTTGCCGCTGCAGCGATATCGGCCGCACCAACTTCAGGGTGTCTCACAACAATGACATCTGAATAACTTGCAAATGTCCGGACGGTATCTTCGAGCGTTTCTCCTTTTGCAACCGACGAGTAGACAACGCCCTGGAGCGGTATAAATCCACCGCCAAGGCGCTGCATCGACGCTATGAATGATCCGAATGTCCGGCTGCTTGGCTCATAAAACAACGCGGTCATGAGTTTTCCATGTAAAAGATCTGAGGCTCCCTTCGTTTGTACTAATTCCTGCATCTGCCGAGTTCTTTCAATAATCACTTCTATATCCTCTTTCGTAAATTGTGATGTGCTTAAGATGTCCGACTGATAGAGGGTTTGGTGTTTCATATTATATGTACTCATTCCATGCTAATACTTTTAGATCACTTAGGGTATACCTGTGCATGGATTCAATGAATAACCGTGCGGACTCTGCGTTGGTAAATATCGGAATCGCAAGATCAATCGACATCCGCCGCATAAGATATCCGTCGGTAAACCCGCGGGTGACGCGGCTCCGGCTCGCGTCCGTAAATCGTTCAGGCAAAACGACGGAAAAACCAATTTTTCGTGCTTTCAATAAATCAGCATAATGCGGGTGAAGTCCTTCATGAAGCTTATGGACTTTTACTGAACTGACCCCCTCCCCCCGTAAAAAATCGTTCGTTCCTGCCGTCGCATATAATGTGTAGCCCATCGAGCGAAGGAGCTTTGCAGCGGCGAGAAAATTTTGTTTTTGTGCCGACCCGCCTAAGCTTAAAAATACTGCTTTATGCTCCGGATACCTGGTTCCTGTGGCAAGGAGCGCCTTGAGATACGCCTCATGGATATCTGCCCCGAACGCTGCGACTTCTCCGGTTGAACTCATTTCAACGCGGAGTACCGGATCGGCGCCTCGTAGACGCTTGAATGAAAACTGCGGAACTTTAACCGTAACATGATGCATCCTCTTCATAATAATTGGTTTAACTTTTTTTCCAAGTGCAACCCTGGTCGCGAGTGTTATGAAGTTAACACCTGTGGCTTTACTGACAAATGGAATACTCCTTGAAGCACGGAGGTTGCACTCAATAACGAAGGGGCGCGATTTATGAACCAAAAACTGGATATTGAACGGGCCGCTCACCTTAAGCTCTTTGACAATCGCTTCTGCATCTTTCTTAATAACCGCCTGCATATCTTCAGACAGCGTCATTGGTGGCAAAACAAGCGTGGCGTCTCCAGAGTGAACACCCCCGTTTTCAACGTGTTCCGATAGTGCGTAAACGATGAGCCTTCCGTGATCCGCAACTCCATCGAAATCGCATTCTGTTGCTCCTTCTATAAATTTTGTCATAACAAGGGAACTATTCCTTGTATCAGCGTCAACGCCCGCCAGATATTCTTCTAATTGCTTTTCAGCTTCAATAACAAGCATGGCTTTCCCGGATAATACGAATGAAGGGCGAATGAGAACCGGAAAACCGATTTTCTTTGCCATTTTGAGCGACTGATCAAATGATTTGGCCTCACTCCATTCGGGTTGTGCGATACCGAGATGGTCAAGGAGTTTACTGAAGACTTGGCGATCCTCAGCTTTCATAATCGTTTTGGCGTCGGATCCGAGGAGTGGAATTTTGTGTTCAGCAAGCTTCAATGCGAGATTATTCGGGATCTGTCCGCCGACCGCGACGATAAACGGAGACCTCTCTTTATCATATATGTCCATGACCCTCTCAAGCGTCAGTTCTTCGAAATAGAGATAATCCGTATTATCATAATCAGTTGATACGGTTTCAGGATTGCAGTTGATCATGACCGTTTTTTTACCAAATTTCTTAAGCGTCATAACGGTGTTGACTGCACACCAATCAAATTCAACCGACGTACCTATGGAGTACGGGCCGCCTCCCAACACAATGACTTTATCCTCGGGCGCCGGCTCATAATCTGAGGACCGGGCGGCATACGTCATGTACAGATAATTTGTTTTCGCTGGGAATTCACCGGCCATCGTATCGATATGTTTAATGAAGGGTACGATGCCCATCATTACCCTTACGGACCGGACGTCATCTTCTGTCGATTTCCGAAATAGTGCTATCTGTTTATCAGAAAACCCCTGGCGTTTTGCATCGGCGAGCAAATCGGAAGATAACTCTTTTTCACTGACTAACCGTACGTACGTATCAACAACTCTCCGCAGGGAATACAAAAACCATGGATCAATTCCGGTTAATGCATAAATTTCCTCGACCGAGATACCTCGTGCGAGCGCGGCAGAGACAATAAATAGTCTCTTGGCGTCAGGTTTTTTCAACCGCTTTTTAATCGTACTTTTATCAAGACCCATAAGGCTCGGATCGATGACTCCTTCATAACCTTGATTGATCATCCGGACGGCTTTTTGTATGGCTTCCTTAAATGTCCGCGCAATACTCATCACTTCTCCGACGCTTTTCATCTCACTTCCGATATGCAGATCGACATTTGTATATTTCTCAAGATCCCAACGGGGAATTTTGACGACGACGTAATCAAGAGCGGGCTCAAAAAAAGCGGAAGTCTTCTTTGTCACAGAGTTCTCGAGCTCGGGGAGTTTCCTCCCAAGAGCCAGTTTTGCAGCGATATACGCGAGAGGGTATCCCGTGGCTTTGGAAGCAAGAGCGCTTGAGCGGGAAAGTCGTGCATTCACTTCGATGATGCGATAGTCCCCGTTTTTCGGGTTAAGTGCATATTGGATATTACACTCGCCCACGATTTTAAACTCACGGATTGTGTCAATCGCAATTTGGCGAAGGTTGTAATATTCATCATTGGTGAGCGTCTGCGAGGGCGCGATAACAATTGATTCACCGGTATGGATGCCGACCGGATCAAAATTCTCCATATTGCAGACTGTTATGCAGTTATCATCCTGATCCCGTACGACTTCATATTCCACTTCCTTCCACCCGTAGAGACACTCTTCAAGAATCACCTGGGAATTCGTCGCGAATGCGTTGGTTAATAATTCGGAAAGTATCTGTTTATTTTCAGCAACCCCGCTGCCTGTGCCCCCGAGCGCGTATCCCGTACGAAGCATGATCGGGTACCCGAAGCTTCCCGCAATCGCCAATCCTTCCTCTACACTTTTGGCAATTTTTCCTTTGGCTGTTTTAAGACCGATACGCTCAAGGCGTTTCGCAAATAATTCTCTGTCCTCCGTATCAATTACTGCTTCTATAGGAGTGCCCAAAATATCTACATGGTATTTTGTAAGTACTCCGCTGTTATGAAGTTCTATACCGCAATTGAGGGCAGTCTGTCCTCCGAATGAGAGAAGAATACCATCAGGCTTTTCTTTTGCGATGACACGTTCGACAAAATCAGAGGTAACGGGTAAAAAATAGACACTATCGGCTAGCCCTTCGGAGGTCTGAATGGTCGCGATATTCGGATTAATAAGGATGACCGTTTTGCCTTCTTCTTTGAGCGCTTTTATCGCCTGAGTGCCTGAGTAGTCAAATTCACCAGCCTCGCCTATTTTAAGCGCTCCTGATCCTAATATGAGTACTTTTTGTATCTGTTTCATTTTTTGAATAATGAAAATACCCACTTTGTATCAAATGGTCCGGGATTACCTTCCGGATGAAACTGGGTTGTCCAAATTTTTTGTTTATCGCATTTTAATCCTTCATTCGTCCCGTCATTTAAATTAATAAACCATTCGGATACTCCGTGAGGAATCGTCCTCCTATCTACGGCATACCCATGATTCTGGCTCGTCACATAGGCTTTTCCTGTTGTCACATCCTGACACGGCTGGTTCAGCCCGCGGTGACCGTACGGTAGTTTATACGTATCGGCGCCAAGCGCCAACGCAGCGAGCTGATGACCCAGGCACACACCAACAAATGGGATATGACGGTCAATAACCTGTCTTATATGTTCTATGGTCACCTTGCAGTCTTTCGGATCTCCCGGACCATTTGAACATACAACACCGTCGATCGAATCAGCATAAATAAGAGGATCCTCGTTCCACGGGATACGTATAACTTCGTAACCGTTGGCAAGGAGCTCCCGCAGAATTCCGTGCTTCACTCCGCAATCAATAAGAACAATACGCTTACCGGAATACTCTCGCGGCATATATTTGATGGTTTCCGACAAACTCGCTTTCGGCACAAGATCAGTTAATACAGAATCATCCCATGAAAAGCTTTTTGAACGCGAAATCATGCCGCGCATGACGCCCTTCTCACGGATTTTTTGAGTCAGCGCCCGGGTATCAATATGGGAAATGGCAGGAACATGGGAGGAAGTAAGCCACGACGATAAGGATTGTGCCATTTGGTAGTGAGACGGTGTTTCAATGTCAGATGACATGATGACTCCCTGAGGCCACACGCGTTCTGACTCAAAGTTCGCCATCAGATGGGCATCCATATGAATTGGCGCAGGTACGCCATAATTGCCGATAAGAGGGTATGTAAAAATTAACAGTTGTCCGCCAAACGACGGATCGGTGAGACTCTGCGGGTAGCCGGTCATACCGGTCGTAAAAACGACTTCACCGCAGGTGTCTCCATCATACCCAACGCTTTCCCCTTCAATAATTTCACCGTCTTCAAGTAGTAAATAGTTTTTTTTCATTATCGATAAAAAAATCCCGCTTTCGCGGGGTTACTATGAGTGAAAATTATCATATACCGAGGGCAATTCGCCCATTAATGGTTGCAATATTAACGGCTTTGGCGATATCGGTAAATCGATTGCCACACATGAGCAAACTTAATTCCTGCCACATATCGCCATCACAGAATGGCACCATGTAGTCACAAATATTATCAGTACCAAGTGCGACAGTGATTCCTGCAGGGACTAATTCATCTATCGGGGTTAATGAATTATGAAACGGCATCAGAGTTTCATTGCGTTTACTATCAATCCATGCGATGGGACAACTCACCATCATGAGGCCGGCTTTTTTCATTTTTCTATACAGCTTTAGGCGATATTCTTTTGGGTGTGCTGCTATAGAAATTCCGTGAATTGCAACGACTCTCCCCTGCATACCATGTGCGATTGTTTTATCGCAAAGAAGTTCGGTTTCGGTATCATTCACCGTATTGAACTGATCGACATGCACATGCACCATCTTGTTATATTTTTTGGCAGTCGAAAGCAATATATCCATATGCTCTGCGCCTTTTTTGTAATCCACTTCATCCCTCCGTGGTAATCCACCAATGATATCCACCATCTGGGCAGCCACATCAAACCACTTACGTGCTTCAGGATTAATAATTCCTTTAAGGGTTTGATTGATAAATTTTATGTTAATATCTTTCTTATAGTGTTCCCTGGCTCTGAGGGCGGCCCGAATAGCACGATCTTCACATACGGGGTCAACATCTATAAACGATCCTAAGGCGGTCACCCCCTGAGCGAGCATCACTTCAATGGCTTTTGATATCCTATCGTAGTAATCATTTTCTGTCGCATCTTTTTTCACAGCATCGACCAAATCCCACTTTTCCTCTAATGAATGATTTTTATAAATATCCAGAGTATCAGGATTTATCGTAAATGCCCGGTCTGCATGCGCATGAGCGTTCACCCATCCTCCCTGCTTTTTTATTTCAGAAAGCATCAGTGGCTTAAAATTCCAGACTTGCGTTTTATCTGATTTCATAATCCTGCTTCCGTCATATTTATGATTTATGAAGCTGAGCCGAATACAATTTTTCAATAAGGCTTTCCGCAACATTAATTGTCGTTACGAGTGTAGTGTTAAATTTAATTGCGTATTCACGGATCGTCTGTCCGTCGGTCTTTTCCTTCGTCTTCGTGCCTGACGGGATGTTGATAATAAGGTCAAACCGGTTAGCAGCCAGCAAATCCGCAAGATTCGGTTTGAGGTGCGGCTGGGAGATCTTATTGACCAATATAGCTTCAATCCCGTGGATCTTCAGGAACTTATGCGTCTTATATGTCGCGTACAGTTTATAGCGAAGTTCTGAGAGCCTTCGAATCGTTGATAATAATTTTATTTTGTTGCTCCGTTTGCCGATAGACAGAAGCACCGTTTTCTCGGCGCGTTGGGAAAGGCGCATCTGAAGCGTGTAGAGTTCGATAAATCCTGCCGATGCGTTTTGATTGAACGCTCCCGAGGTCATGAATGTCGCAAGCTTTTCCTGGAAGATCGTATTGGGGGTCTCGACAGCAACCGCTTCGCAAGAACCCTTAAACAACCGTAATTTAACTTTACCGGTCACTTTCTGATTCATTTTATCGATGAATGCGTTAAGATCGTCAAACAACGGTTCGTACCACTTGGCACCGTAACAAAGGTATGCCCATTTGGTATCGATCGTCGACTTAAATTCATTTTCTTCTCGGGTGGACACATACTTCTCAAGATCCCGGTGGGCAGTTATGATAATTTCAGCAGCCGGCGCTTCATACAACCCCCGTACCTTTAACCCAACGACCCGGTCCTCTATGAGATGAACAATACCGACCCCGTATTTGGCACCGACCTTATTTAACTCGAGGATGATATCCGTCAATTTCATCTGATTGCCGTTGACCGCAACCGGCAGACCTTTAATAAACTCAAGTTCGACAATTTCCGGCTTATCAGGTGCTTCCCATGGGGGCGTCGTGATCTGGAGAATTTTTTCCATCGGTGGAATGAGCGCCGGATTTTCAATCTCTCCGCCCTCACCCGTCACTCCCCACATGTTGTCATCGTAGGAATACGGTTTTTGCACTGTCTGTTTGACTTCGATGCCGTGCTTTTTGGCGTATACTAATTCTTCATCCCTGCCCATAGACCATTCGCGGACCGGCGCAATGATTTTGATATCGGGGTTAAGCGCGAGCGCGGTGCCTTCAATCCGGACCTGATCATTCCCTTTGCCGGTGCATCCGTGCGCTATCGCATCGGCTCCTTCACGTGCCGCAATTTTTACCGCCCATTTCGCAAGAAGAGGCCGCCCGATCGGAGTGGATAGATGGTAACGACCCTGATAACTGGCATTTGCTTTTATACCCTTCGCAATATATTCTTCAGCGAATTCATCTTTAGCATCAATCACATATGCATTGATCGCTCCCAGTTTGAGCGCTTTTTTACGGATCTGCTCCAAATCATCGGTTAACTGACCGATATCTATAGTAAGGGCAACAATCTGGGCTTTATATTCGTCAGCAATCCACTTAAGCATGACCGATGTGTCCAATCCTCCCGAATATAAAAGAACGACTTTTTTGACTTCTCCTTTTTTCGCCTCATACGAGGATACTTTGATGTAATCCTGCTTATGCATAAAAAAAGAGCCGTTAGGCTCTATCCTTTTGGCAACATGTGAACTGGGTAATAAGAATATGACTCATACAATTCCTAGAGCCTAGTCTATCGCAGAAATCCCGAGGTGTCAATACAAAACCGTCTTTTTTGTAAGGAAAAGTGCAAAAATGATCAAGTATGAACCAATAACTCGTCATTTTATTGAAATAATAGATATAATTCACTATTTTAACAAAAGTGAGATACTATAACGTACGACCGTGATATGAAGGATGTGAAGTGGTTTTACTGATCCCTCCGAGATTTTTACGGAAGAGCGCATAGAAAATATCTCCCTTCGTGACAAGACCGACTACCTCGTCTTTTTCGGACAGAACCGGCATTTGGCTAAGTCGTCGCGCAATCATTCGCGACAACGCCCGCATAACCGGCGAATCCGCTCTGGTAAAAACCACACGGGTCCGCATGACATCTCGGGCTTTTGTATTCCCGAGTTCCCGGACCTTACTTTCCATCTGTTCAAAATCTTCAAAACTCGTTATGTCTTCAAAATACTCCTGATAATTGGGAAAAAGCGCTTCAAGTAAATCTTCTTTGGCGATAATACCTATAAGCTTTTTTTTAACATCGACAACGGGGATGGAATTCATGTGTTTCTTAAACAGCGATCTCCAGAGTTCCCGGATAGTCGTGTCCGGTGTCGCCGTAAACACATGTTGGCTCATGACTTGACGAACTTTCATATGCACCTCTTTTCTGCTTCTTAAAGGAGAAGCGATTCGATGATATGCGGTTTAAGTCAAAAATAATTTCTCAAGCGACGTTGGGCCGTTTGAAAGTGTAGTGTATCGATTATATATCTGTCAACCCCGCGACAATAATTAGTGGTTGGATGAAGAAATCGGCGTTCGTTGACGATGACGTCTATATACTTTAAGTTCCAGTAGTGACCGCCTAAGCATTGCTTGGGCTGTAGCAAGCTCATCACCGGTAGCACGCCCGGCAATAACATTTTTAGCTGCTTCCTGTGCTTTTTTAATTTCCGTTTCATTGAGCTCATGCGCATGAACGGCACGCGACACGAGAATCGAAACTTTGCTTTGAGCAACTTCCATGAAGCCGCCGCCGATAGCGAGCAGATACTCTTTCGGTCCGACGGTAATTTTAATCTCACCCTCACTAAGCGATGAAAAGAGCGGCTCGTGATGCGCAAGGACGCCGATTGAACCATTCTGTGTCGGCACAACCACACTATCAACTTCTTCAGCAAAAGCCTGCCGCTGTGGGGTGATGATCTCAAGTAAAAATTTTGTCATATCGTTAAGCGTAAATAGTTAAGCGTAAACCGCGATTGACGATTAACGGTTAACGAATAACGAACTTTTATTTCACTTCCTCTATTCCACCTACCATGTAGAATGCCTGTTCCGGCTTTGCATCATGTTTCCCCTCAAGGATCTCTTTAAAGCCGCGTACGGTTTCGGCAAGTGGCACATATTTCCCTTCGCGTGCCGTAAACGCCTCAGCGACGAACATCGGCTGCGTGAGGAACCTTTGAATTTTCCGGGCCCGTGCGACCGACAACTTATCTTCGTCACTTAACTCTTCCATTCCCAAAATAGCAATAATATCTTGGAGGTCCTTATACCGTTGTAAAACCCGCTGCACTCCCCGGGCTACATTATAATGGTCCTCCCCGACGATACCGGGCTCAAGAATCCGTGAATTCGAGGCGAGCGGATCAACTGCCGGGAACAATCCCTGCTCTGCAATCGCGCGCTCAAGAGAAATCGAGCTATCCAAGTGAGCAAATGTGGCAACCGGCGCCGGATCCGTATAATCATCAGCCGGCACGTAAACGGCCTGGACTGAGGTGATTGACCCTTTTTTCGTTGAGGTAATGCGCTCCTGCAGCGCTCCCATTTCTGAGGCCAAGGTCGGTTGGTATCCGACAGCCGATGGAATACGACCCAAAAGTGCTGAGACTTCGCTTCCAGCCTGGGCAAACCGGAAAATATTATCGATAAACAACAGAACATCCTGTCCCTCTTCGTCGCGGAAATATTCAGCCATCGTAAGTCCGGTGAGCGCAACGCGAAGCCTCGATCCCGGCGGCTCGTTCATCTGGCCGAATACCATGGCGGTTTTTTCGATAACTCCCGACTCTTTCATCTCACGCCACAAATCATTGCCTTCACGGGAGCGCTCTCCGACTCCTGAGAATACAGAGACTCCACCGTGGACTTCCGCGACGTTATGAATAAGTTCCTGGATTGTCACCGTTTTCCCGACTCCGGCGCCTCCAAAAATAGCAACTTTACCGCCCTTTACGAACGGGGCAATGAGATCAAGGACTTTAATCCCGGTTTCGAGAATTTCAGGTTTTGTGCTTTGTTCAACAAAGAGAGGAGCCGGCCTGTGGATCGGATACCGTTTCGTTTCGCCGAGTTTTGCTTTTCCGTCGATAACCTCACCGACGACATTGAATATGCGGCCCAATGTCTTTTTCCCAACCGGAACGCTGATCGGAGCTCCGGTTGCCGTCACAACATCGCCGCGTTTTAAACCATCTGTCGGCCCGAGTGCCACGGCTTTGATGCGGTCGTCACCTAAATGGGATGCAACTTCGAGGGTCAATGTTCCTGATCCGACAAACGGACTTGCCACTTCAAGTGCATCATAGAGCGCCGGAACTTTTCCCTCGGGAAATTGCACATCAACGACAACACCGATAATCTGGGTGATGACGCCGGTTGTTTGCTTGGTTTTTTGTGGTTTCGCTTCTGGTTTTTTCATATATACTCCCTCCAATATAAATTTACACCGATACTGTCATTGATGCCGTTATCATATCCGTAATTTCGTAGGTAATCTTCTCCTGCCTAGCCTTGTTATAAACCAACGTAAGGTCGTCAACCAAAGAGAGCGCGTTATCGGTCGCGTTGCGCATCGCAACCATCCGGGCAGAGTGTTCGCTTGCTTCAGCCTGGAGGGCCGCATCGCGGATCTGATTTTCAAGATAATGTGGGAGAAGCGATTCAAACACTTCGTCGATGGACGGTTCGATAAGAAAATCACCATGCTCTTCAACCGGTGTTTCCAGCGATTCAACGGTTAAAGGAAGAATTGTTTTCCGTTTCGGCACCTGTTTCACGACATTAACGAATTCGTTGTAGATAAGGTCAACGCCGTCGTAGAGGCCGGCTGTATATTCACGGGTAACAAGTTCAGTAATCGCAGGAACTTCCGCGACAAACGAAGAACTGTTGGAAAAGTCCGCCTTCAGTGACCCGCCAAAATGGGAAAGAAACGACGCGCCCTTTTTCCCGGCAGTCACCGCGTCGAAATTTTTGGATGCATGATAGTGCTGCGAAAAAAAGCGGAACAGATTCGTATTGAGCCCTCCGCAAAGACCCTTATTGCTTGAGATTAAAATAACGAGCCGACGACCCGCCAAATGTTTCGGTTTTTGAAGGAGCGGATGTTTAGCGGAAATCGTCCGTGACGCCAAAACGACCACCATTTCAAAAATTTTCTGCGCGTAGAGCTTCCCCGCAAGCGCCTGAGCCTGGGCTTTTTTCATTTTCGCCGCCGACACAAGTTCCATCGCTTTGGTAATCTGTGCGATATTCTTTGCCGATTTAATCCGTCCTTTGATCAGTCGAATGTTTGCCATGTTATCAAGCCGTGAATGTCTTTTTAAACTCAGAAACTGCATTTTTTAATCCTGTTTCGATTTCCGGCGTAATCGTTTTTTCTTTGGTTATCGCCGTCAACACTTTTTTGTGTGACCGTTCAACATACGTTAAGAATTCTTTTTCAAACCGTGATATGTCGGGAACCGGAACGTCATCAAGGTATCCGTTTGAACCCGCCCACATACTTGCAACCTGCTGTGCCATCGAAAGCGGCGCACCCCTTCCCTGCTTTAACAGTTCCATCATCCGGGCACCCCGTGCAATCTGTTTTTTGGTTGTCTCATCAACATCAGTCGAAAACTGTGCGAAAGCCGCAAGCGACCGATATTGGGCAAGGTCCAGCTTAAGGCTGCCCGCTACTTTTTTCATCGCCTTCACCTGCGCGGCTCCTCCGACACGGGAAACCGAAAATCCGACGTTAATAGCGGGCCTCTGTCCTGCGTTAAATAAATCAGACTCCAAAAAGAGCTGACCGTCGGTAATAGAGATAACGTTGGTCGGAATGTATGCTGAGATATCATTTGCCTGCGTTTCGATAATAGGAAGCGCCGTAATTGATCCTCCGCCGTGTGCCGCGTCCAGTCGGCATGCGCGCTCCAAAAGCCGGCTGTGAAGATAGAACACATCTCCCGGATAGGCTTCTCGGCCGCTTGGACGCTTCAAAATAAGGGAAATCTGGCGGTATGCCCATGCATGTTTGGTCAAATCATCGTAGATGATAAGGACATCTTTACCCTTATCCATGAAATACTCAGCCATGGCACATCCTGCATAGGGTGCGATATATTGATACGCAGCGGAATCGGCTGCCGAGGCCGCTACAATGATCGTATGTGCCATCGCTTTATGTTCGGCAAGCTCAGTTGCCACCTGCACGATACGCGACGTCTTTTGACCGACAGCGACGTAAATACAGATCACTCCCTCTTCTTTTTGATTGATGATCGTATCGACGACAACCGAGGTCTTCCCCGTATTGCGGTCTCCGATAATGAGTTCACGTTGTCCACGGCCGACAGGGATCATGGCATCGATCGCCTTGATACCGGTTTGAAGGGGAGTATTGACCGGTTGACGAACAACGACGCCCGGAGCAATCTTCTCAAGAGGATAGAATTTTTTCGCCGTAATTTTCCCTTTACCGTCAATCGGGTCTCCGATTGGGTTAATAACGCGGCCTAAAAATGCCTCATCGACTGGCACGGACAATAATTGTCCGGTTGCTTTCACTTCATCGCCCTGTTTTAACTTGAGATAATCACCTAAAATAATGGCTCCGATTGAATCTTCTTCGAGGTTAATGGCAAATCCGTAAATTTCGTGTGGAAACTCAAGCCGTTCAAGATACGCGACATTTGGAAGCCCGCTGATTTTTGCAACGCCGTCACTGATGGACGTAATATATCCGACGTGCTTTGACGTCATCTTCGGCTCGAAGGACTCCATCTTTTTGGCGAGATCTTTTGCAATTTGTTGTGTGATATCGTTTTTCATATGTTTTTTATTGATTTAACAGAAGGGCCAGCTGTTCAAGTTGACCTCTCATTGTCGTATCCACGATCCAGTCCCCCACCTGAATCCGCAGACCTGCAATGATGAGAGGGTTAACGGTACTTTCCAACTGTACTTCGTGTCCCAGTAATTTGACAAGAGCCTTCACGAGCCGCGCTTTTTCCTCTTCAGTAAGAGCGACGCTCGTTTCCACTTTGGCAATTTTTTCCTTCTTGGCGGTCGCCGTCACTTTCCCCAAAAACGCCTGCACCTTCGGTAACACTGCTTTTGATCGGTCTTCATGACGGAGATAATTGACAACCCCGTCAACGAGTCCGCGTGCATCTTTGGTTAAAGGTGTATCCATAGTTAAACCGATTTCATCGACTCCAGCTCACTCACGTGTTTGGCTATCATCGCGTGTTTTTCTTCGTTGGACAAAACTCCCGTCAACAGCCGTTTAGCCATCGCGATAGCAAGCTCGACTGCGCTGGCCTGAACCTGCTTTTGCATCGCAAGCCGCTCATGATCGATATCCGCCCGGGCTTTGAGAAGGATCACTTCCGCTTCCTTATGCGCTTCGGCAATAATTTCCTTTTCCTCTTCTTTGGCCTGTTTCCGAGCTTCCTCAATAATGTCCTGACCCTCTTTTCGGACCGTGACGAGCATTTTCTGCTTTTTCTCTTCAAATTTTTCTTCCTCTTCGCGCATCTTCGCTGTCAGATTGAGGCCTTCAGCGATCTCTTTCTTCCGTTTTTCAAGCATACCGAGAATCGGTTTATATAAAAGCTTTGACAGCACAAACACTATAATCGCAAAGTTGACGATTTGTGCGATCAGTAATTTTGGTTCAATTCCTAATTTATCCATAAATGTTCCTTTCTATAACATCTGGCACATCAATGCCATTTTACCATCCCGCTTAGGGCGGGATGAGAAAACATCATTGTTTCCACTCACTCTTTAGACGAACTTAATAATAAGTCCGACAACCAGCGAGTAAATAGCGATAGCCTCAGCAAAAGCGATACCTAAAATCATATTGGTACGGATTTCGCTCGCGGCCTCAGGATTTCTCCCGATAGCTTCAAGTGCTTTTCCTGCAAGAACTCCGATTGCAATTGCCGGCATACTTCCGCCGATTGCGACTGTCAGTCCGAACATGATTAATTTTATTGATGAAACATCCATTAAAACTCACCTCCGATCAAAATTTTATGCGTGCTCCTCTCCGTGTGATACGGCGACATTGAGAAATACTGCGGTCAGCATTGAGAAAACAAGCGCCTGGATGAACCCGACGAATAATTCCAGGGTTAAGAAAGGGAGCGGCACGAGGAACGGCATGAGGAATGCCATAACTGCAAGGAGGACTTCGCCTGCAAAAATATTGCCGAATAACCGGAACGCAAACGAAATGACTTTCGACAGTTCAGACACAAGCTCAAGAATACCCAGGAGAAACATAATAGGGTTTGAAAAATTGATAAAGCGCGAACTGTAATGAAATCCGACTACCTTAAACCCGAAGTACTGAATTGCGATAACCGCAACGAGCGCGAGTCCGATCGTCATATTAAGATCAGCGGTTGCAGCCCTTAGGAGCGGTACAAATTCTTCACCATGGAAAAATCCAATGGTTCCGAAACCGGGCAAAAGCCCCAACCAGTTTGCTGTAATGATAAAAAGGAAAAAGCTTGCAACCAACGGGAAAAACTTATTGATATGCTTCTCTCCCGTAACGGACTTAAAAAAGTCATAGAGGCCTCCGATCAACACTTCCGCAATTACCTGTATTCCCGATGGGATCATTTGAAGATTTCGTGTCGCAGCCCAGGAAAAAATAATGAGAACCGCCATGGTCACCCATGTTGCAAGAAGCGAATTGGTGATCGGCATTCCGAGAATGCTTCCGATTCTTTCCGCTGCAAGCGATATGTGTAGCATATATTCCTTAATTTGTTTACGATTGTGTTAATACCCGAACAAATTTTATTTGAAGGGTATATTATTTTTTTTGATTCAATAGTTCACGGATAGTCTGTATAAATCCGACAACTGAAATGACGATGCCGACAAAAAGTAATAAGAGGGTTGCTTTTGGGTACGTTGATAGTCTTCTATCAATGTATGCCCCGAGTAACCCCCCACCGACAATCGGCAGCGCGATCGCATATCCGATTTGACCGACAAACCCGAGATAGAACCATGCACCAGTATCTTCTTTCCTCTTCTTTTTAGGTGAATTCCCGCTTACTTCAACAATCCCGTTAATATCCTTTATGTGAAGCCGATATGATTCTTTCTTCGGTCCTTTTTGTTCTCCAAACTTTTCTATTTTCGTATTCATTGTAGTAAATGAAAGCCTACTCCGTCAATGCGTAACCGTGATGCATGTGTGTAAGGTAGGTTACATTTAGGCACGGGCATATTGAAGCCTTGAGCACCTTCAGCCCTAGGATTCTTTTATTGTATATCAATCTTCTTCATTATCACAAAGCTGAAATTCCACGAAGCGGCATTAACAACGCTCCCATCCGGGGTTGGTGACTCCCGGGATACCGCGTAGTGGGATTATTCTGTTGAATAGGTTTGAGCTGAGAGTAAATTCGCATCATCAATGAGGATGGTGAGCCGGTCGTCTTTCTCGTCGATTTTACCGCCCACCGTCACGATCTGGTCCATCTGCCAATAATCCATCGTCCGCGCATACACCTTAGGGAATACGACTATTTCAATTATTCCGGTCAGATCCTCGAGCTTCACGAAGGCCATCTCATGGTTGCCGGCTTTTGTCGTAATCCGCTTCACATTGACGACAATTCCGCCGACTGATACCCGTTCACCGACCCTATTAACGTTGATATCGGCAATTGAGGTTAAGGAAAGCGTGCTTAGCTGCTTCCGGTACGGTTCCAAAGGATGCATCGTGAGGTAAAATCCCAATAATTCCTTTTCGTACGCCAGAAGCTCAGACTGGGCGATCTCCGGCACTTGAGGGAGAATGTCAGAGAGAATCTGTTTTGCATCATCTTCGGCAAACAACCCGACCTGACCTGATGCGACCTGTTTTTTTTGCTTATGAACCTGGTCAAGAACCGCCGGAAGGAACGCAAGGAGTGCCGCGCGTTTCCCGAATGCATCCATGGCGCCGGCTTTGATGAGACTCTCAAGCACTTTCTTATTGACCTTGCCGGTTTCCACACGGCCCAAGAAATCCCCGATTCCCACGAATTTACCGGCAGCGCGGGCGGCAAGGATGACTTCGATTGCCGCTTCACCCACATTCTTGACCGCAGACAGTCCGAAACGGATCTTTTCATTCTCTATCGTAAACTCCACGTCCGATGAATTCACGTCTGGAGGGAGGAGCGCGATTCCGGTCCTCCGGCACTCGGCAACGATACTTGAGATCTTATCGTCGCGTGCCGGCCCCGTATTTGCCCGGGACTCAGCAGCCAATACCGCAGTCATGTATTCAACTGGATAATTGGCTTTGAGGTACGCTGTCTGATAGGCAATCATGGCGTAACATGCCGCATGCGCTTTGTTAAATCCGTAGCCGGCGAAGGGCTCAATGAGATTGAAAATCTCCTCAGCGCCCTGCCTGGCCATCCCGTTTTTGATACATCCTTCGACAAATTTCTCCTTCTGTTTCTTCATTTCCGAAGGAATCTTTTTGCCTACTGCCTTCCGAAGCTTATCGGCGTCCCCCCACGAGTAACCGGCCAGGGTGATGGCGGTCAAAAGCACGTCGTCCTGGTAGGCGATAATCCCGTAGGATTGTTTCAAAACATCCTTAAGCCGGGGGTCCGGGTACATAATCTGTGTGGGATCGTGTTTCCGCCGTATAAATTCGGGGATGACCTGCATGGGTCCGGGCCGGAAAAGGGCGACCATCGCCATGACATCGAAGATGTTGGTGGGCCGTAATTCCTTGATGTAGCGCCGCATGCCCGCCGACTCAAGCTGGAATACGCCTGTTGTCTCGCCGCTTGAAAGCATTTTGTAGGTCTTCGCGTCGTTAAGCGGGATTGAGGATAAGTTAATCGTCTCCCCGCGCACTTGTTTAATAAATTTGAGGGCCTGTGTCATGATCGTCAGGTTCCGTAAGCCCAAAAAGTCCATCTTGAGAAGCCCCACGCCGTCTTCGCCTACGGTATACATATCGTATTGGGTCACAATCCGCTCGCCCTTACTCTCACGCTGGAGCGGTGTATACTCGACGATCGCCTTGTCGGCGATGACAACGCCTGCTGCATGAACCGACGCATGGCGTGCAACGCCTTCGAGCTTCCGCGCGACATCAAGAAGCCGCTTGGTCTCCGGTTCACTTTGGTACGCCAGAGCGAGCTCTGGCGCCTGCTGGATAGCTTTATCGATTGTCATCGCACTTCCCTGAAATCCCATGGGAATCATCTTTGAAATCCTATCCGGCTGTGCATAGGGCATCCCGAGCGCCCGGCCGGCATCACGGACGGCACCGCGCGCCTCCATCGTGCCGAAGGTGATAATCTGGGCGACCTTGTCCGAACCATACCGCTGTGTGACGTATTTGATGACTTCATCACGCCTATCATCAGCAAAATCAAGGTCGATATCGGGGGGGCTAGGGCGGAATGGATTTAAAAACCGCTCAAACGGGAGGTTAAAGAATAAGGGATCAATGCCGGTGATGTTGAGGATAAACGAAATAACTGACCCCGCAGCCGATCCGCGTCCGGGTCCGACCCCGATCCCGTTATTCTTAGCCCAGTTGACGAAATCCTGGACGATAAGGAAATACGTCGAATAGCCCTTGGTATTGATAATGTCGAGCTCGTAATTGATCCGTTCCCGTACCGCTTCCGTCATCTTTGGATATTTCGTAGGCGCCCGGTCCCAAACCATTTTACGTAGGTACGAAGCCGGCGTCTCTCCCGCTTCAAGCGGATACTGCGGCAAAATCCATTTTCCGACAGATAAGGTGATGTCGCACATGGATGCGATCTTGACGGTATTTTCAATCGCCTCAGGATATTGGATGAAAAGTCCGCGCATCTCTTCGGGCGAACGCATATAAAAATCAGGCGACTCAAGCATCGAGAGCGGCCGGTCCTTCTCTATCATCGTGTGCTGGGTCTGGACGCAAAGGAGAATTTCCTGCGCCTCCGCATCTTCGGGGTCTACATAATGAATGTCGTTGGTCGCGACCAAGGGAAGGCCAAGCTTGCGCGACAGCGCAACGAGCTTCTCATTGATTTCGTCCTGGAGGGGAATATGGGGGTGTTTCTGAAGCTCTATATAATAATGATCGCTGCCGAAAAGCTCGCTATACTTCCTCGCCGTATCCTCTGCCTCTTTGTCTTTCCCCTCACGCAGGAGTACGGATATCTGCCCCTGAAGACACGCGCTGGTGCAGATGATCCCTTCGTGATATTTGGTCAGAAGTTCGAAGTCGATGCGCGGTTTGTAGTAGTAGCCTTCAAGGTGCGCGATCGTGACGAGCTTCATGAGGTTCTTGTATCCTTCCTCGTTTTTGGCAAGGAGAATGAGATGGTATGGGTCGGTATCAATCTTTCCCTCTTTATCGAGGTGGCTCCGGCGGGCAATATACGTCTCCACTCCTAAAATCGGTTTAATGCCCGCGGCTTTGGCTTTAAGGTAAAACTTGAAGGAGCCGTACATGGCGCCGTGATCGGTGAGGGCCAAGGCATCCATCCCGAACGATTTGGCGCGCTCAATAAGGTGGTCCAATTTCCCCAGTCCATCAAGGAGTGAAAATTCGCTGTGCGTGTGCAAGTGTACAAAATCTCCCATAATTAGTGCGGTTGTCATTGCGAGCCCGTTCTTACGGCGAAGCAATCCCTCCCTGCGCAGGCAGGTCAAATACAAAAATCTTCGCTCGCAACGACCGATCGAACGCTGTTCGTACAATAGCTAAAACCTATGGGAGATGCAAGAGGAAATCACATCTACATCGTTAACGATTTTGTTGAATACTTCTACGTTTTTCCACCCGTATATATAGCGTTAATATCCATTTTTCGTAAGAGCAGCTCTAATCCTTCTCTCGATAATCCGTTTGTTTTTGCTAGTGGCCGCATTTGTTTTCTCACAGATAAACCTTGATCTATACGACTAATAAGATTATTGCAGAACAACAATTCACGCGCGGACAATGAGCTACGTTTTTCTAATAACTTTTTGGCTCCCTCATATACCGATACTACGAAATCCGGTTTCTGTTCCAAATAGTGTCTGAGATTATCGATATTTGATCTATGATTAGAACGTAATAAACCCTGACTTTGAAGAGTATCAAGGTTTGCATATCGCCCAGTTGAATCAGCTGTGGTAAGCAATTGAAAAAGCTTCCATGAATCCTGCGTTAAATTGGCGAGATCAAATTTTGTGACAGTAGATTTACGATGCAACAAATAATGGTGAGCTGAATTATTCCTTATCCTGTTTCCGTTTGTGTCACAAAATATTTGTATTCTGTTGGATAGTAACCCGCGAATTTTCCTTAGGATATATGTTGTTTGCGTGCTATCAGGGAGCTGTTTTTTAATCTGAGAAATATATTCATATGCATATCTATTATGTTCATCTTTTTCAAACATCATTCTTACGAAGGATCTTTCAAGATCCGTTAAGCTCCCAAATAGTTTTTTTGTTTCTTCGGGTGTCAATTGTTCTAATTCCAAACGCAAAGGTTGATGCCTTGCGTAATAATTAAATCTACTGATTTCAAAATCCGCTTCAATTGCCGAAACATACCCTTTTATATTCACCGGGTCATCTGGAATAACCTTAGTGCTCCCTAGTCTCTCTGCATATGCTTGTACACCCTTATTAAAGTCTCCATGCAGTTGCCAACGATTTAAATGTAAGCGTGCAAAAAACTCTGGTTTTTTTGTTTCCGAATACACATAACCCATACAATATAATATTGCAAACGACTGATGAGGCTGTAATTCTGATAACAAGTTAAAAATCTGCCGTATAGTTAACTGCTTGGACACCTCAGCAAACCGCTGTCGAAGAGAATTAGCAGAGGGTATACCTACCGAACCTGAGTCTTCAGACGTTGGCAGTGACTGAAAATCATTTTGCCCTTTTTGTACCAGCGCTTTAATTTCTGGGCCTATGACGTCATCATCCGGAGGCGCGCCATCTTCAATCCAAGCAACAAGTGCTTTTTTTTGTGAAGCTGATAATGAGTCAACAACCTGTGATATTTCATTCAGAGATTCCCGTTGTTCCACGATCTGTTCCGGTGTCATTGATTCATCAGGAAATATAAAGTCGTCATCTCCACCGTCATCAAAATCATCGTGGTGGACCATTCTGATCCTGTCGGTTGCCTGAATCTCTCTAAAATTATTTACTCTACTCATGATAGGCATTATGCGGAATATATACCTATCCATTTGGTGAATAAAATCTTCTTCGTCTCGAACAGTATCAACCTTCTTATACTTTCTTAACCAATCCTCAACCCGCGGTTGATACTGCTCCGTAATCTCATCATCGAGAATGTGGTGTTTTTTAAACTTACTGAAACTGTTATAAATATATTGTTCAAATCGGAACAGACCCTCCCGCACATCCGTTTCAGTGTACACATGGTCCGCGTATGATTGCAGATCATAGAGTATATCGCCCATTCTCACATTATGAACATCGACGAAGGGAACAGAGTAGAGATGAGACACTCTTCTCGCGGAACCTACTATAGACTGCATGTCGGCAAATTGAAGCTCTTTAACGGATTCTTTTTTAATTACTTCGTTCATGATGTATGAGGCAGATTTTGGCGGTTAAAATCATCGTAATAGTTTCACGATAGCTAAAACCTATGGGAGATGCAAGAGGATGTTAAGGAGATTGGCTATGCTATACTGCGTTGTAAATAGTATGAATGCATACTTTGAACTAATTCTTGCATCGATCATATTTGCTTCCGGGGGCGTGTTCGTAAAAATCCTGCACCTCCCGTCAACGACGCTGACCTTTTTCCGTGTCGGTGTCCCGACAATCGTACTTTTTATCTACCTGACAGCAAAGAAGATTCCGCTTTTTCGGGGAAATAATAAACTTGTTCTCATCGCTTCCGCTCTTAACGCCGTCCGACTTCTCATGTACTTCATCGCATATACGATGGCGACGATTGGAAACGCGTCACTGATGACCGCGACAACACCGATCTTCATATTTATCTACAGCTATTTCTTCCTGAAAGAAAAAATCAGCAGGAAACGCTTTTTCCTCCTTGCGCTCGCGATATCAGGCGCTGTCGTCCTCTACAGCAACCAACCGATCTCATTCGGGAACAAAGATTTTATCGGCATGACGTTTGCACTCCTCTCAACGGCTCTCTATGCATTTACAGTAATTATCTTTAAAAAGGAACTCTCACGATATACAAAAGCAGAAACCATTTTTTACCAGAACGTCGTCGGAGCGTTTGTGTTTTTACCATTCCTTTTCATCAACCATCCGGCTCCGGTGCTTTGGCAAATATCTTTGGCTTCAGTATCCGGATTACTCATAGGCATCGTGGGTTTTATCTTCTACTTCGCGGCCCTCAAGAAAGTTGCGGCATCCGCCGTATCGCTGGCATCAATCGATAGTGTCATCGCCGTCCTCTTCGGTATTCTCTTCTTCAAAGAGCATCTGACGCCCAACATGGTCATCGGCGGCGCCTGCATCCTCACGGCGTCGCTCTTTATCCAAAAAGAAATGAGAAAAACTTGATCCGACAAGATTGAAAGAAAGAACGTTCAATATACTTTTGATATACTGTACGCATACATGGACACAGAATTAAAACAATTACTCGCGACCGACAAATCATTTTCCGACCTGTCAAAAGAAAAAGGCGCGGCTGAAGCATTCTCTCGGTATCTTGTGAAGGACGCCACCATGCTCCCGAATAATGGAACCCCAATTGTAGGAATCGCCGCGATATATAAATCCATGAGCCTGGGAAAGAATGAAGTATTAACCTGGGAACCAAAGGGTGGGGATGTTTCAAAAATAGCGGACATGGGCTACACCTGGGGTATATTTAATCTTTCATTAGCTAATGGGAAAATAGAAACAGGTAAATACTTAAATGTTTGGCGAAAACAAGATGATGGATCTTGGAAGGTAGAGGTAGATATGGGGAATAATAATCCCGCTTAAGAATCAGTCAATAAGTTGCTTCGTTAAGTAATCCATCACTTTCTTCTTATCCCCTTTTCCTTTAAGAGTCTTTAGCACGTTGCCGAAGAGGAACATTTCATCTGCTCTTAGCCCGTTTTGAATCGACACTTCTGCTTCCACTCCTATAATTACCCTATGAAAGGAATGAGAGAAGGAAATTAATTCAGTAACCCCGCAATCTCAAATTCATTAGATCCTAATGTTTTTTTCATGAGTTTATCCCTGGCAATAGGTGATAAAGTAATTATTTGACTATAGCTCGTAGCGCTTGATCTTTCTCTATCACCTATTACCGTTTGCGTACCTTTTGTAGTTACGTATTTTTCTGGGACGTTCATTCCTCCGTGACAAATTATTAAATTTCCAGAATCAGAGTCTATATGTAAATTTAAAACTCCACCACCTTTTTTTGGACAACCAGGCACCTCAATGTTTCCTATTAAGCCTTTTTCATTAATTATTTGCACGGTATTGTCTACGCCAAGAAATATTTGACGTCTGGAATTATCAACTGCTATAGAATGAATTTCACCCACTTGTGTGCTGATCTTCCTTTCTGATAATAATTTCCCATCAAATGATATTACTTTAATTGAAGCTGGAATATGAAATTTTTCACCCCATTCAACACCGCTCTTCACTGCGACTATTGAATCTCCAAATATAGCAATATCGTGATGCCCATTAAAAGCTACTTTTCCATCTGGTTTAAGACTTTCATGTCCTGCCTCTTCAAAGGTCATTGGTAAAAATTCACCAATGCTATTCATTTCTTCGCCAGTAAATTTATCGTATATTCTTATTTTTGATTTCGCTGTATCAAATGCGACGAGGTAATTATCATCGACAGCTAACGAACCAATCCTTCGTGTGTGAAGTCTCTGGTCTTCTTGATTAACAATCCATTGAGGCGTGTGAAGATCACGGGATATTTTGACAATCGTACCAGTCGCATCATCGGTAATATACACAGCATCGCTGTCAGTTGTAATTGCTGACGCCTGATCAAAATTCGAGTTAAAAAAATTGCCGAGATACTCACCATTTGTGCCGAATATTTGTAGTGTTTTTTCTGTATACCAACAATTTGAAACTAGAATTGCAGGGTCACCACTATCTGTTTGTATATAGGCAGCAGCTATGGGCATGGATAATTTATTTTGTTCTGGTCCATAGCCAGGGTTAATAATCGATATTTCACCACGAGATATGAGCTGTTCAACAATAGGCGTTATATTCGGAATTTCACCAAAATCTGCACCAGTCATAATGCGATAGTACCAAATTACACAAAAATATTCATGAAAACGGGTCACATTTATACTCCGCAAGCGTTTCCATGCGCGCAATGAGGCAAAAAATAGATCTCAATGAGAAAACGCTTAGGGTATGATTATAGTTAAACAGTAAGACTCTTTTGAAGTATCTCCATTACCTTCTTTTTATCGCCTTTCCCTTTTAGGGTTTTAAGCACGTTGCCGAAGAGAAACATTTTGACTTGTTCCTTGCCCGCTTTGAAATCAGCGACGGCTTTGGGATTGGCGGCAAGGACGTCTGAAATTGCCTTTTGGATTTCCTCATCCGGTATAGAAACAACTTTTCTAGACTGAATTAACTCCTCCGCAATTTTATTTGGATTAGCGGTTTCAATATCTATTGGACGATTAAATAACCAATCTCCAAATGTTTTTGGATTTATCGTTGGGTCTTTCTTAACGGTAAGATTGTAAGCAGTTTCTACGAAAACAACTGAACTTGGGGATACCGATGATAAACTTGCATATGAAGTTGGAAAACCCATAGTTACAAACTCCTGGAATTTATCATCTGGTAGTTTAGGGAGTTGTTTCTTTAAACCATCAATATATCCTTGTTCCCACACGATAGGAGGTATATCAGGGTCCGGGAAATAGCGGTAATCCTCGGCGTTTTCCTTAGATCGTTGTGGGAACGAAACGCCTTTATCCTCGTTCCATCCGCGTGTCTCTTGAGGCGGCTTTTCGCCTTTTTCCAGGAAGGTAATGTGACGCTCGGTTTCGTACTCAATTGCTTTTTTGACGAATGCAAAAGAGTTGATGTTTTTCACTTCCACTTTGTAGGCCGGAAGGTGCGTGTCACCGACAGGACGGACCGAAATATTGGGCTCCAGGCGCATCGTGCCTTTTTCCATATCTGCATCGGAAACGTCGAGATACCGGATAATCTGGTAGAGTTTCTTTAAGAATTCCCGTGCCTGCTCAGCTGAATGGATATCAGCCTCCGTTACAATTTCCATAAGCGGTACGCCGCAGCGGTTAAAGTCGATGAGTGATACTTTTTTGCCGTTGACGGTTTTATGAAGCAACTTACCCGTGTCCTCTTCCAGATGCACGCGGTGGATGCGTACGTCGCCCGAGGGAAGGTGGACGCGGCCATTCACACAGAACGGCTCATCGTATTGTGAAATTTGATAGCCCTTTGCCAAGTCGGGATAGAAATAGTTTTTCCTGTCGAATTTGCTGTGAAGCGGGATTTCGCACCCCAAAGCAAGCCCGAGCATGATCGTCCACTCGACTGCTTTTTTATTCGGCACAGGGAGTCCACCCGGCATCCCGAGACAGACCGGACACGTATAGATGTTGGGCTTGGGCGCGTGGAACGGGTCGTTTTTGCATCCGCAGAACATTTTGCTTTTGGTCTTAAGCTCTACATGTATCTCCATCCCGACAACCGGCTCCCACTCACTCATGCGCCTCCTTCGTCCACGGATTGAAGTCCGTTTCCTGTTCATAGAGATATGCAGCCCGAAGTACCGTTTCCTCCTGCCAGTGATTTGCCATGATGGAAAGTCCTAAGGGAAGTCCCGTTTTTTTATCCCAATAGCATGGGACACTTATGCCCGTGAGTCCGGATAATGAACTGGGCTCGTTGAGTAAGTCAGTAAGCTCTCCAAAAAGAGGATTCCCTTCGCTCTCACCGAATTTGAGTGCCGGACCGGGTGTTGCGGTAGAAATGAGCAGATCATATTTTGAAAACAGCTGGGCAAAGTTTTTTATGTAGAGATTGCGTACTTTTTCCGCCAAAACGTAGTATTTATCCGCATAACCCTTCGACAACGTAAAGGTGCCAAGCATAATCCTCCGTTTGGCTTCCGCACCGAACGTGCTTCTATTATGACCGTAACGGATGCCGTCATAGCGGGCTAAGTTGCTACTAACTTCGCTCCGTTGGACGACGGTATAGACGCCGACTGCATAATCGGGATTGAGTATGGTGTTGTCTTCTAATTGATCTGAAAGGGCAACCTTCTCTACTGTTGCACCATTCTTTTCAAACAGTTTTCCCGCTTCTTCAACGGATTTCTCGGTTTGTGTACCTTTCAACTGCGGGTGGTCCATGTAGCAGATGCCGATCTTCAGTCCCTTCACTCCTTTTTTGAGATTTGAGGCGTAATCGGGCACCGGCAATTCTCCGGTCGTTGCGTCATACGGATCTTTCCCTGCGATGACAGATAGAAGTATTGCCGCATCCTCGACCGTTTTAGTCATGGGGCCCGGTGAATCCAGGGAGCTTCCCATTGCCACAACCCCCGTGCGGGGCACGCGGCCATAGGTGGGCTTCAACCCCACCGTCCCGCACCATGCGGATGGGATGCGGATAGAGCCTGCGGTTTCGCTTCCCAATGCCGTGATGCACATGTTAGCGGCAACAGCTGCTGCGCTTCCACCGGATGAACCTCCGGGCACGTGAGCTAAATTATTCGGATTTTTTGTCGGGCCGAAATCAGAGGTTTCGGTACTGCTGCCATGCGCCCAAGCATCCATGTTGGTTTTGCCAACGACCACGCCACCTGCCTTCTTAAGCCGTGACGTGACGGTCGATTCGTACGGCGGGTTGAAGCCTCTGAGAACATTCGAGGATGCCGTGGTTTCCAACCCAACCGTCAGAAAATTATCTTTGACCGCAACCGGCACACCCGCAAGCGGCGTATCCAATAGTTTCTCAGCTTGACTAACCGCTTCAGTATTGAGAGCGAGGTACGCATTAAGCTCTTTATTTTTGCCGGCAATCGCCTCCGACACATCAGCATAAAGCTCCTTATGGGAAATCTCTTTGGATTTGAGTTTTTTAACGGCAGACGCAAGTGTAAGCGTGTTCAATTTTTTCATAGGGAGTCTTAGTCATCCTGTTCGATGAGCTGGTCTACAACAAAATAGCCGTTATGGGTATTGGGCGCATTGGCGAGGGCTTGCTCTTGGGTAAACATGCGCTTCTTATCAACCTCATCCTCGCGAAGCACGTTTGATAGCCCCGTCATATGGACAGCAGTAACGACGGAAACGTCGAGTTTGTTCAGTTCCTCGACAACGCCGATTGTTTTGGTAAACCCATCGGCGAGGCTCTTCTTCTCCCCGTCCGTGACGGGAATGTTCGCGAGGGACGCGATATGCGTCACATCGTCTGTTGTGAATTTCGTTGCCATTAGAACATATTATATACCCAACGTTACATGTCGACGAGATACCGCGACAGTTCCCAGTCCGTCACCCAACGCCTAAAGCTGTTCCATTCCTCGCCTTTGGCTTCCAGATACCGCTTCCACGTATATTCACCGAATGTTGAGCGGACAATTGTGCCTTTCTCTATTTCGGTAAGTGCCTCGCCCAGACTCGCAGGGAGTTTGGTGATGTAGTGTTTGGCTAGCTTCGCATCGTCAAACTCAAACAGGTTTTCCTCAACCGGCGCGGGCGCTTTCATTTTCCGTTTTATGCCCTCAAGCCCGGCCTTAAGCAAAACTGCGAAGGTGAGATATGGGCTTGCCGACGGATCAGGACAGCGTATCTCAAAGCGTGTCGCTTTGTTTTCCGTTCCTTTGGAAATCTTGGGGACACGGATGAGAGCTGACCTGTTAATTCTCGCCCATGATACGTACGCCGGCGCTTCAAAGCCCGGAGTTAACCGTTTGTACGAATTGACAATCGGCGCAAATACTCCGGCCAATTCTTTCGCGTACTTTAATTGTCCCGCTAAAAACTGATATGCCACCTGCGACAATCCGTAAGCATCCTTGGGGTCGTACATGGCGTTTTTAGACCCAATCCACAGACTCTGGTGGGTATGCATGCCGCTGCCGTTTATGCCGTAAAACGGTTTGGGCATGAATGTCGCGTGCCACCCGTGCTGGTAGGCTATAAAGCGGGCTGCCATTTTGAGAGTCACCGTGTTGTCCGCGGTTTTCAGGGCCTCACCGTAGCGGATATCAATCTCATGCTGGTTATCGGCAACCTCATGGGTACTGGTTTCGGAAACTATCCCCATGCTGTCTAAACCTTCCATAATCTTCCTCTTTATGGTGTATGCCTCATCCATGATAAGGGTGAAGTAATACCCATTTCCGCGCGATTCGCGTCGGATAGTGCCGTCCTCATTTTTCGGAAGCAGGAAAAATTCACACTCAGGGCCGGTGTAGTAGTCGAGACCCATTTTCTTGGCTTCGGCAAGAACCCTCTTTAATATATTTCTCGGATCACCCTCAAACGGCTCGTGGTTCGGCGTATAGACGTCACAGATAAGCCTCGCGACTCTACCGGTGGCTACTTCATTGCGCCATGGAAGAAGTGCATAAGTCGAGACGTCCGGTACCAAATACATATCCGACTCGTGGATACGTGCAAAGCCCTCGATTGAAGATCCGTCTATCCAGACGCCGCTTGTGAGAGCCCCCTCCAGGTTATAAATAGGGATGGTCGAACTTTTGACGTTGCCCATGAAGTCGTTAAACTGTAGATCCACAAATGCTACTTTGTCTTTTTTTGCTTTCGCAAGTAATTCTTTCACTTCATCTTTTGCCATAGAAACCCCCTTTTAAATGTTTTTATATGACTCCAGCGTTGCTGGATTGTGGTTAGTTCATTCGTCTCGATGACTCGACTTACGAACTAACCACTAAAAATCCCGCCACTTGGCGGGACATCGTTGTCTCCCTATATGTAACCCTCGTCGTTGAGGATATTATATCTATCCTAAAAAAAATAACTCATAATGTCAACACTCGATTTTATGGGATTAATGGGTAACGCTCAATTGTTCAGCGATGATGATGGCGTCGGCCATCTCTTTGAGCGACTTCCGCAGGTCCATGCTTTTTTTCTGCAAAACTTTATATGCTGCTTCCTCGGAGAGTCCTTTCCGTTTCATGAGAATTCCTTTGGCCTTTTCAACGAGTTTCCGCAGTTCCAACGACTCTTTAAGAGATAGTGTCTCTTCAATAAGAAGCGCGTTTTCAACAGCTCCGCCGACCAGTTTTCCTACGGCTGTTAATAGATTTATCTCCATCTGAGAATGGGCATGGGGCGCTTTATGCTGGATGTTGATGACGCCGACAACTCCGCGTTTCGTTATAATAGGCACTGATAAAAATGCCTCATAGGTATCCTCAGGTAAATTTCTGAAATATTTAAATCGCGAGTCCTTCGAGGCGCCCTCTGCAATTGCAACCGGCTGCTTTTGACGGGCAACCCATCCCGTTATCCCCTCGCCCATTTTCATCGTAATATTTTGAAGTAAGGCCGCATGAGGATTCTTGGAGGCACGGAGAATGAGTTCTGATTTTTTTGGATCAAGAACGTAAATTAAGACGGAATCCGCATGGGATACCTCAATGACGACGGAAACGATCTCCCTGAGGACGTCCTTAAGTTCCAGACTATGGACCGTTTGCGCGACACGATATAAGAGGCTTACTTCTTTCTGCAATTTCGCAACTTCGTTATCGGTCATATGGGGTATTATACGCCACTCTTGCGTAAATGCGTGATATTTCGTACGCTAATTGTATGAGACAGTATCAAAAATTTTATGAACAGATGATTGCGGACAATCAGGAGCTGTTTGATACATTCAAGGGAATACATGATGCATACGTCCTTAACCCCGAGCTCAACCAGGCAAAATTCAACGATATCGGACGCGAAGTGGTTGATGTAATCCGCGAATACGAGCGAAAACTCTGCGGCAACATGAACTCGGGCGCATACGGCGCATTCTCACAGAACCTGTCGCAGAAATTCTGGGATGAGATACGGAAAGTCTACAAAAAAATCGACTTCGTGGGTGCTACTGTTGGATAACGTTATTTCTTCGCAAATATATACAGATTCGTATCCGACATATTGTACTTATCGTCACAGTGCTCTGACTGTATGGTGATTGACGAAAATCCGACCTCTTTAAGTTTCTCTGTGATCCGTTTCTTGGTAAAGAAATTGAAAAATGTTTTCTTACCCGGCGCAAACGGCTCGTCTACATAATGATCAGGCTTTCCCTGCTGAGCGAATATCGCAACCCAGCCTCCGGATTTCAGTATTCGGTAAAAATCCGACAATACTCCCGAAACCTTTGTGTCAGATATATGAATAAGAGAATACGAGGAGAGGATCCCATTAAATTTATTAGGCGGGAACTGGAGCCTGCGAATATCCATATAAACAAATGTGCAGTTTGAATAATGATTCTTTGCAATGGCAAGCATATTCCTTGATAAATCAACGCCGGTCACCCGGAATCCCTTTTTGGCCATATGATATGCGTTTTGTCCTGCACCACAGCCGGCGTCCAGTATTTCGGCTTTATACGGAAGTTTTTTTAATAGCAAATTAACGTGCGACTTATCGGTGGAATCTTCCCCATACTTCGCCACATACGCATCGGCGATTGTGTCATACACCTCAATTATTGAATCGGTTGGATCAATCATAGGTGAGCGTCAGATCTTGTGAAGGATTACTTCGCGGGCGCGGGTTGCAAGGGTGTCATCAAGAGATCTCAGTGTTACATGTTTGTCATATTTCATCTCCAACGCCTTCCCAATAAGCCAGTCGGCGATCATCGGGTTTTTAGGCAGGAGCGGTCCGTGAAAATACGATCCCACCGAATTTTTATACACCGCGCCTTCGTACCCATCTTCGCCATTATTACCGTAACCCTTGATCACTTTCGCAAGCGGCTTCATTTTAGGTCCGAGCGTCGTCCGCCCCCCGTGATTTTCAAATCCGACAATCGTCTTCCCTTCAAACCCCGGTAAGTTGATAATTTTGGCGGCGACATTGCCGATACACCGTTTTGCTTGATCGCCGGGGTGGATGGTCACAAGATCAAAAATACCAGCGCCGGGGATATCCTTTCCCTGATACGGGCGGTAATAATGACCGACAAACTGGTAGGCAGCACAGACAAATAGCGCAGGGATCCAGCTCTCTACCATCTTGGCAACGACAGGGCCTTTATTGCCTAAGAAATCTTCGGATGCGAGTTTCTGCTGCCGGTCCTGAGCACCTCCCATGAACAAAAGGTCACAGGATTTGAGTTTACCGATCTTTGTCTCGAGTGTGACCGGTACAATGGTCACATCGATACTCCGCCACTGGCACCGGCGCTCAAGGACAATAATATTCCCCCGGTCTCCGTACGTACTCATGAGGTCAGGATAGAGCCACGCGATGTTTAATTTATAATCCATAATTTTATTCTTGTCATTGCGAGTCGAGTCTTCGAGACGCGGCAATCTCTTCAATTAATTCAGATTGCTTCGCCCCGTCAGCTGACGGGGTCTCGCAATGACATTATTGTATTACAGTATTTTTCTCCCCCCTACAATTTTCCTCACTTCGAGCATTGCCGAATAGGTCGATAAAACATATAAGATGCCGCCCTGCGGCGTAAGTTGCAGGCCCTGTTTTATAGCGTGCCGCAGGTCCGGTTCCACATGCGGTTTCCTCATTTCGCCGGCTGAATATTGTACACGGATCGCCATATCATATACGCGGTCGCCCGTTACAACAACTTCCACATTTTTCGGAACCGTTTCAAAATCCACGTCCCAAATCCAACTCACGTCGCGTCCGTCAGGTATCCGGTCGTTAAGGGCGAAAAGTATTGCCGCGGGCTTACTTTCAAGCACCGTCCGCAAGGACGCATTAAACCCGGCAGGATTTTTCGAAAGAAATACTTTGATTTTTTTGTCGGCGACGGCAAATTCTTCCTGACGCCCGAATGCGGGCGCAAATCCGGTTAACGCAGTCGTAATGTGATCGTCGGTGATATGACACTCGCGGGCAGTAAGGACGGCAGCGAGCGTATTGTAGCGGTTGTAGAGACCCGGGAGCGGTGACTGCCATGACGAGAGATCCAATTTTGGCCTCGTCTCACCGCAGACGCTGCAAAACCATTCTCCGATATGGGAAAAATAATTTACTTTGTAGGAAAGCCGTGCGCCGCAAAAGAGACAAAATGTCGAATCCGTCGCATGCTCCATTTTGGGGGCAGCAAGCGATGGGTCGTCAAGACCGAAATACTTCACCTTCGCCTTCACATCTTTTGCAAGAGAACTAACCAGCGGATCATCGGCGTTCAGAATAAGCGTGGTTCTCTCATCAATAGTGCGTAGAGCTTTTTGCCATTTTTCCGCAATCACGTCGACCTCGCCATAACGGTCCAACTGATCACGGAAAAGATTAAGGATGACGATGAATTTTGGCGCAATGTAGCGCATTACAATGGGGAGCGAGTTTTCATCGATCTCAAAAACCCCGAAGTCTCCGTTCACACGTCCACCACGGGTCGTATGTTCAATACAGGCCGATACGACACCATTGAGGAGATTAGCTCCACTTTTATTATGGACGACGGATTTTCCCTCTTTCTCTAAAATCGTTTTTATCATGAGGGACGTTGTCGTCTTGCCGTTTGTGCCGGCAACGAGAATTATCCCGTCTGTAATATGCGTTCCGAATTCACCAAGAATGTGAGGCGACATCATGAGGGCAATCTCTCCGGGCCAGGTCGCACCGGCACCCAGATGAAAGGTTTTACTTGTCCACGAAACGAATTTACCTGCCGCTACAGTCAGCCGATGCTTGAAGCTCATACTCCTATTATCGCACAGTCGGGAAAGTTTACTTACAGTAAACCTCTCTGGCGCTCTATGATGAAGAATGCTAGTTCCGTTGATTTACGGCTCCATCTCAAAGTCGATATCGGCCGGTTGTAATCCCTGCCGTTTATAAAACGAGATCGCTTTAGTATTCTTACAGTACGCATTCACGAGTAATTTTTGATACCCGTTTTCACGACACCACTGCCTCAACCTTGTAACAAGCAGAGCACCGATTCCCGATGAACGGTGGGTCGGAGTCACTCCGATTTCCACAATTTCCGCCATTTTGACCGTCCGGTAACTAATTTCTTTCGGAGCTCCCACAATAAGTCCAACGGGATTGGTTCCTTCAAACGCGATGAACGCTATAAAAGTCGGGTCGGTGACATATTTTTTATAACGCTCTATTCCATCTTCAGAGAATGGCCATGTGAGGTCCAGATGAGGATCATGCTGTGCGTCACTTATAAAAACCTCATGTATCAATTTCTGAACAATCTGCCATTCACGAGGATTAGCTCTGCGGATCGTGATATTCATATTACATCGACCGGAGAATTTTAATCCGCTCCTCAATCGGCGGATGCGTGTCAAACAGTCCGGAAAACCAGGTGCCGAAGGCTTTTCCTTTGAAAGGATTGGTGATAAAAAGATGAGCGGTTGCATTGGTAGCTTCCTGTAAAACAGCCGTATCCTTTTTTAACTCTTCCAGGGCGCTTGCAAGCCCTTCCGGATTTCTGGTGAGAAGCGCGCCTGACGCGTCTGCCAAATATTCACGTTTCCGGGAAATTGCTAGCTGTATAAGCGTCGCGACAATCGGAGAAAGAATAGCAAGCACAATACCAACGATCATTAATATCCCCTGCAGTTGACCGCCCTCACTGTTGCGGCTTCGTCGTCCGCCGCCCCACCACAGCGTCCGCAAAAACATATCCGCCAAAAAAGCAACGGTTCCGGCAAGAACTGCAACAACCGCCATTAGCCGTATATCGTAATTTTTCACATGCGATAATTCGTGAGCAATGACGCCCTCAAGCTCTTCACGATCCATGCGAGCAAGTAATCCGCTCGTCGCACAGACAACCGCATGCTGCGGATCACGGCCCGTAGAAAATGCGTTCATGGCATCATCATCAATAACGTACAGTTTCGGCTTGGGTAACCCCGAAGCTATGCAAAGATTTTCTGTCACGGTATAAAAATCAAAATCCCGCCGCCGGTCTGCAGGCCTGGCTTTAGACATCGCAAGAACTATCGTTGATCCCCAGTAATAACTGACAAACGAAGATATGACGGCAAATGCAACGGCAATAAACACAAACGAATCACCGTAACCCAAGGCATTGCCCATCACATAGCCTGCAAAAACCACAAATATGATGAATCCCGTCATGAAGGCGTATGACTTAAGAATATTGGACTGAATTTGTGAGCGAATGGACATATATCGTTATTGTCGCGGGGAGGCGCACAATTTTGAGCACTGCCACGCCCTTAATTAACGTAAATTCCCTGGAAAGTTTACCTTTTGGGCTTGGCGGATGCGCAACAAATTGCGCGACGACCAAAGCGACTGGGATTTATGAAAAATTGACTTTGACCGGTTCTGCGTCTGACCCCTCAACTTTGAAAAATTCCTTTACCTTAAATCCAAACGCTCCGGCGAGGATTACATTCGGAAACGTTTTCACCTTCAGGTTATATTCCATAAGCTGAGTGTTGTAGAATTGTCTCGCGTATGCAACCTTATCCTCGGTGTCGGATAATTCTCTCTGGAGCTGCAGAAAATTTTCATTCGCTTTAAGCTGCGGGTAATTTTCCGCTATCGCAAAAAGACTCTTGAGCGTTCCGCTTAACATATCATTGGCTTTCGCTTTATCTCCCGGAGTCGTTGCCCCCATAAGTGCACTTCGGGCTTTCGTGACATCGGTAAAAACCGACTTTTCGTGTTTCGCGTATCCCTTCACGCTTTCAACGATATTGGGAATAAGATCCGTACGCCGTTTCAGCTGCACATCAATCTGCGCCCATGCTTCATCAACCTCCGTTGATACGGTAACAAGACCATTATAAAGCGCCCAAACATAAAGAACGAGAAGAACGATAACGCCAATCAATATAAACATCGGATTCATGGTTTTGCTCCTTTCACAAGCCAATCTTTAAAGTCATTATACTCCTGACTGTTTACAATGTCATGTTTTGTGGCCCACCCCCGCCTCGCGACTGATACGCCGTATTTCATGAGGATCATTTGATCAACTGCATGTGCATCGGTGTCAATTGAAAACCGCAAATTTTGCTTTTTTGCATCGTAGACAATGTTGTCCGGCAAATCGAGGCGTGATGGATGAGCATTGATTTCAAGAGCGATATTCTGTTTTTTACATGCCTCAAATATCAAATCCCAGTCGTATTCAACCCCCTCGCGTTTGCCTAAAAGTCGTGTCGTTGGATGTCCGAAAATGCGCACTTTTTCGTGAGACGTAAGAGCGGTAACGACTCTGCGGGTCATAACTTCGCGGCTTTGGTTAAAACTCGAGTGCACGGAAACGACAACCGCGTCTACATAATCGAACGCGCTATCGGGTAGTGCTAATTTCCCATCAGGTAGTATATCTACTTCACACATGAGGAACATTTGCGGCAGCCCCGCCGAAGCCTTGCGAAGGGGGGTACGAGTTTTGAGCACTTTTTGTACCCATGAGTAATATTTATGTTCATAATCATCCTTTCGTCTTTTCATTATCTCAACTATTTGTTCCTCAGTGTGATTTCCCACACTCGGATTATGATCGCTAAAGCCAACATAGTCGTATCCTAACCGCGCCGCTTCCGATAAGTAGAGATCAGCACTTTGTGCGCCCACGTCATGGGATGATTCAAGATCATAACTAGAGTGAATATGGAGGTCACCGCGAATATCCGGAAGTTCTACAAGATGCGGCAGTTTGCCGTGGATAGCAGCCTCAATTTCCCCACGATCCTCACGAAGTTCAGGCGGTATCCACGGCAACTTAATTGCCTCATAGAAGGCTTTCTCCGTCGGATATTCTGATAGTTTATTGGTTTTCGTATTTTTAATACCGTATTCATTGAGCGATTTCCCCTGATTTAGAGCGAGGGATCGTAATTTGATATTATGATTTTTCGAACCCGTAAAGTACTGAAGCATGGCGCCGTACGCTTCCGGCTTCTGCACGCGAAGATCAACTTGTTTCCCGTTATGTAGAAGCAGCGATGCACCTGTCGGACCTTTTTCGATCAATTTTTGATGTGGGTAGGTGATGAAACGTTCAATAACAGTCTCGGGTTCAGTTGTAGCAACGGAAATATCGATATCGCCGATCGTTGAAACCTGCCGCCGCAAGCTCCCTAAGGTATCGATATGTTTAACCCCGCCCCCGGCTTTGACAAAATTGATAACATCGAGTGCCACCTGATCGGCTTCCGAGAGCACCATGCGGTTTTCTTTAATAGCGCCTTTTTTATACGTTTCGATATTAGCGAGGATGTCAGCCTCGGATTTCTCTCCGAACCCCTCCATTGGAGCAATTTTGTGGCCCACGGCCGCCTTCTCCAGATCCTCTATAACCGTTTGCGCCTTATTGAGTTTTAATTCACTGACAAGTTTATATGCCTTTTTCGGTCCGATCCCCGGCACTAAGAGAAGCGGGTAAATAGATGCCGGTAATTTTCCCAAAACCTCTTCAAAATGGCGTACATGACCGGTCCTGAAAAGCTCATCAAGATGTTTTTGCAGCGTCTCACCAACCCCCGGAATCTCTTTTAATTTTCCGTCATTCCACAAATCCTTCACCTCACTCGTCAGGTGTTCAACGCTGTCGGCCGCGCGTTCATAGGCAATGATCTTAAATCGATTTTCATTCAAAATCAGATAAGCGGCGGCAACTTTCCGGAGAAGCTCTGCAATTTCTAAATTTGTCATAGGATATTACTGTAGGCCAATCGTAGCACAATCATTGTGTGCTCCTCAAATTTGATTTATAATCTTTTAGCCGTGGGGTTGTAGCTCAGCCTGGTTAGAGCGCTTCCCTGTCAAGGAAGAGGTCACGGGTTCGAACCCCGTCAGCCCCGCATAGATAATTTTTAGCGATCCTGATCCGCAAACTGACGGAGAAGGAGAGTTTAGAAATTTCTATGTCCTCCTCGCGATCGCTCCACGAGCCGTCCCGCCATCTGGCGGATGTAAAGGCGAGTGGCAAGACGCGGGGGACTTTAAACTGCTTTCAATATCTCTGCCTGGAACGGAGGAACCTTTCTACAATGTGGAAGTCACTAAAACAAATCTTTAATTCACCGGATTCTTACGTATCACTCGCACTCGGGCTCGCAGTTGTGTTAATTATCGGAATGATATCCTTTAATTATTTTAAGACAAAGTCACAGATAGCTGAGTCTGAAAAAGTCAAACAGCAGAATCAGGAAATGGTAAAGGCCAATTCAACTCCCGGCAATTATATGGTTAAAGACGGAGATACACTCTGGTCAATCGCCCAAACAATTTATAAAAGCGGGTACAATTGGGTTGACATTCAAAAGGCCAATAATCTCGTCAATGCTGACTATATTATGACCGGCCAATCACTGACACTACCGAAGATCAGCCCGACGCCGACGCCGCAGGGGGAAATTTCAGCAGCCTCAACGGAAATTCCGTATACCGAAAAACACTATACGGTCGTAGCGGGAGATGATCTTTGGTCTATTTCGCAAAAAGAGTATAACGGCAATGGATATCGATGGGTAGATATCGCAAAAGCGAATAATCTAACCAACCCGGATATCATAAACGCAGGAAACGTCCTCGTTTTACCGTAAGTATATTTGTTGCAACAAATATTCATTTTTAAGTTCATTCATATAACGTATAATAGTGATAATCGTACCTGACGGAAGCTTTCGTCAGGGGCGGTATCGTTACGGTAGGGTTATTTTAATTAATTAAAATACGTCGTGAAGGTGTAACATTCGATCTCAAACCCTTCACGACACACCAGTAGGAAAGATCGTTGGGAAGGAAACTCAGGTTTCCGTCCCAGAAGCGGGCGTAGTTCAGCGGTAGAATGTCTCCTTCCCAAGGAGAAGGTCGTGGGTTCAAATCCCATCGCCCGCTCAAAATACATATGGCATTAAAAGAAGCATTACAAGAAGTATTAAAGGGAGCATGCTCGGATCCATACAGTGTATGGCACCGAGTTGTAAATGATCCTGATGGTTATCAGGCTAATGAGTTAAACGCGGTACAACAGGCACTGGCACTATTAAATTCTGAACTCGTAGACGGAGGGGATGGGTCAATCACATTGAATCTTTTAAGGGATAAAAATTTTGTTGAAGAATTGGCAATCGCATATACTAGAGACTATGTGCCGGGGATGTAAATACTTATCAATCTTGTCACCCCAGGCTTTTCCTAAGAAGTGCCGCCTGCGTCAAAAGTTCGCTCGTTACATTGCCACGAAGGAGCCGTGTAACAATCTCATCAACCACCTCTGCGTGTTCCCGCTCTTCGGACGTTGTCGGACCAAGTGATTCATGAAGATAGTCCTCAATATATTTGATATCGATGACGACATCCGCAAGTGCCGGCACGGTTTTTGACAACTTAGCGAGTGCCCGCTTATTGAGAAATTTTCCCGCCTCCTTGAGTTCTCGCCGTAAACCGATGTAATGCTTTTCGATGAGCGGCAATAGTTTCTTACCTAAGGCGTTATGAAGCCCTCGGCCGGTTCCTACTAATTCCGGCGGAATGCCCATAGAATACATGGCAGCGGTAAATCCGATTGCACGGGGTAAATGAACGTTACCTACTCCGCGCGAGTACCCGAAAAGACCCGTGTGCTGAACTCGCTCGCGACGTCTGGGCAAAAGCGATGCAATATCATTTATGAGAGGCGCCAATATTTCTATGCTTGACTGGTAAGGTTTTTCAAATGACGGCAGAAGCCCGATAATCTCACGTTTCTCGCTAATCGACACCGGAATAACTTTTGATTTTGGTAATAGCTCTTCCAGTGTGGCAATACCCTTCACAACGTCGCCAAACGGATAATCATACCGGAACGCGCTTTGGATAAGAGCGGTCCGTACGCCGGCATATTCCTCGGCAAAGTGTTTGACCGTGTATGGCGTTAATCCGCCGCGAAAAGGAAGCGACGCTGATCCGATAATCGGACTTAACGGAAATTTCTGCCGATTAGCAAGTTCATCAAACTGCGACAAAGCTATTTTTATCGCAAGGACCGTCGGGATAATACCGGAGTTAAGCGCCGGATCGGAACGTGCAACATACGGCCTGAGATATTTTGGCCGAAACCCGAATATATCTTCGTGTTTCTTGATGTATTCTAGAACGATTTTATCTGACCGCATGATTGTGCTGACACTCTCAAAAAGCGGAATAACCTCAATATGCTTAATTGTCTCATCGGTAAAGTTATATAACTGATGCTTGAGAGAGGCAATTTCTGCAAACGCCTCCTGGATAGCGATCATCTCACCTGCCGACTCTGTCATGGGCAAAATGACTTCAAAAAGAGGGATGCTATGGAGTCCGACATGTTTTGCAAGACCTGCGGCCGCCAGAATTCCCATAAATGCCCGCCCCAGCCGGAATTCAGTCTCGACTTTCGGATTTGGCAGGCGGAATGTGATAAATTTGTCTTTCCCTATCGGATGTTGGAGAAAATATTCATAATGCTCACCCAGAAGCTTTTCCACTACCGATTCGTCAACGAATTTTCCTTCCCAATCCCACTTATACTCAGAAATCCCAAGATCCGAAAACGTGAGAAAACACTCTTTCACTTCCTGTCGCGTGCTGATAAACTCTTTGGTATACCAATAGGGCTTCGCTGCATGGTCGGGATGCTGAGAGGCCATCGTACTTGGAATTTTTCTGTCAATCGAAATCATAGGAGCATTGTACCAATTTTCACGACGCACGGAAACCAATCAACTGTTTGATATGGATTTAAGAGGATATTTGATACAATAAGGGCACGCCGACATAGCTCAGTTGGTAGAGCGGCGCTTTCGTAAAGCGTAGGTCGTCGGTTCGATCCCGACTGTCGGCTCCAAGGTACATTATGGCGTATTCACGGTACAGCAGAATTGAAGATAAAAAACAGCGGAGGCGGCTTCTACTTGCGGTCGTCGGAAGCATTACCATAGTCGCCCTCTTAGTGATATTCGGCGTAAAGTTAATTGTCGGGTTTAGCATTCTCGTTGAAAACCTAAAAGGATCTTCGCCTGCACCCATCCCGCAATCGCAAGCCCTTGTCCTCCCGCCGACGCTCGATCCGCTTCCGATGGCAACTAATAGCGGGGAACTCGCGTTGACCGGCATGGGAAAACAGGGACTTACGGCAATTATCTACGTGAACGCGGTTGAAGTTGATCGATTAACGGTCGCAAAAAACGGAACATTTTCTACACCTCTCTCACTTCAGGATGGTACTAATTCTATAAGCGCAAAATTAACGGACAATAAAGGAAATACGAGTGATCTATCCAATTTTTTAACAACCCTTATCAAAAAAAGTGCACCGACGCTCACGATCAATACGCCCGATGATAACGCAACAGTAACCGGTGACAGCAACCTCGTGACGGTCTCCGGAAAAACAGATGATAATACAACGGTAACGATTAACGGCAGGCTCGCTGTTGTTGAAAGCGATAACAGCTTCAGCTATCAATATCCGCTAAACGACGGGGATAATACGCTCGCGATTACCGCAACCGATCAGGCCGGTAATTCAACAAAAACTGAGCGCAAAGTTACCTATCACAAGTAATTTACTTCCTTTTCTCAGGAATAGTCAATTTCTCAGAACTTGCTATAAAAATCCACAACCAGATCATAACCCACGCATAAAAAAGGCTGTTATTAAACAAACTATGGATACCGACTGCAAGAACGATACACCAATAAAGGAGCGACATATCTGATTGACCAAAATTACGTAAGAAAAATGCTGACACTCTCCAAACTATCCAACCAAATGAAATGAATCCGATTAACCCGGTCGTTGCAAGAAGGAAGAGAATGCTGCTATCAATGCCAGAGGCAGCATGAGATGGTTGACTGGTTAATGTAGGTTTTGCATTTTGAACCCGAGGTAGCGTGTTAAAACCGTATCCGATAAGCGGCGATTTACTGATAAGACCAAATGCTTCCTGCCAATTCCCTAAACGGGCAACTGTTGAATCAGTGCGCGTTAAACGAAGAGTCTTCCCGCCCGGAGTCGGCAATGAAATCAAAAATCCGATAACGAGCGCGATGATGAATCCGGCAAGCCACTTTTTTTTCCAAATAATCCAAAGAATGACACCCATAGCAAATGCGAGGTAGCTGCTTCTCGAATACGTTAGGAATAAAGCGACACCGCTGACAATTTGCAATAACGTAAGCCACATACGCTTCTCTTTAACCATCAGATAAAATCCTAAGAAAAGAGTCAGCACAATAACTATGCCTGCGAAATTAGGATCAAGAAATGTGGAAAACAGGCGGTAATAATGAGGATCCCACCCGAGATAAGTTAAATTCCTAAGATCCGGATATAAAAAATATTGTACTAATCCTAAAACCGAAAACGCCGACCCGAAACCGTAGAGCCCCCAAAGCAAAAATGCTGGTGTGACCGCACTTTCAACGAGAATAAAATACAAACAGCTGTAAAACGCGAAGCGGATAAGATACAGTGACGATATGCCGATGACTGTCCAAGTGAACCGGTATACATTCAATAATAATGTTAGGGCACCGATGCCGACGAATGTGAGAATCGGAATCAATAGAACCGGGGTAGTCCATTTTCTTGGGTGTCGGACAATATAAAAACTAAGTATAAGGAAGAGGATAATATCATGGACGTAGAGTGTGACTCCGGGTAAAACGCTCACGGCACCCAGTTGTCCCAACAATAGGCTGACAAAAAAAATTATGAGCCAAATGATCATACAGCCGCCTGCTCTTCTGGTTTTGACGCCATGTGCCACAACTGATAGAGCTTCGCGCGGGTGAGAAATGAGTGAAAGCTCATCATGAGAGCCATAATTGCCCCGGGGGTGCCGTCTAAAAATCCCGCTCGAAGAATATAGTTAACGAAAAACTTAGCGACCGGATAACAAACGATTTGCAGCCGGTTGACGTGTATGCCTTGATCATACATAAACTTTGCATTCAGCGTTGAATAATAATTAATTTCATCTAAAAATTGTGCGACGTTAGGGTGGGGAAAATGCTGGAGTGGTGAATTGATAGAACCGACAGGTCCTTTTATATCCCATACTTCATGAACAGAGCGCCGCCAAATCCCAGCGTCTTTCTTCCCCAACCGAAGGAGTCGCACGCTCCCCGTTTCCCCGTGGGTGAGTTTTTGTCCGTACATGAAGTCATCGCGCTTAAGAAAATATCCTGCAAATTCTTTTCGTTCGATCGCCCCCTGAATCTCGTGCTCAAGATCGGTTGATACAGTTTCATCGCTGTCGATAAATAATACCCAATCGCTATTTGTTTTTGATAATCCAAAATTTCTCTGAGATGCGAAGTCTCCGTTGACATTGTGCTTAAAAACACGTGAAGTAAACGGTTTAACTTTTTCAATGGTATCATCCGTTGAATCGTCATCGACAACGATAAGTTCGTCACACCACATTAACTTGGAAAGAGTCTTCTCTATACCGTTTCCATCATTATGGGTGAGAATAATAGCACAAATCATTTGCAATTATTGTATCACGGCTTGAATGATGACGCTCCATTTCGTACACTGCAAGCGGACATATGACAAACAAAATACTAGTCGGTATATTTCTTCTTTATGTGATGGGTTACGCAGCCCATGCACTGGTTCTTCACAAAACCGTCTATGGGGACGGCATATTTTATTATTCATGGCTGAGATCCGCCGTCATTGATCATGATGTCTCATTTAAAAGCGATTATGCGTATTTCCACACATCGCAGCCCGCGACTCCCCTTCATATACAGGGCAATAAATATACGGTCGGCCCGGCACTCCTTTGGGCACCGTGGTTTCTTTTAACCAACGAAATTGTGCGCGGCACGGGATATGAATTTCCCTACCAATTCATAGTCGGGCTATCGAGTGTCTTTTATGCGTTTATCGGGTTACTCCTTTTATACCGGTTATTGGGTAACTATTTCGGAAAAACAGCAACAATGGCAACGCTTATCGGTATCGCACTCGCGACAAATCTATTTTTTTATGGATCACTCGATGCGGTCAATTCCCACGCGGTATCGTTCTTTGCGGCATCATTTTTCATAACGCTTGTGTTGGCCAGTCGGAAAAACTGGTTCTTCATCGGATGTGCACTCGGACTTATCGCCCTCATTCGGACACAGGACATTATTCTCGGACTCCTCGCTCTTCCCTATATTAAACCAAAAAATATCCTATATTTTCTAAGCGGCGCATTCGTATTGTTTCTGCCGCAGCTTGTCGGATGGCAGCTCGTTAACGGCAACTTCTGGCACAGCCCGTATTTAAGTTCGTTTGAAGGATTTGATTTTATCCACCCTAACATTATTGGTGTGTTATTTTCTTTGCAAAATGGGTTACTGCTTTGGACTCCAATCATCATTCTGGGATTTATCGGTCTTCTGAAGAAAAAAACAGAATTGCCACTCAAACTCATGGCCGCAATCATACTGGTACAGCTCTACCTGGTCGCAAGCTGGAGCACATGGTGGCAGGGAGCCTCATATAGCGGCCGAATGTTCGTAAGCATCCTACCGCTTATTGCGTTCGGCCTTGCGAATTTCTTTTCCTTTTTTGAGAGTCCGCGTTTCAGATATACGACGGTAATGTACGCAATTACTCTGCCACTCTCTATCATCAATTTTCTTTTAATGTTCTATTTTTTACTTATCCACTAGTGGCCGTGGAAGAGTAGAATCGTGTGTCCGACTATTTCGAAAATATTTTTCTTTTGATATTGAGGTTTCAGATAATATCCACAGTAATACCAATTAGACAAATTGATCGCAGTTAACGTACTTCCGGTATTACCGGAAAAATCTATTTTGTGAAATGCACAGATCTCCTCAAATTTATAGCTCCCGTACGGAGTGATGCTCGTTAACCCGTATGGCGCGGCATCATCTCTTCCGAAATATGAAAAATATAGTACCGCAGGACGAATGCCGTTCACGTACGTGGTTAACGATTCAAGCGACTGCCCCCAATCAATATTTGAATCAATAAATTGTAGCGAACTTTCTTTACTGCGTCCCGCCAACTCATTCGTATAGGAAAGATAATATGGATGAAACAATAACGTACCGGCCATGTACCAGATGCATAATAAGAATACAAACGACATGATGACGACATGTTTAAAACGAACAATTGTCGTAGCGGCGATAATAATAATGAAGGGATACATAGGCAACACATATCGAACAAGCGGCTGCATTTTCGAGAGTGATGAAACGATTACTATTGATATGATGGGAATCAAGAATAACCATTCATCACTATCAGAAGCGGTTTTAGGTATGAAGGCAGCGAGAGTGCCAGCAATAAATAAAATCAGAAGCGGTAATGGCATCTTATAGATAACATTGACGACCATAAAGTACCATCGGGATGTCGTATAAAAATTTCCCAGGAAAAAATATGAGGCCGGTCGGGTCGTACGAATTGCGGTATTCTTCAGGACCGCAATATAATTCCCCAGAGGAACAGGCGTATGCCGTAGAAAATTTAGTGAAGATGCAAGTAAAAAATTATGCTGCCTGAACGCAATCTGTGAAAGCGTCGTTGAAACTCTCCCCATGGCATTACCCGGTGCAACAATTACATCGGTCTTAAAAAAATACGTGGACCACATTGCAAGTAAAAAGACGATAACAGATAACGCGATTGAAACCTTATTGCGCAAAATCCATTGCAAATGTTTTATTCTAACAATGCTTACGAATGCAAACACTGCACTCACCGCATAGAACGGTACTGTCGTTATTTTTGAAGCAGCCATGAGACCGACAAATAATCCGTGAAGGATAAAATTTGTGACAGTTGGTTTTTTTAGCATCGTGAATAGCGATGTATATACTAAAAAGAAAAAGAGTGTAGCCCCCATATCGAGCGTCACATAATGACTGTTGCCAAGAATAGTTGGTTCAAACACATAGAGAAATAGCGCTAATAGTGCAACATCACTGCCGAAAAACGTAGAAGAAGTACAGAATATCAGAACACCCAACGCAACTCCCATCCCGATAATTACCATTCTTGCCGGTAGTATTTGAATATTGGGCACTCGGGAATGAAAAATATCCGTGCCACCGATTAATAGCGGTATGACAGCAAGCTCCCGGATAAGCGGCGGATTATTTGTATCAATAAGAAACTCATGTTTTAGCCATGCATTTTTTCCTTCCTGCACATGAACTATCTCATCATACGTTAACGACTCATGAAGAGCACTCGAGACAGACAAAACGGAAAAGAGAATAAGAAGAAGGGCAGCCCCAAACAATGCAAATCGTTTTGATATCATGATAAGAGATGATGATATAAATCGCTCAATTTCCTGGCACCAATTGCTATATCATGAACCGTTTCCGCGCGTCTTCTTGCTTTTTTCCCGTAGGCCAACCGTTTTTTCGGATTTAGGATAAACGATTTTACCGCCTTGGTAATTGCGGAGACGTCACCCGGCTTTACTAAAATTCCAGCATCACCGATATTCTCTGGAATCCCCCCCGTTCTCGTTGTAACAATAGGTAATCCTGCAGCCTGTGCTTCAAGAAGCGCTGTGCAATATTGTTCATCGTACGTCGGTGTCGGCTTACTTGGCGCAATAAAAATATCCGCGCGGTCATATTCATTAGGCATCTTTTCATAAGAAACAGCTGAATGAAATGTGATATCAGACAATCCCAGTCGTCGTTCCTCATCCAACATTGATTGTTTTTCCGATCCGCCCCCGACAAACTTCAATCGGAGCGAATAATGTGACAACTCCGAGTCTTTCCGAAGAAGCGCCGCAGCGGCCAGAATATCAAAAACGCCTTTGTACTTTTCTAACCTGCCGCTAAACAAAATCGTAAATTCTCGTTTTTTATTCGAAAATCGCCGGCTGCTAGCCTCTCGTGTCGGGTTGAACCGGTGCGTATCTATAAAATGAGAAATAACGGTTATCTTATCGGGATCGGTACCCTCCTCAATGAGAACTGCTTTTGTCTTTTGCGTGAGAGCAATAATATAATCAAGCTCCTGTCGCGCTCGCTTTTTGAACCCCTTTCTCCCCCGAATGCCTTCATTATTAAAGGGTATATTTTCCAACACGGTCGCAATGACTTTCCTTACATATCCTTTCCTCTTCGCGTTTAGACATTGCTGGGTATAATGAAAATACGTTTCGGCAGTGTGAACGATATCAAATCCTTTGAGTTTTTCTTCAAGACCGTATAGGTAATGCACATCAATAAACATTCTGTTTAACAGCGGCATTTTATACGGGAAATCCGGAATATCCATAGGGCTCGGCAACTTCACAACGGGGAATGCAAATGAATCGTGGTAGCTCGTCAGTGATCCGAAACCCGTCAAATCGAACTGTTTGACCAGCGGTTCGTAAAACTGCATTTCGTATTTATTAAGGAATTTACCTCGGACTATCGCAATTTTCGATTTCATAATGATGGAATAATTGTCGGCGTATCTGTTCTCCAAACCTCAACATTTCCGCCTCCGAAATACAATTCGTATCCGTACTGCGTAAACGATTCGTTCTTGTCTGCAATTATATACGAAGGACGCATAACCGTTAACTCACGAAAATTATTTTTACCGGTTATCGGATCGGCAAACCGTGGCGTGTAGGTAGGTGTCCAGCCGTAATAATAGTTAAGAATCGGGATGGATTCACGAAGTAAGAACGGCTGCATACAACAGACAAAATTAGCTACGAAGAAATTTGAACCATCCCGCCGCCTTAACTCATGGGCAATAGCGGATTCATTGCTGCGAAACGGCTCAAATGTACCTTTAATTGTGTTAAAGTTCATGACAAAAAGCCAAACGACGCTCCCGATTAAACATAGCACTAAATAGCGCTTCACAACGTTACTTCCTTTGACAATCATATAGTCCGCGCAAAATGTGATGACCATAACAACAGGAATCATGAGTGGCACAACGACCCGTTGAGGTACGCGGAACATACGAACCAATGTGATGTTGTGAAACAGCCAGTAAAACGGCGAATACGGATACCGAAGCGATATATAACAGGCCGCCGTAATAACAAATATGACAGCAAGGCGTACCGGATATGATTTCCAAACTTTTTGAATATAAAGCAATGGTATTACTGCAAACGGAGTAATAAACGCATAATATTCATACCAATTGTAATGAAATCCGATAATCCGTTGAAGCGTCGGCCTGTCGTAGAACTCCACCTGCCACGGGATTAAGAACGATAATGGTAACAGCCATGCGTGAATCGAGCCGGCATACGGATCTATCGTTTGCAAACGATTGATATGAGGTATCACGTCGCGGATAAACGGTAGGAGTTTTGATAATGCAAACGCGACAAAAAAACCATAGATATACAATATCTCCTGAATGATTTCTTTAAGTTTACTGTTCTTGGTAATAATGCGATAAGCTGCCGAAACGACGTAAAATAAACTGAAAAACCAAAGACTGTAAAAATCCGCGGTGAGTAAAATACACGCGTAAATAATCCCCACTGTTGCAGCCTCAACGGGTTTCATCCGTTTACGGAAAAAATAGAGAAAAACGACCGGTCCGATCGCATATCCTGCAAACTTTTCCACATGACCGGCTGCTATCATTGCAGCGAGAGCTCCGGAAAATTCATACAGAATTGCACCCCACGCAATCGCCCACGGACGTAGTTTGAACGATGACAGAAAATACCACATCGAAAGACCGGACCCGATAATCGTGACGGCGATAAGCACCCGGAGTCCGTTATCAGGACCAAACAGGAAAAATAACGGCATATAAAACGGGCTCAGCATAAATGACGAATCTCCGAGGGCTGGTATCCCCAAGCCAATGTTCGGATTCCAGCTGAGATACGGAAACGGATGCGTATACGCCCGAAGCGCAAATGTTGCCATCGGCAGGATGACGTTATAGTCCGTATCCAGACGGAAAGATAGGTGTCTCGTCACAACCCAGAGTGGAATAATAAGGAGTATCGCAACAAATAATACCGGCAAATAACTTCGATTCGTTAAACGCATTATTAATGGTAATAAGCAGTTTACCTCTTGGGCGGTTACGAAACCGTATTATATAGCACCTCAATACCCTTGTGTTATTTGCTTTTTAGAAAGAAGTACCGGAATGGTTTTGTTGGTAACCGGAAAATGATTGCCGCAATTGCTGCATTTCACATTGGTTCCGTTTACGTAAATCAACGGATTTGCAAAACACAACGGACAACGAAGTATCGTTAGTAATCGCGCAATAATCCGGCTCGGGGCGACATTGATTTGAACATTCCAGAGCAACAATCTAAGTGTCTTTATACATTTCCGCTTCACCCGCCGCATCATCCAATAGATATAGAATGTTGCGTCAGGAATAAAATCCGGCTTCGCTTGTTGCAGTAATTTCCATGCGCTTCGGTCAAGGTTTTCAACCCATGTTTTTGAAGCTTCATGGGTATCCACACATAAATTAACACTTCCGTTCCATTCATATCGCACGTACATTTCATGTTCATATTTCTCGAAAAATCGCCGGAACCAAATCGTCTGGGCAATCAACCTATGGAAAAAACCCTTAAATTGTTCGCCTTCCGTTTTTCTGCGAAGCATGAGGACTCCGGATTCAACCGAACAATACCAATGGTGAAAATTCCAACCAAAAACCCGCTCCGATAATGCGGAGGGAACTTCTATATATCCGCTCTTGGCCACCCTGACGACCTCCGCGATAAATCTCTTCGGATCATCCATATGTTCCAGAATATGCGAACAAATAACATAATCGAATGCCTTATCGTCAAACGGTAAATGGTAACCATCGGCAACTACCATCGACCGGTCAATAACGATCGAAAATTCACCAGCGCGTTCCCCATCGTCGCTGAGATACCGGTCGCAAAGGATGTCCGACCGGGGATTCGGATTATTACCGCTTCCGATTTCCAAAACAATATCTGTCGGTTTAATGTTCATAGTACGCAAGAAGGTTATATATTTGGGAGGCAAATGTCTTCCATCGAAACTTTCTTGACCGTTCAATAGCGCGGACCCTAATTTTTTTTTGCAAAGCATCATCGGAAAGAAACTGATAAAGCGTATTTGCAATGTCCACTTCTTGCGCATTTCTTGACACAAGACCTCCGCCACCAACTATTTCTTTCATTGCTCCCCGGTCAACAGAAATAACCGGAGTCCCGCACGCCATACTCTCAACTGCCGGTAGACAAAACCCTTCATGCAATGGTGTTGTAAACAAAGCGGTCGCGCCGCGATAGTATTTGGGCAATTCACTATCTGAGATAAGGCCTATTTTTTTAACCCGACGTTCAAGTCCTAGTTCCTGAATCGTTTTATCGATGCGCGAATCGGGCCAATAATCGCCGCCGACAAGTAAAAAGTCGTATGGCTTTTTTACCCGTTTCATGGCAAGCGAAAATGCACGTATGGCCAGTGACAAATCTTTCGCCTTATTCAGACTCCCGACGAAAAGTACATACGGATTTGTTGATTGAAATGCCACTCCGATTGGAGAAAATAGCGAGTCAACCCCAGGGTACGCCACCGTAACTTTCGATTGGTCAACCGTATATTCCCGAAGTATATCTTTTTTTGAGGTGTTGGAAATAGTTACTATGGAATCCGCACGTTCAACGAGCGACTGCGTTTGTGTTTTCAGTTTTTGTGCTGCGTTTCCATACGCATCCGGGTTAAATAAAAACCCGAGATCATAAATGAACCCTATATTGTGCGACGTAGAGCGGGGGATGGCCTGAGAGACCCCCAAAAAGACATCGACGGGATGGATCGTTAATTCAATGGGTAAACGGACGGTAAACCATCCTCTTGCAGGAGTTATCACAACATTCGTCATTCGATCGCCCAATTCGCTTATCACTCCCCGATCAATCGGACTGAAACTGTACAACCGGTAGGTATTTTTCATATCCATTCGGGCGAGTTCTCGGAGTAAATGAAGTGTGACCCTATACACCCCAACTTTTAGCCGGTCATCGGTGATCGATAGTGCTCCCGCATCAACACCGATAATCATAATTGCACCTCTCTGTATTTCCGAAACCCGTCTTTAATACCTAAAAATGGCGTTATCATAGACCGTACACTAACCTCCCGTCCGAAACCGAACATGCATCGGAGTATCCAGTTCATTCTGGTAACTAAAAAGACAGGAAAATATAGTTTATTACAGTGTTTTAAGAAAAAATAGGTTTCGTTACTTAAAAAGTGATAGTACCATTGCATTCTGCCTTCTGTTTTGCGGCCGCCACCGCTGACTTCTCTCATGTGAGTCACAACGGCCGTCGGATCATATACCACCCGATACCCCAGTTTTTTGATTCTCAGGGCTAAATCCGATTCTTCCCGTATAGCCGCCGTGAATCTTTCATCAAAACCCCCGGCTCTTAAAAAAATACGTTTAGGAAATGCCATATTACATCCAACCGGAGTATCAACCTCTTGTCGAATAGTTGATGAAAACCCATCTGAAAATGTTGACCATGGCGAAATCCGACCCGTATGCGTATTCTTTGGATCAATTTCTTGTCCATCGGTAATAATTCTGCCCGCGACACAACCGATTGTTGGGTCAGAAAAATTTTTCACGAGGTTATTAATGCAATCTCTATGGACGACGATGTCATCGTCAAAGAAGATATAAAACTTGCCCTTCGCTTTTTTTACTCCTAGGTTTTTTGCCCGGGCGGTATTATGTATATTTGAAAATATATAGAATAACGTAATTTTCAATTTCTTTGCGTCACGTAAATACTCATTTCCATTTTTATCGCCTTGTTCAACAACGATTATTTCCATACGTGCCGTAATTTGCGAACTAATACTATCAAGTAGTCTAAGCAGGCTTTTTTTCCTGTGAAGCGTTGGAATAATAATGGAAATATTAATAGACATAGGATATTGTTTTACGCATCTTTGGCGCTTTGAGCATTGCGTAAGACCGTCTCATTCAGCTTCTCCCGGAGGCTTCTGGGTGCAAATGAATGACTTTTCCTAAACACACCGTTTTCTTTAACGAAAACCATGTCAACTGAAGCAAGCGCGTAATCGATCGGTCGATTGTAACCACCGAATATGTCATACGCAACAAACCCGTATTTATTTAAAAAGTTTACAATATCAAAAAATTGGGGTGCATTTTTATAAAAATGGAAGAAATGGACTTCGAGAATAATTACCTCTGTCTGCTTAAGTACATTCTTGGCCCCCTCAAGCACCAAAAGCTCGGCGCCTTGCACATCAATTTTAATAAGATAGGGTCCATCCATATGCTTTTTACGGCATTGTGCATCGATTGTGATGATGGGAATGTTTCTTGCGATTCCGTCAACATAACTTCCGTCAGTTTCTTTAAATACTGAGGACCCAAGCAAATCAGGGTGAACATTAATTTCCATAGTTCCTGATCGGGGGCCAGCCGCCGCTATAATATATTCCGCGCCGTACATAGCAGATATTTGCTTCAAATCGCTTTCAAATTCTCGTAGCGGCTCTATCAAAAAATGTCTTGCTTTGGGAAACGTCTTATACAACTCGTATGTGCCGGTTGCCACGCCCACATCTATAACTGTTTTTGGTCTGAATCCCAATCTCGAAATATTGGCAAGAACTTCGGAAAGCGTTGTTCTCCTGTCCTCTCCGTGTTTCCTCGTCCTTCGAACTTCTACGCCAAAACCTTTAAATATTTTCTTCACCGTTTTTTTGAATAATTTCATACGTTTCCTATCAAATCTTCGTATATAAATGTATTTCTCCCTTAAAATTACGAATAACTATTACGATATAAAGCAGCGAGGTACATAGTTCCGTTATGACCGTCGTATAACTCGTTCCGATATATCCGTACTTCGGAATTACGTAGAGGTTCAGTAGAAAATTAACAACCAATGAAATAATAAGTGGCCGGATGAGATATTTCGTTTTTCCGAAAGAAAGAATGACATTAAAAAATATATTGTTAAGGAACAAAAGAGGCACTGCAAATAGTAATATTTTAAACGGCGCCATACTGGAAAAAAACTTACTTCCGCCGAGTATGCGCATTATAAGAAAAGAAAACGTATTACCTATAAAAATAATGCCGGCTGAAAGCACAACCAATACTATGACTGTTTTCGTCAATAGGTCCCGGTAATTATGAGTTTGACCTTTTCCATGATATTTCGATAGCAATGGAAATACATTTGCCATATATAAACCCCAAAGCAAGAGACAGTTATCAATAATTTTATATGCTAATCCATAGATGCCGACATCCTGAGGCGACCGCATGACAGAAAGCATCATCGTATCAACTTTAAAATAAAGGATAGACAGAAATGCAGTTATTCCGACAGGCAAACTAATCTTGATTATTTTTGAAACAAGTGCCCTATCAAACGCAAATTTGAATACCAATTGGTCTTTCACCAGAAGAAGTGTTGGCACGATCCCCACCAGATTACCAATAAGTACCGAACCGACGATCCAATAAAAACTCTGTTTTGTAGCAACCACAATTGCTATCGCGATGACCGTAGCGACTTTCGTGGCGATATCAAGGTATGCCACAAAATCGAGTTTTAACTGCGCTTGTAATATCGATGTCCCGTATGAAGATAGATTACTTACAGCAACGGCAACGACACCGATGAGGATGGCAATCTTCAACATCATCGGATACGGAAAAAACAACAATCCAATCGTTGATAATACAATGGAAACTCCGATGAGAATAAGTTTAAGATTCAGAAGTGTCGCATACGCCCGTTGCGATTGTTCCTCGTTCTGTGCAAATTCCCGTACGATTGTTTGATTTAATCCAACATCGGACAGGACGGTGAAAAATGATATGTAGGTAAATACCAACGTGTACCATCCGTATTTATCGGTATTGAGATAGCGTGTCAGAAGGCCCACACTTATTAACGATAAAAGTACAGAAAATCCCTTCGAACCGAACTGAGTGAAGGTATTATAGATAATTTTTCGATAGGGTAACCCGCTCGCCATGTACGGCTAAGGGTAACATGGAAATTCATATTTGACAATCAAAATGGTTTACCCTGATGCAAATCTATTTTCCTCTGGGTCTAACATTATAATTAACAATATTCTAGTCTAATTATTCAAACGAATTGTTGATAATATTCAAATTGGAATAATCTCCTGAAGTATATTCGTAATTGTTAGATATAACTCCCTAATTTTGTTATTTTCAATACTGAAATTAATTAATAATATTACTATTATTTAAAGTAGTGAAGAAAATTCTCCCATTTATTACTCTTATACTGTCATATTTAATAACTGTTTCTCCAGTTTTTGCTATTTCAACATTTACTAGATACCCTCAAAATCCAATTCTCCAATCTATCGGATTAAACCCCGTAATCATAAATAAAGACGGTCAATATAAAATGTGGTACAACGTAAATTATGGTCAAGGCTGGAGAATAAACTACGCTTATTCAGAAAATGGAATTAACAATTGGACAATACCATATCAACAAATTATACCCGTTGGGTCCCCAGATGGGTTTGAAAAAGACATGGCGGATTTTTATGTACTATTTAACACTTCACTCAACGAATATCAAATGTGGTATTCCGCTATTAGTCAAAACTGGCAAAGCGGACCAGATCGTTTTAGGTTGGGTTATGCAACATCGATTGACGGAATAAATTGGACTAAAAGTGCTGATTGGGCTTTAAAAGGAACTTTAGGTTCATGGGATAGCGGAGGGATGGCGAGAGGTGTTTCAGTTGTTTTTAAAGATAATAAATACCAAATGTGGTATTCAGCCACAGATGACGGCTTTAATTGGAAAATAGGCTATGCAACCTCGTCTGATGGTGCAAGCTGGACAAAACAAAATACACTTAATCCAATAATAATCCCAAGTGAACCTTGGGAACTAAACGGCGTTAGCTATCCAAACGTAATTTACAATAGCGGATTATATGAAATGTTCTATGCAGCAAGTCCAACTGAAATGCCTTCCCAACTTATTTATGCCACATCTATTGATGGTATAAATTGGAATAAGTCTTACAATAATCCAATTGTTAAAGGAATAGATACCTATGACAATACTTTTATAAGTACACCATTCGCAATGCGATTAGAAAATGGCACTACTCTATTATGGTACACCGGAAACGGATATTATATTTTGCTCGATACCGACGGTCCGATACCCACCGCCATCCCCACTCCCACCCCTACTCCCACTCCCACCTCTCCCCCCAATCCCACACCATCCCCATCACCCACACCGACTCCAACCCCCACGCCAACGCCGACGCCAATCCCACAAACGACAAAACAAGTTATTGTCATCCCGGGAATGACAGCGGGTTGGAATGCAAAAGATATAGTCTTTTGTACAGCCACACCGAATGCATCATGGTCTCTCATTGATCCGGCTAATGACGTTTATAACCCTATTCTTCAACGATTAAAAAACGACGGCTGGCAGGCAACATTATTTCCGTACGACTGGCGAAAGCGCGTTTCAGATAACGCTAGTCTTTTGAAATCGTTCATCGATTCTCATGTAAAACCCGGAGAAAAAGTCGACGTTGTTGCCCACAGTATGGGCGGGCTCGTCGCAAGAAGTTATTTGGAACAGGAAACAACAAATAATAAGATTGACAAACTCATAACCGTGGGGACGCCACACAAGGGATCTGTAGATTCATATCCCACATGGTCAGCTGGAGTACCCCCAGAAGACGGCGGTCCGCTATGGAAATTCTATGTATTAGCGATTGAAAAGTTGTGCTGGACAAAAACACGAAATGACCGGATTGCCATCCAAACATATTTTCCTTCAATTCAGGATTTACTCCCGACATTTGATTATTTAATAGATAATCAAACCAACAAATCAAAACCAGTACAATTAATGACAGCCAAAAACCAGTGGTTATTAAATTCGACGTTCGCTCCTCCATATTATGGCACCACAATGGGTACACTTTCAGGCACCGGTCAAAATACGGAGCAGACATTCAGGGTTGAACCTCCAAGCCAAACAGACAAGCAATTAGGCAATTGGCAGGACGGCAAACCGGTTAAAATCATAACAACAACAAATGGTGACAACAGGGTTCTCCTAGCAAGCAGTACGCTACCTCAAGCCAATAACTTGGGACCAATTGACGAGGATCACACAAATCTTATATCGTCCCGCGATAGCATAAACATAATTATGGACTTTCTAAGAGGCCCCAAAATGGCGCAGGCAATGATGCTTACGACTCCGCTGACCCAAACCACTCCGAAGTCGCACAAACAAGAGTCTACATCTCCTACTTCAGGACTCTTTATAGTTGGCTATCCGGCAACACTTTGGGTTATCGATCCTCACGGCAAATTTTACAAAGACACGGACGGTTTGGTTTCGATCATGGACCCCAAAGCCGGCCTTTATAAACTTATTTTCTGGCCGAAAGAAAAGGAAACTAAATTAATTGTCGCCCAGATGCTTGCTGATAACAAAAATTATTGGAAGGAATATGATTTCACGACACGCTTCCCACAATTCCATGCGCCACAAATTCATTTTTTGATGTTCGACAACAAGCATCCGAAAGAAGATATCCTCCATTAAATTCTCTATTCTCCTGGATTTCCTATAATAGTTAACATAAATTGAGGAATATTATTTGTTATAGAAAATATAGTAACAGACAAAAACGATAATACTAGTGATAGTGGACCCATAAAAATAAAAACCCAATAGTTTAACTTACGTTGAAGTATAAAACAAAATATTACATATAGTAGCAACAGTAAAACATAATAAACAGCAGAAATTTTTGCATACATGTAAGAATATACTGCAATCAAAATGACCAATGAAACTAAAATATTGTCTGATTCGAAATAATTAGGATAATGGAAAATAAACCATGGAGTTTTTATTAATAAAAATATTATGATCGGCCAGACAAACAGTTTCCACATAAATAACCGAACTTATGGACGTTTCAATGTCTATTATATGCCCTTTTTGTTGTCAAGGTGAAAAACTGGGATCGCATCTCTGAAGACATATTGCATTAACACAAATCTATGAGCGGTATAGGAATCGGACTCAGGTTTAAAACATAAATGCCGCTACCTCTTGTTCGTTTAATGGCCCCTGCATAGCATCAGGACTATCTGTTCCGGGGACCACATCATAGGCATCTAACTTTATATGTATAGGTACGGCATACCGAAGTTCATCTGTTGCCGATGAATAATGCACAAATACGGGTTTTGGTTCCAAACATAATGTCGTGACCTCAACATGTCCGTCATCTCGTTTCGCTACTTTCCTCATTACCAATGAGTTTACATCGTTTGATACATCTCTATCATATAAAACAAGATAAGAAACCGATGGTAATACAAGCTCAGTATGATAATGACTTTCCGTTACCTGAAAATGACCGTAGCTGTTGTAAAATCCCCTATCGCTACCGCGAAATACGAAATTTGGATGTAAGATTAAGTAGCTTTCTTTCCCTGGGTTTTCTTCTACAAACGGAATTTCATTTCGCAAACCTACACACGCGTTGTTAGGATATTTTTTTCGCAACTTCTTTTCCTCGGACGAATCGTTATAACGTGCCTTCAGATACTTAATGGTTCCCGTGTCAACAAATATTGCGCGTAATGCTGACATCCGCAGCCTTTTGGCATCAGGATGGTCAAATTTCGAATACCGGTTTTCTCTATCAACTTTATACACAGAAGGGCTTGCAATATGCCAAAAAATCTGGTCTATGAGAATCGACTGTGTGACGGGAATAATTTCCGCGTTCGTAAGCATTTCCCTGCCACTCACTAAACCGAGATTATCGCGCACAAATGCGTCAGCGTTTTCAAATATCTCAAGCCATTGGTTTCCTTTTTCCAGATATTCACCAATATCGCGTTTGTCTAAGTGTCGTGGCAAAAATCCGGACGTAACCATTCGGAATATCTCTTTCGTGAGCCTCCCCCGATCAAATCCGGCAGATAATGAGTCTATAAACTCTCCTTGTTCTTTTCCAGACGGCAATCCAGTATACATAGAGATCGTATTATATCCTATAGGTCATAATTTATCTAATGTACGTTCCTGGTAAATCGTATGATCTGAAGCGAATGCGGCGTGAGAGTGGTAGGACAATAATATTCTTAGACGTATTGTGGGCGGTATAGGAATCGGACCTATGACCTTTTCAATGTCAATGAAACGCTCTACCAGCTGAGCTAACCGCCCTATATTCTATTTTTCAAAAATCCTCTACCAAAACCCGTCTTAAAGTATTTTTCCCTAAGCTGAGCCTTCTTTTTAGTCACACATGCTTCGTAATATACAAGCTCTAAAGGTTTTCTATGTTTGGTAGCTTCAACATCTCCAGAATTATGTTCTTTTAATCGTCTCTTCAAGTCCGATGTTGAACCAACGTATAATCTCTTATTCTTAGTACTCTTTAAAACATACGTATAATAAAACATTAATAAATACGAGCTAGCTGCTCGACGTATAGCTTCGCAATACGCCGAGCCCGACAGTCGTGTATAGCTCGACGTCGGGAGCTAACCGCCCTATTGGATGTCCTTGACGATACATATTATATCACCTACACTGGTTTTAAAGGTATATTATATTTTCTATGGATGGCCTCAAACGAATAGTCGCGGCTATTTTTGATTTTTTACAGGGAATTGTTGTCGTCCTCGCTGTTCTCGTGATGATTTACCTCTTCATCATGTCTCCGCAGGAAGTCAATGGAGCCTCAATGGAGCCGAATTTTCATAACGGCGAATATATTCTCACCAATAAAATTGAGTATAAATTCCGTGAACCCCATCGCGGCGATGTCATTATTTTCAAATCATGGTCGGATAAAAATGTGGATTATATTAAACGGGTCATCGGTCTCCCGGGCGATACCGTACAGCTTAATAACAATGCAATGTATGTAAACGGAGAAAAATTGGATGAGAACTATCTCGCATCGGATGTCATCATATTCGGCGGATCGTTTTTGCAGGAAGGACAAACCATAACTGTGCCGCCTGATATGTATTTTGTCTGCGGAGATAACCGTCCGCACAGCTCAGATTCTAGGGAATTCGGACCCGTCGCAAAGGATGATATCGTGGGAACCGTTATATTCCGGTACTGGCCGTTCTCACAGTTCGGGACGCTCACCCATCCGGTCTACAACATCAATTAATTCTTTCCCATTTTTTCGTGGATTGATTTGAGGATTTTGCTCGTGGTTTCAAGGTTACCGCGGATAACGAATACAAGACGCGCTTCCACCTTCGATTGAGTGATTTTTACTAATCCGTTCACGGATGTCGCCAGATCCTTCGCCATGTTATCCAGCTCTTCACTATGGATCCGTTCTACCCGGTGGATCGGTTTTTTATCGTATTGAGCCTTAAGCCTTCTCGCTAAATCCTCGGCACGCCGTACTGACGCGCTTTCTGAAAGAATCGTCTTATAGGCCTCTACCATGAGGCGCACTTCACCAAGTCCGGCAATCGCCCGTGCGTGTCCTTCAGTAATGGCACCGGAAATCAGCCCATCTTTTATCGCATCAGGAAGAGCCAAAAGACGCGTAGTATTGGATACATAGGATTCGCTTTTCCCGACACGCTTAGCTATCTCAGAGACCGGCAATCCAAACTCTTCTACAAGGCGCTGAAATGCCTGTGCGCGTTCAATTGGGTTCAAATCCTCCCGTTGCACGTTTTCGACAATTGCCATCTCTAGCATGCCTTTCGCGGTCGTTTCTTTGACGATAACAGGCACGGTCGTGAGTCCGGCGAGTTTCGAAGCCCTCCATCTGCGCTCTCCCGCGATAAGCTGATAACCTGCAGGTGTTTTGGCTACAACTAAAGGCTCGATAATGCCGTGTTCTTTGATGGAATTAACGAGTTCTCCGAGACTCTCCGGTGAGATGAGCCCACGGGGCTGCAACGGATTAGCCTGGACAACGTCAATGTCGAGATGGAGTACCTGTTGCGTATCAGCCATGGATTTAGGTTGTTGCGGGCAAGCCTGTCTGCGCAGGTAGAACGGATACAAACTGTTTTCCTCTGGTTATGCTGAATTTTACTTTCCCTGAAACGGTTGCAAATATCGTATAGTCACGACCCATATTCACTCCGTCGCCGGGAAATACTTTTGTCCCTTTTTGACGAACAATAATATTACCCGGAATCGCGTACTGGCCGCCATAAATTTTAATGCCCAGCCGTTTGGATACTGAATCTTTATTTCCTGCTGCTGTTCCGCCTGCCTTTACGTGTGCCATATTAGTTTTTCTTTTGCAAAATATAAAACTGACGTTTTACGATTGCCTGCGGCCGACTGTATTCTATCGGTCCATCCACGATAGTATATCCGAGGTTTTCACACATGTCAACAACTTTTTTCACGAAGTACACTCTGCCCAAAACAGCATATGCGGGCAGCGCAATAACGATCCTGCCATTTTCCTTCAAAATTTTATGCCAATCACGAAGGCAGCCTATATACAGTTTTTCTAAGCCTTTGATAATATTTTTTATCTTTTGACTGTCCAACGTCTTTTGATTCGCGATGCTTGTAGCACCCATGAATGGTTCTGTAACGATGGCATCAACGGAATTTGCGACGATATGCTCCGATATATGAACGGCATCCGCCGTAACACAAGCGCCGATTGAGCCTCTGGTGCCAGGGAATAGTTGTACCAACCAATCCAAATTCTTCTTGGCGCGGTCAACAATATCGGCTGATACATCCGACCCCATAACACTCCATGAGGTCATATATGCTTCCGCAAGGATCGTTCCCATCCCGCAAAACGGATCAAGAAGCACCGGGTGAAAATCTTGGTTTAGTGACTTCGTGTTCGTTGGGTGCGGATACGCAATATTCACAATCATCCGTGCCACCTTCGGCGGCAGCATCCCGGCTTTGGCATCTGCATAGGGCCGTCCGTAATCGCGAGTATTCCATTCTTCAAATGGCTGTACAGCCAATGTAGTCCCAACAATATAGGATTCATTGTGTTTGACCACAACGACCTCCTGTACATTTCCTTTATCAATAACGACCGTCGAGAGCGCATTTCCATGAGCGGGCGTAACGTAGCGCGTTCGGACAGCCTGCTGTTCAAGCAACTCTTTTGTGCGCGCTGTCAGCGTTTTTACGGAGAGGTCAAAACCGTAAATGCTAAAGCCGAATGTCACTGATTTAACCCGCGTATCAATAAAAGATATAACGGACTCGGGAGTCACTTCGGAAACCTGACCAACAACGCGTGCTATTTTAACTGCTCCGCCTAATTTACCCATCAATTGACCGGCATCGATTTTTTCCTCCGATTCTATTTGAGCAATTTCTTCGGTCAATACGTTCACATCGGGAAAAAAAGTCTGAAGCTCTCGGAGTGCCAACTGCGGCGTTCGTCCGAAGATGACAATATAGCGTTCTCTCGCCATGAATTAAACAATCGCAACAATTTCAAGCCGAGTAAGCTGTGCACGAAAACCCATCTGACGACGGTAGCGTACCTTCTGCTTATAACGTCGGATTTCAATTTTATCTCCCTGTTCCTGGGCGAGAATTTTGGCCTTAACCGTTGATCCCTTCACGAGCGGTGTCCCGATATGGGTTTTTGTGCCTTCACTTGTCAATAAAACATGGTCAAAATCTACCGTTTCGCCGGCCGATCCGTCGATTTTATCGACAAGGATAACGTCGCCAACTGTAACTTTATATTGCTTCCCTGAAATCGTAACTATCGCTAACATATGCTCCGTATTGTATCAAGAGATTTACCCGATTGCAATGGTGGACTCATCCGTTCTCCCCCGTTCCAGTGCCCATAAAAATCCGAATGCAATCGATGAAGAAAGTATTGAACTGCCGCCGTATGAGATAAACGGCAGAGTAATACCCGTAATCGGAATAAGCCCCATATTCATGCCGGTGTTTATAAAAATCTGAGAGAGGAGCATGGAAAAAAGCCCGAGTGAATAGACAAAAATTCCGGCCTCCTGACGGATTCCGCGAAAATACGGCTGGATAATACGGAACAGAAGCGCGATATAGCCAGCAAATACCATAATACCGCCCGCAAACCCCAACTCTTCAATAAGTGAGGCAAAAATAAAATCGGTATGATACTCCGGTAAAAACCGTAAATGACTCTGAGTCCCGCGCCCCAGACCGCGGCCGAACAACTGCCCGCTCCCGACGGCGATCATCGCCTGAAGCGCATTGTATCCCGCTCCTTTGGGATCGATAGCGGGATTAAGGAACGTCAAAATGCGTTGTTTTTGGTATGGTAAGAGCACAAACCACGCGCCGGGGAGAAGAAGTGCCATACACAATATAACGGTTAACAAAATGGACATCGGCAACCCTCCCGCCAAAAGCATCGCCAGCCAAAAACAACTATAGACAATACTGCTGCCTAAGTCTGGTTGCTTAAAAACCAATATAAATGGTATGAGGAATAAAATAATATGGAGGGGTAAATTCTGAAGCTTCCTGGGGCTGTAACGAATGATAAAATAGGTAAATGCCAAGAGGAATAACGGTTTTGCAAGTTCCGACGGCTGAAATTGTGCACTCCCGAGGGCGATCCACCGAGTTGCGCCGCGGATATTCGGTCCGATATACGATAATGCCAGAAATAATATTCCGATTACATATCCAATCGGCGCAAACCATCTGATCACGAGCGCATCAATTCGGGAACAAAGAAAAAGAAAAAGAAATCCGACAAATAAATACGCTAATTGCTGGAAGAATAAGGCTTTACTTACCGTGAGAAGTAAGAATAATCCGAAACAACCCAAATATATCAGAAGGAGTACGATTACCCAGTCGATAGTTGCAAAGAATTTCCCCATGTCAGTTTCGTCGCAAGCGTCTCTTTTTGTATATACGCCAGGAGCTCTTTTGTAAAGTCTTTATATTCACTCGGAAGCTCAATAATCACGCGTTCATCTATTTTACACCCTTTTTCTTTCCGGAGCATTTGAATTTGACGGACCACGTCGCGTACCATTCCTATTTGTACGTCTTGATTTCCAACATCTGACTGTCCACCAACGGAATAATAGTCCGTACTAACCTCATTTTTTCCTTCATAAATTAATTCATAAACATTTGCTTCAGATAATACAATTTTCTTTACAGCTTCAGTTAGCCCTCGAGGTCCCCGGTAATTGAGTTTTTTAAATGGAATTCTTACTTTCACGTTTGCTTGCTTACGAAATGCAAGTAAAAGTGAAGCAACCGTTCGACCGTCAGTCATCGCTTTCTCAAGTTCAGCATCGACTTTACCGTCTTCCGGCCAATCCGCAAGATGAACTGATTCCTCTCCTGTCAAATTCATATACATTTCATCAGCAATAAATGGTGTAAAGGGAGCCAACAATTTAGTTAATGTAACCAACACTTCAAACATCGTTGCAAAACAAGCGTTCTTATCGACTGAATTATCGACGGTCGGGCCTACACGGTCACGAGATCTTCGAACGTACCATTGGGATAAATTGGTCACAAAAGTTTCAATTGCATTCGCTGCTGTCGCGGCATCATAGACTTCAAGAGATTTAGTCGTAAGCTTGATAAGCGCATGTAATTCACTCAATATCCAGATATCAAGGACATTTGATGATTTCGAGGTAACGGCGCCTGGACTCCAGGAGTCAACGGTCGCATAGGTCACAAAGAAGTTATACACATTCCACAAAAGCAAATGAAACTTCCGCCTTGTCTCGTCGGCGAGTTTATACCCGAACAGTATATTTTGCTCCGGATTGTGCTTTACGAACATCCAACGCATTACGTCGGCTCCGATCTTATCCGCTCCTTCATTAAACTCGATCGCATTCCCCCATGATTTATGCATGGGTCTGCCGTCTTCGCCGAGCATCGAAGCATAACCTAATACCGTCTTAAAACAGGTTTTCTGCTCAAGGACTGTCGACATTGCTATCATGGAATAGAACCAATTTTTAAATTGGCCGGGGAATGATTCCGTAATAAAATCTGCGGGGTACCACTGTCTCCAATATGCTTTATCCGATGTGTAACTTAATTTGTTTGTCATGGGATCGATGAGCGTTGAAAACCCGACGATACCTGCATCCAACCAAACGTTTCCGACGTCATTAAGACGTGAAACCGTCTCCCCGCACTTTTCACAGCGGATTTTTACTTCATCAATAAAGGGTTTATGTGGGGAATGTCCGTCAAACTGATTCCAACCTGCAACTGCCTTTTCTTTTAACTCTTCCTTGCTGCCGATAACGGTAAAGTTCCCACATTTTTTACATTCATAGATCGGAAGCGCCAGCCCCCAATACCGATTCGGCTTACTGATAAGCCAGTCATGCATATTGGAGAGCCAATCCAATTCACGGTCAAGTCCGAAAGCAGGCTTCCAGGTGATTTGCCTGGCAGTATCCATCATCTGCTCTCGAAGCGTCTTGCCGCTCGACTTTTCCTTTGTGTCCATCGCGATGTACCATTCATCCGCAACTTTCCAGACAAGCTCGGTTTTACACCGCCAACAGGCCGGATACCGATGCATATAATTTTCTACTTTGAAAAGACATAAGTTACCCTTGGCATTTCGTTCGGTTAAATAATCGATAATAATCTCCGGATGCTTTTTTGCATTTTTCCCGGCCAGAAAACCGAGCGATGGTAAATAGTCAGCATTATCGGCAATAACGGGTATCATGGGGAGACCATACTTTTTCCCTAACTGAAAATCCTCCGACCCCGCACTCACGGCCGTATGCACGAGTCCCGTCCCTTCAGTTGTCGTCACAGGAAGAAGAAGCGGGTCAGTCGCAACAACTGTATGGAATGTTTTAGGATTATCTTTAGCTACTTTTGCAACTACTTCAAGATCGTCAAAAGGCCCGGTATAGAATAATCCAACTAATTCTTTTCCTTTCACGGTTTTTACAATTTGCTTATATTCTTTACCGAACACTGCCTCAACCCGTTCCTTCACCATCCAGAATTTGTTGCCGGTCATCCCCTCAACCAGACTGTAATCAAGCGTTTTATCGACAGCGATTGCGATATTCGCCGGTATTGTCCATGGAGTCGTTGTCCAAACCAATAAGTATTCATTTTTTCTTTCGACGATGGGAAATGCAAGATAGACGGATTTATGCGAGACTTCCTTATAATCCTCAGTCAGCATTTCATGCTGGGAAATTGCCGTTTCGCATCGCGGACACCACGGCACACTTTCTCTTCCTTTATAAATCCATCCTTTTTCAAAACAGGTTTTGAGAAAATGCCAAATCATGTAATTGTTCTCATCACTCATGGTAAAGTACGAATGATCCCAGTCGACGATGTATCCCAGGCGCTTGCTTTGTTCGGATTGAATGGAACTAAATTTCCGGACGCGCTCTTTACAGAGCTCGACAAATTTAGCGACGGATGCTTTTGGGTCACCCGAAACGAGATTTTCTATGTCTTTCTTATTCCGTATTTGTAATTCCTTCTCGACCTCTACTTCAACCCACAACCCCTGGCAGTCAAATCCGTTTTGGAACCGCTCTTTTCGCCCGCGAAGTGTCCAAAACCGCTGCCATAAATCCTTATATGTCCGTCCCCACGCATGGTGAACGCCCATGGGGTTATTTGCCGTTATGGGGCCGTCAAGGAATGAAAACCGTTTATCTGAGCCATCGTTTCTATGAAGATACTTGGCAACGATTCCTTTTTCATACCACTCAGACAATAACCGTTTTTCCATTTCAGGAAAATTGTTATTCGGCGTTACCGGTTTAAATGTATGTTTCTTTGCCATAAAAAAACCATCCTTATTTCATTATACGTTAAGGATGGTTGTCAAGCTTGTGGTAAGCCTGTCGAACCATGGTACCACCTTATTTTAGGGTTTAGAGCTTAGAGTTTAAAGTTTAGTTATCCTAAACTCTAATGCCCTACACTCTAACCCCTCTTATTATTGCTATTACGGGCATTCCCGGAACGGTCTACTCGCGCCCCTCGTAGCTTTAGCGAAGTGGGGCTTTCCACTTTCCAAATTACGTAAGTGCTTTTCTTCGTTCAGCTCGTCCGTTGATGATCGGACTCAATCGCATGTCTCATAAAAGTATACAGGAATTGGATATAATTGACAAATTTTCACTCGCCTACTCTTCAGATGTGGTTGCCGGCAAATTATTACTTCCGAAGAGTGGTGGTAAACCTAATATTCCTGGTAATACCTGGTCATCGTTCGTATACTCTGTTGGTAGCCGAACAACTGCAGCCGCGTGGGCTGCGATCTCCCGCAAGTAAACATCCTCGTCTTCAGGAGCTAACCCGTGCTTTTCCTGAACATGATGCGCAATCAGATCAAAGTATTTTTTATGATGCTCTCCCAGCGATGCGATAAACTGAACATCGAGTTTGATTAAATCCAGATCTGTTTCCGTCTTAACTTGTTCGTGATGAGTCATGGTAGATTGTTGCCGCAGGAACGTAGGATCCAATTGGCTTGATCAATAAAAGAATCAACCTTCAGTATCTCTTATGCACTTTTTACAAACTCAAGAATTTGGCCTGCCCAAAATACAGCGGCTTCCGTATTTTTCCCGCGATATTGAACAAAACGACTGTCAACTCCTTCAATTGATATTTCTGAAACGTTAGGACGGTATTCATCATATAATATTCTTAGATCAGCTAATTTTCCGTCATACCCCTCTTTTGTAGAAAAACTCATTTCTAAATAATCTGATGAGCGATTCTGATTATTGTTTACCGTGTAATAGATACCGTTTTTTGGAACCCAAACTGACCTTCTCTCTAATGGCATGTGAAATTCTGTCTTCTGAAGGTCTAAATACATCTCAACGACCTTTTCCTGAAATATTGGATCTGATCGAAAGGCAGCTAAATATCCGTCAATGAGCGGTTTTGCTTCATCACGGATGCGCTCTCCATCAAGCGGAACAATATTATCCTTATTTGGCGAAAGACGTAATAAATCACTCACAGGAATATTATAGGGTATATTAGAGGAATTATCAACTCTTCTGCCGCAGGAATGCGGGGATGTCGAATTCGTCCTCCTCAGGGGGAAGTTCGTCTTTCGGTGTCGGAGGCGTATACGTAGCAGGCGGTTGATTCGGTATATTTTGTTGCTGCGGCGTACCATATAACCCCTGCGGCTGCTGCGGCGCGGAAGGTCGTCCGGAAACTGCACCATAGGACGGTCTGCCCGATAATTCACGGAGGCGCCACTTTGTTTCATCAAAGCCAGTTGCAATAACAGTAATTTTTACCTGATCGACAAGGCTCTCGTCAATCGTTGCCCCGAAAATAATGTTCGCATCCGGGTCAACTGCCGCAGATATAAGCTTGGCGGCTTCATCGACTTCCGCCATGGTAAGGTCCGCTCCACCCGTTATATTGAAAAGGACACCTTTTGCACCGTCAACAGATATTTCAAGAAGCGGAGATGCAACCGCACTACGGGCAGCTGTCGTGGCTCTGTTTTCACCAACCCCAGTACCGATTCCCATCAGCGATGACCCGGCATTCGTCATGATAGTCTTTACATCGGCAAAATCGACATTGATAAGACCCGGCATGGTGATAAGATCGGCAATCCCCTGCACTCCCTGCCCCAACACGGAATCGGTGACGCGAAATGCTTCAAGAAGCGTCATTTTCTTATCTATAACCTCAAGAAGCCGTTGATTCGGAATAACGATGAGCGTATCGACTTTATCTTTTAAATTACTAATCCCCTCTTCCGCCGCAAGCATGCGCCGTGTTCCTTCAAACTGAAACGGTTTGGTCACGACCGCGACAGTGAGTGCCCCGAGTTCTTTGGCAATCTCGGCAACAATCGGGGTTGCACCTGTTCCGGTCCCACCACCCTCACCACAGGTTAAAAACACCATATCTGTGTCACGCAGGAAGTCGTTTATTTTATCTTTGGATTCCTCTGCTGCCTGTTTGCCGATCTCAGGCTTCCCCCCCGCTCCTAAACCACGGGTTAAATTCTCCCCGATCTGTACTTTGGTTGTTGCCAAACAGGTGAGGAGTGCCTGCGCATCGGTGTTGATCCCTAAGAATTCAACTCCCGCGATTTGATTGAGGGAGATCATGGAATTGATCGCATTGCATCCGCCACCGCCTATACCAATCACTTTAATTTTAGCGAATCGTGCAATATCCGGCTTAATAAGCATACGTATACTCCGACAGGGGCAAGTCTGAAGGTCTTCTCATTACAAAACGAAACATCAGGGCATGAATGACTTTACCAGATCTATAAGCTTTCCTGCAATACCCTTTATTTGTACTTTCTCTCCGATTTTACCAAAGTTGCTTAAAAATGCACTACCCTCATACTTTTCTACCTTACTTCCGTAATGGAGAAGTCCAATACTTGTTCCATATGCGGGCCCAACTATCTCATCAATAAGCCCTGTTACGCGTTTCGGCATACCTATATGGACGGGCATTGCCAAATTTCGTCTCGCACTATCAACTGCTCCGACGGTCATCGCTCCGCCACCGGTTATAACGATACCTGACGGAGTCATCCCGCCGAATCCGCTCCGTTTGAGTTCAAGAGCAACCATAGTAAATATCTCGTTTAATCGTGGTTTTATAATACCCTCAACAAGCGTTTTCCTTGATAGTGTGCGCAGTTCTTCAGGAAGACCTAACGAAGAAACATCCAACTCGTCAGATTTATCGGATTTCGATGATTTTGTCCGTTCTTCTTCATCAGATAACGTCGGAACTTTCGGCGTCTGGCCCAGTAACAGTTTAACTTTCTCCGCGCTTTCAAGCGATATGCGGAGTCCCGCTGCTAAGTCTTTTGTAATGTTAATAGCGCCGATAGGAATTACCGATGAATACGATAACGCCCCTTCAACGAATATTGCAACATCTGTTGTCCCGCCGCCAATATCAATAAGAAGTACACCAAGCTCTTTTTCCGTATCTGATAGACTTGATTCAGCAGACGCCAGTCCTCCGAATACCATCCCGCTCACTTCTACTCCTAATTCCTCCACACATTTCCGTAAATTCCGCATCGCGGTTGCACCGCCTGTTACGAGGTGAGTATCGACTTCAAGCCGTACTCCGGTCATACCGATTGGATCCTGAATGCCGTCCTGACTGTCAACAATATACCCTCGTGGAAGCACATGAAGAATTTCCCGTGATGACGGCAAAGATACTGCTTTCGCCGCCTCAATAACCCGCCTGACATCCTGATCGGATATTTCCTTTTCAGGTTCAGCAACGGCAACAACACCATGTGAGTTCTGAGATCCTATATGACTTCCACCGACGGAGATGTATGCCTTACCTACGGAAGCGCCAGCCATCCGTTCCGCAGCCTCAAGTGATTGGGAGATCGCGGCTGTGGCTTCATCTATATTGACGACCTGACCCTTGCGAAGTCCCTTACTTGGCACAGAGGAAACTCCGATAACCTGTGCGTCGCCCTCTTCAGAAAATGTGGCAATTAATGTAGTAATTTTTGAAGTACCGACATCAATCCCTGAAACGATATGGTCTCGCGCCATAAATTTAGAATTTTATAATCGGTTTGTCGAAACGGAGATCAACAACCGTGGGCAGTGTACCTTTTATTCTAAACCCCGTCATTAATGTTTGTAAAGTAGCTATTGTCACATCAGCTGATTTATCTTGAGTAATATATATCGCTGTTGTTCCCGCTTTTACTTGATAGTACGTATCATCATACTCCGTTATCGATTCAATCGGCAATACCGGATATATGGCATTCATAAATGTCAGTAAAAATGTCACGCGGGAGTCGCCAATACGCTCCCCCATGTGAAACGGAACTGCATCCACTGAAAGAAGCGGTATGGTGAGACCCTGATCTCCATCCTGTAATACCATGCCACTGGCATCAACAAGAACAACTCTGTTATTCGATTTTAAACGGATATATGGGGTACGTACGGTGGGTATAATTTTAAGCGTATGGGGATATGCTTTTTGAAACTGAACGTCTGAAAGCCACGGATTATCCGAGAGGACCTGTTCACGTATTTTTTCGGTCGGGAAAAAAATCAAATTGTTCGGAAGCTTTTTATTGTCGATTAATACATGAATATTGTTTCCGACTACAACGATCGTCTCAAGCGCGAATAATCTCCGTACAAGAATTGTAAACGATATACTCAATAAAATGACGACAAAACAGGCAAGAAAAAATTTGCCTACTTTACGCTTAAAAAAACCTGGTTTCATAGCTTACTACCATGATAGCTTATAGAAGTAATTCCTGTATAAGTCGAACCATTTGTTTAGCTCCGTCTGTCACAATAGTATGAATAGACGTGTGTTTATGTATGTCGGATTGACTCATTATTTTTGAAATTACTGCATGAAGATCTGTTGAGGTTAACTTTTTTTGATCCAGAACAACTCCATTTTCATTCTCCGTAAACCACAGAGCATTGTCGAGTTGCTCAGCGCCCCCTGACCACGGAAGCGGAATTAATATCGCTTTTTTATGAAGTAAGGAGAGTTCGGTAACGGTGTTCGCACCTGATCGGCTGATAACGAGCGAGGCATTATGCAAAATCCACCCTATGAATGACTCATCTATATAATCTCTGGTGATATATCTTTTCCGATCATCTGCCGGTAATTCACCCAGAATCGTTTTTGCTTTCATGAATGATGCTTTTCCGGTTTGATGGATTATCGTATATTTTTTGGCTAATGAAGAAATAAGCGGAAAAACGAGATCATTCAACGATACTGACCCGGTACTTCCCCCCGTTATATATATAAGCGGAAACTGCGATAATTTCGAGGTTATGGGAACAGCTTTGAAAACGCAGAGTACGTTTTTACGAATCGGAAGACCGGTGACTATTGTCTTTTCTTTAGGAAATGTGTGCGTTGTATCAGGAAATGACAGACAAATTTTTTGGGCGAAATAGGAAATAATTTTATTGGCGATCCCGGGTCTTCTGGTCTGCTCGTGTGTGATGATTGGTATGCCAAAAAAATAACCGGACACAACTATCGGAAGGGCAATATATCCGCCGAACGATATAACGGCATCTGGTTTTTCGCGAAAAAAAAGGACAAACGCCTGAATAAACCCATACGGCACTTTCGCCAGTGAAACGATGGATTGAAAGGTAAACATTCGCTGCAACCGCCCCGTAGTTAAGGATATAAAACGAATATGCCGGGTTTCTACGGTCAATTGCTCCTGCGATATCTCATATGACCCTTCAAACGGATGCATTCTTCCCACAAAAACAATTTCCCATGGCAACTTCATCTCTGTTATCTCATCAATAACTGCGATTGCAGGAGTCAAATGACCGCCCGTGATAAAAAGTTTTTTAGACATAAACTATTTGTTATATTTACTGATGTTCAAAACTATACCCATTGCGGCAAATAAAATAATAAAACTGGAACCACCGTACGATACAAACGGCAGCGGTACACCCGTTAAAGGAATAACCCGTACCATCGCCCCTAAATTAATAAGCGTCTGGACCGCGATCCATGACGATATCCCGAGCGTTAACAACCGGGAAAACGGATCCGGAGCATGAACTGCAATCCGAAAACCTCGCCATATAATAAAAAGAAACAATACTATTGTTGCTATTGCACCGACGAACCCTGTTTCTTCACCTATGATGGCAAAAATGGAATCGGTATTTGCTTCCGGAAGATATTCATACTTTTGCCGGGATTTCCCTATCCCCACCCCCGTCCATCCGCCGGAGCCGAGTGCGATTAATACTTGCCGGATTTGATACGAAGAACCTAATGGGTCACTTTGCGGATTTAAGAATGTTGTAAGTCGGGCAACCCGATACGGTGCAATAAGCGCCAACACCAAGACGCCCCCCGCAATAACGGGAAATAGTAGGGCGAGATGATGAATGGGTGACCCGGCAAAATAATACATACAGATACCAATTAATAAAATAATAATGCTAGTACCCAAATCGGGTTCAATCAAAACAAGACCGACGGTCATGAGTAATAATAAAAGAAATGAAAAGAATCTATTATGTTCGGGATGAGAAAACCATGCGGATAAATATATAATTATCGCGAGCTTCGAAAGTTCAGCAGGCTGCAGTACAAACAAACCGAGATTAATCCACCGGTGTGCTCCCAGCGCATGAACGCCTAATCCCGGCAAAAAAACTGCTAATAACAGAAACATTGTTCCAAAAAGAGCGGGAAGTGCAAATTGATACCATACTTTATAGTGAATTGTTGAACAAATGATAAAAACGATTGCACCGACAAACAACCATTTCAGTTGCTCATTTACATAATAATATTGATTGGAGAAGTCACGAATCGCTATTGCAACCGATGAGTCATACACCATGAGAACTCCGAACAAAGACATAATGAGTATTCCCAAAATTAACAGTTTATCAGCGCCATGACCTGCCTTATGCTTCTGGTGTACGGCCAAATGTTTAAGCGTTGCGGCGACTGATGAAAATATCGATTTCATGCGTTTCACTTTCCTAAATTACGGGCATAGTGTTGGAACAGATTGCCTTTTTCTTCGAAATTTTTCCAAATGCTATAACTTGGTGAGGCGGTGGAAAGAAGACATGATGACCCTTGTGGCGTATGTTTATACGCGAAAGAAACCGCTTCTTCCATATTTGATGTTGAAAGTACGGTAAAATCTTCTTTAGGATACTCGTTCAATAATTTAAAGATAGTAATACCGCTGTCAGGAAACAATACTATATAACGTATCTCCCGTTCATGGATGAGCCGTATAAGTGATCGAAAATCATAGCCTCTGTCCTGGCCGCCCAAGAAAATTGTCTTCACGGAATCGATTGCAAGAATCGCACTTATCGTAGATTCAGGAGTGGTTGATATCGCATCGTCATAAAATGAAATCCCATGGAATATTCCGACAAGCTCCAGTCTGTGAGGCAAAGGGTGAAAGGCGCGAACGGCAGTTTGCATAATATCGGTTGGGATATCAAATATTTTTCCTACTGTAACCGCTGCACGGACATTATCATTATTATGTTTTCCTAATAAGGGGATAACAGTATCACTGAAAGGCAATTTTTCTACATAGGGCACTGACTTTGCTTTTATTGATAACGATAATTGCTTTAACCGGTCAAACTTCGGATTAAATACGAAAAAATCTTTGGGTTTCGAAAAAGAAACGATCCTTTTTTTCGCCTCCCAATACGCCTCCACGGATCCGTGATAATTCATATGTTCGGGGAAAAAATCTATAAACACAGCTATGTGCGGTGAATAGGCAATATCATCCAGCTGATAACTTGAAAGCTCGCACACATACATGTCATCGCTTCCCTTTTCAGATAATAATTCAGTTAACATAGGCTTTCCGATATTTCCCACAAGATGAGAGCGTCGCCCCGATCCAAGCAATATGTCATGGATGAGTGAACTCGTTGTGCTTTTTCCTTTTGTTCCCGTTACGCCCACCGTAACACCCTTCGTGTTCGCAAAGAATATATTCGTTGCGGTTGTATAAGGAACATAAATAAGTTCTTTCTTGATCCCTGGGGATTTAATTACTAAATCATATTTATCCTGCCCGGATAAATATTCCGGTCCGTCTTCTCTGTCAACAATGTCAACAGTTGCCGACGGGACTTTCTCACGTAAAAATTGTTCCGTCGATTTGCCCTCAATACCGAATCCCGCAATAAGAATTTTTTTATGTTCAAGGTCGTTCAGTTTCATATCGCGGGTAGTAGAGATATAAATTCGCTAGGAATATTATGATGATCAGATGCTGACCTCGCGAACCCGGCAGATAATGGTTTTTGATTTAATAAGGTAGTGAGTGAAGGCAATAATGTTTTTATAACGATGTCGTCGTGAAACTCTCCTCGTTTCAAAATCATAGCAAACGCATACAACGACTCCTCGGGCGTTCCGACGCATTCAAACGGTTTAAATCCCTCAACTCCTATCAGTTGTTTATACAGCCCTAAAAGACTAATGTCCGATAACAAATTTTTGTTAAAAATAGTAACGACGGTCTCCTTTGGTAAAAAGGCAGCAAGGATGAGAAATACAAATGCACATTTTGGACAGACACCGCACCATTTTGTAGAAGGTTTTATACCGGCGATTTTAAAATTCGTATTACAACTCGTAAAAGCTTCAAAAAACTTTGGATAGTTACAAAAAATCTCAGCAACTCGAATTTCCTTAACGGGTCTCAGGAATGAAAAACAATTCAAATCAGGAGAGATATATTTCTTTATATATTCCTGGAGTAACAGTTCAAATTCAAAAGATTTACTCCACTGATGATTAACCTCTTCCCCTAAATATCTGACGTTTCCATAATTCGCGCTCTCTTCGTTAGAAGAAATCACATAGCGGTAATCAAACAGGACTGCTGAAAGGACACCAACCATCATATAGATGGCAGTAATAGGAATATGCCCATTATAAACCTGAGGTTCCTTATTCAACTGAAATAGTTGGGGATCAATTAATCTCCCCACAGTCATAGCAGGCTTACCTAGAATTCCCGCCACGTCAGATTGAATCGCGTGTTTATTTAGAGTAAATAGTGAAAATTCTTTGTGAGATTTTGCCAGTAACTCTGACGTAACAATTGAATCCTTTCCTGCACCAAGCAGGACAAGTGATCTGTTCATGAATGATTTCCGGGGTAATTGAGGGCGAAGCCGATCGTCAAACGGGAACTGAAGCAACTTTCGAAAATCGATGGAATTCTTATAATAAAATTCCCCGAGTCCCTTCGTATACAGAATATTCCAAAAATCAGCCTGTTTCCGCGTAAGACTGTATGTTTCTATAGATATTTTTTTCGGGCTATACGTCTTCCAGTAGCTGATCCCTAAAACGAGATGAAGCATTTGCAGTACTCCCGAAAGAGTTTCCTTCTCCACATCCCGGAGAACATCTTTTGTAACATTTAGAATAGTGAGGCGTTCAGTAAAATTGTATGAATTCCGTGCAGTTTGAAGTGTATAGTGAAAATCAATTGTTCCTTCGGTTAACCGCGCTTCATATCGGGTAAAAATAAAATGGGTATTAGTCTGTTGACCCATATGCTTGGTATCTAATACAGCGGCTGTTTCGTGATGAGAGACAGCCATAATCCGAATACGGCAAATACGATGCTGATGATCCAAAACCGCATGACAATTTTAGGCTCCGGCCACCCGTTGTATTGAAGCCACAAGTGAAGCGGTGCCACAGAAAAAAGTTTTCTTCCGAAAAACTTTTTCCAAAATAATTGCAGAAATGATGATGAGACCTCAACAACGAATACAGCGCCTATGATAACGAGTGCGGGAGCTTTACCCAGAATTAACCCGACAACGGCGAGTGTTGCGCCGAATGATAACGCTCCAACGTCGCCGAGAAAAATTCTTGCCGGAAAAATATTGAAATACAAAAATGCGATAAGGCTTCCGAGCCAAATCGCGATAAATACGGAGAGTGGCGAATCAAGAATCGACGCGGAAATAATCCAAAATGCGGTAAGTGCGATAAGAAGAACTCCCGAAGCCATACCGTCTAATCCATCTGTAATATTAAATGCGTTCGCAAACGCGATAATGATAAACGAGGATATAAGAATATATATCCAACCTATATGAATCGTACCGTAAAGCGGAACGTAAAATATATCAATTTTTAAATCGTGCACAAGCCAATAGCTGATGATGCCAGCTAAGATGATCTCTAATATTAATTTGTGGCGAAGACGAAGCCCAAAAAAACCTGTGGACGCCCATAAAAACGTTTTTTTTGCATCATCAAGTAAACCCAATAGGCCAAATGAAACAAATGTAAAAAGAATAATTTTAATTTCGGACACCATGGGATACACTGAGGTTATCGGAATCCAAAAGTACCTCATGATGAGAAGGGCAAGCGGAACGATGATGGTCGTCAATAGAATGATCAGTACGCCTCCTCCAACCGGAGTGCCTGCCTTTTTCTGATGAAACCGGTCAAAAATAGGGGTCCGTTTATCAAACGCATCCAGCGTTTTTTGCCTTAGTCGCTGAAATCGCCATTTATACAACAGCCGGATAAACGGAACATAAAGCAAACTCGCACAAAACCAGGAAAATAATAATAAACCAAGTAAAAATCCCATAGCGTTATATTCCGAAACGGGGCGCCAGATAAGGCAGATATATTGTGCAAGCGACAATCACGGCACCCATTGCTATCATGAGCATCATACCTGCAGATACGTCTTTTGCTATTCTCGCCTCCTCCCTCCATTCTTTCGTAATTAAATCTGTCATCGCCTCCAACGCGGTGTTAATCATCTCCCCTGCCAAACCCAACATAACCGTAAACACAATGATTGCCATTTCTACGGAGGTGATATGCAGATAAATACCTAGTAAAACGGCAAAACCAGCGAGAGTCAAATGAACCCGGAAATTAGGTTGGGTCGTGAGTGCCCACATAAGACCCCGAAACGCGTTCTTAAATGAAATATGATGCTGTCGTAACGCCCTCATCATAAAAGTTCCCTCTTTCTAAGTATAGAGTTTCAGGCAAAGAAACACAAACCGGGGACTAGTATCCCCGAAGCTTGCGTCGTACGGCTTCAATGGATTTCGGAATCAAATAGAACGGGGAAAACGCATAGTCCTGAGCGTGAATATAGTTTATTTCACGTCCTCCGAATCCCTTTTTGAACAGTGTTATTCCCCGCCATGGGTGGTTTGGCTTATCATCAGGCGCTATTCCATAAAAATTGTATACTATAATTCCTCTTTTTTTAGCCTCACGAATCGCCTCCCATTGCACGAGATATGAAACCGGGGTTTTACTCATGAGTGAGGCACCATGATGATAAATCGCCTGATTTCCGTAAAATAACAGTATTGTGCTAGCAATGAGATCCTTACCATCAAATCCAAGTAATAACAACGCGTTATTCTCTTTGGCAAACAATTCAAATTCCTCAGAAATTGACGTATGAGCAACGAAACCATGCCTCCTTGATGTTTCCTCATATAGTTTGTAAAAATACCGTAAATCCTTCTTCTCTGTCGTCTTCACAACCCTGACGCCCAGCTTTTGCGCTTGACGGATCTCATATCGCGTCGTCTTGCGCATCCCCATAAGGAGTTCCTCTTCAGTTTTATTTAAATCCAGTACCCAACAACGCTCTGCGTCCACTTCATGTATAGAGGCCGGAATAAAGTGCAACTCCGACAAAAATTTGTGAGCTTCCGGCGTATTTATAATAAGCGGACTAACCCGCAAAAACCATGCGTGTTCTTTCAGGGCCAGCGGCTTCAACAGAGAAATAAATTCTCGCCAAAAGGCATTCGTTTGATCCCGCCAAATCGGTCCGTGACGCACATGCAGGAATGTCCCTCTTCGCGCACGGACAACAAAAATCTGCGCAATGCCGATTAATGTATTGTTGTCAAAAATCCCAAGCCTATGGACGGTCTGACCGGTTTTTTTCTGCACTTCACCCCAAGTCCAACTCTGAAACAAAGCCTCAGGAGAATTTGTAAGGAGAAAATTTTCCCATTGTTTCATTGAATCAATTGATGTCAATCGCAAGTTCATGGTTGTATTGTACCTTAGACAGCCTAGTAATTGAATCTATGAGCGCACGAGTGAATGAAGTATCGTCGAAATAATAGAAAGAAGTATTGAACCGATAAGCGCCGTTACAAAGCCGTCTACTTTAAATCCTGGAGTCAACGCGCTTGCTAAAAGCAGCATACATGCATTAATAACAAATGTAAAAAGCCCGAGCGTAATGATCGTAATCGGCAAAGTCAAAAGAAGGAAAACCGGCTTCACAAGAGCATTGACTAACCCGATAACTGCGGCAGCTATAAGCGCTGACCAAAAATCGTGTATATGGATCCCCTGTAGAATTCTAGAGACCAAATATAATGCGACAGCATTTAAAAACCAATTGGCGATGAATTTCATATCACTATTCTATGATACACTTTTTCATCCTTCACCGTCGTTGTTTCACCATGACCCGGATAAAGAACGGTAGCACTCGGAAAACGCAAAATTCTATGGATTGAATGATCAATTTCAGCTTTACTCGAGTAAGAAAAATCAGTTCTCCCGATAGCTCCCTGCGCAAAGATTGTATCCCCGACAAAAACAGAATTACTTGATGAAAGTGATAAACATACGCTCCCCGGAGTATGACCCGAAGTTGACAATACAGAAACGAAGCTTTGGCCAAACTGTATTTTATCCCCATTTGTCATAAGATGATCTACCTTCGGTGGAGCTTCTATGACAACATGTTCTAAGAAATACTCAGCGGTTTCCTTCATCCGTTTAACCAAAAATGCATCAGCTTCATGTATATAAAATGGAATATGATAAATCATTTGAAGCTCACTGACCCCCATAATGTGATCAAAATGGCCATGAGTTGCAATAATCCCCGTAGGGATACAGTGCAGTTGTTCTGCCTGTTCTGCTATATAATTCCCCTCGTCGCCCGGGTCAATAATAATTGTTTTGTCAGTTGAAGTATCTGTGACAAGATAACAATTTTCTTCCATCTTACCTACTGTAAATGTACGTATCCGTACCGGTGATACGCTCATTTTTTTCATACGCATTTCTTTATAACAAAGTCAATCTGCCGGGAAGTTAAGAGCGTCGGGAAATTAAGAATGTGTTTGGCAACCGACTCCGCACGTGGACAGGAGCCGCGAACGTATGATACGGACTTAAAATCAACCCCAACCGGATCAATAACATTATGGTACCAGTTTCCAAGTAATATTCCTTCATTCTTTGCATTACGTCGGAGGCGTTCCGGATCAACCGCCAAAACCGGAAATCTCAGATATATAGATTCCTTCGGATATGAAAGAAGCTCAAATCCTTTGGCCTTTTCCAAAACTGTAATGTATTTCGCCGCACGCTCTTTACGGATTGCATTGTACCTAGTCAATTTCGCAAGCTGTTTTGTGAGCAACAGCGCTAAACCGTTCGGATACTTAGCGGGGAAGTCTATTGGTTTCCTCCCTTGCTTTTCAATAGGATATACCGGAAATGACAAAAGTTTAATTCGTTGAGATAAAACAAGAATTACCTTTCCTAATCCGATATTGTAGATGGGCAAAATTATAGAAAAAACAACCGGATGAATTAATTGCTGGAAAACCCAAAAACGTGATGGGTATAACAGGTGTTTGTGAAAGTTTTTTAATTTTGTCCATGTTTCACCGTGAGATTTAGAAATAATCGCCATGCCGCCAAAAACGCTTGATAGTACCTTATCGCGGCCGAAACTGAAAAATGCGGCATCTCCGAATGTACCAACCTTCCTTCCTTGGAACGTTACCCCCAAACTATGCGCACAATCTTCTATAACAAATAAATGATGCTTCCGCGCAAATGTCATAACCGAATTCATATCTGCGGGGAGTCCCAATGTATGCTGCACAATAATAGCCCTGGTTCTTTTCGTTACTTTCTTTGCCGCATCGACAATATCAATGTTGAGCGTCGCGTCAATATCAACATATACCGGCTTCGCTCCTGTCCACAAAACACTGTTCGGTACTGCAACACACGTAAATGCCTGAACTAACACTTCATCATTTCGACCGATGTTAAATGCATCTAAAAGTGCATAGAGAGCGGACCTGCCGCTATTGAATGATAGTGCGTGATTACCTGAAAAATTCCTTTCAAACCATTCTTCCGTACGTCGCACCGCACTTCCACGCATCCACCGCCACGGTGAAAGAAGTATCTGCAGGGTTAGCCACACATCATCAGACTCTGTGTTAGGGGATAATGATCCTGAAATTACTTTTCGAAAATATTTTAGCATAGATCTACAAAGCTATTTTAGTGATAATCGTAATGCTTTCGCCGCCTCTCTCCCTTTAAATAAGACTGTGTCTCCGCTTGAAACCGTACTTTCAATATATTTCGCGGTATCTACGGATGACATAACTGCTACTTTCATTTGTCTGTTTGATGACCTAGCCCCCGCCATAAACGACTTATTATAATTTGCGTTTGTTAAAATAATACTATCGCATGTGTTTCCCGCATACGCCCCTATCTCACGATGACTCTCCTGCGCATATGAACCTAACTCAATCATAGGCTGAAAGACGAGAAATTTTTTACCTTTTCTTGTCGATAAAAAATCGATTGCAGCCTTTGCCGCATCAGGATTATTGTTAAATGTATCATCTATAAACAAAGACCTGTTTATACCCTTTATTGGGGTCATTGTCTTATCGAAAGGATGAATCAAACGGCATGCCCGCGCCGCCTCATCTAGGGTCATACCACTCTCAATGGCAACTGCAAGGGCAGCCAAAACATTGCTAGCCTGATGGAGGCCGTATAATGTTGCGACGATTTGCGTAGACGTTTTGCCGAAGTGATATATAAACTTAAGACCTCTTTCTGAGGAGGTTATTTGATCAGCCCGATACTCAGCCTGTACTGATTGTGCAGATTTTTTTGTTGTATATAACCGTACACTTACTCCATCCTTTCTTGCCCATCCTGACATTGTCCGTGTGAATTCATTATCCGCATTAAAGAGTGCAACTCGCTTACCAGATAAACCGCGGATCAGTTCATACTTCGCTTTCATGGTCGTCTCAATACTGCCAAATAAATCCTGATGTTGTGCATTAATCGCAGTCACGACACCGATTTCGGGCCTTACTATTGAACACATCCGTTCGATTTCCCCCCGTTTGTATGCCCCCATCTCAACCACAAATACCTCATGCTCCGGACGTAATCTTTGTATGACTGTTTCGGCAATTGCAATAGGAGAATTTTTACTTGCTTCCGTCTTAAGAGTTCTATATTTCTGACTCAGAATGGTATATAAAACCTCTTTGGTTGATGTTTTACCGTAGCTGCCGGTTATACCAATAACGAGCATTTTTTTATGCGATCGGAGAATATTTGTGGCTTTCCGGATAAGATATTCGTGATACAGATATATCGGAATTTTTGAGAGAAACACCATGAATGCGCTAATCGGAAACGATAGCAAATCGACAATAAGTAATCTGATAAGAAAAGAAGGTGTTACCATCGACACAAATCCGCCAACGATAATACAGCTTCCGGTAAAAACGAATAACGCCCTCGGACCAAACGGTGGTTTTCGAAAACGGGGAAATAAAATGTTTTTTCCTTCTCGGGTATGAAGATGAATAATCATCCGGTCAAAACGATACTCTTTTACATACCAAAGAGCCGTATACGTTAATAAATTACAAATAATTCTTATAATCCAAACGATCGCTATTATATATATAAGTAACATAGAGACTACAAAAATTTGCGGATCGCATTAAAAAAGATTTCCGGTTGTTTGTACGATACCCCATGATCCGCATCAGGTATGACGACAATATTAGCTTGAGGAATAATTTCTTTCATTTTTTTCGCAATCCACAAAGGCGTTATACGGTCATTTGCTCCCCACGCGAGCACGCAGGGCACCATAACTTTACGCAAACAGGGCATAAGATCCTCCTGAACAATAATTTTAAACGTTTCCCGCATGACGCCCTTTGCCCGATAAAAGTCGCGGGCGCCGACAACGTAGTAATACCAGGATCGTACCCGATCCTCAAAAAAACTGAACGGTGGGGCTGAGGAGATAAATTTTCCAATTTTCGCAATGGTTATAAAGAAAATGAGTCTTCTTCGCGGCACTGGTGTAAATCCGGGAGTTCCGGTTAAAACAAGCATCTTGGTTGCCCTCGGATACAACAGTTGATATTTCAAAGCAACTCTCCCACCGAATGAATGACCGATAAGTATGGGTTTATCAATATGATTATTATTCACAAACACATAAAGAAAATCTGCGTAATCTTTTAATGCCAGAGCCTTTGTTGGCATTACTGATTTGCCGAAACCGGGCAAATCCGGCACAAATACTTTATATTTTTTCCTATCAAACAACTGCGCGAGTAGTTGAAATTTACCAGATGACAGCCCCCACCCGTGAAGTATGATAACTGGTTGTTTACCCATATGATTTGCCCGTTTACAGGTTTTTTTTAAACTCTTCCCGAGTGTTCGAGGCAACCGATCGATTATTCCGCACCACCACAAAGGGACTTTTTAGCATGCAATAGGTCTCCTCAGGAATATCTTTATCTATAACAACACCTGAACCGATAAATGACCCGCGTCCGATCTTAATGCCTGGCATTATACTCGCATTTACGCCGATCCGTACGTCGCGACCGACCATTGCGCCCACTTTATTTTTTCCCGTGGATATCCGATCCTGTTTGACAGAAGACAGTATCTCCCCATCATCAAGCCTGAGATTGGCTAGAACTGCGCCGGACCCCATGCTGATATTTCTCTCGAGAACGCTGTCTCCGACATAATTACTGTGAAACCAACATCTCTCGCCCACGTAACTCCGAGTAATATCTGTATTAAAACCGGTCACGCATCCCCCGCCGATATGGCTTTGGCGGATAATATTATTATTGCCGATGATCGTGCCCTTTCCGATATACGCCGGTCCTGTAATTTTCGTATGTTCAAAAATTCGTACGTCGTCGTCAATAAAAACGTCACCCTCAATAATGACATTTTGTTTTATTTCTATATTTTTTCCGCGGTGGGATCCCAAGCGTGAAAGCAGGACCTTCGTGACATCAAGCACGTTCCACGGATATTTAAGTGTGGTAAAGTCGCCTTTATATTCGTGAAGAACAAATCGATGCCGTTTCATAAGAATTGAAAGCGCCTTCTCATACACATCATCCTGGTCGCTTGCCGTATGATGCAACTCTTCTAAGAGAGCATTACCATCCGATATAAAGTGGCCGAGCGTTGCAATGTAACGGCTAGGCTCATTGCCGGGTCCGGGTTTCTCCTCTATACCCATCACATCTTTTCCGTCGGTTATAAGATATCCAAGCGGCAAATAAGAATCCACTTCTTGTCCCGGGATCACACCAAATACCTTATCGCTAAAACCAATTGAAACCACTTTTTTGAGCATTTCGCCGTCTAGCAAATCATCACCATTTAAGATTAATAAAGAACTATTTTGTAGTTCTGACGCCGCCGAAAGAATAGCATCTCCCATTCCAAGAGCCCTCGGTTGAATCACGGTTGTTGAAGGAACGGAAAATTTAAGCGACGACAAGAGTGGATTATTCTCGCTATTCGTAACGATAACGATTCTCGTCACTTCTTTCGGCAGCACCGAACGAATTGAATAATCTATAAAAGGTTTTCCAAACCACGGGAACAATACTTTATCTGAAGAGAACGGCAAAAACCGGTTTCCTACTCCGCCCGCCAAAACGACGGCAACAAGATTATGTTTCATTGTTCCTCCGTAATTCTTTTTATGTTCGCACCTAGTTGACTGAGTCGCTCTTCAATCTTTTCATAGCCACGGTCTACCTGTTCGACCCCGTGAATATAACTCTCCCCCCCCGCCACAAGAGCTGCTAAAATAAGCGTCGCACCTGCGCGAAGATCATCAATATGTAAAACCGCATTATGCAGTTTCGCGGGACCAGTAATTCGGATCCCCTGATGATACCCGTTCACCCGATCCTTCCAATTAAAATTATAAAACGTTTTAGGGTCTTTGACGATAGGATCATAAAAATCAATTTCGGCGCCCATTTTCTTAAGTTCCGCCACATATGAGAATCTGCTCTCAAATATGGTTTCATGAATAGTTGATATTCCTTTCGCTTGGGTCATATAAACAGCCCAAGGTGCCTGCCAATCGGTCATAAAACCCGGGAAAGGCGCCGTCACGATATCAGTCGCCTTAAATGATCCTTCGCCGAAATACTTGGTCGTATGAGCGTCAATTTGTTCAAATTTCATACCTGATTTCGTAAACATATCGATGAATGCACCAAGGGTCGATATCTGGGAATTATGGATTGTTACATCCCCGCGTGTAATAGCGGCAGCGATAGCAAACGTCACTTCTTCGTTTCGGTCGGGCATAATGGTATATTCGACACCATGAAGAGACGCTACGCCTTCAATAGTAATTTCGCGAAAACCGCTTCTCGTGATCTTTGCACCCATCGCATTCAATAGCGATATCAGTCCGTCAATCTCAACTTCCTCGGCGGCATTCTTGAGAACCGTGGTGCCTTCTGCCAACACCGCAGCAAGAAGCAATGTTTCAGTTCCGGTATGCGTATTTTTGGGAAACTCAATGGTTGCACCATGAAGTTTTTTTGCCCGGAGATAAAAATATCCATCATCCGAATGATATTCCACATGAGCTCCCATGAGTTTAAGTGCCTCCATATGACGGTCAATGGGCCGTGCTCCGAGCCTGCAACCCCCGGGATTCGGAATGGTCGCTTCGCCCAGCCGTGCAAGCATAGGTCCCACAACCATTGAAGATGTTCGGAGCCTTGCCCCAACCTCAAGAGGAACAATAGTATTTTTTTGCTGAACATGCTGTATTACAACAGTATGATCGCGCATCGTGTGCGTAACGCCGAGGCTTTTGAGAACCTCTAACATAAATGTCACATCACGTAAGAGCGGAACATTGTGGATTATGAGCTCTTCATCAGTCAAAAGAGATGCGACCAAAACTTTTAGCGCAACGTTTTTTGCCCCGCCGATGGTCACTTCACCACAAAGCGGTATTCCGCCGGTAATAACGAATTTATCCATGAATTAAAATTCCCCGATACGTTGTATTTCTTCTTCTAATAGGACTCCAAATTGCCTTTTAACTTGTTCTTTCGCTCTATCTATTAATTGTACCACATCGCTAGCGGTGGCATGGCCCCGGTTAATAATAAAATTTGCATGAACAGACGAAACCTCTGCGTCTCCGATGCACAAACCCTTCAACCCTGCGTGGTCAACCAAAAATCCCGCTGACGTCGCACCATCGGGGACATGACGGGTCATTGCCTGAGTTTTTGATATGTTTTTGAATGTGCATCCCGCAGAAAACACCCCTTGAGGCTGTGTTTGCCTTCTGTAGGCAATACTCTCGTTTGCGATCGTCCACAGGCGTTCTTTTGTATCCCGGATAAGCGAAAAAACTACCCTTGTCACGATATCACGTGATTTTTGGACATAGCTCGTATCATATGCAAATTGGAAATATGAATGCGGGACCGTTTGAATTTTACCCTCAGGAGTGAGAATTTCCGCCTGATAAACCGTGTCACCGACGTAGCCGTCAGGGTGGGTCCATTTTGAATTCATATATACGGCGCCACCGACAGAGCCAGGAAGCCCAAGATGCATCTCAAGACCCGCGAGTCCCTCATCAACCGTCACCCGAACTAATTTATTCATGAGTACGCCGGAATCTGCTTCCACATATACGCGACTATATGACTTGCCACCGATAACTTCACCTTTTGCCCCACGCGTCGCGATAGTCCCAGTATTATTTTTAATGACCAACCCGCGAATCCCTTTATCACCGATAAGAATATTTGTTCCACCACCAAGGACAAACACGGGAAGGTGAATCTTTCTTGCCTCACGTACAATATTTATCAATTCCCCATTTGTTCGTGCATCAAAAAATAAATCAGCCGGACCGCCTATTTTAAACGTAGTGTATCGTCCTAACGGTTCGTCAAGTGTAATTTTACCCGGATATGTTTGTAAAAAAAACTTTTGAGTCTTTTGATCCATAGTATTACGTAATTGATTTATAAATTTCCTTGCCCCACAAATAAATATTGCCGGCTCCCATAAAAATCACGATATCATCTTTTTTTATCATCGAAGCAAGCACTGCATATACCGCCTCAGAATTTTGTGCGTAACATACGACATTTTTGTGTTTTTTTACTTCATTCGCAAACACCTCACCGGTCATCCCAAGCGTTTCCGTTTCACGGGCCGACCCGTAAATATCGGTCGTCACGACGATATCTGCGTCTTTAAATGCCAGACCGAACTCGCTTAAAAGTGATTTTGTACGGGAGTATGTATGTGGTTGAAATACTGCAATTACACGGTCCTTGGGATACCATGATCTTACTGCTGCCAGTGTTGCCGCAATTTCTTTAGGATGATGCGCATAGTCATCGAAGAACGTTACACCGTGTGCCTGCCCGATTTCTTCAAATCTGCGTTTCGCCCCACGGAATCGAGAAAGACCAAGCCGCACCTGTTCCCACGAAAGACCTGCCTCGTGAGACGCGACTGCTGCAGCAAGCGCATTTAACACATTGTGGACCCCTGGTACATAAATAGTAAATATTCCGATCCCTCCTTTATCTCTGTATATTTCAAATGTTGTTTTGCCTCTCTCAAATGATATATGTTTCGCCTGATACCGAGCTTTGTCCGAGCTGCCATAGGTGATGATTGTTGAGTTACCTGATTTTTTGAGTAGCCCATGACTAGCCGGGTCATCTATATTGACAATACATATTTTCCGGCCGATTTGACGTTGAAGCAGTTTTTGAAAAGCACGCTGTACCGCCGTAAGCGAACTATATGCATCAGGATGATCATAATCAACATTAGTTACAACCAGAATCTCGGGAGTTTGCCAAAGAAACCGGGGCGTCGGGTCATGAGTCGGATCAGTTACATACTCATCCGCCTCAGCAATAAAATAATCTCCGCGACCAAAATGACCGGGCGGCCCAAGCCCCCGCACCTTACCGCACCCGATGGCATACGACGGATCAACGCCGGCAGAAATTAGAATAGTCGCAATAATTGCAGTTGTTGTTGTTTTTCCGTGGCTTCCTGCAACTGAAATCTGCCGCTTTCCACTCATCGCAAGTCCCAATGCTTTCCCATGAGGTAATGTCGGAATACCGAGTTTTCGCCCTTCAACAACTTCAGGATTATCTCTCCCGCCGTGGGCTCCTGTATAAATAATAAGATCAGGCTTTATATGTGAAGAAATGTTGTGAGCGTCAAAACCTTTTAGCACCTGTATTCCTTTATCATGTAAGACAATATCACTCGGAAACTCGTCTCCGACATCCGAACCGATCACCTGACATCCTTTTTCTTTTGCCCACACGGCCAATGACGCCATGGCGATTCCCTTAATACCTACAAAATAGAGAGAATGGAGATTCGAAAGCGATGTAATGTCACGATTTTTCACGCTATTCATATCGTACTCCAATCACGCCTAACATTTCACCAAATGTTTCTTTGCTACCCTTGCGGAATGAGTAATACAGATTATGCTGACACGATGTGCAGGTCACTGCGGCATCGATATGCTCCCTCGATATTCCATCCCGCTCAAGCTGTAATAAATTGACATATCCGATATCCAAATGCCATAAACCTTCAATTTGTGAAGCAACGTTGGGATCATTTCCATATTCTTTTATAAACTGCTTCGCCCTGTCCTCTAGCACGCTATAACAACACATGCCGATATGAGGGCCTATTGATACATAAATATCATCTGTCTTAACCCCAATGGAAACCAACGATGTAATAACATTATGAGTAATTTTTTTGCAAGTTCCCTTCCACCCGGCGTGCGCAACTGCTATCGCCTTACCCTTTTTATCAGCGAATATGAGAGGAACGCAATCGGCTATACGCACACCGATGCTCAACGGTTTATGTGTGTTGTGGTCTAAACGGGCAACAATAGCATCTGCCGACGACAACAACCGGCTGTTGGTGTTGTCAATAATTTCAACACGATCACCATGAATCTGTTCACTTAAAACCAATGAATCCGGTGAAAGGTTCAGAGTCTGAAGAAAACCCTTTCGATTATGCGTAAGACGCATATCACCGAGTGCGCGCGTCGAATACCCATGGGTAAATTTGGGAAATGACCCAATGAGACTCGATTGAACATACGATGAACCCATAATGAGAGGCATAATCAACAGTTACGACGCCTTTATATGTAATAATTTACGAACTTCCGCCTGATCACTCCAAGGATATTCTTTTGTGCCCCGGCAAAGACTCCGCTCATGTCCCTTTCCGGTAATAATAACCAGATCCCCGGGTCTTGCAATAGAAAGTGCATAGGCAATCGCTTTCCCCCTGTTCGGATACCGATATACCGGAACGCTGGATTTTATACCTGTCTGAATAGCATCCATAATGACAGTAACGTCTTCGGTTCTGTAGTCCTCTTCGGTCAAGATAATTGTATGAGCATACTGGCTTGATGCTCGACCCATAAGCGGTCTTTTTGAATGATCCCTGAGACCCGCGCTGCCAAACACATGAATCACCCGTTTTTTCGTTAATTTTTTCGCGCTCCGTAGAGCCCGGTCGATTGCATTGGGCGTGTGGGCAAAATCGACAATAACGGTAAAAGGTTTTGTCGTAATAACTTCCATACGACCGAGAACCCCGCTAAACCCTGCGATTACCTTCTTTGTTACCGAAAACGGAACCCCTAAAGCGCTCACGGCTGCAATTGCAGCCAAACAATTATACCGGTTAAATTCTCCAAGTAATTTCGTTGAAAACGGATACAGTGTCGGGGTAATTTTTGCCTGCCTGCGAATACCGTAAGTAAAAACCTCACGACTTCGTAAAAGCGGCATAGCAGTATTAAAAAGCTCCGATTCATCCCGGTTAATAACCGCAACTTTTGAACGGGTAAGAAGAGAGATTTTCGTATTCAAGTATTCTTTAAATGTTTTATGCCAATCAAGATGCTCATGGGTGACGTTCGTGATAACGCCGATTGCAAATGGAATGCCAAACACTCTGTGCTGCGCCAAACCATGAGATGTAACTTCAAGTATCATGTGCGTATCACCGTGATCAACTGCTTTTCGGATGTACCCCTGAATAAAAAAGGAATCAGGTGTTGTCACATGAAAACCTGTGTCATAAGAAGTGCCGCCGATGACCGCATGAACAGTCGAAATCATCGAGACCTTATATCCCGCCGATTTCAATATTTCATAAATAAGCGTCGTGGTTGTCGTCTTTCCGTCTGTCCCGGTGACTCCGATAATTGTAATTTTCTTAGCAGGAAACCCGAACCAGATATTGGCAACGAGAGCAATAATAAGATGATATAGCCCTTTGAGGCGTCGGATCATGATATTTATTATACCATCTTACACATAAAAATAGGTTGTATTATGGCTGTGGAGGAATACCTTTATACATAAAAATATCGTGCGCGATGGTAAAAAACAGAGGAGCAGCGGTTTCCGAGCCCCATTGTGACGATGTGGGCTGATTTATCGTCACAAGCATCACAAACAATGGATGATCGGCAGGAGCAAAGCCAATAAATGAAGCTATCGTTTTGGTGGCATCATAGTGACCTGCTACCGGAATTTGCGCAGTCCCTGTTTTTCCCGCGATCGTATATCCTTTGGGTTTAGCGAATTTCGCTTCTCCGTTATCAACGGCATTGATCATGATTGCCTTCATAAAATCCGTTGTTTCTTTACTCACCACCTGGCGAATGCGTTTAGGAGGGATATCAATCATCCTTCCACGGCTATCGATAATACTCTGTACAACATGCGGTTCCATTAGCCACCCCCCGTTTGCGATTACAGAGACTGCACGCACCATTTGAAGTGGTGTAACGGCAATACCCTGGCCGAAAGAAGCGGTTGCAAGGTCAATATCTTTCCAATCGCTATCCGAGCGGAGCAGCGGCGTTGCTTCATCCTGTAAATCAATATTTGTGAGCGCTCCAATACCGAATGAATGGATATATTGAAGCATTTTGTCCCGCCCAAGCTTGTTTTCCACAAAGACCATGCCTACGTTCGATGAATTTTGTATAATTTGAGTCATGGTCTGGGGCCCGTGATATTGGTTATTCCACGTTCGAATAAGATAGGGACCAACCTGAACCGGACCGTTTTCATCCATAATTGTTTCAGGCGTCACAACATGCTCGTTAATTGCTGCCGACATCACAAGAACCTTAAATGTTGAACCGGGTTCGTACGCATCGGCAACCACAGGATTTACGTACAATGATTTGTCAAATGCATCATAATTGAGTGGATCATACGATGGATATGAAGCCATTGCGAGAATTCCTCCGGTTGACGGATCCATAATGACAACGGAACCGCTTTTTGCACCGTACGCTGCAACGCCGTCACTTAACCGCGACTCAACAATACGCTGGATCGTCCGATCAATCGATAAAGTGAGCGTGCTTCCATTCTCCGCTTCAATACGAGTCTCTCCCTCAATTGGAATCGGCGCACCGTTTACATCTTTTTCTGCCTGTATATAACCGTCTTTCCCGCGAAGCTCCCGGTCATAGAATCCCTCAAGACCGAAGTATCCCTTATCATTCCCATACTGGTCAGACCCGACGAAACCGGTCAATTGTGCCGCCATAGACGCCTCAGGATAATAGCGTTTAGACATGGGTTCAAAGCCTAAACCGAGCTCGTGAAGTTGCTGAAGTGTATCGACAGCAGCACTATCAACTTTTTTAGCCAGTGGCACCCAAACGCGTCCCTCAGCTGAAATATCCGAAAATACGGATTGCTCATCCAGAGATAAAATCGGCGCGATCAATCGGGAAAATTGTTCTTTAGAATTAATCTCTTTCGGCTGGGCATACACAAGATAGGATGGCTCATTCATAACGAGCGGTGCATTATCGGAAAACTTAATCTGACCACGCTGCGCCGGTAAGGTTAGTTCAAGATTATACTGATCGTATGCCTGCTGCCTGAGTGCATCTCCCGAAAGTATCTGCCAATAGAAAAGCCTCACGATGATAAGCGTAAACGCACACAAAATGAGGAAAAATAATACATTGACCCTCCACATATGCTTCTATAGGCAGTTTATATCTGATACTACCTATTATCATGCCAACCATGAAGAATGTACATGTTATTGTGTGTGAAGAGCAACCGGTAACTCGTCCGATGTTACAGTGAGGTACTGCGACTTATTGGGGACAATAAAACCCACCAGTTGCGATTTTGAGGCGATCGTCATAAGAGATGAAGCAGATGCCACCTGTTGGTCAAGTAGATCATTTTCCTGGCGAAGTGAGGCTATTGAATTATCAACTGATTCAACGACTTTTCCGGAACCGGCAAGCTCATTTATACAAAATATTTCAATAATGGCAAAAACCGCGATTACGACCGGTATAATTTTTATGCAAATAATGACAAATCTACTGTTCATAGCTTTTCCGCAATCCGGAGTTTCGCGCTCCGCGATCGGCCGTTGTGTTTCACTTCGTCATAACTTGCCCGAATAGGTTTCTTCGTAACCTCTTTCCAATAATCCTTTCGCATTTCTTGTTTAACGATGCGATCTTCCAGTGAATGGAAGCTTATGACGGCAAGTCTTCCGTTCGTCGCTAACACATCATGTGAGCCAACCAAACCATCCTGTATGGCCCCTAACTCATCGTTCACCGCTATCCGGATCGCCTGAAATATCCGCGATAACGTGGCGTTTGACGCGTGTTCATTACCGATTATGTCCGATACGACCTTATTAACATCACCTGCTGTTTTTAATGGCTTTATCGAACGGGCGCGGATAAGAGCATGAGCAATTGTCCGAGCACGCTCCTCTTCACCATATTTTGAAAAAACTTCATAGAGCTCCTCCTCACTAACTCGATTCACATACATGTCTGCCGGCTCCCCTGCCTGCTGGTCAAACCGCATATCAAGTCGACCTGTCCCGATTCTGTAGGTAAATCCCTTGTCCGCACTATCCAGTTGTCGGCTTGATACTCCCAAGTCAAATAACACCCCGGCTACCTCATTAAATCCGTTCGTTTGTGCAATTTCCGCGATATCACGAAAATTTCCCTGAATAATAGTCCACTCACCTCTCGTCCCGGATTCCGATTCGTTTCGTTTAAATTCTTCACGAACATACCCGACCGCATCCCAGTCCGCGTCTATCCCAAGCAGTATCCCTCCCCGTTTCACTATTTCCCACGCATGACCCCCACCACCAAGCGTCGCGTCAATATATCGCTTTCCCTTTTCGATGTGTAAACCCGAGATAACCTCGTCCAGTAATACGGGGGTGTGATAGTAGCTCATGGTGCTTTGTGTGTCGTTTCGTACGTCTCCCACGCACTCGTGTCCCAAATTTCAAAATGATCACCCGCACCAATCACCATGACGTCACGGTTTATGCGAGCATATTCCTTGAGCAGGGCAGGCAAAAGAATACGACCAAGCTTGTCCACATCTACCTTTTCTGCTCCCGCAAACATGTATCGTCTCAGGGCCCGTGCTTTCTCTTCTGTTACCGGTGCTTCCAGTTGTTTTGTCGCTTCCCTCTCCCAGCTTTCCGTATCAAATCCAAAAATACACGCATCGAAACCCCTTGACAGTACTACTTCCCCAAGTCCCAACTCATGCCGAATCTTTTTCGGGAGCGTTATCCGACCCCGTTCATCCAGCGCATGGTCATATTCCCCAAGGAATAACTTCATGAACCGATTCTACCATTTCCTCCCACTATTTTCCATAGTTACCCATTTTTCACGGTTTGTCAAGAGGGATTTCACGGAAGTAGAGCAACAGAATAATCCGTAGTGTCTAATATGAAAAAAATACACTAGAGGTAGTGTAAAACGAAAAATTGCAAATAGTAAATCTACTATCCTTGTCACTGTGAACTTCGTTACCATAACCTCTTTATACAATCATGAATACACGCAACCTTGAGTTCGCAAACGAAGTGCACCACCTGGGGTATACTTGTAAACCTTGAAGGAGGTGGTGCGTGTGAAAACATATCAACATCTGTCGTTGGAAGAACGGGAGAAACTGTATTGGTGGATAGGACAAAAGAAGTCGTTG
>DATKGN010000007.1:0-70170 GCA_035510735.1 Patescibacteria group bacterium
AGTGGATGGCGTAAAAAGAAAGGATGTGTTTCGTATCGAGCAACAGCTCAACAGTACGCCACGGAAATGTCTTGGCTTTTTGACACCGTATGAGAAAATGAATCAACTACTGCGTGGTGCACTTCCAGTGCGAATGTAGGATTCTTTGACCGACGAGTCATTTTATCCTATAATCCTCGCGATGACTCCAACTAAGGAATTTTCGAAAAACGAATCGACGCTGGCGTATTACCATCTTCTCACGATATATCATTCTTCACTCACAAATCTAAGCCACAATGCGTTAATCACCGATGTAACACAAATATATCCTACGGAGTTTCCCGATAACCTCATCCTCAAACGAAATCGTTTTGATACTATATTTACAGTAAAAACGGAAGATAACCCCATGATATATGTATTAGGAGAAACCAAAAAAATCGGAGGTAATCACATCATTTCCCAGGTACATATACCGATGATCGATTTTCGTAGCATTACCCATGATCATCATCTTGCCAAATCGATAACCGATGAAATACGGAATATGACCGAGTGGCTTCCTGAACCATTCCGGATATCACCTTACGACGAACCGTTTGTGGGTCTTACCACCTCGTATATTGAACGCATTATAGACTTTGAAAATGTGTCAGCTGTCGCTGATGATGTTGTTCGCGCAGTCCAATCTTTTGATACACTTCGCTCAGTGTTTGGCGAATGGACTCAAAGCCCGACTATGAAGATGCTCGGCGTTAACGTCCCGATTATTTAAAATCCGCGGTCACTACGCCCTTCTCCCCCTGCACTATTTCCATATCGAACAAATAGATTATCCCGTTCACGCATTTCCTCATCTACTCCCCTATCAAGCCCACGCTGAATAATTTTAACAACAGTTTGAGATTGCTGAGCTTGTTCTTTCTTTGTAATATCAAAAGGCCATCCGACGTGATGATCAGCCCATTCCTTTTGAAAATTTTGTAACAGCTTCGGCGCCCAGGTTGAAAATTTGGGATCATTTCGGAGCGCCGCATCAAATCCTATTTTATGTTGTACGCTAAATTGATGGGCCAGAGAAAGCTTCCTTGAAAGTTCGTCAAAAGAGAGACCATGATCAAGCCCGTTGTCCATTAATAGAGTCGCGATACCTCCCCAATACATCCGTTCCTCCTCATACGAAACCGGGACCTGGAATTTCCCCATACTTTAACTTAACCACTCCTACCCGCAAACCGCAATACACAGGAAGTATAAATGGCCCCCTTGATACTTCCCGTGTGATACTCGATACTGATAATGTATGTCTCCCGATGAACTGCGTGAACAAGTCGAACTTGAAGTCGTCGAATTTATCAAGGCTAAGCTTGCCACGTTTGAAATCAACGAAACGCGCGCTCAACAAATCGCAAACCGGGTACTTGATATACTCAAGCCCGGGATGAGCTTTGAACAACTCTATAAAGCGATTCCAAGCCTCGATGATACGATGCCGGAGCTTGCTATCATCGTCCTTCCTCATATCCGGCAGTATGAAGAAAATGTGACGGGACAAGCCTTAAGCGCCGTCCGTGACCTCATCAAACAGGGCCAATACGATGCCGCAGCCAAACTGGGCAAGAAAGCATCAACGAACGACGTCGAGCTCGAATGGCAAGGATCCGGTAAGCCGGATGAGTCGGCGCCGTCAAACAATTAATCATTTAGCCTCAATATCATAGGCGCCAGCCATACCCCCTTGATATAGTATGATGTATTTTTCCGGATTCAAAAAATACTTATCTTTCAAATTTGTAAAGATAATTCCCATAAATTTACAAAACTAGCCTATAATTTGCATCTGATTGTAAAATATCGTACACTTAAATACCTATGCCACCCAAAGGAATCGAAAAATTCGAAATAGCACGGCCAAATCCCGGTGAAACACCAAAACCAGGAGAACTTTTGCTTCCCGGTCAGAATCTTTTTAACCAATCCCCCTTCCGGGAGTTATTTTTCCATGAAGACATTTTTCCGGATCAACTTTGGGATAGCGAAGAAAACCGTGATATTGGCTTCGTATCTGCAATTGATTTATTCATCCACCACATTGACATCGAAAAAGATACGCTGTCCTATATTTTTGATAAGGAAGTCAAAACGTTTGAAGACCAGGAAAAGAACGAAACACGCTTCAGGGCAAGGGAATTTGAAATCAGGCACCATTTAAAAGATGACTTAGATCCCATCGCTACGACGCTTGCAATCATGGAAAATCTCCGCATCTTTTTTAACGATCACCCGTATGCATTCAAATACCTGCACGAGCACCTGACCGGCAGAGATGCGGAATATACTCCGTGGGGAAACCCGAAGCGCGCGCAGATTGATTACGTGCCCACGTATACCAAATATGCAAGAAATCAGGAACTCAGCACACAAGAGGATATTCTTGTCGGAATTGGTCAGGAAGTAACGGGTCTATCAACAATTGAGGATATTCTTGCCGCATTGCCGCCAAAATCCAAAGAAAATAGATTTCATCGATACGGAAAATCTCAAAAAGGTTCAATGTCCCACAGAACATTTATTGATTGATTATGGCGCCCCGTGAATATTCACCCCGAGGATAAAATTATTGTATTTTCCTCATAAATATCCTATAATTCGTATACTTTGCTATTCCGCAAAGTTTTTTTATGCAACGCGTTGATGTTGATCGACCACAGCCTTCTATGCCTGCCTTTACGGAAGGCTCTGTACTTCCTCCGTATGAACCCATCAGGTTCCCGGTAAACATCAATGCACTAGAGAAGCTCGCACAAACCGATCCCGCAGCGTGCATATTTTACGCATTCCTCTCGCCCGAACCGAGCTATCAAGGGTTATTGGATTTTTTAGACAATGGCGGAAATTTTTTCAAAAGGCGATTGCCTCACGATCAATTTGATAGAAATCCGGAACTTAACAAAATCGTCAACTCATATCTACAACGTGCTCTTGATGAAAACTCCATTAACGGCACCAAAAGAATCGTACAATCTCCTCTCTATCATGATATTGCCGAAATTTGCCAATATATACTTCAAAAAACGGAAACGCCGCAGGACTCCCCACACCTAACCCCGATTAAGCGAGCGCAGCTTGAACGCCAAGCGATTGAAACAGTTCAGCTTCGATATCCGACTGTTCATAAAATCCAAAACGATTGGCAGGCTTCACGGGATCTCTCGCGCGAAATGTGGAGACTCGAACTTCAGACGCATTCGACAACCTCAGAAGATGTACTTCCGGAAAATCTCCGTCAGACACTAGTAGATAGAATCGATGAAATAACAGGACAAGCGATCTATGATTACACGGTACCTCTTTGGAGGGAACAGGAGTTCATGACCGGCCGGTTTACCGGTAAAAAGGACCGATGGAAACAACCGATAGCCGTCCCCATCCGACCGCTTTCAAAGGAAGAATTTGCGTCGCTCCACATTGTACCGAAGTGGGATTATTCAAAAATCGGCTACAATCTATTCATAGAATTCCGCGACACAAATGGTAAACAGGTACCGGTATGTTTTAAAGAACCACGCGAAGATGATAATCACCTGTTTTTTTGGCTTCGATCTCTTGCCCCTTTAGAAAAAAAAGACATATTCAAGAATTACCTAAGAGAATCTGACATGTCATATCTCAGCGGCTTCTATACAAATGCATTATATGGAAGCTTCTGGATATCACACGTACCGAGACTCCGCCGCGCGCTCCAGGAAAATAATTTCATAGAGTGGAAAACACTCGCAGAAGAATTCATAACCTCGCTCCCCGAAAAGGCATATGATATCGCTGTCGGAATTCGATATGGTGATTTTTATACATTCATCAAATTTATCTACGATTCTGTTGGCCCTGATACACTTGTCCGTCGGGAACTAGCAGCCCGACAAATGGGGCTTCCGAATATTTGCGACGCCGTTCCCGAAAATTACTGTCCAAAAGAAAAATCTTCCGAATCATCCATAGCATATTTGCCAACAGATTTAACGGTAACGAAAAATGATTCCAAAAAAGAATATGAGGCAAAATTAGCCATATCTGCATTCTTTGTGAGCATGCCGCAATCGTGGCTAGCGAAAGATCAGGCGCTCGATTTCCCAACCAACGAAGAGCATGCGAAGGGTAAGTGGCAGCCACTAGAATTTCCTCTTTCGGGGGCACAAGCTTTGGATTTCACCGATATCACAACCACGAACCCCATTCATGCTACGCATGACTACCTCGCCCTCCCGGCGCCTACTCATGGTCAAATGGCATCCATAGAACTTATCAATTCCTTAAGAGAACCTCTCGCATACGGTACCGACTACATACTTGAATACGATGCCGCACGCAACCAATACAGAGCAAAATTGTTTAACCCGATATATAACGATTCTGTATTTCATATCCGCATGCGATTCGCCCCTGGCGACGAATCGGCAAATCCTAATGAAGCTATCCTCATCGATTCAGAGGCTGTTGCCGCAGTGTCAGAACGGCTAGCTCATTTGGGCTACACTGCCCTTGCTAACAATCTTAACCACGCATTGACCTATGCAAACGGCTCAATGACAACTGGCGATATTGCCCGAGTTGTGGCCAAAAGCTCGGATTATTCATTTGACACAAATTATCAACCTATCCCGTCCGATAACCCGTTTATCGCACTCTCCGGTTTTATTGACCACACAACCGGCCGACTGCAAGTCCAATGTAAAGGTGCAAATACCTTTTTAACCGCAATACTCAATGAACTATTGCCAGACGGATGCCGCGCTGAAACCATATCTTGTTACTCCTTGCAAAACATTAAAAACCAACAAGCCGGGGATGATCCTATTTCCGCAACGATTAGCCAGGGAAATTTGCATGCCAGGACACATATATTTGTGGGTGAAGAACGAATCGCTGTCATCGATGGAACGCCGTATAGCCTGAATCATCAGGATGTATCAGCGCTTCCATATGAACAAGAAGAAGGACTATCGCCGGAAGATGAACGGGCAGCGTTTCTATCAATTCTCGATGAATCGCTCAAAAATATTATGAAAGAGCCCGGACTATTAGCCCACCTGGACCGCTGGGGAGATAAACGAGCCATGGAACCTCTTATTGATAGCCTTCGACTCGCAGCCTTCATCCAGGATCTGTCGCATGGAGTTGAAATGTCACCAGGTCGAATCGGCGGAATGTACGAAACATACGGAGAGGAAATTAACGAGAATAGCATACTCACGGAAACATTGCTTTCCCAATGGATAGAGACCGCTACGACAACCTTACGTCAAGCGATTGAATACGCGAGTACGAAGCAATTCATCTGGAAAGAACTACCCATATATGGTGATGGCACGGTCGTATTTAAGACCCTTGGGATACTCAAAACTGCACAATCGCTCCTTAATGTGGCGCCGAATGAATAATCACCCCGAGGATAAATTGGTTGGAATGTGGCTTTGTTCCCACACAACCGACAAAAGAAACGATCCGGGCGACCGGCCCCATGGCAGGAAGCGATAATGCCGAGATATCCTCCCCGTCTTCGCGGACGTCGATAATGCGCCCGGTTAACGGAACATCGCTATAATAATATTCTTTAGCCACCACGAGTCTTTGATCCATCACTTTAAGATGAAGAGGCAGTATTCGTCTACCGGGGGTTAAACCGTTAATCGTCAAATCCTGAGGTGTCCCCTGATACATAACTGCCTTTAATTCCCGTGAGATGCCAAGAATAGCAATCGGAGGAGTATCTTCAAACGGGCCATTGGGCACATACACCGTGCAACCCTCGCCTAAATGCGCGATTGGAATTGCACTTGACGCCCGCTCCGCATAATCCGCTTCCGGCTCAACGATAGACGTGAGAGTCCGGAGAGGTGTGCGTAATTGGTTAACCAGCAGATTTCCGGTTAACCGATTGACAAAGCTTCTATCCGGAGTATCGCAATTATATAGTTCACTCGGATTCCATGGCTTTCCAAGCTCTGGGTCTTTTCCTTTTTCTCCCATAGAAATCAGTGTATCACACGCCAGCGGGCTCTCCGACCGGCTGAAGCTCTAATTGCATATCAGACGGCACCTGCCATTGATCAAGATGGATTTTAAAACGGAAATAACCGGACCGAGAGGTAGGTTCGGGCTTCTCATGAGGAAACTGCTCGCTAATAAGCCATGAAGCCAAATTTTGCTCATGAATATCCACAAGAAGGGTACGTATGCCGAATTGCTTCGCTCTAGCAGCACGTAGCTCTGCCACTCTCGTTCCAATTCTTCTACCCCAAGCTGATTTATCTAGCATCAATCCACCATAAGCACATTTATTCCAGACGTCAAATTCACGAAGTTCGGTGTTTCCAATCGGCGTTCCGTCAGGAAGAATAATTTCAAATAGAGCCAAATCTTTATTCTCCGCCGCCTGTTCATAATGATATTGAAGCGCAATCCAATTGACGCCGGTGTTGAGCTCAAAGCGTGAAATATCAGGATCAAGTTCCCATTCAACCGATCGCCGAACCTGCTCTGACATTCCTTGAAATGGCATAAGGCTAATACCGCTTACCCGGTCAACAACTGCATAGCGTTTCAGCTTCGTGACGACATCGGGATACGCTTTAAATCCTGAATATTCTGGAATCTCTAAGTTAAGCATGATCTCTTCCTTTTAATGAGCCGCGCACCGCGACGGCGGCAAATGAAATGTTTGTATTTTGCGGTGTTGTATAGACAGCGTCAATAAACCGAATCATATGAAATTCACGCGCCTGAAGTAGTGCTGACCGGGAACTGAGCTGGTCATTAAACCGCTCACTCCATGGAGTGCCATCGGTATCAATTACGTCATATCCTCCGTAGCCACCAGCGATAAATACAGACATGTGAGGACTCAGTTTCATAGCAGCGATTGCGGCAATATCCGCTGATACTCCATCAGCATTGCGGTATTTATCCCAGTCACCGAGATTCGTTAGTCCAATCGTCACTTGCTCAAGCTCCTGAGCGTGAGCCCGGTAATGAAACAAATCGTCATTGATAAGAATAATGCGGGTGAGATCAATGCCATTCATGGCGTAAAAATCATATGCTTTCTCAAGTAAATCAGACCTGCGTTCATACAACACGACCTTTTCTGCTCCCAATTTGAGGGCGAACAACCCTAATATGCCAATCCCGGCGCCGTTCTCAAGAGCGATTGCGCCTTTAAACGCTTCTTTTTGAGTGAGCATCGCTTTCATGATCGTTAGCGTGTGAAGAGCATATCCCCTATCAAACGAAGTCCCGCTATCTAAATCGTACGCGGCGATCGTGTAGGGAAAGCTATCGGGGGTTTCGATAATATCAGAGATGTAAATAACACACTCGTTGTCTATGGTGAAAAGTGCTGTCGGCCAAAGGTAATCAGATTCACTCTGCGCTCTCCACCGCGCCATTTGGAATGGTTCCGTTGCCCCTGTATATCCGATATAAATATCTTCGCGGCGAAAAACCCACGATTCTTTTTTCGTGATGCCCTCGGGGCCATCTATTGGAGGAAATTCATGGGATATCATAGATTATGTTTTAATATCATCATATAGTAATTCTGATAACAGTTGGATATATCACATTTAGGCCACTTAATGCAAGTTCTTACTTGCATTTTTCCATCCTATAGTGTATAATTTCGAAACACTAATTACCTTAAAAAGATTGCTTCGCCGTGAGAACGGCCTCGCAATGACAAAAAAACATGAATCAATGGCAAGTAATTTACGAATACTGTAATGATCACGACGGCGCTGATTGCGCGTGCGTCGGCACTGCGTTCATTTCTGCCATCCCTGAAGTACCACGTATTAATCTCTTATCCGGTATAACACGCACCACGAAGGCGAAAGAAGTTGTCGTCCGTTCCCCCGTCTCGCTCAGCCAGTTTCTAGGCCTCATGCTCCTCGCGCTTGGCTTGGGTGGTATTTTCGGCCCATTAATCCCGGAATTACGCATGGAAACAGCCTATTACGCCAATCAGGCAAATATCGCCTTTGACGGCGCCATGGCATCACGGAAGCCAGATCTTCCCAAATCTGCCCCAGTTATATTCACGCCTCTCACCACGCCTGACGGCGCCTCAATTGCCCCGGTAAATACTGACTTTAGTCTCGTCATCCCAAAAATTGGTGTCAATGCGCCGGTTGTTGCGAACGTCGACCCCGCTGATCCGAAATCATACGATGACGCGCTCCTCAAAGGCGTCGCCCACGCATCAACCTCGTTTTTACCCGACCAGGATGGCACGGTCTACCTGTTCTCCCACTCGACTAACTACGATTGGTTCGTCAAGGATCTGAATGCAGTATTTTATCTCTTAAAGAACGTCGGGAAGGGCGACACGATCGTCGTGTTCTATAAAGGCAGGCAATACACCTATCTTGTCACGGATAAGAAGATCGTTTCGCCGGTAAAGAACACCTATCTCTACCCGACTGCAGGCGTCCACAACCTGATTCTTGAGACCTGCTGGCCGCCGGGGTCGACCACAGAGCGCTTACTTATATTCGCAAGCCTCCTTGAGGATCACGGGCAACAGATCTAATAAAGGTTAGTTGGTTACTTGGTTAGTTGGTTACTTAGAAACACGTTCTTTTACCAAGTAACAAAGTAACTCGTGTTGCTAACTAACTATTAACATCCCATAACACTTGACAAAAGGTTCTAATCGCTGTATACTCTCACAACTGTATCAATAGGTATAGCAATATATATTATGAATAAACAATCTATCGTTCTATCTCTTGCCACTGTTATCACAGGTACTCTTATGTTTGCACCGTCAGTATTTGCTGATACGTGTACAACTCAGTATGGCGGCACAACCACATGCCAAGCAACGGATCTCGTCATTAACAAGCAAGTTGAAAACCCTGTAACTCGCGGATTTGTCGAAAATCTTACGACCACAGATCCGACATTCACCCCGGGATCTCTTGTAACGTATAAATTAACGATCACCAATAATAGCGGCGAAACATTTAACCCGGTGAACGTCAAGGATATTCTCCCGCCATTTATGACGTTTTTCGCCGGTCCCGGCACGTTTGATGCGAACAGCAACTCCGTGTCATTTCAATTGGCAAATGTTATCGCAGGCCAAACCATAACGGAACAAATCGTTCTAAAAGTCATGGATGCGAGCCAGTTTCCGGCGGGGAAATCACTCTTCTGTGTCAATAACGTCGCCCAGGTAAGCGCGCTTAACCGCTTTGACAGCGACAGCGCCCAGGTATGTTTACAAAATGGAACAGTCGTCTCCTCAACATTGCCGGTTGCCGGATTTGATGACTTCGCCATGTTACTCCCCTTCGCAGGGGTGGGCTTAGGCGGTTTTGCACTTTTGAAAGGTAAAAAAAGAGGATAAACCGATCTACCATTCTACGGTCTGCCGGCCATAATAATAATCCAATAAACAAATAATCCAATAATCAAATAAAAAATGAAACCGGCAGACCCGAAGGGAGCCGGTTTTTATGTGGTCAGTTGCCGAGTTTTCGAGGCTTACTGCCACATATGGTTTGTATTCAAACCATTGATGGTTCGTAGACGCGACACCGTGACGCGTGGCTGTAAGCCTCGGGAGAAGGTAAGAATGGAGTGGGATTGTGGCAACTTGGCGAGTGAATTCTTATTCATGAGTTTAGGTGCCGATCAATGGTTTGTATTCAAACCATTAGTGGCTCTTTTATAAAAACGAGTAACCGGTAATCGGTAACTGGTAATCAGTAAATTGACAATTTACCGATTACGAATTACGGGTTACGGATTACCATAGATATTTTGACCTCGGAAATGAGTCCCGTTACCTGTCCAACGGCAGGTGGACGGTATCGGGATTCTTCCCGGTGTCAAACCGGACTTGGTTTTTGAACATGGCAGATTGCTGCCAAACTTCGAAGCCCAAGATTTGTTCTTTAACAAACGAGAACGCAGTAATGAGTTGCCAAATCGATTCTATCGAGTTGGCTTACTCAGAATTGTCCCGTGCTAATCGCACCGTGAGCCATCTACGAATAGTAGTGAAAAGGCGAACGGCAAGATGCATGGGGCATATTTCGGGTATTTAGAAAAATACCCATCATTCTCAATAGTTCTATAGCTCGGAAACGCATTTGGTATGCGCGTACGGCTCGGCAAACTGGGATTATCCAGGAATTTTTGGATGGAGGTTGCGCATACTCTCTCCGGAAATTCCTGGGTAATTTGACCAGTTAATAGTTTAAGCGGATGTACTTTAATGGTTTGAGGGCAACACAATCAAACACATTCACGCGAATTAGGATGAATGTATTTGAAGAGTTTCAAAAAGGTGATATTCCGGCGCAATCGCAATGGAAAAGTATTGCCTTTTAAAAGAAACGATGCGGATGCTAAGCTTATCCCCTTTGTCACTCAACATGCTACAACAAATAGCGTGGACAAAGCTTTTGATAAGCGGACGCCTAAGCAAAGGAAATGAAATGGCTATAACAGCCGTAATGAACATCACCGGTGTGCTCGACAAGCATGTCGGCGAACAATTACTATTGCACGTGACCCCGGTGGGAACCGTTCCGTTTGCCTTTCAATGGGCAAAGGGTGGCACTCCCATTCCTGGGCTAACCGGCGACACACTGGACATCCCGCACCTAGCATTAGCGGATGCCGCCGATTACACCTGCAATATCAGCGATGCTGCTGGCGATCATTTAGTTACCCCCTCGGTAACTGTTCATGTGACCGTCATGCCGCTCCCAACGCCCCTCGCGTTGACGATCGCGCCAGTAGCTGGCACGATTACAAAAAATGTAGGGGATCCTTTTCAAGTCACTGCTACCGCTACCGGTGGCATTGCCCCCTATGTTTTTGAAGCAAAACGCGGCGCTACAGTCGTTCCAATGACTGGTAATGTGCTTTCGATCGCAAATCTGACGGCCGGCGAAGCAGGGCAATACACGGTTTCCGTTAAGGACTCCGCAGTGCCCCCGACGCAAGTTACGTCAGCAGTGATTGATCTGCATGTCAATGCCGCGACCGCGACCGCAGCGCGTCCCATACCTTGGTGGGTTTGGGTTCCATTAATCATCGGTGTAGCGATCCTATTAGGGATTGCGTTGCAGCCGCTTGGTCAGAAAATGGCCGACCTGGTTGTGCCCGTTTCACCGACTCCGACAGTCGCGCCGACCACGCAGCAGATTACTCCAACCCCTGGATTCCACGCGGAACCCGGATTTACTGGAGCTCCAACCGAAGCGCCCACCACCGCAGCAACTCAAGCGCCCACCACCGCAGCGCCCGCAGCCAATTCTGGCTCGAGCAATGTATCGACGAGTATCGGCGATGGAAAAGCCTTGGCTGAAAGTTTGCTCGGCAAAACGCTGCCTTGGCCGCCTGACAAATATGTCGCAGGAAAACCTGGTTTTCCAACCACCTGCGCAGGCCTTTGTTGGGACTTGTCCAAACTCGCACAGGGTATTATGGTGCACTATGGACCAAACCTGGGCGAAGAAGACATTACGGAATCTCCGAGCAATTTTGGCGACGGTTCAACCGGCCCGCTCGAGCTTATGACCTCCGGTAAGGTGACGAAAGTCATCTTCGCCAACGCGGTTGATGCACAATTGGAAATGTGCGCAATCGGCACCCTGGACGGCAAGCCGCTGACCGAGGTGTTAGGTGTCGCTCAAGGCGAGTGCGGAAAGCGTGTCGCGCTGCCCGCTGGATGGCATGTTATTGAAGATAATGCCAACTCGCCAGTCGCAGGATTCGGCGTGCGCTTCACGGCAACAGCCTGGGCCAGCATGTCCGAGGACCAAATTGTGAAGTACAACAGCTATTGGTCCGTTTCCGGCGATACCGCAACTTGGAAAGGCCCTGACGGCGTCGAGATTCTTATGCCACCCGCTTTGGTGAGCATGATGCAGGATTTTGGAACCCTAAAGAAGGTGGTCTTTACGACATCAACTGAAGGTCAAATCCTTTTCTGCAACGGATCAGTTAGTGGTCCGGCGAATTTCGATTCAAAAGACGGCGCATGCCATCAGTACACGGTTCCCGCTGGAACCTACACGTACTCTGGTGAACAGCGTCTGTCCGCTGGCATCTCTTGGGAACCTGCCAAGTAACCATGTCCACCACCCACCTAGGGAGGTGAGCATGAAGAACTCAAAGAGGAGTCCACCACATCTGCCCTTTTGGGTGGACTCCTCTCGAGTTAGGGATTGGTGCCAGCGCAATAGGCAACCAAGTCGCCAGAGAATGACGACGAAATCAATTTATTGCGAACACGGAGAGTGAGATTGATGGCCACTAGGCTGTCTGCAGTTTAGACTGGCAATCTTTTTTGCCTCTCCAAATTGTTTATCTCGCTGCGTTCTCGTGTTCTTCGAGCGCTGAATTTCGATTCAACGCTGGAAGTTAACATGAAAAGTAAACACATACATAGGAAGCCTTTGGTTTCCGTCATCATGCCTGTATATAATGCGGGGAAGTTTCTGGCGCCTGCAATTGAAAGCATTATCAGGCAAACATACGAGCATATAGAACTCATCATCGTCGATGATGCCTCGACCGATGACTCATGGGAAATAGTCAAGGCCTATCGGAGGCGATATCCGAAGCTCATCCGCGTCTACAGGGTTCACAAGCAAACAAACTCCGCAGGGAACGGAGCCACGAACTTAGGGCTTACCAAAGCACGCGGACAATTCATTGCCCGTATGGATGCCGATGACCTGTCCTATCCGGAGCGGATAGAAAAACAGGTCGCATACATGACCGCTCACCCGGTAACCATCGTATTGGGAACTCAGGCTAAAGTTATTGACAAACACGACAAAATAATCGGCGTTAAGAATATGCCGACAACCCATGATGCCATATACGAACAATTCGGCATTCTCCACCCGCTCATTCACCCGTCGGTAATGATCAGGAGATCATTATTACCGTATGCGGATAAGATCTATGCCATGAAATGGGATGTAAACGATGACTACTATACATTTTTCCGGCTCCTGAACTATGGCGCATTCGCAAACCTACCGGAATATCTTTTAAAATACCGTATCCACGGTAACAATTTGTCATTAAACAATCCGAAAGAAAAATTCATGAATTCCATAAAAATACGCTTAGACGCGATGCGGCAGGGATATCATATGTCCTTATCCAGCATGCTTATCATGTTTGTCCAATTTGCTATGTTATCCATAACGCCGTCAGGGCTCATCGTGCCGGTCTACATGTTCGTACGGGGAATGAATCAAAAACCTGAAAAATCATTTCTATCGTGGCTCAAGAAGCTTCCGGTACCGGCACGCATCGTAAGTATCGCGAAAAAATACTATACTTATACGTGAAAGCAAATACCCGCTTTCAGGTATGAAAATCATCTTCAAAACACTTGGTAAGTACTGGCCCATCCTGGCACTTCTTGTTATTGAGGTTATTTTGTTCTCAGCCAACTACACCCCGCACACGTTTGTTGTGGGTTGGGACAATATGTATCCGGAGCTTAACTTCGGACTTAATCTTAAACGCGCGTTTTTCGGAATCTGGCAGGAGTATCGCGGATTAGGCCTGGAAGACGGACTATCCCACATAGCAGAGTTACCCCACTACCTATTTCTTTGGCTCCTCTCACTCGCCATCCCGCAGAACTTATTACGGTATACCTTTATATTTCTCATGCACTTCGTTGGCGGCGTTGGCATGTATTGGTTACTGAAAAACCATATCTTCGCGAAACATCATTCGATCGCAATTCAGCCAATTGCCCTCGCAGGAGCATTGTTTTACCAATTTAACTTCGCAACCATTCAGATGTTTTACCTCCCATTTGAAGTGTTTATGGTTCATTTCGCCGCATTACCGTGGCTAATATATGCTGCGCTCCGATATCTTGATGCAGGAGCCAAAAAATATCTTTGGCTTTTTGCTATTTTTTCACTTATATCTACCCCTCAAGCTCATGTGCCAACGGTTTTTCTTGTTTACGCGATGACTCTAGGGATTATTCTGATAACTCATATGCTTACTTTTCGAAGTCGAATCGCCGTTCAGAGAAGCCTCATCATTATTTTCATCACGTTTATGGTAAACGCGTTTTGGGGGCTGCCTTTTACTCATACAACAATCACCCATGCCAGCGATATCGCCAATTCTAAGAACAATCAAATGGCTACCGATGATATATATCTTAAGAACCAAAAGTATGGAGATCTTATGGATACTGCACTCATGCGGAGTTTTAGCCTTGACTACGTTCAATATGACTACACCACACACTCTCAGAATAATATGTTTACCGCCTGGAAAACCCATATAGATAAACCAACCATATCGATAATCTCCGGGGTATTTTTTGCGCTAGCGGTTGTGGGTGTTGCACTTATTCTCATCCGCCAAAAAAAAGAAGGCTACCCGTTCGTTCTTCTTTTTGTATTCGCATTCCTTGTAATCGGAAATAACATCCCGATACTTTCCCGTTTCTCCGAAACTCTACAAACGATTATCCCTCTTTTTCACAATGTATTTCGTTTCGTATTCACAAAATTTTTTACTCTTTACGCATTTTCGTATGCGATACTAATTGCCTATACTCTCTATGAAATAGTTCACAGCACGAGCCACGCAATAAAAAGAGACACAATTATCATTGTATCGTTTTTTGTCGTAATTCTGACGATTTATACGTTACCGTCGTTTCAGGGAAACTTCTTTTTCAAAAATCTCCGCGTGGCAATACCACAGGAATACTTTGAAACATTCAATTTTTTATCTCAACAAAATCCGTCAGAACGGGTACTTGTGCTTCCTGCTCCATGGTTTTGGGCGTGGACACAATATAACTGGGATGTCATCGGATCAGGTTTCGAGTGGTTCGGTATCCCCCAACCAATCGTCGATCGTGCATTTGACCCCTGGAGCCGAACGGATGAAAACCTTTATTGGGAGCTTTCGCAGGCCATATTCACCAAAAATCCGTCCCGCTTTGAAGAAATATTGAAGAAATATAACATCACGTGGGTACTCTACGATAAAAATATCATAAACGGCGACTATGAAAGATCTCTTTATAGCGATGTTATTACACAATCCCTTGAGTCACTCAAACAAATATCTCCTCCTCAAACCTTCGGTAATATTTCTCTTTACAATTATCAAACGGATAACCCGGATAAAACATCCATCACCTCGTACGATGGGCTTCCGAATATCGGACCGCAGTATGCGTGGAACGATTATGATGCTCCCCTCCGGGACGTTTCGATATACAAAACTGACACACATACGCCGTACGATATATATTACCCATTCCGATCGTTATTTACCGGAAGATCACAAAAAGAACTGACATTCACAATTGAAGATCAGCAAAACGACTATAGAATAAACACATTGGTACAAGGTATTTCGTCGGGGCAACAACTGGTCACACCCGCATTTGACCCTCAAATATTAACTGATATCGATTCAAAAACAGGAAAACTTATTGCGCCGCCGGAACCACTAGCGGTACTCCTCAATTCTGAAATAATTGCTACCATAGGGGCCAAACCTGAAATAACGGAATTAAACACCACCTCTCCAAGCATACTGACCTTGCAGATACCCAAGATCAAAAATTATCAATACTACGACAGCGATCTCACGAGCGATTTCTCACAAACACCCAAAAGCTGTGACGGATATAATACCGGTGTGTTTTCCAGACACTCCGGAGTGGATAATCAGCAGAAGTATCTTCGATTTACAAGTGTCGGATCAAGCAATTGTATTTCGTTCGGCCTATCCTCCTTTTCCCAAAAAGAAGGGTATCTCGTTCAAGTAAATACAAGACATATTGAAGGGAAATATCTGTCTATTTCAATTGTCAACAATGATACCCGACGGGCGTTCTTAGAAACGCAGATTGATACACCAGCAGATTCATCAGCTTTTGTACCTTCCTACTTCGTCATCCCGCCTATGGATCCGTACGGATTAGGTTATACCATAACAATTGATAATGTCGCGATCGGGAGTCAAAAAACAATTAATGATTTAGCGCGCGTTTCGGTATATCAGTTGTCGTACGCCATACTTTCTGACTTGAAAATTCAACAATCTAATACTGTCTCTACTTCTTCTGCAAGCACTTCTGAATTGTCCGTCTCTCATCCAAATCCCGCGTACTATAAAGTAGTAATCGGTAATAATGGATCCCCGATCAGGTCGGGGATGACAAATACACTCATCCTTTCCCAATCCTTTGATAACGGGTGGAAAGCCTACAGTATCAATAATCCAATAATCCAATATACAAATAATCCAATAATCAAATGGATTGGAGAATCGCTGCCATTCGTATTTGGCACGGAATTTACAAATCACGTCCTCGTCAATAATTGGGAAAATGGATGGGAGCTGCCTGAGGCAGAAGTTCATGGTTCAAAGTTCATAGTTCAGGGCAACACGAATCAACCATCAACCATGAACAATGAACCAATAACCATTATTCTCTTTTTCTGGCCGCAGCTATTGGAGTATTTGGGATTTCTCCTTCTCCCTATTCCATTCATCTATGTATGGAGATTGAAGTACGTCGAAAAACACTAATTCAATTGTTCTATTGTTAGATCGCTAAATTGTTACTTGGTTACTTGGTTACTTTGTTAATTGGTTACTTGGTTACTTGGTTACTTTGTTACTTGGTTACTTTGTTAATTGCCGTTTCTTGTCCTGGGTATCAACGCGCGCCTGTGCCGGGGAACATCAGACTCGCTCTTAATCGCTCTTGGGGCGTCAGAGGTATCACTTCATCTCCTATTTCGCTTTGCCATTTCTTAAAAAATGCCCAAACTTTCGATTTCAGGGGTTCTCGGGCAAGCTCACCTGAATCTATCCATTTGCTCACAGCAGCATGAAAGCCTTTAATGATATTTTCGTGAAACTCCATACCCATTTCCGAAAATCCCTGCTCACAGACGGCAAGGGCCAAATCAGGCGATACAACCTGCGGGAGGTGACTATAGAGATAAATCCGGACATCTGCATGATCATCGGTACGCCGTCTCTCTATGAGGTTTCGTAAACGCGTTCGCAGTGGAGACATCGTATGCTTATCTCCCTCTATCTGACCGGCTGACACCAATGCATACTGCCGGACTTCATATGAAGGATCATCCGTCAATTTGTTCACATCGTTGTATAAACCAATATTTCTTTGCTTTTTCGGAAGAAATGCCATGATCTTTGCTGCGACAATTCGCTCCTCTTCCTGACCCACCGCAAGCTCATGAAACTGATTAATTACCTCGTTGGAATATTCTTGTGCGAAATTATGCAAGTACTCAACAACCGTTGATCGCACATCCTCTTCTTCCACATCAAGAAGCCTCGTAAGCCCGCTCACAGCTTCCCGACGATCTAACTCCATATAATATTCAATGACATTAAATAATGCGTTATGTCTTCGCGCGTCGTGCGGTTGTATTTCATACTTCAAGAGATTGTCAATCAGAACTCCCACGGCATTAAATCCCGCCTGATGGAAGGCTTGTGGGTCATCGATGTTGCCGTAGACAGCGTAGTTGTCTTGAGGGTTATTCCAAAGATTGGAAAGCCAACCTATGAGGTCGGGTTGCACGTTTTCAGGTAAATTCCCCAACTGAGGATTATATTTCAAGGCGTTTAACGTCAAAATATCCGACAATAATGCGGTACTATATTGCCCTCTTATCCCCGGGTCTTTGATAATTGATGTCAACCCGTGCGTTGCTAACTTCCACATGGCAAATTGATCCCCCATTACCCCCTCACGGGTGGCAACTATGGCCTTTGCTAAACCGGGAAATGCCATCCCTTCATGTTCAAGTTGTGAACCCCGTATTTTTTCGCGCATATCGACAAAATGATACCCGTTTTGCTTGGGCCAAACCATAGCCCATGCAAATACTTGTCCGATCCGATCCTCTGTTTCGAGACTCGGTCGACCGGAAATCTTATAAAACGGATCATGATCATAGGCTTTTTTTGCTCCCCAAACCATCTCATGATATAGGCCCGTGAACCTATCCGACGCACCATCTCTCCCAAGTGTTTTATCTTCAATATATCCAATAGGCCCATTATTGGCTAAAAACCAATCTACCGCGCGTTCCCAAATCGGCATAAATTTAAAGTCAGGAGGATTAAGCCACTTTTCCATCATGACGGGATCATCCAAATTAATAAATTTTCCGACGACATCAAGTGAGGGTTGATCTGGATTTGTTGGCATAACGGTAATTATGGGTAGGAGTTAGGCAGATTATTGTATAGTGTCGTATATTTGTCAAGAAAAAATATTGTTATTCGTGAGCAAGTCTATAAGGGGACGAGCACTCTTTAGATTTCCTGTTGTTACCTCACTAGCTAGAAATTCCCTGACCCGCTGCGTCAGATCTGCATCAAGAATCTTCGTCTCATATTTCCATCCTCTAACCGTTGCCGCAAATGCGCTCCATATTCTCTTCCGTTGATTCTCCGTCGCAACATCCTGAAGCCCCCGGCTCACAAGACGAAAGGCAAATTCCGGTGTGACCTGAGACTGAAGCGATTCATACAACTCGCTTACTTCCGGGTGATCGAATAAATTATCCAAGATACCGTCACGAATTCTTGCTGCAAGACCTTTATCAACATTTGGATCTCGCTCGACGAAGGCTACTGAGGCAAAAGCGCTCGCCCGGACCGAGAGTGACTGATCAAACGCCAATTGATCGAATAGCTCACCCAACAACTCTTCGCCGTGTATTTCCGGCAGAAACCGGATTAATCGGGCCGCTATTTTGCGCCCTTCTACATCTGGTGATCCTTTATGTTTAGCAATGTGATCCACGAGAATACCAGGATTACGGTGAAGTATTCGGGAAATTGTCATATGAGCCTTGCCGCGCGGGAGATTTTCAGGCAAATCCATATATTGCGAAAGTATGTCTAACGAATCGGAATCATCAATTCGCGAGACATATTCGTTCACTGCCAATAACGCGCTTACCCTTCGTCCGGAATGAGGCGATATATCCCTAGGACAACCTATCAATGTGCGGACAAAATCGCCCACAGCACGCGTTGCAGTTTCCCGCTCAACCGGAGAGAATTTTCGATCGTTAAATAAATCTAGCCACATGAGTAATTCCGGCTGGGACGCGACCGGCGGATCCTGAATTCCGGTATCATGACTGTTAAGAAGAACATTGTATGTAAGAATATCCCTAAGGAGGCTGACGCCCACCTCTTTGGCTTTTTCTTCTGATACGATCGACTTGACGCCCTCAACGGCTAAATCCCATAGATAGAACTGATCCAGCTCCCGCTCCATTCTTGCCTGAACGATTGCAATTGCCACCCCGGGGTGTTTGATGCCGATATTCTGAAGATCGGAATCTTCATCCCTCATAGTCGAGTCTATTTGTTGAAGGTCAGGATATTGAGGCCAAACAACCGCCCAGCCCAAGGCTTTTTTAATCCGGTCAAGGACCTGTGATTTCCGCGGATTATCATCATGAAGTTTATACGCGAAGTTGTACGCTCCGACTGCCCCGTCAATTAATGCACTATACAGCTCCCGGGATTCTATTCCGTAATCCCGTTTAAGAGAAGACGTCTCAACATACGTCACCGGGCCGTCTTTGCCTGATAATAAATGGTCAACCGCATTCCCCCACATGTCTACTGTAAGCGGGTGAAAATGAAGGGCTGCCTCCAGATTATTGGGGTTTGAAAATAGCCGATCCGCAACTTTATGAGCAAATCCTTTGTGTTCGGTTTCTACTGGCGCCAATGTCATGTGTTTTTATGAGGCAGAGGAAAACTTGTGTGAAGTATCCTACACTTGGCTTTGATTGTCAATATAATGCCAAACCAGGTCACCTACGAGGCCTAGGTCACCTAAAATATGGCATGATAGAATACAGTCATGCTGACTCTTATTCTTCTCGCAGAACTCATCGTCCTCTATTTTCTCTCTCGTTGGGTGACACAGAGCTTATTTACGTTCTTTCTCCTCCTTTTCCGATCACGCCCGGTAGCCGTCTCTATTCTTCTCGTTCTCGAATTCCCCGGCACGGCGATTCATGAACTTTCCCACCTGTTTACTGCCGAGATTTTAGGCGTCAAGACGGGAAAATTGTCATTGGAACCTGAATCCATCCGCGGACCGGATATAACGAGCGGCAGTGTTATGATCGCCGAAACCGACCCGTTCCGGCGCTATGCCATCGGCCTCGCGCCTATATTTTCGGGGATAATTGCACTAACGGCGATTTCATACTTTACAAACGGTCTATGGACGTCTGTTTTTTCATCGCATGTGGTTTTTTACCAAAATGCTGATTTTTATTTGTTACTCCTCATCGGGTATTGTTTATTTGCCGTCAGTAATACGATGTTCTCCTCACCCGCTGATTTGAAAGGCTTTATCCCCTTTTGTATTGTGTTGACTGTTTTTGTCGTCGCGCTCTACTTTACCGGCATACGGATTGTTCTGACGGGATTTGTACTTGAAGAGGTCACTAGAGTGGTAACAACGTTGGTTAGTAGTCTCGGTATTGTTCTTGCGATTAATGCGGGGCTATTGGTCGTCGCCTGGGCGCTTCGGAGCGTCCTTCAAAAAATAATGCATCTTCAAATTGTTTAACGTTATAGAATCCCATCCGAATATACGTTTGTGCCATAGAGAGCTCTTTTAATATCACTCATGCGAGCCTGCGAGATCCTGCCCTGATATAGATCGAGAAATTTTTCTACTCTACCCATTTCGCCAGTCAATATGCCTTTTTTTCTCCACGTATCTATAGCAGTTAATAAGCCAATTGCCGCCTGATCTCTCTCATGTGAAAGATCAAAAGCGAGTCCATGTCGGACAACAGAAAGTCCGCCATCCACGCTCATCATGCGGGGCATATACCGGACCATTTTGGCGTAACTCCCGTGCCGACGCTCCGCCTGCTCATCTAACATCTCGCCAATGAGATCGCCCACATGATAATCATGCGCATCCCACCACGCGTAAAGCTCTGCAATTTCAATATCAACATCCTGAGTCGGAATCTTTCTCACCTTGTTTATAAGATTTCTCACCCGCCGGTCCGTAGGCTTAAACCATCGTAAGAAAAGAATTCCAATCCGCTGATCCGTCCCGTAGTATAAATACCGTTCTAAAAACGGTTCGAATTCCTTTTTATAACTGACGAATCGACGTAACATATAGTCAACTATGCCGGATCTGACTTCCTCATCCTGATAATTGAGCCCTTTTAATAAGGGAACCAAAAGTTTATTGTGCCAATGCCGACTATCCATATCATTGGCGATTGTCACAGCAATATGCGCAATTTGTTGCTTCCAAGCGGTCGTAATTTTTTTCATTTCGACCGGTGAACAACGCCAATCCTCCTGAAGCGGCAGTTTATAGAGCTTCACGGCTGCGTCGATAAATGCTTCTCTTGCATCAGTAACATTATGTTCTAGAGCCGCGCCCACGAGTCCCGAGGTAATTTCAAGATCTCCTGAGGTAATTTCATGGACATCACCCTCCAACATTTCTGATTGAGCGTCTTCTATGATCAATGAAGATAAAAACTTCTTTGCATACCATGATTTATTATGCGGCTCCGTTCCGTTTTTGAACGTGTCATCACTAAATGTATCTAACCCCATTTGTACCAATTTCCAAAGCCGAAATTGATAGTCAACGACATTGTCGACATTTGATAAGTTACTTTGAACTTTGTCGATAGCACGCATCGTTTGAGTAAAATACTCCTCTTTTTTTCTCGAGTAGAGAGTATTATCTTGCCATATCATAGTTGTTGCAAGTGCCCGTCCAACATACTTTGGTATTTTCTCATCAAATTCGGGTGAATTGAAAAAGTTATTTTCCTGTGCCACATACAGTGCGCCTTCAACAAGCCGTTTGTGCATTCCTTCAGGAGATATAATTGCCCGTCCGCCAAGATGTTCCATTGCAAAGGATTCTCCGGGGATAGCACCTGAGGAGACAATATCGATCGCGCGCATCCATTTGTCGATATCGCGACCATCCAAGGATTGCGCAATAAATAGAGAATGCTGCTCTTTATTATTTAATTGAAGTTTAAGGTTTTCCTGCATAATACCAGTCCGTTTTTGGAGCAGATGAACGTTATGTCCAGGATAATATATCAACCGGGCCCGTTGTGTCAATCTAAAAGATAGCGTATTAATACACCTGACTGTGGGTACCGATGTTTACAAGGAGAACAGTATCATCGCTTCGGGTAAATAGTATTCGTAAATCGTATCCGACGGAAAAACTCCACGTTTCTCGTTCATATCCATCCAACTTGTGAATACGGAGAACCGGGTGTTTCGGATTCAATCTGAATTGTTCAATTTTCTCTTTAACAATTTGAGCCTTTTGGGCATCTCGTTTTACCAGCCGTTTATACGGCTCTCACAAAAGAGGGCGCTAATTCAAGGTTCATAGTGCATCTAAATCATCGATTTTATTAATCGGAGTCGTCTTTCCCGCTTTATAGTCTTTCCATGCTTGATCAACCAATGTTATTTGACGCTTATTCATCGGTATAATTGGAATCTCCGGCTCCAATAGCCTACGAAGAGCATCACGAATAACTTCGCTCAGCGATCCATAGTACCCTTTTTTTACCTGTTCTCGAGCTGCTTTCGCAAGCTGTTTTGGCAATGATATATTGACTGTATAATTCATATATGAATATCATACAATTTTTGTATGTATTGTCAAACATCGTTCATCGCATGGAGCTCGCGGAATTCATCGGAAACTGAGTGTATTCTGTAGGCTACAACTTCCCCTTCAGTCCCCCGTTCAATCCCCGTGTAAATATGCCGCATGATCCAGGGAAATTCACTTTCCCACCGTACAAAATGCTTTCCGGGCATGTGATGATACATCAGAAGCTCCTTTGAGTCTTTCGCATGCCATAAGGTAAAATCCTCAACCGCCTCATATTTGAGCACATCGAGTAAAAAAGGGCATGTGAGGGCGAATTCTACCATCTCCTCCCTGGCTGCAACAGAAAGATGTTGCGGATCGTCAGGCGGCCGCCGTATTGACTGTCCTACGACGCCACGCTGGCCCCACATCTCCCTCGGCCGGTCATAGGCATGTTTGTACAATTGGTAGGGCGTCGCTCCAGCCGGAACGGATAATAATGACCCTAATTCGCGGACTAATTCTGTTGGCTTATGGTGAGTTGTCTCCCACACCCAATGAATATAGTTGGGGCCAATGGAAAGAAATTTCGCCGTTCCCGTTTCAAAATCTTTATATGCACCGGATAGCCAAAATGACGGATCAAGATACTTCTTGGTCATTACTCCATCGGCAAACACATGGCGTAGATCTTCATTGGACATACTTTAGTATGCGGAACGCATGAGATGATAATACTATAAGACTATATTAAAGTAAAATCCCGATGAAGCGTTTATTGGAGTAATTCTAAAATAGCCTTCTCATACGACCCGACCGGATATTTACGATAGGCTTCAACCATTTCTTCAATGTTCATACGAAGAACAGCGCCATCCGGACCATCCAAAAACCCTTTCTTCTTCCACAGTTTTACCGATTCTTCAAATACCTGTGCGGCCACGACCTGGGAATCATGTGCGATGAGACAATCCCTAAAAAACATCATAGCAGTATCCACGGAAATAAATGGAAGCGCGCGGATAACCTCATCCCGCGCCGCAGCTGTACCGTTAAAATCGCTAATAATCTTCACTTGAGCTCCATCACGGTGCATTATATTACGCGACGCGTCGGCTTCAATTTCAGCGAGCGAGATATACGTTGCAATTCGGACGGGCTTTCGCGGGTCATCTAAAAACGTATACGTGAGATTCGAAAACGTCTCTTTGGAAGTATCCGTCGGAACGCATGCGATAAGCGATGCCGCAGCAAGCGCTAAATCCGCATCATAGCGGAACGCCGACGCCGCCAAATGCCTGAGAAGCTGATTCGCAAACCAACCGCCGCCTGAAGTGTACCTTTCCTTTATTTTTGTATATATAAGGGGTTTCGCTTCCTCATCTGCCATCGACAACAGTCCGATAAATCCATCCAATCCTTCTTCCCGGTCCAAGCGTTCATAAAAAGTCATGAGGTTCTCAATGAACCTATGTTTAGCTCTGTTGTCATAATTTCGCCCGCGGACTTCGTCCCCCCGGTCTATAGGGAATAGTCGATGCGCATATGTATTAACCCCGTCAATCATTATTGCCCGTATAGGATCAACAGAAGACGGAAAATATCCCAACACTTCACCGGGCCATGCGTCTACGCTCGGAGCGCCCTTTAACACCTGCTCGGAAATCATATCCGCCATGACCATCGTGCCAACCCGCGAAGTATATTCCGGGGCGAACTCCTGTACTCCATTGACGAGAAACATCCAGAGCGCATAGTTCCACGTTTTACCTCCGCGATCGACGAGTTTCGTCGCCACATTATGAGCCCATTCTTTCTCCCCCAGATACTCTCTCCACGGGTCACCTGCATCCGCCCGTTTCCCGAGGAAAGTAAAGCCCTCCGTCATAGACAGAAGCGCCACCTGGCTCAACACCTGCTTAAACCGTTTTTGCGTGCTTTCGGGGGGGAAATACGATTCGAATGTTGTTTTGAATTGATCTATCGTACTATCAAGGAGTGTATTTGTTAGCTTTTTGAGACTCTCTTCACGGTTGACGAGCGGACCATGGGTTCTCATACAATCCGTAATGTAGCCAAATATTCCGCCGGTTTCAGGAGTTGTGATCTGGCCAACGACTGCCTCCCAATCACGTAGACCAATATCTTTTCGGCTTAGGGTATCAACCACATGTTCTATCGTCCAAATTTCACGGGCGTCACCAGTAGAGAAAGATTCGAAGGCTCTCAGGTTCGGATACGGAAGTGCTGCTTCTGCTTGTGATGTCGGCATAATGAAAAATAACCGGCAGGAGGACTAATTAATGCCGAACTATAGTACGATTACTTCGACCTGTCAAGCAAAGTTGATAAATATCGAAGTGGGGATATTTCGGCCGGTACTAATGGGAAATTATCGCTGTACCAGACTGTACGTCGAATCGTCCCGATGGCGACCATGCCGCTCTCTCACAATGCTCCACACCCCAGTAGTGTCAAAGTCAAGCTTGTGATTTATTTCTGCGATCGTATCTATAATCTCTTTCGGCTTCATATCGTGAAGCCGCAGATCCAATTCAAGAAAACGTAGCTTTGATTGATCACCGTACGCACGGGATAATTCTAAAAATATCTTAAGCTCTGCGGGAGCCAATCGCGGCTCAGCTTCTGTTTGATTAATGACGGTCGCATACCGCATCATGACCAACAGCCTAGACATATCATGCTCAAAGGGAACCCCCGAAAACCAATCAGGATCGGGCATAAAACCAGCAGGTCTAAGTATTGTCCCCGGCTCCTGAACCCCATCCAGATAGACATATCCGTGTCCCGTTATCGTAAAAAGAGACCCATTTCGCTTCGGAGCCTCGTTGTGACGAACCCGCCATATGAGCTCGTTTACACCGTTTTCCGGATTCGGATTACCGGGAAAAAATTTTAATTGAAATTCCTCAGTTGTAATCAATTTGTTTTCATTAAGAAAAAAATGCCGCATGGCACGCTCAGCGATCGGATAGTCCGAATAATCGATATAATATTCATGCGGCTTTTCAACCATAATATCCTATAATTATAACATACAGCCACAAAACTATCCAGATTACGCTATGAATAGCCAAGCGAATTCACGCAGTTCATACGTTGACAAAAATAGAAATGAGCCTATACTACGCTCCATATGACTACTCCGGAAGAAATCAAAGCCACTCCTGATAAACAATACTACGAAACGCGCGAAAGTTCTCTTGAAATACCCCCGGTAATTAAAAAGCACGGATCGTACGCTTATTTCCCCGTCGTTGAGGATGCCGGACAATCATCTTTAGCAGGAATTAAAATCAAGGGAACTTCACACGGATCTCTTTTATTCCCTTCATTTACCTATAACGGTGACCCTGTTATCCTTTCCATGTCAAATCAACCCACGAGCGATGATCCTAAAAACTATCGGTACAACCTGGAGGGACATGGATTGCTCATCCCCCACTATGGAGTATTCAAAAATAAAAATTTAAATATATATCAGCCGTCGAATACTCCCTGGAATATCGAAGCTCATGGGTCGGTAATCGCCCAAGCACATTATGATGCATCTGATCAGGCAATGTGGATAATGATCACCAACCGCACGCTTCCGATCTCAGTACACTTAGACAGAAAACAGACCTGTTCATTTCTTGTCGAATCTGAAAAAATATTTTACGATTTGTTATTCCGGGATTTTTCTGATTATTACGATCCGACGATGAAAGAAAAACATCCGCACGCATTTGTTCGATTTCCAAACCATCATGAAATGGAATTAACCGAATCACATAGAACGCAATCCTGGGTAATGAATGGTAAGGATCTGTGTACGTTCTCATTCCTCACGCCGGCGCAGCAACCCATAACCCCAACAGCAACTGAATAAAATCTTTATCCTGCAATTGACAGCGACAAATCGTTCGTATTATCATGCCGCGCATGGCAGTACCGGCAGAAACCACCATCCGTCCTTGGCTCGACTTGCAATACAGTTCTGTTGAGATTCCATCCAATCTGGAAAATGCAGGGTTGTATATTGAGTTCCCCACAAATCCAGACACCGGTAAAATCGCACTCACCGGCATAAAACTACCACTTGGACAAAAAGCTTCACTTGTCTATCCATCATTTACCGTTCGCGACAGTCCCGTACATATTATTCTAGAAAGTATGCCGGCAAGAGGAGCGTTCCCAGAACTCGGTAAGCGAGCGTATCCGGAGCAAGGGAAAATAACGTATGTGTATAGCGGGGTAAAAGGTGGGCATTTTCTGATATCACGTTCCAGCGAAAACCCGTGGAAGATTGGCATATTGAGAGAAACGGTAGCCAACGCATACTGGGATAGCAAGGACCGTTCGCTCCACATCAATCCAACTTTGGCAACACTCCCAGTTGCGATCCTCGTGCACCCCAGGCGAACGTGTACATTTTTTGTCGATTATCAAGGACAATCGCGCCCGCTTGACGTAGAGGATGTATCGCAAGGGAAAAGCGAGGTTGGCCGGCCCAATCCAAGAGCGTTTGTGGAATTCCACACGGGCAAGCTAGCACGATTGAATCCGTTTCGCCCCACGACATCATGGATGGTTGGCGGCAAAACGTTATGTACGTTTTCATTTCTCACGCCGCCCCTCGGGCTCACGAAGCAGGAAGCTCCACAATCTTAAGTTGATGTAACGGGGTTTATCGCTTCGGTCCCAGACACAAATGTAGCACCGGGAGAAAGAATCAGTGTGCCCTCCAGAGCATGAAGATGAGGATTCACTGGCGGTCCGACACGGACTTCTGTATAGTGAAAAAGTTCCCGTCCGCCTACATCGACTCCAGGGAGCAATGAAGAGCTGTGTTCATACGCTTCAACCAGAACCGAGGCGTCTTTTCCGTTCCACTGATGGTTAATAACCATCCATGAGTCGTGCGCTTTGTAAAAACGGGAAATAACCGCCGCTGCACCAGGATCACTTACTGCAATTTCCTGATGATCGTCGCGGTTCAAAAGCACCATGCTGATACTTGCCGGCACCTCCACTTTGGATGCTATCTGCAGCGCGTCTACAAGCGTTCCAACGTCAGTAGGGATCGTCCAATCAAGCCCGACGTAGGAAGAGGTTTCCGGAATCCACATTTTCATCCCTGCCGGAGTTTTGATATGATTCCAATCGCCCTTGTGGTTCCTCGTCTGAAGATCCAGCAATTCCAAATTGCCGATCTCAACCGGCTTAAAAACCGCTTTCCCTCTGTTTTCAGAACTTAGTGCTGCTTCAACGTGAAATGCCATAGATTTATCCGCCAATAACCTCCACAACACCAGCGCCACCGAATCCTGGTTCTTTGGGCTGACAATCATGAAATACTACAATAAGCTTTGGTGGCGGAACGTCAGATGAGGGTGTTCCGAGCATAAAATATTTCTTGTCATTATACGGTTCAACAGTCGTCACAGAAAGCCCTATCGCCTTTCTCATCGTATTTTCCCTAATCTGCATAACATGACCGTCAACATCAAATCCAAGGGTTGTATTCCACGGGGGTAAACCTTTTGCACCATACACTAAATCTATAGAGCGATGTAACCCGGGGAACGGTATATCCGCTCGTTTAGCAACAAGAAGTCTGGATTGTTTTAGTTTTGGTTGCACAACAACGATCGGCGCCTCAGGCATAACGACTAACCACTTCATATCCAACTCTTCATGACGAAGATCATGCCAACCATCACCTAATATTGTTGTTAATTCACCGATCCCCCTGATAAACCCATTCATTTCTCGTTGTTGTTCAGAATTCAGCTCTTGAGGATACGATTGTCCAGCTCTCACTTCTATATTCGGACTATATGTGAGCGCTAACCCTAATTTAACCGCTTGAGTAAATATATCAGGTTGAACTTCTTTTACTGCTGTTGTTGACATAACAAATCCCTTAGTGGACAGCTAGAGTATGCTGCGAATAATATATCGACGAACCGATTGTGTCAACAAATGAATTATCGGGAGCCATTCACAAACGAAACCAGATATGGATGAAATTGCCGCGCGATCGCAAATATTTCACCGAGCACCTGCTCGCGGGTGTACCCCTTCTCAACCAATTTTCGCATGTCCCACTTTTCTACTATAAAATTATAACCCACCGACTCGGTATCCCCTTTCTCAATGTGTGCGATGCGAAATAGTAACCCTATTGAATTTTCAGGATCAAGCGCTTCGCCAAAGAACGTAATCGAATGCATATTTGATATGCAATAATCACCAAATTTCTCAATCATCTCGCCTATCGATTCGTCATTATCGCCAAAAACAGACATCATCTCTGTGGGGAATACTACCATGCCTTCAATCCTGCCTCCCTTTTCATTCTCTTCGTCATCAGTCGACTTCATATCTATCTTGTAAACCATGCCATCTATCGTGACCTGTCCGCCAGTTTCATATTCAATCGGCTCCGTCCCTTCGACCGGCTCTAGCCACTCGCCCCGAACTTCATGAGCACCCAATGCACTAATCGCGCTCACCGGCCATGCGGGGGGTTTCGTCTCAATGCGTTCTTCCCGCTTTTTGATAAGCTTCGGTATCTCATTTTGGATAAAGGTAGGCGTGTATTCTTTGAGCGTTCGTACCAAATTCCCCAAACGCTCGGCTATTTGAGCGCCGTACTGCTCGCGTGTCATGCCGTCATGCGTATTTGGATCGTGGTAATGACCCACGGGGGTATCTTCAACTTCTATATCAAGCGTGTCATCGTCCTCCGCCTCGCTACTTATACACGCAGCTCCGGAATCGGTCGCCAACCCGTTCTCATGCATGCGCCAATTAAGACTTGTGTGTCCCTCTTCGCGAAGCCTATCAACCCAGTCGGTCCATGCGTCATCAAGCTCATCTGTAAATGACAACAGTTCTTCATCAAACGGCGCGATCGGTACGTGCACGGTGGCACAGAGGAATTCCCACACATCGTCTTCATCCTGACTGCCGGTATGAGACCACGATGCGTCAAACTTCACCCAGTCGCCCGTGCTATCTTCCCAACCCGGCGCCCAAAGAAAACCCTGAAGTACATAGTTTTTTGCCTCTTCCGGATCACGGAATAGATGCGGTTCAAATCCGGGTTCGGCGCACACAAACCGCGACCGTATAAACCCCTGCAAGAATTCCGGGGCTTTCGTCAGGGATAATTCGGGATATGGTTTACCATCAAACGTTTCAAGACCACCCATAGGCCGCTACTATAGCCTAAAACACCCAGAAGTGCAAATTAAAACCCTCTCCGAAATGACCGGCGACTTCGAACTAACGTGTATTCAAACGTACATATAGCGGACACATTCACATACTATTGATTTATTATCTTTATAGGATATATAATACGTGGTATGAAATCGCAGGCAGAAGAAGCACGCAGGTCGCCACTTGGGCCTTCAGAAGCATTTTTACCACCGCAATTATTTGATCCGTCCTTATGGATACCGGTGAAAAAACTCGGTGATAATGTGCCCATCGAAATATATGTCACAGGGCTTATCCTTTCTGATACATCACTTTTTTGGCAAAAATCCGCAGATTACGGCACCGAAACGATTTTTATCGTCGATAAATCACAAATCACACGAATAGATTGTAAACCTATGGTCCCTTTTCTGGATGCCCCCGATTGGGTGCAGGAAGCCAACAAGACGCTCCCAAAAGACGACGAGATGATGTTCCAGGAACTAACCTCTGCCATGATTGATCCTCATAAGACATTCGCGCAACTATCTCACCAATCGGTTGTCTATACACCCGACGGAGCGAAGAATGATATTCTTGTGGCCCACACAGTGATATTGCGCCTGAATCATCCGAAAATCCCATTCATCCCGCCGCTTATAGAAATTTCCGACCCCGTAGGCAATGCGTTTGTCGATATCGGGGAACTTCAGGAGCGGCGCACACTCCTCGTCTCAACGGCGTTTTCAATAGAAACCCGCGTAGAAAGTGACGGTAAAATGCCCGATATGAATATAAGCACGAAACTCATTTCGGAACACGAACAGCGACATACCAAAGTTCAGGAAGGTGCTGATCTTCAAAGTATTGGACTGCAACTCTTTGGCGTACGGGTCCAAAATGATAAAACATCCTTTAATGCCACTGAGGCTCAACTTCTGGAAAAAACCACCTTGCGCCTCAGGCAGCCAACGGAAAACTTCTGACGCGGCGGCAGACTCTCGGATAAAGTAAATGGGGCACTACTCCTGAGGCGGTTTATGAAGCAATCGCTTTGCTGCGTTCAGGCGGGCTTTTTCTTTCAAGTTCTGATCGCGCCATATTTCATCCTGCTTTTGACTCAGGATGTTACGTAATGCGCTTTCGTTAAACCCCTCGGTGTCAATCTTACTCACGAGATCGACAAATTCTTCTTCCATCGCCAATTCCCGTATAGCACGTCGCCCATCCATCCACGCGCCGTGCTCCCATCGATTCTTCCAAAGCGATTGCAGGTAATCGTACTTTGCCCCTTTTTGATCCTCCTCGGGCACCAACGTGTCAATAAGTTTATAAGCTATTTTACTTATTAACGGATATTCGTCCTGTAACAACGGGAGGATCTGGACGACGATTTTCTGCCCGTCCAGCTGAGCCAGATCTTTTAACGTCACCAACACCTCAAGATCATCGGATACAGGTTGCTCAAAGTCGGGTCTCCATCCTGCTGTTTTCCACGCTAACAACTCTTGATTGCACGCACGGGCCGCATCCTGTTCCGTAAACGCCCGCCATGACACCTCTCTGGGGTCAATAACCAGCGCCAATCTTTCGATAAATTCACCCAGACTAGACGTAGTATGTTGATACCTCTCTTCATGCCACTCATGTAACTGGTTAACAGCCGATTGTGCTGCTAGCTTCACTCCCTCAGGCGGCACACTCCACTCGGTCCGAATAAGCTGAAATACCCGTCCTACCACCTCTTGTGCATGTTCTATAGAGGATCTACCAAAACTTTTCCCGAACATTATATAGTCATGGATAACATATTCGGCTAACACTTGTTGATCCGCCTCATCTGCTCCAAGATACTTTGCCAAAAAAAGTTCTTTAAGCGTTATCGGGTCATCCAAACGAGGAGGTCCGAACGCGTTGTTTTCATCAACATGCTTTCTCAAACCCGCCCACTTATTGGTATACGCTTCTTTTACCTCCGGAAATAATCGAATGACGTCATCAACCATATCGTAACGCTTAGGATGATGAAAATTAATTAACTCATCTACATCGTGAACAAGGTAAAATGAATCGGATAAAAAATCCATAAGAACGGACGCTTCTTTCGAGAATAACTCCCCGACTAATTCATCTGTTTTATCTGTAGGGAGGGTGAAGCTGTGTACCCCGTCTGCGAGTTTTGTGTAGAGATCCAGTCTCTTATTATGATCTAGCTCATTCGTGAGATGCAGAGTGAGGTCTTTTAAATGATCAAGAAGTATACTCTGTGCTTCGGGAATCGAAAGATCTTTTGCTTGCTCTACTCCTGCTACCATACGTTCTTTATTTTTGGGCAAATTGTGAATTCACGGAGATTATAGGACCGGTAGATAGGTCTGTCAAATAGAGCCGATTCAATATGATGATATGGGCGCTTCCGATAGCGGAGTTCTTCGGAGAAAATCGAGTCTCACAGGCTCATAACCCCAACCAGCCTTGTCTCCTGAATTGATGGTAAATACTCTCATCGTCCCGAAATATGGTGATCCGGAATCCATACGCAATGATGGCCGGAGAAAAAATGAGAGCCGGGATACATTCTCAATTTCGTGAGACGTAGGCCACTGCCCCCAACAGGCCCGTGGAGCGTTATGCAAATAGTCTTCTATAGAATCCAACCCCCCGCTCACAATCTTAAATGTCTCAATATCGCGGGTTATCGTAAAATTTGAAGGCGATCCCATATACCATACGTTACTATCCTTTGTCCGGACCAAAAAATAGCTATGGACAGGTTCAATGAACCGATGTTGCGGGCTCTCTTTCCATGAAGTCAAAAGCACAAACCGGTCAAATAGTCGTCCTGCCTGTTTATCTTTTGCAATTGACCATAACGCCAAGGCCGATGCATCGTGGCATTTGAATTTCGTCCAAGCAACCAGATCGAACAAAGATTTGTCAAACGATACAACTTTTTCTTCACCCTCCCCTTCTCCTGCCCACGCTAACAATCCGGGCTCAATTTGCCGCCAGAAAGAATACCGCATGGAATGGGCGACAACGTCTCTTGACATTTGTACGCCGTCATCAAGTTCTTGCATATAGTGATATTGATTATATCAAAAAGTATCAAATAAGTTTACCAATTCCCGCCCCAGATGCGCTATATATGCACACTATAGACCATATATTAATATATCATATAGTGCTTTTAGTATATATTAGATAATCAGAAGATCTTAGGCTGAAAGTTATAACGAACGGTCGGGGTGTTGAGATAATGAAAATCCACCGAACTTCGACAACATCGTGCTATCAAATAAATCGGATAACGCTCCCGCCAGAAGCGGACCGGACGTCCCATTCACGAGCGTCTCCCATAACGCGTTATCAGCAACACCTTTTGGCTTAACGAGTGCTCCTTTCGTGCCATTCTTTTTATCAAACCATAATCCATCGCTTTCTTTACCCACTCTCTTTTCCAGTTTCAGCTCATAGTCGCCCTCAAACATACCCGTTATGGGTGAAAGATCGGAAATTGCCTGCACGGCGTAGTGCCACGCACCTTTCCCATCATTCGTATGACTCAATATGAGGTGTGCGACATTCGTTTCATACTCGTTTCCCGCCATGTGCTGACTCACTGAAATAGTACAGTCGCCTAATAGGCTTAAATAATTCGTTGACGGAGTCAACAGAGCATCGATATACCCTTCACGAGTTATTCCGTCATGCACGATCCTGTATCTCCGGTCTTCCCGAACAGAAGCAGGCACGCTTGACTCAGGTTTAAATTGAAAAACCAAATTCCTGCCGGCTTCTTTGATTTGTATTGATTTGAGATATTTACCCTCCTGTTCTCCTGAGGTTTTAGGAAAAGTAAACATGATAAGCGCTTGTTCGGAAAGGCGGGTGCTCTCTCCGTTCACCGGTGAAACAACAACTTGAAATGATGATTGCTCAGGGTCAATCTCTGACTCATCACGCGTGAATATACCGTCTGATCCTAGCTCAACCCTCCCGAACCCCGCATACTGCACCTCATATTCGCCTCCCGCGATAACGACGGGAATACGTGCATCTATTCCTTTTCCTTCAGGGGGAAGGGTGTCAATAAACGTGGTTACATCAGACGTGAGACCATTCGTTAGAATCGATTCAGCGAGGGCCGGAACCGGAGACAACTTCTGCATCTCGGGAACCGGGTCAAATAGTTCATCAAACAATTGTGGCACCAGCGCGAGCGCCCGATCACGGGCTTCCCCTATTTCTCCCGCGGCAAGCTGACTCTTTGTGCTATGAAATATATCCACAGCCTGATCAGCATTCCCCATATTGCTATCAGTATATCAGTGAATTTCAACTTGACACGTATCTTTTCGTCAACGTATCCCAACCTGCTTACGATACATATTGGTTGCATCCTCATACCGCATCCGTGCTGCATTGCATAGATATACCCCATAAGGATACGCTGTAACCGGCTTCTATGCCCACATTCCTTGAGCGAAGCGCTGTCCGAAGTTTCTTTTTTTCCTTCGGTGAACTGGAGGTCCTCGATAATTTAAAAATTTCCAAAGAACAGAGAGAACAAATAGTCGACGACCAATTAGCCGCCTCCGACGCCCGGTTGGCAAAAGCCGGAGCCTCCGGGTTTAAACTCCAGGGAGTCATCGCCGATCATGAATCTATAGCAAGGAAAAAAGGAGAACCGGATTGGGATGAAGTGAAGCGGGATGCAATCCGCGAAATGGCACACAAAATGGCTGCAGAAACTGAGCTATAATCTGCTCCCCTTTTTAGGACTTCAAAGAATGCAGATTTGGGATCTCAATTACGTTAGAAGCGGCTTGTTCCCCAACTCAAATGTGTCAACTAGATCCTGAAGATTTACCGCATATGTTTTTCCTGTATGTATTTCAATGCCATAATATATCCCATACCGCCAGATAGTTTCTGGAGTTAGTTCGCAGAACCGTATGCCTTTCCCATTCCGTGTGTTCACAATCGCTATCTCTGTCCGTGCCTCTTTGTAGTCTGAAAGAGTAAGATCCTTTTTTTCAAACGGAGAAAGCCAGCCGCCGCGATGATGTCTGAATTTTACATGCAAAGGTACGCCATTGAATGAACAGTCCCCCTCTGAAGGGATATATTGTTGACGAAAATGTTCGTATATATATTTCAGAGGCAGGGCCAAATCCTGGTGCGTCAACCCAAGCTCATGCACCCGGTCATTCATATCCAGCATATGTGAAATCAGTGATTCTCCGGGCGCAAGCATCGCATCACGCGTTTTAATTAACGGATATTCGCTCGGGACCTGCAGTTGTGTCGTTAATGACTGTATATCATGTCCGTTTATGTGCGTAATTCCAAGTATTGTCGCTTCATCGTTAACGCCTCCGATGTTGAACCCATTATCAACGTCCCCCGTCGAATCAAATCTGACACCAAGCTGTTCGGGCGTAGGTTCAGCGATAAACTCAGATGAATTTTCCACAACCATACCACCCCCATGAGGTGATATTGCGAAACGATACGATGCATTTTGAACGATGAGCGTCGGGACAGTTCTTGTATCCTCAGGAGCGTAAAAATGACGCGGAGCTACACCTTTACCAATGATTTGTAAATCCGGAGTTATTTTATCCCGCACGTACTGTCCTAACGGCTTAAACACTCTCATAAGCCGGTCACCTTCAAATACGAATAATAACGTAATCGATGACGATTCATCATCTGTTTGCTCGAGATACGTACAGGAATATAAATTTTCTGACATTCTTGTAAAATTAGGGTGAAGTTCAATTTGTTTCTTCACCATTGGTGTATTTAAATCAAATAACGTATATTGGCGTTTGTCATCCTTCACATGAACCTGACCATTTTCGAAAGTAACATCAGGTACATTCAAGGATCCACTACTGCCGGATCCTCCTGCTAGTTTTCGTTCGTAGTTAAAAAATTTGGAATGGAATTGGATTGAAGAGACAATCATAACTTCGTTCCAGGTTGCAAATGTCTCATCGCCGACTATGCCAATTGCAAATGCATTGTGTATATCATCAGTGTCATCAAAAAAATCCGTAAAAATATTGGCTGTAGTGCCATCCGGATTATAGAGAATAGCGAATCCCGGCGTAATCCAAACGTTTGTGTCGTCAATTTGGCGGAATTCCGATGCCTGAATTCCATGTTCATGAGCAGGACCTCTTTGTAGCAGATTACCTTCGTACATAAGAGAGAATTATACTATAGGGCAATATCATATGCAAATATACGTAATTTCCTGGGGAACCATTTTATTGACCTGGCCCGTCATAATGGTCTATACTCTCCTATCATATATCTTAAGAACGACCTATTCCATGCGGGTAGCATGGATACATAAACAACACTATGACCGGAAATGAGACTCATGAAAATCAACAACTCGTCGAGGTGAAGAGGTACTTAAATGAGATGGCACTACGAGAAGTTCAGGCGCTATCCGGCCTTATCGACCAATACGTCGCGCCACATGTTGCCATAGAGCATCCGAGCGTTCTCATTGTAGGGCAGGGATTTCGATACACAGAAACAATTGCAATTGATGACCGTCTGACGCCCGGCCATATCACCTCTGCCGATAACGGTTTTTCTGAAATAGGATTGCATTACTCACTACAGAATGCGATTGCAGGCGGCGTCACCCGCGACGCGAACATCCTTTCACTGACAACACACGTTTCTTCTGATTTCCAGGATTTGGATGAGACGTATGACATTGTCTTCGCGTTTAGTTTGGCGCTAAGCCTCCAAAACCCGGAGTGCGTTGAGCAACTCCTGGGTAAAAGTCGCGGACTCTCTGTCATCACTGCCCATAAGCCAAGCGAGGATCTGAGGGGGTTTCTACTGGAAGAATATGTGCATATAGATCAATTACTTGAACAACGGGGTGTATCTTTTATCACACGCAAAGAATCCCTCTCTCTCCCAACTAAAGACGGACATATCTGGGTGATGAAATAACAAACAGAATCAAACTATATCGAGGCGTGTAGATTTTGGCTTATTTATCGTCTTCCCGCTGAGGAATGACGTAGAGCCGTTCAATAATTTGATGACCGGTGTACACATTTGCTTGACCCCACCACTGTGCAGACCGTATCATTTTCTTAACATCTGCCTTCTCTAAAGGGGCGAAGCAATCGGAACGTCGGACATCCATAATCTCAAACAGGCGCTCGCCGCGCGGATTGAGCTCAATGATAAAGCCCCGGTTTACACGCGCGCCGAAGAGAATATCGTGAGCATCCCACAACCCCATTGGATTAATTTCTGCGGCATCCGGCACATACATCGTTGTGTTATCAGATACTTGCTTTCCCTTCGTTTCGTCCGTCGATACGAAATTCCGGAAACCGATATAGTTGCGGATGGCATTCCCACGGGATTCAAGCTCTCTTCCTCTCGTCGATCCATTCACTTCCGGAACAAAATCATCGTTGGCAGTAAACCGTATTGATTGTATCTCATCAGGAAGAAACTGACTCACATATGTTCCGCGACTGACTGTCCCTATGAGGAGTTCAATTGCGGGAGCAATTGTTTCTCCAACCGCCATCACGGTAAAATTTGACCTGCGTCTAATCCGATTGCTCTCATACGGCAACGGGAAAATCATCCGGCTGGGTAAGACTTCCCCATATTGGTCTTCATACATCTGTCGAAGATAGATAAGCTGTTCTCTTGATTCCGTAAAATAATGTGCAAGTGGTCTCTCCAAGTCAATATCGCCTGCAAGTTCAACTTCCACGCCCTTAGCGAGATGTGGAAACAGGAAAAGCGCCCGATACAAGAGGTCGTTCATCGCGTCGACAGCTTGTACATTTTCCTGGTGAGACCTATTCGCCTGGAATGTATGCAGTAAATCATCAAGCCGCCGGTTCAGGCCGCCCACCCCCTCCCGTTCGATAACGGTTAAATATTTGACGTCTTTGACTAATCGGGTAATATAGGGATTTTGAAATTGCTCGCGCTCTGTCTCAAACCTGCTCACGAGATTATTTACAGAACCAACCGAGGCAATCGTTGTTTCATTCCCGTAGTAAGACAAACTACTTATGAATCCTTTTTCATATTCGCTGGTCGGTCCAAGAGAGTCTACCGGGCGCGACACAAGACTGGTAATCCGGTTTTGAATAAGCTGGATGTGAGGCGGTGAATCGTATTGATGTGTCCCTTCTTTCATGGCGTGATTATACTATAAGACCCAAAAATACCATACTTTTGCACAGAAGCGAATGATAACAATGGTCAAACACACGCAGGTAATCCGATAGAATTTTGGTCGCTTTTCCAAAAAGCATCTGATTTGAATTTTACTCCCGTTTTAACACTTCAAAAATAGCTGACTTGGGGAATTTCTACCCGGCCGATCAATTTCCCTGCAGAGCGGGATTTCGTCCTTCGACAGACTCAGGACTCAACATTCTCGCCTCACCCAACCATTTCCCTTATTAACTATATATATTGATATCTAACTATACTTTACTATATAATTCCGACATGGCTGCTATTGAATTTGCGGATGTAAAACCAAAAGATATTGATTTAACCGGCATCCCGACAGGATGGAATATCCTTTCTGAGGCCGAACATTCGCTGGCTTGGGATTTTTTATCCGGACGAAATACTGAAACGCTTCGGAGCATCATCACAATGGAAGGAAGAAATACGTTTATTCTGCGGCCCGGCTCCCCTGATCCGATATACACCCATATTCAGCTTTCCGGAGGATTTTATAAGGAGCTAGAAATATCAAGAAATGGGATGGCCATATCCAAAAATACTGTCCATCTATTATCTGCTGATAATTTCGTCTTGGGACGGGAACCCATGTTTAGAACCAATGCAATAACAGAGGACGGCCAAATAACGACGACCCAGCCTGATTATGTCCCCACCGGAGCATATACACAAATGCAGGCTATAAAAAAAGCTATTGATACCCTTTCTATCACAGCCAGTCTGGAAAAACTGAAAGCTCTCGATTTTCCTGATAAAAAAATGTTTATGGTTCCGAGGATTGTCGGCGTCTATCAATTTCCGGAAGTTACTGACCCGACAGGTGAGCCGGTATACGGAATTGCTATGCTCACATCTTCCCCTGAAAACAGGCTGAGCCAACGTATAAATAGTTTTTTCAACAGGTATGGAAAACACTATGAAGCGTCCATAAACAGACGGATACAGAGGAATTTCGGCTACCAAACGGTCGCACTGGGGGCAGCCATACGGACGCTTCATGATTCCTTTGACCTGTATCACCGTCAGATAACCAGCGGCAACTGTGAAATTGTAACGTTGCCGGATAACCAGTTCACGCCCTTCTTTCATGATTGGAGCACGACGATGAGGCTCCCTAAAAACCTTCGTCCTAATAGGATGGCGCGCGCAATTGACCTCATAATACCATGGGCATCCGTTTCCATTTTGATGGACCATATGCGCGAAACCGGCGCAACAAACAACGACGTTGCGCAATTTATGACCACGTCGTTTCTCGCGAATCTTACGGCAGGGTATGTGCATTTGCTGCCACGAAGATCAAACGAGTTTGAGAAAGAATTATTTTCTCAATTCACTCTTGCCGAAACGGACAGTAGCACCGTTGAGCGTTTAGCAAATTTTATCACCTCTTTTGATGCTACTATCGGAGTAGAAACAGAAGAAGAAATATAACTCTTCCAGTTCAATTATTCTCTCTTTAACACTTCAAAAAACGCCGACTGGGGAATTTCGACGAGACCTTAGAATTCAAGATTGTAATAGTTGTAGGATCTTTCCCATTATCGCCAACTGCTTACTCGCTTTTTCGATCACGCTCTTTGAAAACAGTCCCTTATAAGACAAATAGTCCATTGCTTCGCCCTCATCTAAATATTTTTGATGAAATTCTCGTTTACATTGTGGTGTGGACCAAGTCGCATGTGATCGTCGAGGTTCTCGAATATCTAGAAACAAGCCTTCGACACATGGCTCTGGGACGAAAATAACCCACCTATTGCCAATTAATAGATCTCTTCGTGGTGACGATAATTTAGTATCACCATCCAATAGCAATAATTTTCGTGAGTAAGGAATCTCTCCATGCGCTTGCATTGCTTTTTTTGCAGCACCATCAGCTCCGCCTCCATGAGCATTATCGTATCTCACTAACTTCCCACATCCTCGCGGACAATATAAACCACCTAAATAATGCAAAAAAGCTTCGTCTGTGGGACCCTCACCGTATAATAGTATCGATTGAAGCTGCAGACGATGCAATTGTGATTTCTTACGCATATCTTATACATTCGGCCGTCCTCCATATATTCCAGCCAAATATTTTTTTAAATAGTTACTATCGCTTCTGATATCATCAACGTCATCGAGTCGCCAAATGTTCGTTTGACCCTTTTGATTTTTCTCAGTCAAAAAGACCTGGTACATATCCAGACGGTCGAGCATTTGGATATTATGCGTCGACGCTATAAGTTGAGCGTTCTTTGGATTCCATTTTGGCGAAGCGAATAACTCAACAATTTTCGGCATCATCATGGGATGAAGCCCTTCTTCAATATCATCATAAACGACAACACCTCCATCTTTGAGTGCAGGAAGAACGTCTCTTAAGAGTAAATAGAGATTTTGTGTACCATGAGATTCGTTGTAAAGGGTCAACGGATAACGACTGTTCTTTCCTATTTCATGAATACCAAATGCAAAATAATCATCTATCATCTTGTCTGAACGATCTTTACGCTGTCGTTTTTCAATCTTCATTTCCGACAATCCAAGATCAAATTCTGAAATTAGTCGATCGGCCAATAGTTTTTCCTCACTATGAGAATAAAAATACTTAACGGCCTCATCAATGTCTTCCCAACGATTATTTAATGTCTTCCCCATCATCCCAACATTAGTCACAGATTTATCCCAATATTTAGCAATTGATAGACACTTAGGATTGTTTAACGTGACCCCAATTGACACTACGGAAGCGTTTTTTCGGCTGAGCGCTTGAACGATGCTTTCGCTTTTCCCAAAGAGCTTCGTGTTTATAACGTAATTGTTAGAGTTTTTATTCCATTTTTTTCTAAAAATATATTTAATATATTTCCCTTCATTTTTTTCTTTCAGAGACTCCGCAACGACATGCTCTTCAGTAAAAATTAAAGAATAATAGTATATCGACGTACCATCTAAAAACTCAACCTCAATGTGGGTTGGTTTATTTACAAATTTTGGGGAAAATACAAAAGAGTCAAACGGTATTTTGCTATCTGGTTTCATTTGCGAGGAGGCGGGAATGAAAAAATTCAAGAATGATAATATCTTGAGAGTGTTAGTTTTCCCCGACGCATTCGGACCAAAAATGAAATTAATTTTAGAAATACGATCATTAAAAATCGTTTTCACATAATCAGAAGTCGAAGGTGCGTTCCCATTAACATAAAACGATATATCTTGCTTCTCCCCAAGGGAATAAAAATTATTTATAACCAAACGACGAATCATACCGTGAAGTATAATCGTTTATTACAAATTTGTCAATATTATACGAATTTTTGTATAAAATCGATAAATTTGAACAATTATTCTCTCTTTAACACTTCAAAAAACGCTGACTGAGGGATTTCGACCCGGCCTATTAATTTCATCCGGGCTTTTCCTTTGGCCTGTTTCTTTAATAATTTATCCTTACGTGTCCTATCGCCGCCGTAGAGCTTCTGGATAACGTCTTTGCGGAATGCTTTCACATCGGCACGTGCTACAATCTGGCCCCCAATGGCGCCCTGGATCGGAATCTGGAACTGCTGGCGCGGGATAACCTGGGCCAACCGCTCGACGATGGCTATGCTCCGATGGTGCGCCTGATCGCGGACGGCGAGAAATGAAAGTGCGTCGACTTTTTCTTTGTTTACCAAAATATCAATTTTTACCACATCGACCGCCTGAAATTCAAAAAATTCATAATCCAGGGATGCATAACCCTCCGAAATACTCTTTAAACGGTCAAAAAAATCAATAATCATATCGGAGAGCGGGAGCAAATACGTCATCTCGACCATAATGCGCGAATCAAATTCATTAGGCTCGTCTTCGACCTCACCCGCTTTGTCTATTGTTGTATTGTTGTATTGTTGTATTGTTACTTCTCCATGTAAGTACTTCATATCGATGTATTCGCCGCGCTTCTCCTGCGATAGCTGCATGATCGCGCCGACGTAGCGCTTGGGGGTAAAAATTTTCACATCCATGATGGGCTCTTTCACGCCGTCGATGTAGGTTGGGTCGGGAAATTCGGTTGCGGATTGAATGGCGACCTCGACGCCTTGATCGGGCGCTGAGGTTGCTCGTCCAATTTCTCGGGCAGTTCGATCCCCGCTTTGCGGGGCCGCTTCGCCGGACGTCTCGAAATTGTCCAAGCGCCCCGCGCCCCGTACAAGTTCTGGGTGTTCATTTATAACAGACGATACGGTCAATCCTAATTTAGAAAGCGATACGCCGCGCGCGAGCATGAGATGATATTCAACCGACGGCGCCGTCGCAATCATGTCAAGGTCAAACTCACGCGAAAGCCGTTCCTGCACAATTTCGGCGTGGAGTAAACCGAGGAATCCGCAGTGGAAACCATTGCCCAAGGCAAGGGATGAGATCGGCCGGAAGGTGAAAGCCGAGTCGCTTAACCGCAATTTTTCCATACACTCGCGTGCATGGGTAAATTCGTCGGCGTTTAATGGGAAGAGGCTCAAAAAAACCATGGGTTTGGGCTCCCTATATCCCGGTAGCGCCTCTTTTGCCTGCTTAGGCTGTATATGAGCATTCACGGTACTTCCGGCCGTTATGGTGTCACCTACCTTCGCTAAACGTACATCCTTAAGGCCTGTGGCAATGTACCCCACTTCACCAGTCGAAATCCCAGCAGATTTTACCATTTGGGGCATAAAAAAACCTGCCTCAATTGCCTGAATTTGAGCATTTGATGCGAAAAACTTAATACTCGTATGTGGATCGTACTGCATAGTACCATCAACTACCCGAACAAACACTACTACTCCTTTATGCGGGTCGTACTGTGAGGAAAATATTAGTGCCCGCAGTGGTTTATCGGCATCACCGAACGGCGGCGGGATCCGATCAATAATTGCCTCAAGAACCGCTGGAACATTTTGCCCGGTCTTAGCGGAAATCTCTATCATCTCCTCATCTCTAAACCCTAATGCTCTAAGCTCTGCGCGCGTTTCGACAATGCGCGCGTGCGGCATATCAATTTTATTAATCAAGGGAATTACGGTGAGGTTGTGGAGGCGCGCCTGATGGAGGTTCGCGAGGGTCTGCGCCTGGACGCCCTGGGTAGCGTCTACCACGAGAAGCGCGCCTTCACACGCCGCAAGCGACCGGGAAACCTCATAACCGAAATCAACATGGCCGGGAGTGTCGATGAGATTTAATATAAACTCCTCCTTGCTGTCATTCCGGGCTTGACCCGGAATCCACACCGCATTCTCATGGATCCCGGCTCGGGGGCCGGGATGACAAAAAAAATGCATCCTCACCGGCGCAAGCTTTATCGTAATCCCCCGCTCACGCTCAATGGGATTGCTGTCAAGAAGCTGCGCCTGCATATCGCGCATCGCAACCGTCCCGGTAAGCTCCAGAAGCCTATCGGCGAGGGTACTTTTCCCATGATCGATATGGGCTATGATCGCAAAATTTCTAATATGATCTTGTTTCATATGCAAAATTGTTTACCCCGTAGACGTGCTCTTGCGAGGCGATCCGTCAGCTGACGGATCGCGAGCAAGTAAACGTTCTACTGGGGCGGATGTGATCCTGAGACATTGTGAACGGATTATAACAGGAATATAGTTCTTTGTTGCGTAAGCCCCGGATCAAATAGCTGTGCATAACGCCGTTTATTGCGTTATAATGCGCTCTTATGAATTCACCGGAACAGAATAAATTGATTTGCTGGGATAAAGACCACACAATCGGAGAGATTGTCCGAGATTCATTCGTTCCATACCCAGATATTAGATCCGTGCTCACCGAGCTCTCCCTCATGGGATTTCAACACTATATGACCACGTCGGCCGGGGAAGGCCCCACATGGGAACAAATGCAGTCGTGTGGACTTGACGATATATTTGACGAGGTAGATATTTACGGCAACGAATCGATCGAGACCGAACCGAAAATCTACCATACACCGTATTTCGTATTTTCCGAAGAGACCGGATCAAAAGAACCGCACAGAGACATGATCATTATCGGAGACTCGGTGAAAGACCAGGCGGGAGACCTCATCCATGTCGTATTTATCGGGCTGGATAAGGCCGAGACTCAACTGACAACGCTTCCACCGATTATATCTCACCTACTTGCCATGGGCGATGGAGAAATCAGGAAAGGATTTGACAGGATCTATCTGGATGCGGACCTAACAGATACCTCACCCGAAAATCATCAGGTGAAACACATTTCATTGCCTAACAGTGTTGCATTTGATCTCGAGTATATAGACCTCTATTTCCAGGTTCCAACCGACTTGGAGTTCAGTTATCCCGTGATCAGAAATATAACAGCCGCCCCTCCTCCAAACGTTAATTCACTGTAATTGATGCGGGCAAGCGAAGTTCTTATTGTGATCCCGATGTATATGGGAGGATATTAACAGGAAAACAGCGCGGGGTCCTTGAAACACTATTTATCTTTCAATAATCCCTGGGCTCTACTTAAGGCTGTATACGAATCCAACACACCCAAGGCGTCATGGTTACTTTTGTTAAGTTGATGCCATCTGCTTTCTACGGCGTCAATAAGCTCTTTTACGGTATTCTGCATATGCTTTTCTCCCGTCATAAGGAACCCATGTGTCGCCATAGCGTGTTCTTCGACGAATGCGCTAAATGCCGTTTCGCCAACACGTCTCATTTTATTGTCATCATATAACGCCTCCAATAACCATTGGGCGGATTTTTCCATGGAACTACGCTCCATAACCTCTTGCCAGATCTGCTTCGTTTCGGAAGATTGACGTCCAAACAACTTTTCCCGGATCATCTCCGTATAATTGTCTGCCAAATCATATGTCTGCCCCTCAACCAATGCTTCCCCATGGATAAGGGTGCGAAGAGCCATCAACCGGACGGAGGGATGTTCATGATCTAATCCGAAGTTGACGAGCTGCTCAAATAGCTCGTCTTCACCCTGTATATTTGGATTGAGCGTCCGGCCTAAATACATCAAGCCAAATGCTTCGGTCTCAGAAATCTTGCTCCATGTATTTTCATCCTCAAGCTCCTGGATATAACTACGTAAGGGATCGATGAACGCGCGGTTTAGATAATAATCGTGACCAACATCGAAACCTGCCTCCTGTTTGATCGTATCTTCGATGTGATCCAACGGTTGATTAAGAAGGTAATGATAGCCCACAACGCCTGCGACAAGACCATTGAGAATTCCGATGGACTTCATATTTCTATAGTGATTCAGTTCACGGGCTACTTCCAAAAAGGGCTGTGCAAAGTAGGAGGGCGGGTTAAGCTGGAGGCTCGGCGGCACAAAATCTGCATCTGTTGGTTTTTCCCCTCTAAACACGGACGACATAATGAGGACACCGTTATAAAAATCGAACCGGCTGCCTTTTCCCTCTAACTTTCTGCGCCATACCTCAATAGCATTTACTGCATCCGCGCGATCCGGCCTTTGATGTCCGTCAGCGGCGAGCTTCACGAGCACATCTGCGGTTATAAACGCTTTCAAATCTCTCACGTTCACAACCCGGTTAAAAAGATTGACCGTTTCACCGGTTCCTTCCTTTTTGGCTTTCCTGTCTACCGCTGAAAGCACGTTCTGCCAGACCACAATAGATTTCTCCGCAAGCTCATCGTGAGCACTACGGTCGTAGTCGGCATAATCGGTGTTTTGCGTAATTACCGAACTTATCTTAACCCTTGTATCATCCATGTTAACCGGGCGGGAGTAGCCCTGCGCCACGGATAATTCCAGTGACGCAATAAGCGCATCTCCTACACGTTCTCCTATGTCACCGTGCAAATCATTGAGGGATGCATCGCGGACGACACGGGCGGCCCCCACGCCAAGTGAATGTTCCGTCTTGGCGGCAAACTCCCAAACTTTCATCCCAAACCGCTCATGGGAGGATTCGACAAACGGGATGACGCCCTGGTCAAGGACCTTATCAAGAGCACTTTTCCACGCATCCACTGATGACAATGTGTACTCCAATGATGGGAATAGAAACATACGATCCCCGGCGAGTTGCAGTGTATCTTTGAGAGGATTGCCGTGTCCTTTTTGAGGACTATTGTTCTCTTTTGCGAGCGTCATATATGTGTTCCGGGCAGATGGTCAAATGATGCGACGGAGTATAGCCAATTGCGCCGGCAAATGCAAGAAATGGTAGGATTACCCTATCGTACGAGCTATCGGCGTAAATTGTTCGATATCGAGAACGTGGATGTGGACGCCGGCTTTATCCTGTGTCAACAGACACTGTGTCGCGCCCACATCTGCTGTCGAATCAATGCCATGAGACCTGAATACCGCCTCAAATTTATACGTTAAGCTGTCATCCATGTCACGCAATTTTTTCCACAAAGTATTATCCGTGCCGTGATAGAGTCCCGTCGCATCCGGTATCCACTCATATACCAGCACCTTTTTTTGCGTTTGCCGGTCTATGACACCGACTAGCGGTTCACAGAGACTCATGGACGCGCATTCCAATACGTTGCGGGTGAATTCCTGCACCTCGTGTGAATCAATGACCGCCCGGACGCGCGGCGCCATGGCAAGTTCGTTATAAATACTGTTACGGGCTCTCGCAATGTGCCGGTGCCTATCCGTTATGTTTTTTAACATGAAGGCGAGTCGTATGGAATCACGGTTATCGCTACGGACCTTTGCGATAAATGTCGGCTCCGCCGCATCCACAAATAAATTACCATGATCATCTATCCGCCGGTGGTACGGAATCCATGCCGTAAGGCCCTCTTCAACAAGCGGGAGAACAGCGGCAACCTTCATCTGATCCGCACTCAGATTCATCGCGATATCATATCGCCCATTATGGATCGTTTCTATCGTACGGACGTGATGTCTACCCTCTTCTATCATGTGGAATATCCTACCATTTTTTGATATAAAATGATATAGTTTATGATTCTCTTGTGTCCCCACCCAAATTGTCCTATAATTGCTTTCCAATGTTAGATAGCTCACCTATATGACACAATCAACCGAAGTAGCTGGCGATAGCACAGAAGCGGAATCCCGCGGGCTCCACCCGATGCCTACGGACTCATCAGATGGACAGGAAGATCTCGGTGACGATTTGCCGGCTGATAACCTGTTTAATGATGAAGAAGAATCCGAAGACCCATTGAAAAACGTACCGGAGCCGACAGAAGATGACCTGTCAGATATCGATGAGGATATTGAGCCGGTTGATAAAATATTACATGACATTCCCTTTGGCGACCGCCATGAAGAAGCCTCTGTAAAGATATATTTAGATGAACTTTTACGCACTCCCCTTTTAGATGCAGAGGAAGAAGTAGCCTTGGCCATGCGTATTGAAGAAGGGAAAAAAGCAACAATTGATATGACGAAACCCAAAGAAGAGTTAGATGAAAAGAGAATACGGGAAATCCCGCGCCTTATTGAGGATGGACGAACCGCCCACAAGCACCTTTTTACGGCTAATTTACCGCTCGTTGTCAGCGTTGCGAAGAAATTTGTGGGGCGCGGGGTTTCATTCCTCGACCTTATCCAGGAGGGCAATCTTGGTCTTATGAAAGGCGTCGATAAGTTCGATTATCATAAGGGGTTCAGATTTTCGACCTATGCGAGATGGTGGATACGTCAGGGTATAACCAGAGCAACCTTGAATCAGAATCGAAACGTAAGGATTGTGGAAGAAATGGGTAATGCGATTAACAAAATGAATAGAGTAAATAAAGAACTAACGAACCGATTGCGCCGTCAACCCTCCATAGAAGAGTTGGCCAACGAATTACAAACCACGCCTAAAAACGTAATGGATATGCAAAAGGCCGCACAACTGGAATATTCATTTAATATGCCGGTCGATGATGGCGGTGCTCATGAGTTTGGAGAATCTATTGAAGATGAGAACCAAAAACCGGAAGCTGATGCTACACGCAATCTGTTCAGTGAGGATATGGCAAACATTCTACATGGATTACTTCCACTGGAATTACTAGTACTCCAACTACGCTTTGGCCTCTTGGATGGCATATCACGCAACATAGCTGAAGTTGGACGCGAATTGCATATCAGACAGGAAAGAGTGAAAAGCGTGGAATTTAAAGCACTCTATCGATTAGCTCACGGCCGGTATAGAGATCTGCTATTGCAATACTATGGCAATGAGCATCCGACAAAAGATATCGATGACGAACCTGAGGAATAAACCTCCGTATACGGTAAAATACCTTGTTTCTCCAGCCTAATCGTCCTATAATTGCTTTCTGATGTAAAACATCACACATATATGACAGGTTCGATTGAAGCACCAGGTGAAGAATCAAACATTCGGCTGACTTCCGATGTGATTGACGCACTAGCGGATCAACAGATGTCAGCCGATGATGAACTGTTGAATGAACCGTTGGGTAAGGGAGACGAATCCGAAGATTCATTGAAAAATATACCGGAACCAACGGACAATGAGCTCGCCGAAGTTGAGGAAGAAGAACCTGAACAAGATGACATACTACTTGATGATGACCTCAAAGACATCGATATAAGTGACGGCGTCGGGCTTTATATGAAAGAGGTTCAACGCACTCCCCTCTTGGATCATCAAGGTGAAATAGATTTAGCAATGCGTATGGAAAAAGGAAAAATGGCCCGGGAAGAATTCGCAAAAAAAACAACACATATTAGCAACGAGAGAAGGATAGAGCTCCGTAAATTAAGTCAAGATGGATACGCAGCAAGCGAGAACTTGATTAATGCAAACGCACGCCTGGTGATGAGCGTTGCAAAAAAATACATGGGCCGTGGTATGCCGTTCCTGGACCTTATCCAAGAAGGAAACATCGGTCTCATCCGCGCGGTGAAAAAATTTGAATATCGTCGCGGCCATAAATTTAGTACCTACGCGACCTGGTGGATACGCCAGGCGGTTACCCGCGCAATCGCAGACAACGGCCGTACAATCCGTATACCGGTACATGAGGGAGATATGATCAATAAATTGTTACGTATCCAACATGTGTTAACGCAAAAGTTCGGTCGCGAACCTTCTATTGATGAACTCGCTAAGGCAATGCATCGCTCCACGAAAAAAATAACCGATATGCTACGAGAAGCAGAGCTCGCTATTTCCTTTGAAACGCCGGTTGGTGATGAAGAAGACTCCGTCCTTGGTGATTTTATTGAAGATGAAAGTTCCAATAGCAATCCAGTGGACGAGGCAACGAGACGCATGCTTCGCGAAAAACTTGCTGAAGTAGTAACAGGCTTACCTCCAAGAGAGGTCACGGTTCTTCAATTACGCTATGGGCTCGTTGACGGAAAGGGGCATACACTTGAAGAAGTAGGTCATATGATGGGTATTACGCGGGAGCGAGTCCGTCAAATCGAAGGGCAGGGTTTATCACGATTACGTCACCCAGGAACGAGACGCGAGCTACGGGATTTTTTAGGTTAGTTTTCATCTTTCTAATCAAACCATATGGCCGCTGAACTTGATAAGCCTCAGCTATATACCGAAACCGATCTGGATCCAAAAATATTTAAAACACCCACGCATCTCATGGAGATTCTTCTCCCCTGGGCTAAAACATGCCCGCCGCCCGGAACAGTTATCGACCTGGCGGCTGGCCTTGGTACCGAGGTTTTGGCCCTCGAACAGGCGGGCATTCCGGTTATTGGGCAGGAGGGCGGAGAGTACATACATGCGGTCACGACATTACAGAAGGGATTGGCAGAGAAGCTCGATCAATATCCCGATCATTCATTTGGCGGGGCATTCCTCAAGGACACATGGCTACTTCTTTCCCCTTCGCAACGCAGGGAAATGCTCACGGGCCTTAAGCGCATACTACAACCACAAGGATCACTCCTTCTCATCTCCGAAATAATTTCCGAGTATCATGCCCGGGGCAGCAAAACTGGTGAAATTGTGGCCCACGATTACCCATCGTGGCGTGCGGGTGTCAGTCTCATCCAATCTAATGAAGGCCTTGAGACAATCAATTATCTGAGTACGCCCGAAGACACACGATGTACGGCCGAGGAAAACGGATATGAATTTACTCTTATCCGAGAGTATCCTAAAACTGACCCGCTTGCACGGGAAAACCGGTGGACGCCGGGTGACGGATTTATTGCAAAACTGACACCAAAGACGGGAGAGGAGTAGCGAATCCACCGCCCCAGATGCTCTTTTTGACGATATATAACTACATCTATATATATTAATATATATCTTATGAACTCGCCTCAATTGCACTCCACTATCCTCCTTTTTCTTGTCAATAAGACCCTAGATCACTATAATGCTCTTCGCTATGATCGAGTGTGAAAAACCACAGCTTTTTATCAGCGCCTCCCAAAATTCAAGAATGTTTGAACCGCAGCCGCGCTGTATGGATATTATCAAAGACTGGGCGCGGTTATGCCCGCCGTCTCCTTTGGGGATTCTTGATCTTGCTGCCGGATATGGGGTGGAAGTCCAGGCGTTAAAAGACGAAGGAATTCCCGTCATCGGTCAGGAAGGCTCGTCCGATATGCGTAAACATGCAGTAACCAAACTCTACAACGGTCTCGTGGAAGATCTTCATCTTCACCAGGACGGTGCATTCGGCGGCGCACTCCTCAAAGATACGTTGATCTTCCTTACCCCGAAACAGCGGGAATTCATGTTTACGGGTGTACGGCGTATTCTCACGCCCGGTGGATCATTTCTTATCATCTCAGAATTGTATGATCTTGACGACGTTATACGGAATTCGAGTGATAACATCTGGGTTTTTGCTTATGACGAAAAAGAGGGAAGAAACTACAAAAAACAGGTGATCTCCCGCACTATTTGTACGCCGGAAAAAGTTGAGCAGTATGCCAAAAAATATAACTTTTCCTACGAACTTGTACGTTCATACGGCCGTGACGATCCGCTCGCCCGGGAAAATCGCTGGATGGCGCATGATGGGTTTATCACGAAACTCACTCTGGGAACGTCCTATTCAGCCACATCAAGATGAACCGTATCAATTGTCAGCCGCCATTTGCAAGTATATTTGGGTGGAATTTCAGTCAAAAATGCGTTTTAGCCTATCGGTACGAGGCGACTTGTACCCACATGACGTCGTATATGTACTCTATTTATCGTCCATGCATTTGTATACCGCTGAAGTAGATCACGCAAACGATTAATACTTGAAAACAAATAATCAGAAGTACCAAATACTTCATTAATGAGCATGCGATTATTAACAACTTGCTTATTGAGATACCCAAACGAAAGAGCGGTTAATAATGCATGAAGGTCATCGGTGAGAAGCGGCATTGCTTCAGGTGAACCGGGGAAAAACGATGCTTTGCCCATCATGTCAAAAAGGGAAATCAGTTTGTCTTGACGGTCCTTTGGCCCATTCCACTGGGGCAAAGGCCTGAAACCATCAATCTTCACGAGGGTCATCTCTGAAACCCGAGGGTATACGGCGTATCCCTCATCAGTAACCGAATACAACTCCTCTAGATATCCCTTCTCTCGCAATTTCGCGCGGACTTGATCCGCGTATGCATTAATTTGAAATTTACCCGGCAAACCCTCCCAGCCCGGATTTTTCACAATCGTATCAAAGGGGATAAAATCACTCGTCGGAACCGAACTCACCGGTTCGATTTTCCACCCTTCCTGCAATGTCTTTCTTGATTCCAGTAACGTCATATATATTTTGAACAAAAAAAGCTCCCTATCTTTGGGAGCTTCGGATTTGTTCTTTTTGTTGATTCTAGCAAACCATCCGGGCTCCCTCCGCTTCAAGGATTGTTTTAAGTACAATAATTCGCCCGAACGTCTTCATACTCGTGTCTGTATAATAGCATACACATCTATGTCTGACAATATGGATATTTTAGGAGGAAATCGGCTACAAATTCCGTTTATCGGGGAGCATCTGCTTTTTAAGCGAAGCCATCCGTCGCGACAGTCTTTTATCCAAATCCTCATACATAACATCATTAAACATCGATCCTGCTCCGCCCCAGAACGATTTACTGCGCTGTAGCGCTTCCTGATCGGATTTTGAGAGCGCATTCCACCGTGCCTCAATAAGGTCAATCCATGACTTCGTGATTTCAACGGAGTGCTTCCGTAGAAATACCCGTTTTGTATCAAACAAATTCTCTTCGGTTACCCGTATTTCATGCTCACCCACCTTCACCTCAAACAGGTCATCTGTCTCACGACTCCAAAGTTCATTACAAACGACAAACAGAGCATCCTCCGATATCTCGCCCTTAAACAGAAGTTCCACCCAAAGAGCCTGAACGTCGGCGGCGCTAATGCCGACTGTGCGGGCAAAATCCGTAAATCCTATCCCGTGGTATTCAATCGGTCCGCTGTACCCGCCGCCAGAGGGTTTTTTGAAAAACATAGCATTCAACGCAAGTAACACCCCTTGAAGATCCTTATTTTCCGGGTGTTCGCGGATTACGTCTCCTATATGCCGTTCCATAAGCTCACCGGCCACTCGCTTTTGTTCGGCAACCAGCCCTGAATATATATGATCGGGAATCATCTCATCTATCTTCTGTGCCAACTTCACCCGGTCTACCATGGCACCAGCCGCCGGCAGCATCTCCGCTTCGCCCGCAGTGGCCGCCTGCAAATCTGTAACAATCTCTTTGGCCCGCACAATGATTTTCCCATTTATTTTTTTATCTCTTGCGGGGTGCGAATAATCCGTGTGTTCAGTGGACTGGGTAAGCTTGTCGACGTCAGCCCACGATTTCACGGATGCCATATCTATATGATCAACAAACTCGGTAAACCGCGCCGAAAGCGTTTCACCGGATGCAGCCGACGGGAAATACGCGGCTGCGTATTTGGCGCCGTCAATGGCTTTTGTGATAAATTCTTCAAATGGAATTGGCGATTTGATGGGGTTGAGCAAATACCTCGCACCATCTGATTTGTTGGCATTTCGTCTCACCGTCCACGAAAAATAGGAGTATTGGTCGGTACCTTTCGGCGCATTCCAATAGGCAGCTGCCGCGGCCATCCATTTATATCCTTCAGCAAATTGTTGAAGGTCGCCGGTCGTATCGAGTAATCCGCCCTCATCACAGATGGGCATTATAAGAGTAATGAGCGCGTTATGTTCTTCGTCCGACAGCACACGGCCAAAATAGCGGGGATCAAACGCCGGAATAGTCCCCGCCTGCACCTGGGCTTGTAGGGCCTCGGATTCTTTGACAATGTTAAAAATAGGCGCACCTTCATCCATATATTTACCTGTTACGACCAATTATGCGTGCAAAAAAAGGTTTATTTTGAGGGATCATACGGCGCTCCATAGCGTCAATACGATTTCGTATTTCAACACTATAATCATCTGTAACCCGCATCCGATGTAAAGACCCGAACAGTAGTTGTAAACTCTCACGGAATCTCTCATCCCAGATGAGTTTGCTGCGGCCGCGTCGACCGAGCTCGCGCCACTTCTCTTCGATGTCGTCAATCCAGTTTATGACCCGCGGAGTCGATTCACGCTCTTCAAAGTGTATAAATTCCCAAAACTTCAACTTCCGGCTTACGGTCAGTTCTCCTCTTTCGATCTTATCCTCAAACCGCTCGATCTCCTCGCGCTTCCAAAGGTTTTGAGCGAGTGTAAATAAATCAGGGCCGGTATACTGCGCACGGAAGACCATATTCATGAGTAACTCCCGGATATCATCAAACCGGATATTTTCACGCCAGAAAATATCCACCAGACTCATATCTGTCTGTGGAGTTATTCCCTCCTCATCTTCCGGGTTCGGCAACCGCTCCTCTTTTTGTGGGAACCATACTCCGAGCTGACACAGTGTTTGCCCTACCAACTCACCCACCGATTCATCCAACATGATCTCCCGAATGTGATGGGAGAAATATTCAGCAATATGGTCGCGCGTCCTCGTGCTTACTGTGCTCTGGTGGTCCCGACGAAAGTTGTCTATATGCGACGCAATTATGAGAGCGTCACCCATGAGATCGGTCATCAATACAAGATCCGGTTCTGCTTTATATACGTGCTCAAGCGCCGATACAACATCGTCGCTCTTCGTAACAAGCAGCGTTGCAAAAAGTCGTTCATGAATAGGGAGATCTTCAGAAAACGACTTTGTGATATGAGCAGTCACACCGATCAGTCTTTGTATTGTGTTCCTGTCGGAGATTTCAAAATTCAGACGTTTCGTAAATTCCTGCATTCTTGATTCTATGACCTCATCCGTCGCCTCTCCGGGGAAACGATTACGGGCAAATGCTGCGCCATATAGCGCTTCAGTAATAAAGTCGTCTATTGTAAGCGGGGCCTTCTCGTTTTCAAAAAGAAAATTGGCCCCGCGTATTTTTTCCAGATTGTTAGATCGGAGCAGCAGAATATTCTGATAGGTGTTTGAATCATGATCTGGTTTTCTATACTCTATAATACCCAGAAGCCATCCATCTGCGTCCATAACCTGCTTCGGATCAGTGGTAGTGTACAGAAGCCCCTGCGTCAGACCGCCCCCGTCTATTGCGCGAAAGATATCATTTACAAGAGAACGTTCTCCTTCACTCAATGAGTGGTCCAGATAACGGGGGTCAAACGGAGGAATGATACCGGCCTGCAGCTGGGCTTCAATTGTATTGGACTGAGCGATGATGGTTTTTTCGTCTTCAGGCATATATTTCGCGATAACGAGCGTATCATAACATTATTATAGGTTTTTTCAAGGAGAAATATGACGAAATGTAATATATATTACAATATAATTGTATTATAGGTTCTCTTTGAGCGCACTTCCTCCTCTTTCGGTACCTGCGCGGCCATAGTGATGATATACTTACACTCATGGAAACGACAATACTCAAATCTGTCCAACAATCAATTAAAACTGAAAAAGAGCGCGAATATTTTCTCATCCACGTGGAGCGGTATAGGGTGATATTGGAGGAGATAGAGAAAATCAATCAGAGCGCGAAGGCAGATGGTAGAGCATCGAACATAGGAGTAGAAGATAGACGATCGAAGGTAGATAAAACAAATCGATCCTCCATTCTCAATCCTCAACAACCATCCTCTACACTCCATCCTCTATCTTCTCGTCGTATTCGCGTTCTCGATGTCGGCTGTTTCCCCTACCACCTCGGAGCGGCACTGGAAATGATGAATCATGAAGTCTACGGAATTTCATCATCCCACGAACCGATAAAAAGTTCCCGCATTAAAATTTGCAATATCGAAAAAGACACGTTTCCTTTCAAAGATAATTTTTTCGACCTCGTCATCTGCACTGAGGTCCTCGAACATCTCCCGCAGTCCCCGCTCCATGCCATTCGTGAAATGCATCGCGTCACTGCGCCCCGGGGGCATGTGTTCCTGACCACCCCTAACATCGCCCGATCAATCAACCGGGCAAAAATTTTGTTAGGGAAAAGTGTCACATACCCTCTTCATCAGCTCCTGGAAAACGACGGAGAAGGGAGTAACATTTATCACCGGCACAACCGGGAATACACTTTATCGGAGGTAACGACATTGATGAGACATGGGTATTGGAATGTCGTGAAAGCAACTCATTTTGTCAGTTATACTCCAATGCGCAGGCGTGTTATCCCCGATTCTCTGCTTTTAAAAGCCGGAAAATACGCCAATTACGTCCTCATGATGTTTCTGTCGTCTTTGCGGGATACACTTCTTGTCATTGGAGAGAAATAGACTGAAAGGACGGGCCGGGGGAATACGCTTACTTTGTCATTGCGAGCCCATTCCGATGGCGAAGCAATCTATAATTTACGGGATTGCCACGTCTCGAAGACTCGACTCGCAATGACATAAACAATCCACGCAAAATTGGAGTGCACTGAAAAAAGCGTTTACATGTCCGCAAATACTAAAAACTAATTACTGGTTTTTCAGAAGTACTTTTGGTGTCGGGGTTGCAATTGACGTTGCTGCACCGGCGACTGCGGGAGTCCCCGCCTTCGTTGCCTCGCCTGCAGGCGAGGCAGAGCTTGTTGCAGCCGGGGTGTTTTGTGCAACGGGCGTCGGGGTCACCGGTCTGATAAATCCAACCTCGACAATGCGGTCGCGGACCGGATCGTACAAAATTGCCCGTTTTGAAAATACAAGCACCTTATCCCCATCTACCGCATTGGCATAAAACGGCTCCTGCTTGAGACTCGCGGCATTGGTGATCGTCGTCACAATCGGCGTCTCATTGGGCAAATCCATGTGACGCCGCACCTGATCAATGAGCGTACTTGTCTGAAACTCCGTATACACCGTCGGCGATGCTTTTTCAAGGGCACTCAGTTTTTGCTGAGAATTCCAGTACAGATACACGCTGGTGCCGACGGTCCCGAAAATCAAAAGAAGAGCAATAACAATAAAAAACGTTTTCACCGGATTCCGCCTTGACCGGAACTCACGCTGCGGAGCGGGCTTCGGAGCCCGTTGGGGCGCGGTTCTTTGCTGTGGCTCATGTTGAACGACCACAGGTTGACTGACTGGTTGAGGCGCTACTGCCTGCTCAACGGGTGCAACTGGTTGCGGCGTCACCAGGGTCGGCTGGCCTCCGGCCTGCATCTCTGCCTCCATGCTGAACGATGCGCGTTTAACGCCTTTGATAAATCTTCGTGATGATGGATGATCCGGTGTATCTGTCATAGGCTACTTTTTCCGTGAACCTGTTATACCATATTTTCCCTTCCGGCAATACCCCCATTAAAATGTGAACGGATAATATACACCGTTGGTAAACGCTTTTCCGTGACGCATAAGGTTTACCATATCCGGTTGCCAGGTAATCCGGAAATGCGTCGTTGCCGCGCCAGATCCTGATACCGTCCCCAGATACTGAAAATATCTGGTATTCGTTCCGACCTGCGCTTCATCGGAGTCCTGCGTTATGTTGTAATCCGTTCCGGCAGTCAGCGTCGTCCATGTCGTACCGTTATCAGTCGATTTTTCCACAACCGCAGCACCGCTCCAGGTCCAGTTCGTAATTTTAATCACCGGATCGTAGTACGTATAGGCAGTTGAGGCGCCCCGCGTATCGCTGAAGGACACCTGTACGGTATTATTCCCGTCAGCCTGCATGGAATAGTACCCCTGACCCTCGTTATACCCATCGGTATTTGCGTCGCCTGTGTCACTGGTTACCTTCGTACCGGTCACCGCTGTATAGAACGGATTCCAATAATCCTGCCCCTCGTGCTGGAACGTGGCGTCAAGAGCGCTCCCATTTTGAAATATGAATTGATAGTAGTCTGTCTTGGTGCTCCCAGCCGTATAAGAAACGCTCGTATCTCCCAATGCATACAACGCAAGCGTACCGTCTCCATACGTTTGATTTTGCAACACGCTTGTTTCGCGGGGTGTGTAGGTCCAATACCCGACATACCATTTGGGATCAGCTGTTGCCGTATGCGTGCGCACTACCGCGGCCTGGGTTGTATAGGTAAGATTCGTAAACGTCCACGTGCTGGTTGTCGGTATCGTCGTCCAGCTCCCATCAAGCGTCGTATTATTAAATTGCTTATACTCCGAGGCGAGGCTAGCGAGCATGGTAAAAACAATCGGTTTATATTGTCCGGAAAATGCGCTCGTTGTATGGATCGGCTCGTTAACGGTTACACGGTCAGGATACAGATAAAATTTTACGTTCGTCGCGTCTTGTGATGAATTTGTCCACGTACCGGTAACAACAACACGCACCGATGAGCTTTCCGAGAGAGCGATCGAAGACGTGGTAAACGTCGTGAACGTATCAAACGTGCTGTAATCGCGGATACATATTCCCATATCAGCGCTGGATACTACACCTAATCTGTTTGTTGTATCGGTGTCAGGTAAAAAGAGTTGGTCTGCCATACCGGGTGCGGAGTTAAAGCGGATTTTGTAGACCCCGCTTGATGTCACAGTGACGGTGGTTGATGTGGATGTAGCCGACATTGTGGGGTCGATAACCAAATCGCCGGAAACGCCATCCGGCTCAAAATAGATGCGGACTGTGTTGGTGGTCGCGTCCTCATTCCAGCTCATGTTTCCGTTATACGGCGCAACGATGTGCACATCCCCATAGGTAGCTTCGTTGATTGACCTCACTGTACCATCTTCAGTCTTTGTCATGATGTTTTCCCGCGACTGGGTGAGGACAAAATTTTTCAGTTGAATTTCCCACATAATCCGTTTTTTCTGCGCGCCTGTCAGCTTCCAGTCTTCTTTCATGGCAGGCGTATCGCCGCTTGTCACTGTCCGTAACTTCCGCTCAAATGTCGCACCCAGCCCCAGTTTATTTTGGATGGAATCATCAAATCGTACGCGTTTTTTGTCGGAATTTGCTTTCTTAAAATCGCTTTTCGTTGCGCTAATACGCGGATATGCTTCCCAGGTGTTTGTATCTGTATTCCAGTATTGGGGCGTAACGACGCCCACGGATGCAAGCTGATTGTTATCCGTAAGTTCTGTCACATCGTTATCTTTATACACTTGCTTCTGCGTTCCCCGCAAAGATTTATACGTGACGGTTTTTGTCGCCGAAGTATTGTCTACCACAAAAGACTTGAGCTGTTTATCCTGCGGATCCTGAATGAGGAAATCATTCGGCTGGGTATCGGCGTTTACTACCACGGCACTCATCCCTTTTTTGCTTACATGAAGAACCTGATCCGCTACGACTTGCCACCTCCGCACGTCGCTAAATACTGTGGTCGTGGGCGTGGGAGTCTCGGGCGGTGCAATCTCTGCGCTTTGTGAAGCAACAGCGCTTCCTGACGCCTCGTTCATGGGAAGAAGGTCAACGGAAGGCAGCGCCGCGCTTTGAGTCGCCTGAGGATTTTCCGGCAATTGCGCACTGGCAGACGCCAGCGGACCTTCCGACAATTGGGCACTATCTGAAGCCTGCGCGGTTGACGGTGGCGCTTGGCTTCCTAACACGAGAGCGACGGGAGCCACTGTCGTCATCCGGACCGGACCCAAGAAGTACAGTGAGGGAAATATTTCCGGAGCTTTATATCGATATCCCAAGGTTAAATGGTCACCTGCTTTCATCGCCACCTGCCAACTCACCGCCTGAACATATGTTTGTGTCATGGCCACGGATTTTCCAAGATATTCCATCGGATCAATTTTGCCGAAATAGCCGTTATTCGGATCAAAAACGTTTAACCGCATACCGAAGTGCAAATGCGAGCCGGTCGCAAGGCCGGTATGACCGGAAAGACCGAGGACATCTCCCTGGGCAACGACTTGTCCTTCGGAAACAGAAATGTGACTAAAGTGGCCGTAATACGTCCTTCCCCAGGCATGCTGAATAATAACGGTATTTCCGTACACACCCGGTCCCGCAGAGATTACGCTGCCGCGATCGGCCGCCAACACCGGCGTCCCTTCAGGGAGACCAAAATCTACCCCGTCGTGTCCGGCCAGGCCAAATTGCTGGTAGAGACTCTTCTCATTGGCGTCGTACAGCTGTTCCCCAAACCCAAGCGTTTCCGTGTAGCTCCCGTTAAACGGATACCGCAGTAAAATGGTGCCGGAAACGCTCGCTTCTCCGCCTCCCGGTGTAAAAGGAATAACGGTTAATGCATCAAACGCCCGGCTTCCGTTTAGTGGGGTGACGGTAAAGGCGTCGGGGACAAAATCGGAAATGGTGCCTGTGAAATCCTGGTGCGCCGTGACAGAAAGATTCACCGTGTATGGTTCATGCGGATAGATCCGTGTCGCTGTCGTTCGTTCAATGTCAAATGGTGAGGACGCTTGCACGTCAAACGTATCGGTAATGCCATACGGCACGCCATTAACGACAGCGGTGACATGCATCGTATACGTACCCGCGCCATTCGTTTTATACGTCGCCCCATAATCGGATTTTTCGGTATACCGGTGCAGCTGACATTCGGAATTCACGGTGATGGTCGAATCGGCAACGCTCAGGGTGACGGTGGCGCCCGCGGGATCGGTAATCGTAGCGGCAAGGCCTGAATTATCACATATAATATTCCCCTCTTCATCAAGAACTGCGAAACTCATTTTGGCAACTTCCCCCGGCGTATAGATGGATTTATTCATGTTCACCGCAAGAATGCCCCACGTAAGTGATTGTTCCGATATCATCGCGTCATTTTGATACACACGCGCCGTATACTTTCCCGGCTTTATCTCATCAGGAGGGATAATGGTAAAGACAGTTGCTGTATCACCGGAAGTTTCCTGAATTGTCGCCGGCACCTCGTCACCTGCATAATCGAAAAGAGCAACGTGAACACTCTGAGCTGTCGTGTCAACGATATTCGTGACGGTTATGGGAATTGACTCAACGCTTCGGAAATCCCGTTTCGGAAGCGCCCGAACAACGGCAATTTCACGAATGCTTGCTGATCCTGTTTGAGACGAAAATCCCAAATCGGGCATAATTGTCGGCGTCGGCGTGGGACTTGGCGCCGTTGGATAATCCGGGACGGCGATAGTCGGATGTATAGGCGTGGGAGTCGGAGACGGCGATGCAGTCGGGACCGGTGTAGATGTAGGCGTAGGCACAGATGCCGAACCGGTGGCCGGCGGACCGTCAAATAAACCCATAGGTGTCGGGGTCGGACTTGTGGATGATGTGGGACTCACGGACGGCGTCGGACTCACTGTTGGGGTCACGCTTGGTGTGGCGCCCTGAGCCAGCGCAGACTGCCACGGCAACAGTAATTGTTCAAGACTAAGAATGAGAATAAATCCCCAAATCCCAAGCTTTTTCAGCATTGGTTTGTATTGTTTTGATCTTTTTGTATGCATATATTTTTTCATAACAAGGCGCAAGACACCCAAACCCACGTTAGAATTTTGCGAGATACGACAGCGTTATGTCGCCTATTTGCACGTATGCGTTATTTTTACTGTACATGCGGATCATGATGATGGCGGTTTGTCCGGCCGTATTCCATGCAGGCGTCCCGTTAAACGTCACATTGTCGCAGGTTATCGTCGACCACGTCTTGCTGGCTGATGCATTATTTGTATCCGTACAGACGGTTTGTGCTAGTTGCGGCAAACTGAGAGATGAATTGTAAATATTCATGTCGACTCTGTTAAACGTAGGATCCGGCGAATTGGTGTTATAGTTCAACGTCAACGCAGTGCCCGTGCTCCACGCACTGAAATCGTTGGGCAACGTCACACGCACAGCAACGGTATAATCCTGAACCAACGTTTGGCTGGATACCCACTGGTAGTACGTACGCCAGTTGGCTGACGGTGACGCGTCGGAAGTCATGTTGCCGTTAACATTTGCTGAACCGGATGCGGTGATCGCTGCCCCCGCGTACTCCGGCGAAAGAGTGATCAATTTGGTCGGCCGCGCGGTGCCTGAATACGTCGGACCCGCTGTCGGATCAAAGACAAACGTATTACCGGCCGTGCCGACGATAAATTTATTCGTGACTGTAGTCGGTGCATTAAGAGAAATGGTTCCGGAACCATTCGGATCGATCGCGATATTCTGGTTCGTTCCGCCGCTTGAAATGACCGCGGATGTCGTCGCCTGATTGTAGCCGATGGTCAGGTTCGCACCGCTGATGTTGCCGGTTCTGCCGTTTAGAACGATAAGCGCACTCGCTGTTGATAAATTAATACCGCTCCGTGGAGCTGCACCCGTGCTACCCAACAGGAGCGTCATATCAACAACCGGATATGGATAAATAATCCCATTGGCTGTGTTAAAGACAACAGCGCCGCTTGGCCCGTTCCCTCCAGCAAGACCTGTTGCGCCAGTTGATCCTGTTGGGCCGGTAACGCCCGTTCCTCCGGTGAATCCTGTTGGCCCGGTAATTCCTGTGCTGCCAGTGTTTCCAGTTGGACCCGTAACGCCCGTTCCACCGGTAGATCCGGTAGATCCGGTAGATCCGGTTGGGCCGGTCACTCCCGTTCCTCCGGTACTTCCGGTTGATCCGGTTGATCCGGTTGGACCCGTGACTCCGGTGCCTCCGGTACTTCCGGTTGATCCGGTTCGACCGGTTGGTCCTGTCGGTCCATTGACACCCGTTGCGCCGGTCATGCCGGTTGCACCTGTTGCGCCGGTCGGACCGGTCACGCCGGTGCCACCGGTCGCGCCAGTCCAGCCAGTTGGACCCGTAACGCCCGTGCCTCCGGTACTTCCGGTTGATCCGGTTGCTCCGGTCGGGCCGGTGAAGCCGGTGCCGCCGGTACTTCCGGTTGAACCCGTTGAGCCCGTCGGGCCGGTCACTCCCGTTCCTCCGGTGAATCCTGTTGGCCCGGTAACACCGGTGCCCCCAGTTGCGCCGGTTGATCCGGTCGGGCCGGTGACACCCGTTCCTCCGGTACTTCCGGTTGATCCGGTTGCTCCGGTTGGACCCGTAACGCCCGTTCCGCCGGTACTTCCGGTTGATCCGGTTGATCCGGTCGGGCCGGTGACACCCGTTCCTCCGGTACTTCCGGTTGATCCGGTTCGACCGGTTGGTCCGGTCGGTCCATTGACACCCGTTGCGCCGGTCATGCCGGTCGCGCCGGTTGATCCGGTTGGGCCCGTAACGCCGGTGCCGCCGGTTGTACCGGTTGTACCGGTTGGACCAATTCCTCCGGTTCCTCCGGTTGATCCGGTTGAACCCGTTGAACCGGTTGGACCTGTGACACCCGTGCCGCCGGTTGAACCGGTTGATCCGGTTGATCCGGTTGAACCGGTTGGACCCGTGACGCCCGTGCCGCCAGTTGAACCAGTTGAACCGGTTGATCCGGTGAATCCTGTAGGACCGGAAGTACCAAAGGTTCCGGTGGCTCCGGTTGGACCGATACTTCCGGTTCCTCCGGTTGAACCGGTCATACCGGTTGAACCGGTTGGTCCGGTAAATCCGGATGCGCCGGTTGAGCCGGTTGAACCGGTCGGGCCGATACCGCCGGTGCCGCCGGTTGAACCGGTAAAGCCTGTTGGACCGGTGACGCCGGTGCCACCGGTTGTTCCGGTTGGACCCGTAGCTCCTGTGAATCCGGTTGGACCGGTGACGCCGGTGCCACCCGTTGAACCGGTTGAACCGGTAGGACCGATGCCGCCTGTACCACCTGTTGCGCCGGTAAATCCGGTCGGGCCAGTAACTCCGGTTCCACCGGTTGTTCCGGTTGGACCCGTAGCTCCGGTAAATCCGGTCGGGCCAGTAACTCCGGTTCCACCCGTTGAACCGGTTGAACCCGTAGCTCCGGTGTAGCCGGTCGGTCCTGATGACCCAAAGACACCGGTTCCACCGGTTGGTCCTGCACTCCCGGTTGTTCCTGTTGAACCGGTCATTCCGGTGGCGCCGGTCGGACCATTAGAACCGGTGCCGCCTGTTGCACCTGTGTATCCGGTCGCGCCGAATATACCGGTTGCACCCGTATTTCCCGTTGGACCTTGTGTACCGGTTTGTCCTGTTGGACCGCCAACGCCGGTTGAACCGGTCATTCCGGTGGCGCCGGTCGGACCGTTAGCACCCGTAGTTCCTGTTGCACCTGTTGTCCCTGTTGGACCGATTCCTCCGGTTCCACCGGTTGAACCGGTCGGACCGGTATTTCCGGTTGTCCCTGTTGGACCGGTCGGGCCAACGCCACCGGTTCCTCCGGTTGCGCCGGTGAATCCGGTCGGACCCGTAACTCCGGTACTACCGGTTGAACCCGTTGAACCGGTTGCTCCTGTATATCCCGTTGGACCGGAAGAACCAAACGTTCCCGTTGCCCCAGTTGGTCCGGTCACGCCGGTTCCACCGGTTGAACCGGTCATACCGGTAGCACCGGTTGGACCATATGCGCCAGTACTACCTGTTGAACCGGTGAATCCGGTTGGACCCGTGACGCCGGTTGAGCCTGTTGTACCCGTCGGACCTTGTGTACCGGTTTGCCCTGTCGGACCACCGATACCCGTCGCTCCCGTTCCTCCGGTTGATCCGGTTGGACCGTTGGCACCAGTAGTGCCTGTTGACCCCGTTGTTCCGGTCGGACCGATTCCTCCGGTTCCACCCGTTGAGCCAGTCGGACCGGTGTTACCTGTCGTTCCTGTTGGACCAGTTGGACCGATTCCTCCGGTGCCGCCGGTTGAGCCGGTTGTACCTGTTGGACCTGTGACACCGGTGCCGCCTGTTGTACCTGTTGAACCAGTAGGACCGAATACTCCTGTTGCGCCGGTTGAACCAGTTGGTCCGGTCACTCCGGTGCCGCCTGTTGTACCTGTTGAACCAGTAGGACCGAATACTCCCGTTGCACCCGTTGAACCAGTTGGTCCGGTCACTCCGGTGCCGCCGGTCATTCCGGTTCCCCCGGTTGGACCATTGACACCGGTTGATCCGGTAGAACCAGTTGGTCCGGTCACACCGGTGCCGCCGGTCATTCCGGTTCCCCCGGTTGGACCAACAGCTCCGGTTGCGCCAGTAGAACCTGTTGACCCGGTTGGACCAACACCTCCGGTTCCACCGGTACTCCCTGTCGGACCAAATACACCCGTTGCGCCGGTCGGACCATTTACTCCTGTTGCGCCGGTTGAGCCGGTTGATCCGGTTGAACCAGTCGGTCCTGTCACACCGGTACTTCCTGTTGTTCCTGTTGGGCCGGTTGGGCCGGTAAATCCTGTACCACCTGTTGCACCGGTTGAGCCGGTGGGACCCGTGACGCCGGTGCCGCCGGTTGTACCTGTTGAACCTGTTGGACCAATCCCTCCGGTTCCACCTGTTGAACCGGTTGTTCCGGTTGGACCCGTAACACCGGTGCCGCCGGTTGAACCTGTTGAACCTGTTGGACCTGTAATACCTGTAGTTCCAGTTGAACCTGTTGGACCCGTAACACCGGTGCCGCCGGTTGAACCAGTGGAACCGGTGGGACCATTGCCTCCAGTTGCACCTGTCGAGCCTGTTGTTCCCGTGGGGCCTGTCACTCCGGTACCACCGGTTGACCCTGTAAATCCGGTCGGGCCGGTAACACCCGTGCCGCCGGTTGTACCTGTCGACCCTGTCGGACCGTTCGCTCCGGTTGCTCCCGTTGAACCGGTCGGGCCGGTAACACCGGTCCCGCCGGTTGAGCCTGTCGAACCGGTTGGACCAGTAACGCCAGTGCCTCCGGTTGAACCGGTGGACCCTGTCGGACCGTTCGCTCCGGTTGCTCCCGTTGAACCCGTTGTTCCTGTTGAACCGGTTGGGCCGGTAACACCGGTCCCGCCGGTTGAGCCGGTCGAACCAGTTGGACCTGTTTGACCCGTTGTTCCTGTTGAACCAGTCGGGCCAACAACACCGGTTGATCCTGTTGAACCGGTTGGGCCGGTAACACCGGTCCCGCCGGTTGAGCCGGTCGGACCTTGAATTCCTGTTGCTCCGGTTGGTCCATTTACTCCTGTTGCGCCGGTTGAACCTGTGGGACCATTTCCTCCAGTTGCTCCGGTTGCTCCCGTTGAACCGGTAGAACCCGTGGGACCAATCACTCCTGTTCCACCGGTAGACCCGGTGAATCCTGTCGGACCAGTAATACCCGTTGTTCCTGTTGAACCAGTCGGGCCAACAACACCGGTTGATCCCGTTGAACCGGTTGGGCCGGTAACGCCGGTTGTTCCGGTTGAGCCGGTGGGACCTTGAATTCCCGTTTCACCGGTTGGACCATTCACTCCTGTTGTTCCGGTTGAGCCGGTGGGACCATTTCCTCCAGTTGCGCCGGTTGAACCGGTTGAGCCGGTTGGACCCGTAACTCCAGTGCCGCCTGTTGATCCGGTGAAGCCGGTGGGACCGGTAACTCCGGTCGTTCCGGTGGATCCTGTTGGTCCGGTTACACCGGTGCCACCGGTTGAACCGGTAGATCCAGTCGGACCAAATGCTCCTGTGGCACCAGTTAATCCAGTTGGACCCTGGACTCCCGTTTCACCGGTCGGACCATTCACTCCTGTTGCGCCGGTGCCGCCGGTTGAACCGGTTGGACCAATTACACCGGTTCCGCCGGTTGAACCGGTAGATCCAGTCGGACCGATAATACCCGTACTGCCCGTTGAACCTGTAGGACCGGTAATTCCTGTAGAACCCGTAGAACCGGTCGGGCCAAAGACCCCGGTTCCTCCTGTTGAACCTGTTGAACCTGTTGGACCAGTAACGCCGGTTCCTCCTGTTGAACCTGTTGAACCGGTTGGACCATTCACTCCTGTTGCGCCGGTTGAACCGGTTGAACCGGTTGGACCGTTCACTCCAGTTGCGCCGGTTGAACCTGTTGATCCGGTTGAACCGGTTGGACCCGCTTGACCTGTTGTTCCTGTTGAACCGGTTGGGCCTACGACCCCGGTCGAACCAGTGGATCCTGTTGGACCGGCGCTACCAGTACTACCGGTTGAACCCGTTGAACCGGTTGATCCCGTAGGACCATTCACGCCGGTTGCTCCGGTTGAACCAGTTGAACCGGTTGAACCGGTTGGACCCGTGATACCTGTACCTCCTGTTGCACCTGTTGGGCCAGTAAATCCGGTGCTTCCAGTTGATCCGGTTGGGCCGGTAACACCTGACGCGCCTGTTGAACCTGTTGAACCTGTAGATCCAGTCGGACCAAATGCTCCTGTGGCACCGCTTTCACCGGTTGCTCCTGTTGGACCAGTGAGACCTGTTGCACCGGTTTGACCCGTCGGGCCGGTGACGCCAGTACCACCGGTTGTACCGGTTGATCCGGTTGGGCCGGTGACGCCAGTACCACCGGTTGTACCGGTTGATCCGGTTGATCCCGTAGGACCATTCACGCCGGTCCCGCCGGTTGAGCCGGTTCCTCCAGTTGGTCCATTTTGTCCAGTAGCACCGGTTGAACCGGTTGGACCGGTAACTCCGGTTCCTCCGGTTGTACCGGTCGATCCTGTTGGGCCGGTGAATCCTGAAGCTCCGGTTGAACCGGTTGGACCTTGTAATCCTGTTGCACCTGTTGCTCCGGTTGATCCGGTTGGGCCAAATACTCCAGACGCACCTGTTGTCCCGGTTGGACCGATCTGTCCGGTAGAACCCGTTGGACCGGTAACTCCTGTTGCACCTGTCGTTCCGGTTGAACCGGTAGATCCGGTTGGACCGGTTTGCCCGGTTGATCCGGTCGTTCCTGTGGCGCCTGATGGGCCTGTTTGTCCTGTCCCCCCGGTTGAACCCGTTGGACCAAAAACCCCGGTTCCGCCCGTTGAACCGGTCCCACCTGTTGAACCCGTTGGACCAAAGACCCCGGTTCCGCCCGTTGAACCGGTCGAGCCGGTTGGACCGTTGATACCAGTTGAACCGGTTGAACCGGTCGGACCTTGTGTACCGGTTGCGCCGGTTGGACCGTTGACTCCTGTTGCGCCGGTTGGACCAGTAACGCCGGTAGCACCCGTCGAACCGGTTGAACCAGTCGGACCGGCAACGCCCGTTTCTCCGGTTGAACCCGTTGGACCAAAAACCCCGGTTCCGCCCGTTGAACCGGTCGAGCCAGTAGGACCATTTCCACCCGTTGCTCCGGTTGAACCGGTCGTACCTGTTGCTCCTGTTGCGCCAGTCGGACCCGTAACTCCAGTAGCACCACTCGTCCCGGTCGCTCCCGTAGGACCGCCTTGACCTGTCGCTCCCGTCGGACCAAATAATCCTGTCGATCCCGTTGAACCGGTTGGACCTTGCGTTCCAGTTTCTCCAGTTGGACCACCAACACCAGTTGCACCGGTTGCACCGGTTGAACCGGTTGAACCGGTTGGACCAATCTCACCTGAAGCGCCTGTGGATCCTGTCATACCCGTCGGACCACCAATACCCGTTGATCCTGTGGGACCCGCAACACCAGTCGAACCGGTTGAACCGGTTGAACCGGTTGGTCCAATTGACCCCGTTGAACCTGTCGGACCAATTGCGCCTGTTCCCCCTGTTGATCCTGTTCCACCTGTTGCGCCGGTCGGGCCAAAATCTCCTGTTGCCCCGGTTGCTCCCGTCATACCGGTCGGGCCGCCGAGACCAGTTGAACCAGTAGGACCGGCAACCCCAGTTGAACCTGTTGATCCTGTCGCACCTGTTGCACCAGTGGGACCAAAAGATCCTGAAGCACCGGTTGTTCCGGTTGAACCGGTTGGACCACCAAGACCTGTTGAACCCGTCGGACCGGCAACACCCGTTGTTCCGGTTGATCCGGTCATACCGGTTGGACCACCAACACCGGTTGAACCGGTTGGACCACCTTGTCCTGTTGCTCCTGTTGCTCCTGTTGCACCTGTTGAACCCGTCGGACCACCTTGACCTGTTGCTCCTGTTGATCCTGTCATTCCAGTCGGGCCAAATAATCCTGTCGCACCGGTTGGACCGGCAACGCCGGTTGCACCAGTTTCACCAGTCGGACCAAATAATCCGGTTGCACCGGTTGGACCTGCTTGACCAGTTGTACCTGTTGCTCCTGTATTTCCCGTTGCTCCCGTGGGACCCATAACACCTGTACTGCCGGTTGAACCGGTTGAACCGGTTGGACCAAATGCGCCGGTAGAACCTGTTGAACCGGTTGAACCACTTGGACCTATTTCTCCAGTACTTCCTGTCATACCAGTCGGACCACTGAGACCAGTTGAACCAGTCGGACCAATAACACCTGTTGAACCGGTCGATCCGGTCGATCCGGTAGGACCTGCAACTCCGGTACTGCCTGTAGAACCAGTTGAGCCGGTTGAGCCGGTTGGGCCAAATGCACCGGTTGCGCCGGTAGAACCTGTTGAACCGGTTGGACCAAATGCACCGGTTGCGCCGGTTGAGCCGGTGGGACCGATAACCCCGGTGCTACCCGTTGATCCTGTAGATCCGGTTGGGCCAAATGCACCGGTTGAACCGGTTGATCCTGTTGAGCCGGTTGGACCAAATGCACCGGTTGCACCGGTAGAACCTGTTGAACCGGTGGAGCCGGTCGGACCGATTGTGCCGGTAGAACCTGTTGAACCGGTGGTACCCGTTGAACCAGTTGGACCAAATGCACCGGTTGCGCCGGTAGAACCTGTTGAACCGGTGGAGCCGGTCGGACCGATTGCGCCGGTAGAACCTGTTGAACCGGTGGTACCCGTTGAACCCGTTGGACCAAAATCTCCGGTAGATCCCGTTGCACCGGTTGAGCCAGTCGGGCCGGTGACACCGGTGCCGCCGGTTGTCCCCGTTGAACCGGTCGGACCAATAACTCCGGTTGCACCGGTTGAACCCGTTGAACCGGTCGGACCAATTGCACCGGTACTGCCTGTAGAACCAGTTGAACCGGTTGAGCCGGTTGGGCCAAATGCACCAGTGCCTCCGGTTGAACCGGTTGAGCCAGTCGGGCCATTTACACCGGTCGCGCCTGTTGAACCGGTGGAACCGGTGGAACCCGTTGGACCGGTAACACCGGTGCCGCCTGTTGAACCCGTGGAACCTGTGGATCCCGTTGGGCCGGTAACTCCTGTTCCTCCGGTTGAACCCGTGGAACCCGTTGGACCAGCGACACCCGTGCCGCCGGTTGTCCCCGTTGAACCTGTTGGACCAACTCCACCTGTTGATCCAGTTGATCCAGTTGGTCCAGCTACTCCGGTGCTTCCAGTAGAGCCAGTCGAACCTGATGGGCCATTCTCTCCGGTGCCGCCGGTTGAGCCCGTTGAACCAGTAGGACCAATTACCCCTGTTCCTCCGGTTGAGCCGGTTGAGCCGGTTGAGCCCGTGGGACCAGCGACACCCGTGCTGCCGGTTGAACCAGTTGAACCGGTCGGACCAATTGCACCTGTACTGCCTGTTGCGCCCGTTGAACCCGTTGAACCGGTCGGACCAATTACACCGGTACTGCCTGTAGAACCAGTTGAACCTGTCGGACCAAATGCGCCGGTTGAGCCGGTTGATCCTGTTGATCCGGTTGGACCGATAACCCCGGTGCCTCCGGTTGAACCGGTTGAGCCGGTAGAACCAGTTGAGCCGGTTGGGCCGATAACACCTGTTCCTCCTGTTGAACCGGTTGAGCCGGTTGGGCCGTTGTCACCTGTTGCGCCGGTTGAACCGGTAGATC
>DATKGN010000008.1:0-184161 GCA_035510735.1 Patescibacteria group bacterium
TGAACCGGTTGGTCCGGTAACTCCGGTTCCTCCGGTTGAACCCGTGAAGCCTGTTGGACCGGTGACACCTGTCGTACCGGTTGATCCGGTTGGACCGGTGACACCGGTACCACCCGTTGAGCCGGTAAAGCCAGTGGGACCGGTGACACCTGTTGTTCCCGTTGAACCCGTTGGACCGGTAACTCCGGTTCCGCCTGTTGAGCCGGTGAAGCCTGTTGGACCCGTAACTCCGGTGCCGCCGGTTGAACCCGTGGAACCTGTGGGACCAATTCCTCCGGTAGCGCCGGTTGAACCCGTGGAACCGGTTGGGCCATTTTCTCCGGTTGCACCGGTTGATCCGGTTGATCCTGTTGAACCGGTCGGACCAGTGATGCCGGTTCCTCCTGTTGAACCGGTAAAGCCCGTGGGACCGGTAACGCCAGTTCCTCCGGTTGACCCTGTTGAACCCGTTGGGCCGGTAACGCCGGTGCCGCCGGTTGAACCGGTAAAGCCTGTGGGACCGCTTTCCCCGGTTGTACCGGTTGACCCTGTTGAACCGGTTGATCCGGTTGGACCATTTTCCCCGGTTGTACCGGTTGATCCTGTTGATCCTGTTGGACCAATTTCACCAGTTGCACCGGTAGCTCCTGTAGAACCGGTTGAACCAGTCGGGCCGGTAACTCCGGTTCCTCCAGTTGAACCCGTGAAGCCAGTGGGACCAGTAACTCCCGTTCCTCCGGTTGAACCCGTTGATCCAGTCGGACCAGTGACGCCGGTGCCGCCGGTACTTCCGGTTGAACCGGTTGGACCCGTAACGCCGGTGCCGCCGGTTGAACCGGTTGAGCCGGTTGAACCCGTGGGACCAGTGACGCCGGTACCACCGGTTGAGCCTGTTGTACCGGTCGGACCCGTGACGCCGGTGCCACCGGTTGCGCCGGTGAATCCCGTCGGACCATTGTCGCCAGTTGGCCCTGTGGAACCAGTTGATCCGGTCGGACCCGTGACGCCGGTGCCTCCGGTTGAGCCTGTTGTACCGGTCGGACCCGTGACGCCGGTGCCGCCGGTTGATCCAGTGAAGCCAGTGGGACCGGTGACTCCGGTTCCTCCAGTTGAGCCTGTTGAACCAGTGGGGCCGGTAACTCCGGTACCGCCGGTTGATCCAGTTGAACCGGTTGGACCGGTGACTCCTGTGCCTCCAGTTGAACCGGTTGATCCTGTTCCACCGGTTGATCCCGTCGGGCCAGTTACCCCCGTGCCTCCGGTTGAGCCGGTGAATCCGGTTGGACCGGTAACTCCAGATGCACCAGTTGAACCGGTTGTACCAGTTGAACCGGTTGGACCCAATGCACCGGTTCCTCCGGTTGAGCCTGTTGTACCGGTTGGACCGTTTTCTCCGGTTGCGCCGGATGCACCGGTATTACCCGTAGGTCCGGGTCCGCCGGTTGAACCGGTCGGGCCAGCCACACCACCTTGTCCTACTTGACCGGTACTTCCGGTCTCTCCGGTCGGACCAAAATCACCGGTTGATCCGGTTGGACCGGCTTGACCTGTGGCTCCTGTTTGACCTGTAGCGCCGGTTGCACCGGTTTCTCCGGTTGGGCCAAAATCACCGGTTGCACCCGTCGGACCGGCTTCACCGGTACTGCCGGTTGAACCTGTTGCGCCGGTTGCACCGGTTTCTCCGGTCGGACCCACCTCACCAGTTGTACCGGTGCCCCCTGTATATCCAGTCGGTCCAAAATATCCAGTACTCCCTGTTTCCCCTGTGGGGCCGCTTTCACCTGTAGTTCCTGTCGACCCCGTGGCACCGGTTGAGCCGGTACCGCCCGTCGATCCAGTTGGACCCGTAACACCGGTCCCACCTGTTGAACCAGTTGATCCTGTTGAACCGGTCGGACCAAGATCTCCGGTTGAACCAGTTGATCCTGTTGAACCGGTCGGACCGTTTTCACCCGTTGTACCCGTCGATCCAGTTGGACCGTTTTCACCGGTTGCGCCCGTTGAACCCGTTGATCCGGTCGGACCGTTTTCGCCGGTAGACCCCGTTGATCCTGTAGACCCCGTTGATCCGGTTGGACCGTTTTCACCGGTTGCGCCTGTTGAACCGGTTGATCCGGTTGGACCGTTTTCACCTGTTGATCCGGTTGTTCCTGTCGACCCTGTCGGACCGTTTTCGCCTGTTGCGCCTGTTGAACCGGTTGATCCGGTCGGACCGTTTTCGCCGGTGGCACCCGTTGAACCCGTGGACCCGGTCGGACCGTTTTCACCTGTTGATCCGGTTGTTCCTGTCGACCCTGTCGGACCATTTTCACCTGTTGCGCCTGTTGAACCCGTTGATCCGGTCGGACCATTTTCACCGGTTGCGCCCGTTGAACCAGTTGATCCGGTCGGACCATTTTCACCTGTTGCGCCGGTTGAACCCGTGGACCCGGTGGAACCGGTCGGACCGTTATCTCCAGTTGCGCCGGTTGTTCCGGTTGTTCCGGTCGGACCCTGAAATCCGGTTGCTCCCGTGCCTCCAAGTACTGACGGCGGAAGCGGTGTAACGGTCGGCATGGGAGTTGCAGTCGGAATTGGTGATGGTGAAGGTTGTGGTGTCGGAAATGCACAGGTTACTAATTGATTATTTGAATCTATACACACGCTTTTATATGTTCCCGTCGTAACATCGGATAACCCGGTGAAGGTGATTGCTCCGCTTGAGGTAATCCCTGTGGCCGCTTCAATAGTGCCTGATGAATTAACCAAAAAAGCGGCGCCCGGTCCGACTGCCAATTGTTGTTGAACGGTGGCCGTTGTAGTTGTTAAACCGCCGAGTGCGGAAAGCAAGCCGGAGACCGAAGCAGAGGCCAAAATTCCAACATCTGTGTTAATCTGTAATATACCCCGTTCTACTTCACCAGCCAACACATTTCCCTGAGGTCCGTTTGACGTTATTGATTGGATCGTCGTCGTAGATGATGGCTGCATCGTCGCGTTTTGGAACCAGGTGATAAATTGTTTTCCGCCGAATGCTGATGCGCTTATTAATATAGATATCAAAAAAAACGCTCCAGCAAGCGCAAAACGGGATCCCATTTCCACGGGAAGCGACGGCATCGGAGGGAACACTATCCGCCACTGGCTCCACCTCGCCCACACCGTTTTCCACCACGGCGGCACCATGATACGGAACGGCTTGGGTTTCTCAGGTATCGCTACCTGCGGCCTCACCCACCGCATAAACTGCTTCAGGCTCGCGAGATATCGCCGGGCCGTTGATTCAGGCACGCCTGCGCGCAACAGGTGCGTCTGATACCGGGCGACGTGGTACAACGCCAGTTTATCTGCAGTAAACTGTGCTGACTCGGAAGCCATAAACCACCGCATGAACCTCGCCATGTCGGCTAAATAATTGCGAATTGAGCCGCGGCTTAACCCCTGCACGGATAAAAATGCTCCATACTGGCTTAAAATCTCACTATCCGATAATAAATTTGAAGGGGCTAACGCTGACTCAACCTGCTGTGTCACTTCCGTAGTGGGAGGCGGAGGCGGCGCCATCATAAAAATATTGCCATGCGGATCAATCCATTTGAGGAACGCTTTAAGGCTTGCAATGTAGCGGCGGATTGTCGCATCGGGAACTCCTTCGGAAGTGAGGTGGGCTTTGTACTGATCTATGTGATATTGGCGGAGAGTCTCCGGGGCAAAGGTCTGGGCCGTGGATGATTCAAACCACCGGCTGAATCTCGTAAGGTCGGCAAGATAGTTCCGTGTTGAGCCTCGGCTCAAGCCTTGTGAAGTTAAATATTGCGCGTAATCGGTAGACAGGTTGCTCACAGCGTATTAATGAATTCGTGTAATATCTTGAACTATCAATCTGTTACATGCATGGCCCAATTTCATAATACACTATAAGAATAAAAAAACGCCTCGTGCGTGACGACAAAAACATGGTACGGTAAAATACATTTCAATGAGGGCGATGTGATGAGGTATTTTTAGGTAAATTGCTCACTTTCGGATGACGGTTGTGAAAAACTGCTTCTTGACAAATATTTCACGGATAAATAAGTAGCTCAAAAAACGACATTTTTATCGTGAATTTTGTTATATATAGGGCCGTCTACGGGGTGGTTGGCCATTAAAAAATAGCTTCAGAATAGAATTCAATCTTTGGGATATGAAATTGATAAGCCTCAACATCCTATAAGTAAAACTCCAGAGGAATTTTGTCCGGCGAGCAATAGTATTGCATGAATTTTCACGGCCTCTACAATGCCCCACAGAGACATTTTCTTCCTAAAGACTACCGTTTGCTTGTTAAACATAAATTCCCAATTACCCGTGAAGAAGAACGGCAAAAACTTCGGAAATATCGTCGTACGCAGGGAAAAAATGGGAAAATATTTATTTGGGATATTATATTATTTTGTTATCATTGTAATAGTATTTTATTATGTTACTTTATTAAAAACGTGTTTATGCATCTGCGTCATCCTTCCATTTTGAAAAACGAATAAGAAGAACAAGAAAATTGTTCGGAATAATTAACATGAATGATCACATAAGGACGTAGTGCGGAATAATTATCTAAAACATCGATTCTCTCCCGGAGCATTAAACGGTCTAATACGAGCTTTCAAGAAATATCTGTATTTATCAATATATCATGCACGTAAAATTCATCACTTGTTATCTACTATCCATGTGCCGAAATCAACAAATTTTGCTTAGTAGTTTTTCAATACTCACTACGGGAAATACTCAGGTCAAAAGAAATAATATCGCAATATTTTATTAACTTATAGTATATTAATTAGCGCCTTGTCGTCGACCAAACATTCTGAGTCACCTCAAAAGCGTAAACGACTGATATTTTTGAGTCCTATCCCGGTTTTTCATTTTCTTAACAACAACGATCTTTCTCTACCAACCTTCGTAATAGTGTGTAAATATGGGGTCTTTACTCTGGGATATTACTGTTTAAAACCAGTCGAACAATTGTATTTCTGCTCTAAATTGCGTAATAGTACCCTATAGAAGACGCGCGGACCAATTAAATGTGGGTATAAATATAGACTTTATTCGAGTGGACATAGATGACCGAACGTTCAAAGGCGTACTCTTTCACCTGACCTCCTGAATTGACCCGTATCGGCTTATTTTCAATGATAGATATGAAGTTCGTGTGAAACGGCAGGATATCAAACGGGCCCTGAGAGTTAACGGAAGACACCCAAATGGCATCCCCCTCCCAAATAAGAGCCTCAGGCGAGTTTATACGAACCCGTAGCGTGTCTGCCATACGATTATTGTGTCACAAAACAGTCTCCATTCCATAAAATACCACACTTGTTCCCATAAAGAAAGAAACTGACTCTCGACATATGGCCAATCAAATACTACAAGCCTAAAACATACCCTGTGGAAAGTTTTTATAGGTTAATTTAATCGAATTTGAAACCCTCTGATATGCCATAAAATGTATCCCGGAACACACTCAAATAGGTAAATTTATTATATTTTTAGAAAATATGTAGACTTATAAATCAATTCTTTCATTACTAGAAGCTAGTACACCTCGTCTATAATAATTAGCAGTTTATTTATACAACCTTATCAATTTTTTAGAATTCCTGAATTTCGATAAAATATACATACGAGTGCTTATCAATCTTTAATAGTGATTGCTAACACTCAATATATTATTATATAAAAATGATTTTTATAGTAAAAATGGGGTATTTATCTTATAGAAGAATATATCAGATACAATTTATGCCTTCGGTTTGTTGTCCGAAACTTTTGGACTCTCTGCATTTTTTGTCGCAATAGGTTCTTTTGAAGGCTCTTTAGTAGACGTGGATGGGCCGGGCGGCGTTGTTTTCGTTTCATCAGTCTTCACCGGAGCCGCCTGTTCTTTGGGTTTTTCCTCAATTGTTGAGGCTGTAGCAGTGATTTCGAGCTTTGCGTCACTTAAACTTCCGATATACATGAGCTTATCAGCCGGCAACTGGTCGCATTTACCGGCCATAATTGCCGCAACATCATGAACCGTAACCATACGCTCAACCTGGGCGCCCTTTTTACCGGTTTGTGATTCGGTTGTAAAGAAGGGCTGAGTAAGGTAATTGATGAGTTTCTTTGCGCGCTGATAGATGAGCTGATCATATGGAGATAATTCAGCTTCTCCGACAATTGCAACGATACGGGAAAGCCGCTGGTGATTATTAAGCATTTCAAGCGCATGAGTGGCCACTGAATAGTGCTCATCTCCGACAACCCGCTTATTAAGCGTATTTGAGCTTGAAGCCAGGGCGTCTATGGGCGGATAAAAGCCGCGTGACGCCCGGTCACGGGAAAGAATGACCTGTGCATCCAGATGGGATAGAATAGCTGATACACCGACATCCGAAAGCTCATCTGCGGGCACGTACACCGTCTGAACGGACGTAATACCGCCGGTCTTCGTCGATACCAGTCTATTCTCAAAATTCGAAATCTCGGTCTCAAGTGTGGCTTGATAGCCAAGCTCAGAAGGGATTGATCCCAATACGGCCGATACCTCAGCTCCGGCCTGAATAAACCGGTAAACGTTGTCGGCGAAGAAGAGCACGTCCTTCTTATCCGTATCACGGTAATACTCCGCAAGCGACGAAGCCGCCCACGCAATACGGAAACGGATAATGGCATTTTCATTCATCTGACCGAAGATAAGGGCGACCCGGTCGATAACTTTGGACGCTTCCAGCGCCTTCATCAGCTCATGGCCCTCGCGGATACGCTCTCCGATACCGGCGAAGATGGAGACTCCCTCATGTTTGTAGGTGATGTTGTGCAGAAGTTCGGTCATAAGAACGGTTTTTCCGACACCGGCGCCGCCGACGAATCCGATACGACCACCTTTCACGAAGGGTGTCAAGAAATCGATCTGTTTAATCCCCGTCTCTACGATCTCCTGAGAGGTAATGACATCGATAACCTGATTCCGGTCGTGATAAATTGACTTCATTGCAGGATCTTTAATCGGACCTTTATTATCAACAGGATCGCCGAAGAGGTTAAACACGCGCCCAAGGACCGCTTTACCGGCCAAAACCTGAAGCGGTGCGCCGGTCGTGATGATCGGCATATTGCGGTACAGTTCGCTCCGTTTTGTAAGTGACAGGCAGAACAATGAATTGTCTTCGCTGTATGCATAAACTTCCAGGCGAAGCTTTGGTTTTTCGGGGCTTGTCAGAATATCGTAAAATTTCGGCAAAAACTCCGTCGAATCGTACTCAACCTCGACGATCTGGCCGCGTACGGCCCGTACACGGCCGTGAAAATCCCCGACCGGCGCTTGTGCCGGTTTCTTTTGTTCCTGTGCAACTACTGGTTCGTCCATAGACATTTAAATTATGAAGTATTATCCGCTCTTTGTGAATGAATCATTCATACAATTTAGTTACTTGGTTAATTAGTTAATTGGTTACTTGTCGTATTGTCCGTATTGTTACTTTGTTAATTGGTTAACAGTTCTTCTTCGTATTTCTTCTTCTTTTTCTTTTTCCATTTACCGATTCCGGCAAATGTTTCAAGTAACCGTGTGTTTGCGATGGATAATTGAATTTTCCTAAGTTGGCCTTTTGTTTCCTTTATAAGCGCGTCAGCACGCTCCTCTGCCGAACTCATGGTGATAAGCCGCGCGCTCGTCCGTGATAAGCTGGCTTCAAGAAGTACGCGCATCAGGAGAAGATTACGGACCTGCCGTTTGAAAAATTCGAGAATTTTTGAATATTCAGGCTCAAAAAGGATGTGAATTTCCTCTTCCGGCGTCTGATCCGTCGGGCTAATCGTCTGGGTGATGTCAATAACGCCGACGGTTTGGGTGACGAGCGAGACGAATTTCGGAAAATAGACGAGAATGGAATCATACTGGACTGTCGCATCCAAAAATTTCTGGACCTCCTGTGTCGTCGGACTGTCTTTTTCAAACATCATCGTGCTATAGGGTTTCACGAAGCCGGATGACTTCATAAAATCGCTTCCTGTGAGGCCTATAACCATAACGTCTGTCTTCTGTTTTTCAATTTCTTCAAGATATCCACGCATAACATTAACGTTCAGATTGCCGTAAAACCGTTGATTACTGGTCATCGCCACGGAAACGATTTTCTTTTCGAGAGGCGTAATTTTTTTATCCAACTGAAGCCGTTCTCCACTTGCACGGACCAAATGATACACGTGGCTAATTTCATCATAAAACTGCTGATTGATCTCAAACTGTTTTTTGATCTTCTGTAAACCCGCAGCTGAGGCTTCGGTGAAGGCCGAAGATATGAGAGAAAGTGTAATGGCATCGTCTAGCTGGAGCTTGAGATCTGCAATGGTTGGCATATATCTAAGAAATGTGATCCCGGATCACATCCGGGATGACAAAATGACGGTTGGTTAGGCCTGCAATGGTTGGCATACGTCCTCCAGTGGTTTTAATACTTTTTGTAGCTTCACAATGAGCTCATCCATGTTGGACTGCTTCGTCTTTATATATTCGGCGATCTCTGCGTATTCTTTTCCTTTATTGATCGTGTCAATAATTTTAATTTTATCCGTCCGGATGGTCTCAAGCTCGCGTTTATCGAAGAATCCGGCAAATACAAGGGAAAGATACATAATTTGCGTTTCAGGCGGAAGTGACGTTAACGGCTCCTGACGGAGCAGCTCCTCAACAATTTTCCCCCGTTTAATTTTAAGCTGCGTCTCAAGCGATAATTCGCTTCCGAACCGACCATACCGTTCAAGCTCATGATATTCAGCAAGAAGCGATCTAACCCGGTCAGATAACACCTTATGAATAAACGTCTGCGTCTGCCGTCCCACCCTTGTGACGGAACGGTCAACCTCAATAGCAGGATAAATACCCTGCGCCCGGAGGTTTGCAGTGAAAAGAATATGCCCGTCGGTCATACTCATGACATTTGTAGGGATGAGTGCCGTGAAATTTTCGACGTACGTCTCAATAACCGGAAGCATGGTGATACTCCCTTTTCCATAGTGCTCATTGAAGTTGCCCGCGCGCTCCACCTGGCCACTATGCTGGTAAAAAATATCCGCAGGATAGCTTTCGCGTCCCGGTATACGACCTGCAAGAAGGGCAATCTCCCGGGCATACTTGGCCTGCGCTCCGAAATCATCAATGATGAGAAGGACGTGTTTCCCGTGGTTCCGGTGATACTCCGCAAGCGCACAAGCAATGGATGGCGCAATCTGTATCATAGGTGCCGACTCATTTGATGTAGCTGCAATAATAACCGTATAGGCGTCTGCACCAACACGCTTGATTTCCTCGGTCATCCGCTTCACCTCAATTTCGCTCCGCCCAACTGCGGCATAGATGCAAATCCGATTCTGGGTTTTCTGGCTTTGGATAATATCGAGGAAAAACTCCTCTTTGCCGCTCCGGGGCTCGCACATAATGAGTTCGCGCTGCCCTTTACCGATCGGAATGAGTGTATCGACGACGGTAATACCGGTGTAGAACTGGTCAGAAACAATCTCGCGGCCGTCAATTCCGGGTGCGGTAATGTCAAGATCAATCGGTTCCCCACCAGGCGGGAGCCCTGCTTTCCCGTCCAAAGGCACTCCAAGCGGATTTATTGCCCGTCCGAATAAGTTAATGTGAAGCGGAAGATGCAAACCGACACTGGAAAGTTCGAAGTAATCTCCGGGTTTTGGCCGCTCTGCGTCCAGCATCAACGCCTCTACATGGTCTTTTTCCAACGACGACACAAGCGCCCTTGCGCCGGTTTTTGTAACGATGATGTCGTACATTTTGACCGTCGGCAGGCCCTCAAGAAAGACAATATAATCCTGGGTCGATATGACGTACCCTACTTCCTTTTCACCGTTTTTCGGCTCTGCCTTCGCGGCGGGCGTGCTTTCACTGGGTGCTGGAGTTGGAGCAGGCGCGGGAGCCGATGCAGAGGCAGGCGGAGACACAGGCGCTGATGCAGGAGCAGGCGCACCTTCAGGTGCGGGCAAAGCCGGCGGATCCAAGGTTAGTCTCGCTCGCGGTTTCTTTATCATATATTGATTCTATTATGGCATGAGTTTTCCACCACCCACAATATCACACTTTACAACACCAGGTGATGCGGTATTTGAAGCTAACGTTACCCTATAGTTGGTTTTCAAATTCTGGTATAATACCCGTCATGACAGCCCAAACGCCCGAAACGGACCACGCAGAGTTTAATCAGTGGGAAACGGCAAATAAAGCCGGTCTCGTCACCATCATTGATATCAGAAATCCGGACCATCTCGCGCGTTACCCGTTTGTCGTCCCGGTCCGGGAAGCGGTTATTTGTATGTATGACTTCTTCATGAATAGAGAGGAAAATGGTACCCAACCTAACATCAAAGAGCTCTCCAAAAAAGACCGCGCTTCTCTAGAGAAAGCAGTCGAGTTCAACCCAAATAGCTACACGGAGGCAGAGGAAGATCTGGAGGCGGCCTATTGGCTCCATAAAGCGACAAAGACAATGTGCTTCGATGCTTCCCGCGGGATCCGTATGTTTTTGAAATTACGTTACCCCAATCAATATGATACGCGTATTTACCGTTCTTTTGACCTTCCTAAAGAGCCCAAACTTTACTATTTCGACGGTCACGAAGTCGCCGTCATCCATGATCCGTCACATGACACCTATATGGGCGTATCCCCAGTAAACATTTTTAATTTCCATTCAATGAATAAAAATGGATATAATTTTACGTTTCCCCAGTATAACGGCAGCCCATTTCAACGAAGTACAAGCATCATTCTTGCAAGAGACCGGGAAAGCATTATCAAAACGGTTCAACTCATTGAAGGCCCCGAAAGCGTCTGGGAAGATACAACCAACTACCTACGGAATCAACCTTCGTATGCGTACGAGTTTGTGAGAGGACTCCGACTCATGCTGCTAACCCGATTTATATCCCAATGGCAAAACGAAGAATAAGAAGGATTCAATTGTAACCCACTACAACTGCTTCGCGTACTGGTCAAACACCGTCCGGATCTCCTGATAATGCCTGCTTAATAATCCCCGAAGTGAATAATCGTGATATACGCCGTCCTGTGCAAAGGCGCAGCCTCCGAAAACGGAGGCTTCAACGTTTATATCTACAAGAGTTCTTTTGTCTACATTTTCTCTGAACCATGTCCCAATGCGCTGTATTGATGCCTCATCCGGTTCAAATGGTATATATAATGTGATAAGCGGCAATTCTTTGATCTCATCCGTCATCGCATCGGTCAGATCGTACGCATTTTCCTTCGTAATCCCTTCCAATATCTCCGGTCCCCAACCGGCAAGAACCGTCTTATCGGTGTCTGAGACTTTTTCCTTATCCAAAAACTCCTTTAAGTTCAGCTTTTCACCGCGACCGTAGTACTTCTGCTCTAAAAACTGTCTGAGGACCCTGATCCTGCGGTGGACATCTGCTTTCACAAAGCTTGTTTTGAGGATCGTTTCAAAGGGTGTCATACGGCTTTCTTTTGAGCTCCCGGCGTCTTGTCGCCGAAGGCGTTATCCTTCTTTGCCTGTTCCAGAGCTTTATACACAAAGTCGCTCTGATCAGCGAGTGTCAGTTTTTTATCAAGCGTCACGCGCACGACCTCTTCGAGAATGTCAACGATCCGCTCATCAAGGACGCGCATACGCTCTCCTTTATAGACTTCGATCTCATGTTTTGCTTTCTCAAGCTCACCCGCCACCTCTCCTTTAATTTTTTCCTCCACTTCGACGGTAAATTTCTGAAGTAATCCCTCGGTATCAACAACCATCTTCTCCGCTTTATCCTCAAGCGCTTTCTGATTCTGGGAAATATGCGTCTTGATCATCTCTTCAGACTGGGTAATGAAGCTGTTGTAGGCTTCTTCCGTGTGAGCGACGTTCCTTTCAAGTTGATCCTGCAGAGCCTTTTCTATGGTCGCGAGGTGGGCATTAAACTGGTCTGTGAGCTCGCCGCCGCTTAACTTTTGCTTCGAAATGAGTTGAATACCCTTGAGCTCGGCTGTTACCAAAATTTTATTTGCCTGCTCAATCGCTTTTCGAAGAACGCTGTTTGTCTTCGCCTTATTTTCCATAAGTGTCGAGCCGAAAGTTCGTGGCTGATGCAGTCTCATCTGAAGAATCATGAAGAACGTGACGCACTGAAGGGCGAAAAGAATAGCAACAAAATAGACCATGACGGTTATCGGGTCCATAATTCTATATTAGGCAACTCACTAGGAGATGTCCATACGTGAATCTATACCCATCTTACGCCGGTTTGCAGCTTTTCTAAAAAATCATGCTGTCAAAACGGCTTAGATGGGTTTATACCCGTAATAATTCTTATTATGAAGGATATCAATAATACCTTATAGTATTTACTTTCCCCTTAATGTAACATATAATACAATTCTTATGGGCCATAATGAACAAAAAGAAGCGTCTCTTCATAACTATTATGAATTGAATCCGAGAGCCTTTGCCGTTGCCGGCATTGAACAACTTCAGATTCAATATACAAATTTTATGTCGGAAGAGACGCGCCGCAATGCCACCGAGACGCTCGAGCTCATGCAATCATCATTTCCCCGGGCATCAGACGCGCTTGCCCAAAAGTTCGTTGCATATTTTGATATAGGCGTCACATATAGTTTAGCTGACGCCCACGCAGCAAACCGATCATGGGAAGTATTAATGGATAATATTATCAGTATTAATCCTGAAGCTCTTATGAATTCAAAATTGACAAATAAACTCATCAGACATGTCGGCGGACTATTAACCCCAAGATTTGACGCCGACGGCTCCGTAATTGACGATTTATTTCCCGAATATCCGAAAGCCATAGTCTCTGCGTACCAAAGAGAATTATTCTCCACATATAAACAAAATATGATTTCTATATTAGGGGCGCGGAAATGGGGAAATAATATGCCGGTTGCATCTATTTATAACCTCAACCGGGAGGATCTTAAAATATTTCAGACTCTGGGGAAATACGGCTACTATAAAGCCCGGGCTTTCCTCACAGACCCATAAAGATCCGTTATAAACTAATCACCACGAGGCTTAAGACCACTCCCGCGATGCAGGAGATCGCAAGAAGCACGACATTGAGGGTAATCATGGCCTGAATTGAGCTCTTGGCAAGAGGATTCCGGCCTATCGCTTCCATCCCCTTTGTTACATTGGCGCCGAACGTCCGGTAACTCACATAGATGACGATCACTGCAATTAATACGGCTAAAATATACCGGATAATCCGTTCTGCTTGTTTGCTCGATGAAATATTAAACATGATCGCCGTTGCAATCTGTTTGAGGGTGCCGAATATGCCTCCGGCGGCTTTAGTGATAACCGGCGACGCAGGACCGATGCCGATACTTGCGCTAACTCTCCCGAGCGCATAGGTTTTTCCCTGATAGGTTGCGCTCTGTGTCGCACCTTTACCGTCAAATGATGACAACGCGACCCCAAGCATATATCCCGCGATCCCTTCTGCTTTTTGCCCTTTACCGGGAATCTCCGAACTCGTAATATAATCTCCGACACCGATAGCCCCGCCCATCATACTCACATTCACTATAGCATCACCCTGACGCGAAACCGGAATATTTGCACTCGTCCGATAGACCATCACGGGATCGGCGACTAGTACACCGTACATCCGTTCATCATAGGATTTGGTTGATAACGATAGCGTCTCCGCGGTATTGGATAACGAAACAATGTCGCCGTCCCCTGCATTTTTATCGCTTATCGCAAGCGTTCGAGCCAAATTAAATTGAAGACCTTGGGCAAATACCGGTGAGGCAACCAACAACCAACAACCAACAACCAACAGCTGACAACCGACGATTACCCACTGAAAAAAAATCCATTTACGCATGGCTATACCCATCTTACTCAGATTTGATACTTTCTTAAGTGAAAAATCTGATTAGATGGGTTTATACTCAAAAACGATCGTTCAAATCTGAGTTTTTGTAGTATATAGATAGTATAGCATGGGGCACACCTCTACTTCTGAAACGCGGGTTTAAACACGGCCTTGGTCTCGCTAACGTCGCAAACCCAGTTGGACTGATTACGCGTTAAATATGACCGTAATGAATTCAGATTTTGTCGTAATAACGGCATTGAGAGCGTTGCCTCATCCGCAAGGGTCGTAAGAGGAATTCCATTTTCTTTCGATTCCCAATTTTTTGCAAGTAGTTCCAATAATGAATACGAGTCTCTCCCGAGAGCCGGATTAAGTGTGATGTCAGGATTTAATCCGCTTACGGTAACATGACGGGCTTGATTAAATAGCGGGATGAGAGATGTTGATCTCGCCGTATAATAAACCCAACTCGGTGTGTTACGAAATCCTATTGGAATATACGGAGAATCAAGATCCAACTGGTGTTCCATGATATACGCTTTATCCCCGTAAATATCATATACGCGCCAATCACCGGGCACACACTTGCGCATCCGCGAAACGTTTGCCCAAACCAACTCATTACCATGTGTTTTATGATGATCTGATCTACTAAACTCCCAAACCTCAGCAAGCTCATTATTCGGAACCACACGGTGTGCATTCCAAGCAAAAAACAGCAAGCCTCTAAGTGCCGCCATTCCATTTGCACCGTCGGATGATTTACCAAGCTTCTCATTTATGCGTTGAACATTTTCCGGTTTCAATAAATCCGCATACAGCTCCGGCTCATTGGGCTGTTCTGGCAATACAAACTCCGACGACATCATATGAAGCCGCATTATAGGTCTGATCCCATCAGAACGCAATGTTTACTTCCTTTGTATCCCACCGTACATACATTTCTTTTTTTTCGCACTATTATTTAGCCGGCCAGGAAGGGGGGTGATGCATATGCTATTTGCCCTCGAGCAAGGCAAAAATATTGTCTCTACGGTCCATACTAAAAATGGAGATATCCCCATTTTTGCTGTTCCCCCGGGTGTCCATTTGTATTTCGGCGCACGTCCGAAGGAACCTTCTCTTGAAAATCGGGTGAGTGCCGCAGTCACAGAGATGGATGAAAAACTTCATCCAAGCCCCGAACCGTTAGATAAGCCTGCGACACGCGATGATGTACGCAAATCTGTCGTTCTCTATGAGGCCGCGCGGAGAATAGTCGACTTGGATGATATGAAATAGCCCAAATACGTCCCACTCACATGCTCCGGACCCGGAGATCCTTTAACTCTTGCAACTTTGCAATCCCAAGTGTACGATATAGTGCACAATCTATGGAAAAACCACCTACGGTTTGCGTATTCGCCCACCCTGATGATGAAGCTTTCGGTCCGGCGGGCACGATCGCCCACCTCGCCAAAACGCGGGACGTGTACATTATCTGTGCGACCAACGGCGACTCCGATCCGCAGTTTACCAAACACAAGACTGATGTTCTTGGTCAAATCCGGCCGCAAGAACTTATCGCGTCATCGAAAATTCTGGGCGTAAAGGACGTCATATTCTTGAATTTCAAAGACGGGAGCCTAAATAATAATTCGTATCACAAGCTTGCCGATGCACTCAAAAAAACGCTCATAAAACTTGCGCCCGACACGCTCTTAACCTACGCCTCAAATGGTATTTCAGGGCATCTGGACCATGTCGCTGTATCACTCGTCACATCCTATGTGTTCTACCGGATGCCGGGAGTCCACAAAATCATGTACCTCTTAGAACTTGAGGAAAAGATGAAACGGACCCGCGATGAATACTTTGTCTATATGCCGCCAGGGATTAAAAAATCAGAAGCCGACCTTGTTATCGACACCACCCCCTACTGGGAAAAGCGCGTGAAGTCAATGTACGCGCATAAGTCGCAAAAATCGGATGCTGATATGATCTACAACGTGATCAAAGATTTCCCCAAAGAAGAATACTTCAAAATACTGGAAAAATAAGCGGCTCAAACCGGAGCACCCAGACTTGACAAACTCGTATTACCCTCTATAATCCGGAGCATATGATTAACATCTCCGAAGCTGTACGTACAATTCCTCATGAATTGTTTCAGGATGAAGTAAAAACGCATAATGTAGAAATCGGATTAGCGTCACTCAAACATGCCTTAAAAATAGGTATGGAGCCAACATCCGGATTACGCTTGCGATTTGGTGATACCGTCGAAATTCAGAGCGGCCCTGGTGTAACGCTTCATTTGGGAAATGACACAATAAGGTGTCTGGCGCCGGATTACAGTACGGATGTCCATGGGTGGAGTCGAATGTATGCTGCGTTCGGTGTTACGTTCCAGCCGGAAAGTCCACTCAAACATATGGCCATGCAATATGATCCCGAACGGACCGGCAACCGGGTAACGTTTTACGCCCGAGATACGCTTGTGGGCGACACAGGCAATCATACTTCGGTCGGTGTGATGTACGAACAGGCGCTTCAGGAAATACTGTCCGGGATGATGGTTGCTCCTGATAATGTCATAACATGGGCGCAAACGCACGGGGTATGGTTTCGGGAAGAATCTCATAAGTATACGATGAATGAAGCAGTCGCCTTACCCGCAAAAATTTTGTACCCAGAATTGTCCCGCCAAACCCATTCACATTTCAGTGCAATAAAGGAAATGCCGAAAGTAAGTGATGACACGCTTATTATTCTGGAACCACGGTTTCTTTATGCCGAAACACAGGGACCGGGTATGCGCACCGCGCTTCAGAAAGCCCAACCGGCATTAATTCGTACAATCGGTGAATGGTAAATCTTCGCCAACATACCGTGCGAAAATATTGTACGGGGTGATTTCCCAACTTCCCAAAGAAGAATACTTCAAAATACTGACGAAATAATAGCTTGCAACGTTACTTTTTTAAATGCGCCGGGGTAAATGCAAGAGGTAGTAACATCTTGAGTGTTACGATCGAAAATATTTTTCCATTGGGTCGCGCAATCACGATGACGGTATTATTCGCATGCTCGGCAATAATACCGGGCCAAGTCAACGTGGAACAAGAAGTCGGATCATCCATCATTCATCACCCTTTACCATCCAGGGTCTTTTATCATCAGGATCGTGTTTCATGAACGGGTCATCCCGAACCAAACGAGAAAAACTAGGTCGTTGGGGTTTTTCGTGTCTCTCCGTTTCCTCAAGATACATCCTGGTATAATCTTCCGGACTCATACTCCCTGACCGGAGTGCCGCAATATCCGGCGTATTTAACAGTTGAACTGCCTTCTCTCTCGCGGCAGTAACAATACTTTTCCATAAATCCGGCTGATCTTCGATTCCCCATATGTTTTTCTTAGGTTGTTTTCGTCGTACCAATTCCGTAGCGATATCAAACGTAATTGAGAGTATCGCTATATCCCATCCCCGCGCTCCATATAGTTTTTCAATTGCTCCAAACTTTGCGAGCTCTTCCCACTTTCTTCGCGCATCGTCTTTCCATGCAAAAACATTCTTATCAACAATTTCTTCAGAAATATCTTTTATCGTTAAGGCATCAACCGTAAGGATAGATGGATCCATGCCAAGCGCTTTAATATATGGTCCATAGCTTTTCATCTCCTCTTTATGGTCTATCCCATCCTGACCTGCAGCTTCTCTCGTATTAGCCATCTCATCAAGCGTCCCGTTCATACAATCGGCAAACCAGTCTACGGTGAAAAGAATCGGTGGAAGACCTTTATACACAATGGTGTTATCGTTTTCATCTTCATGAAACAGATAATTTGCAAGTGAAAACCCGTATTCGTTCAGTTTCGCATTCACGGCTGGCGCAACAGAAAGAACGATATTGTCATAATACGGTTTATCGGGAACGTGCGCCTGCTCGGTGATAAATTCTACTGCAGCCTGATAATAATCGACATCCCGACGGTTAAGTTTCACCCACACTTCGTTCTGTGCCGGATTCTGTACCCAATAATTCGCCATCAATTGGGGGATATATTCACGGAGATACTGATCGCGGTTTTCATCAATCACAAAATTGAAAATCATATTGTAGCCTCCGACGTCGCTCTCTTGGAGCCGGTTGCCTACACCCGCGGCAATAGCGTCATCAAGCAGCTGCTGCTTTTTCGGAGGAAGGATATCTAGCGCGCTAACATAATACGCTGACGCCGAAAGCGGCTCGTTAAAATGCTCTACAACCTCAAAAGATGTTCGTTCAAGGATGTACCATTCCCAGACTGAAAACTGTTCAAGTTGCTCCTTTTTCCCTAAGTCCGTAAGTACGCTATATAACTCAATATCAATATCATTGCTCTTGCCATCCGGATCAAATGGTGTTGCTTTTTCAGCAACCACTTGGTTTATCAACTCATTAATTTTTTTTCTATGGAGGTCGCTATCAACCGTCAAAAGCTCCGCCGTTTCTACTGAAGTTGCAATAATCAATTCATGTTGGGCAAACAACAGCTCTTCAAAGCGGACGCCCGATTCCTTAAGCGCGTTTGAAAGATACGGGCTAAATTCTTTTACCGGTTGAAATGTTGGCCGCTCGCCGCCTGATTCAATTTGTGGCATAAATTGTGAGAATAGACCGTATTATAGGGTAAATTGAGGAAAAAGCAAGAAAATGAAGAACAAAATGTTTACATCCGTTCTAATGTATTAATTCCCAATAAATACAATCCGTTTTTGAGGATTTGGGCGGTGGCAGTAGTGAGGGCGAGACGATGCAACATGCGACCTGTGACAAGCGACATGTTTTTTTCTTGCGTGTCACTTGTTGCTTGTTGCTTGTCTCCCAATATACTGTGTTTTGCATAAAACAGATTAAATGCCTGGGCAAGTTGAAAAAGATACGTACAAAGTGCGTTCGGCGCATACCGGTTGGCGCTATCCGCAACGACGTCCGGAAATTGCATAATATACCGGGCAATGGCGCGTTCCTCTTCATTAAAATTCAAAGCTCCAAATTCCAAATCCAAAATAAATTCAAATTCTCCAAATTCAATTGTTTTAAACGTTTGAGATTTTATGCTTTGAATTTTAGATTTATTTTGAATTTTGAGTTTTGGATTTTGTGCTTCCGCTGCCTTACGAAGTACACTTCGACAGCGGGCATACGTGTATTGCAAATACGGTCCTGAATCGCCGTTAATGTTGATGGATTCTTTTAAGTCAAATGCGATCTCTGACGGAGTCGAGACCTTCAAAAACGCATATTTTATTGCCCCAATTGCTATGGTTTCGGCTTGCGCATCTGATGTATTTTTATCTATTTCTTTACTTTTTGAATTATTTTGTAATAGTACTTCTTTGATTTCTTTCTTCACTTCATCAATGAGCCACTCGCCCAACACCACGTTACCCAACCGGCTGCTCATTTTTCCGTGTTTCAATTTCACCCAACCGTACGCAAGATGATATGGCACACCGGGTTTTACAAAACCCAATAATTCCTCGACCTTAAACGTCACTTTGAAAAAGCTTGCCTGTTCAGGACCGACACAATGAATGAGTCTTTGGAGTTCTCCGAACTCAGTCGCTTCCATCGGCGCAAGCGCGAGCTCTTTAGCTTCGTAGGTCGGTAATCCGAGACTGTTTACAAAGACCCGCGTATCAATTCCGTACTCTTTACCCCGAAACACGATCGCGCCTTCACTTTCTTCCAGTATTTTCTTTTTTACGGCATCCTTCGCAATATCCACGCCGGTTAGACATTCGCTTTCAAAATAGAACCGGTCATAATGCGAATACACCCGTTTGTAAATCGTATCGAAATAATCCAGGCTCCACTGGCGCGTTTCTTTCCACAATGTATAGACCGTATCAACAATGCTTTTGTCTCCCTGGACAAACGAAAGATAATCCGTGGAAGGCTTTTTAAGTCCTCGTTCAACAGCAAACCGTTCAGCTGATGCATAGACGAAATAGTTAAAATCTTTAATCCGCTTTTTAACTTTTTCTCCGTCAGCTGACGGATCTTCAAACGCTTTACTACCGGCGGCGTAGGCTTTCCCTAAAAACTCTACGCGGTTTTTTATTCCTCTCACCGATGTTACCTCTGTTTTAAATGGTGAAACGTTTAAGAGGGCATACAGTGCCTTTGCGATATGCATGCCGACATCGCCTTGATAGTTCGCTCTGATAACGCGGTTCCCCTGTGATTCCAATAACCGGACAATCGATTCGCCCGTTGTAATGTTACGCAAATGGCCGATATGAAAGGCTTTATGCGTATTGGGGTGGGCAAATTCAACCATGATGGTTTGTTGCCCTTGGGACGCTGAGGTCGGCGTGCTTTTTGCTGCGTATCCGTCAACGCTTAGTCTGCTGCGGGTGACGCGGGTAGGAGGGCCTCCACCGGCCGGGGTCCCCTTTGTGGGTGGCGGTGGAGGAAAACCCGCGGCAGGATCCGCAGAGAGATCGTGCGCTACGACGGTACTCGAAAAAGTACGCCTCCCCGCGTCATCCAAAACGTTTGCCGACCTCAGTAGTGGTGACGATACACCGACCTCAGCATCGTCAGTGTTTTTATTTTTCCCGAATGAGGCTGATTTTCCTACTTTCTCCGCTTTTCCCGAAGAATCGGCATTTGTGCGGAGATTCTCACCTGACTTTATAACTGTTTTTGCACCAATATTTGACCCGATTGTCCCATCAATATGGGAAATATTCTCACTTAGCACTTTTCGTTCATCATCTCCTGTTACAGGCTGTGCATATTCAGCATTCTCTCTGAAACCATAGTGCTCTTTTTTTTCTAGCACCGCTGACAGCTCACTGCCAAGGACTGCTTCGGACATATAGAAGTTGATGAAGCCAGGACCTGCTATCTCGACCCTATCAAGCCACGACAGTGCTGATTTCTTTTGATCCTGATTGATTTGGTTAACAATATTTTCTGCAATTTTCCTGGGCGGAGCCTTGAGATGCTTTGAAAGCAACATTGCAACGTTTGTCGTGTAATCTCCGAACTTTGAATTCTCAGGAACATCAACGGCAATTACCGCATCGGTAATTCCCATGTTTTTTACGATTCCCGCAAGATAATTTTTGATCTCATTTTTCATAATTTACTCTAGCGTATCACGAAAGGTCAACGCTCACCAAATTGTTGTTCATAACAACAGTCTGACAGTCGCCATGCAACAATTGCTTAACGAGCATCCCCGCTTCTTCCAGTGCCCGGCTCAAAACCTGGTCAGCTACCTCAGGAACCTTTTCCATAACCATGATTGCGCGGGTTGTTGACTCTGTGATCTTCGTCCGCTCGGCTTCCCGCCAATTCCATCTACGACACACGAAACCAGCCTCGTCAGCATAGACAACTTCACCGATATAACACGTTTCGTCGACGTCGCTGCCAAGCGCTCGCCCGCCTTCGGTGCCAGAAGCAAATCGGAGCCACAGATCGCCTTTCATCGCATCTAAATTTTCCGCTCCGACAGGCACATGATACTTCAGGGAAATGTAATTATATAAATCGACAAGATTATTTATTTGGGGAAGCGGTTTAGCGCCTCCTCTTGCTCTTCTTAATAGTGACTCAACCGAACTCCGGTAGTCATGCGGATCACTGCCGAAGGTTTTATAGATCCGGCGCCATGCAGCGATCTCCGGAAGTGTTCCTAATTCGACATTGGTAAGCAATTCTTTTTGATGAGTTTCTTCGTTTCTCAAAAGTTTGAGAATTTTCTCCGATGACCCGTTATTATCCATGTGATCAATAATCAAGATGCCGAGAGAAACTCCAGGAAACGTTTTTAAAATTTGGGGCTCAATAACAAATTTCATACGCTTTTTCCATGATAGCATCCCAAAAGCCACAACATGAGCGCCTTTTGGACATGCAGTCTGTTCTCCGCCTGGTGAAAAACGATGGACTGAGCGCCGTCAATAACATCGGCGGTAACCTCCTGCCCACGATACGCCGGTAAATCATGCATAAATACCGCATCACGTTTCGCAAGCGACATCAACCAGCTATTTACCTGATACGGAAGGAATTTGCAAAGTCTCGTTGACTTGTCCGCTTCGTCCCCCATGCTTACCCAGGTGTCGGTGTAGACAACATCCGCCCCACGCACCGCTTCCTGCGGATCATCGGTAAGAAATACGTTTCCGCCTGACTGGATAGAGATATTTTGCGCCATAAGAAGTATTTCGGATTTCACTTCATATCCTTTTGGGCTGGCAATACAGATATTCATCCCCCATTGCGCCGATGCGAGAACCAATGAATGAGCTATATTATTTTCACCATCGCCGATGAATGCGATCTTGAGTCCACCAAGCTTCTTTTTCACTTCAAGGATCGTAAATAGATCGGCAAGCGCCTGGCACGGATGCTCCCAATCGGATAAACCGTTAATAACCGGAACACGCGAGTGTTTAGCTAATTCATAAATCGTGGAATGGGAAAAAACGCGCGCCATCATAACGTCTCCCATAGAGGAGGCAACTTTCGCGACGTCGGAGACGGATTCGCGCGTGCCGAGGCCGATATCGTCAGGACCCAAATATACAGCGTGTCCGCCTAATTGCGTCATCCCCACTTCAAACGAAACCCTGGTACGGAGACTTGGCTTTTCAAAGAGCATGACCATGGTGTTGCCGGCAAGGGCTGTCTTGTAACTTTCCGAGTGTTTGAGCGTCGCAGCCATGGTAAAAATCCGCTTCATGGCGGCTGTATCCAAATCCGTAATTGATAAAAAATGTTTTAACTCCATAATCATTTGTGCCGGTTGGGAGGCCTGCCTGCGCAGGCAGGCTCTAGAAGGCCCCAAATCGGCAACCCTCAAACCCCAATCTGACCCGCCCGCTTCGCCGTATCTTCAGCGAGGCGAGCTAATTTCATCTGCAGGCTATAAATTTCTATAAATCCTGCCGATGCATTCACGTTAAAGTCATACCCCTCACTCTTGGTAAATGATGTATAGGCCAAAGCATTAGGCGACTCCATCGCGACAACATCAACTTTTCCTTTAAAAATTTTTATGGTCACGACACCCGCCACGTTTGCATTTACCTGATCATTAAACTGGTTTATCGCCATCATGACCGGGTCATACCAAAGCGCGTTGTAGCAGAGGTATCCCCATTTGACGTCAAGCTCAGCTTTGAGTTCGTTGAGCTTCTGCGTCGAAACGTATTTCTCCAGCGCCTTATGCGCTTCGATAATGACGGCGGCTCCCGGCAACTCGTAGACGCCGCTATTTTTAAGCCCGACCAGACGGTCCTCTACCATGTGGACGACGCCGACACCGTGAGCACCCGCGATCACGTTAAGCTTAATAATGAGATCACTGAGCTTCATTGGTTTTCCGTTTAACCCTACAGGTAAACCATTTTTGAATATCAGGGTAAGATATTCCGGTTTGTCTGGTGCATTCGTGGCAAGCGAATAGGTCGTCAAAAATTTCTCAATCGGAGAAATCACCGCAGGGTCCTCTATCTCCCCGCCTTCCCACGTCATGCCCCACATGTTATCGTCAACACTATAGGGAAAATCTAATGTCGCTGGAACCGGTATACCGTGCTTTATGGCAAATTTAATTTCATCATTCCTGTCCATATCCCATTCACGGACGGGTGCGATGATTTTAATTTTGGGATTCAATGCAAGCATATAACCCTCCAACCGCACCTGATCGTTCCCCTTCCCTGTGCAGCCGTGCGCAATGGCATCAATGTTGTGCTTCTTTGCCATTTCAACAGCCTTTTTGGCTATGATTGCCCTCCCCATCGGAGTCGAGAGATAATAATTACCCTGATAACTTGCGTTCGCCTTGATACCTTTTGCGAGAAATTCGTCGGCAAATTCATCCTTCACATCAAGCGTTATCGCCTTGACTGCCCCGAGCTTCAGGGCTTTTTTCTTGATGGCAACAAGGTCATCCTGCTGCTGTCCGATATCAAGGGTAAGAGCAATAATATGAGCTTTATACTGATCCTTAATCCATTTGAGCATCACGCTGGTATCAAGCCCGCCGGAGTACAGGAGTAAAACCTTCTTCACGTCTCCGGCTTTGGCTTCATATGACGATGTCTTAACATACTTTGTTTTCGTTTTCATATTCATTCACTTCCTCTCATAAACTTACTTCCCTCCCGAAATCAGTTTTGAAATTGCATGAATTGTCGCTTCATGCGCCAAATGTAATGCGTGCTGCATTTTTGTTGACCACGCAGTAAGATCTTTCAAATCTTTCGAAAGTATCCGGACGGCCTTCTCTCCAGCTTGAATACCTGGACCTCCGAAAACTTTGGTAAGTCCGATAATCCGCTCCGGATCCTGCCACGCTGCAACATCTGAGGCAGTAATGGCAATCGTAATATTTTCTTCCGTAAGCGCTTGTTGGAGCGCCTCAAAGGTCACAATTTCATGACCTTTGGAATATTTCACGCCTTTTTCAATAATAACTTTTGCCTTTCTCATCGGGAGCCCGAAAACCCCGGTGATTTGCTCCATAAGGCTCGTCGCACCGATAAATCCTTTTTTACTCCAGGCGAGCATAACCTCTTTATTCACCGTAAGGCTTTCAATGACGCCCTTCATAACAACCGGCGCCAGGATACATTCCGAAATAACATCCATAACCATATACTTCGTCCACTGCGAATCACGGTTGTAGCCGATAAAATTGCTCTTCCCAATGCCGAGTAAACCCGTGAGGGTACCCTGCGCATACGCCGCTTTCCCTTTTATAACTTCCAGAGGATCCGGATTTTTTTTCTGCGGCATTACCGAGCTCCCTGTCGAAAATTGGTCAGCAACCGTCGTCATCCCGAACTCGGGCGTCGACAGAAGGATCAATGTCTGGGCCATAAGCGACAAATGATTCATGAGGATAACAATGGCGTAGGCCAGGTCAGCCTCCGGTTCCCAACGGTTAGTGACGGGGTCAAGTGAATTGACTTGTGCTCCATCAAAACCCAGAAGTTTGGCACTGTACGCACGGTCGAGCGGAAATAGCGTGCCGTAGGACGTACTACTTCCAAGCGGACTTGAATTATGAAGGTCAAACCAAAGGGAAAACCGTTTGGCGTCGCGTACCATCATGGCGGCAAAAGCGGTAAGCATATGCCCATATGTCGTAACCATCGCATGCTGATGATGCGTAAATCCCGGCATAACGGTCCCTTCATGCTTTTTCGCTTGGCTAAGAAGCGCAATGGCTAATTGAGTTGTTCCATCAATAAAGGCTAATACCTGATCCCTGAGATACATCCGCACGTCGGTGACGACCTGATCATTGCGCGAGCGCGCCGTATGGAGCTTACCCGCGGCCTCAATCCCATATTTTTTCGTGAGCCATGATTCAATGTTCGTGTGCACATCCTCTTTCTTCGGATCAAGGATAAATTTACCGGCCGATGCAAGTTTTTCTATTTCAGACAAACCTTTGAGAATCTTTTTGGCATCAGTAACGGGTATAATCCCCTGTTTGGCAAGCATCAGGCAATGTGCCTCGTTAAGCCATATGTCGTAGGGAATGAGTTTGGTGTCAGAGGCAGGAATCGGCGCCACATCACGACCTGCGGCAAATGATATGACCGCTTCGCTTGGCGTCTGGCTAAAAGCCGCGCCCCATAATTGTTTTGTTTGTTGTTTCATATATCCTCCTTTTAAAATATCTTTCAACGTTATACCACTGTTACGCTCTCTAATACTATCGACAAAACATGGTGCCCTACCTCCTCCACATCCTCCTGCGCTCAAATTCGCCTCGAGGATTACATCCACGCCACAATCCCAGTAGAACGCTCGCCGTTCCCGTGCTCGGAGTTTATCCCGCTTGGCGGGATGCACGCGTCACGGTGTCGCGTCTACGGGATTTGTGGTTTCTAGATTCGCGAATATGAATTCGCTCATCAAGTAACCACAAAAAAATCCCCTTGAGCCTCGATCCCTAAAGAGGGATGGAGGCGCAAAGGGACGTTTAGGTGTAATTTTCGTTTTCGTTCTTCTATGAACTATTCACTACTCACTATGTACTAATTCGTGGTGCCACCCTGATTTTCAATCAATGTCCTTGGGGGACAATAAAAACCTCTGTTTATGCCCCTCGACATTGCTCGGGACTTGCCTTGACAGAAGGTTATGATTGACTCGTTTATGTTTCTACTTTCCCTCGATTTCTCTCGGGATTTCTTCGAAACTGGCTCCGGAGCTCGACCCCAGCTGCTCGCGAGCGGCTGGGTTCTCCTTCAACGCCAAAACTGCTATTAAATTGTTAGGTAATTAATTTACAACTAAATGGACGCCGTGTCAAGAGGCAATTTTTCGTGTATCAATACAGTTGATGGTGATGGGCTGGGTCAATACCCCAAAATATTCAGATGTTCACCGACCCTTTTCCAAAATTGTTCCACTCCTTTTGATGAGAGTTCCGGACTGTCCACGTAACCGGTAAAACGCACCATTGAAGCAAAAATTTTATGTTCCAGGCACCAGCCGATAAATTGCGCCGAAACAACTGAATGAACCGGAAGCCGTAAAGCCCGCCACGTTTTCGCCCGCAATAACAGTGTATCGCTTGGTTTTTTCCCACGGGCCGCTTCATGCCATAATTCCTGCTGTTCCTGTTTGTCTGGGAGAAGTTGGTGGCGCATGAGGAACCGGATGTTATCCCATTCCTGACGGCCAACCGGATCGGAGAAGAGAAGTATGGATCCGCCGCGCTCGCGGGGTTTTAAAAGCGCCTTAAACGACTGTTCTGATGGTTTTGTCACCTCAAGCGAGATGACTTCATGCTCATATAATGCTTCAAATAATTCAACAACCTCCCGATGAGATGAAGATACATGGAGCTTTACATTAGGTTTTCCGATCATATGCCCTAAAAATGTCGTCGTTGACGGAGATTGCTGCGAAATAATATGGAACATGAAGCGGTCGGTATGCCGGTCTAATTCACTAATAAGTTTCTCAAAATAGGTTAACTGCACGGCGGCTCCGGATACAGGAATTGCCATATGAATTGTGGCTAATTTCATTGGATCAAGTTGATGGATGCGCCTCCTGTAGGCCTGTTCAGATAATGAAACTCCCAGATTCGGACTTACCATATACGGTAAAACTATATACCGAGAGCTCGGCAGGTCTTTCTGGCTATGGTGATATATTTCTAGCGCCCGTTTCGTATACTCACTGGGAACAAAAATGAGATCAGCTCCACCGACCGCCCAAAAATGCTGAGGCGAATCATCCGTGACAACGACAATCAAAACCATGCGTATATTATTGGTTTTGGCAAATTCATCTTTCATTGCAGCAAGCTGGTGACCTAAAATCATATGCGTCGCAACCACGAGAAGCGTTTTCGGTTTTATCACGTGCTCCTCAAGGATCGTCTGCAGCTGCTCGGTGATGAGCTTCGTCTGACTTCGGAAATATCGCCGGGCCAAAACGGTAAATACGTCTTCAGCCCACCCGTGCTGGGTAAACTCCATCACATTACGGAAAAACGGATGGATGCTGGTGAGCGCGTGAATCGAATTGACGCTTTCATCCTGGGACGAGAGGAGAAGTGCGTGCGCGCCGGGTGGGAGCCCGTGATAGAGAGCATGACTAACGCGTAGATGACCTAAACCAGTGAGTGCCTGGGCAAGCACAATGACTGTATCTGATGATGCGAGCGGAGATTCATTGGGCATATGATTAGTGTAGAACCCTTAAAGATGCTTCGCAAGTAAATAGTTCTTATGAATGCAGGATATTCCAATGGTCTCCGTCACTCACGACCTCAATATCTCCTGCCTTATCTGTTCTCAGAACCTGGGAACCGATGTTTTGGAGGATAGTAATAATCTCTTTTGCCGGCTGACCATACGAATTATTCCCGACAGAAATGACTGCGAGCTTCGGGTGTATCCACTCAATAAAATCCTTCGTGAGGCCGGTTTTGCTTCCGTGGTGCGGCACTTTTAATACTTCTACTTCATTATCTGCTAATGGTAGGCCTGTATAACGCGGCTCCACACGGCTATCCGCATCTCCCGGATATATCACATCAAACGTCCTGTAATGTAATTCAAAAACAACACAATAGTCGTTTAATGTCGCAATCACGCTGGCAGGCTCGTCCGTCGAAGCTGCTCCCAGTACGTTGGTAAGACCGACGCCATGGGCTTTAGCAATTTGAGCACTTGTTGGCCACAGTACCAAGAGGGAAGTGGGACCAATGGTGATTCGGTCACCCTGTGTGAGAAGCTTAACCGGAATATGTCTCTTCTGTATAGCGCCCATAAACTGTTTATATTCTTCCGAGGTGTTGGCCACATCGCTTTTAAAAACGTAGGAAACATCAAACCGGTTAAGGACCGAAACTAATCCCGCCATGTGGTCCTTTTGCGGATGGGAAAGGACAACCATGTCGATGTGGCGGTCCCAAAACGGCATATGACGCCCGAGGCAGGTGAGCACGCGATCATCCGGGCCGCCGTCAATGAGCATATCGCGGCCGTCCGGAAGTCGCACATAGGAAGCATCGCCCTGGCCAACGTTACAAAAGACCACATGGAGCTTACCGTCAGGCTGCGTCCAGATAAACGCTAATAGGATAAGTAAGCCTGTAACAATACCGCTCATGAGATACCCGATACGTAATTTCATAATATTGTCATCGCGAGACCGTTCCGACGGCGCGGCGATCCCATCATGTTTGAGATTGCTTCTCCGTCAGCCGACGGATCGCAATGACATTAGAAACTAATACTCGCAAACGGAATTTTAGCCGTCAGATCAATGATCCAAAGCACATACGTAAGTGGCAGCCACACAAACCAAGCGACGAGCTGTGCGAGCGGCATAAAGAACATGCCCATTATTATGACAGTAAAGCCAAGTGCCATAATCGGTGCCATGAGCCAGCCGATGAGAATATTTGTGAGAGGAGAGATAAGGGAAATCCTGTGAAGCTGAAACAAAATAATCGGGATGGTAAACGCCTGAGCGGCGAGTGTAACCCGGAGATCATCGGCGATAAGTAACCAAAGCCATCGTATAAGGCGTTGAGGATACGTATTTTGAGGAGCACTGAAGGTGCGCCCGATATCAACTTTAACATTTCCATCTAAGGATATTGGCGCAGCTTCACTGAGTGAAGCGGTGGTGTGGCGATTGGTAGCTAGATTAATCCGCTTCGCGCCTCCGAAAAATACTGCATCCGAAACGCCGCTAGTAGAGCCAAAAATAATAATCCCCAGCGTAGCCATAACGGAAAGCTGGAACGAAAGATCGCCGATCCATGGGGGATTTAGCAATAGCATAATAATGACTGCTAATATCCAACTCAATAACGGCCATTTTTGCCTCCCAAAAGCTACTGATAGAAGTGATATTCCGCCCATAATACCGGCCCGTATAACGCTTGGAGAGGGTCCGACAAAGAAAATAAACCCTATAATTATAACTATGGTCAATAAGTTTGCTATAGGACGTCGAAATACCTTATAGAGTACAAGACCTACCAGTGTTACGAGAATCGAGATATTCATTCCCGACAATGCGATGATGTGAAGCGTACCGGTTTCAATAAGAGAATTCTTAAGAGACGGATCCAATGTCGCCTTGGTACCGAATATAATTCCGTTAAGAAGTCCGGCCTGCGGTTCATGCAATAGACTGTTAATAAGGCCCGTTAATGTTTCAAGTGACATAGAATTGATAAGCCCGCCGGAAATTAAGCCGTCCTGGACGATTACAGTGACAGGCTGTTTTTCAATTTTTCAAGTAACGACGGGCCAATTGCCTTTTTCGCAACCAAGTCATCCAAACTGCCATACGGCCGGTTATCAATAATTTTCTGTGCAGTGATCGGACCGACGCCCGGAAGCGAATCTAATTCATCTTTAGAGGCCATATTAACCGAAATAAGAGCGGTATTTTGCGACTGGCCATTCGAACTATTACTGAGATTGTACGACGTCTCGTTGAGACGTTCGTACGAATCTCCATTGTGCGATGTCTCATCCACCGTCGGAATATATATTTTCATCCCGTCACTAACTTTCATGGCGCGGTTTATATTTTTTGCAACATAATCCGTGTCTGCATTTGACAACATCCCGCCGGCAGCAATAATCGCATCCTCTACCCTCGCGTCCACAGGCACCATAGTTACACCGGGATGCACGACCGCACCCTCAATATCAAGGGTAATTAGCTTCAAATTAGCAGAACCACTAGCTTGATTGCTAGTATTTTGCGAGCCTCCGTCATGCGTAAACTCAATCGGTTGATCATTTTGAGTTGATTTCACTAAAAGCACAAGCGAGATACCGATACAGACAAGGCTAACTACGCCCAATAGTATCGGCAGTTTATAAAGTCGCCAAATTCCCGCAAAAATGTTTTCACTCTCATCTTGGGCAGGATCCATTAGCAGCATTAGAACATAATGGCGAAATAAAGTCTGTGAGCTGGAAGACAAACGCGGTGATGAAAAGCAAGAAAGAAGCTACACGACGACCAAATTCATGAGTTTTCCCGATATAAATATTGTTTTGACAACCCGTTTTCCTTCAATATGGCGTTTCACCCGCTCAGAAGCATGTACAAGAGCTTCTACGTGGGCCTTATCCTGCCCGTCCTTTTGAGATAATGAGATTGTATCTCTAACTTTCCCATTCACCTGAACAACAAGTGTAATACGTTCTTCTTTTACCTTGGTCAGATCGAATGCCGGCCATAACTGAACGTGTACCGAGTCTTTTGCGCTGTATTCTGATTCTTTTTTACCACTTAGAAGAAACCATAATTCCTCCGCCACGTGCGGTGCAAACGGCGCAAGGAGTAATACGAGTTGCTTGAATTCATTTTTGCCTATTTGACCTTCCTCGTCAGCGACTAAATTCGTAAATTCCATCATAGAGGCTATTGCGGTATTATACCGTCGTTTTTCAAGATCATCCCCAACCTTTTGGATCAGTTTTTGTAAAGCAGACTTTACCTTGTCAGAGCAATCTGAATTATTTGTAGCAATCGCCTCCCATAACCGCCAAATCCGCCCAACCCACCGGCTCATACCCTCCATAGCTGTATCCCGAAAATCGCCGCCCTGGTCAAACGGTCCCATGAACATAAGATACAACCGTAGGCTATCGGCGCCGTAGGACGCGATATATTCATCAGGATTCACTACATTTCCTTTACTTTTGCTCATTTTTGCTCCGTCTTTGATAACCAGTCCGTGCGCATAGAAACGGGTAAAAGGTTCTTCAAAATCAACGAGTCCCCAATCTTTCAGTGCCATCGTAACGAAGCGGCTGTACATGAGATGGAGGACGCTGTGTTCTGCTCCGCCGGTGTACATATCAACAGGAAGCCATCGCCGTGTGACCTTCAGATCCCACGGAAGCTGCGAAGATAGAGGATTGAAGATAGAAGATACATTTTCTCTATCTACCTTCGATCTTCTATTTTCTATCTTCTTGTTGACACTCGGGTATCTCAAAAAATACCATGAGCTATCTAAAAATGTATCTGACACATCTGTTTCCCGTACGGCTTTCGCTTTACATCCCGGACAGGTTGTCTCATAAAATTCCTTATGTTTTGCAAGCGGAGCCACACCATCATTACCCGGTTTATAATCATCAATACGCGGTAGAACAACCGGAAGCTTATCATCGGGTACTGGGTACCAACCAGCCATTTCTGAAGCTGCGGCGAGGCGTGTCTTTTCAAGCACCGTCACGCTCTTTTCAGATCGAGCTGACTGATTGTTTGACTTTGAGCTTGACGAATGCGCAGTAAAAGATACGCCGAGCGAAGCAGCTTCGTCGGTTGTAAACCACGATTTTCCATTCTTTGCGCATTCTTTACAAAAAATCATGGGAATCGGCGGGCCCCAATACCGTTGTCGGGAAATTAACCAATCCCGCAGATGATACGTCACAATACGCTTCCCCCACCCATTTTTCTCCAAATAATCCATCATTGCATCTATTGCCTTATGAATATTGAGACCATCCAAAAAGCCTGAATTCATCATCACGCCTTCTTCTTCTTGAACTTGTGCGGACTTTGTTATTGATGACATATCTCCGTCAACGCCTTTAACCACTCGAATAATGGGCAGGTGGAACGCGGTCGCAAATTCAAAATCACGAAGATCGTGCCCGGGGACTCCCACGACAGCACCTGTCCCAAACCCCATAACCACGAAATCTGAGATATATAACGGCATTTTCTGACCGGTTAACTGATTTATGCAGTAAAGACCGGTTTCGGCACCTGTTTTTTTTCTCCCCTCGGCAATTCGATTAGATTCTGATTTATTATAGGCGGCATTAATGTATTTCGTTATTGCAGCGCGCTTATTTTTTTCTATCACTGAAAGGAGCTGATTGACAAACGGATGCTCGGGAGCCATTACGACAAATGTTGCACCGAAATTGGTATCAGGTCGTGTGGTAAAACAGATAACTTCCCCAACACTCTTCCCTTGTTCATCAACAACGGGGTATGTAATATTTATCCCCTCTTTTTTCCCGATCCAATTCTTTTGGGCTATCCGAACTTTCTCTGACCAGTCGAGGTTTACTCCGCCTTGGGCGGAGCCTGCGACGTTTTCTAATAATTTTCCCGCATATGCGGTAATTCTAAAAAACCATTGTTCTAACGATCTCTTTTCAACGATATTACCGCATCTTTCACACTTACCATCGATGACCTGCTCATCTGCTAATACAGTCTTACAACTGGGGCACCAATTGACCTCCGCCTTGCTCCGATAAGCTAAACCATGCTTAAACATTTGCACGAATAACCACTGTGTCCATCTATAATAATCTATATCATACGTTTCCACTGTTCTGCTCCAATCAAACATTGCACCGATCCTATGAAGCTGACCATAATAATTCTTCTCAGTTATCTTCGCGTGATCCATGGGGTGACGACCTATCTTCAATGCATAATTTTCACTATGAATACCAAATCCATCCAATCCAATCGGCTCAAACACGTCATATCCTTGCATACGCTTAAACCGCCCGTAAACATCTGAACCGGTAAAGGCATACATATTTCCGACATGTAAACCCTCTGCCGACGGATATGGAAACATCATGAGGTTGTAGTATGGCTTCTTTGCCGCTTCTATATTAGTACTATTCAATAGCTTCCGGTCCCACCAAGTTTGCCACTTCGATTCCAGCTGATTAAAATTGTATGTAACTTTCTTCATGAGCCTCATTATATACGAATAACGTCGTATTTAACATATATATGAAAGCAAAGTCGCCTAACGTCATTTCACAGCCTCCGGAGGCAAAGCTAATTGTAATCAGTTTTCACAGTCGGTTATAGATAATATAATTTACTAATTATAAGATTGATTAACTTCACTTCGGTTAAAGTAAACCCTATAATTCCACAAGCTGAGTCCATAAAGCTAAATACGCTCACGTTTTCTATGCCCCACTTCCCTATTTTGTAATACTATAAAAATAAGGCCGTTAGTACGGTCCAAAAAATATATAGCAATAAAAATACTAAACTGCTAATTAATTTGAATTAATTATGCTAGATTCAATATGCCTAATTACCTTAATTAAATAATAGAAGAATATAAACTTATAGTGATGTTTTTGCAATATTATCACTGGAAAATAGATTTAGATCATCAAATCGAGACATATTACTAATAGCGCTTTGCGCACTTAACTGCCAACTAAAATTATATCAATGGTTATTGATATATATTGCCCAATACTGTATGTTTACGAGTAAAAGAGCATATCTAACTATAAGCTATAAGAAAACATAATTACAGGATATAGCATACAAAAGGCTCGTACTGACGACATTTCACAACTATTAAAACCTCTTCTCTATCTTTACTGTCCAAAGTCTAAAATAAGCAGTTTTTCCGTAATATTAATCAATATTTATTGCTGAATTATTTAATAAGGCCTTCATTACTTTCTATATTACAATGCGGTAATTCGTGAAATATGTATGTTTCCGCTACTTATGCACAATTAACGCATGTTTTTTATGTAATCTAAGTACTACTTAACCACATCACGTTTCCTATTGACGGCCTTATTATATATGAGTTTAACTATATACATGGATAGTCTAATGTTGTCTAATATTGCGGATTATCAAGCTTTTATCGAGCGGACCTTCCTCGGATTTTTACAGGAACAGGGGGCTTCAGAAATAACCCAGAAGAATTACCGCACAGATATCCACAATTTTTTTAATTGGATTACTACAACAAGCCAAAATAATCCTTTGCCTCTTGAAAATTCTCAACAAAAAGGTCTTCTCAAACAAATATCCCTGGAAATGCTTGAAAACTATAAACGATCCCAGCTCCTCGCACACGTACCGGCTAATACCATAAACAGACGATTATCCGCCATAAGAATGTTTTTTAAGTGTGCAATGACTCAGGGATGGATAACTGATGACCCGTCACAATACCTCAGCAATATTCCAAAAAGTGCCGAGAATAAGCCTTCCCAAAACAACAATGTTCTTCTATTACCGCAGATCGAACACTTTCTCGACGCTCCTCATCCTGCTGCCGTTATACCTATTCCGATTGTAGCTCCGATTCCAGAAGTGATAGCCGGAGAAAACATATCAACGCCTATTCCTATTCCACCTACTGCTATTGCTCCAGCCCCAGTCTCAACAGCGGATTCATCAGGACAAGAAACAATTATTATTCCCGCAGGTGTTGCACCAGCCTCATTTAACTCTGGATTCCAACGATTTCTATCGCCTCTAGCCCTAGGTATGCTTTTGCTCTTTTCCCTTCTTGGTTCCGCTGCTTTAATATATCAAATAATAGGATTAAAGACTCAAAGTACATCAGGTCCAAAGGCTGCTCCACTCTCTTCTCTATATAACCCCTTAAACCCTTTGCTTGCAAATCAAATTCTCAATGCATCGCAATCTGCACAAATATTAGGAGCTACAGGCTCGACAGGGTCGACTGGTGACGCCGGAATACTTGGCCCAACAGGAGGCACTGGTTCACTCGGTCCGACAGGGAACGTCGGTGATTCTGGCTCTATAGGACCGACAGGTGAAACCGGATTTCGTGGTGATTTCGGACCAACAGGCCCAACAGGAACTCAGGGTATTACAGGACCGACCGGCTCAATTGGTAGCACCGGTTCACAAGGCTCTTCAGGTCCTACCGGTCAACAAGGAGATACCGGTCCTATAGGAGAAACAGGAACTACGGGAGCCACGGGAACCGCAGGCGCCTCGGGACCTACGGGGGCATCTGGGGCAACTGGGTCATCTGGCGCAACAGGATTTATTGGGCCAACCGGAACAACTGGCGCAACAGGATTTATTGGGCCAACCGGTGGAACAGGTATCACGGGACCAACGGGACCATCAGGTACGACCGGTGCAACCGGATCTATAGGTCCTACGGGTACGACCGGTGCAACCGGATCTATAGGTCCTACCGGATATACGGGAGGAACCGGAGTGAACGGTCCGACCGGAACAACGGGAATGGCTGGTCCCACTGGAATGACTGGTTCCACGGGAATATTTGGCCCAACAGGATCAACTGGCACAACCGGCATAACAGGCCCTACAGGCGGAACCGGTACCATTGGGCCCACAGGAACTACAGGTACAACAGGAAGTACGGGTGCATTTGGTCCTACGGGTTCTACGGGAACCACAGGAGGAATCGGATCAACCGGCGCTACTGGAGAAACCGGCCCGACAGGAGCAACAGGTTTCATAGGCCCAACAGGCACGACTGGCACTACGGGATTTATCGGTCCAACAGGATCCACAGGAACAACAGGTGGTACCGGAACGTTTGGCCCTACGGGTACAACAGGAACTACCGGCTTTGTCGGTCCAACCGGAGCTACCGGAGGAACCGGAATAGCGGGTGCGGGAGGCGCTGGCCCAACTGGTGGAACGGGAACGACCGGTGGCACCGGATCTTTCGGTGCTAGCGGCCCGACTGGTGGAACAGGTACAACCGGTTATTTCGGTCCCACAGGCTCAAGCGGAAGTTCGGGAAGCACTGGAGCAACAGGCGGAATTGGTCCGACCGGTGGAACAGGAACGACAGGTTCAACGGGAAGCACAGGAGTAGCCGGACCAACAGGAGGGACGGGTGGAACAGGTACAACAGGAACCGTAGGAATAACCGGTCCGACCGGGACAACAGGTTCAACGGGATCTACGGGAAATGCAGGTCCGACAGGCGCAACAGGGTCAACGGGATCGACAGGAACTACAGGATTAGCCGGTCCAACCGGAACAACCGGTTCAACAGGAACTACAGGATTAGCCGGACCGACCGGATCAACAGGATCAACCGGATCAACAGGATCAACAGGCGCAATAGGTATCAATGGTCCAACAGGAGCAACAGGTACAACCGGATCAACTGGAGGAACAGGGGTTATGGGTCCAACCGGAAGAACAGGTTCAACGGGCGCTACCGGAGCGATAGGAATAACCGGACCGACCGGGACAACAGGAGGAACAGGGGTTACGGGTCCAACAGGATACACAGGAGCTACCGGAGGCACTGGAGCATCGGGAGGATCCGGACCAACAGGATCAACAGGGTCAACAGGAACAACGGGAGCAACCGGTGTCGCGGGTCAAACCGGGCCCACCGGAGCAACCGGTACTACAGGTTCTACCGGCGGAACCGGTGTCACGGGACCAACCGGATCAACAGGAGGAACAGGAGCAACCGGTTCAACCGGATCAACAGGTACAACCGGATCCGCTGGTCCAACAGGCTTTACCGGAGCAACAGGCACCACAGGGGTTCAGGGTGCAACCGGCGGCACCGGCCCAACCGGTTTTACAGGCGCAACCGGATCGACCGGAACTACAGGCGGCACCGGAGTTACCGGCCCGACGGGAGGAACCGGTACAACAGGATCAACTGGTGGAACGGGTGTGACAGGTCCAACCGGATATACGGGATCAACAGGGACAACAGGAGCAAACGGACCAACCGGGGGTACCGGACAAATCGGAGCCAACGGTACTGTACTATTTACCCAGACAAATGGAGAAAATGTGATCTACCCCTACCCTGTCGTTAATAAAAGCTTAGCATTAGGAAGTACAAATTTTGGATCAAATCCTTCCTATACTGCAACGGGTAGCGCTCTTATATTTTTAAATGGAGATAATGGGAATGCAAGTATTTCCGGAAAATTGACGATCAGGGGAACATCGGCAATTATTGATACGACGAATATGGTTCCGCTAACTATAGGAGATTCACAAACCGGACCAATTCAACTATCGCCCAACGGAACCGCCGGATTATATATAAATAGCAGTGGTCAGGTCGGTATAAATAATACTGCCCCAGTTGGTCTTTTAGACATTTCTGGCGCAATAAAAGGAAAGGCGTTGACGATTTTGAATGAAACCGGCGACCAAAACATATTTACCGCATCAGCATCAGGCGCTCCCCGCTTCTCTATTGGTCGGAGCGATATTACCGTCAATGGAACAAAGACTTTGGCGTCGCTTGCTAATATTACTGATATCTATGTATATGATACGTCGAAAGATACCGATGGCGGAATGTGGAGAAATGATGATCGGGCAAAAACATCCAGCTGGTATAACGAGACTTCAAGCTCGACCCGATCTTCGCGACGGGAATTTCCCGAAAAGGCAATCATCATTACAGTTAGTCAACACGTCTATATTTACGATGCTAAGGATAATACACTCTGGATGGAATTTGACAGCGGCGGCAGTGGTAATGCGAATAGAAATCTGATCGGACGGAGCGATTCGACCGGCACGCTTCCTGCTAGTGTTTTCGCATTAAACGGAACTATATATGTATCGGTTAATACAGGAGTCACTTCCGGTATCGAGGGAATAGATTTGGTCAACGACAAAGGCTACGAAATAAACAATACCAACGGATACCGTATCTATAACAGCACGATCGCAAACAGAAATGCAGGGAGCGGCATCAGCAATGCGGTTTCAACCCTGCAGATCGGTCAGGATGGTCCAAGGGATGTCCACGCCGCAGTGATTAACGGAAAAACATATGTCGCCGCAGCAACTAATACGAGTACAAATGGAGGCGTTTCTCTTATTGATATGACGGACCTGACCACAATTGCCTATCTCGGAGCCGCAAGCACATTCTATCGATCGGTCTGGATTGATTCGGCCGGTAATGTTTACGCCATTAACGATACGGCGAATGAAGTAGACGTCTGGTACCAAGCGATAAACAAAGGCGGCGTCACAAATACCGCTTCAACAAACTATAGCGTTTCAACAACACCGGCACTTATCCCCGGCGGTCTATCATTCAACGTAGCGCCGGACGCGTTATTTGTGACAGAAGGAACCAGTACGGTCGATGGTAAATCCCCTACCATATATGTCGCCCATAACACCGGCCTATCTGTTATTCAAACAAAAGTCGGTAGTGAAGCAAGTGGTTCAGTTAAATACTACACCAAAGATTATATTACTGAGGAAATGGTCGGCGATATCCGGGGTATGTGGCCGCTCGTCGAAACATCCGGTGGTACAGGCGCAATTCTGGATGAATCGGCCAAGAAAGGTAAATTAACGAGCAAAGGAACACCAACATTTTCAGCATCGGGAGTCCGCGGAACCGGTATCAATTTCGGGACTTCTAACAGCTCAAGTTACTTGTGCTCGGATAACGGCTCATCGGGAAACTGTGTCAATGACACAAACTTTAATACTGGTTCAAGCCCTATGTCGGTCGGCGCATGGGTGAAACGGGCAAATTCAGGAAGCCAAATTGATACAATTATTGCAAAATACGGCAATGCGGCAGCAGATCAGGCTTTTAGCTTAAATTTTAATACCTCAAATTTCCCGGTATTCATAACGGGCAACGGGTCGGCAAACATAACAACAACAGGCGCAGTTGCCATAACCGATACAAATTGGCACTATGTTGTGGGTGTCTACGATAAAAACAATGGAATCCAGTATGTGTATGTCGATGGTGTTTTGGCGAATTCTTCTGCGCAATCAAGTACGCTTGCATCAAGCTCTGTCGCGCTCACTATCGGTGCCGATTTAAGTGTAGCTTCCAATAATCCGGGAGCATTTTTCCGAGGCACACTGGACGACCCATTTGTCACGGCAACCGCGCTCACTCCCGGGCAGGTCCGTCACATGTATGAGGTTGGCTATCACGCACTACAAAATCATACTGCGTCACGGATAACCGGTGTCACCGGTGCCGACACATATCAGCAGCTCCTTGGCGGCGGATCGGCCGGTGTAACAGTCAGTGCGGCTTATGCAGTCGCGCTTGATAACAAAAATCAATTTATCTATGTCGGAACAAACGATACAACCACCAATACGGGGGGCGTCTCTGTTATCGCGTCTGATGCCGACAGCGTTGTTGATCTCTATAGTACGGTAAATACGACAAAAGTAGATAATGCCGGCAACGCGCTGAACGAAAATGATACGATCGGTCTTTCAGTCGCTGGTTCTCCCTGTATCGGGTATAATGGCGGATCTACGACCTGCAATAACGGAGGATCACTCGTTATCGCCGGAGAAACGGGCAATGATAATACGACATCAAAATTCTGGAGCGAATCTTCGGATTATTCGCTTTACTCTACTCTCTCGCAGTTAACGTCTCCCAATGAAACGAAAAATGCTATCACGGCAAATAATCTTCTCCAGGTATTTAACAATACGAATAATCTCGCAACAACATCAGGCCAGATGTATCAGCAACCGGCATTTTCGGTCGATAGTGCCGGGAACTTTATCTATAACTATTTCGGCCCGAACACGAATGCAACAGCGATGAATCTGACCGATCAGACAAACACGACGGGTACTTCGTTCTCGCTTACGGGACAAAATCTCACGACGGGAACGCTTATGTCACTCGCCGCTCCGAACCTCACGACCGGCACAGGGATTAATGCCGCTTTTAATGGGTTAACGACCGGAACAGGATTATCAATCAATTCAACAGGGACCATTACTTCTGGTGGAAATTTGGTAAATCTTACTGCCGCCAATTTATCAACCGGTAACGGAATTTCTGGCACATTTAACGGCCTTACATCCGGAAATGGCATGTCGTTATCGGTAAATGGCACCGCTGCTGCAACCGGCCAAAAACTCCTTTCATTATCATCATCCGGAGCTAATTCAGCTTCCGGTATCACCCGATACGGACTCTACTCAACAACGAGCGGTACGGGTTCAACGTCTACAAATTATGCAGGTTACTTCAATGCTTCGGGCGCGACAACTGACATCGGCGGATATTTCACTGCATCGGGAGGAACAAATAATTATGCCGGTATTTTTGATCAGGGGCTCGTCGGCATCGGGACAACCACCCCCGTATCCGAACTAAACGTTAATCTGAAAGACGCGGTCGTTAACCAAAGTGAAACCGCCGTAACAATTGATAAAACGTTGAGTAGCGGAACCGCCGCAAGCGGCATCGGCACCGGGCTTCAATTCAGATTACCGGATACGGGCGCAACAATGCAGAACGTTGCAAGTATGGCAGCGGTATTCTTAAACGCAACCAATAAATCACAACTGGATTTTTACACGCTTTCAGGAAGCACCACGCCCGCACTTAATATGCGGATTACCGGTGACGGTTACACCGCGGTACATAAGCTTACCGATCTTGAAGACCAAAGCTACTTCCTGGATCCTGCGGGTTCTCTTTCATTAAATGCAAAAGGAGATGCATCAACATCCGCGCGCTTCGTTTTAAGCGGCGCCCAGGAGACTCCTGCTATCAACGTGTTAAACAATAACACGCTGAACTTCAACTTTTCACCCGGCGGAAACGGTGCATCTGATGCAAACATGGTATCAAAATTCTCCATTGATGCGCTTGGAAATGCGACCCTAAGCGGCAACCTAACGGTTATTGGCTTAGGCGGCACCATGCTCAACGTCGGCAACGGTGTCGGCAAAATCGACGTCGGTACCGTCGACCCTCCATACACAATAAACGGAGAAAAGTATGCAACGTATCTCAGTGGTATGGTCGGACAAAAAGAAGAGACAACCGGCTCGGTCATAACAAACACCTATCAACCCGGAGTCGGCTATAAAGCCGAATTAAATTTTGGTACCGTACAGGAGGGATCTGATCTCTGGCTGTTCGCAAAAGTAACAAATCTTCGGGCCCAATTGAATAGCCTTATTGTCCTTCTCTCCCCTGCTGCTAATACGAAGAGCTGGTATACGATAGATCCCAGCACGTATAAACTAACAATTTATACAATAAGGCCCACCGTTGTATCGTACCGATTAACCGCTCCGCGCTTTGACGCAAGCCAGTGGCAAAATACACGGACAGGCGGATCAACCGGATTTGTGCTCAATGACGGGCAGGAATTGGCGCTCAACTCAAGTGGTAATATGATCGGTAACACGTCAAATGATCTCTCTGATGTGGTCATCTCACAAACACAAGCCTCTGACGGAACACTGTCATACCAGGTGAATACGCTTGCCGGCGATATGGTCTCTGAAGTTTCAGCCCTTTCCCAAGCTGTTATCGGGACGCTGAAAGCAGGTTCCATTACCACACAGGATCTTGTCACAAACACGCTGACTGTCGGCGGCCAATCGCTTCGCGACTACATAGTAAACGTCGTCTCAACAAGCGGATTATTAAATGGCAATACGGCAACATCGCAAGGCTCAACCATCCACGATCTTTCTACCGATACGATAAGTCCGCTTGCTACAAGTTCCGCAGGAATTGCCATTAAATTAAGCCCGGCTCAAACATTCGGTATTTACAATTCGGGCGCTGCCGCTCCTTCGACAACATTTGATGCGCTTGGCAACGCAACTCTCGCCGGTACACTTACCGCACGGGGAGGTACGTTCGGAGACCTTACCACTAACAAACTGACCGCGACCGGAAATGCTAGCATAAGCGGCAATCTCGATGTGAGCGGAAACAGCACGATTGCAGGAACACTGTATGCGGATCGGATCATAACCTCGGGAGGTGAACTTTCCCCCGCAACAGGAGCCGCAACAATCAACAATATTACGAACCTGACCCAGATCATAAATGCAACACCGTCATCGGAAGTTGCATCGGGACCAGATGCATCAGTGAGCGCGCTTCTGGCTCTCGGAGCTGATGTATCAGCTGATACGACAAATGTGACAATATCAAAAGACATCACGCTCACTCAATCGCTTGCCGTCCTGGGTGACTCAATACTCGGAAAAACATCAATCGCAGGATCACTTCTTGTAGACGGCATGGTGAGTATTGACGGAGACACGATTGAATCAAACGGCGGGACGCTGTATCTCCAAAAGGATCGTCTTGCCAATCTCGACATTATGGGTGGCACAATGGTTCTTGATACCGCTGGCAATGTCGTAATCAACGGAAATCTCGATATTACCGGCGATCTGACGGTCGGTAATGTGCTGGGAACCAACACGCTCCAGGCAATAAATGACGACCTGACAATTGACTTGACACAGCAGCATCCTTCAACAACATCAGGTGGATTTGCAAATCTCGTCGTTAAAGGCGCAAACAATCTACCAGTTGTAGTCATTGATGCTTCCGGCAGCGCCATCTTTACCGGCCACCTCTTAGCCAATTCCGGCACATTCGGCTCAGCAAGCGTCTCAGGCACATTGGCCGTCGACAAACTAACCATTCCAATGAAATTAGATAACAGTCTCATGAGCTCTCAGAGTGCTACCGAGCAAGCAACTATAGGTCAAGGTGTTATACCAGCAGACTTGAGATCAATCACCATTGCAAATACCAGAGTTACTGATGATAGTTTAATCTATATCACCCCAATAACTTCAACAAATAATCAGGTACCGTATGTATCGACCAAAATTTCGGGAACTAGCTTCACCGTCGCGATCGATTCCCCGATTTCAAGCCCCGTGGAGTTCAACTGGTGGATAGTCAATTAGAAGTTTCCGCGACCGCCAAACAATCCTGTTTAAGCCAAACCTGAATGCGATGACAAAGCCTTACCTAAATATTTTGTAAACTCATTACGGATCTTACGATATGCAATCCGAATAACAACCCGAAGTAATTAATCAGCGCACAATGTATAGTCGGAAGTGGTCAAAGCCGGGTTTGCTGATTTACAGGAATCTGCACATTTTGCCTGAGATGCCGTGATATCGGTGTCTGATGCATTATCCAACGTTGCCCAGAGGCAAAAATCATCGCGTGCAACACCCACCGGCTGATAATGCCATACATAAGAGGCTGCCTGAGGCAAAAGTTTCATATACACATTTGTTCCTGCCGCAAACTCACCGGAATTACAGCTTGCAATTGGTGGTGTTGCATTACCGCATCCATCCAAATCGTTAGTCGTTGCATCCGGCGGGTAGATATTAAAATCGTTATAATACAGTCTGAGTGCTGTTTTGAGCTCCTGTAGTTCGGATTTCTTTTTAACGTCTTTCGCCCGCTGCCTGGCTCCCAAATAATTTGTGACCGCAAATGCTATGAGTACGGCGATAATGGCAATCACAACAAGAAGTTCAATAAGCGTAAAGCCGCGTTCAAATCTACTGGTTATCCTATTTCGAATATTTTTCATTTATTGTGGTCCCACTTGTTACTTTACAGGGGTGTGTTACTGCTTGCAATACCATACATACACTCTGCCCCGCCGCCGCAATTGGTGTTCGCGTAGCCCGTGATTTTGACCCCTTTATCCGTATCCATTGTATTTTCGATGGTCGAATAGATTTTATAATAGCTCCCATCCAGAGAATCATAATAATAGGCTTCGCCTGGCTGTGGATCCGTTGGCAGCGCGAGCATATAGATAGTCTCAGGAGATGCCAAGAGATCACTCCATTTTTTCCCCCATGTACAGTCACTGATGCTTCCGGATCCTAAAATACACCCTTTAATCTGGCCTGCATCACCGAGCGGATATTTTCCCTTATCGTTATAATATGTTTCCAACGCCTGGGCAACCTGTCCTAAATCGCTTTTACGCCGGCTGTCTCTGGATTTTTTCACCGACGAAATGAAGCTTCCCACACCCGCAACGATCAGCATTCCAAGAAGAGCAATGACAATTAATAACTCTATTAACGTAAATCCGTTTCGTCGTGTATGTCTTTTCATTGTAACAAGTCCTCCCCGTGCTAATGCAGGCACCGGTTCGCCGGATTTCCACATTGATTCACACCATTATATATACATCCGAAGCCGTAACGGAATGGGCAACCTGCAGCATCGGGGTCTGCATAATTATTGCAATCTCCGGCTTTCGTACACTCCCATTGACCACCGGACGGAGGTGTAGGCGTCGGAACATTGGTGGGCGTCGGCGTCGGCGTGCCTGTGGGGGCCCCCGGAATAAAATTCGGGGCAACGACATCTGACCCCATGGCAACGCAATAATTATATCCTACTCCCCACCCGCACCCCTGTACGGGATCACACCCGATCCGGGTAATATCCGGATCGCTCAAATCCTCCAATTTTGCACAAACATGATAGCCGTCGCAAGCCGTTGGCGTTCCCGCAACATATAGATAGGGTCCGTTATTGCCGGGATCGCAGGGTACCCTCGGAATATATGGGGCAAGACCGGGTCCTCCGCAGCTCGTGAGAGGAGATGAAGCGTAATAACAGGCTTTATCATTGTAATATTCTTCAAACGCCTTCTGAATCTTCTCAAGATCGGTTTTTCTCTGCGTATCACGGCCTTTGGCGAATTGATTCCGGAGATTCATAAGAAGGATAAGGAGCAAGAGGACAAGAAGAGCTATCACGATAAGAAGTTCCATGAGGGTAAATCCGCGATCATTTCGCTTGCTCATCGGGGTCAGGAATCTCATATATCAGGTATAATCAGTATGGCAAGACACCAAACAAAAAGCAACCAATATGGAATCAAAAACATACGGGGAAATGTATCAATTAGAGCAAACGTACTTCTGGTTTGTGGGCAAACAGGCATTTATAAGGAACGTGCTCTCAACGTTGCCGCAAAAACATCGGGAGATCCTTGATGTGGGCTGCGGAACAGGAGGAACAACAAAGTGTTTAATGGAATTCGGTCGGGTTACTGCGCTTGAAAAAAATCCGGATGCCGCACGATTTGCCCGGTCGCGGGGAATAAAGGTTGTAGAGGGCAACGCCAATCACCTGCCGTTTCCATCGGAATCGTTTGACCTCACGACATTTATTGACGTTCTGTACCACATAGGGATATCAGAACCCAAAGCCCTGTCTGAAGCATTCAGGATCTTATCGCCCCACGGGTATCTTCTTATCACAGATTGTGCCGGCCCGGCATTATTTGGTCCGCATGATATCACAATGGATGCAAAATACAGATATACAAAAAATCAACTCGAATCGATGGTCACTCAGGCTGGGTTTCAGATTGATGTGTCAAGATATATATACACTTCAGTGTTCCCGCTATTTGCCTTCTCACGAATTCTGGCTAAAATATATCCCAGGCCGTCTACCATACCGCGTTTCCCAAAATTTCTTAATTCTATCTTTACGGGCATGCTCCGACTGGAAGGACTATTTTCCCCTAAAATTCCGGCACCATTCGGTTCTTCAATTCTCATACTCGCACACAAATCATAGTGCAGTACTATGATATGGTTAAAAGACGTAAACGGAATGATATATATCAATCTATTAATTAAATATAATTACAATATATTTATATAAATTACTATTCTAATCAATAACACGCACGAAATTTTTCTTCCCTTTACCCATCAGTCATAATCTACTATGATAAACACTGTGAAACACATCAACCCTTTATCGTCCGCTATTGCAAGATGGATCATCGGTATATCATTAGCAGGACTTCCGCTTTTCTTTTTACCGGTAACTCAGGAGTTCTATGACACAAACAAATGGATGCTTCTGTCATGTCTCACGCTATTCATTATTATCTCCTGGCTATACCAAAGCCTCAGACGAAATACCGCGACATTCTCTCTTACGCCAATAACGACCGGACTTGGCGCCATCACAATCACATCGCTCTTCAGCCTTATTTTTGCCTCAACCAACAGAGTTGAGGCGCTGTTAAGCCCCTTCGGGCCTATCACATTTTTTAATCTGACCGTAATTTCGCTTTTGCTTCCCTCATTATTTGATCATAAACAGGTCACAAAGATCATATGGCCGCTGTTCGTAAGTACTACCATCCTTGCGCTTCTTTCCATCTACCAACTCTTCGGATTAGGCAAAGTCATGTTCCCGCAGGTTAGCTACCTTGCCGATCCCCTCTGGACGCCATCAGGCGCTTCAGTTGCGACAATCTCTCTTTTTGTACTGTTGTTACCCCTTCTTTTCCGGTTTATTAATGATGCCCATAAAGATAAACAGGAGACACCAATGTCACTTCTGGCGCTCATGTCTTTTATCTGCGTCGTGGGCGTTGGCGCCATAGTGTGGCAGCTCATACCGCGAATAAATGGTACGCTTCTTTCACTTCGTGACGGATGGGGCATTATGCTTGAAATCCTCAAAAACCCCAAACAAGCACTTGTGGGAGTCGGCGCAGAAAACTTTCTCGCAGCTTTCACCGCGGGGCGGTCTTCACTTATGAATTCTTCTCCGCTGTGGAGCCTCAGATTTACCACAAATGCCAACATGCTCCTTCATATCGCAACAATTTACGGCCTTCTCGGGCTGGCAGCTATGATATTGTATATGAAAAACAGCATGACACAGGCCAAGAAAAGCGTATTCGGGGTTAGCATATTCGTGGGAATCGCTCTCTTTCTGTTGACTCCGCCGAATATAAGTGTTCTCGTTGTTATTGTGCTCCTCACGATCCTTGCAGCGTTAGGAAAAAATCAAAAAACACTACACATCGCACACAAAAATATCTTTATCCGGGGCGCTATCTGTTTTGCAACCGTTATCCTGATCGGCGCCGCTCTCATGGGAATTGTGCGATCATATAATGCCGAGCTTCTTTTCTATTCATCACTCCAATATGCCCAGGCGAATAATGGCAGCGCAACGTATAATACTCAGATTCTCACGATCCGGACAAATCCGTATATAAGCCGGTATCACATTATATTTAGTCAAACAAATCTGGCGCTTGCGGCGTCACTGGCCAACTCTATTCGCGCCAATACAACGCCTCAAACAAAAGGATTAGCAGACACGACGACAAAGGACCGCCAGCTTGTTGCACAACTATTACAGCAGGCAATCAACGAAGCAAAGAAGGCAGTAGCGCTTGATCCCGTAAACATCTTATCATGGGAAAATCTCGCAAGAACCTATCAACAGCTCATCGGAGTCGCGCAGGGCGCAGACAACTGGACGGTAGCGTCCTATAATCAGGCAATACAACTCGATCCCACCAATCCTGTTCTCTATGTCGACCTAGGAACTGTATTTATGTCAATCAATAATTACACGACTGCGATAACGGAATTCCAACGTGCAATTGCACTTAAATCCGATTATGCAAATGCTTACTATAATCTGGCTAATGCCTACAAATCGAACAATGATATTACCCAGGCAATAGCAACGATAAAACAAGTTCTTCCACTCATCGACAAGTCATCAGATGATTACAAAGTCATAAACCAAACGTTAAGTGATTATGGAAAAGAGGCTTCGGGGTCGTCGACAGTAAGCTCCGCGACATACAATACCCTGCCCTCAGCGACTATTCAGCCAAAGCCTATCACCCTGCCTACTGTAACGCTCCCCGCCAAGTCCACCAACCAAGTAACCAAGTAACCGATAATCTATTCTTTTTTCCGAAACACCCAGGCGAAAATCGCCCCCTGCCGCGTCACAGAATAGACCGGCACATAAGCCCCACCGAGTGTTGCTACAAACTCTTTTTCCGAAAAGTGAGAGGATTTATTCACGAGCACTATGCTATCGGCTTCACCGGAATTATAGACATATTGATCGCCGGCTTTGAGATAATACCATGATAAATGTCCTGCAATCGGGACCCAAACGCGTGACGGCGGATAATTTGCATCCAGATACTGCATTGCTTCGTGTACTGATAACGCCTCTATATCCCGATCATATTGTATATTGGGATTGACCGCAAAAGCGTTAAAATATCCCGATGAATACGGAACATAGTTGATATCAATAAATATGAGGTAACCAATAATCGTTAACAAAGTAACAAAGTAACAACATAACAACGTAACCCTGTAATCGGGTAACAAAGGGACAAAGAATTTCTTGTGAAGAACATGTACAAAAACCTCAACGCCAAGTGCTGCAAGCAGCATGAGCGGCGGCAGAACTTCCATAAAATGCCGTATTCCGTCATAAAATGCGGCGCTTGGCATAATGGCGCGGGCCAAAGGAATAAGTATCCACAAAAACAGAAGAAGGGGCATCCGATTCCCAGGATTTTTCTGAAAAATTGCCGCTGCACCCTGGAGGAGCCCTAACCCAATCGCAAAAAGGACGACAATCGGCGTTGCCAGAAAAAGATTTGCCCACGGATACCACCATAATGACCTCCCTACTCCCACTTGATACAGTGTTCCGTTCCAAAAAATCTGATACCCTTGGCCCACGGTCGTAAAATACCGCACGACTTCGACAATGCGGTGTGTAGGATCAAACCAGAGATACGGCCACACGATAAACGCAACGGCAAATCCGATAACCATATAGATAATAATGGTTCCTGCGGCGGCAACGAACGGTTTAACGTGAACACTGTTCTTGGGATTATGCTTAACAAACTCAAGTAAACCGGTACACACGACCCAAATACCTGCAATAACCGGCACATATACCGCATTAAACTTGGTCGCAAGTGCCAAACCCCATACAATGGCTCCAATAATCGTGCATGGGTTTGCCGTTTCGGGAGGACGTCTCTCCGACATTCCGGTCAACAAGCTTCGCAGTAATAAATACAGACTTAGCGTAAAGAGTGCCACCTGGGCGGTATCTTTGAGGTCTGATAGCCCGTGCCCGAACATAGTGGGGTAAAGGAAAATAGCAAGTGCCGCAAACAGCCGGACCGCAATTGATAACCCCAAAAGTTCCCCGAATGCATAGACGGTAACGACAAGGATCGCAAAGAAAAAAACCGTGGCAATATGAAATGCGATAATGACATTCGGCCCGGTCATCGGCATGCCGAATCTAGCGGCAATGACAGCAAACGCGGTGCCTATATAATTCGGAACCGGCGGATAACGTGCAAGGTCGTGCTCTTGTGTATAAATAATGTTACCGAATATTGATGCTCCCGCGTCCTTTTGTGTGAGAATCGAAGGCTTGAACCCTGATTGGAAAAAATTCCAATATTGGCCACCTGAAAATATATTATCCGGCTCATCCCACGCAGGACCGATTGAAGGCGCAAGCGTTATCCCGACAAAAATGACTAATAAGAATAAACATATGGGAATAAATATTTTCGTGAACGGGTGATGCACTTTACTATTCATGTCTTTCCATCATACCACGGAGGTGCGCTGTTTGAGGCTGTAATACAATGATCCCGAGAGGATAATGCAATAAAGAATAAGTCCCATGGCGAGCGCTTTTCCCATGAATACCATCCCCTTCTCCCGGTAGACAAACCGGAAAAATTTTTGGAGTAGGAACGTGTGAATTGCCAATAATATCAAAGCGAAAAGCAAAAATGATGACTTCACAAACGGAAGCGGGACGAAAAAAAATAGTACGATTCCCAAAACAAATGACCCGATTGCCCCAACACCGGTTGCTGCGGCCATACTTTCCCAAACGGTTGTTGCAACCGGATCAAATTTCCGCCGTTCACGGTAGAGCTTTGTCCAATAAAAACTCCGCCAGAAATATTTCTTGGCAACGGGCCAAAATCCTTCAAATTCGTGGTGAACACGCACGTCTGGGGCAAAGATGATCGCATAGCGCTTAGCAATGCGATACGTAAGCTCGACATCCTCCATCTGCCTAAACGCTTCGTTAAATCCGCCCAGTCGCAGAAACACTTCGCGGCGGATGGCGGCAATACGGGTACTAAATAAGTAATAATACCCGTCACGATCGCGCTCATTGGTCCAGTAACTCCAGTCCCGGAGGGCCTTAAATTGGGGAAAAAAATCATCGGTTTTCTGATGTTTATCCCACACGCCGGTGATGGCGGTTAAATCGTGATCTTCTTTAAATTTTCCTGCAATTTTTGCGAGAGTGTCAGGATAGACGGTCACATCACTATCAAGAAATACAAGCACTTCGCCGTGTGCCCGTTTCGCCGCGGCATTTCGTGCCGCCGCCGGCCCTTTATTGCGCGTCAACCGGACAATCTTGACGCCACGCCCGACGAAATATTGTTCGTTAGACGCATCATCACCGACGATCACTTCAAACTGTTTATATGTTGATTTTGTAAGCGAAGCCAAAAGCCTCGTAAGCGAAACGCTCGCATTGTAAGCAGGGATAATGATGGATAAATACGGCCTTCTCATGGCGTATGTGTTTGTATACCGTTCAACTCATTTCGTCAAGAAGTAAGCGTGTATTCGCGCTTTGCTCACCCGCGCGATTTCCGGCGCTCTCGTCAACGCTTAGCTATTTCGTAATGCAAGTTGGACTAATTACGAAGGAGCCAACAACATTGAGTCCGGATTCACTTTGCGAGTGAGGGTATCTTGATAGTATAAAAGCCATATTTCATGAGAGAAACTGAAGCCCGGATCTCAATGTTCGTTGGCGACAAAAGCGTAATCAGATGTTGTAGTCCCGCGCGGGTGACGGTGCTGCAAATTGTGCGTATTCGCCGCGCGAATACTACTACTTTCTTGCAAATGCAATCATGTCGTCCCAAGGGTTTATTGGATTTTTGATGTCAAAGTGATCGAATAATTTGCCGAGCGGTTTTAATATCCAAGCAGCCCAGGGGAAATAATCTGCGCCTCTCGTGAAGGCAAAAGACAAAGGAAACGGGCGCGGACTATCTCTATGGATTTCAATGTCATGAAACCCGGCTTTTTCCAAAAGCATCCGTATAGAATTGAAATCCAGTAGGACCACATGCTCCGGGTGGGCAAACCCAAACCAACGCTTCCCCATCACCTTTCTCCAAAATCCGCCGTAATTCGGTGTCGCTAAAATAGCCATTCCGTTATCTTTGAGTAACGAATGTATTCTTATCATCATTTTTAGCGGGTCCCGCTCGTGTTCAACGATCTGAAATGCCGTAATTACATCATACGATTGCTTCCTTAGTTGTTTGACCGTATAGACGGTCCCGTAAAACGCGGTAAGGTTATGTTTCCGACAGTAATTGACTGCATCGCGGGATAAATCGATCCCCTCACTCCTCCACCCCACTTTTTTCGCCTCCTCCAAAAGCACTCCGGTGAGACATCCGATATCAAGAAGAGAAAATGGATGATGGACGATAGAAGATAGACTCCCGGTTTTATCCACCTTCCATTTTCTATCTTCCATCTTCTCCTTTATATCCTCTATTTTCTGTTTGAAATACGCGTGGTGAACGCTTAGTTGCTCGATATACGGCGCAAAATGATCAAAATCCTCATGGTACAAACCCGCAATTTGCGAGGCTGTCAGCATCGGAACAACCTGAACTAACCCACAGGTCTGACACTTTCCCATCTTCAAATTCCCGTGATGGGTAAATAATATGGTAAATTCCCTCCCCTGACACACGACACATTTTTTCGTTTTCATTGTTAATTGGTTAATTGGTTACTTTGTTTATTGGTCTATTATACACTCCGCACAAATCATTGAGGCGGATCCGGAATAGATCTATGAACGATCCGATACCATCGAGCGGCCGGACTTTACTTCCAGACTTATTTGACCACCCGACCGGCATCTCATAAACAGGAATCTTAAACTTTCGGGCCAGATAAATAAGCTCCGTATCAAAAACCCATCGGTTAATCCTGAGCCGTGGGAACAATATATTTGCCGTTTGACGCGTAAAACCTTTGAAACCGCAGGTAACGTCGGCAACCTGAGTAGTACACATCATATTTGAAAGTTCAGTAAATAAGCGTCCAGCCGACTCCCGTAACCACGGCTGATGGACAATAATGGCGGAATGGGAAAGTCTCCGGGATGCAATCACCAGTTTTTTCGTCTTCAACAACCGAAGCATCGTTTGGACCTCTGAAATGGGCACAGAAAGGTCGATATCGGAAAATACTATGTACTTCCCATGGGCGGCTACGACTCCTTCTCTTATCGCCCTCCCCTTCCCCATGTTGTGGGGCAATCGAAGCGAGATAACGCGCTTCAAATCTTTGGCCTTAAGGTGTGTCAGCAGGGGGTTATCGGATCCGTCATCGATAAGAATAACTTCCCAGGTGTACGGCTGCCGCTTAAGGAACGACAATACCGACCGTAAACCGCTTTTTAACCGGACGGTTTCGTTATAGACAGGGATAACAACGGAGAGGTATACCTGATTAGGGCGCTTTATAGCCATAGGTTGTCAATGTTTCATTGCCGCAGCGATAACCGAAATGGGATGTATTTTTATAGACATAAAACAGGTCGGCACCCGCTCTCTGGACAAGGTAAACGGGCGTTTGCAAATCCCTGGAAAATTTGAGCGGCTCTCCAAACCACGACGGACTGTTCGGCACGAGCGTATAGGTTGCATATTCAGGATGATCTCGCATCATCGTCACGTTCGGTGTATTGTAATACATTGTGAGATGCCGCATAAGACAACTATAGACAGAGACCGGACCTTCGGCCTGACTGTCGATGTATTCCATTGCTTCGCGGGTCCCGCTGCCCCAATATTCAATGTCAAATAATTGTTTTTGGGCGACCGTTCTACTTCCCCCGACAAGAAAATTAAAGTAGCTTGGCTCATAGGGGTAAAACATAATGGAAATGATAATTTCATGAATAATTATGCCCGTGATAACGATCATTGTTATTAAAATTCCCGCGCGGTGAGGCGCGCGTTTTTGATCCCCGTCACGCAGATTATGGACAATCGGAGATGATAGTTTATATTGCTTGACGGATGAGAACAAAACGCGTGCCGACATAAGCGCGGTTATAAACAATGAAACTATGTATTCCACGCCAACGCCGGTAAGTAAGAAAAATGCCGGCATCACATCAATAAAATGCCGTACCTTGGCATAAATAAGGAACCCCGGAAGTAAAAATCGCCCGATACCAAGCCAAAACCATAACAATAAAAAAAGATACCAAATATTCCGTTTTTTTATCACTCCCCAGAGTCCGACAAGCATGCCCGTTACCGCAAAAATTGTAATCTCAATCGGCGTCTGAAAAAGGAGTATTGCGTACGGATAACTCTTCGGAAGACTTATTCCCGCCCGATACAGATGCCCTAAATATAAAACCGGCATATTGTATCCAACGATCTTAAAAAACGCGAACACCATCTCAATTTTTTTAACGGGATTATCCCACAACCACGGCCACGCAAGGAAAAAAATCGCGACAGCCAACAGTCCGAAGCAGGCGACGCTCAACAGGAATAAAGGGAATTGTTTCATCCGTTTACGGAACGTCTGATTTATGAAAAGACTGATAAATAACCATGGGGCCAGTATCAGCACGATTATCGCCGCAGACGGCTTTGAATCCTCAGCAAGACCCAATGTAACCGCCCAAAGAAATCCCCATCCCCATGATTGGCTCACCCCGCGCTCTCGCCAGGAACGTAAAAACCGGAAAAAAACATAGACACTCACGATGAGCATACTCATGAGAGGAATATCTTTTGCATCATTTCTCATCTGCCCGAATATGGTTGGATATAAGGCGAATATGAGTGTTGTTCCCGTTGCGATCGGCACAGTTAAACCCATCTCGATCGCGAGGCCGTAAAATGCACCAACGCCAATTGATCCCAAGAGGATTTCACCGACATGATACGCATCAATAAAGTTCATAAGATGCGTCCGTTCAGCAAGAATATACGAGGCAGCGGAAGACACAAGGAATGGAAACGGCGGATACAATTCTTCACCGGAAACAAAATACATGGGGCTTGCGGCAAACCGTTTTGTATTTACATAATCAATAACGTTTGTCCAATCCAGCGTCTGCCAGAATTGAAGGTTCATGCGCCCGATAAAAAAGCTCGCAGGCTCATCCCAGGTCATACCCACCCCGCGGATAAGCGAGAGCTGAGTTACAAAAATAATGATTGCTAAAATAATACCGATATACTTTTTCATATTCCCTCACTTAGATTCGATCGCCGACGAAAATTTAGATCCGCCTTCAGACTCTCTCCCTTCGACTTTGCTCAGGGCAAGCGCGAAAAAGCTCGTTTACCCCGAGTCAATCGAGGGGCAAGGAGAAGCCGGACTAAATTTGTTGGCTCTCTCATCGTTACTTACCAAATGTGCTACAAAGTATCCGCGGAGAGACGCACAATTTGTCAGCACTCTCACGCAGGATGTGGCTGCAACGAGATGATATATTGTTTTGCTTGAGAGGTGCGCACAAATTGCGCGACGATCCAAGCGGATACCCAAAATTCATTCGCTTCCGATTCTCTTCCATAATGCATCTCCCCACCCCGGCACCCGTGTGTAATGATCTTTAATATACGGGAAATCTGCAAGCTCCCATAACCTCCCGCTGTCTCCCTGATAAATATACGGTACTTTCTTATCCTCTAACACCCCTCCAAGCGGCGCCGGAGGCCGTGAAAGAAACCGGACAAATTCACCGAACGGCAGACAGCAAATGTAATATGCATCCTTCCAAAACATCATGCGGCCGTCCAGATCCAACACCTGGGATTGCGGAGGAACCATAGAGAGAAGCGTTTTGGTTTGAGAAAGCTGTACCGTATTGGACATCGAAAACTTGAGTGAGTTGACCTGTATAGCATCCTGTCCTAACAATAACGCGAAAAAGAGCAACACGATAACGACGCCGATATCTCCCGCATGACGACGAATCCACACCAATACTGACACAATGAAATCTGCCGCATACCACGCAATAAATATAGCAATAGGGATAAGATACTGGCTGTGTTTAAGCGGGAAAAAAACAACATACCCAAATACCGACAGAAAAAATATACCGCCGACGAGAAGTTCTGCGTATGTCCGTTTCCGATCCCCGCCTGCGGCGATAAACGGCGTTAAAAGTCTTAAACACCCGACCATAATACCGATAAACCAGAGCGTATGATTTGTAAGAAGCGGCCTCGTCACGCCCCATCCGCCGTAGAACGACGCATTCGGGAAGAAAAATAAATGCGGTTCCATAATGTAAATACGGCCTATCGTGTTTGCCTCAAACGGCAGCTTGGTCAGTGAGTACCAAACGGTCGAAAAATGACCGAGTGTGAGGAGATAAAGAAACAGTAAGACAAGCGGTGCCGCGAGTCCTGCGGCAAACATCCAATATTCCCGGGCAATCTTCCACGGAACGATCCGCTTCCGCTTAATAATGATCCCAACCCACTCAAAAAAACCGGCATCAAGAGCGGCAACCGCCACACCCATACCGACAAACGGCAGCGTTTTCACAAGAACGACGAGTGACGCAGCGTACGAAAACCCGGCAGCCAACCATATGAGTATTCGTCGTTTATGCTCGGGGTGAAGCATACCATAAACCTGGAGCACAACCCCAAGAAGCCCCAAGAGCGCCGCGACGTTATCCGGCCGTATTTCCATATATTTATCAAACGGCATCGGCAAAAACGCGAGAATAACCATAGGGATAAGTGCGTACCTTCTATTCCGAAGAAGCGCGAACAACACGCCGGTAAGAACAACCATAAGTGTGAATACGATAAACATGAAAACGCGTGCAGCCGTAAAGATCGCAACGCTTCTCCCAAGAATCCAAAAGAGCGGGATAAGCATCCAATAAAATCCTGGGGTGAAGAATGTGAAAAAATCAACGTACGGCTTCTGTCCCTGCGCCATATTAGCTGCCCAGTGGAGATGCGTAAATTCATCAACGTCAAAAAACCGTGTCAGACCGACCTGTAGGTGCCAATACAACAAAAACACCAATAGTCCTACTAAAATAAGGCTCTCAAAAATGTATGCGAGAGACCGGGAATTCCACTTCATAGATTGATTGGTATAAATATATACTAGGGTCAGGGAAATAGGCAATCCACAATTTTTCGCCAACTCCTATCCGATAAGCCAAGCTTCTTCCGTGATTCACTCCCATCAATTGCGCAATATTTCGCGTACCGTTTTGGCAGGGAAACATGCTTTACAAATGCATCAAACGTTGTCTTAGGCAACTTAGGATCCTTGACTCCCTTCGCCTTCGAAATCGCATACCGCGCAAGTTCAAACGGTGAAACTCCATCGACGCTTACAACATGATATACCTCGCGGTAAGGCGCACAATTTCGAGCACCGTCACTGCGCAAAATCTGTAAACCACTCGTATATGAAGAATGCCTAAGCGCTGACGGATGCACAGTAAATTCGTGCGCCGAGCTCAGCGAGGTTATAATATTTATTATCGCGGCAGCAAGATCAGGAAGATATGTTATCGGAAATATCTGATCGGTAAAAAGCGGATATAATTTCCCCTTGTCATACAGCCCAAGGATAGTATGAATATAATCAAAATGTTTCGTCTGATTATCTTTTGAAACCGGATGGCTCAACCTAATAATCGCACCATTGGTAACCAGCGTCTCGGCAACCGCTTTCGTCCATGCATACCAGGATAAAGATGATTGGGGCGATGTCGGATCCTCTTCTTTAAACGGACCCTGATGTGTATCATCGCCCGCAAACACCGACCCGGTTGAAATATAAATAACGTAGGCGCCAACTTTTTTGGCTGCATCGACAATATTTTTCGTCCCGTCGACATTTACCTGCCAACACCTGCCCTTTTTATCTCCCCGCTCCTCTTCTGCTGTGTCATTATCGGTAAACGCTGCAGCGTGAATAATTACCCGTGGGGCATGGGCAGAAATCAATGCATTGACCTCTTGCTTATTCGTAATATCAAACGCATCATGTGTCGGTGCAATAATCTCTGTGTGCCGGGAAAGACCTGCAAAAAGCTGGCTTCCGATTAAACCTGTTTTACCCGTCAATACAATAGCCATAACTCCTTACCTACACATTAAAAGAAGCGTGTGTTACATTTAACTATTGATATATCAACGATCAAAAAAATAATCCTCACGTATTGCTATGTCAAAAGATAGACCTTTATCACTCTTGCGTCAACACGCATTCACGATACTCTTTATCATTTTTTCGCTGTTCATTATCCGCAATGATATCGTTTACTACCGAAGCGTTTCACTGCGCGCCACACCGGATTTCTTTCCCGCCCACACTGTTGGAAATGCGGATGATTATCATCAATATATCTTTCTCATAAAAACAGGCCGCGAAGGCAAGTTGCTTTACCACAATGCGTATTCCGAAGAGCCCATACCCGATGTTCTTCTCCAACCTATCTATAATGTCGTCGGATTGTTATCCCGACCATTTCCGGTCTCTCTGTATACTGTTTATTTCATATTTCATGTCGTATCTCTTATTATTCTTTTTGTCAGTATATATTTACTTATCTCCCGGGTATTCAACCCGATTATACCGAAGATATTTGCCACAATTCTGTATTTTACGGCAATCGGTTTTTGGAGCATCGTGTCTTTTGCTCCGTTCCAAATCAAGAGGTATGATCTCGCGGATTATAACTTTGATCTTTTTTCAAAATTTCATGTCATCGCCCCGCATCATAACATTGCGATTGCTCTCGTCATCCTTGTATTCATAGTGCTCACTTCCACCAAACACCACGCAGGTATTGTTGCGGGTTTGTTGAGTCTCCTATTAGGTCTCATCCACCCCTATATCCAACTCATGATGTTCTTAATGCTTTTCGCAAATGCACTCATTCAAACAATTTTGGAACGAAAACTGTTAACGCGCGCATTTAGAGATTTTTTTATTATTATCGTTATCTCATCACCGCTCATCGTCTATTATCTTTATCTCACCAATGTCATACTTCATTTTACTGTCGCTACTGACGGTATTCTCACGTTTCTACCGAGAACAATATCGTTTCTTTCGTACCTTCAGGCGCTTGGTCCGCTTTTTATCTTTGCATTACCATCGCTCGTTTTCTTTATATATTCAAAACCGTATTCAATCATACGATTTCTTTTACTTTGGGCTTTTCTGCCGATTCTTCTGTTCTTTTTCCCTGATTTCCATCTGCCGTTTGCTGTATGGCGGCTCTCACAGATCTATCAGCACATTCCGCTTGCTATACTCGGTGCATATTGGGTATATATATTAATTCGGAACAAACGATTTGCTCTCTCTTTAATGATACTCGTTGGCGGCATAACGCTCTTATATGGATTTACTGCATATAACTATGTATTCCAAGCCAGCGCAGACACCCATGATGCCGGTGGCTATATATTCACTTACTATGTGCCGACACCAGTCATACATGCATTTACATATCTCGACCGGGAAACGCCCAGAGACTCAGTCGTTCTCGCAAGCCAGATGGTGTCAAGTATGATTCCGTCGTTCACTCACAATCGCGTCATTATCGGACACAACGGCAATAACAGGGATTATTATCAGAAATTAGCTGAGGCTAACATGTTTTTTACCGGCACGATGAGCTATGATGATGCCCACGCCTATCTTCTGAAACGTCATGTCTCATATATAATCTTCGGACTTGATATGCCGGGATTTACGGCAATGTCTTACGCCAATATGGGTTTTTTGAAACTCGTCTACGGGAACCCTTATGATATTTCAGTGGTGAAGGTGCTTCGATAAAAATGACTCTACGATTGTTTTTATATACGTAATCATTGGTGGGGTAATTCCGGGATAAACTCCAATCCAAAATGCGTCGTTCATGAGTTTATCGGAATTGGTAAGGTCTTCTACTTTCCGGATATCCGGGCGGTTGAGATAGGCCGGATGACGGGTTAAGTTTCCTGCAAAGATGCTTCGTGTGGCAATTTTGTGATTTTCAAGATATTTTACTAATTCTAATTTGGCGAAGGGCGCTCCGTCTTTTACCACCAACGGGAATCCGAACCAACTCGGCTTTGCACCAACGAGCGGTTCAGGAAGAATAAAATAGTCTTGATATTTTGTAAAAAACAAATGTAATGCGGCAAAGTTTTCTCGCCTCTTTTTAATAAACCCTTTGAGCTTTTTAAGCTGTGCAAGACCAAGTGACGCCTGCATATCGGTAAGCTTCAGATTATAGCCAATTTGGGAATAGGTATATTTATGATCATAACCGTAGGGCAATTCCCCAAGCTTCCACCCGAAACGCATGCCACAGGTATTATCTTTTCCCGTGTCACACCAACAGTCGCGGCCCCAGTCCCTAAACTGCCGGATGGCGCGGTGAATCATATGATTGTTGGTCACAACTGCTCCCCCCTCGCCCATCGTAATCTGATGCGCGGGGTAAAAGGAGAATGTTGCAATATGCCCGAATGTTCCTGCCAATTTTCCTTTATACTCCCCGCCTAATGCATCGCAACAATCTTCGATAAACCAAAGTTTATGTTTCTCAACGAGCGCCATGATGTCATCAAGCGGCATCAGGTTGCCGAGTGTATGGGCCATCATGATAACCTTCGTCTTCGGAGTGATGGCCTTTTCCAAATCCTTTGGGTTAACGTTTTTCGTGACTAAATCGTTATCAAGAAGAACGGCGGTACACCGGTTTTGAAGCGTCGGGTTAACCGTCGTTGGGAATCCCGTGCCCACGGATATTACTTCATCCCCCGGCATAAGCGCCCGGTCGCGGAATATTTTCGACGTAAGTGACGTAAGCGCGACCAAATTAGCGGATGATCCGGAATTGACCAGGGAAACATATTTCACCCCGAGGAATTTCCCGAATTCGCGTTCAAATTCCAGTGCAAACCGCCCCTCGGTCCACCACCCATCCAATACCGCCTCAACACCACTCAGTAATTCCTTTTCATCAAACACTTTACCGGAAACGGGAACGGGTGAAACCCCGGGGACAAATTTCTTCTTTTGGAAGTTTTTCTTAGAATACCGTACAATCTGGTCAACGAGAGCTTTTGAAAGCATACGTACTATATATACATGTAGTCTTGAAAATTATCAATTCCGAACATAATCTATGCAAGATCATGATGGTGGCGAAGAATCTGTTAATGTTGCCGAATATATAACGCGGATACAAGAACCCTTACCCGATAAATTAGATATCGACAATGGCATACTGATCTTTTCACCACAGTCACCAATCATTATTCAAGATGGATCGATACAAAAATCAATTAACGCATATTCCGGATTATTTATCTCGGATGAATCTGAACGATCCGAACTTTCGCAACCTCTCATAGGTAATACTGACTTCCATGTTTTGTTTAGCGGAACACATGGTGACACATTCACAATTTCACCTGCTACTGCAGTTCATCCGTTAACGCAAGTCGTCTGTCTTGACGTTGACCATGTTCAAAGAAGAAAATTTAGCCTTCCCCATGAACTGGGGCATGCGTATTTAAATTGGAAACATATCGGCTTACTCCTTGCGCAATCGGCATTAACAGGTCAAAACAACAAAGGCATTGCTCATCTTCCGGAAATACAAAATTATGTGTCATTCATACGTTCTGTTTGCGAAAAAAATCACGTCACTCAAATACCTACAGACGAAAACGAATTGCTTCAGCTAAGGCGACGGTCCTCCCCATTTTTTGAAGCATTAGCTGTATTTGATGAACGATACGCCTGGGGGGTCGGTCTTGCATTATCATCTCTTTATCCGGGATTTTCAACAGATTGGCTGCAGCGTGACGGGCTTGAGCAGGCAACGAAAGGTTTAATTAACTATGGATTAAAATTTAATGAACAACTATTTGTTAATGGCTTTTCTAAAGAAGATTCCATCGGAAACATAGCCTTTTTCTTTAGAAATCAATTTAGTGAAAACGCCTCGGGTTAATTACCCTGCGGATAATATTTCTGTAAAAATTTCTCCGTATCCTGATAACAAAGAAGAATCCGGCCCATTGCTTCATTATTAATCCCAACATCATCAAATCGTCTATAAACCCTCTCGATACCCCGGCGAATATCATTTGGAACCTGAGGTTCAACAATGGTAAACCCCTGCCGTTTGGATACCCGGGCTAGCTTTTCAAAGGTAACGCCCATTATATATTTTGGGTGCAAATCTTGTTTCACTATATATTGTGCTATTAAGTGCATGGAATCATTGATATATTTAAACGGGTTTTTACGCTGTTCATCATCAGTTATAGGCGGTAAGTGTAAATCAAGAATACGGTCTCCTTCGTTAATTTCTAAACCGCTTTTAGGATCTGAAAAATGTATTTTTGATGTGCTGTCTATGACAATAAATAATCCTAATTGCTTCCAGTGTTGATAAGAAGATATATCATTTTTCCCTTTATCAATCTCATCAACTAGATCCTTAATATCTAATTTTTCACGGATCTTTACGGCTATTTCAAGGGCAAATGGATCTCGACTTAACTCTAAAATACGATCCACCTCTCCCCTCAACTCGTTTCTAAACCGTTTCTCAGGAGTTTCCGGTGGTCTGGAATATTTTTCGAAACTAAATCCGCCTTCACCGCTATTCATATGAGGGCATTCTAGCACAAAATGTGGATGAAATCAATATTATAGGCTATAATCTATACAATATAGGCTCCGTATTTATGAATCCAAATCATCTTAACCCCACAATCACACCTGTAACAACTTCTCATAATTTTGTACTTTATCTAATAAAAATATCCTTAATTTATTATCCGCCTCTAAATGTCCAATTTCCGATAATGTCATGTTTTTCATAAACGAGAGGAGATCGTGTGCAAATTTTTGTGCTAATAATTCACCCTCATCCTGCTCGTATAATTCCCTATTGCCAATAAATCTTAACACCAGACCCATGGCCATCGATTTCATATATGAATCTTTATCAAAGACATACTGCCACGAATGAGGCAATTCGTTTGCAATAGTTTTCTCTATGTATACTATATCTCGAGCAAATTGAAATTGATGCGTATCCTTATGTCCATCCGGTTGCCTGAATACACTCATGTTTCGAATGAGATCCGCGTTCAATAATATAACGGGCTTCTCATTCCGTACAATTACCGAACCCTGCGCTGATTGCTTACCGTCAGCAAATTTTATATCTCTCATTTCAATCAATGGAACTTCCGGTAATTTCAGCACAAAGCTGCCGATCGTTGTTATCCTTTCAACACTATCCAATAAGGTATTTACGGAAGCCAAATCATGGATTTGTTCAAGAAGACCGGCATTTTTTATTTGATGAAGCAAATGATCTTTCACAGGAGTATTTTTGGGGATTTCTCCGGTTGACGGGTCTTGAAAATCATATGAAAATTCCGTCATATATTATTTAGAGTGATTTTTATCTCAGATTATTTGAACCAGCACCCTGCACACAAAATCAACATCTTTTTCCGTCATGTTGAGGGCGGAAGGCAGGTTGAAGCCGTCTTTTTCGACCCGTGATGCCACAGGATTGGGAAACCTCGCGGTATACATAGGAAACCTGCTCATCCGCGGAAACCCTTCCCGTGCGTGAATATTGTACGTGCGAAGCCGGGTAATAAGATCATTTCTCGATATTTTTTTCGTTTGCAGGAGTACCGCCGGATACGCATAATTTGACCGCATGCCTTCTTTTTCTTTCAATAACGTAAGTTCCGGCACGTCTTTCAGCCGGTCCCAATACCAGTTGAAAATTTTCCGCTTCATTGCGACCAACTCTTCGATGCGCTCAACCTGGGCAAGCGCGAGCGCCGCTGTGACATTGGACATCTGGTATTCGAACCCCAACGTGTCGCACCAAAAGTTCGCGAGCCGGTTGGTTCTTCCCATATTACTCATGAGTACCGCCTCATCAAGCATTTTCTTATTATTCGTTAAAAACATACCACCTTCTCCCGATGCCGCAATTTTTGCGCCATGAAATGATATACATGAGACATCACCGAAACTCCCTACTTTCTTCCCCTTATAGAGCGATCCTATTGAGGGAGCCGCATCTTCAATGAGTTTCAACTTATATTTTTTTACAATCTTCATAATCGCATCCATATCGCAGGGCATGCCAAACGTATGGACAATCATAATGCCTTTCGTCTTTTTGGTAATGGCGTTTTCGATCGCTTTGGGATCAATACACCACGTATCAGGGTCTATATCGACAAATACCGGAGTCGCGCCTGTGTAGGCGATCACATGAGCCGTCGCTGCCCAGCTAAAGTCAGTCACGATCACTTCATCACCTTTAGTAAATCCGCAGACCAGGCACGCCAGATGCATGCAGTGCGTCGCACAAAATCCTGCAAGCGCGTAGGTTGTTCCGATGTAAGAAGCTGTTGCCGCTTCGAGTTTTTTAATGTGTTTATCAAACGTTTCATAAAACCCCTGTTTAACACCCTCTATGACATAGCGTACTTCTTTGTCTGTAATCGACGGGCCGGCAAAACTAATCTTTTTTTTACTCGGACTTAATAATCGTTTTCCAAAACGAGTATTATAGTCCGAGTTACCCCTCGTAGCTTTTAGCGAAGTGGGGTTACGATTCGGTCGAGATGCCTCCATAGCCTTGCGCGAAGGAGGGTTACGCTTTTTCATATATTCCTTTCCATTTCATAAATACATCATACCGTTGTATTGACCTTTTATACCCCATCGGCGCCGTAATCCATTCTCCCCCATCTCGTGTTGTTCGATGGATAAGTCGTATGCGCTTTGTCTCAACAAATCCTAATTTATTATATAAACGCAATGCCCGCTCATTATCCGATGTCGTCTGGAGCGTGTATCCGTTGAGCCCAAACGTACTCATTCCCCACTGCATCATCTGCCGGATTGCCGCCGTCACAAGCCCCGGATACCCCTTGCGCCCACGGACAATATTGTCAATCTCACATGTTTTCTTTTCAAAATCAAACCGGTATAACCCAACATGACCTATATATGTATCATGAACACGTATCATAAACAAGAGCCGGTCCTGTGTATTTATAACGTTATTTTTTAACCACCCCTTTGTCCGTTTGCGGGTCACCGGAAATTGCGTTGGAAACCACGTTTCATGTTTTTTCCTCCAGCGCGAAAGAAGGGCAACGATGTGATCATCAGTGATTGAATCGCGGGTAAGGAGTATAAGATCATAGTTCGTCCGGCGGATTATTCCCCGAATCGATACGGAGCCAAACGATTTGTTTTTCAATCGTGCGATGATTGCGCGTATCTTTTGTCCTGGTGGCGAAGAATATAAAGCGTCCTTCATTCTTTCATCGCGGTCATTTTTTCAAATTCTTTGCGATCCAAAAACGGAAAAAGGTCTTCGTACGGTTTTGAAACAAGTCTGCCGTCGGGCATTTTATCCGATGCAACACGCGGAATGATGAGTTGCCATTCAGGGGAAAGGACATCACAGACGACCGGCCCCTTGTACGAAAGGACTTCTTTGATTTTACGATCCAATTCGCCCACATTCTTAATGCGCACTGCTTTTATCCCATATGCTTTGGCAATCTTCATGCTGTCAGGACACCAAAGCCCGCTTTTGGGACTCTCCCCCAATAATCGTCCTTCCATATGCACGCGCTGTGTATGGCGGATCAACAAATACCCGTTATTGTTGATAACGAATAATTTTATCGGTAATTTGTTATGTTTCATCGTTGCAAGCTCCTGCAAATTCATCTGCAGACAGCCGTCACCCGTCACGATAATCGTGTTCCCTTTCGGACGGGCCATGCATGCGCCGATGCCTGCCGGCCAATATCCCATCGTCGATATCCCACCGGTTGTCAAAAACCGCTGTCCTTTTTTAATTTTCCACGCCTGACATACAACATGAAACGGCGAACTCGTATCCACGACGACCGTATCTTTTGATGACGCAAAGCGGGATAACCGATCACTTAAGTAATACGAATTCACCGTTTTTTCTTTTTTATATTCGGGGAGGGACATCGGATAACGTTTATTCCACAGATTACACCGGGCAATCCACGAGGCGTAGGAATGCAATTTTGTATGTGGTAACGACGCAAGGAGAAGTTCGAAAAATTGTTTTGCATCACCGTAAATTTTAACTGTAGGCTCAAGACCGGGTTTTTCAAGTTCTTTCGTATCGATATCAACGACGACTTTCATCGCCCGTCTGCCCCAATCTTTCGCATCATAACCGACAATTCCCGGATCAAGCCGTGCGCCAACCGCGATAATGAGATCAGCAAGCTGTACGGCAAAATTCGCGGGCCGGTCACCATACAGTCCGGGACGTCCCACAAATTGTCTGTTGTCTGATTCGATAAGATCAATACCTAACCGCGTCGTGATGACGGGCATATGCGTTTTACGTAAAAATGTTTGAGCAAGCTCTCTTGCGCCCGCAATATGCACGCCGTGTCCCAAAAGAAGAAGCGGACGTTTAGCATTGGTGAGAAGCGTCATTACACGCGCAACATCTTCTTTTTGTATAACCGGTAATACACGTTCGAATTCCGACGGATCAAAATGAAACGACATTTTTTCGGGCACCGTCATCCGTTGCGTATCAAGCGGCACTTCTATCCATACCGGCCCCGGCCGTCCATGGGTCGCCAGATAATAGGCTTTTTCCATGTGATACTGAATTTTTGCCGGGTCATCTATTGAAATAAAATATTTCGTCACCGTTTGTACAATGGGTTTGAGGTAAATACCCTGAAGTCCATATTGACGGATACCGGTTTTTTCCATGTAGGAGACGTTACCGGTTCCTGATTGCCCGGAAATCACCATCATGGGGGCAGAATCAACATATGCGCCGACAACCCCTGTTAACGCATTGATACCTGCCGGTCCGGCTGTCACCATGGCAACGCCGATTGATTTCCCGATACGACCATACGCTTCAGCCGCCATGGCAGCTGCCTGTTCGTGATGATGAAAGATTGGGTGAATGCGTTTGTTTTTATATACCGCGTCGTTGAGGAACATCGCCTGACCGCCGGTTATCATAAATACCGTATCAACACCTTTTTGAGCGATAAAATCAACGATGTATTCTGCAATATTCATGTATGAATTACACACCTTGTCATTGCGAGTCGAGTCTCACGAGACGCGGCAATCTCAATATAAATTATAGTGAGATCGCTTCGCCATAAGAACGGTCTCGCGATGACAGTGCATATACCATTTATGTTAACGATTCTAATTGAAAGTCTTCCGGTTTGCCTTCTTTTTTCTGTTTTAAATACAACGCAACTTCAACAATGATATCTTCCTGACCCGCTACCACTTTTCTTCCCCCCAGCTCTACGAGTATATCACGAACGTCAACTCCGAAGCGCTCTGCTGCGCGTTTCGCGAGCGGTGCAAAACCGGAAAATACACCCGAAAGACCGCTTGTGAGTGTCACGGAATTAATTTCCGGAGTCGTATTATTGGTTTTTTCGCGGATTAGCTCAGCATTATCCATAAGCTGATAAAGATCCAATCCCGTCTGCCTACCGGTTTTTTGAAGAACTGCCACGATAACTTCAAGCGGACAGTTGCCTGCACCCGCGCCCAAACCACGGCTCGTACCATCGATGATAGTCGCCCCCGCTTCAACAGCACGAAGAGCGTTGCCGATCGCAAGCCCGAGATTATTGTGTGAATGGAAACCGACGGCAACAGACAGACCGCCCACGAGTGCACTGACTTTTTCCGTCACCTCCGACGGCACGTAAGCGCCGGCCGAATCCATAAGGATGATGCCTTGTGCTCCGTATCCTTCCATCAGCTTCGCCTGTTCTAATAGCTCGTTCGCACCTATCATGTGAGACATCATGAGAACCCCATACGTCGCGAGGTCATGCGAGATCCCGTAGCCAATATGCTGCCTTGTAACATTTGCCTCAGTACAGTGACACGCGACAATGAGGGCTTCTATTCCCGCGTCAATTGCCGGAGCAATATCATTTTTGATCGTTCCGAACCCCGGAATCAAAAAACCTGCAAGCTTCGTATGCTTTAATTCTTTTTTGGCAATTGTAAGCATCTGGACATCAGAAAGCCGCGATTCACCTAAATGCAGCGATGAAGCGCCCAACCCGTTACCATGCCCGACGACCAGAAGTTTCATTCCGGCGGCTTCTGCCCCTCTTGCGTATGCGTGAACCGTCTCTTCATTAAATTGATGATGCATCGCATGGGATCCGTCACGAAGAGTTGAATCAATAATGGTTATTTGCGTATTCATAGCTGGTATTCATGTCATTGCGAGACCGTTCTTACGGCGTGGCAATCCATCTTATTATAGAGATTGCTTCGTCTTCGCCAATTGGCGTATCCTCGCAATGACAACTGATACGCTCACTCTTTCCTCTTTACTCTCTGCTTTGCATATTCTTCCGCAACCGCGATAGCCGCACAGTTTATAATATCCAAATTCCCGGCATATACCGGCAAAAAATCGCCGAGTCCCACGACTTCCGTCATTATCATAACGCAGTCAGAGGTGTTCACCGGTTCGACGATAACGCGAAAGCCCGGAACGTATTTTTGAAGCCTTTTAGCTGTATCACGGATTTCTTTCACAATAGCATCCATTTTAGGCTTGCCAATCTTTGCGTATATTGTATTATGCATAAGAATTGGAGGGTCAGCAGGATTGAGAATGATGATCGTTTTGGCTCTCGGAACTCCGGCAATAGCCATAATTGCTTCGCTTGTTGTTTGTGTATACTCATCAATATTATCACGGGTCCCGATGCCTGCCGATTTGGACGAAATACTCGAGACGACCTCAATATAGGGAGTTTCGGGGTGTACGGACATGATGGCCGCAATAAGCGGAATATTCGCCTGGCCCCCGCACGAGATCATATTGACGTTGTGAGACCTGATGCTCTTTTTTAAATTAATAAGCGGCACGCACAATACTCCGATTTTTGAAGGCGTCATGTCGATGGTAAATTTATTTAGTCTCCGAAGGATCGGCGCATGAATCCGATGACTTACTGCATTTGTCGCGTCAAAGACTATATCACAAATATGAGGATTACTGACAATTGCATTGATGGAATCTGATGAGGTGGCCACCCCCATCCGCTTGGCATTCGCTATCCCGGGCGATGCAGCATTTTGTCCAGTAAAAAGTGTGCACATAAGATAAGGAGAGCGTTCTACTTTCATTAGTAAATCGCTTCCGATATTTCCCGTCCCGATAATCGCAACATGAAGTTTTTTTTGCTTTTTCATACGGCGTATGGAGTTGTATTATATGGTCCTTTTACCTTATTTTCTTTATGTTCACGGTTGTTCTCACAATATAGCGCGGCCGCCGTTTAACTTCCAAAAATATTTTCGCCAAATATTCAGCAATAACACTCAACGATAATAGCTGCACACCCCCTAAAAATAAAATGAGTATAACAACGGTGGGTATCCCCCTGGGGGAATTATGAAACAGGATAATAGTAACAAGATCAAAAACCATAAGAAGAAAAGTAAAAATCATAACAAAAAATGCGATAGTTGATATCCACTCCAGTGGTTTGAACGAAAAATTAACAAGTATTGTTTTTGCCCACCAGAATCCCGAAAGGACGCTTTCATTTGTTTGACCGTGAGAACGCGCGTCGCGCACATACGGAACACCGATTTGTTTGAACCCTACGTATGCACGAAGACATCTGAGATAATAATCATATTCATCAATCGCCAATAATTCATCTACGACCCGCCGATCAAGAAGCGAAAAATCACCGGCATCAAGTGGAATACTAATATATGCCAATTTGTTGAGGACATAATAAAACCCTTTATACAGCATGTTCCATATGATTCCGTAGCCTTTACGGGAAGTCCGTACGCCATACACCACCGAATACCCCTGTTTCCACCGCTCAACAAATTTTGATAAGAGTTCCGGGGGATCCTGAATATCTCCATGAAGAAGAAACGCCATATCACCCGTTGAATATTCCAGTCCCGCAAGGAAGCTTGGCTGCGGCGAGCCAAAATTGCGGCTCATAACAATGAGCTTGACGCGTCGATCCTTCTTTGTGAGACGAAGGTAAATTTTTTCTGATCTGTCCGTTGACGCATTGTCTACATAGATCAATTCAAAGTCGTAGCGTGGAATTTTTTTAAAAACGGCAACAATCCTGCGATACATCTCTTCAATATTTTCTTCCTCGTTATAACACGTAACGATGATGGATATACGTTTCTTTTTCATGATCCTTAATGTCATCCTCGGGCTTGACCCGAGGATCTATTCTTTATGTTTTATGGATTCCCGATTAGGTCGGAATGACAAAAACATACTGCTTTTTTTATACCATTTATATGTCTCCTTTAATCCTTTTTCGAGTGAATACGCTGGTTTCCATCCAAGCCCAGCGATTTTACTCCAGTTCAAATGCTGATATGGTATCTCATTTTTCTGATTATTATCAATCTGGTGCGGAACGGATATACGAAGTATCTTCTGCGCCCTCTTTATAAGATCAAGGACAGAAATATTTGTATCACTCGCAACATTAAACACCTCTCCCTTAATCTCATCTACATGATCTTCTAAAAATACATATGCCGAAACGACATCGCCGACATATACATAATCCCTCATAAATGTGCCGTCGCTTCTCAGATGAAGTGTTTCGTGAGTTAGCGCGGCATTCATAATCCCGGGTATAATTCGCGACATATTAAGATCCCCGCCACCATAAATATTACCAAACCGAACGGTAACGACGGGCGCTCCATACGTTTTCACATAGGCTTTCGTCACCATGTCTCCGGCGGCTTTACTTGCTTCATAGGGATGATCCCCCAGTAAGGGACTATCTTCCGTATACGTTTCGCTGCTTTTCCCGTATGCTTTATCGGATGAAGTAATGATAATCCTGCGTACGGTGCCGCTATTCAACGCTGCATCGAGTATATGCGTTGTCCCTAAGACATTAGTCGTAATTGTCTCCACAGGATTGTAGTAAGCCGTATCAACAATCGGTTGAGCAGCGAGGTGAAAGATATCTTCTATTTCGTATTTGGTAACAATATCGGCTATTCTTCTTCGATCTGTAACGTCTCCATTCGCGAGAATTACTTTTTTTTCTAGTCCCCGGGTAACAAAATACGACTGCGGGTCAAGACTCCTGTACGGCACAACGACACGCGCTCCCCTTTTGACGAGTTCTTCAACTAAATGACTTCCGACAAACCCCGTCCCGCCGGTGACTAAAATTCTACGTCCGTTCATAATAGAGTCTCCCGATTGGTATATAAACATGCACAACCCTTCTGTTTTCGTGTGGGATAAAAGAGTTTCCGATTATTAAATGAGCACGTGCAAACCCGAGCCAATTGCCTCGAATTATCAACCAAAGGGATACATTTGAGGAGAAAATATACCACAAAGAAAACTCCGGCAAGTGCGAATTAAATAATCGGGAAACTCCCCGTGTTAGTCCTTCCATACTTTCCACTGTGGGCCGGTTTTCCAAAAGGTGTTGAGATTCGTAACGTCTGCATATGTATCCATCGCATGCCAAAATCCATTATGGACGTAAAGCGATAACTCATGATTTTTCACTAAGCGGTGTAATGCGGCATGATCAAATTCTCCGGGTCGAATGTAGTCAAAAAATTTCTTTTTGAAAATCATATACCCGCCGTTCACCCATTCCCGGAGGGACGGCTTCTCCACAAACTGTGTAACTCCGTTCTTTTCGTCAATGCGGACCTGTCCGAACCGGGACCGCGGGTGAACTCCGGTGATAGTTCCAACTAAGTTATGTTTACGGTGAAAAGCCACAAGTTTTTTAATATCAACATCTCCCAAACCATCACCATACGTCACCATAAAATCCTCATCTTCTTTCGGAATATAATCGCGGACGCGGAGTATCCGTTCTCCCGTTAATGTTTCCTGACCCGTATCAACGAATGTAATGGTAAAATCATCTATCCCCTCTCCAGCTGACGCGCGGTGTATATGTGTCCTGCCGCTTTTCGTGTGAAGCGTAAAGTCGTGGAGGAAATATTTTTGATTCAGAAAATAATCCTTGATGTAATCTCCTTTATACCCAAGCGCGATAATAAATTCGTTAAAACCGAAGTGACTGTATATTTTCATGATATGCCAGAGAATCGGTTTATTGCCGATGAGGACCATGGGCTTTGGTTTAAATTCCGTTTCTTCTTTTAACCGGTATCCGATTCCACCGCAGAGTATCACTGTTTTCATGGTGAGGTCATTATAAAGAACTAAACACCAAAAGCAAGAGCCTAACTATTATTTCTTTGTATCAAATTATGCTTTCGTAAATAGGTAACAATTTTTTGTACACTCATCATCCGCGATTGATGTGCCGTATTGATTGTCATCTCGGGATGTTTTGGTTTTTCATACGGATCATCAACACCGGTAACTCCCTTAATCTCACCCATCTCCTGGCGTTTATACAATCCTTTCACATCCCGTTTCCGACAAACTGATAAGGGTGTGGCCACATACACTTCAACATATGTCCCATACGTTTTGATAAGCTGGCGATTAACTAATCTTGGTTCTTCATACGGAGCAACAACAGCGCAAATGGCAATACCTCCGTGTTTTGTTATTTCAGAAGCAACAAATCCGATCCGTTTAATATTTGTGTCTCTGTCTTCTTTGGAAAATCCTAATCCTTTTGAAAGATTCCGTCTTACAACATCACCATCAAGGATGGTTACTTTTTTATCCTGGATTTCGATGAGTTGACTATAAAGCATTTGTGCTATCGTTGATTTTCCTGCACTGGGCAATCCGGTAAAAAATACCGTCAGACCTCTTTTTGCATCTCGCACAGCCCCCGCCCTAAGTTCCCGAACTACCTCGGGAAATGATATCCACTCAGGTACTTGTGACTTCGAGCGGATAAGTTTCCTGAGTTTAGTTCCCGATATTTTTTTCACCTGCACGTTTTTGGAAACGTCCTGAATCTGCATATATATTTTTTTATCCGTCCGGTACACCATTTCTTTAAACGGAATTATTATCATATCAAGTTCCGGTGCAAAATGACCGACTAACTCTTCCGCGTCGTAATGACCGTAAAAAGGTCGCCCTGATTTGTCTTCTCCAGGTCCTGCATGATCCCGTCCGACGATAAAATGGGTGCATCCGTAGTTCTTCCGAATTATCGCGTGCCAGAGCGCTTCCTTCGGTCCCGCCATCCGCATCGCAAGAGGCAATAAACTCAACGTTGCGAACTGTTGCATATGACGCGTATAAACCGCAATATATGAACGGACGCGGGTCACGTAATCAATATCGCCGTCTTTTGTGACACCCACCGACGGATGAAAGAGTATATGGGCGTGATACTCATGGGCTGCCTGTTGCATCATCGCAAAATGGACTTTATGGATCGGGTTTCTGGTTTGAAAACCGATAACTGATTCCCATGTATGTTTACGAAAATATGACCGCAGCTCCTGCGGGGTATGCCGGTACTGTGCAAAATCGAACCGGTCTACGCGTGATATTCCTTTCAAAGTTCCGCCTAAATAATAGTCACCGGTTTCTTTGAGAAGATACTGTACACCATAATGATCAGTATTCGTTGTACCGTAAACCAACTTTGCTTCCTGCTTTTTATCGGGGTGATATATGGAATTGATAGTAAATTTTGCAACCGGTTTACCGTACTGGTCACATAGAACAACGCTCATCCCACCCCGGTACGGACTAATATCGGGAACATCCAGCACCACAGGGATCGGCCAAAGTGTCCCATTCTTTAACCGCATATTCTTGATAACGCTCTCGTATTCTTCTTCTTCGAGAAAACCGGTAAGTGGTAAAAAGGAGCTATCGAGAATTAATTCAAGGTCGCATAATTGCCGTGCATTAAGGTACACACGCGGAAGAGAAAATATTTCGCGTACGAGTTCCTTCTGTTCATTCCCATTCGTAAATAAATTTTTCACCGTGGCGATTATAACAAGTTAGAGCAAGGAATTGATGTGCTTTTCTGGAAATATCTGACGAAAAAGAATCAGAAGATATTCCCGTACCGAATAAAATGAAATGTGATTTTTTTCATATGCCCCCCTTTTGTACATGATTTCGCCAGTTGATAACAAACGGTTGATGCGGCATTTCACGATACTCGCCCGATTGTATCGTCGGGTCAATTGTTGACGGGTTAATCCGCTCCTCCCTGCCGTTACAATTTCGGCTAATATACGAAGTGTCAATGACGCCTCAACGGCGCTATAGACGCCAAAGACAAACAGCGCCACCATAAGAAGATATAGCGTCATCCAATAAATAAGTTCATTCAGTCCAAAATAACGCGATAGATACCACCCCTCTCCGATTCCTATGATCACACACGCTCTAACTACCCAATGGAGCGCTTCATCCTGTGCGGTCATGTGGAAAAGGACAATAAGTGTGAGAATAAATAAAATAAACGATGTTAATGCCATTATTACAATTTGATAATCCATAATTACTCGGTCATCGACCGATGAAAAACCCGCTGATACAGACTAATACAATAAATACTCGCTCTCCCCTTCGTGGTCGTTATGTACTTCGCCCGACGTACTTCAATTAACCCGCTCCTTTTTAAGTCGTCTACCCGTTTCCAGAATAAACCGGAGTCTGTAAATAAGTGCATCAGATCCGCCTCTGTTTGACGTTTTTTCTTTTTAAAAGATGCAAGTATCATCGACGCGGGCGTTTCTCCACCTAAGTAAGGACCAAGATAAAAAAGAGAGGCCGTCAGAGCCAAAAGCATATACAAAACCAGTGAAGTAAAAACATAGTGTGATGGCCTAAGCAGCACATACGCACACATGACGCATCCTCCGGGAATATATACCGTCAAGCTAATGAGTGGATCGTATCTGATACGCTGCATCCACCTATGAACGATACTGTGGGCGGAAAAGGTCAGAATAAAAATTCCGACTGTTATGACGAATGTGTTCATACAGGCTAGCGTGAGTAAATCACGGAGGGCCGCAATTTGTCAAATCATATGGATAAAAATTCCGATCACATAAGCTGTTTTTGTAGGATATAATGGATGCATGTTCTTAACGAAAAAAACCGGATTAATCATCGTAATAGTGCTTCTTATTCTGATGTTCGCTTTTATCATCAAAGAAATTTTTCCGTATGCAAATGTCCTTTGGGACGAAGCAGAATTCTTACTTCAAACGTATTGGACCGTGAAACCGATCCAACTTCATGATTGGGTCGGAGTATTGACGCAACTCCATAATCAAATTAGTTATCCTCCGCTTCAATATGCGATATTAGCACCCATTCTGGATGTAATCGGATTCAGTATTGAAAAAGCGCGGATAGTGTCTATGATATTCCCTTTTATCACCGGGGTACTCATATATGTTCTCGGAATTCAGGTCGGCCAATCTGTGTTTTCTACAAAAAAGCAATTGCCACAGCTCGTTGGACTTCTTGCTGTCGTTTTTTTTGTCACATCACCGGTCTTACTATATCTCCATACAATAATTCTCAAGGAACCAATGTCGACAACGTGGACCATCTTAGCAATTCTTGTTTATTTTAAGGCCCGCACGTCGAAGAAACTCCAATGGTTCTTATTAACTGGAGTTTTGGTCGCAATTTCGTTTCTGACGAAATATCCTTACGGCATCATGAATTTGGCTTTTTTTGGTATAGAAGCGTGTATTAGTCTAGTAACCGCAAAAAATGGGAAAGAACGTGTACATCTCATTACTTCACATTTACTCATTCTTCTTCCGGTCGTAATCGGAGCGCTCTTATGGGTGGCAACGTCTCCTGAACGGTTCAATCAATTTTTGTACATTATAGAAAATAATGAAATTCCGAACGAAATGGCAGGATGGGATTTGCCGACGTATCTGTTTTATTATCCCAAAGGAATCGTTTACATGTATGGCATAACCATTCCGGTCGGCATCGTTCTTTTGGCATCTTTTATATTTTCAACGCAATATATAAAAAAACTGAAACCCCGATTATTGTGGTTATCATTTGTTACCTACGTTATTTTTTTAACACCTCATATGATCAACTTACAGGAGCGCTATATTGCTCCCGTGTCACCCGGTTTATTCATCCTTGTGTCAATCGTCCTTATTGATGTTGTAAGACGATCATTCAAATCTCCTCTTTGGACACGTATCGTCGTTTGTACTCTGGCTATCGGATTGGGAATCCATATACTCATAAGTCTTAAGAATCTGCCAATTCGCGTCTATGACGTCGGCACAAAAACAATTTTCGCCATCGCATTCAACCAACCGGATGTTAATCCCACATGGTTTGATTACAACACGGCGGCTTGGGGGAAGCTCTCTCCCGCGCTCGCAACGGAAAATCCAAAAGATATTCTTACGTGGGTCTTCAATCGCATCGATACAACGAAACCCGTCTACGTAAAAGGCAGATTTACGGAACTCTCTCCCCCGTATTTCCTTTTATCCGTATTAACAGAGAAAGATCATTCAAAACCAAAAAATCTTCCCTATAAAGAATATTATGTTACCCTGACAGTTCTTCCGACCTCGCGATACTATACCCATGAATATCGCCTGATCAATGAGTGGGTCCAGTGGGAGGTTCAGACAACAGCGGCAGATCCGAGTTTGACTCTGGTGGACGCGAAGACATTTAAACAACTTGGTATCAGCGTTTCTATTTACGGCAGACTGTAAGGATGGATTAAATTTTTTCTTCCACAATATACGAGGGACGGCCTTTCGTTTCTTCAACGATTACCTGAACGTATTTACCGACAAAACTGAGCGCCAACAACTGTACGCCTCCGAAAAAAAGTGTAATTCCTACAATGATAATGGGAATGCTGGCATTATGAGTATGGTCATAAAAGAAATAGTATATGAGATACAGGGAAAAAATGATCACTGCGAGAAATACGAGGAGAATTCCGAGATAAACAATAAAATCAAGCGGCATATAGGAAAATCCGAAAAAACTGCGTTCGGCATGGTGAAAGTATTCCAATAAATTGTATGAACTCTTACCCCGGGCCCGGCGCTTACGCGCGTAGGTGATATATGCCCGTTTAAATCCAACCCAAGCCCGTAACCCCCTATAGAAACGGTACCGTTCGGGGAGCGCACGCATCGCATCAAGCGGCCGCTTCCCCACCAAACTGAAACTTCCGGCGTTAACTGGCACGTCGATATTTGAGATTGCTTTAAATACCCGATAAAACGATTTTCGAAACATCGTCATGACGATGTTGTCTTCTATTTTCGTACGGATCCCGACGACAACATCATATCCTTCTTCCCATTTTTTAATAAATTTTGGGATGATATCGACCGGGTCCTGCATATCACTCTCGTAGTAGATAAATGCATCTCCCCGGGCGAAATCCATCGTTGCTTCCCCTGAAGATTCCGGACCGAAATTTCTTGACAAAAATATTCCCCGGACTCGTTTATCTTTCTTAACCACGCTCCGTATCATTTCACGCGTGTTATCCTCGCTTCCATTATCAACGTATATAAACTCGAATACATATCCGGGAATATCTTTAACGACAGAAGAAAGAGCTTCATAGGCAGGAATAACATTCAGCTCTTCGTTATAACAGGGAATTCCTATTGAAATAAGTTTTTTGCGACCCATAAAGCGAACCCATCATAATCGTAAATCCTGCTCTTGTAAAGCGCTTTTTGGTTGCCAATCAAATTCTAACGGAGGACTTTTTGAAGAATTCGTCCTTTTTGATTTGCGCAATATTGAGGCTTCTGTAATGAGTTTTATAGTACGCATACAGTTTAGCTATCCCCTCTTCATATGTATGGAAACGAAACCGGGGAAGCTCGTGCCTTAGCTGTCGGTTACTGCCGGTATATTGAAAATTGAGCCCCGGGTATCTGACCATAACAGAACCCTTTACTCCTGAGAGTGTTTGAATAATCCGGACAATGTCTGATAATTTTATCGACTCATCAGGCGTCACATTGTAGACGCGATGACGCATCTGGTGTGTCAGCATATGCTCAATAATTTTAACGAGGTCGTCAATATACAAATAATCAAAAATAACATCCTGTTTAATTACAATGGGAATTCCCGAGAGCTGTTTCACGATCGCATTAGAAATGAATTTGATGCAATAATCTTCATGAGACCCATACACACCAAACGGCCGAAGTGTTATGATATTTTTCCGGGTTTTTGAAAGAAGACTCATGAGATATTTAGCCATCCCGTACTCATCGGCGGGCAACAATTGCCCAAAAGAGCTCTCTGTAACACGAATTAAATCCCACCGTTTATCATATTCTGCGCCGGATCCGAACGTAATAATTTTTGAAAGCCTGTCGCCCTGTTCAAGTAAATTCACAAACATCCTAACACTTTCTGCAAACCCACCGAACCGTTCTCCCGTTGCACAATGAATGACCGTATTAATGCTGTGCTTGGTGATGTAGCTACTAACCTTTACCCCGTCCAGAAGATCCAGTTCTTTATGCGACGGAGCAAAGACTGAAAATTTCCGCTTGAGAGTTGTTGCGATATTACATCCGAAAAATCCGCTCCCGCCGGTCACAAGTACATGTTTCATGTCGAATCATTATATCCCGACACGTCGATTTGTCTACCCGCTATATTTTCATCTTCTGACACGTATGGTAAAAGATAAAGATTAGACCTACCATGATAACTATGTCACGGATTCGCTATTCCACTATAGTATCAGGCATTATTTTTATCATTATTCTTACGGCTGTATTCCTCCTACGGTATTTCTACCTTAGAAACGCGGGAGAACTCCTGACTCCCCCAGATAGCACCGGCTATTACGAGCGCGTAGAGGAATTTACGACATCGCCGCTTACCGCTTTTTTCTCGGAATACCGGACGCCCGGCTACCCGCTCTTCATCCTTTCAATTTTCAAACTCACAGGGACTGCGATTGCTCCTGTCTGGTCTCCCGCATTTTTCCGTGGTATGGAGGCCGTCGTCTTTACGCAAACACTCATAGGCATAGCCGGTCTCATATTGCTTACCTATATTTGTCTTCGGGTCGGCATCCCAAAATCGGTAAGCTATGTTTTTATACTATTTACCGGCGCAAATATTCTCCTTTTTACCTGGGAACGGTCGATTCTGGGCGAAAGTCTGTCAACAACAGTGCTTATCCTATACGTGTATCTCTTTCTGTTGCTCCTTGATAAAGCGACAATCCGTAAATTGTTTTTATTTACACTCATCTCGATCGTATTGTTTTTAGTGCGGCCGATATTTATCGTACTCCCGTTTGCAGTCCTTCCGATTGTTGGAATGTATCATCGAAGTAAAACGGTGACAAACAAAGTTCTGCTTTTCATGGCCATATGGCTTCTCATTCCGCTCATCTATATGAATGCCAATACGATCCTTCACGGATACTCAGGTGTCAACCACATCAACGATATCAATGTGCTTGGCCGTATTTTAGCCCACGATTTACCGATAAATTCCGGAAAAGACGTTCCGTATTTCTACAACAATGTTAATAATTTTAGAACAAATCACGGTGACACCTCAATGCCGTACATTTTCCTCAATTACATAGATCCTACAATTTACGGAAACACGCTTCGCCTGAACGAACTGCAAAAATTTGACGGACAAATAATGCTGGGAGCTCCCCTGCCGTTTTTAGAAAGCGTTATTGCAGACGTCCCGACGATGCTCCTTCACACGGACTTTACCGATATCACCGGTATTCAAACAATACAGAGTCCGCGCATCCGTTCCTTTTATCAGATGTTGTTTACTTTTTACCACTCAATAAAACCGCTCACCTTTTTATTTCTACCGTTATTTCTGTTCATCTTTTTTAAACTGATGCACACAAAGAAAAATATATGGCTTGCGTTTCTGACGTGTTTAGGAAGTATTACGCTGTATCAGATTGTCGTCGCGCTCGTGTTTGGCTATGCGGAATTCGACCGCCTCATCATTCCTATAGAGCCGCTTCTCTATTTATTTTGTTTTGCAGGGATTTGGGAATTTATTCAGACGGTAAAACAAAGTATCTACCGCACCCGATAAAGTATTGTGTCCCCTTCTTGATATACAGGTACGAGAAATTGATACGGAAGCACCGTAAACGCCGGATTCATGTGTTCCGTCGGAGAATAAAGAACAAAACGAATAGTATTTGTTTTGATAAACTGCGCAGCTTCACTTTGCGTCATATTGCCGCTGTAAAAAGATTCCATACGGTTTCCCACATCCCAAAACCCGGGCGATTCCATAAGCCGGTGCCACCAACTCGTATAGGTTACGTTACCCGAAAACGCAGGGATGAGGTTGCCGGTAAAGTAACCGCTCAGGATAACATCATCTTCCTTGGAATGTTTTGATAACCAGGATAAGGTATCAATAACCGTTTTCTTTGGATACCCAAACGCAAACGCATCGGCATTACAAAAACAAACGAACAGACGATTATAGCTTACCTGATATGAGTAATACCCTGACAGCAGTACAATTGCCAATAATCCTCCGGCAATAAGCGACGTCGAAATTGTATGAACGTACTTCTGAATTATCCGTGCGATATCAAATAAACCCACTGTCGCAAGCATGCCGAATCCCACGTAATACGGCAAAAGGAAATATCTGATCCTGTTGATGTGCAGTAATACCGGCAAAATATATTCGCCAACAGGGTGCATGATTATCCAGGGAAGGATGAGAAGAAATATCGTTTTCCCGTCTTTCCAAACCCGATAGGTGGCAATAATGGAAAAGACATACGTCGCGCCCATCGTGAGGATGTATTGCATAACGGTGAGATGAAAAGGATTTAGTTCCTCCGTATGGGAAAACGAATACGGGCCCCAAATCGTAGTCATGACGTAGCGGACATACAGAATTGGTAAACCCGAAATGAGTGCATAGGAAAATAAAATTTGCGCCTGCGTGATAAGAACTTTTTTGATCTGACGATTTTTGCGGAGTCGGAAAGCAATGAGACAAAAATACAAAGGCAAGGAACTGACGATTAGGACCATCCCAGGGGCATTAATAAGCGACGCAAGAGCTCCGGTTGCGACCGACCAGATAAAATAACGGGTGCGGGTCGGGGCATCGAGTACTCGCGATAGGAAATAAAGCGATGCTACGGTGAGTGCGCCGCCCAAAAGATAATGAATTCCTGCGGTTGTTAACCGTTGGGTCACAAGCGCATCCATCACGCTCGTCGCTACAAAATCCTTGAGAGGAGAAATCGTGATGCTCGTCCCGAATAGAACAAGAATATAAGCAACAACGCGCTCGAACGGACGTTGCCATACATACGCAATAACACGGTAAATAATATAAAAAAACAGGAGTGATGTAATGAACCGCGCAATGTGAAATGCAATGAGCGGGTCGATAAGAAGGAGTCGCGCGAACATTCCGATCGTCGTATATTCCATTTTTACGAATGACCAGCTCGCTGGAAGGGTTGAAGAAATATTAAGGAACGACTCAAGGTGGCCGTTATACCCCTGACGGATAAGACCTAAATTCCATGTTGTATCAATCGGATATTCATCGGCCATACCATAATAAAACAAGTCATGCGGCGCCCGCTGGTAATTAACGTAAATCGGGTAATATGAAATAATAAGGAGAACGAGGGCGGCAATAACGCACCAGAATATATTACTGCGGAACCACGAATATATCTTTTTTGTCATAGGAACTCTTCTTAGAGTATTACGACTTTAACCCCAATGGCAAATAGACGAGGGGCCGGAATATGCTCCACCAACTTTTCAAAGAAACCATTTTTGTATTTAATTTCATCTCCTTATGATATTTTTTTGTTACAGCAATCTCCCCCACTTTATAGTGCAATTTGATCACTTTGTAAAAAAAATACGGCTCAAGCTCATATCGATTGAGCCATGTTTGTTTAAGCCTGATTCGCTTATCAGAAATAAGTGAGCTTTTAAACGCACGAAGCCCGTTGGTCGCGTCGGTTGTAGGAAATCCTGATACGAGTGCAAAAAGTACCGAATATATTCTCGTAAGAAACGATCTACTAAAGGGGTGTTGGATTCTTTTTCCGCCTTTCATCCAGCGTGAGCCGTGGATATACGAATAACCGCCGTCCGTGAGTTTTGCGACGAGTGGTTTGATATCATTTGGGTCGTCCTGATCATCTCCTGCCATGAGAACAGTAATATCATAATTGTGTGTGTTTGCCCAGAAAAATCCAGTTCTGATGGCAGCTCCTGCTCCTGAATTAACCGGGTGGCTGATGACGGTAGCGCCTGCTTTTTTCGCCTCAACGGCTGTTGCATCAACCGACCCGTCGTCAACGACGATAACCGCATCAACCAAGCCATAACAAATCTTCTTCAATCGCTCTACCGATGGCCCTATTTTCCCTGCTTCATTAAGACATGGCATAATGACGGCAACAGTATTTTTTTTATACATACGATGACGCAAATTTACGGAAATCTACTTCCTTTTTTTCTCTCAGTGACTGCGATATCGCTTCAAGAAGAAGAACATTCGTAAACCCGTCGGACACCGAGGTAATCGGTTCCTGCTCTTTATTAATACATGCGACAAAATGCTTAATCTCGGTCGCCAAAGGATCAATCGGCTCAATTCTCGGGATAAACACATTCCCTAAGCGGAATGCGGCTTTATACGGATCGGTTTCCGACGGATACCGAATAATGGTATTATAAATTTTCACAGGTTCAATCTGATTGGTATCTTCAAAAACCGCCATCCTTTTCCGTCCCAAGAGAGTGAGCATCCGGATTTTCATAGGATAAAGCCACGCAACGTTAATGGTCACGAGCATGGAGCTTCCGTATTCAAGCATAATGGACGCGATGTCTTCCTGCGGGTGTCTCATATACCGTTTGGCTTTTGCAAAAATTGAGGTGGGCATTTTATTTCCGAGAAGGTACGTAATCATGGAAAGGTCATGCGGGGCAAAATCCCAGATGATATTGACGTCATCGCGGATCGGCCCGTAACTTTGCCGCTTACATTCAATGTGAAAGAGTTTTCCGAAATATCGTTTATCAACTTTCGCTTTCAGCCATCGGACCGCCTGATTATAAAGAAACGTATGGCCTACCAAAACGCATGCCTTATACTTTTTCACCAACTGTTTAAGCTCTACAGCCTGGACAAGTGAACTCGTGAGCGGTTTTTCGATAAGGAGAGCAGTGCCGGTCGGAATGATCTTTTTAGCGAGCGCGAAGTGCGTTGTTGCGGGCGTAGCAATAATGATGCCATCGAGTTTTTGTTTAATCAGCTCATCGACGGAGGCGGTAGTGTGAACGTGCGGATATCTTTTCTTAACATCTGATAACATCTCGGGCCTGAGTTCGCACACCCAGGAAAGCTCCGCATCAACCGTGGTATCCAAATATTTAATATAATTTCTTCCCCAGTATCCCCATCCGATAATGCCGAGTTTAATCATAGTGTGTTTGTATGCAAATCTACCTCATTTGTCAATAGAATCGCACATGATATCATATGCCCATGCGTCTTTCATCACTATCAATACTCATTCCTGCATACAATGTTGAGCATACAATTAACAAAGTGGTTACAGATGCCCATGCGGTTGGAAAACAAGTAACGGACAATCTTGAGATCATCGTAACTGACGACGCCAGCGGTGATGCAACGGGTAAGCAGCTCCTTCACCTGAAACAAACGGTGCCGCATCTCCGGATTATTACGCATAAAATTAATCGGGGATACGGAAAAACCATTAAAGAACTATACCAATTAGGCCGAAGGGAATGGTTATTTTCGCTTCCGGGTGATGACCAATTTGATGCAAAAGAACTCATGGCGTTACTGCCCGAAACAAAACATGCTGACATGATTTTGGGTTGGCGGGAAAAACGTCAGGACTCACTACGACGCCTCATCCAATCCAAAACGTACAACGCAATTCTCAATATTCTCTTCCATCTCAACGTCCATGATGTGAATACCATTCGACTCATGAAACGATCTGTTGTTCATTCAATCCCCCTCAATTCTGATACCGCTTTCGTCGATGCAGAACTTGCGATACGATTACAGAAAAAGAAATTAAAGATTATTGAAATTCCGATTCATCATAAAATGAGAAAAGATACAGGCGCAACCGGCGGAAAATTTATTATAACTATCTATCCGACAATCATTGATATTATCCGGATGAAATTCAGCGGGAATACGTAAGCTCTTGAATTTTTGGTGAGTATTATGGTACTGTGAGCGGTGACCTGCCTCAATTACGCTTATCATGACAACGCATATTGCAGTTATTGGGTACGGCTACTGGGGACCAAACATCGTCCGCAATTTTTCGAAGGTCGACGATACTGAAGTTACATGGGTCTGCGACATGAACCCCAAGGTTGTAGCCGAAATTCCCCATCTCTATCCGACAATTCATGTAACGAACGATGTCACAGAAATGTTAAACGATGACAATGTTGATGCCGTGGTCATCGCCACTCCGACAGCCAGTCACTACGCGCTTGCAAAACTTGCGCTTGCTGCAGGGAAACATGTGCTCGTTGAAAAACCGATGACGCAAACGGCAAAAGAAGCCGACAAATTAGTACGCTTCGCGAAAAAGGCAAAAAAAGTTCTCATGGTCGATCACACATTTATCTATACGCCGGCAATCCGGAAAATTAAATCAATTATCGATAAAGGCGAACTCGGTGAGATCTACTATGTCGACAGCGTAAGGACTAATTTGGGTATACTGCAAAAAGACAGTAATGTAATTTTTGATCTGGCAACTCATGATTTTTCCATCATGGATTATTTGTTTCATCAAATGCCACTGACCATTTCGGCAACCGGAATTTCCCATAAACAATTAAATCAGGAAACAGTCGCCCATATCGCGGCAATGTATAAACATAATCTATTCCTCCACTGTCATGTCAATTGGCTTTCACCGGAAAAAATCCGGAGAATGATATTCGTCGGAACGAAAAAGATGCTGACGTATGATGACATAGAACCTTCGGAAAAAATTAAAATCTACGACAAAGGAGTGTCGTTTACCAAAGACCCGAAGCAGTCGTATCAACTCCGGATCGGTTACCGGAGCGGCGACATCACCTCTCCCCATATCCCTATCGAAGAAGGACTGTATGGTATGGCGAAAGAATTTGTAAAATCAATACAGTCTAAAAAGCATCCGATTACCGACGGCGAAATGGGTGTTCGGGTTATCCGTTGTATAACAAAAGCAACGGAATCATTGAGGTCAGGAGGAAAACCCGTTTCTCTGTCATTCCGGGCTTGACCCGGAATCCATTATTTATGATCAAACACTACTTTGTCTACATGTTAGCCAGCAAAGCAAATGGGACTATTTATATCGGTGTAACTAATAACCTTCCAAAACGAATTACTGAACACAAGCACGATTTCGCTGACGGTTTTTCGAAAAAATATCGTGTCCATAGACTTGTCTACTATGAAATGTATACTGATATTAAAGAGGCAATTCATAGAGAAAAACAATTAAAGTGGTGGAAAAGAGATTGGAAAATAAAACTGATTATTGAAAAAAATCCTGGGTGGAATGATTTATATAAAACAATTTTCTAAACAATAAGACTGGATCCCGGCTCAGAGGCCGGGATGACAAGAAAAGACTATGATCAAAAAAGATGTAAAACTCGGAAAGAATGTGGTCATTCATCATCCTGAACAGGTTAACCTCTACGGCTGTACCATCGGCGATGGTACACGGATCGGAGCGTTTGTCGAAATCCGAAACGGCGTGACAATCGGCAAAAACTGTAGACTTCAGGCTTTTATTTTTATACCTGAGGGAATCACGATTGGTGACGGCGTTTTTATCGGTCCGCATGTCTGTTTTACCAACGATAAACATCCGAAAGCGGTCAATAAAGACGGTTCACCGCTCACTGCCGACGACTGGAAACTTGAAAAAACGATCGTCAAAGACCGCGCAGCTATCGGAGCCGGAGCGGTCATTCTACCGGGATTAACCATCGGCCAGGGTGCGGTTGTGGGTGCCGGGTCAGTCGTGACCAAAGACGTACCGGACGGCACCACCGTCGTAGGGAATCCCGCAAGAATTCATAAAAAACAAATAATATGAACATCCCACTCGTCGATTTACAGGCACAATATAAAACAATTAAAACTGATATTGATGCGGCGATCAAACAAGTCGTTCGTAAATGTGATTTTATTTTGGGCGATGAGGTGAACGAATTTGAAAACTCTTTCGCCAAATACATCGGGGTTCACTATTGTATCGGCGTCGCAAGCGGTACGGACGCAATACACCTCATGCTTCTTGCGGCGGACGTGAAACCCGGCGACGAGGTGATAACACAGGCCAACACGTTTATTGCAACCGTGTTACCCATGATGGAATTGGGTGCAAAACCGGTGCTCGTCGACGTTGATGAGATGACCGGCGCAATTGACATCGATAAGGTGAGAAAAGCGATCACGAAAAAAACCCGCGCCATCCTCCCTGTCCACCTTTTCGGTCGACCAGCACCTATGAATGAATTATTTCGAATCACGAATCACGAATCACGAATCACGGTTCTCGAGGATGCCGCCCAGGCTCACGGATCAACGATCAACGGGAAAAGGGCGGGTTCGTTTGGATCTATGGCTGCATTTTCCTTTTACCCGGGGAAAAATTTAGGGGCGTACGGCGATGCAGGAGCAATTACGACGAATAACAAAAAATTGGCTGACATGATACGGATCGTGAGAAACATCGGCATGCGCGAAAAATATAACCACGTGGTACCCGGCTTCAACAGCCGGCTTGATACGATCCAAGCGGCAATATTATCGGTAAAATTAAAACACTTGAATGATTGGAATGCGAAACGGGATAACATCGCAAAAACATTTGTTCGTGAATTATCGGGTGTCGGCGATCTTGTCACTCCCCCGCTTTCAACATCGGACGCAAAAACCAACTGGCATATTTTCCCGATACGAACAAAAAAACGGGACCAATTAATAAAGTATTTAGCGGAAAAAGGTATCCACTGCGGCATCCATTATCCGGTCCCGCTTCATATGACACCGGCACTCAAATCCCTGGGATATAAAAAAGGAGATTTCCCGATTTCGGAACTCCGGGCGGAAACAATGCTTTCACTGCCGATGTATGCGGAATTAACAGAACGACAGCAAGCCTACATCGTCGCAACAATCAAACGATTCTTCCGTTAATCCGAGTGTATAATCCGGAAATTCTCATAATTGCTCATTTATACGAAGACTATTATGATACAACCATGTTTCATATTCGGATGCATCCGCTTGTTTTGACAACGATATTGCTTCTTGTGCAACTGAGCCTATTTCTCTTTCTTTCCGTCCGTCCGAACAGAATAGCCCCACCGGATCGGGAATATCCGCCGATCGGTTACGGATATTATTACGTCAATGTCATGCGCCAGGCCATCGATGGTGCTTGGGATGTACGGGATCCGAGTTCCACCCGCCCGGTGCCGCGTATACACATCTTTACCTTTTTTACAATTCTCGGAAAACTTGCGAAAATTACCAAAACTGATCCGGTTCTTATCTACGAACTGTTTCATGTCGGAGGCGGGGTTGTTCTCTTTTTCATCTCCTACTGGTTTATCTGTATTCTGCTACCAAAGAGCTATCATTTTTTTGCCGTACTTTTGGTACTTGGATATGAACTCATTCCCGTAAATAACATTGGTTTTCCGTTTACTGCACATTCGCTCATCGCCCGCCATTTCGGGCTCCCCCATCATGTATGGGGTGAAGTATTCGGACTTCTATCTTTTGGTTATTTATATATTTTATGTAAAAAAATATCAGTCGCAGGCGTTATCATGCTCTTCATATTGGGAATCATCGCAACCCAGATGTTGCCTTCATACATGTTCTCAGTCGGAATTCCGGTATTTGTCACCATATTTATCTATACCATATTCACAAAAGGGATAAAAAATGCCCTTATACCAATGGTCGCTTTAGGACTCTCCATGCTTATTATGGGAATTTCACTTCATGTCGAATCCCAAAAGGGGATTCCGTTCTCAAATCTCGTTTCTGAGGAAAAATCCTGGGCAACCAATAGCGGTCTGATCATTTCATATCTGACCTCGTGCATCGTTTATATTCCTTTTCTCATAATGCTTGCCGTCATATCAGTGAAAAAGTGGCGCATATGGAATTCTCAAATTCACTTGACCATTCTTCTGTGCACCGCCTGGATACTATTTCCGCTTATAGGATTTCAATTATCGCTACAATCATGGTTTCCTATTGCAAACTGGCGGTTAGTGGAGGGCACTCATTATGTCCCTCTGGGAATTCTCTCTGCAATCGGACTTGTCCAATTCTTCTCGCTTATTTCACACCCGTATTGGAAACGCGTCGTTACCATGATAAGTCTCATCAGTATTCTTCTCTATTCCGGATGTGCGCTTACGATATATACACGGAAGAAAATGGACTTACAAAATACATTCTGGTCAAATATTTACCCGCTGAAAAGCACGATGCGGGCTATCTACTTTTTAAATACCTTACCCAAACAAAGCGGCATCATGGTCAGAGAATATGTTGGTGAAATTATTCCCGGTTTTGCCGATGTACATGTGTTTATCGACGGTCCCATTGGATACCCCGATTGGCCGCAGCGGCAGTGGCTTTCACAACAATTTTTTTCGGGAACACTAACTGATGCTGCGGCGCTCAAACTGCTCAAGGATAATCATATCGACTACGTTTTCGATGGCCAGGATGAACAAGCCCTCACCACAACACCCAAATTATATCCGTCCATATTAACTCCAATATTCTCAACCGATTCGGTTGTTATATTTTCGTATCACAAATAATCGTTTACTCCACCCTATACGTAACCACGGTTGTCCCATTTTCTTCGGTAATAAGGGGAACTGTAATATGACCGACTTCACTGGTGTCTGCGACTTGCGTACCGCCATCGGCGACTGACCCGATCCCGGTAAGCGTCAGCTTACGGAGGGGTTTGTTAGACGGCAAACCGGGTTGCAAATAAATTGCCTCTTTTTGCAATTCTTCAAGCGGCATGAATGCAGTCACAAATGCAATCTTTTTTACTATTAATTCGTTAGCTTTCGCTTCTAACTCCTGTTTTATATCACGGCCCAGAGTCCCCTGATATACGATAAATGGTTTTTTCCCGTGATCGCCTTTCATAGGCATGAGGGTTTTTGGCGAATATCCCAAAAGGAACATTGCAAAATCCACGACATGGCCCCCAGAGTGAATTTTCATATGACGATACCTGCGATCCCAGTCGATAACGCCGTGAACCTTCATTCCGGCCGTCGGAGCCGTAGGCGACTCAATGTAATGCCAAATTTCCCCTTCCTTCATAAGCGCCTGATACACTTTTCCGGTCCAACCATCCGACGTAAGCGCCCCCTGATCAGTCGGTTGTCCGCCGCCCATCGGATAAAAAACGGTTTCATCTAGAATCACACGATAGCGGATACCGCCCTCAGGCATTACGTCAAGAACGGTCGCATTCATTTCTTTTTTGTAGGAATCCTCCAAATAGATCGCATGTGTTTTCATAAAATTCCTTTCAAAATAACTCCTTATTTATACCACAATTTCTATATTTTGTGTTATTATGAAGCCCATGAAACTCGTTAATAAAAACATACTTGTTACGGGCGGGGCCGGGTTTATCGGGTCCCACTTTGTGGAAGCGATTGCGAAGACAAATACGGTAACGGTGTATGATAATTTCTCTTCCGCCGTCATCATACCTACGGAATTAACGGACTTCGGAGTATCCGATGTTATAAAAGGTGATATTCTCGACGGAATAAAATTAGAGAAAGCGATGCAAGGGATTGATGTCGTTTTCCACTTCGCTGTTGCATGCGTACGGCTCTCATTGTCACAGGAACGACATGTGCATGATGTCAATGCGACCGGAACACTCAACACGTTATTAGCTGCAAAACGAGCAGGGATCAAACGGTTTGTCTATATTTCATCCTCAGAAGTCTACGGCACGGCAGATGGCGGGCGTATGAACGAATCGCACCCAATAAATCCCACGACCGTCTATGGCATGAGCAAATATGTGGGCGAACTTTACACAAAACATTTTAATGATATGCAGGGCTTGCCGACCTTGATCGTTCGGCCATTCAACACATACGGCCCCAGAAGCCATTTTGAGGGAGTGTATGGTGAAGTGATCCCCCGCTTTGTTGTACGCACTCTAAATGGAAAGCAACCGATTATTTTCGGTTCTGGTAAACAAACCCGGGACTTTACGTATGTGACCGATACGGTTTCGGGGATTATGAAAGCGTTCCAATCTGATCGATTAATCGGCGATGCCATCAACATTGCGAGGGGTCAGGAAATTTCTATTTTGGATATCGCAAAAACCATCTGTAATGAAACGCATCTCCCCTTCTCTCCGCTTATGAAACCCCCACGCCCCAATGATGTCATGCGGCACTTTGCTGACATTGCAAAAGCAAAAAAACTATTATTATTCTCGCCCAAAATTCCGATTGAAAAAGGTTTACATGAGTACGTTGAGTGGGTGAAAAAAACGTTTCCGCAACCTGAAAAACTCCTCCGCCTTGTGCCGGATACAAATTGGTGAGCAAAAAAATTATCGCAGGAGGTATATATTTGCCAGCACCGTCACCCGCGCGGGAACAGATTTTTTTGGTTAACGCGCTTACGGTCGCAATGAAATTTAGATCCGGGCTTCAGTTCGTTCGTGAAATAATGGTTTTCTGCATTCGTAGATTATCCTCGCTCGCAAATGAATCCGGACTAAATTTTATTGGCTCCCCGCGCGGGAGGTCCAATTCTATTCGACCTAAGAAAGGTAAGCGTTGACGGATGTCCACGATCCTGCGATCGTTGGATCGAAGGACGCACAAATATATACCGACGAAAGATAATTTTTTACATTGATAAATTTTTTGTGTTTATCCCAAAAAGTTTCGTAATAACTTTATAAAATTGGAGAATAAATTGACCAAACGGAGTGATCCTGTATCCATCCCCTATTCTGGTAATTGTCCCCGTGTGAATCTGTTCGTTAAACCGTTTATCCATCGCTCCATTTTTATTTACATATGTATCAATAAATGCATTCGTAAACTCTTTCTGTGTAATCTCTTGGTTATTATTGCCTCCCATATACCCCAGAAAATATACGGATATAGACCTGTCGGCAGTTACCGGAACAAGCGTAAAAAACACGAGGTTGACACAAAAAAGAACGGTGATCGCAAGAATGATATCGTGATTTGTAACACTTGGAATAATTGCACGTACTTTTAATAATCCCAATCCGATTGAACATACGACACAAACTATGAAAAGAAGAATAATTCCTCTATAGAAAAAAATTGTCTCGCGAAATAACGGCGTATGAAACAGTGCGATATATAATACTGTTCCCGCAACAAAACTCATTACATAAAAGAGAATCGTTTTCTTTAGCATATAAGTACTAACCGTTGCTGACGCTGCTCTTCAAACGCGTAATCAACCGATACCATAACACAAATGACGTCAAATACAGAAACGGCTGTGCAATACTGATATGCCGTGCATAATCGTTATATCCTAAATACACGCCGATGCCAATCTGATATAGCCCGACAAGCGCGAAAAGCACAAGTGCAATATTGTAGGTAGTTTTCTTCTTCCACGCCTCGTAGAGGAAAACAGGAAACGCAACGATGACCGTGTAATTAATATACATTGCATATTGATAGGTTCGTTGAAGCGTTTGAAACAACCAATCAAACCGGTTTGTTGCCATGACGTCAACGATGTCGCTCTTCGAGACCAGTGCACCCGGTAGTTCAAGAGTTGATTTGATAACATATGGCAAAATTGATTGACGTGTCGCTTTCGTAATAAACTCATGAAACGGCAAAGCGTTCTTCGCATCATACATCTCAGGAAATTGACGGTAGACTTGCCAGGGGTCATCTGATTTCATATCAATCGTCGCTTGGAGCATTGGTTTAACTCCCTGGATATCCGGGACCTGATCTATCGGCAGATGAAGAACCAGTAATTTCCCCCATAAATTCACGTCACTGATACGACTAATAGTGGGATAGCCTGCTGTCTTTGCGTTACCCCAACTGTATCCGGCAAGCACAGCACCATAGATAAGAAGACCCAACAGGCTCCAGATGATAATATTCCGGCTCCAATGTTTCCAAATAAGGATCACTGATAATACGACGGGAAGCGCAATAAAACTTGGACGCAGGAAGGTTCCGATTATCCACATAAGGACAAATATAATGAACGAACCCACAGTGAAACGGGATAATAATCGTATGGTTAAAAAAATTGTTAACACTAACCATAAGGAGGCAAACGCCTCTGTCAGCATCGTGTGTTCAAATAAAAGAAACGAATAATTACACGCCATAAAAATACAAAAAATTCCGGCTGCCCACAATGTAAACCGCAAATGCACAAGTAAGAAAAACAAAAGTACGACCATCAAAATACCCCCGATTGATTGGAGGACGCGAATCAACCAAAATTCAGGAACATAAACGCCGACAACAGTATCCGGCATCGCATTTGCTTTAAATAAAAACGGCGATGCGAGAATTATCGGATATAACGGGGTCCGCCACGGATCAACAATAGTTCGATTTTGAATCATTGTTTTCGCAGTTAAATAATAACTGACTGTATCACCGGTTGTTTCAAAGAAAGGAGAATGAATATTGTAAAGAACTCTGATAGCAATCGCAACGCATATGATACAAATAACCCAAAAGAATGATTTCATACAGATTTCCCGAAATGGATATCCCAAAATACGCGCATCATATCAACAGTCGCTTCCCATACATGGATCATCCGGATTCCGCGTTTTACCTTCGCTGCTTTCTTATGAGAGACATTCAAAAACCCGATTCTATATCCCAATTTCTCCGCGCGAATAAGACGCTCTGCTTCATCAAACACTCCCCAGGAAATTATCGGAATGCGTGTCACGTCTTTTCGAAACGCTTTTATACTTCCTGCATCACGGGTGTCAACGCCAAAGAAATATGACGTAAACGTATTATATAAAGCGGAAACCATACTCCTCCAAACGGTATATCGCTTTTGTCGACGGACCCCAACAACGATATCATCGTTCTCTGTATCAAGTGTTTTGGCAAGCCTCAGGGTGTCTCCTGGATCCCATTCGCCATCGAGACTGAAAAGCACGATAATATCGCCCTTCGCTTTGCTGTACAGTTCACGATATGTTGTTGCAATTCCCTCATTCTTTGAGTGAAAAAACAATTTAATGTGAGATATATTTTTACAATAATTTCTCGCCCACTCCCGACTTCCGTCGAAGCTTGCGTCATCGATAAGAACGATTTCCCATTTGCGGAAAGCCTTCTTCAGTTCTTTAACAAGCTCAGGTAATATAAACGGCAAACTATGCCGGTCATTATAAATCGGCGAAACGATGGAAACTGATCTGTTCATAAAATTGTTAAAACGTACTTTAGTCGGCATGTATTTTGTGCGTCCTTCGATCTAAAGATCTCAGGATCTTGGACATCCGTAACGCTTAAGTCTTTTGCGGACTAAATATAATTTACCTCCCGCGCGGGGAGCCAATGAAATTTAGTCCGGATTCATTTGTGAGCGAGGGTAATTTGCGAAAACAGAAAACAGTGATTTCGCGAACGAACTGAAGTCCGGATCTAAATCTCATTGCGACCTCAAGCGCGTTAACCATATACGTTTAACTCACGTTAAATCTTTCTTATGCTATTATAAAGAGCAATGAAAAGTAAACTCTCCGCGAATATTTATCCCGTCATAGGCAAAATTCTTATTGCCGCAACGCTAGTCCTTTGTGCAATCCTCCTCTACTCCGTCATCAAAAGCGGATATGCGTACCAATTCGATTCAGATGAACTCCATCACGCAAATCTCGTCTACCTCTACCTGCATGGTTATTTGCCCTACAAAAATATTTACAACTCATTCTATACTCCGATTTTCGAGTTGGTCATTATGCCGGCATTTATCCTTTTCGGATTTACGTTCAGCGCTGTCGCGTTTGCGCGGTATATCATGATTATTCTTTTCCTTATCCGGCTCATTGCGGCATATTTGTTTATAAAACAAATATTTTCCAAACGCGCAGCACTATTTTTTTTGCCGCTTTTATTGTTTGACCCGTTTCTCGTATATTCCGCCATGCAAATCCGTCCGGATAATCTCATGATGACCCTCTATACGATCGCGCTTGCCCTCCTTGCATACGGTCTCAAACGAAAAAATAGTATTCTCCTCTCTATCTCCTCATTTTTCTTCGGATTATCAGTGCTCACGTTTATGAAAATACTCCCCGGAGTTGCGGTCGTAGGCATTGTCATACTTATCTATTGCATCGCAAAACGGATGACAAAATTTCTTGTCCCCATGGCAATCGCATGTTTCTTACCGTTTATACTATTTGCTCTCTATGGCGTCGCAATCGGTGCACTTCACGAAATGATACTGCAGCTATTTTTAGAAGCCAAAACCGCGTACAACGTATTTCAGTATCCAATACCGTTCGGCAATTTTAATGAGCCCAATAATATTTTTGTGTATGGCGCCATGGGGACGCCGTCAACATGGACCTATGTATGGATTCTGCCGATGATCGGCGGTGCCGGATTTTACGCCTGCATGCGCGACGTATTCGATAAGGAAAAGAATTCGCGAGAATCCGTCATAAAAATAATTCTCTGTTTATCCGCTATCGTACAAATCTTCGTCATATTTTCCGTTCCGTCTGTTTTTTTACAACACTATCTCCTGGTCAATTGGTTATTTGCCCTATTTGGCGCTATCACGATTGATAACGCTTTAACCCTCCTTGGGCGGTACCGCATTATTCAGGCTGTACTCATTATCATCCTCATGTATTTCTATGTAATCCTTGTGCACGACAGCTATACATATAATCTCGTGAGGTCAGGAATTACGGCTCCCGAAAACCTCAAACCGTATGAAACAACGTGGCACATCATCCCCCCCAATGAAGCGGTATTTCCCAATTATCTCTTCCGCCCACCCTCCTATCCCGTCCCCTTCGGGTACTTTATCGGCAACGTCCCTCCCGCTATTCTTGCCCGCTTGCCGTCAATTACAGGAATGCTTGAAACCAAAAAATTGAAACATTTGGTGTTAGATGACTATACAATGAAAACGCTTCAACCCGATGTGCAGAGATATATCGCCGACCACTATGCCCGCCTCGCGGCCAACAGCGCTATCTGGGTAAGGAAATAATTAGTACTGGACCTGATAGATGCGGACTGTCTGATTCTGGAATACCTGAGTGAGCGCCGGATACATCGTCCGCAAATCATCGACCCCGCCTGATATTTCCTGTTCTTCAGGACCGTAAAAAATATAATTAATGTGCTGAGAGGTTATCCAGCCCATTTCTTCGGCAAGTGTCAACCGTTTGACGTAAAAATTATTGACCGCCGCCATTTTATCTTCGAGCTGGACGGTATTGGCGTGGCCGACAAATGCGGTATTGCCGGAATAAACGGGAATATAATTTCCGGTCGTCATGCCGGATAATATGATGGCGCTTCTCGGCGTATTCACTTCAAGCCACACGATCCCGTCGATGATGTCGTGCATAGGATACATGACCTCAGCTCCCGACGGTACAAGCGGAATTGTCGCCCGGAGTTTGTGATCAACGAAATCCTTGAGCCACATGTAAGAGGACGACATCGTACCCATGCCGAAGAGGATAATGATGAGCGGAATAATAAGAATGACACGCGCGGGGAGGTTTGTTTTTTCGAGCACTGTCACTGCGCGGGTTCTGGAAGCGGGTCCTGCCTCGGGCTTTCCCTCAAGAATACCCACAAGGGGACCCCTTCTTGGGGGTCCTCCAGCCCGCGTCACCCGCTCACCAAGCACTGACGGATGCGCAGAAAAAAGCAAACCGACCTTAGCGCGCGTATACAATTCATAAAATAAATATGCTGTCAGAATTGCAAGCGGCACGTGCGGAGCCATCTGGGTAAACCGCGTCGGCGACTGGGCCGGAATTTTTTCAAATACGAACAAAAAGACGAGCCACGATGCAATCCACGCGATAAATACGCTGAATTTCGCGAACACATTCCACCGACGCAAAATGATAATAAGGAGGATCGCCAATAACCCCAAGGGCAGCGTCGGCCCCATCGCCATAAAATATTCAATCATAGAAAATTTCGTCGGATGAAGGACGTCGAATTCCGCAAGCCGTTTCCACGGATATTGAGACAGGAGAAGCGCAAAGTAGATAAATGTGGGCCCTGAAAGAACACCGAACACGAACCGTCCAAAGAGATCTTTTAGAAACCAGGACTTAATAACCGCGAAAGTAATTTTCCCCCCGCCTCGGCCTCCGAGTCCCCGCTCCCACCAGATTTTCATAAATTCAAAAAACGTAATGACTCCTAACACGCCATAAATAAACAGAAGTCCGGGTGGAAAAATAATTCCTAAAACGATACCGACAACGCCTAAAAATATATAATTCCCCGGATGTTTTTTCGAAATGAACCCGCCGGAGAATACCCAAAAAATAAATACCATCATCGCCTGGGCAAGAGTCACATGCGGCATAAACGTCGTCCGCTGAAGACTGTCCGACATCGTATACCACCCCATCCAGCCGCCAAGCCGTGGGACGCCTGCAACCACTTCAAACTTCGGCCAGGTCGACGCGGTAACGACAAGAAGAAATGCGATGAACTGCCACAATGGTTCAGTTTTGGGAACGATTCCCTTATCGCTGAAAAACCACTCAGCCGTCTTCCAGATGACCCAAAGAAGAAGCGCGCCGAAAAATACACGGGCGACATGATACGCAAACCAGATATACGGCGTCTGCACGTGAGCGTAATCAGCAAGTCTTCCGATAACGACATACATCACCTGCGAAAGTGACGGTGCATGAGGCTCTGATGTATATTTTTCCGTTGCGAGCCACGCTCCCTCTTTCCCCTCACGTATTCGGGATAAGTAAAGGTTATAGTCGGTTGGAAAGTTGTGGACGAGTTCAAAAAAACGGTCAGCGTGTATGCGCCCCCGCGCATTCCATTCATAGAACGTCGGCGCCATAGAAAGAAGAATAAAAAAGATAATAAACCCGACAACGATGTATTGAATTTGTGAATTTCCGCTCGTTCGTTTCATGATAATCACCCTTGCAACGATCTCACTAATACTCTACAGTCTACTATGCTATAAAGAGAAGGACAACGTACTGAATTTACTGTTATGAATCTTATCGTCACCGGAATTATTATCCTTACCACGTTCTTGAACATCAGCAGTTATTTTGTACTCGCGACACGGACACCGCAGTTTACGGTATTTTTAGGAACCGTCCACTACCCGATGGATTATCTCGACTACCTTGCATTTATCACGCAGGGGAAAAACCACTGGTTCTTAAGTTATCACGTTTTTACCGGTGAAACCACGCGGCTCGAACTGTTGAATTGGATATACACATTTGGCGGACACATCGGGTCTTTTTTTCATCTCACTGCACCGATCACCTATCAAGTGCTTGTTGTAGTGGCGAGCGCCGCATATCTGTATATCGCCTACCGGCTCGCATCACTTCTGTTTCCGACAAACAAAACCACCAGGCTTATCGCCTATATTCTCTTTTTGTTAAGCAATGAGTTTCCTAAAATTTATGCAGATCACGGAATTTGGATATTCTCTTACTTTTACCCCTGGAATAACATTGGAGAACCGCTTGTCCGGCTGACCAACGTACCGCATCATCTGTTCATCCAGTTCGGCATTATGGCAGCGTTCGTCGCTGGGATTACCTACTGGCTCAAGTTAGGAAAAAAGCATCTTATCATCCTCGCATTCTTAGGATGTTTCGTCGCAAGTATGCAGCCCCTCCAGTGGGCTCTGGTCACCGGGGTTTTGGGGGTAAGCGGTTTGTTTGCCTGGTGGCAAACAAAAACAGAGGAACGGAGAACTACACTCGTCAAACAGGGATTATTTGCATTTCTTCCGTCCGTTATCTTTTTCCTTTCCGGATTACCCGTTGCCATATATCTCAAACATCTCTATGTACTTGCGCCCTATGATTACACGCTCATATGGGAAGCAACACAACAGGTGCGGTTAACTATCCTCCAATTTATTATTCTCAACGGTCCTCTCATGGTACTTGCCATTCTTGCGATCCCGTTCGTCGTTAAGAAAATAACAATACGGGAATTTCCGATTATTTTTTACTCCGTCTTCGTCATCGCCGTCTTTTTTTCACCGATTCCTGATTATGCAAAAATATTAAACCTCAGGTTTCTCTCCGTCATCCCGACGTTCGCATGCGCGTATCTGGCGGCCCGCCTCATCTGGCTTGCCGCCGCAAAAGTTGATCCGAAACGAAAAAACATGCTTGCCTGGTTTTTAAGCATTGTGGCACTATCAATTACCCTTCCGGTCACCGCGAACCAGTTTTATAGCCGGACATTAACCGTAGGACCGACGGATGTGAATGCGTACCTGCCCCTTGGAGCATATGAGACATTCAATGTTGCACAGCGGGTCGTTGGCCCCACAGAAACAGCACTGGTTGAACCATTGTTTTCCGATACATTCGCCGGTTTAACCGGAAAACATGTATTTGTTTCCAATGAATTTGCAACAATTGATTACACAAGAAAAATACAGGAAGCCACGGATTTTTATTACAATAAACAGTTATCGGATTCTTATAAAATCGCATGGCTTCACAAAAACCATATTTCATATATTTTTACTTATGCGTGGGTGCCGATTTATCTCCCTAATCTTAGCATCGTGTATCAGAATCAATATGCTATATTCTATAAAGTAACAAACGCGAAATGATGATCAAAATATTTACAAAAGTTGTGCTACAATGACGAAAATTATGGATACGGGTGAAAGTGAACAAATTCCGCCGATAAAAAATACCGCGATTATCGCAATAGGCGTAAGTGTGGCCGTCATTGCCCTTATCATCCTCCAACATAACCTGGCGTTTCAGGGAGTCGGAACCATCGTCCTTCCGGCCGGCGGCACATATTTGGGTCCGACGGATACAACAACCCCCGCGCCTGCGATTACGACACCCGCACCGGTTGCGCCAACGGTAACCGTATCAACAACTCCGACCGCACCGACTAAAAACGGCACATACACGACCGCACAGGGTAAATTTGCCGTAACGAAAGATGCCGTATGGGTCACAGTGAAAGGAAATAAATATCCGTATTCATTTAAGAAGCCGTCAGCGTTAAACCTCGTCACGTTTCCTAATGACCAGTTCGATATCTATGCTATTTCCTGGAACGGACAGCCGCCGGATCAGAATGTACTCATCGGAGTCGACAATCTCAATAGAACTGATGCATTGAAACAATATATCGATGTATCAAAACGGACATATGTCGAGAACTGGTGGAAACAATTCGGACTGAAAGGAATCGGATCGATAACAGAATTTACCAACAGCCACGGCCTCAAAGGCTACCGCGCAAAATTCCTCAATAGTGCGGGCCAGACTCCTAATGATGATGTCTTTTTTGAAACACCAAATCCCATCTACGTCATCCATATCGCAAGTGGCGTACTTGATTCTTCCGTTTTTGATCCGCTCATTGATAGTGTCGCGTGGGGAAAATAATCCGCTCACTCACTATGAAAAAAGTGTTGACATTTGTCACGAATCCGACTAATTTTCAATTCCTGCTCGGTGTTGCGCTTTTACTCCGGCTTGTTCTCATCCCGAATCCCGGATTTGAGGCAGACGTGGCTTTCTGGAAATCCTGGGGATTGGCGGTACGCGATTTCGGCATCGTCAAAGGGCTCCCGCTCACGAATTTTAATTATCCTTCACCCTTTGCCTACGTTTTGGCGCTTATGGCCGATGTGTACAGCTTTTTTGCCAATCCGCATAATTATAATGAATACTGGAACAACGCCAACGTCCTTTTTCTCGCCATCTGCAAAACGCCGTCGATTCTCGCAGACTTCGGCATATTTGCCGTCATTCTCTGGATCGGTAAAAATGCCAAACGCATAGGATTCCCCCAGCTCCCCATGCCGTTTTACACGACCCTCGCATTTATCTATCTCTTAAGCCCGCTTGCCATGCTTGACGGCGCGCTTTGGGGCCAGGTGGACAGCCTCGGCGTCGTTATTTTCCTTATCGCAAACTGCCTCGTCCTCCGGAAAAAACCGTTCCTCGCCGGCATCGTCTATATGATCGCGATGATGACAAAACTCCAGAATATGATTTACGGCCCGGTATTTTTCCTGTTTATCTGGCAGTACTTGGGATTTGAAGGATTCATGCAGGCGGTCGGCGGAGCGGCGCTCACCTTTTTCTCACTCAATATTGAATTCGTTTTAAATAGGGATATGTCGCGGGTCGCCGGTGACTTGACCGGCAACTACGATTACTTCCCGTGGATGTCCTTAAACGCCTATAACGTGTGGTGGATCGTATCGGGCGCACATGGTATGCAGATGTCGGATAAAAATATGGCCATAGGCATCGTAAACGCCAAGACGGTCGGACTTTATATGTTTGCCTCAACGTATCTTCTCTCCGTTCTCACGATGCTCAAGGGGAAATTTTTGCCGTCCAACAATAGAGCAATTCAACAATTTAACAATGAAGGCACCCTGAATAGTCCGATTGTCTCCCGCGAGCTCCTATTTAGATATTTGAGCGGATTAATAATCGCTGCCTCCGGCTTTTTTCTTTTTCAGACGGAATCCCACGACCGGTACGCGTTTCCGGTAATCGTGTTTTTACTGCTCTGGGGGCCATTATGGATCACAAGAAATAAGAAAGAAATAATCGAACGGGAAATCACCCCCTTATTTACGTCATTTATCGTGGGATATATTCTCATCACGCTTCTCTATTTTTACAATCTTCACAACGCATTTATTCAGAACTACCCTCATAACGGCATTTCGTTTCTGACGGGACTCAATATTCCCACCCTAACGATTCTTGCTTCCCTTGCACAGATCGGGGTATTTGGCTATTTTCTCTATATATTACGGCGCTATATCACAACACCGATTTTTGCATCGTGCGTGGGTATTTGTATCCTTCTTATTATTGCCAAGGATATGCCGCTCATCACGAAAAAACCGGTCTATATCACAAAACTTACACCGATCTCAGCGACGGCAGGCTATGGAAGCCGCCAGGTTGATATGCCGGTCATGGCAAGCTTCGGATTTAGCAAATGGGGCTTCTTATCAACCCAATACGCATTTTACCATCATGGTATCGGCACCCACGCGCCTGCACGCGAGGTGTATGATATCAACCGGAATTTTAAAACACTAACGACGGATGTCGGCATCGACACAAACGGCGGGCCTCAGGGAAGCGTCGAGTTTGACGTCTACGGCGACGGAAAACAGCTTTATTCGTCAGGTCTCGTCACGCGGTATCAATTCCCGAGACACGCAAATATCAATGTCACCGGCGTCAAGACACTCGAACTCATTGTGACAGACGGCGGCAACGGCAATGTCGATGATCACGCGGATTGGCTCAATACACAATTGATACCATAAATAAAAAGTTATTTAGTTAGTTTGTTACTTAGTTACTTAGTTTAATGGAGAGTTGAGTAAATAGATTTATATAATGAAATCAAGCTATGCGAAGGATAAAATTTTATCACAAGCAATAGAAGATATTGCATAAAATAATAAGGAGGTTCGCAATACATTTTTGAAGACAACTGCGCGTTTGCGCTAGACTGAGAGAACGACATGATGGCAAACGCGCATTTAGTGAGGTCGGAAATAACTGATACGTCGAGGGCATCACGCCGAACGGGTCTGAAAAAATGTGTTGCGAATCTTAAATGAGATGAAAAAACTGACGAAAGAAAAAATAGTTGCACTCATACTCCTCCTCTTTGCCGTGGGATTTAATCTATGGTTGTATAAATTGGAGCCGACGGCGACGATTGACCCGAATGACAATGCATTCCAATTCGGTTTGGTTGATAGGACAAACACCATATGGGATTTTGCAATCAAAAAGTGTTCATCTTCGCTCGGCGGGATTCTCACCTTCCCCATTTGTCAATTCAGCTATCTCGGCGACCACTGGGTCCACAACTGGGCGGATGGATTCAACTTGCCATTCTACTACTCCCACGTGCCCCAGATCCTTATCGTGGCCTCATGGCGGTTTATCGCCCTTTTTGCGCCTCAGTTGAGCCTATTTACCTATTATCATATAGTTATCTACTTATTATTATGTCTCTTCCCCATTTCCGTCTTTATCGCTCTCCGGGTAATGGGCCTCTCGTGGATGACGGCAGGCGTGGGAGCTCTGTTTGCCACAAATCTCTCAACCGACGGCCTTTATGGCCTGGACCCGTCATCTTTCCTCTGGCGGGGCTACGGCCTCTCAAGTCAGCTGTTTGCCATGATCTGGCTCCCGCAGGCTATCGCCTACAGCTACCGGTTCTTCGCCGCTCAGGAGGGTGAGGAAGTCGGGAAACGATTTTTGAGAGAACTGGCGTCCGGACTCAAATATCTTTGGGTAAAAATGAACAGAGAAGGACGCCATTTAGCGAGCGGGGGAAACTCCAACCCTGTGCAAGAAGCCCAGCGAGCGACTCGAAAAAATTCGTTTCACGAATTCCTGATACCCGCGATCTTCTATATTACAGCGACAACCGCGGGACACTTGGGAATCGGCATGATCGCCATGCTCTCCGCCGGATTTCTCGGAATCGCTATTCCCATTATGAAAGTTTTCCGTCAGCAGACGTTCCGTGACGTCGTCGGATCGCTCAGAGAACAAATTATACGCGTCATTATCGTCTGCGGCGTCGCTATATTTATTCTCGGCTATTGGATCATCCCGATCTTCATCTACGGCAACTATCACAACATCTCATTCTGGGACCCTGTGTGGAAGTTCAACTCCTATGGAACCAAGGAAGTCATGATCCGTCTGTTTAACGGCGACCTCTTTGATTTTGGGCGGCTGCCGATTCTCACCTATCTCTCTATACTTGGAATAATAGTAAGTCTTAGCGCGGCGAGTTGGAAATTTTTTGAAGATCGCTTCTCGAGCTTAGCAAAATCAGGCAAAACAAAAAGTGAGCCTGTTGCGAGTAGCGGATCGAGAAAAATTACCAACTCGCAAAGCCCCAACGAACCGACCTCAGCACGAACTGAGGATTATTCCCCTCTCGCCTTCCTTTTTATTTTCTGGTTATTATTCTACTTCGGGAGAACCACCTGGGGAGGACTCATCGACCTTATCCCGGGCATGAAAGATTTCCATTTATCCCGGTTTATCGTCGGTCTTCATGCCGCTGGTATGCTCCTTGCCCCCATCGGGTTTGTGTGGCTTGCCGAATTCGGATCACGAATCACGAATGACGGATTACGGAAACTTACGACGCTTCGTATTAATTATTCGTTTATTCGCTTATTCGCTTATTTAATTATTGGATTATTGTTAATCCCCCCCGTTTTTCAATGGACCATCACGTACAACACGTTGAATAATGACCTTATCGTGAGAGCAAACACTAACCACGCGAAAGTGGCGGCAGACGAGCAGAAATTATTTGCAAAACTCAATTCGCTTGAGCCCGCACGCGTGTTTGCCGGACGGGGCGGGAGCTTCGGCAAGAACTTCCGCGTTGCCGAGACCCCATACTTCATGGATCTGTCCACGTACGGCATTCCTACGACCCTGTGGCTGCCTGAAACATGGTCTATGAATTCGGACACCGAACAGTTTTTCTCCGAAGATCAGGCAAAAGACTACGATCTTTACAATATGAAATACGTGGCTGCCCCACCGGATCAGACACCGCAGCCATTTTGGACTCTCATCGATCAGGCGGCGACATGGAAACTCTATAGCGTCCCGACATCAGGTTACTTCACCGTGGGTATAAGGCCTGCCATCGTATCCATCAATAAAATCAACTTTTACACCGTTGTCCACCTTTGGGTCCAGTCAGACGCGCACAAAAACGGGCTTTTCCCCGAGTTGACCTTTGATGCATCCTATCCCAAAACAACCGGTCTCCCGAATTTCAAAATGACCGATGAAGTGACCTATGTAACGCCCGATAAAAAAACACACAATCTGTTTGCCGAACCTCCAATCTACTTGCCTCCCGGTTTTATGTCGGTCGAACAATTTAACAATACAACAATAAAACAATACAACAATCTGAAGTTGATTGGCCCCGAGAAAAATGATACGAATATGATTTTTTCGACGAAGGTAGATGTAGGCACAAATTGCCAACAGTGTCTCGTGATCCTCAAACAAACGTATCATCCATCCTGGCGCGCGTGGGTCGACGGAAAGCCGGTTAAGCCCATTATCGTCTTCCCCTTCTATATCGGTGTGCAGGTTGGTCAGCCAGGAGTCCATGAAGTAACGCTCGCCTATGAACCGTCACTCATGAAAATGGCACTCCTCTATCTTGCGATCATCGCAATCGTTCTCTGGGTGATTGTGATAATATTACGAAGAAAAGATCAGAAATCCCTAACGTCTACGGTGAAACACGGGTAAACATAATAGGTACATTCGCCCAAGGCACGAGCTTCTCCGTATCATCATACTTCCCGTTATTATTCGCATCCTGGTACAAACGGATGACGACAACTGCCTGACTCGTATTCCCCGGCATAATAGGGCTTGTTGGTTTATTCATGACCCAGGCAACAATTGAAGTCCACACATGAGTAACGGTCGATTGAAAACTTTTCCAGGAAAAGGCGGCAGATCGATATGCCACCCGACCGCCACCACTTGTTAATTTCATGGCAATATCAACGGTATTGATGCTCATCGCGCTCAGGGCCATCGTCCGCGAGGGCAATGTCATTGTCACACCTGCGACCGGCTGGGAAGCGATAGTATAGGTACCCGCAGGCACTTGCCCGATCGCGGTTCCGGTTATACCGGTCATCCCTTTGTAGCCGGTCCCGCTTAGGGTAATTGTACCGATAGATTCAACCATCCCGGCGGTTTGGGCCTTAAAAACGATATCGATAAGCTGCTGCGGAGTTAAATTTGCGGCATTGCTCGCCGTAATCGATTGGTTGGCCGACGCTTCTTCCTGAGCGATCGAATACAGAAGCGGGCTCACGGACTGAAGATCTGCGGCTTTTACCGTTTGAGCGCCATGGGGAGCTAAAAATAATAAAAACAGGATACCGAATCCAAACAGTACGAATAATTTCTTTATCGATTTCATAGTTCCTCTATTCATCATGCCAGGCTAATTCATATTTATCAACCAACATTATTGCGCCCTCATACTATTTGGCATTACCTGCTTTCCGCACATTTTTTCCAGCTGTGGATTTGAACTATGTGAATCAAGCAACCTGTTCACCGTATATAAATCGTTTATTGCATAATAATCCGTCTCCAACTTGCGTAATCCCTGATAACTTAATTCACCTGGATCGAAATATAGCTTCTGTATAAGGAAACTAACGACGTCGGGTGATACTTTATCCAGCAATGCAGACATCGTTACCACATGATATGGTGATCCCATACGGTCGCTCAAATTATAATCATAGTAGATATTATCAAGAAGACTCATGGAATTTGCATCACCGTTGTGAATGGCTGCATAAACCTCAGGATGAGCCTGAACCAAAAGCTGGTTATAAGGCAGCGAGGTTGAAAACGTATCAAGAATATTTTTACTCATCCAATATTCATTCATATAATTATTCATCGTCTCATCGCTGGTGCCCCATTCACGTTCCCGGGCGGCATACTTATAAAAATCGGCTAAATCTGCCACACTGGCATTTATATTGCCATTATCTTGTTCTAAAAACAGTTCAAGAACATGAGAGGATGAGGTTGGCGCACCGCTTGTTTGAGACTCTTGTTCTATAAAGGAGGAGAGCATATCAAAATAATTGCGTCTCTGATCCGTAAGATCGGTAAAATGCCCGCTTCCCTGCATCCCATATAATAATCTTCCTAAATCATGAGAACCGTTAGATTTTGCTAAATATAACAATCCCATAAAATTACTAGGACTCGTCTTACCTAAATACATATCAGCATTTGCGCTCATTAAATTCGTTTTATACTGCAGGATACTTGCTAAATATTCCGGCGATACGGTATCAATCGGATTTTGATTTTTTAGGTCTGAAGGGGAAATATCAATGGATTTCGTAACGAATGAATAAAAATCACTTGTTGAAGTATAGCCGCCGGAACGGTTCCAATAAACGGCATTTCCTGGATGTGCTTCTTTATACAAATTAATGGAATCCTGTATCGTTTGTGAAAACGGCTGATAATATTTATTCGTCACTGCCGGAATGTTTCCCGGCCGTATCACATTATATGCATTTGCAATTACATCAATTGGAAGCGCCAGGAGTGACGGCAAATGCCCGATTCCACTTAATATATCAGATATTGCGGGCTGCGCGTTACATTGCAGTGCATCAGATCTGGTTAATAAAAGGAGTAAAAACGCTAATGAGAGTCGTTTACGGCGCTCATCACCTGGCCCTCCAAATTCTTTTGTCATAAAACCCCGGACATCATCCGAATAATGTTTTATCCAAATAAAGTTCCCTATCCCACCTAACCCTGATGTAGCTTTGAACCCGACCCGAATGGATATTGAACAGTTTGTCCCAACACTCGTTCCATCCTGGGCATACACGCGGGAGACAAGAGGGTTATAGGAAAAACAATCAGGATTATTTACTTTACTCAAAAAGCTCTTCACTTTTTCCCACACTCTCTGGTACCATGGAGGCTGAGTAGCCGGCGGAACGTAATTGTTCGGCGCTAATGAAAATCCGGAAAACTTAGATTGCACACCGCCCGGACCGGACATGGTATATGGTTCGTTGTTTTCCTGTACGAATCGGAGTCCCTGCGCAGTGAAGCGCCAGAAAGGTTCAGGGTGTTTTAGTTTTTCCGTACCTATCGGAATGTGATAATCCAAGTAACCAATCCGTATAAGTACGGCAAATAGGACATTATTCGGTTCTAACGTAAATACCGCACCCTCTTTCATAACAGAGCTAACATACAGATTCATCATGCTTATATCTGACTCACTTCTTTCAATACCAAACCCTTTGGGACCCAGGTCAGCTGCTATTTTACCGATTGCCGACACTGCATTGACGATGTATGCGCTTGCCATATCACGGGCATCGGATTGATTCACAGCCCCGTACATCTCTGATGTTGAATATCTCGGATCAATAATAAAGTGACTAAGCTCTTGAACTTCGACATCAGATAACATTGGTCTTACGGCATCAATCAATGTGCGAAACGTCGTATGACCATGGAGGGGTTCAAAGACGTTAAGATTTCCCAGATTAGAAGCAGGGATACCCGCGGGCATGATTCCAATCCGGTTGATACCTTTCCAAAATTCTTGTAAGAGTTCCCTTATTCCGTATGTTGTAGTAGACGGATTAATCGGTTGCGCCGAATTTTGCACATTTAACGGAACGAGCGGAGCCACCAGGGCTTGTGTATAAATACGCTCCCGTTCGATCGCCCATTGTTCGTCTTCCGGTACAAAACCGCGGAATTGACCGCTCGTCATATAGGCATTCAAGAGCAACGTTATTTGTTCATTGGTCAACACGCCCGTTTTCTCGAAGATCCGACGCAACGTTCCGGTCAAAAAGCCTGGGTGTCTATCTTTTTTCACAGGATCGATACTTAAGAGCCAATTTTCTAAACCGGACGTCGGATTATCTATTCCTGTCCGATAATCAAGAAGGAGAAATTTTTCCCAAAGCGAAAAATTTGAAAGATCGGCGCGGGATAATTTTATGGTCGCATCATCAGATGTTGCGTAATTTTCCGCAGCGCTCCTCGGGATACCGGAAAGTAACGCCAAGCGGATGGTGTGAAGCCTATCATAGCTGGTAGATGTATCCCATTCACTAGGATTGTCCGTAAGCCACTCTTTTGGATCCGCAAGCGATTCCTCAGGGAAAACTCCTGTATTTGCCGGTGCGCGGATAACCTTTCCTGCTGCTTGAAAATTCAGAAGCGAATATTGTCCGTTTGCGTGCCGCACAACTCCATAGGTCGGATTCTTCCCTATTGCAGCAATAAGTAGCGCTCTATCCTCCGATGAAAGCTTATTCATCCAGATGGTAAATTGTGTACTATCTTCAGGGTAATAACCGGCGTAGACTTTACGGACATTGTCAGTTTTCGTAATGACACTCTTTACCTCGTCGGGCAAGCGGGAAAGAAGCTGATCATACGCACGTAAACCCTCCTTGGCATTTGCCAAATCTATGGGCAACGCGGACACATCCACTCCTCCAGATGACTTTGGCGCGGGTGAAGGTTGGCTTGAATTAGGAAGTATAATTCGCAAGCCTCCCAGTACCCCACGCCGCCACCACGGAAGCCGTATGATAAGACTACCTAGATACCGCTCCCATGATTGATATTTTGCAACATCGGTAGTTGTCGTGATTGGCGCTGTCGGGGTCAGTTTCATGAGCTGGGTCATCTCCGTATTGGTCACGCCATATTGCTGAATTAACCGAAGCGCTCCTCGGGTATCAGATGGATCAAGTCGTCCGCGCAAGTATTCCCATTCGTACGGCTCGCGTGCAAGTGGCGTACCGATCACATCAAAGAAGTATGCGCGCGTCTGTCGGGCATCATCCAATGCATTTGCCGTATCCAATGTACTGATAACCCCCTCAAGCCGGCTTAGATTTACAGCGTCTGATTGATCCAAGCCGGTTGGCACCAGATCCATAATCGCTGAGGACACCGTCGGGCGGACGAGATATTTCTTCCCTCCTTTTTCAATATACGGAAGCTGGGTTAAGAAATACGACCGTAATTCTTCCAAATCACGTGCCTGACTCGCGTCCAAAAGTACGTACATATCGTTCGCTGCCTCGCGTTTTATGAAAATATTTTTTACCCCCCACCGGTGGAAGAGAAATTGGGCATATTTTTCAAACTGCATCTGTATCACTTCGTCCCCTGCAGCATCCCCAAAATCGGTATTAAAAGGCTTTATGAGCTGTCCGATGCTGAGGCGTACTACCAACAGTTTTGTCGGATGGGTGGCAATGCGGGATGATAAAATAGCATCAAACCGATCCGCAAACGCGGTAACGGTGACTGACTGGTCGCCCGACTCCGCGCGGAATGATTTTTCAAGATCCTGTGCTTTTTTATCCAGTACATCATCAACCAAAATTGAAGCCGCCAGTTGCTTAAGAAAATCCCGTATCGTCGGCCCGCCAAACGTTGATCCCATCTTCTGCTGTATCTCATCTGTGAGGAGGGTAAACAAACTATGCTGCTTTCCGATGCGATCAAGATCGGCAGGCGTATACGGCCAAGCTCTCTGGTCGGGCTGCAACACTTTTTCCATCGTCGTTAAGTCAGCTAAGCCCACCCCGTCTTCATCTTGAGGCGCCGGCACATACGGTGCAAAATGAACATCTATGGGTTTTTTGACAACGTTACCCCCTTCACGATACAACATCGGAAGGAGTTTCAATTGCTCGGTAACACTAGCCTCAACCTCCGCTGTAGACGTATTCTCCGGCCCGATGATGCCGTACGTATCGCCCTTGAGACGGACGATAGAAAAACCCGGACCTAGCGCTTTTTGTATGCCGTAGACGATAAGCCGAAGCGCATAATTCCCAAGCACACTCTGCCCGCCGTTGGCGTTCATCACCTGATTGATACTATAAATCGTTTTGCCATCGATCGTGGTTATTATCTGTTTACCGGGCCCAAGAACAATCGGCAATGAACTCGAGCGCCATACTGGTTGCGGTATGCCGTCGGCATCGTCAAGCATCTGCAGGAAGGCAGCGTCGACGAGTGGTCTTGCATCCGGCGGAAAATCCTCAATCGTCAGATGTGCAATCGATTGTTGGTGGAGCCGGTCGTAAAATCGTTCCGTGAAGAACGACAGGATGTCTGGGTGAGAGACCAGTTGCGCCACAATGCTTTGCCGCATCATTACGCGCGTCTTATCATCTAGATATGCATAATTGTTCAAAAATCCGTCAGCAATCGCCTCTGCCACCTGTCTTTGTTGCTCTACCAGAACGAGAGCTGCTTTCGGATCGGTATTTTGCGGTGGTGTGGGCGGATTAGATCGAGCTGGATTTTGAAACGGACCTGGTTGAACGATCGTCCTTGCGCCCGCAAACGTTAAACTGTTTTGCACGCTTTCCGGCACTATTGACTGTACTAATGCCGACGTGCGATCGAAGAGATATTGCCACGTGCCGGGTTGAGTAAGAGCATATATTGAAGATGTAGCCACCCGCGGTAAACCTGGTATCCATGTCCAAAGTGGCGCGATCCAGTTTCCTAAAAATAAAAGACTATGTTGGACGAACGGAATCGCGCCGAAACCGAAATTCGCCCCTCCCGCCGGATAGAGCACATCTAAATCATCGACCGATTTACTGATAAGGGTTATTAAATCCGCAACAGCCGCCACTTGTTGGTCCTTGGTAAATGCGTTGTATCTGGCGGGGTTGTTATCGACGATAAATTGCAGCACCTCGTCCTGGACTGATCCGGCAGGGAGAATGGACAATAGTTCATTTGCCACGCTTTGCATCTTCGTAATATTCAGCTTTGAGCTCGTCATCGTCTGCAGGAACAGCGGAAACAGTTTGTCTCCTTCGAATCGGTATATATCTCGTAGGGTTGCGTTGACACCGGCCCTAAAGCCCTCTCGCTCAACGCGTAGTTCAAACGGATCTTCAAGTGTCGGCCACGAAAGATAATCTTGAATATCTGTACCCGCGTTTTCAAATTCTTTCTTCTTATCCGGCACGATTTCCTGTGCTCGCAGTAATACGTTTTTAGCCCGATTACTTAGACTCGACATCGCCGTCGCATCCTCGGGAATTATGTTATAGCCTGCGCCCGAGAATATATTTCCGAATGCCGCCTGCTTTTCAGATTGGATTTGCGCTTCGGTAACATCGCGGAATGCTGCGACCGTAACTCTTCTCCCCTCATCCATTGCAATATATTTAAGCGCTAACTCAGCTAAACCCTGTAATTCCCTTACTCTTTGTAATTTCTGACTATCATTTAAATCGCTATAGGGCCTTATTTTATAACTTTCGAGTACATTATTTATATTTGTTTGAAAATCCTGAGGGTACTGTGGCAACTCAAATGATAAGGCAACGTACATGTTGGTCACAATTTGCGGATCTATTGATGGTGAATTTATATACGCGCGGATCGTCTGAATAATAGATTGTGCCGTTTCCGTATTATTTTCAGGTAGGAGAGGCGGGATCTTCGGTGCGGCGATGGGCTGCGGTTTGACGGGCTGCGGCGCATTCCCAACCGCACCCGGAACAAGGTCCTTGCCGTCTACGAGCATCACAGCGTTATTCAGATCATACTTTCGAGCCCAAATGTCACCGACAAGAATTGATTCGGTCGTAGGAACGCGTATTTGAGGATCTAGAATTGCCATAAATTGACTGACATGGCCAACCGACTTCCCCTCCTCGGTTATCACACCATACCAACCGGCGAGTGGAAGCTCCATTTCTTTCTTCTTTCCAAGGCGCCCATTTATGATTTCCGTCGCCATTATCTTTTGTCCGGGCGTGAGTGTAATACAGGGGAGTTTACCGTTCTGGGCAAAAACGGATGGAATCAGTCCAATTGGGGTATCACAACCGACAGTTGCTGTGGTATTTGTTTGAGCTTGAAGCGCCGCTTTCTTCTCTTCAGCGGCTCGTTTTTGTACGTATGTTTCAAAGTCAAAATATTGTGCAAAATTATAGTCGTTATCAGCGGCTTGACCGGCTACGGCGAGCATATTTGTATTACCCCAGTCAAAAATGACAAGCGTCCCATCATCCTGGTATCCCATCTGGTCCAGGCGTACATCACCGGCTTTTAGCGTATTACCCATAAAATCCAAAAGCTCCCGTACCCGCACAATATCTTCTTCCTTACGGATGCCGTATGGTAAGAGTAATGCTTTAATTTCCTGATCTGCTATGGCAGCATCGGGTACATACCTATGAACATCTGCGATGGACTTCACAAGCTCGTCTATGGGTCCAAACGATTTCAAAGGCACTACCCGGGCTTCCCTGATATACTTCGTATCTGCGGTTGTATCTGCCACCATGCCCCATCCGGTCACCCTGGCCAGGTTCTTGCGAAATTGCGGGAAAAATAGCCATATATACGCCTCCGTTATCGTTTCTACACTGGTATCAACCTTTATAACTTCTGCGTTTTTCAAATCATATGTTTGACGACCCGAAGTAGCGGGCGATAATCGGGCAAGTGGAACAGAGTCATAATACAATTGGTTACTTCGCTGAGTCGCACTATGGACGTCGGGTTGGATATAGAGAGTAACAAGTTGATCAATAGTCTGCCGAATAGATTGTTTCGCCTGTTCGTCAAGTCCCTGATGACTTGCGACCATGAGCGCATCCAAAAATGCCGAAGAGGAAAGGGTAACACTCGAAGGCGCATTCGTTATAACTGGAACAACATGCATGGTTTGGTTTGCGTCTATATTGACGCGCCAAAAGCCCGACGGCGTCTCAATCAAATCGTTATTCTTTATATGGATTGGTTCTGATGTATGGGTAATAACCGGAACCCCGTTTATCCAAACATCCTTACTTCGTTGAGTCGAGGATATTATCCAATCTGCCTTCTTACCGGCCCCGACATAGTCCGTCTGAAGCAAATATCCAGGCTCAACATATGGACGTATTTCTGTTAATTGGCTATTTAGCCAATACTGACCGTCTGCAAAAATCTTGGTTTGCCGTTTGGGGTCAGGCTTATCGGCAAGCACTGGAGGCTGATTCTGAGCTTGGCCCCCTACGACATCTTCCCCCCACACCTGTATGATGGGTTGGTTGGATAATCCCGAAGAAATATCAATTTGTTCATCAGCGGCAACGGTGGGCTGGGTTCCGAATCTCCAGGCGAACCAATTCTTTACCTTGTCCCCTACTTTCCACCATCGACCCGCGATCGGAACGGTCATGTCGGTTGCTGTAGGGGCAACAACGCCGTTTTGATCGATCGCATAGGCTTTATACCTATTCCCAGGCTTAAGCGCACAGGATGGCGTTTGGGCAAATACGACACCGAAAAGGTTGAATGAGAAGGGCGAACAATTACCTAACGCACTCTGATCTGTTATGGTTGACGAAAACCATGGTAACTTATTTTCAGAAACTTTAATCCACCCCCGAAGCTCCTGATCGTCTTTCAATGGACCGGTTTGTGTATCACTCCACTCCCACCTCCGAACCGAAAAGTCTAAAAATGGGGTTAATCGGTATATCAGGCGCTTTATTGATGTTAATACACGCACTACCGGATTTTGCTGGGCTAAGTTATCAACGATTCGAATGGCATGCGCCGACGGATACAAGACAATAATTTGATTTGTATCCGTACTTCCGGGAGTGGCTTCAAACTCTTTAGTTGCTAGAGCAATACCTTCAGCAGCAAATATACGCCGGGCGTCTTCCAAATGGGTCAATATTGCTTCATACCAATGAATATTATTTGGATCGAATGCGCCAACTCCGAAGATAACCATTGCTTTCACAATCACAAAATGAAGTGCGTGGAACTGAACGAGTGGACTGACTAAACCAGTAAACACTACGTCGCGCAAGAAGCTAATTGACGGAAGAAGATAACGTGCCAAGGTCACACCTGTAGTTAATACGCCAATATCATCTCCCCTCATAGCCATATAAAGGGGTTTATTGGCAATATCTGTAGCCAGAAGTGGTTTATGAACATCTCGGGCTATATTTGAAACAGACCGATCAAAACGAAAACGTGAATCCTCAACCAGGGCTGAGCCATATATCGACTGAACAAGGCCTGTTTGCAAGCTTGGTAATACGTCCGGCCCCACATATTCATCCACAATAGCTTTTGTACGTTGGTTACGTATATACGCCTCGATAATAGGATCAACAAAACTCCCATACGTGTCATGATTCGCGCTAATCACTGTTACATCCACCCCATTTATGGTTACAATCTGAACTTTATCGCGTATAAACTGTTCTAGATCTGCTTCGGTGAATTTTCCCTGCGATAATTCGATCGCAAAATCATGTTTAGCTTTATCGAGAATCTGTTGATATTCGAGTGCTCCGGGAGATCGTTTAAGCAGTTGACCTGGAACAACCCTCCCGGGAATCTGTTTCAAGGTTTCAGGAGCACCAACTGCCTCAAGTGCAACATTAGCTACTAATTCTGGCCGTATATAGAGATTTTGACTTTCAGCCGCACCGTAAAACTTCTTAGTAAATGTAAACACTGCTTTCCGCAAATCAGAATACTCCGGGGAATTTGCAACATCAATTCTCGTGACGAACGAATGGTTTGCTACAGCATTTGCTAGTTTACTCAACGCGGATACCATTGCTTTTCCCGTTGAATCATCTAAATATTCTGGATCGATTTTTTTGCTATCAGGATCATCTATCACATCTGCCGCAGTCAATTGTTCCCTAAGTAAATTTTGGTCAATAACGTTGGTTTGAGACGTAGATAGAAGAGGTAAATGCTGATATCGCGTAACAATTGTAGTAACGACCAAGGATATAACGATTTCCATTTGGTCCGGCGGTCCTCGCTCCGTATCCGACATGAGACCATATTGATTTTCAACTATCCGTCGAACTTCTTGAGGTGCATTCACAGAGGTAAAATCAATTTGATCAAGTTCGGTTATACGTTTTGTTAACACAGCCTGTTGAACCACCTGAACCGGATCTTGAACCTGCGGTTTGGGTTGGATTTGAGAAATTGCTCGCACTGGTTCTTGACCCGTCCCCAAATCTCCTCCATCCACCTGCATAATTGGTTGATTGGATAATCCTGAGGAAATGTCAATTTGTTCATCAGCGGCAACGGTGGGCTGGGTTCCGAATCTCCAGGCGAACCAATTCTTTACCTTGTCCCCTACTTTCCACCATCGTCCCGCGATAGGAACGGTCATCATTGTCCCCGTCGGGGCAACCGTGCCATCCTGATCGATTGCATGGGCTTTATACCTACCCCCCGGCTGAAGCGCACACGATGGCGTTTGGGCAAAAACAAGGCCGAAGAAGCTTTCAGTTGGAATACATGAGTCATTACTCAGCGCATGCCTTGCAAAGATAGCTTTCAATCTCCTCATTTTTAAAGGACTCCACTGACTACTGTTAAGAATATTCCACACTTCATTTGAGTCATCTCCAACAACCCGTTCAAGTAATTGGAAAAAATCAGCCTCGTGACCCGGTGCAGCAAAATATGAATGGCCAAAGGCAATCTGAGCGCTTCCGGGCGGCAATCCCGCAAGCTGATCAACCGAAGTCAGTACGTATTCAATTGGACCATGACTTCGAAAATACCCGACAATAACTGACTCTAAATGAAGTAATATATAGCTTACCTTTTTATATAAAGAAGCATGTTGGACTGCTTCCTCATGGAAATAATCCGTAAAGGTCTCATTTGGTAAATTATTAGTAAAATTTATCCGAAATTGATTACTTACTACACTTGCATGTGTAAGCTCGTGTTGAATGGCTGCTGGAATGGTAAAAGGTTGTATCCCTAATAATACAGTATCTGGTATCAATGTAAGTGGATTCGGGGGGGCTCGAAAGGCATAAAAATATAAAAAGGCAGTAGCTGGGAAAATACTTACCCTAACTGCCCCACTCGAATTATTGCTATACCCACTCATCAAAGACGTCAGAAAAAATATGGGAATGTAAAGTACGCGATATTTTGTTTTTTCCCAAAACGTTGATGAATTATCCCGAGCTATAGTATTTTCCAGTGTCCTATGAAACATAGAAATAGTTTTCACTACAAAACTAATTGGGTCATCGATAGTGGCAGTCCGAATAATTGTAGGGAGCAGCAATTTGGGCAACCCATATTTCCTCTGCGCGCCAATAAAATCCGAGTACGCTTCCCGACGATATAATCCGGATATTAATCCGCTACTTCGCAGATCATTATTGATCACATCCGTTGGAACTCCTTCTTGTGCGGCAACCCATCCATCCATAATTCGCTGATCGAATCGCTCATATATTTCTATTTCCTTCCTTTGATCTTCGGTAACATATTGCGCGCCGTACCACTTTGTTGTCATACGAGTTGAGATCAGACTCTGATCAATCCACGGAATGAGAGACTTATATTTCTCCATTTCCCGTCTTAATGTATCTTTTTCCGCTTGAGTCCTTGGTGTTACCTTTTGTGTTTGATTTAATATAGTTATCAACTCATCAATCGTTGGCCTCTCAGTTTCTGGACTGACTTCTGTGGCCACGCTATTACGCAATACAGTTTCAAGGTGAGATTGCTGATGAGGTATAACAGGAAAACCCTCTAATAGACTTGTCAGATTTATTAGTTCCGGTGTCATTTTCGCAGCGAACATTATTTTGGCTATTTCTTGTTCGATGGTTCTCGTCGGGCTTGAAGCTAATCCCGAAGGAAATAATGCTGAATTCTCTTCAATTACGGCCGTTACCGCTTTTATGTTAACCAAAATATATGTTCCTTTACTGCTTGTTAATAACAATACTCCTAAATATTTTTTGAAATATGATTGTAATTGTTGAAGCTGATCTTGAGAAAAATCAATGGAGTTATTCATATATCCGACAGGAATTAATCCTGTAGCGACACGTATAAATGTGGTGTAATCTAATGACTTGCGGGTTTCCAATGGAAGTGAATCAAGTAATTGTTGAAATGATTGTAAACCCTGCATGACACTTTCTTCGGTTATATATTTCGGTTTTACACCGCTTTTTTGAAACTCCGACACCGCGTTTTGGACAGAATTTTCTACAATAGACCAATCTATATAATCTGATGAATTTTCTTTTGTCGATGTTGTATTAGGTTGCGCTTCGGCGGTTATTCCGGAGGCATCTATCGCGGTGATGATAGGTGCATCCATCGCAGCCTCAACTATCGGTTCCGCCGCATCAATAATGTGTCCGACAACACAGCCTGCACCACCCACCGTGCCTCCCGCCGCATATACCGCCGGAACGAGATGCATCGCACCAACGCCGCACGCTTGCCGCCTAATAGCTTTGGCTTTTTGTCTTATATAATCTTTTGCCGGAAGCGCTACGTTACGAAGTGGTTGTCCTGCACGAACTGCGGCAAGGGCAATAGATGGATCAATTTTAAACGTTGGTGCTAACCGGACTCCGGGCCTTGCTGGTTTTGCTTTTTTCACCGACGTTTTTGCGTTAGTAGTTTTTACCTCAACTGCTTGTTTAAGTGTCACAGTATTAATCTGAGGAACAAACTGAATATTTCTATATTGGGACAACTGACTCGCAAGTTGGTTCAACGACTTCAACGCACCGGCCCAATATCGGAAAAATGTGATAATGTTTGGCAAAGAGAGAGATTTTGCTTGTTCTTGTGTTTGCCACTGTACATTTAGCTGTTGGAAACGATTAAAAAGAACGGTGACAGCTGCATTTCGAGCAGTTGATTGAACAGTCGTTACTTTCACGATTGCCTTTCTGTTGCGGTAACGTTCAACCAAACCCGCAAGTAGCTGCGATCGGAATATCAGCGAACCGAAGGCATCTGATAATTTAAGAAGCGTTCCCGCGAGAAAACCAACAGGAAGAACCGAATTTTGTGCCATCTGCGTCGCGGCTTGCGCTTCTTCTTTGGTTAGAACAATGGCGATCTGGCTTTTCCCGGGGCCGGGCGCAATTGTGCCGTATTTATTAACAAACTCATCAAACGTAAGCTCGCTGTAGCGCACCTCTCCGTCGGATTTAATCGTTTTTATCCCGTTTACATTCACTGTGCCATCATCAAGATAATTCGCATCATACACACGATATTTTCCGTCGGCCGTCTTGTCGGAAAGTAGGAATAGAATATGACCGGGCTCTTTTGAACCTTTGTTATACAGAACAATAAAGTGCCCTAATCCTGCATCCAAATCTGCCTGTGACTGCACGCGCTGCACGGCATACTGGCCTTTTACATACACAATTCCCGCTGGACTGTTGTTCAAATCATTGCCGACAATCTGCTTTGCAACTGCTCCACCAATGGTCGAAAAATCATTTATCCCACCAGGAAAATCAGTCAACCCACTTTGCTGCATAATGTTTGCGAATGCAATACATTGCACTTCCTCATTCGAAAAACCTGTTGAGGTGAAATCCAAAAATGTATACGCACTTGTTCCTTCTAATTTATCTGCCATATCGGCAAATCCATTTGCTTTGAGTCCCTGCCGCAACGCGTCGCTTGCAGAAATTGCGTTACGTTTTGTTGGATCATTCTGCCAGTCATCAAGAATCTTCATTACTGCTCCGCCGAATTTGTCGACTTGAGAAGTATAGACATGCCTATTTATAGAACCAGGGACATTTGCCACCGATAGAGAATTATCCGCGGCAACCTGAACATTGGTTGCAGATTGTGCAACGGGCGCAACTGCTGATTGAGGAACAACGACCTCTTGCGACACTGAAGCTGGCGGTTGTATCGGTTGTTGGTTCACAGCGGGCGGTGCATTTTGTTGTTGTGAGGTAGAATTATTCCCAACCTGCTCATTATTTCCCGCCACAGGATTAACTGCAGAATTGGCCGGGTTAACCGGATTAACCGGGTTAACCTGAGGATTTATGGTGTTTACTGATGGTTTTTGCTGCTGTACAACCTGGACATTATTCACCTGAGAAGGAAGGGACGCGCTGTTTCGATTGTTTTGAATCGTTGAAAAATAACCGGCAACAATCGCAGCTAATGTGAGCCCGATGAGTAACACGGTTGCTCTCCTTCTGATCATTGGTGCACGGAAGGCAAAATATGCAAGCGTGCCGATGCCCGCGATACCGGCGAGTATACCCACCGTCGGCAGGGCTGTCATGATAACCGGTGAGATTACGGCTCCAGCCGCCGCTACAGCTGCCGTAATCCGCGCGCCATTACTCTCCAGTGCTTTTATAATGAAATATGCCGCCGCAGTTACAAGCGGGAAACCGGCAACCGCCGCGATACCACGGAAATGATCTTTTATGAAATTTCCAATAGTATCGATTGTTGAAGAAATGAATGATGGTGATTGTGAAGTTTTTATAGACGGATTTATCCGTGCACGTTCCGCCGAGATTCGTGCTAGATGTTGAACGTATTGATTAGGAGTTACATCTGATCGGTTCGGCGTAAAAATATTTAATAGCCTTAATTTCTCCGTGACAGAAATATCGCTTCTGTCTATGGACTCTATAGCGCGTTGTGTAATAATCGCTTCGACAACACAATTAGCCATTGACCCTTTACAGGTATCCCCCGTACGTATGGCATACCCGCTCGCAATAGTATCGACGGGAATGGTCTTTAAGATCTGAGCTATCAAATCTCTCAGTAATTGAGACGACCTGTTTGCGTAATAGACGGGTTGATCTATTTTTTCATTCATAGCACCCATCCATGCAGTTGTTTTTAATTCTTCAAGATTTTGGAGATATTGTTTCCAGGCGTCTCCTGCTGCTTGCAAATATTTGTCTTTTACGTCTTTGGCACCTGTAGCATTGATGATCCGCTGAAGCATCCAGTCGTACGTTTGTCGGGCGGCACCAAAACCTTTGAGTGCATCCGTCCTGTTAGTCGCTATCATCTGATCGTTCGCATTATCAGAGAGGAATTGTGTCTCACGCGCAACCTGTTCCCGGTTTTGAATTGTGGTCTCTGCTTCATCAACGAGCGCCATAAATGATGCATATCGGCTGTCAGACGGGAGTATTTCTCCGGATAAACCGTTCTCGAGGTTGAGAATCCTCGCGTCATTTGCACCGAGAACTTCTTTCAAATCGTCCAATGATATGTATTGTCTCGTTGCTCCCCATGACCGTATCTGATCCTTTCCCTTGCTTACAGGGATAAGCCGGCCAACCCTCCCCCTGATTTGTTCGAGTGTGCTACTCTTTTGAAGCCCGCTGATGAGCTCAAAAAATCCTCCCGCCTCCCGGACCTGCTGGTCGGGCTGGAAATCAACACCACGGCCGATATTCGCAGTACCTACGGCAATATTCCCCGATGTGCCTGCTCTTGCAATATTTTCAGCTTTATCTCCGCCCGCGCGTTCGGATATAAAGATGGCATTCGCAAAAGCTGCAGTACTGCGAAGAGCGCTTAAGGCTCCTTCATTTTTAACTGCAACTAATACTGCCCTGTGTTGTGCCCGAATCGATTGTGAATCCTGACCCAATGCTTGTTCTTTCGCGCTATCTGTGATGAACAGTCGTGGGGAGTAATCAACTCTGTCTTTTTCAAGGATAACCCATGCACCCGACTGCTTATGGACGACGCTATATATCCACTGCTTGCTTGCCTGGTCATATAACTGAACTAACAAATACTCAGGATTATTCTGATTTTGTTTTGCCATGGATATATAGAGCGGGAAAGGAATCGCTTTCGGAATCAATCCATAGTATGTCTCAAGCTCATTCCCCTCCTGAAATGCAGTCGCGGTAAATATGACGACCGATCCCGCCTCTCTCACGAACGTCATGGTGGTCTGTAAATCAAACGTCGTATCGCTTATCTGGGTAAAATTTTGCGTCCGCCCATGCTTCGCTTCAAGCGCCCATTGGAGGCCACTTTGGAACTTTTTGTCAGCGTCCGTTATCTGTTCATCATCGAGTATCGTAATTTCCCCGGTCGTCTGATCGTAAAGGTAATCTACCCCCTCTTTCATAAGCGAAGCCTCACGGGCAAATTCGACGTAGCCTGCAAACGTGTCATCTGACATTCCGGTTGGTTGCAGTATGGATAACTCGGCAATTGCTTTCGGCGTGAGCGATGATAAGGTAATATCCTCAGGATCAAACGTATAATAATCCCGATTCCCTGCCCATCCCTGCATTTTACCGGCAAGAGCTGACAATACATTCATCTCTATAGTGCTCAAATTTTCCGCTTCAGCGGCTTGCCCGGTACGTACTATCGGTGTTAACGCCTCTTGTAATACACTTTTATCGCCCTCATCAGGAATCAGCGTATAATCGGCCAAAGGAATGTTGACGCCGCTTTGCAACGCAAGAGAGTAGGCTTGCGCGATATCAGTTAATTTTCCGTAAATAATCGGCACATTAGGAGTGAGGTATTGTCCTTTATCCACAACTCCGGACGGCACACCAAACACGGAGAACAGATCCGAAACGTCATGTAAGTCCCGTGTAGCTAAATCGACGTTCGCTGAACTGACCAAGACTCCTGACTGGAATAATGAGCGCACTAACGCGACACAGGCAGCAGCATATGTTTTACCTGTTCCTGTCGGCAGCTGTACTGCGATATGATCGGAAGCTATCGCATCATAAATAGCAAATAGTTGAGCATCCGTAAACGATTTCCCTTTATTCGCCTGTAACACTAAATCGAAAAGTGCGACGGCACGGATTATCCGCGTATTTTTTTCGCTACCCGAAACGTGCTTACCGGTTTTCATAACTTCATTCATAAATTCCGAGACCAGGAATTTAACCGGTCTTCCTGATTTGGTAATGCGCGCCTCTTCAGCCGCAATGGCATCAGTAAACGTCAACTCTCCTGAATACTCGGTCCGTATAAACTTCACCATGTCGTCTTGTTCTTTACGGACGTAATTCACAGACCGGGATACTGATTTGCCATTTGTCCCCACAGTATCGGTAACGTTCATAGTTACTTTCGGAACAAAGAAATTCCCGATAGTGTGGACAACTGTTGTTACCGAGGTCGCCCGATTACGGATATCCTCCTGTAATTTTGTTCGAATGGAATCTACTAATGTCTTTACTACACCCTTATCTTCGTGGATCACATACGGTAACTCGTTTTGTACGAAGTCATTCGTTTGATTTTTCAGACTCTCTCTCATCAGCGCTAACTCATCCGTAAACAATGAAGGATTGTTGACATGGAGAGCAAAGTTGGTAGAAAGATCCAGTGTATGGGAGTTGACCTCGCTTAACGGAACAAACAGGCTTCCAACGCCTACTGTCGTTACGGGTAATAAACTCATGTTTTTGGAATCCGGGTTATTCGGCAAATAAAACTCTTTCAGAAATATATCGAATGGGACCGTGACTACCTGACGTACTCCTTGTCCGCCGGCTCCGGCAAAATACCTCTGAATCATATCCGTCTCCCCCATTGCGACTCCGGGGTACTTTTTCTTTAAAGCGTCAAAATTTTCCGAGGAATATAATGTCGTGTCAGCGCCAATTTCATTAGAGAATGAAAAATCCATTGCATATCGGGTGCCGTCAATAACCGTTGTTACCACTGCGTGTGCGTCACGAATTGCCAACCACGTTACAGAGGACGGAATACCCATCGTTGATAAATACGCCTGTGCAAGGGTTGATTGATCGCCACACGCACCAACCCCTATGGCGTCGGGTATATGATAGGTTTGAGGTGAGCGGGCAGCGGTAGTTTCTGTATATGGATCTACTATGGAGATAGCCGCGTGAATTGCATTTAACGCATCAACTTTTTCCTGTGTACTACCCGATTGGAATATTATCTCAATGGCATCCCGTGAATAATCTCTTCCTTTGTTTTTACCGATAATTTGGAGCTCCGAATCCAATGCAATTAATATCCCCTTCCATGCTTTGCTCTGCAAATCCTGATCATTCAGAATGACATTGGGAAGATTCGGATTTCTTAAATATTTATTTTCATATAATGAATTAGCTACCTGAACATAAATTTTGGACGGATCATTTGTGATATACGCTCCGGTATCAGCATCATAATATTTCCCGTTATTCTCTATGACATGTTGTCCGAATGGCGTCGTATACACGGGATGATCCTTCTTTAATTGCCCCAGTGAATCAACGTTTAATCCATTTGGTGTACTGATAGGTTGTATGGGATTTAACTGTGCATCCGCCAGTGATGGAATATTCGCGATATCGGAAGGTGAATACGTCATAGGAGTTTGTCGGCTATAGTTTGCAATAAGTGAAAGGAGATTTTTATCAACTCTTGGTGCTGCCTGCACAGATAGTGGCTGGCTATTAGATGAAGCGCCTGTTGTTGAGTTCGCCAATGAAGCTTGCGATGGATTCGTCTGAAGCGAAAGTTGGTCCAGTTGACCCTGAAGCGTATTTACCTGAACTATTACATTATTTATCGTTTTTATATTTACCTGTGAATTGGCATCTATTGCTGGTTGATTATTTAACGAAGCAAAATATTTTTGATTTATTGGTGAGTTCGGTATCGGGTTTCCGGTCTTATCGACCTCCAAAACCCACGCCGTAATCTTAAACGATTCTTTATTTATAACCTCGAGTGAATCTGGGACGATATTATTGGTCGAATCCGTTGGGGCGTTTTTCCCTAATATATATCCATTATTTGCAAACCACGGATTTAGGACAGCGGTATTCGGCTTCGATTCATCAAGAGTAAAATAATTACTCGTATATACGATCTTCAACCGTTTGTCTGAATTATTAACCACAACATATGGAAACCCCGTTGAAAATGAATAATTGGAAAGATTCCCGTACCACCCCGCTAAAAATGGTTCATGATCAAAAGGTTCATGGAGAGCATATCCGGGTTTGACAAATAATCCGTCAATGCCAGTCTGTTCTATTGCGGTCCCCAGTGTTGCCGCATCAGTGCATATGCCAGATCCATTTAGGCCGTTGTACACCACAAAGTGTGTCGGCATTGTTTTTCCGAAAGCAATATTTGCAATATTGACAGATTTTCCTGGTTCAATGATTGTCCCGCTAATCCTACTCGAGACATCCGCCACATTACTCAACTTCCCCCATCCTTGTTGACCCCTTTCACCATCATAATATGCCGTAGCGGTTTGTGCCCTATTCTGCTGGAGGTATGCCATTCCGGTATCAAACGCTGTAGCGATGGTCGCACCTAAATGGGCTGTTTCATAATCCAGAAGAGATGCACCTTCAATGAAATTAAAATCTCGATGAGACAAGTTATCACCATTTATCGCCATTGATACGCCAAACCGCTGACCGTTCGGAAGTTGAATAATACCGCTGTTGTTCTCCCGAATCCAGAGATGTGGTGAATCTGTATACGATGAAAATAAGTTAATCGCAAACGGATCCTTTGTTTGAATGGAGGAAAATCCTTTTTGATTGAGTAAATTATCGTATCCGCTCCCCTTCGGCACAAAACCACCTCTATAATTTAAAATAGACAATAAATAACCCTGTTCATCCTGATGCGACCACCAATCTGATGTTCGCAAATCTTCATTAAGAAGCGTCAATGACTGTGTCATTGCCTGAGAAACGGTTGCGTCTTGTATCGGATGTGCATTGTAATATGACCAGAATTTCATAATATCTGCCGTAGTTGAAGTATTTGATGTGAGGTCTGTATCAGACATACCGATGGTGGCAAGCAAATTGTTTACTTGGTTACTTACTGAGGATGTAGAAAGATATTGTGTTAATTGAGTCGCCACTTTTTGTTCACCTTTTCGTTGGGCAAGCTGTGAATCAATAATTTGTGACACCGTCATCCCGTTAAATCCTTGAGGCGAATAGTTTAAAAGATCTTGCCCCGATAATCCTTGTTGCTCCAACAGCGAAATCAGCGCATAGACCTTTACTGTATTTAAATTTGAATCCATGGTCATATGTACTGAATCATTCACGCCAAAGATTTTCCCTGTGTTAAGATCAATTACACTTATACTCACAACGGCATGTTTATCATTCGTAAAGTATTTATTCTGAATTTGTGTAGCTTGACTAGTTAGCGCCGCCTGCAAATTCTGGTAATTCGTCTGGCGGATTTGTTCACCGGTTACCGAACGGGTAGAAACCTCAAGATACTTTTGCCCAACGTCCGTTGACAAAAACGTATTTATATATTGGGTAATGTGATTAGTGTCCGTTTGATTACCCGACACATAGGATTGAATGGTAGTCGCAACAGTATTCATAGTAGCTACATCGTCACTTGAAAATTCTAAATTTGAATAATTTTGTGAAACGCCCTTCAGGTCTGAAGCGAATGACGTAAGGGAAGTATTGAGAAGTTGCCTCTGCGAGGCAATTTGTTGTGAAATCTGCTCCGAAGGAGAAATATTTTTATTTGACGGTACATTAACCTGAGTATTACCTACATTGGCATTAGTAACAGTACTTGGATTAGCCACCACTCCGGTTGTCGTATTCACTTGATTACCGCTTACGGGACTGTTTGCAACAACCGGCTTTGATTCCAACAATTGTTTTGTTGTATATTTAGCCGCGTCAGGCAATGTTGTATATTCCGGCGGAGCAATGACGGAGAAGAGCGTTGGTGTTATTAAAATACCCGTTGTTACAAACCCTATCCAACTTAACAATCCAATGGAGAATGGTACAGCGCTACCAAAAGTCAAAATCGTAAGGGCTACCGAGGCTATTCCAAGAGCAGCAAAAACGTAAGCGCCCGTGGGGATTGGTCGACGTTGTGGTGCATATGAGGAGAGCGGTTTTGGAAATTGAACCGGCACAACAACATCGTTAGTGTCACCCTTCGCCCGTATCACGAGTTCATAATTCGTTGCATTTGTACGACGAAGGAGAACGTTGATTTGTGAACCATCCTGCATTTGGACGGTGATTGTGTTATCTACGGTCAACGGCACCCGATCATTTCCTATAAACATCTTTATTTGCGGATCGACACCATTTTGAAGTATCTGCGGATCAAAACCGATCTGTAACGAAGAGGCGTAGACATATCGTTTAAAATCCGAAGGAGATACTATCCAAGACAACTGAATTCCATCCTGAGTTGCTTTCACGAAATGGAGCCTCCATCCAATCGTCTGCATCGGAAGTATATTTGCAAAAACATAATTTTTGTCACCCCGTGGATGTGTTGCAAGAAGTGCCTGTAGCCCTTCTTGAACGTGGACGGCAAAAAGAAAATGAAGAATTGATTTTGCCTGTTCTCTTTGAGATGCGGTCGCATATGTCGCCTGGATATCAGCATTCTTTTCAAACGCAGCCAATACAGTATTCCATTGCAATCCGGCAACATCACCCGTACGCATCGCCTGATCGACAACGCTCCGGACAAAATTATCAAGATAAAGAAGATCTGGATTTTGAGTAAAATCTTCCTCTTCGGGGCGGAAAAGAACGATTTGTAATTCTTTTGAAAGGTTGCTGTAATCACCTTTCTTGAACAAATTCCATCCGGTTTTTGAAATATAATCATTAACCCTCTGAAACATTGTCAGCTGAGCGGTTAATTGAGCAGCTTGGGCTGTTTGAGCATTATTGTTTGCTTGTTTTTCTTCAATAGCGGCCAGGACTCTCAGTAATGCATTACGCGTGCTCGCGATCCACAAATTCTCATCAACATTTGCACTGGCGAGCACGCCGTCGGCGACACCGTTTTGACGCAAATACTCCCGAAGCGCATTATCAATCTGATCTCTCGACCCGGTCGTAATCGCGCTTCTCACTGATGGATCATCAAGAAGGGTACGCTGTAAAGATAAAAGCAAGTCTACATAGTTGATAAATACCGGCCGGCGCGCGATTTCCAGGGCTGTTACCACCCTATCGATTATTACTTGCTGCGGGGATTTCGAAGCAGCCGCGTGATACAGAATATCTCCGGTTGTCCGCGCCGCCGCGAGATTAGATTCCAAATACAATGCGGGCAGAAGTGCTGATACGATCGGTGATGTTACAACACGTGCGGCTGCCGATTCATGGACCGCGCGCTCTTTGGCAAGCGCTTCCGAACCGGCAATCAAGGCTCTGGTGTCATCTGCGGAAATAACTGAAGATGATTGCCATTGAGCCTCGGCGTCAAGTAGCTGTGCTTCCAGCGCCTGTTTTTGCTGCTCTCTCAGCGTGAGTTGTGCTTGTTGCGCCTGTCGTGTTTCGACAATCGAACGGGCCCGTGTCACCTGCGCAACCACCGTCGGTACATCGTGTAAACTGCTCAATTCGTGAGCTATTTGATTCACAATGGATGCATCCCGGGCGTCTGCATTTTGCACCAGCCGTGCTGCAATTGTTTCCCCTGTCAGGTTCCGCATCGATTCGTCAAGAGGATTACCAATTTCTGCGATAAACTGTTGGATCGCCGCTGTATCAGTAGGGCCAACGATATTCGCAAGGACGAATGCAGTTTTAGATTCCCCGGGGTTTGTAAGATATTCATTCATTGCGACTTTTAAATCTGCGCGGCTTAGTTTCTGATCGGCATACATACTTACAAGTAACTGATCCAAATCCGTAATGACAGCCTCCTGATTCTTTCCGGCAATTGCCTGAGTAAGTAATGTGTCCGTAACGCCAAAATATGTTAGACGCTCTTGGATAGTCTGACGGATGACTGTATCGCTTGCGCCATTAACATACTGGGTAAGCACGGGACCGGGGCCCAAAATATCCATCATTGCAAGTTCGTTTGCGGCGTGGAGCTCCTGTTGTTTTTGTTCTGTCCAAAGACCAATAAGCCGGAAAAATAGCAGACGTGTTGCGATTTGTTGTTGATCCGTACCCGTCGTTGTACCGCCATTCGTTTCGGTCGGACCGGCATTTGATCCTCCGCCGCCCGGCGGCTTAGTTCCTGTTGGTGGGGCACCCCCACCCGGTGGCGAAGAAGGCGATTCGGGATTGGTCGGCGGCTTTTGATAATTTTCAATTGATTGGATGAGCGCATCTATTGCCTTTGAAGCATTTGCCGGAAACTTGCTGCCCGCGGGCATAAGTGTACGCAACTCCTGGTAGATAGTTTGTAACGATGACTGTATCGTCTCCGACGATAAATCAGAGCGTAATAACTGGGAAATATCGGAATCTATTTTACCCAATGTTACGGCTTGTTTCTGCAGCGAATCCAGACTGCCATGCGCTTCATGGTATTCTTGGACCGTCAGGATAGTGTCCAAAAGCCATCCGGCAATGTGTGCACGGGCGTACTCCTCCGTTGAGGCAAAATTGCTATATTGAAGCGCTTCCCGGACGCCGGTTTGAAATTCTGAAGCATCAGGCTGGTTTTGACCAAAATCTGTATTTATCGACTGACCTCTTGAGCCAATGATTGATCCGGCTTTTAAAAGTGCCATTACGTTTGGCCATGGATGCATCATGAGAGAAGCGGAGATGAATGTTACGTTAGATAGCGACTGTGCAAACGGACCATACGTCGCCATGATGATGAGCCGGTTAATCTCTTCTGGTGTATATTCTTTGGGCTCGGGTAAGTATGCGTTTTGTATATCCTCAAATGCTGTAGTTACCATGTCAGTTCGAAACGTAATCTGATTTGTCAGTATTTCTTGTACATACCGTTCATCCTCTCCCGCCGGCAAATGTAATGAAGCAACAAATTTCCGTACGTCGTTTTCGTTAAAATTTGCCTCCACTTTGTTGTTTGGGGAAAAGTCCGGTAATCCCTGCGGCACTGCTACCTGCGGCAGGTTCGTCGTAAGGACAATCATGGCGTTTATCGCCACATCGATATCCCCACGCATAACAGACCAAACCGTGTTGTCCCCGCCGGCCAGACTGATAGCCTGTTTCAAGAGTGTAAACGCTTCGCCGTATAATTCCTGAGTATTTTTGTCAGAAACCTGATAGAGGATTTGTTTCACCGCCGAGGACTGTGCATATATAGTCGGCCAATCATACGGTCGATCCGGTGTATGCAGAATGACACTGGCAAATACGCTCGTATTCACTCTCCCCCCATACGTATCAAGCACTCCCAGAACATCCGCGCGTTTACCACCTGGAGTAAAATCCGTAGTCATATGTTCCAAAGACATACTGTCAGGATATGAAACGCGGAGTGCAGCGATAATGTTGTTCTGCTCCGCCTGTGACAACAACCCAAATTGGTCATTACGAGCGCTAAGGAGAGCGGCCATCTGATCTCTGATGATTACCTCAGACTGATCGTTATTGAGTATGTCTTGTTTTCTCCCCCACTCATATTCCGTTACGGCAGCTAAGAGGTTTGCGAATTCACTTGTATTGATGCCGTATTGTTGGGTAATTCGAGCAGTAGATTCAGCAGGGGTGCTTCCAGCGTTCGCGCCGAGGAGTGAATTGAAGAGTTCATTTTGAACGATTACGTTAACATCAGTAAGATCGATGAAATCATGAAGAGTCGTCGCTTTTTTAACTTCTGCTGGCAAGCTCGTATTCTTTTCCAGGGCATTAATGGCAAGCTGAGTCTGGGAAAGCGCCTGGGGAATTTGGTTAATATTCGTGGACCCGATCACACGCACAAATATCGGCAGCCGGGCAAGGAAATCCGGAAAATTGCCGCTTGCTTTGGCCAATGTATTTATCGCTTGTTGGATACTTTTGAGTTCTGCAGGCGTGGCTCGCGCGAGATCATTTAGTGATGCAATTGGTATCGTACCGGATAGTAATGCATCAATAAACATCTGCTCAACTTGAGGGTTCCCTTTCCATCCTGCAGGCAATCGGGCGAATAATTTACTGGCAACTGTTCTTGCTGTTTGTTCTTCCAACATAGTAACGATGGATTGAAGTTTCGTAAAGCTATATGTTCCCGTAATAGCATCAACACTACCCAGAGCAATTGCACGCTTCGCTAATGTAACGATTGCTTGTTGTTTTTCATCGATAGCCTTACGCAAAATAGGATCTACCGCTGGAACACTCATCGTCGTACCGTCAAAAAGCGTATACATCTGCTCTGGCGCAGCATTCCTTTGCAAGGAATCTAAATTATTCTGGCTTTCGCCGGTCCGAAAATTCAATCCATCGGCAAGATTGAGCACTGCTGCATTCTTCAGGCTCCACATCCCCATACCGCCAAAATGATAGGTATCCTTTGCCACCGTCTCAATCGCGCTGATTACCTTGGTACCGATACCCTGATTTGTCTGTTTAGCGACAATCATCGCCAACACCGGTATCGTCTGTTCCCCTGATGTGCCGAGTAAGTTATTCCGGGTTTCCGTTAATACTGGCGGTAAATTATCCGATCCGACTAAAAATTGATTAGGATTAATAAATGTCAACCCCAACATATCCAATTCGTTACTCTTTAGAATATGGATTGCCATCGTATAGGCGTTACCTGTTTTTTGGTATGTAGTTTCCAATTCAGTAGCAGGAATGCGTTCCAGTGCAGATTCTTGATTTTCATAGAGGATGCCTACATCAGTCATCAATCCCTGCTGATGTAGCTCACGGGTAAGATCCGACGCGAACCTGGTCATCAAGACTAATTCGTGAAAATCGGTACTCCTTCTCACCGGGTCGATATAGCGATAGTTTTCCAAATAGTCGTCAACCGAAACGCCGTCATCCTTAAGCGCGTTAAGCATATCCAGTGTCGCAGGCCTGTTGGCTTTTTTGAGCTTATCCAAATCCGCCTGTGCCGTTGCAGCGATATAATGCTGCCAAACATTTTGCCCGTTCTCTCCGACTTTACCCATAAAACGGACAACGATCGGTTCATTTGATCCCAAATGTAATCTGACAAAATCACCCGGCTGTATTTGCTCAGAAATATTCTTATCCAAATCTGAACTTATTGGAACCTGCTTGTAACTTCCAAACGCAATGCCGGTTTCATCTGCCTTATGAGTACTGACATCAATAATCCCGTTAACGTCCTCACTTCTCCAGGCGGTAAGAAGCGGATTAAGTGCCGTTCGTTCGGCAGCCACATACGGCACAGCATTGACTGTTGCGGTTCTCCAGGATTGCGGGAGTTCTACTTCGGAGGGCACATAGCGCTGCCAGGTATTCGTCCCGTCCGATAACGTTCCTGCAAAGAGGAAATAATACGTCAATTCGGACTCGGCAACTGGACGAATGCTTACGACTCCCCCGTTTTTCTCATCCTGATACTTTTCGATCAATGCGTTTTCCCAATCACGAAGATTTGATGAAGAAATAACAGGATAATCCGTTGTATCATCTGCGCCAAACCCGCCATCCGTTCCAAGTGAATAATGGCTCTGTCGAACTGCGATTGGTCCTGATTTCACGACGTCGGCAAGCAAGCTGGATAAGCTACCCCGAGTTAGTTTGTTTTTGGTAGCAGTACTTTTGGCGTAGGTCGTATTGTTGATAGTGATAATCGGAGGTGTAGTCAGCGTATCATTAAGAATTGTTGTGTTGATGAGGGTGATATGCGCCTGAATGTGGTCAATAAGTTGTTGAACATTAATCGAAGCCTGGATTATCCCGGTTAAACCGGTTTGGTCGGCAAGTCCGTCCTCAATACCCCTCAGGAGTTTATCCAGATTCGTAAGTTGGCGGATGGTGATGCCATCGGCGTCGATCTTTGTATCAACGAGAGCGGCAACTTCACCAAGAAGCGACTGGAGACCCTGAACGCCTTTATCCCCGTTTCTCCAAGCCTTTACCGCTGAGCGAAAATCGCCTTCTAATAGTGGCTGAAGCGTGTCGGTGACTAATGTGTCTGCCGCCAACGCTAATCCGTCTTTCTGACCCTGTGCAAACTCGCTTTCTAATGTTTGATCGAGGAGCGCCGTGGTCCATGTGGTGTTTTCTGCACCATAGGCGCCCGTTGAAATAGACGTAAGGAGAACTCCCATAGCCGTAAGATGTTGTTCGATGACTTGAGCGCTTTGCCCGGAATCCGTCATCCTATTGAGACCGGCATACCACACAGCATGCAGCGCGTCATCGACGATACCACTTGCGATACGTGCTCGGGCGTCCTGGATGCGCTCTTGAAGCCTTGTCGCCTGTGTTCTGAGACTTGCTAAGTCCGGATCAGTTGCGACCTGCCCTATGGCAATAGTGACATCCGCAATATTGGGAGCGCTAAACCAACCCTCGGTTATTGATCTTGGCACTGATCGGAATATTTCCTCTGTATCAGTTTGTTTCTGTTTGACCTTGTCTAATACTGGTTTGATTATGGCTAATTGATCAGCCACTGTCACATTAATCCACCATGCTTGAATGGTTGCAGGGATGGGTTTGCCATTAAATTGAGACACATCGGCAATAGCGGTTATCCTTGACACGACAAGCCCATCAGGATCGTCAGCAGCTACAGCATCGGTCTGAATTGAATTACGTTCCTGTACGAACGCTGTATTTAATGCCGAAAGCATGCCGATGGCATCGGTATGAAGGCCAACCAGAATATTCTGGAATAGCGTACTTTGATCCGGATCCGCACTATCCAGTGAGGGTCGACCCGACCAGTTGATAAGATTGGATACATCATACCGACCACCCGCTGCTTCATTAGCCAAGATTGCCCGAATAATGCTGACGCGCCTTCTCGAAACAGTAAAATACGCCTGGATGGCATCATGTTTTTGTGTATATAATTCTTTTCCTTTGGCCTGTGCACCAGAAATGGCAAAATCTAATGCCGTAAGATCATCTGCTGTTAATGTTATGTTGTATGAGCCTAATATAGTAATAACGTTACTAGCGGTTAACGTAGTTGTGCCGGTTGTGGAAATAGCGTTCGTAATATCCTGTACTACCGATTTGACAACAGCATCGACAATTTGACCCCGAAGCGTTGTAAGCGCCGTATCAATCGTCGATTGCTTCGCCGTCGAAGGAAGCCTGCGGACGGAAAGTAACTTTGCGTTTTGTACGGACGTAACCAGCGCATCGTAGCTAGTACGGTCGGACGGTATCGCGGCTTCAACTTTTACTATGAACCCCTGCAATTGATAATTAATTTGTGTATTTTGAGCTATTTGAGCATCAACATTTTCTTGCGTATATGAACCGCTGTTGAGTAAGTCATTCCTGTTGGTGGTTAGCTGAGAAGCTAATAGCCTGCTCCGTAATGCTTGGAGACTAAAGTCTTCTCCTCTTGCGATATCTGCATCAACGAGCTGACTCACTAAGTCCAAACGGGAAATATCAACTTTTTCCGTCTGAAGCCCGTGTACATTTGTCCACTGTTGATATTCGCTATCCGGCAATCGTGCCGCCTCCCGTGGAGGTAATAGAGTGATGGCATTAAATCGTGCTACAGCTTTATCAGCAATTACTTGTTCAGCGGGTGATTTTGGACCATTCAATTTTATTGAATTATTATATATATCTCGTTCCTGATCGGTTAATGTAGGCGGCAGTGATTCAATTGTGGCCGGAAATGGCTTAGTTTTTTTGGCCAACTGAATCGCCTCAATTTTCAATGAAATCTCAGAAATCAAACTTTGTATATCCCGCTCCAATCCGTACACCCGATAGATTGGTAGAACAGCCGATTCCAGTGCCTGTTGCAGACGTGTTAAGGCGTTGACGCTTTGTAACGAAGCTATCCTGTCGTTAATTAACGGCAGAATATCGTTCTGTAGCTGGGTAATTAATGTCGCCCGGTCAACTGCGGTGATCGTAAATCCGTTCAATGATACATTGATCGATTTGAGCGCATTTACTACTTTTGCCAGCTGCGACTGCGTCTGTTTCACCTGCGTTTTAGCGGCTGCTCGTGCTGTTGTTTTCGGTGGTTTCACAACTGGTGTCGTCGGTTTGACGGCCTTCGTGAGACTCTGATCAATCAGGTATTGTAAAAATGCCGCCACGCGCTTCTCGACAGGGTCCCGCAATATACTGGTCGTATCAGTATATTGAAACGTCGCAGGCGGAACTTCACTGCTAAATTGGGCAATTGCAGAAGCGAGAAGATTTTTCGTTCTTGTAAGATCATTTTCTGCTATCGGCGAATTCATTGAGTTAAATGCCTGTATAAACCCGTTATAAAAATCCATAAGATCCTTCATCGTACCGTTCTTAAGTTTTTCTATGATGATATCTGTTGTCGCGTCAGCACTATGGACGCCGTCTCCGTTAATCATGTCGGTTAATAAAGAAGTTGTATCGGAATACCCAAGGCTTTTGGCGAACTGCTCGATACTGATGTTTATCGGCGCGAGCGTGGTCGTTAACAAGTGCTGGCCGTTAGTTACAAGCGTATTAAGACCTGTTCCGCTCGGTTCTAGGCGCAGGGTCGTCCTGATATCGCGCAGTCTTGCTCCCAATCCACCTATGATGCTTTCATCATAGAAAACCGGTGTCGTGATGCTTCCGCCCTCGGCCGTCTGTATCCACCGATCAAACAAACTCACAGGATCAGTGAATAATGGCTGAACTTTTTGAAAAACCGGATCAGCGGTAATAATCTTAAATTGCGCGCGCAGAAGATCCGCTTCCAGGTCTCCCCTACTTTTTACCGGAGCCGACGCCGCTTTTTGAAGCTGTTTGATCATTGGAGCAAGCGCTGGCGAAAAACCCGCCTGATGATATGCCTGCCGTAACGCATCTTTAATCAAGGGGAACATCACCAGGTTATTATTACCCTGCACATCCTGATAGGTCGACACCGGGATACCTGACTTCTTGCTCAGGGAGTTATAGATACTCTGTCGGAACGTATCGGCAAGCTTATTCGGTTGGATCGTATAATATTTGTTTGCAAGACTGGTGATTTCGGATGTTACAATTCTATTCGTCATCGTAAGACCACTCATTTGCTCGTCAGCCGCCGTAGAATCTGCATCATACTGTGCACTCAAACTATCATAGAGCCATTTGCCGTACGCGTACGCGAGCTCTTCCCGTTGACTGCTTTTATCGGCGTCTTTACCCGCAATATTCATGAGTATAAACGGCTTCACAAGTCTCGTCTGCTGATCTTGTATAAATTGATCCAAATCGACTTTCACTCCACCCCATGATTCATAATTTGTCGTATTCACACGTAGCGCCTGCTGCAATATTTTTAGATTACTCTGTATTATTTGAACTCTATCCGCATTTGAAGCGATTGTTCCGATAGCGAGATTGATGATTTCTTCATTGTTACCGGCTTTACGCGCAATCCCCAAAATACTTCGCCACAGGGCGCCGGTAACCTCCGACTGAAGAGCTTTCGAGATATTGTTAACAAGAGCCATGGAAGGCAACGAGCTTGGGCCAGAAAGGAGATCTTCAATAAACTTGCGTATAATCTTTGCCACCGCCGGATTAATCCCCTTTGGCGTAAATGCAGCGACAACGGCTTCAACGGTGCTCGTTTGCGGCTTTGTCGGATTTAACGCGTCAAGCGCCTTTGCGAGATTCTCAAGCGGAGTCTTCAAATCTTTCGGAGCTGTATTTTTCAGATCCCGAACTTTTTGAGCAAGATCGGGCGCCGTATCCTTGAGGGCTGTTGTCGTAAACACTACTGGTATGTTTGCCGTGGTCTGGTTAATTATTTTTTGCGCATACGCACTTCCGCCGACTGTTCCCGCGATAAAGCCATTAAGCGACGTCCCGGTAAAAATGGTTGCTAATGCGTCTATCGTCGTTTGATAAGACGCGAGTTGATTTGTTTGTGCCGTGGGAACATCCGGAAGCCGGAGCGTTGAAGGCAGCTTCCGTATCGCATCCTGTTGGACGACCGGCACCGCGACCTTGGCGCCCGATTTAGGCAGTTTATTCACAAACATCGCGATTCCCGATGTATCATCAATGGGTTTATTGCCGATTAATTGTGCCACCCTGCCGACCATTTTACTTGCAGCCATATCCGGCGTAAGACCATTACCGCTTAAGATATTAAACACTTCAGTATTAAAGCCGGCTCCGCGCCTGGCGTATTTCCGAAAACCATCAGACAGAAGCATCACCCGGTCTCCCTCGTACATTTGGTACATTTCGATATTCGCTCCCCAAAATAATGTCGATCCGAGTCCATTCGGGAGATTCCCCTCCGCCTGGATAAGCGGAGAACCGTTGATTACGTCCGCACTTGCACGCCGCAGGGTATTTAACGGATATATTCGTCCCTCACGCAGAAGCATCATATCGCCGTCACCAACGCGGATGGTAATGAGACGCCCTGACGGATGGATAAATGCCCCAGAATAGATGGTTCCCGCGTTTTTATCACCGAATTCGTTAATCATCTCGCCATTTACATCCTTCATCTGTGCCTGAAGGAACCCGGTAACCTCAGGTAGCGGCAATTTCATTGCAGCTTTTTGAATTTGTTGCATGCGCGCCACAACATATTGCGCGCCTTCCGCTGACCGCGGCCGTTTGGATGCACCGTCTGCATCACCAATGGAATATACACCGGGCTTTGTTGTGATCACGGCGTCCTGACCCATCGTTTTTGAAGCCTCCGGTTTATCTGTGTGATAGGCCGTTCCTTTACCCTTTCCGACTAAAACGTCTGTGACCCCTGTTACATCAGATGCATCAAACACACTCGCGACGCCATCAGCGGTGATATGCAAATAATAGGTGCCATTAAATTCGGTAAAATCAATCTCTCCGTGATTATTAATCTGTGCTATCCATTTCGTACTCCCGATTTCGATTATCGATTTATCCTGAATGGTCGTTTGTGCTCCTATGGCCGAAACTCTTCCGTCAATAACGACGACATTATCAATATTCGGAATTATGTAGAAACCGGTTGGCGTATGCCCAAGCGTAAACGCATTCGCCGGTATGGTCACATCTGCTATCCGGATACCTGCGTCTTTTCCTGATCCGATTGTTGTATCCCACGTATCAACCACGGGCTGCACGGGAACGATGGTAACACTCCCATCCTCGTAAATTGCGATAAATTGTGATCCGTCAGTTTTCCAAAGATACGGCAATCCATCGGCGTCAATCCTAAATGTATACGTCAGCAAATTCGGTAGGATTATTTTATCGATTTCATGAATGAGGGCTTGATCACCAATATTCATGGCGATTCCGTTGAGTGTAACATTAACTTTCAGAGCTTTAATATAAAAAGCTCCATTTTGATCCTGAATGATATATATTGAATTATCTCCGATTAGCTGAGATGTAAAGCCGGATTGTGGAGCTGCAGCGATCTGATCCCGTGCCGCCTGGATAATGGCATCGACTACCGGTTGATTGATAAGCGGGCGGAGCTCGGTATTTGATGGACCTCTCCTCCCCCTCACGCCGGCCGGTATCGTATTAATAAGCAGGTTTCTGACAATTTCCTGTGTCACCGATAATTGTGTGTTCGGCGCTTGTAAGGATGTTACTGCCGCATCAACCGCCTGTTTATATGCCGCATCCGTGGATGCAAGAGCATTGAGGCGTGCAATGGCAGCCGTAATGGCCGCGCTCATCGTTGTCGGCGCCGTTACCCGGCCCTTAGCGCTAACGAGTTTCCCTTTAATTTGCACAAGCAGACTGGGCAACCAACGGTCACCGGTAGTTTGACGTGCGATTCTGTCAATTATTGCACTGGCTTTATCATAGTTTTGTTTTTGCGTCGTAACAGAGGCCCCGGTTGTAGTCCCATTCAATGCATCATAAAATGCATTTTTATCATCTATCGACCGGAATAACCCAGTGTACAACGTATTTGATAGTGCATCATTAACATATTCCACAATACTTTGTGCATCAAGCGTCAGCGTCGGTCCGGTCGGTCCCGCTGTATTAATTGCTTTCGTCAGCGCACGGGAGGCTTTCGCGATATCACTCCCCCGTTTGATGAGACTGGTAAACGGATGTGCATCCGTCCAGTTCGCTTTCATGTAATCGATAAGCTGTTGATACGGGGTGAGCGTTGTACTCGGGGCCGCAGCCGCAATCTGATCGTTAATCTCGACAGATAACGCGCTTAAGAATGCCCGCACTCCACTCACAACATCTGACACTTGAGCACCAAGAGTTCCGAGCGGAGAATTAATTGACGGCTTGCCCTGCAATTGAATATGTAAATCATTCCACGCACGAATTGCGGCGGCAAGATCCTGACTTTCGTTCATTACTTTATTGATCATTCTTGTCGACGTCCGCTTCTCGACTCCTAACGTGGTAAACCAATTCGTGAGATATGACTTTTCCAGAGTTGCTGTGTAGAGCGGATTTGCGACAAACGCATCCCGGAGTTGAGGGGAAATTGACTCTGTCGCGATTGTGATAAGTGCAGTCTTCGCATCCGTTAATTGCGATTTTGTGATAAGCGCGCGGCTTTTCATCGACGCCGTTAAATTATTCAGATTCTCCCACGCATTGATTTGGATAGCCACCTCATCTACCGGATGAACGCCTCCGGCGCTGATAAAGGTTCTTATGTTCTCCATCATTTGATGAGCCTCCGCAACCGGATCAGGTGGAGTATTAATAATGAGGTCATATTCAGCCTGAGCTGCCGGCCACAGACTTAGAAGTTCATGGGCAATCCACGCGTCATAAACATCCTGCGCTCTTGTACCCCGCGGCACTGCGCGGTTGAGTTCTGTTGTAATCGCTGCGTCTCGGGCGGCGCTATCCCCACCCGCTACAAGGGCCTGAGCTCCCGCCTGAACCATGGAAGTTACATTCGTGATGGTCGGAAAGCTCCCTATATCCGTGACAATATTGTTGGCCTCTGCCGTAATATACGTATCAGCGATTACCGTTGGTTCAAGAGCTTTGAGCGCCGTAAATTGCGGGACAAGTTCAAATGCGGCTTTGCGGGAAGTAACGGCCGCCGGTACCGTTTGTCCGGCAAAAAGATCAGCAATAAGTCCCGGCCTTTGGGTTGTTACGTACCCTCTGAATGCGACGCGCGCGCTATGGATCTGTATCGCCTTTACGTTGGCAGCGGCAAGCGCACGGGCCAGTTCTGCAGCTTTCGCAGCAGCATCCGGGAACGTTAAACTATTAAGGGCGGTTTCAATTACCGTCTGAGCCTGCGCAACGTTGACGGCATTGGTAAGGTTGTTTTCATCTTTCAATAGTTCATTTGCGGCATTTGCAATATCCGCGTCGCTGGCCGCCGCGACAGGCGTAAACGCCCGGGAGATATTGAGCATTTGCCCAATCCATAACATATAGGCATCATCATCGGCATTAAAGCCGTCACCCATCAAAGGTTGAGGCAGTATATGATCATCTGCCATAAAATTCCGGTCATCAGGAGTAAGCACTGCTACTTTTTGCAATATTGCCAACACATCGGCGCGGGGCAATACCACTCTACCGGCCCAATGATCGCTAAGCTTCGTTAAATCTTCAGGGCTTAATGATGAGAGTCTTATTTTAAGAGCCTGAAAACGAACAAATTTTTCCGTAATACTTCTCGGGTATCCACTCAATACTCCATACCGCATATTCCCCTCCGGTAAACCGTTTTGGAACCAATCTTGCGGATGGTTTTGCATCCACAATGCAACATTCGTCCAATCAACCGACGGGAATAAATTGAGATTTGACGGAAGCTTCATCACACGCTCTACAGCAGCAAGATTTATAATAACGAGTATATTTGAGCTGCTGGGTGCCGGTGTTGTTACTTCAAAAGCGGACATTCCCGCTACCCGGTTTATTGCACTCATTAAGATTGTGCGGTTGGGTTGAGCCAAACCATTACTCCGTTCCGCAATGATACCGGTAAATACCAATTCCAAATTGATATCATCTTTGATTTGCTGTCGTACCGTACCCGGCAAGCCGGCTAAAAACGCTCTGTACCGGGCGTGGCCGGCGTTGGCCTCATTCTGGGTCGGGAGTGCTACCGGACCGACACCGGGAGGCACCGCAGTCGGCATAGTTGCGGCCTTCTTTTGGGCCGCATAGGCTACCCATTTCTCGTAATACACCGGATTCTCACCGGCGGCGATACCAACAAACGCTTTGACTTGGTTCGTTAAAGTCGCAACGTCATTGGTATTTGAAAGTCTTGAATCGGGCTTCAATGCATTTTCCCACCTCTTTATTTGACCAAGACGTCCATTGATAAAGTCTTTTGCCTGTAATGTGACAATCGTATCTGACGGCCTGTTGGCTGCATCGGGGATCGCGCTTTTTATAGCTGCCACTATCTGGGTAATTATCGGCGCAATTATTGCATCATCTGTTTGCGGTGGTGTCGCCCGAAGCCCGTCAGCTATTGCACCAACCCAATCCTTTGCTTTCCCGTCGGCAAAAGGAATCACGAGGGCGCGTACCAAAAGCAATTGATGAGCAAGTTTTCGTATTCCGGGTAAGTCTTTTGTAAACTGTGCGTCTTTATTAAAGAGCGCAATTGAGGGGTACACATACGTTTTCATGTACGTCTTAAGTTCCGTAATGGCAGCTGTCGTTTCGACGCCGTCGATATCACTTTCCGCAGCTATAATCGTGAGTAGCTTTGTGGCACCCATATATATTTTATCTTTTGTTACAGCGGCTTCTGCATTTACTGCTGCTTCCGCAAGAGCTACTGCGTGCTGTTGATATGGATCGGATTTTGAAAATTCATACCATCCTCCGGGGGTAAAGGATATTCTGATGAGATCAAAAACATTTGGCAACGCAAATGACTTTAATGCCCAAGGAAGAGTCGGCGGAAGAGGGTTTCCGAGCGTATATATAACACCGATTCCATAAAGAGCTGCCGGTATAATCCGACGGGATACATTATACCAGGCAGGGTGGGTTTTCGGCGTCGCCAATAGCAAATCCCGTAACGATTTAACTCCTTTTGGCAAAGGATTATCAGACCACATCCACTTGACATACCATGGTAATTCGTTATATTTTTTCGTCGTCGGATTAAATCCGGGAAGTTTACGAAGTAAAGCATTGAATCCCGTGTGCGTTCCGGTCGGAGGTGGCAATGACGTCGGTTGTCCGGTCAATAAATGATTGATCCCCGGAATAAATCGGGCTAAATCATGCGCAACAAATCCTGCTAATATCCATTTTGATACCGGATCGGGCGAACTGATCAAAACGGTGTAGATTGGAGCTCTCACTCCAAAACCGCCAATCAGGGCAGCAGTTTTGCTATATGGACCGAACGTCGTTGACGATATGTGCATTTTTAACATATCCAACATACCGTACTGGGCCACCGTACTTGCTAATATCCTCGTGAACGGGTCCCATTGCCAACCCAGCGCCTGAACGACGCCGATAACCGGATTAATTGGAGCAGTTATTGTCCCGACGAATACATGCCCAAAGACAAATCGAACCGTTTCCGCCACGCCGTATTTCGAAAATGCATATCCTAAATTCCAACCGGGTTGTCCGATACCGAACGGCGTTGCGTTGAACCACTTAAAGAATGTATTGTCACGACGACCAAGAAGTCCCGCTGTTTCCTGAGTCGGCATGAGCATTCCAAAATCATCTTCATACTGTTGTTTAGTTGGGACACTATTGATCCATTGAATAGTTTTTGTAAGTGGATTTGAGGCTGTTTTCCCTTGAGCCACTAGTATGTCATTCCGGATACTTAGGCCAAAGAGAGCGATGCCGATAATCCCTACGACGATACCCCCCGTCGTGATCCCAGTCGCGGTTGCAACGGCAGTGGAAGCTGCGGCAGAAGTCGCAGTCGTCGCTGCCGCACCTATTCCAAGAGACGCAGTAATCGCCGGCCAGAGCGCAACGACGGCTATTGCGGCGCCCACAACTCCGACCACAATTGCAGCTCCAATACCAACCTTTCTCCATGCTTGGGGAGTAAGTCCGAGAATTTTCCGTGCCGCCGCAGGCGCTGGGGCCGGAGCGGGAGCAGGCGCGGGAGCGGGAGCGCCGGGTACATTTGCATCCACATACGTATTAATTGCCGTCAGATCACTGCCGATAATTTCATCCACGATGAGCCCATTATTTATCGTGTCTTCGCCGACTTTCGGAAGTGCCCGTATTTCAGCCGCGGTCAACGGCGGAGATATTTCTGAATTGACGTATGTGGCCATCGCAATATCAGCGTCATTACGGGATAAATTGACACCACTTCCACCAACGATATCTAACATCATAGTCATGAGTTTTGTTACCTGCGCGCTACTCTGGTCAATTAACGGGAACGGACTTCTTACGGTAATGAAAATGGTTTGAATTTGCGTTGCAATCATCGCGCGTGCTTTCGCCGTCAATGCGACGACATTGGCATCCGTATCGACGTTGGCACCAGGCACAAGTCCGGCGCTTATTCTCGCTGCAGCCAAAGCGATATACACCTTCGCACGATTTGCAGGTGAATTCGTTGAGGTAAGCGCAAGCGCTTCGGCAATAATTGCCGCGCGTTTGGCGGCATCACCGAGGTACGCAGACATATTAGTGGTTACCGCGGTTGGAACCGTTGTTGTAGTGGTTGTCGTTGTGGTCGTGCCCCCTGTACCCGTTGTTGTGCCAGTGGTTGCCGTACCGCCCGCCGGTGCCGTGATGGGAGCCGGTGCGTTAACCGGGGTTATTGCTGCCGGGCGGGCTGCCGCAAATCCGCCGCGCGTGTTTTGATCCTGCACAATCTGACCCCAAAGCCCGTCAATGATGAACTGCGCTATTTGCTTTTGCCGTGCATCCGCAGAAGCTCCTGAAGTAAGAGGAAGGACGGTATCACCGGTAAACGCCTCGGTATCATATTTCTTTAAGTAGGCGATAATTGCGCTTTGAAGAGGATCATCAGTGCTCGGCGGGAATGTGGTTCGGTCGGGCTCGGCAGGAGGCTCCCCTCCTCCCCACCATGAACCCTCCACACCTTTTTGGGTCAATACTCCTGATCCCCGCATCGCATTCCAAAGCCCAATGATCGTTATCCCACCCCCAAAGAAGGAGGAACCGTTGAGCGGTATTGCAGACGCGAATTCTTGCGATGTTTTTGTGTTTTGCCTCCATAACCGGAATCCTTCGGTACCCGTCTTCCCTAATAATGGGTAATTATTACTCGCCCATTTGGCAAATTGTCCCGCCTGCTGATTAGCCGGATCAGGATCATACAATAATACTTCCTGGATGGTCCATGTTTTATCCCCGGGATTTCCATTGAGATACCCATTTTCGATATTCGTCACTGCATATACCCTACCCTGATCATCTTTTCGACCAACTACGATCCAATGCGTATAGGTTCCGCCTTTCAGATATAAGACATCGCCCGCTTCAAGTGGATGCGCGGCAAAATCAAAACTCCCGATAGATGTGTTTGATTCAAACCATTGATACTTACCTTTTTCTGTTCCCTCCGGGAACGTTTGTTGTAGGAACCACATATCCCCCTGCGGATTAGAAGTTGGTTTATCATTCAGCTGATAAAACTTTTTAAGTTGTGCGTCGGAAAGAGTAAGTAAACCTGATTGTTGTAATATTTTTCCCGTCAACGGACCGCAAATAGCAGGCTCATTCCCGGGCCCAATTCCCAATTTCGCCTCCACTTGGGTGGTCGTTTGGGTCGGGTCGGACACAAAACTGAGAGCGGTATCAGCAAGCGTCGTTTGCTGATCCTGAGTTAACACGGCGGTTTGTGAATGCGCAGCAACCGGCGCCGCCGGTTGCTGGGTTGCCGGAGCTGCTTGTTGCACTACAGGAACGGCCTGTGGTTCCCCCGCCATGGACGGCGCCAATTGGCCGGGATCTGCATCCGGGTCAACCGCAACGATACCGAACACGGGTCCCATCTTACCTTTTTCAAAGATTCCTCCAAAGTCCACATACATATTCTCCGGCAAATCAAACGCCCAATGAATAAAGTTCTGAAGACGGATACCTAAGGCGCCTTGACCAACGAAGTTGTTATTCGTCACTGCGCCGTATCCGGTCCAATCGGCCCGTTTCGCCTCACCGCCGACGATGACAACGCCCTTAAACACTTTTTGACCGGTTACAGCATCATAGTGGTATATAAGGAACCGTCTGCCAAAATCATTTGGAGTTTTAGACGATACGACACCGATGTATTTGCCCGATGCGAGCGCCTCCTCAGGCGTCATTTTCGACTGCACATCGATGCTCACAAAGTATTTCGCGAGTGCATCATCCGTACTCAGGGAGGTTATGTCATAAATACGTTTCTGACGGTCATTCAGTTGATCGTAGGTAACGGGAATAGGCTGGTTGTGAGCGTCTCTATGTTGGTCTGCAAGTGCTAAATAGATTGATGATCCCGGCTGTTTATCCAAAAGTGTCTCAGACTTGTTTACATCTGACCCATACGGACCGTTATAATTTTGTACCATTGAGGCTATTGCGTCATTTTCGTGATATCCGTACTCCCCGCTTCCGTACAACACCCATCCGCGGGCCATCATTTGGCGAAAATCTTTGCCGTACGACAGGAGCCCATTTACCGATGCCCGAAGCGTGCCGAATACTGTGCCACTCGCGAGGAACTCGCTTGGTGAAGGGAGATAATAATTCTCATACAGGATCTTTTTCTCATCCGGTGATACCACTCCATCTGCATAAATTTTATTATACTCATCAATCGGTATGCCAAATTTCGGATTTTGTGCAATGGCGTAATTTGCACGTGCATCATAATTCTGACGGGTTATTGGCTGTGCTTGGACAATCGCCGGTTGATTGGATTGTGCGGTCGGCGGAAGCGCCGTAGGAGGTAAAGCTGTAGGAACCTGAGTTTGTGTCGGTGGCGCTGTTTGGGTTGGCTGTGCGGTTGGCGCAGCTGTTTGCGTAGGTAATATGTATGTATGATTATCTGCAGAGGTGAATGCAGTAGTAAGCGTATTCGTTGGTTCCTGAGTGGCAAGTTGAACCACCTGCGTCGGTGTTGGCAGCGGAATATTTGGCGGCCCCCGTGGAATCACCAAATTATAAAGTAAGGTGAGAATAACTGCCGACCCAAGTGCTCCCGCCACGATCCAGGCTATGGTCGCACGCGGCTTTACGGAAATCTTGTGCCAAAGATTACTAATCGACGTTAAGGCTTTCGAGAAAAATCCCGGACCCCGCGCAGTTGCCGCCATCGGGGCCTGCGTAAGTTGTGTTACGGCTTCTAGTTCAAATTCAATAAGCCGTTGAATCATCGCTTTCCCTTCCGGTGAATTGGTGACAATCTTTTTGTGTGTTCTACTCTCGAATTGGTTTGCCACATCGGACTCGAGAATACTCATAACAAAATTGATATCGGCAGCGACTCCGCTGGCACGTACTGCACGAAGCGTCTTATACACCGCAACATAGCCGCCTGCACTATTTATTGCCTGTGCAGCACTCTGCCCTGCCGCCATCGACGTATGAAGCGAAGCCAACGTGCTCTGGACAAGCACTTGTTCAGCCGGGGTTAACACCGGCCCGGCAGCGACAACTGCAGTATTCAATCCACGAACCACGTCCGTAATTAACGTATCCAGATATCCGGTGATCGTGGGGATGGCACTATCGCCGAATTTCGCCACATTTGTACCAATCAGGGCTGCGAGTTTTGCAATGGCCTCATTTCGGGAAATTGTGACATCAGGATCGGCATTGGCATCGGTAAGCGTCTTCCCTGTGTTCGTCCGAAGGAAATTAACAACCGACGTTTCATAATTGAAATAGGCCTGCATAGCATCGACACCCTCCTGAACGCTACCGATATCCGTCGTAGTTATTCCCGTGCCGTTGTTGATGGTTTTGGACAAGCGATACCGTACGTCGGTAAGGAGTGCGTCTTCGTACTTCGTATCGCTCTGCGCTACTAATGCCTGTTGTTCCGCTGCAGCAAGCTGGGCCTGCGCATATGTATAGTCGGGAAACGCGCTAATGTTACGTGATACGGAGACGTCACCGGCATTTGTCGGAGCCACGAACACCCCATCGTCAATGCCTGATGTGGCGCTCGGAACTATAACATACCCTCCTACATCCGCTGCAAACTGTGTCAGATCTACCTGATGAATCTCAACAACGCCCTTCACCGTGACCTTATCAGTGTTGAGAATTATCACCCGGGTATTTGTATCAACTGAGATTTGGTGGGGCGTCGCCGTTGTCGTCGATTTTCCGGAAACAATATCACCGGGCAGAAGATTCCCCTGTGCGCCACCAATAAGCGTCGGCGTGAGTGTGGAATCAGGTGCCAGGGTAAATATCTTCGTTGCCGGTATCGCGTTTGCAGCAGTCAGCGCATTCTGAAGCGTTGTTTGCGCAATCTGCACGGCCGTCTGTTGGCCAAGATATCCGCCGATGAGCGCAACCCGGTCGGTCGCCACCACGTTTCCTGCGGTTGCCGGCCGTGTAATCTTATCGAGAGCCGCATCGGCAAGCGGCTTCACATTATCCCGTCCGGTTTGTGTATCAATGTCCGGCAGCTTTAATCCGTTATTGACGGGTGTCGTTCCTACGTTCGCCGCGTTCACCGTATTGAGATCATCCGTTATCCCGCTACTTACGCCTGCTGCACCAACCTGATCGGCAACTTTCGGCGCCCCACCGCGAGGGACAAGCATATTCAGGGTATCTTTATCAGTCACTGCGGCGACAGTCTGGAGAAATTCATCGAGTGTTTTGACGTTGTTGAGCGGCTTCACCGTGCTTGGATCTTCCGGCGGCTGTAAATCGGCGATTGTATATTGTGATATATTCGTATCTACTCTGTTATAGTATGTAGCCTGCGCAGCTTCCGGCAAGGCGCTGAACCCATCCATAAGCGGAATCCTCAACAATTGCTGCTGAACGCGATTCACCGTATCGAGAATATCCGTACTTGCCTTAATCTCACCGGACCCAATGTTGGGATCAAGCTCAGATGTGTCGCGCATCGCGCTCTCCGCACTGTCAAACATACTGTTAATACCGGCAATTGCCTTTGCATTCCCCCCGCTCTTTTCCACCGCTGCCAAAGCCGCGGATCTCATGTCTGCAAGGACGTCAGCACCGAAATTCTGCGCAATTCGTTTCACAGCGGCCAGTCCATTCTGATCAACATATGTCTTTTCATTGGCGGCAAAAAAGTTCGAAGCGGCGGCAATCTGCTGATCAATCGATCCGCCGACGTTAAACTGAGCGGGATCAATGCCGAGTCCTACAACGTCAAATTTCGAATACGTCCCGCTGGTGCCGCGGTCACGACCGACCTCCTGCAAAAATGTCGTCATCGTGGTATCCGTGCCGACCACAATCGTAAACCCTTCATTTGCGCTCGTCAGGGCATCAACGCCGTAATGCGCACCATACTCATACACCTGGGTGAGCGACCGCGTGTTCTGACCGCGATAGTAATCCATCATGTCATTCACCGCTTTCGTATTCGGAAGTGTTTCGCGGCCGATCTCATTGCCAAACGCATCGTAATGGATAAGTTCATTTGAATGATCTCCGTGCCGGATGAGAATGTCGCGCGAGGGGTCCGACGCATGAACTTGGGCCAAAATATCGTTCGTTGAGGTTAACCGGGTGCCAAGGACGATGTGATCAATTCTTGTATATATCCTACCCGACCGGAGAGTCTGTAACTGCGATCCTAAACCGGACAAATTAACAGCATGAAACGATGCCGGCGGATGAATTGCACTTGGTCCCAAAACGAGGGCAATCTGACTGATCGGGCTGACTCCCAGGTTTATACCGTAGAGCTTGGCGAATTGATCTTTGACATAATCAGGAGTGCCGGTAAATCCGTAAATCTCGCTGAAATTTTTGAGGAATTGTGCGTAATTCGTGCTTTTGGATGCAGAGGTTACGGTGACGCTATACGGATCAATCGCCACCTGTTCACCGCTCGCCTTAAGCATCCGGCCGCCCACAAGTTCCAGCGCTAACGCATCATAACCCTTCGACGGCGACCGGCCTGAAGGAGCGTTTGCTTCTGCAAGAATTGCGTGGTTGGGCGACTCATTGGATTTTACTTTTACAACTGTGAAGCTTTCCCCAACGGTCTGTCCGATCTGATTTATTATGCTCTTTGCGGCAGTGAGACGGTGATTGAATTCATCAATAAAGGCTTTCGCCTCGGCGTCATCACCCAGTGCCGCTGAAATATCGCTTCCGCTCATGAGGTTTCTGAGCGCATCCTGTTTTTTAGTTGGATCCGGTTCGTTATATACGTTGTCCTCTACTAATTTTGTCACGGCATCGCGCTTGGCCGGATCGCTCACGGTTTGGAGCGCCTGGTCAAGGAGCTGCTTATAGAGTTCATTTTGCGTCGCCTCGTCGCTGATAAAATGCGTATCCCCCTGCGTTGACACGTTCAATAAATCTCTGGCGCCTTTGAAATCACCCGCGTCAATCCTCTGAATCGCTTCGTTAATAAGCGCGGTCTGACTCATCACACTATTGAACGTATTAATAAGCCGGATGCCGTCTGACCTGTTTGCAAGACGTACCCGCTCGCCCTGGCTGATGATGTAATCAACGTCCAAACGGAACGATAGTTGAGCCTCATCACCTAAGATAATTGCGCCTACACTTTTATTCATAATCGCCTGACCCTGCGGGCCTTTGATGGATTCAAAAATGATATCTTTGATCGTGAGGATATTATTTGCTTTTGCTATCTCACTCGTCGTTCTGACATGTGTCCCGTCCTGGACAAGGACGGAAATACCAAATTGATCGCTCAACGCCTTTTCAATTGCCCGGATCTCGGTTAAAGAAAGCTCGCTTAGATTCTTTGGAGCGTCCGTCCCGTCAGGTTGTTTCTTTGTCGGCCATAAATCTTTTCCGTCCGCGTCTTTGGCGTAGTTTTGTATATAATCACGGAGATCTCCTTCGGTATTTAATACTGTAAATACATCCTTCCCGGTCATCTTCACCTTCATGACCGTTATCTCAGGAATCATGTTTGTCGTCTTATGGCTACCGGTTGCCGCTTCAAACAAAATGCCCGGACCCTGATCCAACAAAGCAGAAAGAACAACGCGCGAATTATCCTTTTCACCGGCCTCTATCCCCCAAACGCCGTTAAACCCTTTGTCTATTTGTTTTTGGTTCCAATCGGCAAGCGCGGCGTTCAATTTCGCAAGTTGTCTGGCTTCAGGTGATAACGGAGAGAAACTGACGCCGTCAGCCGGAGCAACTTGTGCAAGCGTCGTAAAAATACCATTGGCAAATGATGTGACGTTCCCGTTTGCGGTTGTCTTACTCTGATTATCAAAATATATGTTTCCGTCTTTATAGAGAATGCTTACCTTATCCGTCGACGGTGCCACTCCGGTCGTGTCGTTTTTCGTCGTGATCGTTAGCCAATATCTGCCATCTTCCCGACCCTGAAGAGCCTCTTTCAATCTATCGATCGAATCCATGGGATTGGTCCCGAAATCGACAGACACATCGCTCGGTTTTGGTACGCCATTGGCATCGGTCACCGACGTTTCAATCCTGTTCACGGTCGCAGAAGCCCCGCCATCGACGGTAGGTGAAAACTTTGTTATTTCGTCCTGCCGCACCGTCGTCGCACTTCTCATGACGTCTGTAGCCGGAATCGGCTGCTTATTACTATCCAGTTTGAGCGCACCCGTGTTTTTATCCGTTTGATAGACGATGTTTCCGAATTCATTCCGCTTCACTGCCGCAATCTCGGTAAAACTACGCTTAAGTAGATCAAAATCATTAGCCGACGATGCACCGAAAAATTTACCCACCGAATCAACTGCTTTTACGATCCCCGTCCGGTTGTCGGAAAAATCGATTTCAAGATTGTGTGTCTGTCCGCCGAGCGCTGCATCCTGCATGCCGTTTTTATTTGCCAGAAAGTTTTGTTCGACACGGCTGGCTGCATCCTTTGCGACACGATCAATAGTGGCAGGATCATTATAACCGTGTTCTGCTGCAAACTTTGCGGCTCCTGCTCTTGCATCCGTATACACTTTTGATCGTCCGGAAGACGGATCTTTTGCTAATTGTTCATTGTAGGCCTGCTTAAAGACCTGTTCATACGATGTCTTTGGATTATTCGGATCGCTAGCATTCTGGGTAAATAATTGGTTCATCCGCTTGATGATTGTTTGCGTAACCTGATCCCCCATCTGGGTTGCGAGTATTCCTGCATCATTTGCTTCAGGGACACGATTGGCCTGAGCAAGTTGGGTAGCTTTCAGATAATTCGCAATCCGTACGCCCGGGCTGGCGTCCGCCTTTGCCTGGAGATCTGTTGCCTTAGCCTCAGCCTGCGCCGCTTTATAAATAGCTTGGCGAAGCGCGACATCTCCCTCAAGTTTAGTTACCTGAGCCGGGTCTGGCGTCGCCTTTGCCTTCTCCGCAGTAAGCGCCGTGGTCGCCGTATCAAGTAACGCTTTTGCTCCATCGACGGTAAAGTTATTTACCTCGGCCCGGAGGCGTGTCGCCAGATCTTTTGCCGGCTGAAGCTGCGGATTGAGCTGGGTCAGGATAGAGTCGGCGGAATCTGCCCTGGCCTGCGCTGCTGTCTGCCGGGCAATCGCATTTTGCATATCCGTTTCCTCGGGACTCAATGGCTGCTTATTGGCTAATTTGTCCGCGAGGGATGTTTTAATCGCCGCTTTTGCCGGATCGTTGACAACAGCATTTGCGGCCGTTAGTTCGTTCTGTGCATCTGTTTTTTCGGTGCCTGCCAACGTCAGGTTTTGTGCAATCCGGGCAACCTGACCTTCGGCGTTCGTCGCACGGGACTGTGCCCCTGTAAGAGTGTATGGAGCACGGAGTGTAAGCTCTGTCGACTTGGCATCAGCGAGCTTCGCCGTATTGTCAGTAACCCTGTTCTCTGCATCCGCCCGATTTGCATTTGCCTGAACTTCGCGGTTTGCATAATCAAGTGCACGCGTTTCAAGGGCATCAAGCGGTTGACCTGCTGCTGTTTTGACGGTTGCGCGCGTGAGTGCGTCAGGCAGTTGATCTTTCTCGGGATCTGCGGCCTTTTCCTGACCCACCTTTTGCAAATCAAGAAGTGCCTTCGCCTGATCATTTTGAGCGGCCTTTAAATCCGACTCCGCCTGCACCCGCGCCGTTGTCGCTTCAACTACCGCACTATCTTTCCCTGCTGCGATATCCCAGGCACTTGCCGCATCCGTTTTGGCGACGTCGGCTTCGGCGGTCGGATTGGATAACGCGGATACTACGCTGTTCCGGATAACGCTTCCGAGTGTCCCTCCGTTCTTTTCATATGCTCCTGCGAGCTGCTGCGTAATGGTGACCGGTGCTGATAAAACTCCGACAATAACTCGTGCAATCGGATTTGTGTACCCTGCGGCAATTGCCTCAGGAGCCGTTTGTGTCGCAATATTTGCTGTATGGGCAGGGTCAACGGGAGAGGAGAATTTCGCGATGTCCAGGGCCTGCATCGCAATCGGCGTATTGGTATTTTTAAGCGTTATCGTAACATCAGTGGCTGTATTAAGTTCCAGTTCTGAATATTCATTCGCTCCGTTTGCTTTTATGGTCACCTCTACCCCACCGATTTTTCCCTTTATTTCCGCATTCCTAAAGTCAGATGAAGTAAGCGTTTTTCCCGCTTCAAGCGTTACGGTCTTACCGCCAATCATCACGCGACTGTCATTGGCGAGCGTCTGGCTAAGAACATCCTGCGCTTTTTGTACGCTTGGAAGGCTATTATCATCGGCCAAAATCACCCTCGGCTGATCGAGATTTGGCGCTTTCGTCGATATAAAACTCCTCATCTCTTCAGCGGTAGAAAACCCCGCGGTTAATTTACCAACCGCATCAACGGATGCTTTATCGACCACCAAAATATTAGAATTACTATTGAGATCGGTTCGGACGACAATTCCATCCGCCTGATGTGTTCCACCTTGCTCTACTTTTATCGGTTGGACAGCACCGTTTTCATCGAGGAACCGCATCACAAGGTTTCCATTTGTATCAACCTTAAATACCGCACTCCCTCCTGTCGGCACTTCCGTCCTTCCAAGAGTGCCATCCGGCATCATGTAATACACTGCAGAGCCTTCTTTGACCACAATATCCTGGATCGTCGTCTTTGTGGCATCGGTATAGCGCACTTCACCGCCTATTTGATCGGCGAGCTTAATGAGTGCTGAAGGCCTATCGGCTGGTGCAATATCGGACCACTGTTTCCCGCCGAACGCAACCGGTGCGGCATCTTGTAATTCCAATTGGTTTTGAATCTCACGCACCGTCCCCGCGAGCTGCTGCATCTTCTGTTGATTTGCCGCTTCTTTTAACCCTCCGCTTGTCGTATTTGCGACGAAGATTAATTGTACAATCGCGTTTTTCCAAAGCTGATCACTGTATTGCTGCTCCTGCGCCTGCTGCTGCGCGGTGAGCGTTGTAAGGAGTTGATTCTTCACCGATTCATCGATCGGCAGATTATTGATTAACGCGTACGTTTGCTGATTTTGTGTATGCAGTTGAGCATTTTGATCCATTATCCCTTTCGTGGAGTCAAATCCGAAATACGCAAGCGGTGCCACCTGCATCGCTGATTGTCCGACTTTCTGAACGGCGCTCGCGAGTTTAGCGCTCTCAACAAGACCTTCTGTTCCTGCAATGCTCTTTGACAATAAACCTAACCCCAAACCCGTTAACTTCATCACCGGGCCAAGAGCTAATAATTCCGTATTTTTCCAGTTTCCCGAAGCAATGCTCGTGACCGTATCCTGCTGGGTTGGAAGCGCTTTGAGATTTTGTGATGTCAGCGTCTGATAAACTTGCCGGTAACTCGGATTATCTTTCCATTGGGAATAATTATCGAGCGCAACCGGTATGCCCGCCTGCTGCATCATTGTGATGGCTTCCGTTGCCGCTTGTTGTTGACGGGAGGCATCGGTAATCGTCGGATTAGTGTAATAATCAACTCCAAATACTCCTTTTAAAATGCCTGCCACATCAGCAAGGAATATCGTTTTTCCGGTAAGCTGAAGCGCCGACTGCCCCACAGGGCCGACCTTACTTATATCTACCGTATTGGGAGCACGGAGGTAATCAGCCGCGGTGTACCAATTACTCGTTTGAAGATCGTTAACAGAATTGACATCAATAAGTTTTTGGCCATTTATTCCATTTTGAACAGTTCCTGAGACGCGAAGCAAAGAATCAATAAGAGAAGACGGCCTTAAGTCAATATCAGGAGCAGGGACTACACCGAGTAATGTCACGGGAGTCCGTGTACTACCAAGAATTTCATTTCGAACCGCAAGTTGTGTGTTATCTAATTGTTTGCTATTACCAAACTTTGAACCAAAAAGTAATTGGACATATGTCGGATTAGAGTAAATGTCAGTCCGAGGAATAGTATTAAATATTGAAATATTTTTTGGATCATACGGAATATTAAATTGTTTCGCCGTATCTACGGACATATTTGATGCACTTATGTACTGTTGGCCGTTTGATGCAGTAAATATGTCCTTTTGGGTGTAAATCAATCCAAAACGCTTTGCATCGGCAAGAGATATTAAATCAGCTCCATTTACCGGACCGTAACTATTAAATATGTCGTCATATGAGAGCGCTTTTCCAGCAGTAACATCACTTAAGGATAATTGATTTTTGTACGTTTCCAGATTCAAAACATAACTTATTGCATCTTTCTGGGACATCCCATTTGCGATAAGGTCCTGCATCGCTTTTTGATCCGTCTTCATCTGGTCAAGTCCGCCGTGACAGGATGATTGCATAGCAAAACCCGCGTCATACATTGAAGGATCAGCTGTATTTCCACAATTAAGGCTCGTCAACTTTGACACAAGTTGGTCTTTTGTTAAATTCGTAATATTTTGACAGACGTCAAGCTGAAACGAAGGATTAATGGAAGTACAGTTATCTTTTAGCCACGTCGCCGCACTCGTCAGTGCGGCATTTTCTGCCTGGGACTTCCAGTTTATATAGCCGTCAATGGTCCCTCCGGGATTATTTTTTTGCCAATCTTCAAACGATGTCGTCGCACTGACGACGTGCTGGGATGCGGAAAATTCGTTGTATGACGCATTCGGATGGCCCGCATTCTGATACGCCCGCCAGGCTGCGAGGTTGATAAGGTTATACGCATCGGTAGATTGTTTTGTGAGCGTATCGCTATATTGCTTTTCCCGAACCGCTGCGTAGTATTCCGGTTGAATCTGGGCGGCATTTGGCGTCCCAGCCCAATTGATCTGCGTCGTGTAGCCCGTCACCTTACCATTGGCATCTTTTACTTCCACGATCTGCTGAGCAATCGGTTTTCCGATTAACGGGTCGATCGCTAGCGTTGATTGTCCGACCGACATCATCTGGGTTACTCCCGTAGTTTGATTGGTAAATGCATAGCCTTTTACGCATGAACCCGCACTACAGTAACCCGATGCACATTTACTCGAAGAAACCGGTCCGTTCGTTTGATCTCCGCTTGACCTGTTTGAGGCCATACTGTATGTATTAATAGATGACCCGTCTGCGCTACAGCGATTGACCGCAGGCGTCCAGCCAAATAACCCGATTCCGGTTTTCTGTTCTCCTTGTGCCCAGTTTTGACATCCTGACGGACATGTCGGCGCTCCTGCATCATAGATGCTATTTGCCGCATGGACTCCCCCGCCGTAGGTTGTTGCAACACATGTTTTTGATAAACAGACACCCGAACCATAAGACAAAGTCTGTGTTCTACCATTCCCCGCTCCAATATTTAGCGCCCCGCTTGAAAGCAACAGTTGGAATGTTCCGGATGTATTAGAACTAGAACTAAGTTTTAATAAATCATCAACTGTAGGAGTATTGTTTGATACATTGTCAAAACCCTTAATTACAGACTGAAGTTCAGTAGGTAACTGGTTAATAAGAGAGGTGCGAGTTGAAGCTGCAAGAGAACAGGTGTATCCGCCGCTACAAACCGTTTTCGGCGTGGTGAGAATCGATATCATTTTTGACACATCATCAATCCGCTTCATTGCGGCATTCTTATCATCAAGTGATAACGCACCGGATGACGCATACGTTTTCATCGCCGCTATCGCCTTATTGGGATCGCTACAATCGCTGCTTGTCGAAACCTGAGCGCATACACCCATGATGTTTTGCACAGAAATGGCCTGGGTTAGCGTGCCTACAATCTGATTTTGAAACTCCCCCCTTGCCTCCGCCTGGATAACTTGAGGCAAACCTTTTTGCGCCAATAGATAATTTCGGGCACTGTCAGGCGTATCACAGGAGCCGGTTAAGCTGGCAAGCGATGCACTCATCGATTTCTTACACCCGCTTATCGCATCGGCGGCTGTCACAGAATAGGTTGATAATGCATCATAGATATTTAAAACTACGGTTCGCTCATTATTGTCGCTGGCTAATAATTTCGTCACAGCGCCGACAGCAGCCCGCTCTTTGTCACACGCACTTCCCATAACCGCACTGCTATCTCCCGCATAGTGCGCGGCACACGCATCAAGTGCGGCTTGTGCGTCTATATATTTTTTCAACGTTCCGTCTGCATACGCCTTTTTAAGCCCATCAAGCTGGCTTTGTTCTGCTGGCGTATTTACACTCACGACAGGTGTATTGATCTGTGTCACGACAAGTGATGTACAGGTCACGGTGCCGCACGCATTCTTACTGTCGAGGACTTTCAGCTTTGCTAATATCTGCGCAGGACTTGCACAATTATTTTCGTTCTTTGCGACACAGCTCAAAGCATCTGTATATTCTTTCGAAATAGTACTCTTGACATATCCGTTAAATAACGAATCAACTTGTGTTTGAGTTATCCCTCCGCCGACAGTTATTTTCTGATTACCCACCTGAATCGTCTGTTGGATTCCGAAACTCGCCTGTTTCATCTGGTCCATGTATCCGCCGCATTTGCCGGCGACATCAGTCGGGTTAGCGGCAGAACACGCGAGATAATTCACCCTCGCCGGAGCATACTCATTGGCTATGGCCCACTGCTCTTTGTAAGTAAATGCAGTCTGCCCTTGAAGCGTCGGGGAAAGAAAACTTATTGCCTGTCGAGCTTTTGCGTCGCAGGCAGCATAATCTGATTGAGCACACGCGCCGAACGCTGTTGCATATGTATTTAAAGCGTCCTGCAACGCCTGTTGTTTTGCAAGGTACTTTTGCTGCAAACCCTGGTCAACATACACGAGTTTTCCGTCAACCATCATCGTCGCCGCAAGCGGATTATTCCCGGGATCCGGAAAACACCATGCCTGTCCGGTACAATTTGACCAATTCACCGAGCCGTCCGGGTTCGCGTTACACACATAATATTGATTTGTACCGCTCCCTGCGGCGACACCGCCTGCCGCAACCGTGCCACAGCTGCCGATCGATTTTCCGCCGTTTACTGTCTTTTGATACTCAACTTGATATGGAGCATTCATGAGCGCCTGATACGTCTTTGTATCGGCGGTAAGCCATGAGGGCACGATCGTAAGATCACTCATGGTATATCCGTCCGAAACCGTCAGATCTTGGAGTAAACCTGTTGCCCCATTACACCCCCATGCGTGATTTCCTTGACCTAAACCAATATCCCCTGCTTTCATGCTTCCATTCGCGCATGATTGGTTTCCGCCTTTCAAATTCACCATCGGGGTACTTACGGGCACAATGGCCGGAGTCACCGATATGACAAGCGCGGCGGTTGGAGTATTTATTGGTCCTTGCGTCGATGTTTGTGCTTGTGTCACCGTTTGTGTCGGATGCAATATAGCTCCGTCGGTTACACAATCTGCAGCCGATAGACAGGAGTTTGTCGCTCCACATACTATTTTTCCCCCTGTACATTTTCCGTTATTATTTGGGGCTTCACCGACAATCAGGGTCGGCGTAGCGGAAACTGGTGCAGTTGTTCCGCTTCCTCCCGTCGGTGAGGTACCCGCGGGGGCCTGGGTTTCTGTTTGTGTCGGATGCAAAATAGCCCCGTCGGTGACACAATCTGCGGCCGATAGACAGGAGTTTGTCGCTCCACACACTATTTTCCCCCCTGTACATTTTCCGTTATTATTCGGTGCTTCCCCGACAATCAGGGTCGGTGTTGCTGAAACTGGCGCAGTTGTTCCGCTTCCTCCCGTCGGTGAGGTACCCGCGGGGGCCTGGGTTTCTGTTTGTGTCGGATGCAAAATTTGGCCGTCGGACACACATGCTGCGGCCGACATACAGGAATCCGTAGCTCCGCACAAAACTTGTCCTGTTCCGCATTTTCCTTTACCATTCGGCGCTTCTCCGACAACCAATGTCGGTGCTACATACGTTGATGGATTATAGTTGCTGTAATCCTGCGTTTTCTGATATTTGGGTGAGAGCAGTTTGACGATATCCTTTTGATTTGTTTTTGGCGTTTTTGCCTGACTCCGGAGATCCTCCTGTTGTTTTTGAACCTGTGATACGACAAGGAATATTGCTGCTGAAAAAGCAACCAACAAAATGAGCGGCAATACGCGTATGAACTGTTGTTTTCGCTTCGTTTGCACCATTTCGCGTGCCCTTTTTTCAATATTCATATTGTTCTGTCAAAAAATGATAACTAGGGAGATAGAATCTATCTATATCAATCCATAAAGAAGTGGAACATTTTCGGGGATTTAAGAATAAAGCAATTGAATACTTCTGAAGTCCTCTTGAAACGCTAATAATCCTGGCAATGATTCCTGGCACGGTGGCTAGATACTACTGTCATGTCCCCAATCTCGCTTTGCCCTTCGCGAAAAACCTGCCACACAATATATCTCTATATTAATAATATGACTGGGAATTCAGCCTCATGTCAACAAGCAATCTCGTCCTTGACAAATAGCAAAAAACAATGGCAAACTGGAAACAGTATGAAAAAGAAAGTCGTGCGTCATACGCACCGTCATCATCATATAGCGCGACATGCCCGGCCCACCGAGAATTATCTCGTCATGGTTCGAGGCTGGATGCTCGTTGTAGCATTCGCCCTCATGTTGGGCGTCGGGGCCATTGTGGGAAGCTATATCAATGGCCAACTCAATGCATCCTCTCCCACAGTTGCGGGAGCCCAGACGAGTCGTTAAAAGCTTAAGCTTTTCTTTGAAATTGTGATCAAAAAAGCCTAAGCTTTTTTAGTGGGAAAATCCATAGCTGTTTACGACCCCATTTTCATGAGAGTAAATACAGATATGGATGCAGTGTAATCACTGCATATAATGGATCTCGGTGGCGCCGAGATTACGCTAGTTTCACTCCTTGTGGCGACGAAGTTTTGCTTCGTCATCCACACTCGTATGCCGTTTTTCGAAAACTCAAAATGGCTACGATTGTGGACCAGGGGGGAATCGGACCCCCTACCTCTGCAATGCGAATGCAGCGCTCTACCAGGTGAGCTACTGGCCCAAGAAATTCGTGGCGTCGCGAGTACGCGGCATCCACAGCACTAAGCTTCGCAAAGCTTTAGCAAGTGCATGTGGACCCGAGGGGAATTGGACCCCTTTCTACTCCATGCCATGGAGTCGTTCTACCGGTATACTACGGGCCCGGCACTCGCAATTATACAAAATTATTTACCCCATGGATATGACAAATTTGCGCGAGTATGTTTTTATCCTCCACAGGATGTGTGGAAATATTCACCCGGATTTACGGGAGTATTATTAATTCGTGTTTCAAAATGCAGGTGGGGACCGGTGGATCTGCCGGTTGATCCCATCTTGCCGATCACCTGACCTTTTGCTACCCGATCACCGACTTTCACGTAATACTCTGTCATGTGTCCGTAAAGCGTTGAGAAATTTCCACCATGACTGATAATCACATGATTTCCATATCCGAACCGTTGATAACCGGTGTATACAACGACTCCGTCATCAGCAGCCATAATCGCCGGCTCAGCGTTATTGGCAATATCAAATGCCATGTGATACCAAATGGGGCACTGGGTAATTATACCGTTGGTCGGCCATAATAGTTGTCCGGTCCCGAGCGGTTGGCTCGTAAATATCGGCTCGGGCATTGCAAGTGCCGGCGCTTCCGGCTGAACTCCATCAGGGACGATAAGCGTTTGCCCCACATTCAAAGTAAACGTATCAAGATCTGCGAAATCATTAAAGGGAAAGTTAACAATTTTTTGCGGATCTGTTTTGTATTTCTTTGCTATACTTTGAACTGTCTCTCCTTCTTCAACAGTATGGACAATTCCTGTAACCGGAGGAATCTTTAATGTATCACCAATACTCAAATTATCACTTTTTAAATCATTAGCCCATCGGATTGTATCAACAGAAACACCAAACGTGGTTGCTACTTTTGCAAGTGTATCGCCATCTTTTACGGTATAAGAAATTACCTGATCGCGGGGTTTTTGAGAGATCTGCGTTTGAACACCATACTCAGTTAAATCAATAGATGTTAAAATTGCTGAAGACGGCGTGTAATCATTTAACTGACTCGGTAATCCTCCCGGATATGCATTTGCAACAACAGGTGCCCCGATTACTCCGACAACGAGAAGAATTCCAAGAGACAGGTGCAGAAACGGTCGCTGATAGGTACCCCGCCTTGCCATGAGTATATCGACGACCACACCCTTTTGCGTTTCAAAGCGGATCGCAAAACGCCTGAGGTGCCGCTCGATATAATGAAACCACCCGTCTCTCCAGTTGGTGATATCAGTGAAAAAATTTTGAAAGCTTCTCTGCATAAATGCAAAAAATCGCCCACCCAAAAAAGCGCAATTACAGCATACCAGAACTTTGGTTTGCGAGCAAGTCAAAGAGCCATATTATTTTTAATATAGGGCTAAATGATGCGCCTATTCTACTCCTCCACCTTTGAAACTTTTCAACAATAAACGCAAAATGAAATTGCATGAATTTTGTCGTTCTATTAATCTAAACTATATAGCCGGTTTACATAAATGTTAAAATAGCCCTATAGTGCATCTTTTACCCCTCTTAAGCTTTAACCCATAGTTTAGCTTTGATAGCTTTCTTTTCCCGAATGAAATTTGACAGCCGATTTCCTGTCATCTGTAATAAGACTATGCTCACACTTTTTGCTTCACAAACATACGCAAACTCTACTCACTCACCCACGACTTTTTTTTCCGCACCCGGAACTTTCCCCTCAAGGGAACTGAATTAATTCTATGAAGCCTGTTATTCGACGAAAGACAAATACTATAAGTTATGCTTCTAAATACCTTGGTGTTTCGAAAGGTACGCTACGACGCTGGGAAAAAGAAGGAAAAATTTCTTCAGAAATCGATAAAAATGGTATTCATATTTTTTCCCAACAATCCCTCGATTCCCTAAAAACGGCGCCCCACTTCCCTCAAGGTAAATGGGGCAGGATACCGACTGGTCCGGTATCCATCCGTGGCGCCGCTCAAATGTTGGGCGTTTCTAAAAGCACACTTATGCGATGGGAAGATGAGGGGCTCATTAAAAGCTCAAGAACTGCCGGTGGCGCGAGACGGTACGAACAGAAGGATATCAAGAATTTACTTGACTCTCATACCCCCTACCAACGAACAAAGTCGGGTGATATTTCAGAACCTATGGTCGCCACACCCCAACAGCCCCCACCGACCCCGCCAGAACAAGGTGAACAACCGGAAATTTCTCATTCCCCTTCCATCATTTTACCCCCCGGAACAACTATGGTACCGCTTGCACATGAACTTTCCCAGTTGCCCAACATTTCAACAACACCGACTGCAACGGACATGATTCAGGAGCCGAACTCACCCGATGAAAATACGATGATCGTTACACCTTCTGCAAAACAAGTTAAAAATATATCACAAACTATAAAAGAATATCAAAATAATCGTTATGCAAAGTGGATCGGGTTAGCAGGATTACTGCTATTAGCGCTTTCTTCCGCGGGATTTTTAGCCGTCCAAATTATCGGCATCCGTGGCGGGGCAGAGCGCACGATCCCCCCGAAGGCGGCCGCACCTGAAAATACCTCCATCGGAAATAACACAATAAATCAACCTCTTTCCATTATTAAAACCAACATCGTGAGTACCGGAGCATCCGGAGGAACCGGTCCAACCGGCCCGACCGGAACGATCGGGTTTTTTGGCCCGACCGGCCCGACCGGCGGTAATGGTTTAGAAGGCGTAAACGGAGCATCGGGATCTCCCGGTGGAACAGGAGCTCTGGGAACATCAGGAACAACTGGAGGAACGGGAGCGGTCGGCGTGACGGGCGGGACAGGAAACCAAGGGGGCACTGGTGCCCAGGGCGGAACAGGCGCTCAAGGTGATACAGGGACGGCCGGTTCTACAGGGACACAGGGATCATCAGGTTCAACTGGTATAACCGGCCCGAACGGAGAAACAGGCGCAACAGGAGGAACCGGCACTCTTGGGTCAATCGGCGCCACAGGAGATTCCGGACCAACGGGTACGACGGGCGCGACAGGAACACAGGGAATGTTAGGTTCATCCGGACCAACGGGTACGACAGGCGCGACAGGAACAAATGGTCCGACCGGAGGCACGGGAATGACCGGTTCAACCGGAGGCACGGGAATGACCGGTCCGACCGGATCAACGGGAACTACCGGCTTCATTGGTCCAACAGGATCATCCGGCAGCACTGGAACAACAGGGCAATCCGGTCCAACAGGCGCTACAGGTATTACTGGGCCATCAGGATCAACAGGAACAACCGGAGCGACAGGATCTTTTGGACCAACAGGAACAACAGGAACAACCGGCATATTAGGACCCACTGGCGCAACCGGCGGGACTGGTATAGTGGGAGGTGGTGGAGCTGGCCCAACGGGTCCGACAGGAACAACAGGAGCTACTGGTTATATTGGCCCGACAGGACAAACTGGTAGCACCGGAGCCAGTGGTTTCACCGGACCAACAGGCTACACAGGGTCAACTGGCGGAACCGGTGTGGCAGGTCCGACCGGGTCAACGGGAATGACTGGCGGAACCGGTGTGGCAGGTCCGACCGGATCAACGGGAATGACTGGCGGAACCGGTGTGGCAGGTCCGACCGGATCAACGGGAAATACTGGTTCAACCGGCATCATTGGTCCGACCGGATCAACGGGGATGACAGGATTTACCGGACCAACCGGATCAACGGGCACAACAGGAGGGACAGGCGTTACAGGACCAACGGGATCTACCGGTGCTACCGGTGGGACCGGCGTCACAGGTCCAACAGGTACAACAGGAGGCACCGGCATCACGGGTCCAACCGGAGACACGGGAGGAACGGGCGGAACCGGCGTCACCGGCCCGACGGGTGCTACCGGTTTAACCGGACCGACGGGGTGGACGGGAGCAACGGGCGGAACAGGCGTCAAAGGTCCAACGGGATACACAGGGACAACAGGAGGAACGGGAGTTACCGGTCCAACGGGGGCAACTGGTGTAAATGGCCCTACAGGATTTACCGGCGCAACCGGTGGAACGGGTGCTATCGGGCCAACGGGATATACGGGTGGCACCGGCGGCGCGGGACCGACGGGATATACGGGGACAACGGGCGTCACAGGTCCAACGGGTACAACAGGAGGAACGGGCGTCACAGGTCCAACGGGATACACGGGGACAACGGGCGGAACGGGAGTAACGGGCCCGACGGGTGCTACCGGTTTAACCGGACCGACGGGGTGGACGGGAGCAACGGGTGGAACGGGCGTCACAGGTCCAACGGGAGACACGGGGGGAACGGGATCTACGGGTTCCACTGGTGGAACGGGTGTAACAGGTCCGACAGGCGGGACAGGAAACACTGGCGCCACAGGAACTACAGGCGGCACCGGAGTTACCGGCCCGACAGGAGGAACCGGTACGACAGGATCAACTGGTGGAACGGGTGTAACAGGTCCGACCGGATATACAGGATCCACAGGATCTACAGGAGCCAATGGTCCAACAGGTGGAACCGGCCAAATAGGCGCCAATGGCACGGTGCTATTTAATCAAACCAGTGGGGAAAATATCATCTACCCCTACCCTGTTGTCAACAAAAGTATCGCATTGGGTAGTTCAAATTTTGCTTCCAATCCCGGTTATACGTCAACGAGTAGCGCTCTTATATTCTTAAATGCTGATAACGGCATGATATCGGGTGGCAGTCTCACATTAGGACTCAATAGCAGCAGCGCCACTCTCACCACCTCAGGAACGAATCAAAATTTAACAATCGATCCCAATGGAACCGGTGCTATATATTTCCACGGATCAACATATAACTTAGACAGCAACGGAAATCTCACAGTTCAAAAATTTGTCGATTCTGCCAATAGTAGTTATTTTCTGGATCCTGCGGCGAGTGCAACATCACTTGCAACTGCCGGCCAGGCAGGGATCGGCAACCCGAATCCTGTCGGTATGCTCGACGTCTCAGGCGGTATCACCGGCAAAGCGCTCACCATCCTCAATGAAGTCGGCAATCAATCAATCCTCACAGCATCAGTAAGCGGGGTTACGAAGTTTACCGTTGACAATTCTGGCGATGTCCTCGCAGCAGGTCAGATACAAGTCGGCAGTGTCACAACTAATCCCACAGCAGTTGGTGCGGGCGCGATGATCTTTAACACCACGACAAATACCATGCAGTGTTACAACGGTACTAACTGGTCCAACTGCGGCGGCACACTGTATAGTAACACGAATGCCTCAGTTGCAAATGGCAGTTATATTACCGTTACCGACAATTTAAATACAACGGATATTTTAACTTCTGCCTGGATTAATAGTCAGTCAACCTGGAAGCTCTTGAATGCCACGTACCAGCCGGCAATTGCCTGGGAAGGTAAAGATACGGAAAAAGGCATTTATCATAATGCCGTAAATTCCTATGTTTCATCAAATGAAACCGCAGATACCACGACCAATCTAGCTGCCGGACTTCTGTATGACACTTTTGAAGATCAAACCAAAACAGACAGTGCAAATACAACAGTTTCCACAAGTACTCAAAAACCGGATGACGGAGCCACAAACTACACAACGCTTCAAAACAGAGTCCAGGCAGGGCGCGTGGGCTTAATGGGCGGGCAAACAATGAGCGCAGGTACAACTGATAATGCAGGAAATACTTACTTGGGCAGTAGCACCGTCAACAAAGTTTTCTATTATGACAGAAGTAAAGATTCAATCCCGCAAGTCTTGGTTGAACTGGGTATTGATCCCAACTGGTACAACGGTGTGACTCTTGCAGTAGCTACAACCAGTGCTCAACTATCTCAAAATGACACGATTACTAAACCAAATCCCAATTTATCAACCACTTACAACGGTTCCTTAATTAAAGTGACTGGAAATTACGCGAGTAACGCTAAGACTATTTTTATTACAGTTAAATCCCCCACTACTTTTGATTGGACTGACTACAACGGCAACGCGGGAACTACAGTAACTATGACACCAGGAACTGCACAAGCATTGGGAGGAACGGGAGTTTCAGCAACATTCACAAGCACAAATTACAACACTGGCGATGTCTTTAAAATTGCTTCCTGGTTTGTGGAACCTTCCTCCTCAACCCGCGGCGCCAAACAACAATTTCCGGAGAGAAGTAACATTGTAGCCACTGCAAGCTCTGTCGATATTATTGATGCTGATACACAAAAATTATGGATGAGGTTTAGTCAGGGAACTGGATATGCATTAAACGTTGACGCAAACAACGATCCTTCTTCTGTCAATCTACTCAACGGACATATGTATGTCAGTACAAACGGTAGTGCTTCCGCTGGTATATATATAATTAACTTTAACACTGATAGTCTTAATGAGTCTGCAGTTAGCGGATATTATACCGCAACCGGTGGTGGGATTGCTTCCAGAAATTCTAATGTTTTTTCTACATTTAGTACGTATTCTGCACCAACGATAGTCAATAATACCGTCAACGACGTTTCTGCCGCCGTCATCCCCAACCAACCCACCCAGACCGTCACCGTCAGCGGGTGGGGGTATCAAGCTGCACAAGGTGATTCGGGATTAGTTGTCAACGAAACAGTAAATTTACCGTATAAATTCAACAGTTATCCTCTCATTAATGTTTACTCAATTGGTGTAACCGGTAATATACCAACAAAACCCACTGATTGTGCAGGTGGAGGCTCAGATACTGCGTACGGCAGCTCTTACCTCACAAATTCCTCATTCACCGTAAGTGGATATTCAAGCCACGCTGGACAGACACCTTATAAACTCTGTTACGGCTGGACTGCCACCGGCACCGTCTCCCCTCGCCAATACGTAGCAGTTGCAACAGGAACAACCGGCACCGATGGAGGCGTTTCTATCATTAACGAAACTGACCAATCCGTCGCCAACATCCTAATTGGCTCACAACTTGCCCCTGTCCTTTGGGAGAACAAAGTGGCTCTCACGAGCAGTGGCAATCTATATGCCGCTTTAAACAATGACACCAATGGTAATAGTGATATTTATGTTTATTACAATGCCGTAGCCTTATCGTCAGAAACTTCGTGGGCTCAGTATACAAGTGGGTATTATGGCGTCGGACAAGCTAGCTATTGGAATAGTATATCTCAAGGATTAGTAATTAGTGGAACAAGCGCGACTAATAAAATTAAATCACTATCTGTTACTCAAGGGACTTCAACCATTGATGGTTCATCGAACACTATTTATGTAGGGACTGATATCGGCACCACTGTTATCCAAGAAAAACAATCTCATGCCGGGGACTACAATTACAAAGGAGCTGATGAAATCAATGGTTCTATAAAATACTACACCAAAGATTACAATACCGAAGAAATGATCGGCGATGTGCGCGCAATGTGGCCATTTAACGGCAGCGGCAGCATTGCCAATACCACCGCTATTAGCGATGCCAGTGTGAAAGCCAGAACCGGCACAGCCTCAAACGGCAATGGTACGGGCATGGCTTATGTTTCCGGCGTTCGCGGTACCGGCATTAGTTTTGATGGAACCGATGATAATATTACGACAGGAGTCGCGAGCAGCAGTTTTATTTCTGCTACCGACGGCTCCATCTCCGTCTGGATTAAACCGAGCGGCGCCGCATCTGCTGTGGCGACCTCATTTAACGGACAAGGGATTGTGGGTGATGTTGGCGGTGAATGGGGACTATACCGGACAAATATAACCGGTGTCAGCGACAGTATTTGGGCCTACAATTGGGACGGCGCCGAGAAAAGAGTTGGCGTTTCCTACAACACCAACGAGTGGACTCATATCGTCTGGGTGCACACCGGTGGCACTCTTTATCTGTATAAAAATGGCGTTCTTGTCGGTAGTACTGCCTCAGGCAGCACCGGCAATCTCACTCTTAATGTTGCCATCGGTAAACTCTATAGCACTAGCTCTCAATATTTTAACGGAACGATTGATGAACCGATGATTACCGCTACTGCTCTTTCCGCTTCGCAAATCAAACACATGTATGAAGTTGGCTACAGAGCTTTACAATCTCACGCTACAACTTTGGGAGGTGGTGGGGCGGACGCTAATCAACAACTTGGCGGAACTGTAAATACGGTTGGAGATGCCAGACCTGATTACAACAATCAATTTATGTACGTTGGCACAAATGATGCAACCAACGGCAGAGTTTCTAAGATTGATTTAAACAGCGACACCAATATTAAGACATACGATAGAACCGCAAACACTCCAACAGGTGGAAGTTTGCTGGCTAATGACGATACAGATACCCTTGCCGTCGGACACACTTTGGAAACAGTTGGTTCAGCTACAAGCGGAATTCAAACAATGGGCCTGGATAATAATGCCACCTTAACTTCGGGGAGTTTTGTAAGTAAAACCTATACACTACCCATGAATATTGCCTCCGCAGTCCTTTGGGTCTCTCCTATTCTAGACTCTTCAGACGGCAGTAACACCATAACAGTTAAGGCTTCAGTGGATGGGGGCAGCACCTACGCAACCTGTACTCTGGTGGGTACCGATAGCGCTCCGGCTGTGCCCGAAAAAGAATATGCCTGTGAATTTGCCTCATCGGGCACTTCATTGAAAGTTAAATTTGACCTTGCACGTGGAAGTACCAAAACCAATACATACATCGTTCAATATGGCATTACATGGCTTGGGCAAACCGGTTTTAGAGTAGAACAAGCTGATGCAAACAATGTCAGACTCTATAATTACTCCGGCGAAACGCAGAATCTGAAGCTTGATGTAACGGGTGCCAGTATCGCATCTCTCGCCGACCCGTGGACCAATGCCGGATCCTACCTCTACCCCACGGGGTATCAGGCTCTTAGGATTTATGACGGTTCTGGTGTTAACTACCTGTCCAGTAGCCTAAGTGGCTCCACTGCCAGCTGGGGAATTAACGGCAACAGTCTCATTTCACTGGACGCTACAGGCAACTTGACCCCGGGAACGGATAACACCCAATCTCTCGGTGCTTCCCCATCAGCGAGATTTAAAGAATTATATCTTGGCCCATCTTCGCTCCATATCCAGGCAAAAACCACGGATTCAGGATATTCTGGGCTTGGAACAAATCTGGATTACGCATTGGGGATTAATACTGCCGGAAGTTTAGTAACCAGTCTCAATGGTGCCGCCAATCCGCTCATGACCATCACCCAAGGCGGCAATGTGGGAATTGGTTATGGAAACCCCGGCACGGCGAAATTAGCAATAAACGGCAACGTCGGTATCGGGACAACTAGTCCGTTAGCACCATTACAAGTTGACGAAAACGTTGCCCGCACTAGTTTTACCGGTGCTGGTACCGGAACATTACAACTGGTAAACAATACCAGCAATACAAACTTTACAGCTCTTGATTTTACTAATAATGGCGCCTTAAACGGAGTGCCTCAATCCCGTATTGCATCGCTTCAAACAGGAAGCGGTTCCTATCTGGAGTTTGGCACAAGTAATAACTTCGCGGCGGGCATCACTAACACTGCGATGACCATTGACTACACCGGCTATGTCACTTTTGGTAACGGTCATAATGACCTTGCTGAAAATTACTTTGTTTCCGGAAAAGTACTGCGGGGCAGTTTGGTTAGTATTGATCAAACTCAGTCTAAAACAGGTATCGCTTCTGATCCATCACATCAATCAATTATCGGTATTGTCTCAACCTCTCCCGGAGCCGTCATGGATGAAGACGGAGGATTTAAAATTGGCTCTGCAACCAAAAACCAATACGATAACGAAAAAGCTCCCATCGCGCTTCAGGGAACCGCTCCTACATTAGTTACCTCCCAAAATGGTTCTATAAATATCGGCGACGCCATTGGTATTTCTACTATCCCCGGATATGGTGCCAAAATGATTACAGCAGGCCAGATTGTCGGTAAAGCTTTAGAAAAACTGGACACAAGTAGCACGTGTCAAATCGCTTCTTCAATCGATACTATTGTTTGGCCGGAAGATGATGGTAAAAATACGCTTAAACCATGTTTTCATCTGCCCGATGGAACATATGTTGGTAAAATAATGGTTGCTGTCACTCCTTCCTTGTTCGATCCGGATATACAACTAACGTCTACAGGAGACATTCATATTGCCAATACGCCAACAGTAGTACCGAACCTCAACGGAACGACGTCACCAACATATCAGATTACCAATGCCGCAGGGGAAGTCGTCAACCGGATCGGTGTCTTCTCTCAATCAGTCATCGGATCTCTCCAAGCCGGCGCCATCACCACCAAAGATCTTGCGACCAATACGCTAACCATCGGCGGACAAACGCTCCACGATTACATCGTCCAAACCGTTCAACAAATGCAATCGAATGCCTCCTCAACCCTTACATCTCCCATCGCACAATCCGAAGAGATTGACACCAACATCATCTCCCCGCTTTCGACAGCAGGTAGCGGCATAGCCGTACAACTTGGTGATTCACAAACCTTCGGTATATATAATAAGGAAGGAAATCTGTCAGCCACATTCGATTCATTAGGTAATGCCTCAATTGGGGGTACCCTCTCTGCTAGTCAGGGAAGTTTCAGGAATTTAACAACCCAACAATTGAGTGTTTCCTCAAGTGCATCAATTGCTGGAACTCTCGCTTCCGGATCGGTACAAACTGGTAATCTTACCGCCTCAGATGTTTACTCTGAGAATCTTTCAGTCCGAAGAGCAACTGTAAGTGGTACGTTATTCGCCGACCGCATTATCACTCCGTTCGGAGAACTGACAGCGACCCCGTCGTCCATTGTAAATAATATAACAATTCAGCAATTTACCAATGCAACCACATCAGCAACGGATAACCAACAACTCGCAACGAACAACTCATCCCCTGACGTTTCATCAATGAGTGCTCTTCTCGCTCTCGGTGGCACGCTCTCTGGTGACAATCTTGAAAATGTAACACTGACTAAAAACATTGTTCTCACATCTTCGCTCACATCTCTCGGTGACAGTTTCTTTGGAAACACCACTATCGGCGGGTCATTATTAATTGACGGCAATATTCGGGTGTCAGGAGATTCTATCGAAAGCACAAGTGACACCTTATACATCCAAAAAGATAAACTGGCGTCACTCGATATTATGAACGGAGTGATAACCGTTCAACCCTCAGGCGCCGTTACCATAGTTGGCACTCTCACGGTGACAGGAACAATCGCGGCTATCGAGGGAGTGCAAACCTCCGTCCTGTCACCAATCGGCTCTGATTTAACGATAAACCTATCAAAACCAGTGCAAACAACATCAATTGACGCCTCAGCCTCGGCAGCGCTTACTTCCGAATTTGGCAAACTCATTATCCAGGGTAACGGTGGATTTACCGTCACATCATTTGACGCAAACGGAAATGCTTCCATAAGCGGCAGTATGCGGGCATCCGAGATGATTGCACACAAATTGAATATTTCAACGACGCAGGACGCAAGCGCATCTGGTGAATTTAATCCTTCGGTTGGCGCCGCGATTCTACCAGCCGGACAACCAAGTGTAACCATAACAAACAATAACATTACTGATCAATCACTCATTTTCATCACGCCGACATCGCCAACCCACGACACACTCTATGTCGTTGATAAACAGGAAGGCGAATTTATCGTCGGAATCACGGCGCCGCAGCTTGATGACGTACGGTTTAATTGGTGGGTTATTAATTAATTAAGATTTAGGATTTAGGAAGTAAGATTTAAGATGAATACAAAAAACGGCAAAATTCAATCATTCACTGATCTCCTTGTATGGCAGGAGGGTCATCGTCTTGTTATACATATTTATGAAGTCACAACAAAATTTCCTCCACGGGAAACGTATTCACTTACCGATCAGATGAGGCGGGCCGCCTCTTCAGTAACATCGAATATCGCTGAGGGATTCGGAAGACAGGGATATAAAGAAAAATTACAATTTTATTATTTGGCTCAGGGGTCCCTTACGGAATTAAAAAACCAATTATTCATAGCCCACGACGTGGGCTACCTGAAAAATGCTAACTTTCAAATGCTTATTGAAGAAGCAAATCAAACACATCGATTGTTACAGGGATTACTAACAAAAACGAAGTATTTCTTAAATCTTAAATCCTAATTCTTAAATCTATTCTCAATCCCCTTTTGAGAGGCTTTCGAGGAATTCGTCGTTATTCTTCGTTTTTGATAACTTCTCAACGAGCATCATGGTGCGCTCTTCATCACCAAGAAGCGATAACATATGCCGGAGCGTTGTGACTTTCTTCATCTTATCTTCGCCCATGAGGAGTTCATCATGACGGGTCCCCGACTTCCCGACGTCGATAGCGGGGAAAACCCGCCGTTCCTGTAGTGCACGGGACAAGTGAAGCTCCATATTCCCGGTGCCTTTAAATTCTTCGTAAATAAGGTCATCCATCCGGCTACCGGTCTCAACAAGCGCGGTCCCGATGACGGTAAGCGAACCTCCCCCGGTAATTGACTTGCTTTGGTTGACAACCACGTTACTCTCTTCGGCGCCTTTCTTAGACTTCGCTGATTCATCATCTTTCTTTTCATCTTTTTGAGCAGGCGGAGTCGCGGGTACGGCAACGACTGCTTGCGGGACGGGTTCGACACACCGTGCCGCACCTAAAAACTTCTTTGCCGGATAGAGAGCTGCCGGATCAAATCCACCGGAAAGTGTCCGGCCTGAGGGATTGACCACAAGATTGTATGCACGGGCAAGCCGTGTAATTGAGTCAAGAAGGACAACAACATCCTGCCCCATCTCAACCAGGCGCTTCGCGCGGTCAAGCGCGACCTCGGCAACGCGGGTTTGTTCGGGTGGTGATTCGTCAAAATTACTGGCCAAGACTTCTCCTTTGATGCTGCGGGTTAAGTCGGTGACTTCTTCCGGCCGTTCGCCGATAAGAGCGGCCATAAGGTGAACATTCGGATAATTAGCGCTGATGCCTGCCGCGATCTCTTTGAGAATCGTCGTTTTGCCGGCTTTGGGCGGCGAGACAATAAGCCCCCTTTGCCCGAATCCGATCGGCGCCACCAAATCAATCATGCGCGTGGAAATGGGCGAAAGTCCGGTCTCAAGACGCAAAATAGTATTCGGATACACGGGAGTTAAGTCTTCAAAATGCGGGCGGTTGCCCATCGTTTCTGCAAGTTGTTCATTTACTTTTTCGACTTTCAGTAAGCCCCAATAGCGCTCATTATCTTTCGGCTGTCTGGCTTGTCCTTCGACCATATCGCCGTTTCTAAGCATAAAGCGACGGATCTGGGACTGGGAAATGTATACATCGCGGTCACTCGGGGTAAACTTCGGGCGTAAGAATCCGTGTCCTTCCGGCATGATATCGAGGATCCCGTGAACCGTTTCCGTCGGCACATTGATGTCCTGCGTATATGTATTGGTTTCTCCGGCCCCGCCCCAATCCCGCCTGTATCCGCCGTTATTGTTATTATCACCGAAGTTACTGCGCCCCTGAAACCGAGGATTATGACCCGCTTCGCCACCGAATCGAGACGGGTTAAATGGCCTCCGGTATCCTCCGCCGCCCTGATAACCACGTTGCTGATACCCACCGCCTCCACGGTCATAACCGACGCGAGGACGGTCCATGCGGGCCATCGGAGGTCTTGAAAATCTGGATGTTTCACCTGTTGGCTGCTGAGGATCAGATACTGCAACCGGAGGCTCAACTATCGGAGCTTCCTCCGGTGTTTTCGGAGCTTCAACAGCCCGTTCGCTCTTTACCGGTTCTTTCGATAGTATGGGGCTTCCGACCAGCTCTTCGACACTCATGGCAGGGGCGATCGGCTCTGTTTTCTCATCATCCGGAACCACGTCAGCCGTTGCTACTTTTTTGCGTGACGTTTTTGCGGTTGTTGTGTGGGTGGCTCGAAAGGCCATAAATTCAGTTAATCAATAAATACAAGGGCTCGTTATTGCGTAAAATCATTCTGATGGTTACATCTCCATGGTTTTCCAATCACTGTCCAGAAAGCAGACACATAGTATATTGTTGGGAATTCATGCGTAATACCGCTTTTGATCGAGGATACGTAACTCTGTTCACGCGTATTTAACCATGTCCATGCCGACTTGTCAATAGGATTACCCTTATTGGCCATCCGATACTTCATAAATGCTGGTTGCACCGGAGCTAAAAACACGCGTCCCCATCTCTTGGAATTTCGTGAGGGATAACGAGGGGTATTTTTGCCATTCAAGGGTGCCGACCATAATATACCGCACGTGATATTTTTGGAGAATGGTATGCGTCTCATCAATCTGACCCGGTCCGTAAATGACGGCAACATCGTTTCTCCGTGGAGCTACGACATCATACGATCCCCGCCACAACCATTCATGCACGGGCCAACCGATAACTGCAGGAATACCGGTAAATGCACTAAACCTCGCATAATCCGTATAGCTATCTCCATCGGCTTCAACCAAAACGGGAGACATGAAACACGCAACATGAGACGAGGAGACACATGTTTCTTGTTGCATGTCTCTTGTCTCATTATTAAGCCATGTAATGGCGGCGTAGTCATCAGGATATGTCGTTGCAAACCAATTAAGACCGTTTAATCCTTCGTAATGACGGAGGCTGTCAAAGTACGATCTGACACTAAAGTTCGGATAAATAACGACAAGGAAAAGGAGCGGTAAACACAATAATAAAAACAGTTTGTGCCACCTTCGACCCGCTTTCATCCGGTTCACTAAAACATTAACACTCCAGATGATGGTATATCCGGAGACCAGGGAAAACATAATAAACGCCTGGTATCCGAGTTTAAACATCGTGTTTGACCGGAAATGCATAGGATAGATATCTTTAAAATAGAAAAACTCCGGGAAAATGATGAGTCCGACCGAAAAAATGAAAAAAACAAAGAGAACGAATTCCGTTTGCGTACATTTTATATGCAATTGTCGCTTTTTTAATCCCTCATACAGGACGCGTAAAATAAAAAATACGCCGCAATAGACAAAGAATCCCCACAGGATGGCCATCATCCAAAGAGGTGAATGCTGACATTTTTCAACTCCCTCAAAAAGAAGAATTCCAACTTTACGGTCAGCCAAAAACGGAGGGGGACAATTCACCGCCACACTGGATACGAATGATGAAAAATGCAGCAAAAACGGCAGGCTCGTCAGAAGCGCCACGATAAGAATGACCAATATAGCAATAATTTTTTCCCGCCACCAATCTCTATCTTTCGCCGTTCTCCACCCGTACAGTCCAAGTATGATTATAAATAGCCCCATGTAGATAGGTCCGTCAAGCGCGTTGGTCATGAGAAGGATGCTCACAAGAAACCCGTAGAATATGAGTGTAAACCAGCCGGAAAAAGTTATCGGTATTTTATTATGATCCTCATGCCCGATAAAGTTAAGAAACAACACAAAAAGGAGCGCAATCGCCAGGAGCACGAATGGTAAACTAAGCACATGCCCGTGAACATCGGAAACCACAAATGAGTAGCTTGGAAACTCATGAATCGTAAACGGGATAAATCGCGTCGCATTGGCATACCAGTACCGGTTTAATCCATCAGGAAGGTGAGACCAAAAGTCGCTGATCGGCCAGAGGAGTGTCCAAAACGGCGGCGGATTATCACCCATATACCCCTTGGTAAATGCATAAATTGTCTGAAGGTTGCCGCCCATCGTTATCACATACGTCGTAAGAATCGCTCCGAATAAACGAAGCGTTTTGCTGATCCTCTCTATGGTTCCTAGTACCTGATATGCAATCGAAAATCCCATGGTGAGGGTGAATGCAAAAAGTGTCGCGAGCATGAGGTTAAATGTGTACGCAAGGTCAATGCCCGAAAGCCGCGTCAGAACCGCCATCACCGTATGTCCGAAATAGTAATAATTGATGGGAAACCCTGCATACCACATATCAGGCGGCGGAAAATAGCGGCTGTTGAGAATGGACTTTGTAAATCCAAAGTCCATATATTTCTCGAGCGCATGGATGCTTGGCTCGTGCCCTTTCACCCAAGCCCAGAAGAACAGCGCACAGAAAAAAAATAGCTCCTCAACAACAAGAAGAACGCCTTCACGCGTTACGGAAACAAGATATTTTTTCCCTGATTCTTTTGCCTGACCCCTGGTGGCATAAAAATAGAAAACGGAGCCCGCGAAAAATACCACGGTCATGGCGCCCCAAACCGTACTCACGGTAAAAGGAAACGCATGGAGCATACCCGCCAGATAGACGAGATAGGTTATGGTCGCCATGCCGACCGCTTTACTGAATAAGTATCCACGGTCCCACCAGGAAGAAAACAATTTTTTGGTGATCGGATACGCGACCGCTCCGACAAGAAATAATGTCCCCCACCACCGGACAACGAGCCAAACATCTGTTCCCATAGAACGATTATACTCTAGAGTTATTAAGTGCGGGGAAGCACTCCTCCTTATCTCATATTCATGCTACAATCTTCCCATGAAGATTGCTGTTATCGGCGGAGGGGTTACCGGACTCACGGCCGCATACGAATTAACAAAACAAGGATATTCCGTTACCGTTTTTGAACGGGATACGCACCTTGGAGGCCTGGCGTGGGGGTGGCGCGAAAAAAACTGGCAGTGGCACCTCGAAGGCGCCTATCACCACCTCTTCACCAATGACCGGTCAATCATCAACCTTATCAATGAATTAGGAATCGGAGACAAACTTATTATTAAGCGCCCGATTACGGCAAACCTTTTAACTTCTACAAATAAGGGTGGCAGCCGCACTGGGTCCCCCATCGAACGACCGGAGCCAACTGCTACAAATAACTCGAGGATGACGTCGCGGGCGAGTGTGCGGTCAACAAAACTCGATTCACAACAAAAAGGAACTGGCGAGGACGTGAGATGGGATCATGCGGCTGACAGGACCCTTATCGCCCAACTCGACTCTCCCATGCATCTTCTCCGTTTTCCAGGATTGTCGCTCACGGATAAACTACGGACCGGCGCAGTTGCCGCATTCTGTAAACTCTATCCCTTCTGGCAACCGCTCGAAAACGTGACCGCAAAAAAATTCTTTAAAACCGTGGGCGGCGCCAAGGCATGGGATATCATCTGGGAGCCATTAATGACCGGTAAATTCGGCCATTTCGACAGCACGATTGCAGCTTCATGGCTCTGGGCACGCATCAACAAGCGGACGCCTTCGCTTTGCTATATCGAAGGCGGCTTTCAAACGTTTATCGAAACGCTCGCAGATCATGTAAAAAAACAGGGCGGGACCATCCACATGGGGATAACAATTTCAACTATACAACAATACAACAATGCAACAATTGATCGGTCTGACGATAAAAAACAAATTCCTCAATTTTGTATAACGGTCGGCAAACAACAATTACGTTTTGATCGAATTTTGCTTACCGTCCCGACGCCGGTTGCGTACAAGCTTATCCCGGCAATCCGCGAAGACGGCCCGCTCACCATCCCCCACCTTCATGCGCAGGTTCTTGTGTTGGAAACAAAGGAGCCGATTCTTGAAAATATTTACTGGCTCAATATTACCGACCGGTCATTTCCGTTTCTGGCGGTCGTTGCTCACACGAACTTTATGGATAAAAAGCACTATGGCGGCCACCATCTGACCTACGTCGGCAACTATCTGCCGGAGGGACACCCGTATCTTTCTATAACCAAAGACAAATTGCTCAAGAAATTCGCACCGTATATCAAACGTCTTACGCTAAACTCTAAACTCTCAATTCTAAACTCTTATGTATTTTTCGGCCCCTACGCCCAACCGGTCCAACAACTGCATTATTCAAAGAAAGCGCCGAAACTGAAAACACCAATTCCCGGAGTATATCTGGCCAATATGGACAGCATCTATCCGTGGGACCGCGGGACGAATTACGCAGTGGACCTTGGCCAAAAAGCGGCACAGGTGATGTCGTCACATTAAGGTCATCCCCGCGAACGCGGGGATCCAGAGTACAATAATCCATATGCCTTACTATGTGTACATCCTAACAAACAAACGCAATGGTACATTATATATAGGGGTCACAAATAATCTTATAAAGAGGACTCATGAGCATAAACAAAGTCACGTAGATGGATTCACGAAAAAATATGGCGTTCATACACTTGTATATTACGAAACATTTATAAAACCATTAGATGCTATTACCCGGGAAAAACAATTAAAGAAATGGAATAGGCTTTGGAAACTAAAACTTATCGAATCTAATAATTCTGAGTGGAACGATTTATATGAAACACTTCTATAAAGGCTGGATTCCCGCCTTCGCGGGAATGACAAAAAAAAATTTCCCAGCGTTCGCTGGGCTGACATTAGCATTTATTTTTTCCTCCTGGCTCATGTTTCACACGTTCTCCTATGACGGGAAAACCCATGAGATCATCATCGCATTCAAACTCTGGAGCGACTTCGGAGCCCACATACCGCTCATACGATCGTTCTCCATGGGCGACAATCTCTCCCATCTTTTCAACCGAACACCGGTCCAATACCCGGTCTTTGCCGGCCCTGCGATCCGGTATCATTTTCTTTTTGATATGGCCGTCGGACTTCTGGAAAAAGCAGGCATCAGAATTGATTGGGCACTAAATATACCCAGTATCATAGGATTCTTCTTTCTTCTCCTCCTTCTGTATAAACTCGCCGTGACACTATTTAAACATACATTCGTAGGCATCCTCACGGTCGTCTTTTTTCTGTTTAACGGATCGCTTTCTTTCCTACGATTCTTCATGATCCATCCTCTTTCCGTTCACACGCTACTGGATATTGTTACCGTAAGGGAGTTTCCTGCTTTTGCGCCGTGGGGGCCGGGTGAGATCACGGCATTTTGGAACCTCAACGTCTACACGAACCAACGCCAACTGGCGCCGGCATTTGCCATAATTCTCCTTTTTATGTTCACCGTTGTGACGATGAAGCGACTACCCAATGCAAAACAATTTATGAGCGGCATACTCTGGGGAGTGATCTTTGGACTGTTCCCCTACTTCCACCAGCCGTCACTCCTTATCATTGCCGTCTTACTTCTCTGTTATTTTCTCCTCTATCCTGACCTCTGGGTTTTTATGATCACAACCGGAATAACCAGCGCGCTTCTTATTATCCCGCAGGTTCTCGCAATCCCGAGCGAAGCGCACACACTTGCATGGTACCCCGGTTTTACCATCCATAATGAACTCTTAGCTCAAAACAATATTCCGGCTGAATTGTGGCACATGATGACCTTTTGGTGGCAGAATATGGGCCTCCACAGCGTCCTCATCGTTATCGGGTTTTTCCTGATTCCAGCGAGGACAAGAAAGGCCATACTTCCGATCATTCCCCTCTTTCTCATCGCAAATTTATTCAAATTTTCAGTTGAAGCATCGGCAAACCACAAACTATTCAATTTTGTGTTTATCGTCGGTCAGATGATCTCAGCGTATCTCATTGTCCATCTTTTTAACACTATTAAGCATATGAGCCATCATTGGATTATTGGATTATTGGATTATTTATTTATTGGATTATTGGTAATATTTTTAACCCTCTCCGGCATTATCGACCTGTTCGTTATTGCCAATGACACACGGGGCCGTATCACAGAGATGCCGGCAAATGAAGTCGCTACCTGGATCGCAGTCAATACGCCGAAAAGCGCAGTATTTTTAAACAGCAGTTATCTCTACCATCCCGCATCTTTGGCGGGCCGATCAATCTTTTTGGGTTGGCCGTATTTCGCCTGGAGCGCAGGGTATCCGGAGAATCGCATGCCGGTTATGAATACGATGTATGAAAGCAGCAATACAATCGAGGTTTGCGCGCTACTCCATAAATACAACATTTCCTACATCACGGTCGAGGATGTGAATAACGATGAGAATCTTCCGGTGATCAATCTCGCCGATTATCTAAAAAAATATACACCGGTCTTTGTATCAAAAAACCGGCGCTACGCGATATTCACCACGCAATCCCGGTGCGTACCCGCCCCTTCACGGTAAACCGACCCGCACGACAGACACCGGACTATCCGTATAGACTGTTGTAAAAAACGGCAGTGATGCATACGGAAGATCGCTCCATCCCGGAATATCAACACCAAGTACGATGTAATTCGCACGGGATCCGCGGATATATTCCTTTATATCACCCGTCGGCATTGTTTGATAAAAAAAACTATACGCTTCATCACGTTTCTGTGCATAATGTATCTGATTTCCGTCATGTCCAAGAATGACTTTATTATGCGTAAATGCCGGAATCATACTACTGACCGTAGTTCCCGCCAGGACGACACTATCGGGCGCTGTACGATCCAAATAAGCCGCCATGGTGAGAAACCACTTAGGAATATAATAATTATAAAAATTTGTGTTTACAGCCATATTATCTTTCAGCATCCAGGTAAATGACGTATATCCATATATGCCAAATAGAATACCGATTCCCAAAAGGACGAGACTCGGCAAACGCAGCTTTTTCGTAATCTCTTCAAGCGCAAGGGCCGCGAGGATCGCCATAGGAATATGCTGATATATTTGAAACAGGCGAAAAATATCCATTGGCATCCGTGCGTCCGGTAGGAAAAAAAGTGCAATTGGCACAAATGCCCATGCACATAAGATGAGATTTTTCGCGAGTAACCGCCGAAAAAACAAAACGAATACTGCAGGAATAAAAAGTGGCCCCAATGCCGTAACATATTGCAAAAATGAAATCGTCCGCGGTTGCACAACAAATAACCCGAGTACAGCATCAGTTTTGGGTAACGAGCGAAGGGTTATAAGTAACACGGGAACTGAAAGAGCCATAATAATAATCCATGATTGAAGAATGAAACGGGCGCGGTTCCTCTCCATCAACAGCTGTATAAACATAACAACGGTCACGCAAGCCAAAAAAATTGCCTGCATCCATGGGTGAAGAAATCCCACAAGAGCAAAAAGTATTCCTGCAATACCGCTAATCACAAGCGTGCCTCTCCGGCGCGCCAGAAGAATAATTGCAATAATACTCAGAGATAGCGCCAGTAAATGATGCGGAGGAATAACAAGGAATTTGTCCAACAGATCAAAATAATAACTATACACAACGTCCTGAGTGTACAGAAGACTCCCGCCCTGTGAAACGAGATACCAATACCCGGTCGCAGAAAAAAAGAATAACGCCGCAAGTATTTTTGTAACCGTCTTCGGGCAAAACACATCAATAAGAAAAAAGACGCAAGCCAAAAATACGGCAAGCGATACGAGGTGCGCGATCAAATAAACATATATAGGTGAAAGCGCGAGCGGCCTCGAAAGCCAACCAATAATATGGTAATAGGGTTGAAGGATTACATCCGGCACGTTTGCTTCCGTATATGCATTATGAAAAAGAATATGCCCCTCCTGCCCGCGGCGAATCATATAGAGATACTGGTAGTAATCGCCGCTATGGCCTACAGCGAATGAATAGAGGGAGCCGGGCGGCGTGAGATTCAGATTACTTCGAAAGTAATATGCATTATAGAAAAAAACACCGGAGCTCAGGACCAGAAATACCAATGGGAAAAGATATTGCCGTGCATTCCGTATAAAAAGGAGAAACTTCATGTTCCACCCATTATAATACGTGTTAAAAGAATTACCCTAAGAGATGATTGCGGGACGTGATACCCTTGTGAGATATCGTTCACCCGAAACAAAACAAAAAACGGCGTCCTCGTGTGGGAGATCTGCCCCGTAGACTCACTCTTGCGAGGCGAGGATGTAAACCTCGCGAGCAAGTAAGAGTGTCGGGTAGCTTAAAACGTTAAACGCACTGGGTCAAACCCTCTGTGGGAGATAGCTCGCCTGCCCAACAAACTATCCCCCACACAAAGCTCGACATCCAGCGCGTTACGTTTCAAGCCTGCTTTACCCCGTAGACTCGCTCTTGCGAGGCGAGGATGTAAACCTCGCGAGCAAGTAAGAGTTCTACTGGGGCCAACAAACTATCCCCCACAGAACATACGTTCTCGTTTTTTGTTTTTATGGGGTAAACTTGCCTTTACTCAGAAAATCGCGAAGCGATTATTCAGAGCAACAAACTATCCTTTACACTGGATCCGTCGGTTGACGGATTCAGTGCCCATACAAAACACATTATTTTCTCTTTTGTGTTCAACCGAACACAATGCGTATACTTTTTCTACTCGAAAATCATATATAAGGTTGATTTGCTGGGATTGTATACCGATATTTTTCGCTTGTCAAATAGAAAAGGTATTTTTTGAAAGAAAAAAATTTGGGAGTCAAAAAACAGAATTAAACCTGTATAAATTTACCGTGAAATACTGATGTGTGAAATATATATCTATAACAATCTAAATCAAACTATCTAGCTTCGAAAATTAATTTGACAAGAAAAAATATGATTGCTATCTTCATCAAATAGGTAACGGTCTTTTTGCCCAATCAGAACGTTACCACTTACAAAAGGCATTACTACTCGTAGCTAAACCTTAACCCAATTGCTAGCGGTAGTGATGCTTTTTTATTGGTAGGCTCTTAACGAGTCTTCGAGTTTAGAACTACCAATCCTCCGAAGCTTTAGCGAAGGATGGATTATTTCGTTTCGAATCTTCGAGAAAAAGTTTAGTCTTCACAATCCTCCGATTATGCTCCTCGAGCCGCAGTAGAAATCTACTAAGGCGAGAGGTAAGTTTAGGAGGATGTAAGCACAGTTCGTACGAATAGTACTGAAAAGTCGCAAAGCAAGTTTAGGCGGATTCCGTTTAGCGCCACAAATCCACCGTTGCGAACATTCATTTTCGAGGACGTAGCCCTCGAAATGAATTTGAACAAAGGCGGATCACTACAAAATCTCCACGAAACAATCAACTTTAGCCCCATACATCAGACTAAATGATTTTTAAAAAACAGATAGTAACGAAGTTTGCTCTTTCCCCTCTTTTTGAAAATTCAATAATGGCGAAATACGACGAAGAAATAGTTGGAACTCCATTTTTCCCACAAAAAACGGACGCCACTAGCACATCCGTTCTGCGGTCACATAGTGACCCTTTGACCGGTTATAAGGTGAATACCGGTATGCTTAATCCTTTTTCCTTTAATTTCACGAATTGCTCGTGCACCTCTCGTTCGAAGCGTTGCCGCTCCTGCGTCAGAGGTGACTGGCGCGTAATTTTCCCTCTGCCCAAGAGGGTTGCTAAACCTTGCCTCAGAGATCCTAAGAATCCCTGAGACCCCAAATGACCTTGCGGTAGTTGTGTCACTTATTCATTGAAACACGTGAAAAGTGCGTTGTCAAGTCCCATAGGAAGTTTACATAGAAAATACCGATACCTTATAGTCTTTATATCAAAAATTAGACTGTTCTATGGCTCTATATAGTTTTACGTAAATAATTGTGGATAAGTTGGGGAACCACATGTTCACCCATTTATCCCGAATTTTGAAGAAAACCATTCATAATGAATATTCGATCGTCACTCAGCTTCTATCGTGGATATAAAAAAATAAGCAGGTTACCCATGACAATCGCTATCTGAAACTGCTAATATAGGTGTAGAAACGGTAATTATAATGAGAGCTAAAAGCACACAGGAGGGTGGTTGTGGTATACGTCATTGGATTATCGCCTTCCTGTGTTTTGTTGCCGTTCTATTCTTCTCCCCCGCCCTAGCGAGATCATACGCGGTCGATTTGAGTATCGATTTCTCCCAAATCACCGGCCCCGCCGAGCGCCGCGCCACGGGGTTTGAATGGATTTTCCCTATGAATGCTGCAATCTATCCGTACGTCGCTCAACTCAAGCCAAATATTATTAAGGATCCGTGGGGTAATGAGCAAGTCGCAAAAGATACTCTTGGCGCACATAAAGTTCAGTGGCTTGTGGGTAATGCGGTAATATCTCAGGGTTGGACCCCCTATCAAGATTGGGCACGCTGGCAAAAATGGGTTACGGATTACGCAGATTCTTTTCCAAAAACTGAATCCTACGAATGGATAATTTGGCAGGAGCCCAATCACGGCGATCCCACCGTTTGGCCGGGTACTCAAGATCAATTTTTTGAGACTTGGAAGATTGCCGTACAAATTATACGCAGTCTTCGCCCCAACGATCCAATTGTTGGACCAAGCCCTGTACCTTTTGATTTAAATTATCTCGAAGCATTCTTACTTTACGCAAAAGCTAATAATGTTTTGCCAGATGTTTTGTCTTGGCATGAACTTTGGATTATCGGTGACGATCCAAGGTATGGTACCCATGGGTACACCCCTGACCTTATTCCTGAACACGTCGCAGCAATCAAACAGTTTATGGCAGATAACGGTATATCAATTAATAAATTTGATATTACGGAATACCAAGGTGATAAGGATAACTACCGCCCCGGCCCGACTGTTGCCTTTATAGCCGATATTGAACGCGCCGGCATTGAAGGCACGAAAGGTAATTGGGCTGAAGCCAATCAAATAGAAGGCCTTGTCACTGACCCAAACAACCCGCAACCCCGTTCTATTTGGTGGGTTTATAAACGGTATGCGGACATGACCGGAAATCTCGTCACGACAACCTTTGCAAGTGCTATAAACGGGCTTGGGTCATATGATGCGAGTACCGGAACTGCAATGGTTCTTATCGGTAATCAAAATGGACCCGGCGCAAAAACAATTCAACTAAATAATATTCCGGCGGCATTACTTAGTAACGGAAGGGTTGCGGCTACAGTTGAACAAATTCCTGATACGGAAACGGCCGCTCTTTCTGCGCCGGTTGTAATAAGTCAATCAGATCAAATTGTTAACTCAGGATCATTGAACGTTCCGATTGCCAACTTCGGAGCCTGGGAAGCCTATGCCATAACGCTGAAAAAACCCGCCGCAACGGTCAATCCCATCAAATCCGCAATCTTAAGCGGAGCAACGGTTGCGGTAACTTTTGACACCACAAACGCTTCCGCAAATGACTGGATTGGGGTATACAAGGTTGGGTCAGCTGACACCGCCTTTCTCTCGTGGAAATGGGTAAATAACGCAGCAGGGACTGCTCCCACAATACTAAGCACTAATGGAACAGTAAACCTTAGTGTTCCTAACACAAGCGATTCGTATGAGGTCAGGTATTTTGCAAAAGGAGGATACCAACTCATGGGGTCGGAAGCTGTTACCACGACCTCATCTTCTAAACCCGGCGATCTCAACGGCGACGGTAAAGTCGATATTTTTGACTACAATCTTTTACTCGCTAACTTCGGCAAAACCGGTGCTGCCGGCTTTTCCCCCGCCGATATAGATAAAAACGGAAAAGTAGATATATTTGATTACAACGTATTAGTTGGAAATTTTGGGAAATAAATAATGAAAAAGAGTGTACTTTTGATCCTGCTTTTAACTTTACTTGCAATATTTGTATTTCCAACAAACGCATATGCTTCCGACCTCACCATTGACTTCTCCCAGGTGATCGGCCCGGCGGAAAGGCATGCAACCGGATTCGAATGGATATTCCCCATGAACGCAGCGGTTTATCCGTTCATTTCTCAACTTAAGCCAAATATTATTAAAGATCCATGGGGTAACGAACAAACCGCAGTCGGACTTGGAGCGCATAAAATTCAATGGCTTGTAGGCAATGGAGCTGTCTTTAAAAACGGTCAGGGAACACATTGGTACCCGTGGCAGGAATCTACAGCCTGGCAACAATGGGTTACTTCTATAGTGAGCACCTACCCTCCAACAAGTGTGCCCCATGAATGGATTATTTGGCAGGAGCCTAACCAAAACTCACTCCCTTTTCATAATCCCGATGTTTGGTCCGGAACCGATCAGCAATTTTTTGAAACCTGGAAGATCGCGGTACAAACTATCCGTAGCCTTCGTCCAAATGATCTAATAGTTGGTCCAAGTCCTTCATTTTTTGATCAACCATATCTTCAAAGCTTTCTGGGGTACGCAAAAACTAATAATGTACTTCCTGACGTTTTATCCTGGCATGAAACTATGAACATTGGAGATAACCCAGCCTTTAATATTTATGGTTACACTCCAGATCTTATTCCTGCTCATGTTAATACGATAAAGCAATTTATGGCCGCAAACGCAATTATATCTGTTAATAAGTTTGATATTACAGAATATCAAGGCTCTGGCGATAATTTGAGACCCGGACCAACTGTTGCCTTTATCGCTGATATCGAGCGCGCAGGAGCAGAAGGCACGAAAGGTAGTTGGACAGATGCAAACCAACTGGAAGGACTCGTTACAGATCCAACTAATCCCCAACCCCGCTCTATTTGGTGGGTTTATAAGAGGTATGCAGACATGACGGGGAATTTAGTTCTTACTACTTATGCAACTTCAATAAATGGCCTTGGATCGTATGATGCCAGTACTCAAACCGCAATGGTTCTTATGGGCAATCAGGGTGGCGCAGGAGCAAAAACAGTTCAATTCAATAGCATTCCCTCAGCTCTGATAAGTAATGATAGAGTTGCGGTTACCCTCGAGCAAATTCCCGATACTGAACTTTCCCCGCTTGCTGCCCCGATTGTTATAAGTCAATCCGATCAAATTGTTAACGGCGGGGTGCTTTCTATTTCGATTCCAAGTTTTGGAGCTTGGGACGCTTACGTTATAACTCTCAAAAAACCCGCCGCAACGGTCAATCCCATCAAATCCGCAATCTTAAGCGATACTGCAGTTACCGTCACTTTTGATACAGCAAATGCTTCCGCAAATGATTGGATTGGAGTCTACAAAACGGGAGCAGCCGATACGGGCTTCCTATCATGGAAGTGGATCAACGATGCCGCCGGTACCGCTCCCACGACGCTTACGACGAATGGGAAGGCGACGTTACCCGTTCCCAATACGACCGATACCTATGAAGTCCGGTATTTTGTAAAAGGAGGATACCAACTCATGGGGTCGGAAGCTGTTACCACGGGTTCATCCGTTAAACCCGGTGACCTCAATGGTGATGGGAAAGTCGATATATTTGATTACAATCTTCTGGTGGCTAACTTCGG
>DATKGN010000009.1:0-26100 GCA_035510735.1 Patescibacteria group bacterium
ATGCTATCAGATCAACTATCAGGAAAGGCTAAAATGTTGCTCCCACCGATTAAAGAAATTCGAGCATTCCTATAGGGGTAACTAGTTATTGTAAACTCGGATCAATGTCTTTTTAACTGTTATTAAGGGATAGTTACCTTAATAAATTAGTTAAGGTTTGTTTTTTTTGCCACCGAACAAAATAAAAAATACTTGAGGTGATAAAAAATAATGCAAGAATTTCAGTCATTGAAGCGGTTTGCATATATAGAACGTCGACGTTTAATGTGTATATTAAGGCTCCAATAAACCCCACTATTTTGTTGTCAGTAAAGAGAGAGACTAATTCATAGATGAAATAGATTGATAATAGATAAAATACGAAATTTACAATCGATCCTGCCAGACCAGTTAGATATAGAAAGTGATTTGTTACAAGAGGTAGGATCAACACGTGGTAAAGCGGTAACCAGACGCCTCCGAGTTGTGCTATTCCGGGAGTTAAGTTATCAAAGACTCTTCGAGCTATGACTAGATGCGCTTGAGAGTCCGCATAGGCCGTTATAAAGTGATTGTTGTATGACCAGATTGTTGTTAATAATCCAGCAAAGAAACCTATTATTAGAATTATTACTAAACCATAGTTTTCTAAAAAGCCGTTAATTTTTTTAACTACATTTTCCATACTTATTTCTTAACTTGGTAGCTCTGCTCGTTTTTTTGAAGTATTGTAGTGATCTGTTCACCAACGAGGCCCATGACGCCTACTTGAACCCCCATGATCATGAGCATGACGGCAAAGAGAAGGAGGGGCCGCTCACCTATCGATTGATGTCCAAAAACTTTAACTATGGTGAGATATGTTCCAATGAGAAAACCACCACTAAAAAAAATCAAACCCATATAACCAAAGAGGTGCAAAGGCCGTGCTCTAAATTTAGTAATAAACAACACGGTTATTAAATCCAAAAAACCATGAATAAAACGGATACCGCCGTATTTGGTTTTACCGTTAAGTCTTTTCCTATGTTCAACCTGGACTTCCGCGACGCTATATCCCTGCGCGGCAACGAGAACAGGAATATATCGGTGCAATTCACCGTAGAGATTAATTCCTTTGGCGACATCTGCTTTATATACCTTGAATCCGCAGTTAAAATCGTGAAGCTTCACTTTTGAAATAGAATTTGTCGCTACATTAAATAGTTTGGATGTGTTGTTTTTAACAAACGAATCTTTTCGATTATGTTTCCAGCCCGATACCATATCGTACCCCTCGTTAAGCTTGTCGAGGAGCTTGTGAAGCTCATGGGGGTCATCCTGCCCATCCGCATCCATCGTCACGATCGTATCGCCCGTCGCGTATTTAAATCCGGCGCTTAGCGCCGATGCTTTGCCGAAATTGTGTGTAAACTCTATCGCTTTCACGGTTTCCGGATAGTCTTTTTGCAGTGATTCCAATTTTTTTTGCGTGCCGTCACGGCTTCCGTCGTTCACGAATAGCACCTCATAGCTATGTTTCATCGAAGCCATGACGTCCTTTATTTCATTAAATAACGGTACGACGTTCCCCGCTTCGTTATATGTAGGAATGACGAATGATAGTTTCATAGAATTATTGTTAGACAGCCATCTCGACGGGAAAAATTGGTTGAATTGTTTCGTTAATATCGTAACCGACAACCGTATGTGCATGGGCCATCGATTTTTTGTGATTCAAGTGTAATCCGTGTTTTGTCTTTGACCAATAATGCGGTGACTGAATCATTTTAAAAACCGCACGCCACGCGGCAAAACTGATAGCGAGCCAATAAAACGGAACAAAAATAACGTACTTGATTATGTCATCATATTCCCGTTTCGCGCACCCGATCATGTAATAGTACATATAAAGAAAATTTCCGAACACGAGGGAAAATACGGCCATATACAATACCGGTGCGGGGTAAAATGATTCGATAAATTTACCGATTGTAGCCCTGAAAACAAAATAGGATATGGTGATGATCCACATGAGCGGATTAATAAACATGGAGAGGACTTTTCCACCGATAATCAGTTGAAAGGTTAAAAAGTGCGGTTCCCGCCAGTCACGCATGAAATGCTTGGGGTTACGCATGTGCACCAGATAGGTTTGGATATATCCCTTTACCCATCGGGTGCGCTGTGAAACCCAACTTATGAGGTTGCTGTTGGCTTCTTCATAGGTCATCGAATTGATGACGGCCGTGTTATAACCGCGTTTCACCAGGCGCATTCCTAAATCACAATCTTCTGTCACGTTGAATGCATCCCAGCCTTTTAGATTGCGCAGATTTTCCGTCCGGAAATGGTTACTCGTTCCCCCAAGCGGTATCGGAGCTTTTATCGAATGTAAACCGGTAAGTACAAGATCAAACCACAGAGAATATTCAGCAGTAAAAACTTTGGTTAAGATGTTCTGATGGGGATTATAAAAATTTAGTTTCGCCTGGATACAGATGGTGCGCTCGTCAACCTGTTGAAATGCCATCACGGCTTTTTTAAGTTGCAGCGGGTCCGGAATATCCTCGGCATCATAAATGGTGGCGTACTGCCCGTTTGCGTGCAACAGTCCGTAGTTGCAGGCTTTCGGTTTGGTTTTCGGATTGGAGTCCGGCACAACGAGAATGGTGAAATAACTCGGAAGGTTGAGGCTTCTTGCTTTGGCGACGGTTTCCTCATCATCATTTTCAAGAAGAAGAAGTACCTGTAGTTTATCCTTGGGATAGTCGAGCTTGGACATGGCGGTAACAAACTGCGGCAGTATCGCCTGTTCATGATAGAGCGGACAGAGGATCGTATAGCTTGGCCAAAAGTCATCACTTTTTTCGTTGATTTCAGATTCAGAAATATCCAGTTCCGTCGGTTTTGAAAAACTTCGGAAAATAAGGTAAAAATTAAACAGAAGATCGCCGAAATACAATAGCGTTAATACCGCAATTGTGACAGTTATCATTATGTGCCAATTCAGCACGGCGCTGATACAAAGAACGGTAAGAATGAGTAAACCGATCAGAATCTGCGAGTAGGTTAAACGGTGAAATGCGCTCTCAGCGTGGGGCAAATCGGTATGATGAACGAATTCATGTCCCTTATAATGAAACCCCTTCCCCTTTTCCGATTCCAGGCGCGCATTAAACGGTACGATTTCCGCCTGAGAAAATTTTAATTTGAGTGCCTTACATGCCATTTCAAGGGATGCCGGAATCAACCCTATTTTCGGTGATCCCGAATGGCGTTTTTCAAAAGTTATATCAACCGATCCGAGCGTATATCCTGCATTTTTTGCTTTCAGTAAAAATTCCAAGTCAAATGTCCATTGAGATGGATGAAGTGAAATTCGTTCAACTACTTCTTTTTTGAATACTTTGAGGCCTGACTGCACGTCGACATGTAATCCGTGAAGATATTTGGCGAAAAAAAGATTAAATGCACGGCTGATAATTTTCCTCCGGAGACTGACATGATTTTCTTTTCTGTTAGCTACCACGACGTCTACCCCAAAATTGATATTATTCATCATTTCAGGAATTGCTTCAGGCGGATATTGTAAATCCGCATCTATCATTGCAACCACCTCATATTTTGCTTTGGAAAATCCGGCTAAAAGCGATGATGCTTTACCGCGCGAATCTATTTTTGCAAAAAGCCGTATAGGATATTGCCGTTTCTGTACGAGGATATTGTGTTGGGTCTTATCGTCGGATCGGTCATCTACAAAAATAATTTCGTAGGTGATATTTTGAGGCGTGAGCGCTTTATCTATACGTTCAACAAGGGGTAAGATATTGTCTTCTTCATTCCACGTAGGTACGATTATCGAGATTTGATGAGTATTCATGATAATAATTTCTTTATAGATAATTCTGAGTTAAGGAGATGTAATTATAGCACCAGGAGGATCAAAGTGCTATAAAATGAGTAAACAAAATGCACTGAATTTCTAAAATTATTTTACTAGCTTTGTTTCGAGTGTAATTGTTTATTGATTAACCACGGTAATGCGAGTATTCCCACGGAAATAATTGATAAGAGTGTCAATGCGTATTGCGTCGGATTCAGGACGTTCGTCAGAAATTGGTTGTAGACGAAGGAGCTTGAGCTGCCGGCGTTCAGGTAATCGATGTTGAGCAGGAAGTTGTCCTTCATGTTAAGGCCAATGGCTTCGACGCCAGGCGGGACGGCGTTGGTTGTGAGAGCTCCTGATAAATTGATGCCGATGCTTGCGATCAAAAGCACAAAGAAGATGAATTTGAGGATCGCTTTGTTTTGGATGAGTTTTTCATACGCAACGCCGACCAGGACGGCAATTAATGGCAAACTGACGATGAGGTAGCGCGGCCCGAATCCCCACCCGCCCCACGGGTCGTCAAACGATGCGTAAATGAGGATGTCAAGGATGAATACGAGTTCTATAATGAAGGCCGGTACGTTATGTGTCTTCTTCAGAAAAAAATATCCGACGAAAAGGAAAATGAGAACCGGCGCATAGATAAAGAGTCCCCGGTCCTCGCTCACCAGAAGAACAGCGATGCCAAAGGGGATTGTAGAAATCGAAAACCTGCCGGCATAACTTTTTTGGTTAAATAAGCTGTTACTTAATGCACTTTCGGAAAACTGCACGCCCTGGGTCGTCAGACGTTTAAGGTTGTAGGTATTGGTGAAGGCAATTGGTTTGCCGAAATGGAGTTCGTTAAATATAAAAAACGGGATGAGGACAATTGCCAAGCCGGCTAGGGAAAACAAGAGTTTCGTTAGGACAGATGTTTGGCTTTTCCCTTTTGGCGGTGTTAAAAAGAACGCGTGAAGAGTTGCGACCGCCACAATCGGTGCGGTGATGGCAAGATTCGGATAGTCGACGAACAGGTTAGCGGCAAACGAAAACCAGAGCGCGAGGAGGAGCCACGGGTTATCGGGATGTTTCCTGATAACTAAGTACGTTAAGAACATGGCGGCGGTGAGAAGTGCTGAAAATGGATGGGCAGAAAGCGTGACGCTGTATGGAAAAGCGGGAGTCGCCAGGCAAAAGACGATGGCTGCAAGACCCGCAGCTACCGCGCCTAATCCAAGCTCCAGACAGATCTGGATGATGACGGCGGCGGTGAGAAGCGATGCGACAAGGGTCGGGAGAGTCGCAAATAACTGCCCCATATTCACATAGCGGCCTATGAAGTACGCGCCTGCCGCGATAAATGAAACGCCGGGCGGAAATGCCGGATAAAAATGGCCGTTATACCATGCGATATCAGGGCGGAGGTAATCACGGAAGATGTCGACCGAAAACGTCCCCCGCTCGGCAAGGGCGACCACCTGCGCAAACCGCCCGCGCTCCATAGACGTTTCAAACGGCGGCGTATTCATGGTCATAGTATTGTTTCCGAGGGATCCTTTGAGGGTAAAGAGATACACGAGTGCGATAAATCCGATAACAAGGGCAAGGATTTTATTCATATCCGTCACTTCTGCTTTCCGAGCGATGCTGTCGTATTGAGCTGCCCTAAATACTGGCTGTCAAGCTCATACACATCGGCAAACGGGTATGCCGCGACCTTGTGGTAGCGCTTAAAGCCGGGGGTTCTACTTACCGCCTTCCAGGTCAGGTCATTGTCATCATAGGTCCTCATGACGATCCAGCGGGCCCAGCGGTCCGGTATGGTTGTGGCATCCTTCCAGTAGAGCCCTGTGCCCTCATGGATGAAACGGCTCATGGGTAGGCCTGAGGAGAAAATGATGGCATCGTGCGAGGCTGCCGAGATGAGAATAAAGCCCTTCTGGTTTAATGCATTTTTGTGTAAATAACCGGACACCTGGGAAACATTTTTCTGGCTAGACCCCACCCGCGCGTCGTCGATGGTCACGGCATCTTTATTTGCTAAAGCGAAGAAAAGAACGAAACAAAGAATAAGAATGATGAGCCCACGGAATTTGGGAGCCCGACCGACAAGATAGCCGATAAATATGGCAACCGTCGGCATGAGGAGAATGCCATAGCGGACATTGAACCACGTGCCGCCGATAATCCCCTGGATGAAAAGGACCGAGAATCCGAAATACAGGGCGATGATGTTAAAGAGTAAAGGGGCAAACAGTGCCGAGGTACTTATCCGTACCGATAACGATAGTTTTTTATCAAACCACAGGACGATCGCGCCCACAAAACTGATAAGCGCCGGAATCGTGTAGCTGTTATAAAAGAATGCGTACATAAACGACTGAACGGAAAGCCTGAGGTTGTGCTCCGTATAGAGAACACCCGCGGCCTTCATAGTCATCTGCTGTGCGTGTGCGGAAAAAGGGCCGAGAATAAAATACAGCGGGTCTTTAAAAATAAGGAGATTCCACAAAATCCAAAGGACGATACCGAGGCCTCCGAGCGTTAAGAACAGTACGGCAACGCCCTCAACGGTGTGCAGTCCTTTTTTGCGCCACGCCTGAATCATGATAAGAAGACACGCGTAGCCCAACAGGAACCAGCCGTCGTAGCGCGTTAAGGTCGAAAGCATAATCCAAAACGCTGATTTAATGAGATGGAGTGTGTCGTCATTCTTGTGCCACATGATGAGCTCATACACACCGACGGTCATGGTCGCGATCAGAAGGAGTTCCGTCATGGCGGTGGACTGCAAATAAAGAACGTTGAGGTTGGCGGCAAATACGGCGACGCCCACGAGCCGGCCCAGGAGCCCGACATTTAATTCCTTAAGGATAAGGTAAATGACGTAGCCCGTGACGACGAATCCCGCCATTGATTGGAGGGCGCCAGCAAGTCCGCTGTGCCACATCCAGTCGTTCCAGATGGTCGGAATCATCAGGACGTGATTGAGGGGGAGCCAGACGGATCCCAACTGGGCCAATCCGGGCTTTAATCCCTCGACAACCCGCCGGCCGATATCAAGATGGCTTCTCGCATCATTGTACGAAAGCCCGAGACCGTTTTTGTAGAAAATGACAAAATAAAGAATGGATAAAAACGCTAATCCGAGTAAGTACGCCGCGGGCTCAATGTGAAGAAGAAACGCATACACACGGTTCAGGAACCTTTTCGGGATGCTCCATTCGATGACCATTAATTTTTCGATTGTGTTTTTCATATTATTTTTTTGACCGCGAGTAGTCGTGCCGCCATACATAAGACGAGTGATACGGCGATTAACTCGCCTGCTATAAGAACGTAATACTGCCATGCAGTCATCTTTTTATCTGCGACCTCCCGGAAGACGAATGATTTGGACTGCCCGTTTTTAAGCGTGTCGAGATTCCGGTCATAGGTGTACTTTTCCTGCCGGTGGCTCTGCGCCTCAAGACTCAGGACTTCAACAAGCGGTGGATTCCGGTTTGACGTCAGGGCACCGGCTGTGTTCACAATAATTGAATAGGTTAAGACGCCGAAAAGAATAACATGGAGAAGTGTTTTGTTTTGCCATTTGGTAATGACGACGGCAAGCAGTAACGCAAGAATTGCATACGCCGGAATCATATACCTGGCCCCGAATGCCCACCCGCCCCACGGATCGCCCCAGAGTACGTACAGGATGAGATCCGCAAGAATGATGCCGAGGATGACCATAATGTATTTGTTTTTCTGTTTGTAGAGAAGCCACGCTCCGATAAGCCCCAGAAGCACGATCGGTGCATACGTGACCATACCGCGGTCGGGACTTAATAAGATGATATAGAGGCCGTTTATGGCGTTTCTCGTATCAAAGAAGGCAACAATTGACCGGGTGTCCGGCTTGGTATCGGGCGCGATCTGCTTATCCTCAGGTTTAAGTAAAGGAGAGCGTTCGGGTTTGCCGTTTGCTCCGATGGCCTGGACGGCGGTGACGCCTCCCGAGAGCTGGAACGGATTGCCGTAGGAAATTTTATTAAACCACAGAAACAAGGCAAGCGGGAGAACCACAGCTCCAAATGTTAACACGCGGAGCGTCAGTAATTTGAATTTAACGACAGAGAGGTCATCTGAGACTATGAGAATCCTTCCGAGTGCGGCAAGACCGATCGGCATCATAAGGAACAGGTTCGGGTAATCAAGCGGGATGGAGAGCGCGCATAGGAACCAGATAAGCGCCATCGACCAGAAACTGTTAAACGCGATAAGTAGATAGAGACTTGAGAGAATGAGAAACGTCGAGATATGATGCTGATAGAGCGATACCCCGTAGGCGAACGCCGGCGTGCCGAAGAGAAATGCAAATCCGGCAATGGCGCCCGCGATCGAGCTTGCGCCGAGTTTTTTAGCTATTTTTTGTATGAGGAGAACATTCATAAGCGCAAATAGCGCAATGATTGCATAGGCGCCAACCTGAGAATCGCCAAGCGCCCTTCCTACGGCATAGCCCGGGATGATCAGGAACGAAACGAGCGGCGCAAAGAGCGAAACGTAATGGTCGTGGATGTACCCCAAGTCCGGTGTGGTAAACCGCGCAATCGGGAGGGAAAAGTAAAAGGATTTTTGCTCAAACATGCTGTAGGCCAAGGCGAAGCGTCCGCGCTCCGGTGACAGTTCAAACGGGCCATTATCCGTCCATGTAATCGTATTCATCATCGCCGGCGTCGGATTACCCGGAAGACCGCGCAGTGTCAAAGCCAAAATAACGGCGACAAATAATGCAAAAAGCCCCTCAAGAATATACTGAAACCAGATGGGGTGTCTCTTTACTTTGGGGACGTAGTGCAGACCAATCCAGAACTGGATACGTTCCTTCAATTCCAGAGTCCTGATGTAGAGCTCTGTCATTTTTTGACCGATTGGCGAAACCAGAGCGGTAAACTGATTGAAGGAATACGTGCCTTCGACCGAAAGCCGACTGAGTTGAAATTTCGTTTCTCCCCTATCCCGCGCGCCGTCGATCGTAAATGCCGCTTCAAATCCTGCCCGCTTCACCGCGTCGATAATCCGGCGTGAATGTAAGCCGCGCGGATACGCAAAATACCGGATGGTAAATCCCAGCTTTTCTTCAAGTTTCTTTTTCCCTTCACTAATCTCAGCGTCCAGTTCGGCGTCGGTACGCTTTCTCAAATCCCGGTGCGTGTCCGTGTGAAATCCTATTTCCCAGCCGGCATCATGAAGTTCCTTTATTTGGGAAATCGTTAAGAAATCGTTTGTGTTGGCGAGTTCGCTTCTATCGGCATGCTCCGGATCCCCTAACACAAATACGCATGCGGTTTTACCGAGTTTTTTAAGCAGCGGGAATGCATTGGTATACACATCTTCGTAGCCGTCATCAAAGCTCACGGCAAATCCCGGCTTTGGAGGATCGGATACGAGCTCGTCGATAGGAACAATGTGTCCATTGATATACCCCATCTGTTGCCCAAAATCAGCGACCTTCGTTGACCAGCGCCATCCGCCATCCGCGACCGAGTGATAACAAAGAACGGTTGAACATTTTTTGGGAGACGCAAGGTCCGGCCTGTGGGCGAGAATGCGATGGATGAATGAAAGTGCGGCGAGATTTATGCGTTCGGTCAGGCTCTTATGTGGCGATAATTCAGGGATAAGAAATGTGCTAAGGGTCGCGAGGTACCGTTTCCCCTCCTGATACCATGGTTTTGCGGGATCACCGAGTGCGAGCGTCTGGAAGGTAAAGAAAATATTCAGTGCCAGAAATCTTGTGGTTTCATTATCATTCTTGAGATTTGACCGCAGGAACGCAAGCATTGCCTCTTTTGACATCTCGCGGTCATAGGCCTTCGCAATCGTTGCAAGATCAAAGAGTGAATCGGTGAAAACAAAATTTTCCAGATCAATGAGTGTAATGCGCTTGGAGGCGTCGTCATACATGATATTGATGGAGGAAAGGTCGCGGTGGGCAAGGGCAAGGGGCATGGGCGCCAGCGCATAAGATGCGATAAAATTTTTCCAGAACGCAATAAAAAGCCGGAAATAGACGGGGAACATATTCTTTTCCTTGAGAAGCGCCTGCAGGAAGAGCATGGGGAATGTCGTGGCATACGAGAACGGTCCGCGGTGAGGGATGCGGTTTAGTTCGTCTTTCGGCAGGTTCTTGGTCATCTGCGTAAGCATCGCAAGGCTTTTATTGAGAATTGCCGGTTTTTTATCTTCACTGTAGAGCTCGAGATGCTTGCCCGGAACTTTTTCAAGAACGACAGTCAGGCTATCTTTCTTCTCAATGACTTCGATTAATTTCGGAACCGTGGCCGTTTGCTTTGATGTATCGAACTCGCTGACGGGCGAGAAAAGTTTGAGCATCGCAACCTCATTCTGCATATACACGAGGTCAAGATCGGTTCTCGTAAACGTGTGCTGTTTCACCACATAGGATGTGCCGTTTTTGGTATATTCGCCGGTTCCGCCGTTTGTCCGCTGATTGGTCGCTCCGTACTCTTTCACCAGCGTGTAGCCCCCGATAGTTTTCGGGAGGTGGAACGGCGCCTGGTTTTTTCCAAACGAATGAACAAGCGTGGTAAGCTTGCCCATGAAAACCCGCCATCCTGTTAAGTGTTTATTTTTCATGAGTGTGTTGTCGGCGCCGTAAACCAGTCTAAACGGTATATTTTCCAGATAAATGAGTTAAGCGGCAGAACGATCGCATTCATAAATACAATTATACCCGTACCCAGTGGGTTTTTGAGAAACTGGCGGAATACCTGAGATATATAAAATGACGATGGTCTGGTTAATTCCCGAGTTGCAAGATCACCGAAGTACGCATGGAGTTCGCTGTCAACCGCGCCGGGATTTGACCGGATAATCTGCTTCAGATAGTCGCGGAACGTTTTGGGTAATTGATAATAGACTTTCGCCGTATCGACATAGCGGAACTGAAACCCCTGTTTGATACAGAGTAAATACAGGTATGCGTCTTCGCTGATGATCTTGGGAAACGGGTTCATTTTAGCAAATGACCGCCGAACAGCCCAGATAGAGCCGGTACACCCGAATATGTTATTGCCGCCCCTGACTTCTTTTCTTGAGGCGTAGAATATTTCAAAGGTCGTATTGACTGCCTTTTCGACGAATGTTTTCGGAGGGAAGGGGCTTGAATTGCCGCCGACAAGCATAACAAGTTTTTGAGCGAATGGTGCTATAAGATTTGTGATGACCTCGTGGTTCATAAGTTCAATATCTCCATCAAACATAACGAGAATGTCGCCTTTAAATGCGCGGAATAATTCATTGAGGCGGGAGGTTTTGCCTTTTCTCTTTTTGTCATCAATAACCGTGATCCGTTTGTTTTTAACGGAACGGGCAATGGCAGCGGTTTCGTCAGTGCATCCGTCGCAGTAGAGGCGGATTTCGGTGAGTTTCCAACCTTCCTGTTGTTGGGCAAGAATGCCTTCCAACACCTCTTTAATGGTGTTTTCCTCATTGTATGCCGATATGCCGACTGATACGTTACGTTTTGTTTTCATAGGGTTTTTGGGCTAAGATCATGAATCCGCTTGCAAGTTTCGGATATCGTTTAAACAAGCGGTCAATGGATTTAATTGATTTATGCGTGAGAGCGGAAACGCCGTATGTTTTTACGGTGTTAAATCCGTATATCGATAAAAGAAAATTCAACATGTTTACTGAATACAGCCGTAGGTGGCCGGACGGCGGCATGGAAGGATCAGGGAATGTTTTCCCGAATAGTTTCAGGCTCTGCATCGTTTTCGTGAAGCTTGGCTCCATAAAATATGGCGTCATTCCGCAAAACATGAGCATCCGGTTCAGCCAGGAGGAAAGATTCGGCGTGGTGATGAGAAGGTGACCAGACGGTTTTAAAATACGGTAGATTTCCGCAATATACGTATCGGCTTCCTTAAGGTGAGCGACGTGCTCGCCGGAGATGACAAGATCGAAATCGTTGTCAAAATACGGGAAAGCCTTTTCCGCGTCGGCAACCTGGAGCGCGACATCGGGATAAAGTTTTTTCCCCTTATCTATCGCGTTTGTTGATACGTCAAACCCATGGACAACACTGTCCGGATATTTTGCTTTGAGAATTGAAGAGAAATAGCCTGTCCCGCAGCCTACGTCGAGAATCCGCATCGGCTTCGGAAGCGTATCGATTATTGTAAGCATCGCGCGGAACCGGTCACCGGCCGCGTCATATTTTTCTTCGGTTCCGTATACCCCGCTGGTCTCGTATAATTTTTGTGCTGTTTGCATAGGATTAATTTTTCCTTTCGCGGTCAACGACCATAGTCAGAAATTTTTCGTACCGGTTAACGACGTTCTCCCAGTTAAATTGTCTGGTAAACTTGCGGGCAGCTTTTCCCATGGTATCGCGAACCTTGGGGTCGGCCGCTTTCTTCAGTAATGTTGCAAACGAAGCCACGTCGTACATCGGTGCTTTGAGAGAAACCGTTTCCGGCATCCACCGGCTCTCCGGCAGGTCAAACACGACAAACGGCAATCCTGCGGCCAGTCCTTCAAGCGTCCACAAACACATTTCATCGTGACGTGAAGGAAATGCGACGCAAACGGCTTCGGCCATTAATTTGAATTTCTTTTCTCCGTAGGCGCCGCCGACCATCGTCACGCTCTTTTCTAAATGCAATGCATGAATATATTGGGCAATCTTTTTTTCGTCCGGTCCGTGTCCCGCGATCACTAACGGATATGTAACGGAGTTTGCGATCTTCGCATATGCCTCAAGGAGTAAATCAATCCCCTTCTGATCCATGTCCAGCCGGCTTAAGAAGAGGATATGTTTCGGTGTTGTAAGCTTAAGGTTAGTGTATTCGTCTCCGACTCCCTGGCCGATAATTTCATAGGTTATATTGGGATTCAACTTCTTCAGTTTCGCGCTGTCGACATCTGAATACGGCAAGGCGTAGCGGTAATGCGCGACACCGAACTTTTCAATGATCTCAAACGGAAGGTGATACTTCTTGCTGAACTCCTTCGCATTAAACATAGAAGGAATTGCGACAACCGGCACTTTTGTAAAAAGCGGGGACATCAACGTGGATGTGGGCGCGGTAAAACACTCAAGGACAACATCGGCTTTTTGGCGCGTCAGGGATTTTGCATACCACGGGACGGCCGCGAAATACGCGAAGTTATTTACTTTTATATTTCCGGTTGCAGGCCCGATGTGCGTGTAGTGAATGCCCGCCTCTACGCGGTCGCGGGCTCCGGGATAATTTGATGCGACAACCGTCACGTTGTGTCCTCGGGCGGCGAGACGGCTTGCCACTTCATAGGTTGCACGCGCCTGTCCCGCACCAAGAAGCGGATTTGCCACGTCATCTAAATCAAAATAGGTTATGTTCATACGATTACTTTCATTATCGATGGTATTTTGGATGATCGAATTTCGGTAAAATACCCTTTTTTTGTTGAAAGCGGGTGGATAAATCCGACAATACGTTGAATAATCTGAAGCGCGACTGATGAGAGAAAATACACGTGATAGCGTTTCAGGCTGGGAATATAAGACTGTAACTTTATATTCCGTGGGATTGCATAATAGGGCTCGGCCCAAAGTCCGAAATATTCTTCTATATCTCCCCCCGTGTCGATAAATCTTGTCATCTGGGAAATATAATCCGAAAGTGTACTGGGCACACGATACCTGACGACGGCGTCATCTGCGTAGGCGGTTTTGAGATGTTGTTTTTTGGCATTAAGAAACAGAAAATGATCGTGGGCAAATATCCCCTGGGGAATCTGAGTTGTTCTGATATAAGAAGCACTGGCCGCATAGAGACGCCCAGGTAGATTATGGACGTTTGCGGGGTCCGGGAGTTGGGCGACGATATCTTTCCAACAATATTCGTAAACCGCAAGCGAGCGTTCGATAAAATTGCGCGGAGTTGCCGGCAAATCATTACCGCCGACCAGCATGACGATTGGATTATTAAACGGTTTAACGAGTTCACTTAGTACATGTGGATTATCCAATGCGACATCGGCGTCCGTGCCGATAAAGAGATCCGTGATGACGGATTTATAAATGGTGTTGAGCCGTGTTGCCTGCCCCTTACGGTCGTGATTATCGTGGACGACAAGTCCGGGGATTTGATTGACAAACGATCTCGCTACCTCGACTGTTTTATCCGTACATCCGTCGCATTCAATCTGGACTTTCGTTAGGGTGTAGCCGGTTTGCTTCTGGGCCGCGATGGACGTGAGAAGTTGCACAATTGTCGCTTCTTCATTATGTGCTGCAAGTCCGATGGTAACCGTAGGCAGTGTGTTCATATTACTTGTGTGTATAAAATGCCCGTATTGTCGCAGATACCGTTTTCACTTCCTCGTCAGTAAGGAACGGATGAATCGGAATGGACAGTACATCTTTTGCGTATGCTTCGGTTACGGGAAGCGTCAACGAATTTAATTCTTTGTAGCATTCCTGCTTATGAATCGGGATAGGATAGTGTACGAGCGATTCAACACCGTGATCCTTCATGTACGCTTGTAATTCGTCACGCTTACTGACGCGTATAACAAACAAGTGATAGCTGTTCGTGCCGCCTTCCCGTTCCATCGGCAATGTGACTTCAGGGATACCTGTCAGATTTTTGCGGTACAGTGCTGCCACATGCTGGCGCTTCGAGACGAAATCATTTAAATGGCCTAATTTATCGCGTAGAATGACCGCCTGCAGTTCATCGAGCCTGCTGTTTAGACCTTTGAGCTTATGATGATACCGTGTCTCCTGACCGTAGTTACGAAGCATCCGGCACGTGTCGGCAAGCTCCTTATTGTCTGTCGTAATGGCTCCGCCGTCGCCATAGCTGCCGAGATTTTTGGTTGGGTAAAAACTGAACGCTCCCGCATCACCAAATGAGCCGACATGTCTGCCGTTCATTTTGGTTCCGTGCGCCTGACACGCGTCTTCAACGAGGAAGAGATCGTGTTTTTTGCAGAGTTGCATAAGCCCGTCGATATCAGCCGATTGGCCGAATATGTGAACGGGTAGCATTGCTTTCGTTTTCGGTGTGATCACTTTTTCAACCGATGCCGGATCCATATGAAAATACTCATCAAGATCGGCAAACACCGGTGTGGCGCCTGTTCGTGTGATGGCTAAAGCTGTTGCTACTGCGGAATTTGAGACGGTGATAACTTCGTCACCTTCGCCGATATTGAGGGCCCGGAGAACTATTTCAATAGCTTCCATCCCGTTTGCAACGCCGACACAATACTTCGTGCCGACGAATGCTGCAAACTCATGTTCAAATGCCGCCACTTCGCCGCCCAATATATAGTACCCGTTGGCCAAACATGCATCGATTTTGGGTAAGAGTGCTTCTCTTAACGCTTCGTATTCTCGTTTAAAATCATTCATGTGGATCATGTGGTTTTCCCTCCTGAGAGTTGAATAAATGTTTTATAGTCTCTTATATAATCCTCTTCTTCATACGGGTCGGACGCAACGACTAAAAGGAGACTATCGGATGAAAAATCGGACATCTCATGCCACATCATGGCATCCAAAAACACGCCTCTTTCCGGTTTATCCATTCTGAACGATTCGCGTTTGTTCCCGTTATCCAGTGCCATCGTGATGCTTCCGCGTATACAAAAGAGCATCTGCTTCGTCTTTTTGTGTGCATGCATGCCGCGGATAGCGCCCGGAATAATATCGGAAATAAAGTAGAACCGTTTTATGGCAAACGGGATGTGTTTTTCTATTTCGGCAAACATAAGCTTCCCCTCGTCAATAACGACAGGAATATCAATGATATAGCTTAAATTTGTTTTATGTACTTGATTCATAGGCTGTTACATCCGGCACAATATCCGTCGGCATGTCGGTGTCTCCCTCTAGTGCCACTTGATTAGTCAGGATTGATGCAAAAAGGTCGGCACTATTATCCCAACTGAATTTTTTCGCCCAATCTGTCGCTTCCTCTGACATTGTCGTGCGGAGCTTGTTATCCGCTAAAAGCATTGTAATGTAACTAGCGAATTCTTCGGCATTACCGTAGGGTACGAGAAAGCCGCTATGCGGATTATGGACTGCATCCCGTAGTCCCGGTACATTTGATGCGACGACCGGCGTACCACACGCATTTGCTTCAATGGTCGTAATGCCCCAACCCTCGATAAGCGACGGATTCACGAAAACCCAGGCTTTTTGGTATAGTGCAACTTTTTCTGTTTCGCTGACACGGCCCGTAAAGTGAATGTTGCGCCCTAGTTTCATGATCTTTACGAGTTTGACGAGTTTACTCATTGAAGGACCATCGCCCGCAATAACGAACCTGACTTTCGGCATTTTCTCTAGCACTTTCTTTGCGGAGTAGATGAATATATCAAGGCTTTTCATCGTAGTAAGCCTGCCCAAGTACAACACGACCGGTGTTTTGCTCCTGATTCCGGGAGCATACTCTTTTAGATTGACTCCGTTATAGACAACGTGCGGATCCTTCTGTGTTAACTTATGCCGCAAAATATCGGCCTTTGATGAGGGCGATACGGTAATAACCTCGGTATTCCTATACACAATAGGCATAAGTCTGCGTTCAAGGAGGATTCCGATCCACGACAACGGAGGCCGTAGGCTCCTTCGGAATACTTCCTGATGCACGTGATGGATAAGAAGAAATGTCTTTTCCTTCGTATATAAAGGACTGAAGAACGGAATACCGTTTTCAGAATCGATAATAATGTCGTATTTGTTCTGAAGTTTGAATTTGTAGTACAAAAATGCCCAGACGTAAACAAAATACGTACCACCGCGCCGTATGATCTGTACGCCGTCTAATGTCTCATGACGCGGGCTTTTTCCGTCATTTCCGGAAAATACCGTAACTTCGTGCCCCATGGCCACCCAGCGCTTTGCAAGCTGATGAATATATTCTTCTGCACCTCCGGCCCATGAGTGTTTCGTGTCGCGCCAATTAAAGATCAGAATCCTGAGGTTTCCGTCAGCCAGTCTTGCTGGCGTCGGCAACCGGTGGAATAATCCGTAAAAATCCGCAGCGTTTTCTAAGAACAGACGCAGGGATTTGTACTTGAAATGCAATATAATAACCATTGCAAGGAGTCCGATACCGGAGATAAACATCACATGGATGACGCTCGCAAGGCTTTCGTGAAACAGCATGATGCCGACAACCTCGGTGAATGTGAGGAGAAAGCTAGCGCCAGCAAACAAATACTCACGTTTTACCTGGTGATACGCGATAACACTGGATGCGATGGTAAAGCACGCCATAGCGAGAGCGTATTCGGCAAAATACGGGATGACCGGTGCAATTTTGGCGCCGAACAATAATCCCAACGTAAATTTTCCGAATACTCCGACGCCGAGATATCCCGCGATACAGACGAATGTGGTCGCCCCGATTAATTTATAAAATACCGGTTCAGAGTCGCGCCCAGCCCCCTCTTCCTTACTGACCATCGGTGTGATGAATTGGCTAAATAGGGCTCCGACGAAATAGATCATTTTACCGACGAGGGATAAGAGCGCGTACTCTCCGGCTGCGGTCGGTGATAAGAAGATTTTTACCAGAAGCATATCAAAGGTTAAGAAAGCCGTGATAGCGAGACTAGTAATAATGGATGTCCCAAAATACCGTTTCGGAAAGTAGTGAAGTATTTTCTTCTCCACATCAACTGGTTTTACCTTAAAGATGTTGATAAGCCACGTGCCGACGGCAAACGAGGCCATGAGGGAAAGCGGTATGGCAGAGTACACATAGTCTGTAAGTCCGAAATGAACGAATAGAATTGTTATCGTGAACTTCACTATCGATTCGAGAACGATAAGGAGTGACAGGAATTCAAACTTCAGATTCCCTTTGAGAAATCCGCTGTTTAACGATACGCCAAGGGATGCGATCCAAAGCGGCGTGACGATAAGTAACGGTACGATGCTCGGTATATGAAATGCGCGGGAAAATTGCGTAAGAAAGATAAGCCAGATAAGCGTGACGGCGATGGCAAATGGCATGGTCTGACGCCTCAAATAAGCCCAGTATTGCTTTATCGGAGCCTCATATTTTCCCAGAAAATACGCGCTTCTGAACGTGGCAGTGCCCGACACGGCAGCCAGTGGAATCTGAGATATATAGGTGAAACTTCCGATTAAACCGATAAGGCCGAATTCTTCAACATTTATCGTACGGCCGAGATAGGTGTTGTAGAGAAAGTTAAAGAAATTTGCAAACATGGTCGCGCCGATCAATAATCCGCCGCGCGCCCAGTCGGATGAGGCTAAGTCGATAAGCTTCCGTATTCTTTGAGCGCGGGCATTTTGCGTCTGCAGCTTCAGGGCACTCCGTTCCTGAAGAGCAATTTCATTTTGTAAATGGAGTCCATGAATGGTTTTTTCCCAATAATGCGGCTTGAAAAACAACTGGAACGTTGCAATCCCCGCGCCGATACTAATCATGAGCCAGTAAAACGGGATGAAAAAGATGTATTTAACAAGATCCCAATGATCGCGTTTGGCGCATCCAATCATATAGTTGTAGAGACAAATAAAGTTTCCGAGTACGAGGGAAAATGCCGCCATATAGAAAATGGATGTGGGATACACTGCCTCAATGGTTGGACCGACAAAACGATACAGGACGAAATATGAAATCGTAATAATCCACAAAATCGGATTGATAAGCATGAATGCTATTTTGCCCCCGACGACCAATTGGAAAATAAGAGCATGGTAGCCGTAGTCGCGGGCAAACTGGACGGGATTTCGCATATGGACGAGATAGGTCTGGATGTACCCTTTGATCCAGCGGCTTCGTTGCCTGAACCAGTTATGGACGCGGCTGTTTGCTTCCTCAAGCGTCGTCGAGTCGATAATCGCTGTTTTATACCCCTTTTTAAACAGTCGGGCTCCAAGGTCGCAGTCCTCAGTCACGTTAAACGGATCCCACCCCTGAAGCTCGATAAGGCCGCTTCTCCGGAAATGGTTGCTTGTGCCTCCAAGAGGTATAGACGTGTTAATTGATTGGAGACCGGGAAGAATGACATCAAACCACAATGAGTACTCTGCGGTAAATAGTCTCGTCAGTAAATTGTGGCGAGGGTTGTAATAATTAAGTTTGGCCTGCAGGCAGATGACGTTGGCATCGGCTTTGGCAAATGCGATATAGGCTTTTTTCAGTTGGTCCGGATCGGGTTTATCTTCCGCATCAAAGACAACCACATACTCCCCTTTCGCCTGACTCAAACCGTAATTACTTGCTTTCGGTTTCGTTTTTGGCTCTGACTGCGGCACGATAACCACACGGATATAGGACGGTAAATGCAGCTTATTCGCCTCTTCAACGGTCAGGGTGTCATCTTCCTCCAAAAGAAGAAGTACATCCAGCTTTTCCTTCGGCCAGTCAAGCGCTTTGACCGCATCCACGAACTGCGGCAGAATGCTTGCCTCGTGGTAGAGAGGGCAAAGAATGGAATAGGTCGGTAACGCACTCACGTCAAGCTGATTAATTTCCTCATCCGTGATTTTTATTTCCGGCGGAAAATGAAGGCTCTTTAAAATGACATACAGATTGAAGAGCACGTCGATAAAGTAAATGGCACTTAAGACGGCAACGGCAGTAATAGCCGTTATAAGCGGATTTATCATAAGACCGATAATAAGGGCCGCAATCAGAGAAAAGAGAATCACCTGCTGCCAGAACGTAAATGTAACAAGGGCACTTTCGCGATGGGAAAGTGTTGTGTGTGTGATAAAACGTTTTCTTTTATACGTTAAGCCGCTCCCGAGCATGGTATCTTTCTCCTGGGGCGAGATGAGGAGCGGCCGTCTGAGCATCCGCGTTTTTATCGCCCCGTAGGCGATTTCGTATGATGTGGACAGAAAGTGAATTTTTGATTCACCCTGCAGACGCGGATGAAAATCGATATCGACGTGTCCCGGCTTGCCGCCTAATTCGTATGCCATATGAATGAGCGGTATATCAATCGCCCATGAACTTACAAGTCGCGGATCCAGATGTTCAAATACTTCACTATGGAATATCTTCAGGCCTGACTGAACGTCGGTATTGAGGTTAAGAAGGAGTTTCCCGAACACAAATGCGTTTAAACGGGATGCAACGGTCCGCAATAGGGTACTTTTGTACGTTTTGCGCGTGGCCACGGCAAACCCGTGCTCTTTCGCCTGTGCATACAGCTGCGGGATAATCTCCGGTGGATACTGGAGGTCCGCATCGAGCATCGCAATGTAGTCATATTGGGCGTGTGATGCACCCTGCACGATCGAATACCCCTTGCCTTTCTTCCCCTCTTTGATGAACAACTTCACCGTATTTTTGACCAGGTAATTCTTAATTTTCCGTCGTGTCGAATCTGTTGAATGATCATCAACGAAAATAATTTCATACGTGATATCAAAAGATTCCATCGCGCGCTCAACGCGGTAAATGAGGCTCCGGATGTTTCCGGCTTCATTATAGGTGGGTACGATGATAGATAATCCTGCCGTTCTCATAAGGGTTTTTGAAACGTTTTATGGCTATCAACGAATGCTAATAAGTCTTTTCTGATAACCCGATAGTATCTCCCCAACTTAACGGCGCTCAATTGGCCCGTACGGATGTACTCGTAGACGGTAAGTACGTTTAACTTAAGGTAATCAGCTATTTCTTTAACGGTTAATAACGATTCGTTATTCTTCATTGTAAGGTATCTCACCGGCAAACATTATAGGGTGTATTTATACTATACCTATAGTTATAAGTCAAGTAGTATATTTGTGTATGGGTATCTATAGGTGCATGAAGCCGTATAACAGTCTCACGTATACCTGGAACTATATGTATGTAAAAAACGTTCATTGTGTTACGGTATTTTGTGGCTATCCACGAACTGCAACAGGTCACGATAAACTATCCGGTAATTTCTCCCAAATTTCACCGCTTTGAGCTTTCCAGCGTGGATGTAGTCATATATAGTGAGGCTGCTCAGCCGCAAATACTGGGCGGCCTCACGCACGGTCATGAGCGTTGTTTCAGCTATCATGTGTAAATTGGGTTACATAAATTCTGTACGAAGTCTTACTTATAACATGGGGTGTCATTGTTCGTCAATGGTTCAATATGGTTCTCTATGGTTTTGTATATCAAAAGGGATTGTAGTATCTGAGGCTGTTTTGTGGCTGGATATACAAAAAAAGTCAATGGGCTAATTAGCTCATGTACATTCAATGTGGACGCATCCCGCATGCTAAGTCCTGCATGTGAGGACAAGAAGTGCGGGAGGTTCGGACCCCGCCTGCACTTCGCGTGAGCTAAAGCTCTGGCGGGCCAGGCCGGACCTTTGACACAGTGGATCTGAGAGGACTCGGACCTCTGACCTTACGAATGTGAATCGTACGCTCTAACCAGCTGAGCTACAGATCCCATATGAGCCACATCATTATATATTGGAAAAATATTTTTTGAAAGCCTTGAAGAATTACCCCGCCTGTGTGGCAAGCGTCCTCTCATTCGAGAGTCCGAAAGAAGTTCCGTGTTTTTTGTACGAGCCCCAATAGCCCGCTTTTTTCTTCCGGCCGTTTTGGAGTGATATCCATGAACGGCTGTCATCTACCTGCTCACGGAGAACCTTTAATATTGACCGCAAGCGCTCAAAAAAGTTTTTGTGATAAACCCCGGGATCAACCGGCGCTTCGGCGACCGTGCGCTGAATTTCTGTATTAAGACTTTTTATGGAAGCCGCCAGTGCTTTTAATTCCATCCGAACCGATTCAATTTGCTCTTTGAGATGCGGCTCACCCGGTGAGATAAAGGGCTCACGGGCGCGTATTTCCGGCCTTCTGAATCCCGGAAACGGAAATCGTTCGCGTCCCAAATCCACAGGATTATTTGCCCGTAGTTCACCCTGGGTTTGTTTCGGCGCAGATCCAAATAACGATGAAAGGGCGTCTGACGCAATTTTCCCCGTTACATCTTTTGCCACTGTCTTCCCGACGCCAGATCCAAGAGAGCGCAGGGATTCAAGAATCGAATCGTTATGCGCTGTTTGCGACTTTTTCGGCGGCGGTTGCTGTTGGAATGCACTCGTATCCATAGCTGTATTTTACTACAGGCTTGTATTCTACGCAAAGATTATTACACTGCGGCCAAAAAGTCAATAGTCTTCTGGCGCCGCAGCACCGATGCAATATAGTAGCGTTGGGCTTCGAGGGTCTTTTTTTCCTGATCGGTTTTGGCTGTTTTTATGACCGTATCAATATCGTCATCCGATATAAGTATTCCTTCCTTATCCGCAACTTCTTCAAGAGCAAACTCCAGGGTAAGCGTCCTTCTTGACTGTTCGTCATATTCTTTGCGGACACTCTCGGACGTTCTACCGGTTGATGATAGATATTGTTCAATCGACATACCCAATTTGCGTGTCTGATCAATAAGATCGGAAAGAAGTCTATTCACTTCGTGTTCAACAAGAAGCGCAGGAATCGTGGTAGTCACTGTGTCATACAGCGCTTTGAGTATTTCATCGAGAGAGGGTTTTTGCGGCCCCTGTTCCGATTCCGGTTTTTCCCCTGGTTTTTTGACAACATCTTGCCCCGGCACCCAGATTTTTTTGGCCTTACTCGTTTTGAGGTCACTGATAGCTTTTTTATATGCTCCGAGTGTAATACTGGGCCGTTCACAGGTGAGCGCGCGTAGTATCCAGTCTTTTTTCTCGGTTGCTTCCTTGAGTTCAATTTTCGGGGAAACAATCGGATGCAGCTGATGTTCACGGACTGCTTGATCGTATACTTCAGGAATTAATACTTTGAGGACATCTTCGTATACTTTGGTTTTATCGAGTTTTTCTTCGACAACTGCTCGTGGAGCTTTGCCTTTTCTGAATCCTGCAACCTCGGTGTTTTTAACCGTTTCTTCAACGACCTCGTTATACTTTTTACCTACATCAATCCACGGGACCGTGATAGTAAGTTCAATTGTGCCGTCTGTTAGTCGGTTAATAGTACTTTTCATGCATCAGATTGTACCATACGAACGATCAATTTGAAAACCCCAGCGGTAAATCAAGAACCGGCGGCGTCAGTGTTTGGTCCTCCAGGACGGCGTTTTGAATGGTGCCGGGCAGTGCATCGATCGCGGTTTCGAAATTAAGGAAGGCGCTTTGCGTTGCATACGGAGCAAGCGTGTGATTGACTGAAGGAACGGGAGTAGACGTTGGGGTTGGGGTTGCTGCAACCGGCTTAGGCGTTTGCTTCTTTATGCTTACGGTTGATAGTACGATAACGATGATGAGGATAACCAAAATTATACTGGCCATAGGCACCCACTTTTTCAGATTCAAATTTGGTGCAGGGGGCGGTGTTTTTTGCTCTTCCACCGGGACAGAGACCTCCGGGTTTGTTGACTGCGGTATTATTTCCGGTGTTGGTACTGTTTGTTCCATATTATTGTGAATATTTCAATTCGTTCTTGAGTTCTACTAAATAGGACGCTCCTTCAACGAGATACTGGCGTGCATCAGCAAGACCCTGTGTCATCGTATTGTACTTATCGTCCAGACCCTGGGAATCCCTCGCCGTGAGATTTGTATCCTCAGCCGTAATCTCATCATATTTCTGTTGATAAAAACTCCGTTTATTCTGAATTTGAAGAATCCAGCGGTTGACCGTCTGCTGTTTGTCTGGCGTCATACTGCCGCTATAGTTTGCAATCAAAGTCTGCGCTGTCTTCACGTTAGTATCGTAATACTGACTCAACAGGGAAAGTTGTCCAAGTCCCAACCCGATAAGGATTTGCTTAATGCTTGACTGAAGGATATTGTAATGCGACTCAAGGTTTGACGAGGCCTGGACGGCATCAGGAATCGATGCGACAGCCTGAATTTTACTTGAGTCGTCAGCGAGAAAGGACGCTTCATTGCGGACAAGGGTTTGATATAGGACTTTCGTCGATGCGGTTAACCCCTGATCTTCCGCGAGTTTTTCATCAAGGAGAAGAAGATAGGACCGTAGTAATTGATCCCTCTCTGCCAGCATTGTTTTGGTTTTGGCGAGCGCATCCGTCTGTGCGGTCAGCGATTGAAATTTTTGGTATTCATTTTTGGAAACCTGGAAATCAGAATAGTTTTGCCGGTACACATCAAATTGATAGAGAAAATCCTGATAAGCCTGCGCAGAAGTTGCAAAAACAGGGTGGGTGACCAGTAGGAAACCGGCAACTACTAATACTGAGGCGAGCAGGCGCTTCATACTTAGATCGTACACGGACAACCATGCAAGGTCAAGTAAAATTTTGTCCAAGTTCAGGAGGACCGCCTGTCGGAAATCGTTCAGCGAGAAATTGATCTTTATTAAATTTAACTTTATCCAACAGGCGTACACCACCCTGCATTAATTCCTGTTTAGTTTCCTCGCTATATAATGCTATTTGTCCGGTAAGAAGCGTAACACCCATGCCTTTATCTTTTGCAGCTTGCCATACAGTTCTCCATGGGCCTTGGATATCTCCTTGGCTGAAGGATCCAGTAATAATTTCACCAAACTCTTCTTTAAACTCTTTTTTCTTTATTAATTCCACAGCCTCTTCAGGAGCATGCGTAACAACAACTTCTGCGCGATTTTCTTTTAAAGGTCTCGTTAAAATTCCCTCCCAGATTTTTTCTGATGGAGCTAATACAAGTAAAAATTTTTTTATACTATCACCCCCTCGTAAAAATAGGTAATGTGTGCCTACATTACTTTATATAAGTAGGTAATATTAGCACACTAAATCTATATGGGCAAATAACTGCGGGAAACAAAACTCTGTGCCGGGAAGAGGACTCGAACCTCCAAGGGTTACCCCATCCCGACGGAAGCGTCGGGACGCGTCGTCAAGTAAGTGCGGAAGACGATTCTTATTTTGAACCGCTTCCTTCTTTTTCTTCCGAATACCTCGTTCATTTTACCAGACTAATGGAGGATTATAAAGGCGGGGAGAGTAAAGACAGGGCTTCGCGTTAACCTAGTCTTCGCTATTTTTTAATCTGTAATATGTCGCTCTGCCCTTTTCCTTCCGCTCAATGAGCCCAAGGTCTAGTAGTTTTCGAAAATCCAGCGCACGTGTAGCTTTTGCGCGATCCGTGATTTTTGCATAATCGTTGTCGGTGATATATCCTTTTTCCTTTATTGAGGCTAGAATTTTACGGTGATACGGCTTTAGTTCTGTAGCAGGGTTTATGTCAGTAGTTGGCAAAAGTTTTTGAACGCGCAGGAGTTCGTCAATGAGGCCGTCAGTGAAGTATTCAAGCCAGATCGTAAAGTCCATTTTTTCAACAAGGTCATAATAGTTGCCGAATTCACCGACCGTCTGAAAATATTTTGTGACATTTTGGTTGTAATAATTTTCAAAACTGAAGAGGTTAAAGGTATTGAGTCCCATATGGGCAAGCAGCGCTTTTGTTGCTAAACGGGTGGTTCTCCCATTTCCATCCATGAATGGGTGAATAATGACCATCTGTTTGTGGAAAATGCCAGCAAGAATAAGGGAATCAATAACATCCTTATTTGTTCTAACGTACGAAATTAACTCTTCCATTAAAGACTTAATATCCCCAACATCAGGAGGCAAATAAACGGTGGTACCCGTTCTCGGATTATTGACGACAACTGGTTTATTTCGCAGTTTACCAATATCAGCTGCCGGCAATAAATCGTGAATAACCTGTTCTTGAATATGGAGGATACGTTCCAGTGATAGTGAAAAATCTTTATTTTTTAATTGGACATTTAGCGCTTGAAGTGCCTGATTGTAATTGAGAACTTCCATTTCACTATCGCGAACGTTTGCGGGTGCCGATTTCAAAATTTTTTTAACCTCCGTTAGCGGAAGCGGATTGCCCTCAATACTCGTTGAGGCGAAACTTGAAACTTCGCGGGCAGACTTTTCGAATTCAAATAAGATAACTTTGGGAAATTGTTGATTATTAAGTGCATTTACGAGACTATTAATGCGCTTAATATTTGAGAGGAGCTTATTGGTAATCGTATATTTAGGAGTGAACATGTATAGACGAATTATAGACGATAATTAGACGATTTGCAAGTAGCAATTTGCTAATTAACTATGCGCTGTGAGGAGGAGACTTGAACCGTTTTTGAGGCTAAATCAAGTATAAAAATGCAAGAGGAGGACAAGACAGACAATGCCTTACTTTCCTAACAGCCCGTTATATCAATCAATTTACCACTTTGACAAAGGTGCCATCTCTTCTTGTGC
>DATKGN010000010.1:0-112042 GCA_035510735.1 Patescibacteria group bacterium
TTCGCCATTGTAGGGTGTGTGTTACCCAGGTTATAAGCGCCGTGCTGACTTGACGTCGTCCGTTCCTTCCTCCCTGATGATTATCAGAGCAGTCTCCAATGAAACATATAACATTGGATACGGGTTGCGCTCGTTCTTCCACTTAAGGAAACACCCCACGGCACGAGCTGACGACAGCCATGCAGCTGCTGTACTACCATCCTTGCGGATAGGTCCCTGTTTCCAGGGTCTTAAAACGGTAATATGTCAAAACCTGGTGAGGTCCTTCGCTTTGTATCGAATTGAACCACACGCTCCACCGGTTGTGCGGGTCCCCGTCAATTCCTTTGAGTTTTAATCTTGCGATCGTACTCCCCAGGCGGTCTGCTTAACGCGTTAGCTTACGACACTTCCCTTACGGAAAGCATCTAGCAGACATGCGTTTAGGGCTAGGACTACGCAGGTCTCTAATCTGCTTCGCTCCCCTAGCTTTCGTGTCTCAGTGTCAGGAGAGGCCCAGAAAGGTGCCTTCGCCTTTGGTGTTCCTCATGATATCAACGCATTTCACTGCTTCACCATGAGTTCCCCTTTCCTCTGCCTCCCTCAAGTCTACCCATCTCGTACCCAACGCCGAGGTTAAGCCTCGGGCTTTCAAGTACGATGCGGCAAACCACCTACACGACTCTTTACGCCCAGTGAATCCGGATAACGCTTGCATCCTACGTATTACCGCGACTGCTGGCACGTAGTTTGTAGATGCTTATTCTACACCCCTTCATGAGGTGTCAAAAGAAGTTTACGACCCGAAGGCCTTCATCCTTCACGCGGCGTCGCGTGGTCAGGCTTTCGCCCATTGCCAACGATTCCCAGTTGCTGCCATCCGTAGATGTATGGCCCGTATCTCAGTGCCATTGTGGGGGGTCGCGCTCTCACGCCCCCTAACCGTCGTAGCCTTGGTAGGCTTTTACCCCACCAACTAGCTGATAGTAACAAGGCCGCTCCACCACCGCGCAGTTAAGCGCTTTCCCCGTAAGGGGTCATGCGATATTACCCCGTCTTTCGACGAGCTATGTCACAGTAGAGGGTACGTTCCTTGCTTGTACTCACCCGTCCGCCACTGATTTCATGCTTAGCACGAAAATAATTATATGAATCGTTGCTCAACTTACCACTTGTCATACGCCAAAAAAATAACTGGTTGTTATGTGCTTTTAACGCATAACAAGGGAATGAAGAGCAACATAGACACTAATTATCTTAGTGCTAAGCACAATCTCCGTTCGACTTGCATGCTTAAGGCACGCCGCCAGCGTTCATCCTGAGCCAGGATCAAACTCTCAAAAAAAGAATTGACGTGAACAATAAAGTCCACGACAATTTTGGATTCCTATCACCATTCATTTGTCAAAATTCATATTCTGACCATCCGGTTTTAGGGATGAATCAAAATATATTGCTGCTATTCCGGTTGTTAAAGTGCGAGTCCGCGAGCATCCCGGACTTGATCCGGGATCCCATTATGATCAAATAATCTTAAGGGGATTCCCGCCTTCGCGGGAATGACAAGCCGCCGAGAGACCAAAAACCCGACCAATCGGTCGGGATATTGCTATCCATTCACCAATGGTCCAGCTCTTAGTCACTCATTGTTGGTCAATTATAGGTGAGATTACCCGTCCAGTCAATAGATAGGAGGACAAGGCTACTCTCAGACCACCTGGGGATATTGGGCAATGTATCCGGGAAAAACGTCTTTGATGTTAAGTCCGCTCGGTGCACAGTAAGCGCCGCGGATCTTTGTTTCCCAATCGTACGGCCCCGCATGCGTCATGTGCTCAAATATATCGGGATCAACAATCTCGCGAAGATCCTTTTCAAATGTCTTGCCGCACGCTTCCAGGATGCCAAGCACTTCCTCAGTTGCTCTCTTCCTCTCCCGCAACAACGCGAAACGCGTTTCTAATGTCATTGGAGTCTGGTCAAATGTCCAGTCCGCATAGGTCAAAATGTTATCGATCATATCAGGGAATCGAGTGCCGTAGGTCGATTGCGCCAAGTGATCTGCGTGCATCTCAACCCGCATAAGGTCCAGTTCTCGTTCTGAAGCACCTTGCCGCAGCAATAGATCATAAGCGGTTTTCCCAATATCCTCCGACGGACCAACTGTATCTTTAAGCTTATTGATGTCCCGACCATCCCATATCCGTCTCCCCGCATGGGAAATAAACATAAAATCACGTAAGACATTCGGCCGGATGGTTATAAGCGACGGAACGTAATAACCCCGCTCACCGAAGAGTTGAACCTGATAATCAGGTAATCTGCTTAACCGATCGGCCAAATAGTATACCTGTCGCGACGTGCCCATGATGTGGTTGAATATCCCCCGCCACTCCATGACGTCATCCGGATTTTTCAGCCCTAACATGCCGGATCCTTCAGTTAAAGAATAGACAAAACGCATGCTGCCGTCAGAAAGTCTTTTCATATCTACGGGCTCGGGATTTACGTTTCCCAGAAGAAACCGCAGATTCGGATGTTCATGAAGTGTTTCCCTGACGAATTGATTAGCCACATCATACCGCTCAATAAAGGCGTCAACGCTTGCCTGAATCATCTCCGGTGATTGAAAATCATGATGTGTCCGTTCTATCCCTGTCATAGAGCGACAGAATAGCATAAAGCTGCAATAAATTCTAGTAAGTTACCTTTCTGAAAAAACGGCAAATATCAGAACATAGGAGACAATAGAGGCCAATCTACAGAGTTAGCGTGCCGGACCGTTCATCATAAACTTCACTATCGACTGCTCGATGGCGAAGTACGCCGGATTTGGAGGATTACCGGTATCGGCACTAAATAACGTACTATCGCCATTTGGCACCTTCGCATCTTTTGGCGCCCAACAACTAATATCGTTGACACCGGCGGCTAACAATGTATCCATAAAATCCCGGAAGTAAAATGCCGCCTTAAATAACCGCCCTTGACCCGGAGTACTGGATATTCGATCAGCGTCCACATCCCACTCTGTCACAACAGGCTCTACACCAAGCGCCCGATAACTCTTTACCGTATCAATAACCCCTGGACGATCATATTTTAAAACCGAGCTAGCACCTAAATGCGCTTGCATCCCCACCTTGTCAACTAACCCTTGGATCATGCCGAGAACTTTTCTTGTATCTTCAGTCCATCTTCCTTGCGGCCAATGGTTGTTATACCAATTCAACAGGAGTTTCGCGGATGGATCAGCATTTCGGGCGACCTGAAATGCGGTAACAATATATTCAGGACCGATATTTTTCCAAAATGGATCAGCCCAAATGGGTTCATTCACGACGACATATTCGTTTATTTTACCCTGGTATTTCTTCATGACCGTCGTAATATAATTCGTTATATATCCCATAAGCTCAGAGGCATTGCGCGGATCCATCCTGTCAATTAACCATTGTGGTAAATTCGTGCCTCCGGATTGACTTGCAAAAATCAAGTGCAACATACGTACGTCGGTAATATGTGCAAATCGCGCAAAAGGTAACTGGGATTCTACATCGCCGTAGTCAAATGAATTCTTACCGCCGGCCTGCATCTGTATCCATCCATTCGTTTCTTCTGCCAACGTAAAATTATCTCTTAATACGTATCCCAAACCGTTACTAATTTGATGTCCGAATGTTCTACCAATGTGCCCCCCAAGGTCTTTGAGACCCGAAGCCACCCAGACCCCGTTTTCATCCGTCACCGCGAGCGGAACAGGGATCCCCCCCTCGAGCGCAGAACTAGGCGTAGGATCTGGTTTCGCATCAACGATCATGCTGAAGTGATTATTTTTTGCATTAACAAGGTCTATTTGTTGAATACGATTCGACTTAAGAACGTCACTTATGTTAAATCCCATTGTATCTGCATACACTTGTGCGCGTGTGGCTATAAGTGCTTCAAGATCGACTTGTGGTGTAGGTTCAACGTTTTTTGGATCTCCTGTTGCGGCCTGATTTGATTGTGAAGAACCATCCAGTGCATTCTGCGATCCGACGCTGTTTTCTCCGCTATTCTGATTCGGGGAAACACCTGAAGGACCAGGCGCGCCAAGATTTGCTACGTTATGAAGTTTTTGTTGCGCTTCCTCCCACTTATAGAGCGCATAAGCACCGATTGCACCTCCTATAATCACGGGAACAATTTTAAACTCGAAATCTCTCCGACTAATTCTCGGGCCATGTCCACCGGGATCTTGTTCTTTGTGGCCGCCGCTAATCGGTGGTGTTGTGACACGTGCCATACCCTATAATGGTAAGATAAATTACATCGAATTGCAAATTGTATGGTGTCAATGAAGGAAAAATGCGACAGGAATAAATCCCATCCCCGCTCCCAGGAGAAATCCGCCGATGGTGTCGCTTAACCAATGCTGACCGAGATAGATCTTGCCTATCGCTACAATCAAAATATAAAAGACTGCAATCTCACTTTACCTAAATTGATAGAATTAGGAATTATTTATATTTTAATTTCGCGACAATGATCGAAAAGGAAAGCAATCCGTAGATAAAGTTAGCAATATAAATAATGGCATCTTTCTGAAGAATCCCGTACGTAAACCACAATATCGAACCCGTCACCATGAGAGAAAACGCCTGAAGCGAAATATCTTTCGTACTTTTCGTTCTCCAGCACTGGATTACCTGGGGGAGCATTGAACTGATACTGACGCCGGTAGCAGCAAGTCCAATGAATGTTATGACGTTCATAAATGTAGTATATCAGAGGAAACAATAGGGTAATAATCCCATTCCCGCTCCCAGGAGAAATCCGCCAATGGTGTCGCTTAACCAATGCTGACCGAGATAGATCCGCCCTATGGCAACGATAAGTATATACGCGGTTACGCCTCCTATTAGGATCGCCCATTTCCTGAAATACTTCATTGACAAGGTGAGATTGCTCCCCATGATGGATAAAAGGATTAATCCTAAAAACGCCGCCCGTGCCGTATGGCCCGACGGATAGGAGTATTGTTCATTGATATAAAACTGCGGGAATGCTGTCGTCGGATGCTTGATCATGAAAAACGGAGGCGCCGGATGGTGAACAACGTTTTTGCCATACGTTTCCCCCAACACAATAAGTCCGAATAATAAAGGAATGAGGAGCGCCTGCCAACGGACCTTTCTTTTTTTTCCCGCCTGCGCAGGCAGGAAATCCACAAATGCGGCAATCGTCAATAGTCCTACGACAAATATTGACGGTGTGGGTTCTACAAAAAATGCAAGATTTTCCCACAGTCCGTCCAGGCGTGCCGGTATATGATCCTGCAGACGCACGGTCATATTAAAATCCGCTTGTTTCAAAAACCCCCGCTTCACCTGACGGCTAAACAGATAGAAGGATAGCAGTAACAGCAAAGAAAGCAATAATAGGAGTGATCGTTTTTTTTGTATATTCATGGCAATATATTAACGTGTTAGCATGTGATATGGACCACATACTCTCTTGTTTCTAATCTCTAAACTCTAATGCTCTAAACTATATTCTGATCAGGCTGTTTTCTGGCGAAGTCCTGCGAAGCTGGATCTAGCTTCGCGAGACATTATTTCATATAAAATAATTCCGCAGCTTACCATCACATTGAGAGATTTATTAATCCCCCACATCGGCATTTCGACGATGAGGTCGGCCATATCAAGAACGTCCTTAGCGACACCATAGGACTCATTGCCGACAACAATTGCTAATGGAAAATCATACTCAACTTTATTAAACGGTTTACTTCGTGCATCCTGTTCCACCGCAACAATTCTTAGATCTTTAATCTTTAATCTTAGATCTTCAACCGCCTCTTTGGCGGTTGGCCTATATTCCCAATTCACCCATTGCCAGGTGTTAATCGAAGCTTTTTTAATCCGGGAATTCGGTGGCGTCAACGTCTGCCCGCAAAGAATCACTTTTTCTGCGGCCACCGCATCGGCTAGTCTGAAGATCGACCCGACATTGTAGGTATCAAGAACGTTATCAAGAATAACGGTTATCGGGTTTTTCTTAAGGGATTTAGCGACTTCCTCATCTACCGGCGTCGTCCGAAGTTCCTTCGCGTTGAGTTTAATCATGAGGACATTATATCAGGATTTTCCACGCTTTCTCTTTCGGGGTCGTATCGAAAGCTCGATTCTCATAGCAAGTAAGCCGATTCCCCAACCTAAAAGCGCCCCACCGATAACGTCACTCGGGTAATGTACGCCAAGATAAATCCGCGAGAGCGAGATAAGAATGGCAAGGAGGTAAAACCAAAAGGACAGTTTTGGCTCCTCCTTCGATAAAAGGAACGCCATCGCCCAGGCGAGTGTCGCATGTGTCGAGGGGAATGAATAGTTTCCGGGATTGGTTAAAATAATTGCACCTATCGTCTCCGATGGTCGCGGGCGGGCAACAATCCATTTAATAATCACTTCAGAGAGTATCCAGCCAAAAGCAGCAGAAAATATAAATGGCGCAAAAAACCAATGATCCCGCTCTTCTTCCCGAATAAATAATATGATGGCGATCAGAAACCATACCGCTCCCCACTCACCTATACCGGATAAAAACCCGGCTATCACGCCCAACATCGGCGACCGCCATAGATGATTGATAAAGAGAAATACCGATTGATCGAGTGTTAATAAGAAAGACATAGCGATTTTACGTCTTTTTCACGGGCTTTGTACTTGGCGCGAGTGTCGGCGTGGGGGTTAAGGTCGGAATTTGTGAAGGAGAAACGAAAATAATCTTTATGGCATCGTCATCAGGCACCGGAGAGACAACAGTTTTACCGGAAACCAGAACGCCGACAATAATGGCAACAAGCACAAGAACACCGATAATCACAGTAACAGCGGCCAACGTTCTGGTCCGATCATCCATAGCTTAACAATACTACAAATGCCATAAATACTACAAATACTACCAATGTAATTGGTCAAAACATTTGTCGGATTTGCTTATTTGTAGTATTTGTCGGATTTATTTAATGTCCTCTTTTTTCCACGCAGCGAAGTTGCATTTGGGGTAATTACTGCAGCCATAGAATGTTTTCCCCTTCCTGCTCTTCTTGATGATGATATCGCCGCCGCAGCGCGGACACTTCACATCGATTTTCTCGGCAAACGGCCGCGTATATTTGCAGGCCGGGAAGGTGCTGCATGCAACAAATTTCCCGTACCGCCCGACCCGAATAACAAGCGGATGTCCGCATGTCGGACAGGGCTCCCCCAACTCCTCAACGGCAACCTTCACCTTTTCCGCTGTGTCATACGTCGTTGATAAGTCTTTTGCAAACGGGGTATAAAAATCAGCGATAACCGGCTGCCAGGCTTTATCGCCATTGGCGATTGCATCAAGATCGGCTTCAAGATGGGCAGTAAACGGAAGATCCATAATTTCGGGAAAATATTGGACAAGAAAATCCGTTACCGATTCACCCAATTCCGTCGGCACCATCTTTTTTTCTTCACGGATCACGTATTGCCGTTCCTGGATGGTAGAAATGATGGGCGCGTATGTTGACGGACGCCCGATATCCTTTTCCTCGAGTGTTTTGACAAGCGACGCCTCTGTGTATCGGGGTGGCGGGTTAGTAAAATGTTGGGTCGGAATAGTGCTTTCGCTCGTCAGATTGTCGCCTACGGCAACGTTCGGAATGACGACTTCATCGGTATCGCGGCCCATGATACGTAAAAATCCGTCAAACTTTATAACCGATCCCTGGGCCTCAAAGACATACCCGTTACCGCTTGCAATATCAACGGTCGTCGAATCGAAAACCGCCTCCCGCGCCTGGCTCGCCATCGCGCGCTTCCAAATAATTTCATACAGCCGGTGATGATCACGGTTAATCTCGCCCGACCCATCCAGTTGATCGCTCGTGAGGGCGACATCAGTCGGACGGATGGCTTCATGCGCTTCCTGGGCAACTTTAGACTTCGTCTGAAAATGTTTCGACGCAGACGGTAAATATTCTTTCCCAAAGGTTTTTTCAATGTAGGTGCGCGCTTCCCCTAAAAACTTCTCCGAAAGGTTGACGCTGTCGGTACGGTGATACGTAATGTAGCCTTCCTCATAGAGCTTTTGGGCAAGCTGCATGGTTTTTTTGGCAGAATAATACAGTTTCCGGCCGGCATCCTGCTGAAGCGTACTTGTCGTATACGGCGGACCGGGAAAACGCCTGATTTCCTTTTTATCAACCGCGGAAACGGTAAACGGCGCGTGGAGATCGGTAATAATTGCACCGGCCGCAGCTTCATTCCCGATACTCGTTTTTGTTGTCGTATATTTTCCGTCAAAAAGATCAAACACAAGCGTTTCCTCATATTTGACGGCGTCTTTGGAAACAAGCTGGGCTATTATTATTTGCGGTGGTTTGGAATCGCCTGTTCCGTGAGCATTCGGAGAAGCGAAGGTCCCTTCGATGGTCCAATATTCCTGTTTTGTGAACTTCCGGATCTCGCGCTCGCGCTCGACAATAAGCCGTACGGCCACAGACTGCACACGGCCCGCCGATAGCCAGCGTTTGGATAATTTTTTCCAGAGAAGCGGCGATAATTTGTATCCGACCAGCCGGTCCAGCACTCTTCGAGCTTGCTGGGCATCAACAAGCTTCACATCAATTTCCCGTGGATTCGCGAGCGCCTCTTTGATCGCTTCTTCCGTAATTTCATGAAACACAATGCGCTTAAAAGAAGACACACTATCCGCGACCGGCAACATGCCGGAATCCTTCTGATTTTTTTTCTTGCTTGTCGCTTGCCGCTTGCCACTTGTCGCGAGTATGTGTGCGACGTGCCAGGCAATTGCTTCTCCCTCGCGGTCGGGATCGGTCGCCAATATTACTCTACCCGCCTTCTTGGCCAGATCCTTGAGTTCGCCGACGCGTTTGGCTTTATCGCGCGGGATGACATAGCGCGGCGTAAAATTATTTTCCAGATCCACTCCCAGCTCGGCTTTGGGCAAATCGCGGATGTGGCCGAACGTCGCCTCCACGGTATATTTACCACCCAGAAATTTCGTCAGTGTCCTCGCTTTTGTCGGTGACTCAACAATGATTAAATCCATATTCCGTATACCTTCTCTCCATAATCCTTTATTATCCTCTTCATTTCAAGAAGGGTGATGGTAGACCCAACCTGCCTGGCTGTCAAGCCGGATACCCGCACAATCTCATCAATATACATCCGCCGGTCTGACAATAACACTGCAATCTTCTTTTCCTCCGCTGAGGTCAATTCCTGAATTTTTTTATCCAGATCTTCCGCGTCTTTCGCTAAATTCGCCGGTATATTGAGTTCCTCCAAAATGTCTTCAACCGACTCAACAAGTTTTGCCCCGTTTTTTAATAATTTCGCGGGTCCGCGACTGTACGGACTCGTAATCGGCCCCGGCACCGCAAATACATCGCGTCCCTGCTCACCCGCATACCGGGCGGTAATAAGGGCACCGCTGTCATCGGCCCCTTCCGTTACCAGAACTCCCAATGAAAGTCCGCTGATAATCCGGTTACGGGCCGGAAACAAACCCTTTGTGGGCCGCATTCCCAAAGGAACTTCAGATACGATAGCACCCGCACCATCCGCAATATCGTAATATAGTCTAGCATTGCTTGGCGGAGCGATAATGTCAATACCGCAACCGAGAACCGCAATGGTTTTGCCTCCCGCATCAATAGCGCTCCTGTGCGCAACCGCATCCACTCCATAGGCAAGACCCGAGACGATCGTACAACCGTAGGAGGCTAATCCTTCCACAAGCCGTCTCGTCACTTCTTCTCCGTATGGTGTGATTTTTCGGGTTCCGACAACCGCAACTGTCCGGGTGAGATCAAGAGGAATCTTATGCCTTTCCCCGCCCTCCGTAGCTTTAGTGTAGGAGGGTTTACCTTTTACATAGAGTACAAACGGTGCGTCGGGGATTCGGGATAACAGTATCGGATATCTCGGATCTTTCAATGTGAGAACGGACACATGGAGTTTATTCAGGTTGGAAATGTACGCATCAAGATCAAATGATTTCCTGAAATGATCAAATTCGCCGGATAACTTTTCGCCGAGCTTAATCTTCCGGAGCGTTACAAGCGGCGCGCGCCACGCCTCACGGGCGCTCCCGAAATAATCAAGAAGAAGTTTAAACCTGATGGGTCCGATCCCCGGGAAAACGTTAAAACCGATAAAACATTCGGTCTCCTCGTCCATGATTCCAAGCGTATCACATGTTTGCGAAGAATGACAAAACATGGAACAATATACCCATGCGCAGACAATACACACCGATTATCTTCGGAGCGATACTTTTTTTATTCCTGCTGAGCTACCGCTATTCACTTCTCCATGACACGTCACTGCTCCCGTATCTCAATACGCCCGATACTGTCCCACCCTTTCAAAAGCTTTTGACATACGTCTTCATGATGATCGGTATTCCGCCGACCATTCTTATGATTTTATTCACGAGCATCTTTTGTACAACGTCATACCCCAACTACGTCGTCCTCTACACCTGTTTCGGAAGCCCGTTTGTCATGAGTAGCCAGAACGGATTTATCGCGTATCTTATCGCGAGCTGTCTGTCGACCGGAATACTGGGGTATCTTTATTCAGTTTTCAGCAAAAATATACCGGCACGCAAATAAAAACAACCCCGCGCTCCAGGCGAACGGACCTTCTGATTGGTAGAGCAAACGGTGAACCGGATGTCCATTGCGTTCATATACCTCAAATGCTCCGTCATAATATCTATAGTAAATTATAGTAACGTTTCAGAAAAGCTAGGAATATTGTATTTATATTTTATCTACGATATACAATACACTTTATGAGGATTGTTCTGTCATCTGATATTTATCCGCCAGTTGTTAGCGGGGTATCTACGGTTGTGGATAAACAGTCTCGTGCATTGGCGGCACGAGGACATGAAGTTGTTGTCATAGCTCCGGGGTACCCCCCATATTCACGTATACCGATTACAAAAAATCTTTCCCATTATTCCATTTGGGCCATCCCAAACATATTACGGGATAATAGTTATACCGGATTTGTACCCTCATCTCATATTCGAACAATGTTTAATGAGTTCCATCCTGATCTCGTTCATTTTCATTCAATCGGCCCGATCGGGTATCCAACGCTTAAAGCTGCGAAACATCTCCGCATACCCACAATCGCAACACTTCACGGTATACCTCAATTTATAACAGCATATACTCCATGGCTGACTAAAACATCCAAAAAAAATACCCATAGGGCCTTATGGCTGGTACTAAGAAATTATTACAATCAAATGCAATACATTACTGCGCCATCACAATTTGCCTCAAACCAAATGCGGGAGCATGGGGTCACTCCACCAATTACCGTTTTACCAATGTGGATCGACAAGCCCGTGCTGCCCATAAATTCGCAATCGGTAAGGAAAAAATTTTCTCTTCCTAAGGGGCATTACATTTTTCTATATATTGGCAGAATAGATCGTGACAAAAATCTACTTGTTGCTCTTCTTGCAGCCGAAAAATTAAAACACATAGCTTCATCCTTCCGAATCGTTTTTGCCGGTAAGGGGTCCTATTTGCCCGCATTAAAAAATCTAACAAATAAGCGATCGTTATCTGACGTTATTTCTTGGATAGGATATATTGAAGAAAGTGATAAATTTAACTTTTATCGTCAAGCAGATTCCTTCATCATGCCCTCTTCCGTTGAAACACAGAGTTTAACAACGCTCGAAGCAATTCAGTCAGGGCTTCCGGTAATTATTGCAAATGCAGGAGCGTTACCGGAAATCGAGCATCAATTTGGAGAGCAATGCACCTTATTTCAATATAATGACCCTAACGAATTGGCTCGCGTGATGGCACACCAACTACACGTAAACTCAAAAATATATTCGCCTCATTTGTTTAAATCCTATTATAGTAAAAATTATCATATTCGCTCACTGGAGGGTTTATATAAAAAATTAATTAATGTAAAATAATTATCTTCCGAACCACTCCTCAAATATTTTTTTCGCTATGGGGGCTGCGACATTGCTTCCTTCGCCCGCGCCTTCAACAAGTACGGTTACCGAAATCTGGGGCGTTCCGGTTAAGGTGCTTGTATTGGGTGCTGCCGCGTTTTGACTCGTATCGACATATTTTGCAGGGACAGGCGCAAACGCGGTAAACCACGCATGGGTCTTATTGCTTGCATCCCCGAACTCAGCGGTACCGGTTTTACAGGCCACAGGAATACTCGTGAAAGAAGCCGACGAAGTCGCGCTTTTGTCATCCCCGGCTCCGACCGGGGATCCCACTGAATTCACAGAAGACTGGATTCCCGCACCAGCGGGAATGACATGAGAATGTATGCCGAAATTAAATAGCGGCCAACCGGTCCCGCCCGTCTGACATGCCTCATACATCCCCTGTGTCACAAGATCTATCGTTTCCTTTTTAATACCCACATCGCTGCAATGGATACCGCGCCCGAATAAGAAAGGTCCTGCGACTTTCTCTATTGTCGGCTGACATAATAAACCGTTATCCGCAATGATATTTGTCCACGCGCTCACCTGCAGGGGTGTCACCAACAAATAGCCCTGCCCGATGGCCACGTGATAGGTGTCACCCAAATACCACTCATCGTTGTGTGCCGCAAGATCTTGGGGTGTTGTAAACTGCGTTTTCTTCCACGCCGGGTCGGGAACAAGTCCGCTCGCCTCCCCTGCAAGTTCAATGCCTAATGGTTTCCCCAATCCCATCTTTCGTGCCCACAGTGAGAGCTTCGATATGCCCAGAAGTTCTCCGACTTTATAGAAAAATATGTCATTACTTCTCTGAAGTGCTTTAACAATATTTACAATACCGTCAGTTTTTCCGTATTGAGTAAAAAACCAGTTGGAAAACGTAAACGGCCCGATAGTGATAACACCGGTATCCCCAATCGTCGTATCCTTTGTGACGGCGCCCTCCTCAAGTGCCGCAACGGAGAGGATCATTTTAAACGTACTTCCCGGTGGATAGACGCCGCCGATTGCGCGGTTAAACATCGGCTGGTCGGGATTATCGACGAGCTGTGTATACTCGCTCTCCGACAAGCCATTGGAAAACGTATTAAGGTCATACGTAGGACTTGAATACATAGCAAGCACTTCACCCGTTGACGGATTCGTCACAATGATTGCCCCCTTTTCTCCTTTGGGAAATGCATCCATCGCGACCTGTTGGAGTTTCGCATCAATAGATAACGTAATGTCTTCCCCTGGGATCTCAGGATCACGCCCCAGACTTCTCACCGCTTTGCCATGGGCGTCCACTTCGACAAGCTCTTTCCCATCCCTGCCCCGCAGCCGGTCCTCAAATACCGCCTCAGCGCCGGCCCGTCCGATACGGTCGCCTGCCCGATAATCGCGGAGTTTATAATATTCGTCAGTGAGCTCGCCCGGCGTGAGCTCTCCGGTATACCCGATCACGTGGCTTAGAGCCTCGGGCATCAGATAATCCCGCCGGTAATCTACTTCCAAAAAAGTCCCCGCCGGGAGCCCTTTTTTTGCGAGCGCATCTCCCTCTTCGCGACTCACCGGGGTCACACAATCGATGTCTGTTGTACCACTGCAAGGTTTTAGTAGTCGATAATACGGAATATTGGTCACAAGCGGTTTTCCCGTACGGTCAAGGAGAAGTCCGCGGGGCGCATGACGGACAAGTTCCTTTGTTCTATTGTCATCGGCCAATACCCGGAAATGATGTCCTTGCACAATTGTCAAATCAAACAACCGCCACAGAAGGATAAAGAATGCGATGCATAAAATGGATATAAAAAGAAGAACCCGCCCCATACCGAGCCACCATGAGGGCTCATCATCGGAGGTCTTGCGCATGATGAGATTGTGTTCTTCCTCGACGCTGTCGGAAAATGCTTTTCCAAGTTTCATGCAATAGTGACATGAGACAGGCAACATGAAACAAGTATTTGATTTTTTTCTTGTCTCTTGTCACTTGTCACGTGTCGCTTAGAATCTGCCCATCAATATCAACAACATCCACGCGTATAACGCTCCTGCGACTACCTGAAGCACGGTGTGATCACGCCGTACCACTCGCGACCAACTCACCAGCGGGACGGCAAGCAACACTGGCCAAAAACCCCAGCCAAACCATAACACAATAAATCCACTCACAAGGCTGTTAATAAACGCATGGCCGGATATTTTCCAAAATAGCGTCACTCCAGCAAAGCCCACCATTGCAATGAAGATGGATAAAAATGTATGGAATAAGAACGGATCCATGATTGGACGCAATAGAAAGAGAAAAGCAAATTCAATTACCAAAATAATCCCAAACACCTTAGGTCGTTCTTTTCTCTCAGAAATATCCCAGTTACTGACTATCTTTTTTTTAATAGCATAGAGAAGCAAGACGACGGGCACTCCTATCATGAGAGTAAATGAAAGAAAAAGAAATTTTATCATCGTGGGCCCAGCAAGCGTACTTTTTTGCAGTGCGAAAAAAAGAAGAACGACAAACATGAGGAATGGATCAAATATTCGGGAGATAATTGTCGCTACCTTTCTATTCATACGTATAGTATAGCGCGAGGGAGTCCCGCCGGGGAACCAACAAAATTGAGTCCGGCTTCACCTGCGAGCGGAACATCGGTCTATTGAGAACTGAAGCACACTCCGCGAGAGAGTTTGAAGACGGATCTCAATTTTCTGTTGGCGACCGACGGGCGGGACGACCAAAGCGCAAATAATTAATTACATTTTCCTTGCCGCGACTTTAACCTTCCGGAGCAGTAAAGAATCATCGAGCAATTTTCCGCACCCGCGCACAACCGCCGTCTGCGGATCATCGGTGATCCAGACCGGCATTTTGACTTCCTGCGCGATAAGCTTATCCATCCCGCGTAAAAGCGCTCCACCGCCGGCCAAGACGATGCCCTGTTCCATAATGGCGCCAAGTAATTCCGGTGGCGTCTCTTCTATCGTTTCTGAGATGCCTTCTATGATTTCCGAAAGTACGGGAGATAGCGCTTCGCGGATTTCCGTTTCGTTGATGCGCATGGACTTTGGCAGTCCCGTCTCAATATCCCGTCCACGAATCACGGTTTGACGATCTGATTTTCCGACAGGATAGGCGGACCCCACGGTAATTTTCACATCCTCAGCCGTCTGCTCACCGATGAGAAGAGAGTATTTAAGCCGAACAAAACTAGTTATTGCCTCATCCAATTCATCACCGGCAATCCGTATACTTCTATTAACGACAATCCCGCCGAGGGATAAAACGGCAATTTCGCTTGTCCCACCGCCGATATCACAGATGAAGCTTCCGCTTGATTCCTCGATCTTAAGTCCCGCACCGATTGCCGCCGCCATGGGCTCTTCAATAAGATATGCTTCCCGTGCGCCCGCCATGATGGCCGCCTCCTGTACGGCTCTCCGTTCAACATCAGTAACTCCGGACGGGATCCCGATAACCACTTTCGGCCGGGGGATTCTCGGTAAAAATGAATTGACCGGCTGCTGGTGAACAAGCTGGATGTAATGTCGAAGCATAGCCGCCGCCGCATCAAAATCGGCAATCACTCCGTCTTTGAGGGGCCTGAATGCTTCTATCGTTGCCGGTGTTTTCCCGAGCATGAGCTTCGCTTCCCGTCCGATGGCCACGATCTGCTTGGTTTTTCTATGCCGTGCAACCACCGATGGCTCCCGGATAATAATGCCCTTCCCACGCACATAAACGAGCGTATTGGCGGTCCCAAGATCGATCCCTAGGTCATGTGACAATAAACCGAACAGGAAGTCCAGCATCGTGGGTTCATTCTACCACATTATCTCACCGTCTCTTGATCGCTCTTGGTATAATAAGGGTCATGGCAGCACCATCAACAATAGAAACAGGCAGTAATACCGCTCTATTTGTGAAGCGTCCTCATGAAGTGGAATACCAACACTTTCTCACACTGCCATCTTTCCATGGTACTGAAGCACGCGTTGATAACGGCGTTATTCTGTTTACCAGATCCCGGTCACTACCAAACGAGCCAAGCGTATTGCAAGAAAATTATGTTCTCATCTCACCGCAAAACCGGCGCGGAGATATCTATTCGTATAGATCTCATATTAAGTTTTATGAAAACCAAATCATTCATAATGGCAATCTTGAATCCGCAATCCGGCAGGTGAACAGTATCATCGAAAACACCGGCGGGAAGCGATATAAACAAATTGTAACGCTCGGTGAACGGGCACATAAATTATTTGATTTATTTAGCGAAGATTTTTCGACGTTAACGGACGTCGATCTGACGAACTATCAGACTGAGACTATTCGACTTCTTGAACACGTAGGGTTAAATCCCAAACGGACTCTTGACGAAGAAACCCGGCTCGCTGAACAATGGCTTATGAAAGGAAGTGGCGGCAGGGATTCCGGAGACAGACGAAATCCTCTTATCGCGCGAACTGCTCTCTCCGCTTCGCTCCGGCGCGCACGAGATCTATATCTTGGTATCAAGCCGACTTTGAAAAAATATACGGACATTCGGGAAGAACTGCTCAAGGAGCGCATACGGGACCGATCCTGGTTTTATGAGGCCCGTGAACGGCTTCGACCAAACGCGCTTCCTGCCACAGCTGTCTTTAACCCTCAAAAAAACGTACGGAATAACGGTATAGAAATATCGATGCTCCAGCATCTCAAAAATATCTTACGTGCGCCGCAGGTCAACCCCTATAGAGAAACAGGGATGGAAGCTGCTCAATATCTTGATCAGATTCTTGTATTTCTCGATAATGATCGAAGACAGGAAATCGTGGATCGCGACCTTTTTGCCGAAGCATACCAAATTGTCGACTCCACATTCACAAACACGAATAATGCGGTTGTCTACCCGAGACCGCAAAACGCGAACAACGACCGTTGAAGGTTGATATAATATGTATTGTGTAAATTGAATAAGTAGAATATAATTCCTATAGGATAAATATATATGACCACCCCTGAAACAACCTATTTAGACAGAGCAGCCGATTACGTCCGGGATGGACAATCCTATGCACTTGCGCGATTAATAGTTACAGGAAGATTACACGCACTGACTGAATTCGAACTCCGAGCAAATTTAGCAAACGCCCTTGTTAACGCCGCAGAACTTCGGGAAAAATTAGAAGCTGAAGCTGGTTTCGGTAATCCGGTTCTACAAACCGAAGCGATGGACGTTGAGCGTCACATGGACGCGATGGGTTTTGCACGCGTTCAACGAAATAAGGCACTGGAAATACGGTTAAATCCCGACGGAAAGAGATTGGAAGTTCAAATAGAAGAAATGTTTATCGGTGTAACGGTCTCTCCGGGCTTAAAATCTCAAAGTGCTCCGGTAAATAAATAAAGTGTGTCCTGCTTCATCTCGTTTCATGCAGTCGTTTCCGTGTCTCTGAATACTTCGAGTGTCTCAGCCGCCTCCGGATGCTTTTCAATAAAATCGATAAGTGCTAAAAAATTTCCCATAATCGCGTATTCAAGAGCAATTGATCCCAGTTGAGAGATTGTGTTTTGCTCTTCAGGGGTTAACTGATGCATTGCCTTATGAGCCTCTTTAATGGCCTCTTTAAAGCTTGGCACTGGATTTTCCGGCATAGTATGCATACTAGTAATTATACCATATATGGCCTATAATTCATTTCTCGTGCTCATTATCTCACAAATCCATCTGACTATTTTGATTTAGTGAGATATAATACATAACGCTATGACATCACCTGACCGAATCGACGGAAATACACGACATAAGATCCCAGTTACGCGGGTGCCCGACGGAAATTTTCGGGATTATGTCCATGCACAACTGCACTTTGAAAAACCCTCTGTTTTAAGGTCGGAGGTTGACCAGGCCCAGGACCCGGAGAATCAGTTTTCATCGGATCCGCCGGAAGTAGAGATTGCTCCGGATTTTTCTGACACGCCAGACGATGAAGCACTCATGAGAGATGCCCAAATAGCACAAAACACAGCAAACCAATTTACCCCCAGGCCTTTTGCGGAATTATTGACAGGGCCTGACTTTGCCAGTCGGGGTAAAATCATCGGTAAAATCATATTTCCGGTTCCCTCAAAGGATAATTCATCGCTCGTAAGCCATGTAGACAGACTCGGTCACAAGCTTTTGACGCGCCGGGTCCAGCGATTCGCCATCATCTTCTCCCAGGAGGGACCGGAGCTTCAGGGGGTATTCCGGTTTATACCGATTCATGAACTCCCCAAAACCCAGGATCCGGGGTCTTTAAAAACACTTTCATACCGGAAAATTAAAGAGGCACTGGAAAAAGCAGGAGGTAACGCAGAGTCTATATCCGAAGCATTACAACAGATTCCAGATTCCTCCATGTGGAGTAACGCGAGCATTTGGATGGATCACGGGGGCCACCCACACCGGAGAGGCGCTACGAAACGGAATCCGTCAAGTTACCATTTCGGCGCGACACCGCGTGAGATCGATCGAAGGAATAAACGCTAACTCTTAAGAATAATGCGCTTACGCCACTAAGAGTCACGGAACTATCCTATAATTGATGTTTTAAGCCTCTGTAGCGGCCTAGGAAGCATATTTGGACGGGAAACCGAGAACGAAAGCGGCGCGGGAAATCTTTTAGCTATAAATCAGCCACAGACTGTGTCCGGCCAATTATCGTGCTAAACCAAGTACTTGAGTTAATACATTTGCTACCCTTTTAACCTCGAAACGTTTCGCTTCTTCATATGAAAATATCACGCGGATAAGTTCGCCTTTTTCCGTATGTCCGATGAGCATAATATCAGGATCATCAGGCGCAATACGTCGGTCTATCTGCTTTTTTGCACCTAAATCAAAGCCAACAATAGTATATGCCGATAAGGTGCCACGCTCTTTACCAATCCTGAATCTCCCAAGCGATGTCCCTACATCGCCGACACGACCATTAATTGTCGCAATCGGACCTTCTTTTCCTGATTGATTATCGTATACATTTAATACTTCAAACATATAATTATATGTTTCCATCAAGCGGCGGATACGCATCATGAAATACACTCGGATGCACCAAAACGCCGAGAATTAACACATCACCTTCATTTGATCTCAGGTTCCGTGCATATTGGATCGGCACCGCCTGAGGCATAGAGTGAGGATCACGATACTGTAAGTAGATCGTTTCATGATCGGTCCATGATCTGTGACAACGCTCTACGAGAGCATACACATTCGCTGAGCGGAGTTGGGTTACAGCTAATATAAAACCGTCATCCGGAATACCGGTGACATCAACCTTTCCGTCTTTGGTAATACGCGGTTCAAAAATCTGATGTGGATGATCCGAAACGGCACCAAAAACAATATCTGAGTCTATATGGGCCCTTTGCACCACGGTAAACGTTGGTGCCGGACCTTCTATCGCTAATATATTGTTTTCAACACTCATAAAGCGGTATTATACCAAATTAACTTGTTATTATTTTTTTGATCAAAGTCAAAGTTCTTCAAAAGCTCTTTTCTCTATCCTCAAAAGTAAAATGATACACATTGATATCTTGCAATTTTTCAGTAACTGAACATAATCATGCTATGGCTAAAATGCTCACTTCAGATGATGTTAAAAAAATCGTTAACGACGTCATTGACGAAAAACACGTCGCTACAAAAGACGATCTTATATCATTTAAAGACGTAATTCTCAAAGAAATTAGGGATCTTCGCGATGACGTCGCCATCGTAACCGGTTACCGCGATATGATCGAAGATCACGATGAGCGGATCGAGGTCCTCGAAAAAAAAGCCGGAATACCGCAAAACTGAGTTTTTCAAAAGCTTTTTTCTTTCTCTATCTTCTATGCTCTATTCCCTATGCTCTAATTTCTATCCCCTATGCTCGATGCTCTAAATTATAAAAAGCCCTTGAAGAACTCAAGAACACACGCGCACACAATTTAAAAAACCAACCGGCAGATGCCAGTTAGCAAAAAGTGTGGTTGGGGTCAGCTGATAGCTGCGTGTGTTCTTGAAAAAAAGTTCTCTCACTCTTTTCACCTCCTCTCCCGACATAACTTACGTCGAAAAAGTTAGAGTGATGCCCGTCTGTCATCACGACGATGGGCCTCTTCACCAAGGATACTAATGTTTCGTATCCTGATTATCACTCGGCGAAGAGCTAGGGCCAGGGCGCGGCTGAGCGCTTGGATACGGGCGTACACCAGTTGCGGTGAGAGGTGACGGTATCGGGCTGGGATAGCTGCTAGGACGAGGTAAGCCACTACCAGGGCGCGGCAAAGAACTTGCCATGCTAGGTGAACTCTGGGTGGGCTTATAAGTAGACGGGACTTTATGGATCATGTTCCAAAATCTTTTATGTAGAAGGAACACAGCCCGCCAACTTAACGCGACCCAAATTTCCGCAGTAATAAGCAAACCTGCAAAAATTATTACCAACAGTCCATCTCCAGTCGACCACATCTGCGAATCAAAAAGCACAAAACTAGCGGTCAACTTCATACCCGTCCCATACGCCAGCGCCACTACGGCTGTATAGAAATCTGCGAGCACAGCCAATAGCCAACCACCCCACATACAAATCCTCCATTCCCACGGGAGATCGCTGTGGAGCTCATGTGCTTCCAAAATGGGAATGACCAGCTGAACGCCTTGGGTGACAGCTACGAATCCAAGGATTACCCACCACGCCAGTGCCAAGAACGTTTGGTTGAAGCCAACATATGTCGTGATGTAGTTGAACACGAGCAATCCACTAAACCCTAATGCCAAGAAGATGGAAAGTGGATACGTGATGCCCAAAAAGCTGTCAGATGCAAGGAACAGTAATATGTTAATCTTTTTGGGTTCTTTAAAAAATTTGTTCATTTTTTCTCCTTGTGTCTAATTTATTTCCGGATTTCTTTATCTTTTTCTTCTTTTTCTTTTTCTTGCTTTTTTCAACCAACTGACCCGGGACAAACACAAATTAGTTTATCCCTCGATAAACTCGGGACGCACGCGTAAAACGCGATTGTGCGCATCCCGGGCCAGTCGGCGGAGAGTAAAATGAACAACATTTTCCCGTCAACCCATATCCCATACCCTTCACAATAAACCTCCGAGGACTAAAAGTCCTCGGTTTCTCTTTTTCCATAGAAAAAGAGAACACGGTTTGATTCGCTTTGACCTCCGCTATCGCGGAGACCATTTCTCGCTTCATCCGTGAGTTAATAACCCACGGTTTTCGCTTTCTTGAAATAAGAATTGTTACGGGTATGACTCTTTCTCATCCGTTTCGGAAATCCGAACCGGAAAGACGAGTTCATATTAGTGAAAGAACTATAAAATTACAAAAACCCCAACATGTTAAGGTGCGGTGTACCGGGTTGGTGTGGCGCATTGCCACAACCCAATACATCACAACAAAAAGAAGACCAAGTTTGGCCTCCCCTGATTCTATATCAGGAAAAAACAGAGCGTTTTGCTCGGCTTTTTTCTGACAGGAATTGTGGTATAGTGGGCACATGAAGAAAATGTCAGCACCACTTACCCGGGATGCATTTATTAAAGCAATTCCCCTCATCGTTACCAAAACCCGCGAAGCGATAAAGGACGATCTTAAGGAGCTAAAAAGTGACATGATCGACGAAATGGATAGTCGATTTGAACTTTTTGAAAAGAAGATGGATGAAAAATTCGAAAACCAAAAAAACGAAATTATCAAAGAAGTCGTCGACGCAGTGGGTGCGCTCTATCCGCAGGCGGACACAGTTGACAAGCGTCTCAAACATCTCGAACGGCACACCACCCATCCTCCGGTTCCGGCACCATGATAGTTATTAAAGAGCTATTACACAGCCAAAAAACCGCGCGAGTGCGATGCGACAATGTAATGGGGTCTAGACTATCAAAAATAGCCTATAATGTCAAGCGTAGCGCAGTCCTGAACACGCGCTCTTCCGATGCAAGGACGTAGACCTTGGGAGGAAGTAAGCGTTGTGTCAGGGCAAGTTAGCGGGATTTAATTTTAGGGACAAACGGGAGTAATTTTTACCCTGGCGCTTTGGGCATTTGGGTCAAGTTTTGCCATGGCGCCGCGGGTCAAATCAATAATAACATCCGGGTAGTCAACACGGTCCGGTCCCCGGTCATTTACCCGTACAGTAACACTCGCGCCGTTTTGCTCATCGGTCACCTGAAGCTCAGTGCCCATCGGATAAAACCAGCTTGCGGCAGTGAGCGCATCCGGGTTAAACGGCTCCCCTGAGCCGGTAAACTCATCCAGATTTTCCTCGCCCCCGTAAAAATTCGCTCTTCCCTCCTGACGCGCGGGACTGCTGTCAAGCTCACCGGGGAAAAAGTACACACCAGCGAAAGTGAGATCAGCCGGCCGCGAGGGCATTTGAGGCGGACACACAGCGCCATCAGCCTTTACCTGACTTGCGAAGTACCCACCGAGGCCAATACAGGCCGTCAGAATGCCCAAAGTCAACAGACCCCCCAATTGCCAGGGTATCCCGTGGTACTCCTCTTCTTTGTCATCATATGCGTCGTCCGCCTCGTAATTCATAGAACCGATGAACTCACTGATTTGTGTTTCTAAGAAGGATTGGGAGTAACGTCGCAATCATCTCCCCGTGCGTAAGCATCAGCTTGCATAAGTATTGCTATGTTGAGGGGTACATCAAATGTCGTTTGCGATCCTTTTTTGCCAAAAATACCACCACGGGAAAAGCCAATGCGAACCGTAGCCGTAGGCATCTTTGGCGGAGCCGGTTTTACTTCCATCTCAAACGTCATACTTCCGCCTTTTTGGAACATCGTAACCTCTCTTGAGTTTGCATGGGCGTCTCGGGTCGAATTAGTCATCACGGACTCTTCCCTCCCTTGGCCGGTGGTATAACTGTCGCTATCTTCATGACTGTTCGATTCGTCCCTTCTCGTCGTATACGAAACGTCTGGTTGGACTATATTGAATTTGAAACGCGCGCCCCGCGGGTTATCAAGCACCTCACCGACCATATTTCGCAACCACATCATCGCGGATGCCTCGGCCGTCTGCTTTCGTGCAATCTCAAGAACCATCATGGCAACGCCCTCCGCCAACTCATCTTTTCCCGTAATTCCAAGGGCATGGTAATATTCACTCGCTCGACGTGGAGTCATAAGATTAAACGCCATTTCATTATTTCTCACGGGAATCGTATATACCTGACCATCCCCACCTATCACAACTTGCGCGCCGTATCCGTCACCTATGTGTTGAAATGGCAAAATCGGATACATTGCCTCCCGCGCTCTGGCGGTTAGCTGTCGATCATCGAGAACGAATGGCGCGCCGACTGGCATATTTAACGGAATATCTACACCCTTTTGAAGTTTATTCGGAGCGTATATTTGCGTCGGGATTTCCCCCCGCCGGTTAAAAATAAAATCATCTGTCCCAACCGGGGTCAGATGAACGACATCGGCAAGACCATCATCTACTTGTTGTCTGGCCCATTGTCCGACATCCGATGGAATAGAATTATTTTCAAATCGATTCATATCGTCATTCTAAAAAGTTCGACCTATAATAATACTTCCCAAAGTAAAATGCAATTTTATCCGCGTTTATCAAATTCCGGCACCCAGCAAACGACCGGTTTCCCATATTTATCCGCAAACACAAACTGATGGGGCAGCAACTCTACTCCTTTAAGCCCGGAGGGCGCATGATATAAACTTTCCGGATTGCCATCAAAGAGCGCCCAGTCAAATGGGAGCGGTTTGCCATCATATTCAAGCGCTTCCTCTATCTTTGCGGGGTCGGCGCCGATCACGATATGAATCTTCGGGTGCGGGCGGGTGAGAAGCGGATATAACAATTCATTCACACTCCTCGGATCGACCGGTTTATCCCAAAACTCGCCGTTTTTCCGTTCAAATTCAATAGCTTCACTCAGTGCCGCAATATCAGGAATAACGACAAGATAATGATCCGGACCGGGCTTTTCTCCCTTTGTCCAGGATTCGTGAAGAACATTAAGGTGGGCAAGCACGGAAAGTTGTGCAAACGGCAAGCAAGGAAGGACATCTTGATCGTACATATGACCGTCAGTAAGCGGGACAAACGATTTAAGTCCCTGATACTGGCGTAACTGTTCATACGGGACAAGCGGCAATGTGCGCATAAAATGCCTTCGGGGAGCACGGTTAAATGAATGAGCATCGGCTAAATCCGCCGACTGCGCTATACGAACCATGAATTCTTCACGAACATCCTGCAAACCCACAAAAAGAACGGATGGCGAACTATACCCCCGAACATCACCCTTTTCTCCTTTTTCCCGCATCTCTGGCCCGGTTGGATAATACAGAGCTTGCGGTATGTCTGACGGATTCAGGGCAATAGATCCAAATGGGAAATAACTCGAATAATCAGAAGCTATTTCACCTCGTGTAACCGTTTCTTTGGGCAATTGCGGCACCGCCATAAAATACGGAGTCAAACATTCTGCCCACAATTGATCGCGCACTTTCAGAAGATCGGGTTCATTATTAATCTTAATTTGTGTTCCTGAAGGCGAATAAAGAGATTTATTATAAATATCAAATGCTTTAATTGCGGCATCGTTTAAACGTAATGTGATCCGCTCTACAGCAAGATGAAGATCATTTTCCTTTTTGGCGAACTGTTCAATGATAAGCGCAGGATCCCATATGCCATATTGGATCGCCGGCAGAACTTCCTCGTGGGTAAGTTGCTGCAGAATATTCCCATGAGTTTTTAATTCCTCTCCCGGAACAGAGTCAGGCGCAACAAACACGTCTTTCGTCTGAACTGCTTTAAGAGCATTCCACGTACCACTGATGCCGTTCACGATTGGCAACGTCACATCAACCAATGAATTACGAAGGGAAACGATATTTGGGTCTTCACCCGGACCCACGTCTTCCGGTCGGACGTTTGGAGGCAAGGGCACGGGAACGGAAGAGACAGGCGCTGCTTCTTTTCCACGCGCTTGTTGTTGTATAAGATAAAATTTTGAACGTTGCCCCACCATATTATACCTTTCCTCCGATCGGCCATAAAAACGTGTGTTTCATCGATGATGAAAGTTCACCCGGCGCTACCTGAACCATCATATGCGGCGTTAATCGTTTGGCGATTCCAGGTGGAAGGCCGAGACGCTCTGACTCATTATTTATATTGTCCGGAAATTTTTCTTTACCAAACCATACGGATGTTGCGTTTCGTATGAGGTCCTGGAGCGGCTCTACCCCTCCTCTTTGCGTATTTGCGCCGTTCCATCTCGGAGCGGTGACGCCGGCAGCAAGGGCCACCTGGACATCAGCAGTATTAGCCATACTTGAAATTTGTTCAGTGATATCCAAATACTCACCGGCATCTTGAAGGATGAAATATACCGGTTGACCTCTTCGTACTGCCGGTTGTATATAGTCTACAAGATAGGCTTTTGCCTGATCGCGTAAATGCGGCATATCGACCTGGAGCGTCACATCACGACCCCATAGTGCACGTGCATTGATTGCTTCAATAAAATTCCAATGCCCGATTGCTACAATAATCGGACCTGCCGCCCTCAACGCATTTCTACTGCGGAATGATGCTGCTGCACCGATTAAAAATCTCACAGTCGCCTCTGGAGTACCCACCAAGAGATGCCTGGGACGGGCAGTAAATGACACTTCTTCTATGTGCCGGAGATTATTTGAATCGATAGCAAAAACAAAATTATTGATGCCGTTTTCCCCATCCGGATGCTCTAAAAATTTGTTTGCATAATCAATACTTGGGGTGCGATACATAATATTTTCCTTAAAATCACCTTTTATCCGTTTCGCAATCATTTTTTCGATTAACCCACTAAAACCGGTCTCATCTTTTACCCCACGATATGGCGGATACGCGGCTTTTATAAATTCCGGCTCGACCTCACTGGTCATGATCTTTTGTCTCACCAGATTACATGTTTCTTCGAGGGTGATATATAGCGCTCGTTTTTGAGGCTCTTCTAATCCATGGCTAAGCGCAACCAAAAAATCCGGATAAATCTGCGTACGAAACGCCACCCATGCTTCAGATCCATAGGGAAGCGGTACAGTATCTTTACCTTTTGCCTCAGTTTTACCGTTTGTCATAATGCGTGAGTATAACACTAGCTTATAGTAAAAACAAACAAATTTACTGCGTAAGCAACGGCATCCCAATATCAACCGGCGGATAGACCCGAAACGGCATCAGACGCGTTGTATCACCGTCCACAAGCGGCACGGCAAAAATTAGAGGGTCCGCTACCTTTCTCGCTATATTGAGTGACGGATTCATCATCGAACCGAACTGCGTCTCGGCACTTGCAAGGAGCGTCGTCATTCCGCGGGTATCGCGTGGCCAATTACCAAGAATCTTCTGAATTGCAGGAAATTGTTGAAAAACCCGGTCAATCTGGTCAATGACCAGAATTAGAGACTTCCCGTCCCAATCGTCTGAAAGTGCATGTTCATCGGGGTGGGCGGATGACAGAAGTTTGGCTAAATATTGGAATTTTCCATCCATATCAATGTTATCTCTCAAATCAGCAAGTTTGACCGCGTTATTATCCCGCCCGAAGAGCTTCGTCACATAATACCAGGGGTCCGGATTATAGGTGAAAATGACCATACGCCGTTCAGGATTATCGCGGTTCAGAAATATTTCACCTGATGCGATGCCAAGGAGCGCGGGCCCGCTGTCTTTACCATACAAAATGAGATCGGAAAGGAATTCACCGTGAAGCCAGTCTGCCTGAACGGCCATCTTATGATCTGCGGTGGCTCCTATAATGAGTCTGTCTATCGGACGAGGAAAAGGCCGGACTTTTGTTAACTGCGGCGGCGCGTTTTGTATGAACTCAACCATGTTGGAATGATAAAAATCCGGCGATTGTAACGCACGAATTTCTTGATCAAATTGCGATTCTGAATATACAGGACCCACGGACAATTCCCGACCAGAAGGTTTGAGTGGATTTGATGTGACACCCGGAAGTTGCGTCATAATTATTGTCCTATAATTTACCACATTTCGAGGGAAAAATCAACTTTTATAGGATAATTACAGCTACACCAATTTTGGGGCGAAAGAATTATTATCCCTAAAAAGCGGAACTGTTGTTAAAAATGGGCGGTTACGTCTTCAAATGCTGCCAAACTATATGGGTCGATACCGGAGGATCGCAACTCATTGAACACTTCCCGGAGGAATTGCGGCAAATTATCCCATATTTGATCCTCCGTCACTGTACTACCCTTATACGAGTCTTTAATAGTCTTCACCAACCGGTGAGTCCGATTAAATACGGCAAACGGGTTTCTATTCTTACGAGCTTGACGGACAAGACTATCATCAAGTCTTGATCGGTCTTCCGTTTGTCGTAGTTCTGAAAAAATATAATTCATATATGGCTCAATGGATTCCGGTGCAAGGTTTATCTTGTATTTTTGTTTATAATAACGAGATATCTGTTCAGCAGTTTCCCCTTCTACAATAAACAATCGCAATAAACCGGACATTCCAACCGTCTCGGGAGCATCACTCATTGGTGGAATTCTTCGCTTCCTCTGGTGCATGTCAATATCTCCGAGAACGGGAATAAACGCATTTGCAATGTCTTCAAATGAAGATTCGTTGACTCTCTCAAATCGTTCAGGTTCGGGCATTTGTGCTTCTCCTGCAAACAATCCGTGAGGAATCTCTTCTATTTCTGATTCTCCCTCAGGGGATGTAGGCAGCTCGGCAGCGATGAGACGTAACCATTCCATTGCTTTCAAGACCTCAGGAGAAGGCTTGCGCGCCTGATCCCGCCGTAAAGCAGGAATTATCGTGGCGTCAGCCACTCCTGTCCCGATATACTCGATCTCCGGTTGAATAACTTGAGCGGGTTTTTCTACTTGCTCCGGCTCTTTGCTGATTTTCACAAAGCCATCTTTATCCAATCGTTGCGTGAGATTCCTAAGACTACTGACAACTAATTCGATCGGCATGTTGTATATTTCAGCTATTTTTTGCGCATCCATGTGACGGAGGTAAAAAGAGGAATACAGATGACCGAATGTTACGACATATTCAGCTGAAAATGTGTGTAACTCATTTGTTGAAATATCTGAATCCTCATCATGAGTCGGACTCGTTTCAAAATAAAAGAAGTATCCATCTTTTGCGATAACCGGATCATCGAGCGTACCGTCCTCAAAAACATACGTCCCATCGGTTAAGAATAATTTTGGATTTGGGATAATAGTTCGTTTGCTTAATCCGATGGTAGCCCATTGAATTTTTGTATCATCAAATCGTTCAGACCGTACTCCTAATTCATACAGTTTCTCATCAATGTCAGGCTCATTTTCCCAATCTTCTTCTGCATCAGCGTCGTGTTCTGCGTCATCATCCTCACTAAAATTACTGGAGTCAAAATCAGCATCGCGCATCTGGTGAGCGTGTTCGATGGCTATATCATCGACGGAAAAACGCTCGGAAATACCATATACGGACGACAATATATCCTGGACGTCGGCATTGATGGGTTGATCAGCGCGAAGACCTAAAAATACCCGGGTTATATCAACGTTATTCGACCGTAAATATTCATCAAGAGCAAATATCATCGCCTTATTTGGATTGCCCCTTGAATCTTTATCAACACGCAGCACAAAAAGTATGCAACCCATCAGATGCACCATATCGTTATGATTCAGATGCCATCGGCTTTCCATGAGGGTCTGAGCAAGACGATGTGGAAAACCCGAGTCCAAACGACCGCGCGCCATACTCATAACTTTATTTGCTTCGTCGCTATATTCATAACCAACGCGTTTACTTATCTCCATTTGATGTACACGTCCACCAACCCAATGGGCGCGCCGCGGCGAAAGCGCAGTACCTTTATATTGTATTTCCGGAAGCGATTTCTTTTGACGTCGTTTCTGAAATAATTCATGCATCATTGCATCGTTAAGCGCCCGGTTGATATCTAAGTCTGGCACTATGCGATGGACCAGACGAATATTTTCCATCATCTCCGTAGACACTTTGATTCCCGTCTTCTTCGGCATCGCGTCTGAGAGCTTATCAATATCAGAATCCATCGTTACGGCTAAAGGTGAAAGCGGAACAATTGTCTTTTTTGGATCGGCATATTTGCTCCACACGGATAGTGTGTATATCAAACGATTCCTGGCAATTTCATCAAGTTGCCATCTACCGGTCTCTGCTGTTTGTTGCATCTCTTGTTTAGCCTGAAGTACTACTGTATCGGCTAAATTTTTATCAAGCGCCAACAGTTGCATCCATTGAAAGTGCAGATGTTCTTTTGCAGTTTGGGTCACTTCATTATCCCCGATAAGATGGAGATTCTTCAAATCGTCATTTGTTATCCATTGCTGCGCATTATCAGCCATTTGGCGCAACTGGCCGATTGGCGATTGGGCGAAGCTTTGTTTCGCCTGAGAGAACTCCCGATCAAAACTGACGTCTACTACCATATATCTACATCCAGATTAACGGGAACCTGTAATAAAGTAAACATAGTCCAACATTTTCTTCTCTCCCCCGTTCGTATGGTATACTAATCCCCATGAACGTTTCATCGTGGTGCACGAAAGTAATCCGTTGGTCGTTTTATCTTCTCTTCATCCTCGTGCCCTTAATTCTCACACCTGTCAATTACGAACTGTTTGAATTCAATAAGATGATGGTGACGTATGCCATAACGATCATTATCGCCTCAGCATGGCTCATCAAGATGGTGAGCGACCGGCAAGTACGCATCGTGAAAACTCCCCTTGACGTGCCGATTGCACTTTTTGTCGCATCCCAACTAGTCAGCTCCGTGTTTTCCATAGATCCCCACGTTTCGTGGCTTGGATATTACAGCAGGTTTAATGGCGGCATGTGGTCAGTGATTTCCTACGTCGTACTCTACTATGCATGCGTCACTAATTTTTCAACTTCAGGCTCCAATGAGGCACAACGCGAAGATAGAGGCTCGAAGTCTTCTATCATCTATCTTCTCCTACGAGTTATCCTGGGCACCGCCTCGGTCGTCGCTCTTTACGGCGTCGCAGAGCACTTCGGCATCGATAAACACCTCTGGGTCCAGGATGTGCAGGACCGCGTATTTTCAACACTCGGACAACCCAACTGGCTCGCTGCATATTTGATCGCACTGTTCCCCATCGCGATGGCACTCGCGTTACAAACTCAAATTACAAAACTCAAAACTCAAAATAATATAAAAGTTCCAAATTCAAAACAATTTGGTTCTTTAAATTTTGAATTTCCTTTGGATTTGGGGTTTTGGATTTGGAGCTTTATCTCTGTTCTTTTTTTCCTCGTTCTTCTGTTTACCCGTTCACGCTCAGGACTTTTAGGAATTACTGTCGCTGACGTATTATTCTGGGTCGTCATGTATTTGAGCACAAAGGATGTCAAACGGATACTCCCAGCTGGAATTCTTCTCCATGTTCTTTTTGTCGTCATCGTGTTTTTCAACGGAACCTCGATAAGTCAGATCGATAACCATTTCACTTTAAGCGGCATACAAAATATTTTTGCTAGTCACACCGCTTCAAAAGCGCCAACTCCTGCTCCGCCCGCATCAACCGGGCCGCAACTTGAAGAAGGCGGCACGGAATCAGGCACTATAAGGAAATACGTCTGGCAGGCGGCAGTTTTTGCATGGCAGAGCTCCGTCAAAACGGTTCTCATAGGGACGGGAACGGAAACATTTACCTTTGATTTCTACCGGTTTAGGCCTGCCGGACACAACCTCACGAGCGAGTGGGATTTTCTTTACAATAAAGCACACAATGAATATCTCAATTATTTAGCGACAACCGGTTTATTCGGTTTAGGAAGCTACCTATTTTTTATCGGAGCGTTTATCGTTTGGTTTATTAAATCCCAAATTCTAAGCACAAAATCCAAAATAAATCTAAAGACTCAAATACAAAATTCAAAACAATTCGGAAATTCTGAATTCGGATTTCCTTTGGATTTGGAATTTGGAATTTTGGAATTGGCCCTCTTCGCCGGCTGGATTTCCATCCTCATTACGAACTTTTTCGGTTTCTCCGTCGTCATCATGCAACTATTGCTTTTTCTCATACCCGCCATGGCGTTTGTTATCTCAGAGTCAGAGTCAAAAATGCTCCGGGTCTACGTGGTGAAACTCGCTGTCCCATCATGGATTTCCTGGCTCGTCGCAATATCAGGCATCCTTCTCGTCGTCCGGGTCGGATCGTATTGGTACGCCGATAAACTCTATGCGACCGCCTATCGTCTCGCGAGGAGTGGACAGTACGCTCAGGCAGAAAACTATGATCTCCAATCGATTGCAATAAATTCCAACGAGCCCGTCTACCACGACGAACTAGCTACGACGATCGCAACTATAGCCGTCTCGCTCTTTGATCAGCAAAATGCAACGCTCGGAGGCCAACTTGCTAACCGTGCACTCAAAGAAAATGACCTGACACTTATGACCTCGCCGCAAAACGTCAATTTCTGGAAAACGAGAACGAAAATTTTCTACTCCCTGTCGGCTTATGACCCGAAACTAAACACCGACGCGATTAATGCGCTTACACAGGCGTCTGCGCTTTCTCCTAACGACCCGAAAATTTATTACAACCTAGCGATTCTGTATGGGCGCCAGGGAGATAATCAAAAGGCAATCAGCCTCCTCCAAAAATCAATTTCCCTCAAACGAGATTACCACGATGCGTACTATGCGCTCTATATATTTTATATTGATTTGAAGCAACCGGATCTTGCAAAAGGAGTCCTCCAAGATTACGTCAGCCATATTGACGCCAAAGATCAGCAATTTACGGAATTATTAGGTAAAATGGGACAATGAAGCAGCATATCGTTACCGTACCAAACGAAGTTTTGACAACCCCGTCGCGTCCCGTTAGTGCTTTTGACAAACGACTTCTCAAACTCATTGACGATCTAACAACTACTCTTATAGCAACGAGGAATCCTAAGGGCGTTGGACTCGCCGCACCGCAGATCGGTGAATCATATAGGATTTTTGTCACGCGTCCCCACGAAAAGGATACGATCCGCATATTTATAAATCCTGAAATCATACATAAATCGGACGGAAAAACCCAAGGCGTGCCGGAGCGGGAAAATAAACTTGAGGGATGCCTGTCGATCCCCCATATCTGGGGCAAGGTCGCGCGCAGTGCATCAATCACGCTCCGTTTTCAGGATGAAACCGGCAAACAGCACGAAGAGGATTTTAAAGGATTTTTCGCGACAATTATCCAGCATGAAACCGACCACTTAAACGGCATCCTATTCACCCACCGCGTACTTGAGCAGCAGGGTAAATTTTATGAGTCCAGTCGCGACGAACACGGGAAAGAAATACTCGAGGAAATCGAATTAAAATAGACATCATTTGTCATCGCGAGTCCGTTCTTACGGCGCGGCGATCTCCAAAACCTGCATGTGTAGGACGGAAAGATTGCTTCGTCGCTCGACGACTCGCACGATCGCAATGACACAGATAATAAAAATACTATTTTTCGGCTCGACGGCGGACTCGGTCATCGTCCTTTCACGTTTAAACGGATTACGAATGACGGATTACGAATTACGTGTTGTCTGTATAGTAACCCAGCCGCCAAAACCCGTGGGACGACAACTCGTAATCACGCCGACGCCGGTTGAAGACTGGGCGAAACAACATACCATACCGGTTGTCTCATTTGCGTCAAGTAATGAAAATCCGTCGCTCTACGAACGTGAAGAATTGGTCGCAGATACGCTCGCACCGTTTAAAGCTGACCTTCTGGTGAGCGCTTCCTACGGTCAGCGAATTCCGATGCGGACCATTAACGAAGCCCGGTTCGGCGGCCTCAATGTCCACCCGTCAATTCTCCCCCGCTGGCGGGGCGCCGACCCTGTGCCATGGGCAATTCTTGCCGGCGACCATCAAATCGGCGCAACAATAGTGACACTCACCGAAAAATTCGATGAAGGCAAAATTATCGCGCAAAAGAAAATCTCAATTATGGATACGGATACATCCGATCCTCTTCGAACAAAACTTTTTGATCTGGGAGCCCACCTCCTCATCACGTCTCTGCCTAACTATCTTAGTCAAAATCACAAGGAATTCCCTCAACAATATAACAATAAAACAATAAAACAATCATCTTCTTATGCCCGTAAATTTGTACGGGAAGACGGCTACATTCCGTGGGAATTGATACAGGCGGTTATCCAACCGGCGACAAGGAACACGGAACAAGGGACAAGCAAATCGGCAAATGTTTCAACAATAGAACACTATAACAATATAACAATTATAAAAGACTACCTGAAGTGTAGAGGCAGTTCCGATCAGGATAAGCCTCTCGGTGTGATTCTTGAGCGTTTTTTCCGTGCGCTTTCCCCATGGCCGGGGGTTTGGACTAAAATAACAATTCAACGAGAACAACAAATTAACAAATTGACAACACAACAAAGCGATAATACAACAAAACAACGAAATAACACGGAAGAAAAACGGTTAAAAATACTCGCTTGTCACTTACAACCTACAACCAACAACCTCATTCTGGATTCCGTCCAACTCGAAGGCAAAAAATCGGTTTCGTGGAAGCAATTTGAGGCTGCTTATTTGTACCAATCAACCCCTCAGAAATAACACCGTAAACGATTACGTTTGCGTTTCCGGATTATCAAAATACAACTCCGCGGAATTTGCCCGTTTATCTACAATCACATAATACATGTGACCTTTTTCTAATAGTGAATTATTTTTAGGCCTATCAAACGGCCACTCAATGAGGAGCTGCATTGTATCGGGAACGCCCAAGAGAACCCGTGCATCTGTAGCCGTAAGCGCAGGATCCCCATCCATTGAAATGCAATCGGCTTTCCGTCTGACATATACACAATCGTCATCTTCGCTGGGTTAATTACATCGCCTTGTTGGGCTAAAAGTTCATTTCCCATAAAATGCATTATACTCTAACGTGAATAGTCGTTGAAACTTTCACACAAATATCCTATAATTTGTATTCCTAAAGAATAGCATATGGCAATAGAATCACCTCAATGGCTCAGCGACTGGACCTCAAACAACCAGGAACAGGTCTTTGATGTATCAATCGAAGAACGGTACGACGAGAATCTCGAAGAAACCGGCCTTGTCATTCACGGTCAACTCGCAGTGTCACAGTTTGACGGCGATACAACGGTTGCAATCTCAACCCCTATTGAAGTAGTTCCAAATGAAGATGAAGACGGTTGGTTTATGGATATTGAGGCCCGGATTCTCGAGCTTGATAGCGTAGTTGCAGAAAAAATGGACAACCTCATTGATGTATTGGAATCGGAGTGGCATAGATATGAAACTGAGGTACTGTCAAAAGACGGTATTATCCTAAATTCCGGAATCGGTGACCCGGACGCCGATGAAGAAGCGGAAATCCCTTATGTTCAGATTGAAACGGGAGATGAAGATGAGGGAGGAGACCATCCGGGCATCTCCTTATTCTGGGAAGAAGCAAGCGGAAAAGATCCACGGGAAGTACTTAACGCTAAAACCGCTATCATCCAGACACTATTCCCCTATTTTCGCCATTTTACTCAGTGGTTTATCGAAAACCGCCTCCCGGAGATTGAAGCACACTTAGCACAAATGCATCCTGATTGGCCTAAACACGTGCTTCAAAATTATCCCAATGCTCATAATATCCACGAAGATCAAAATGAAGATACAACATATGTATATGCGGATCTCACGGTAAACAACAATGGAAGCATGTCAGAAACACCCGTCAGGATACGGTATGAAGACGCTAACAGCGTCAATAGTGACATCAGTGTGAATCTCGTTATATGGTCAGCCGCGACCGATGCTGATAATAGACTTTTGAATAGAACAAATCGTTTAGCAGGAGGACTTCGGGATGACTGGGGGAAATTTACAACATCATCGCTTCATAAGGCATATAAGCGCGCGGGCCTCACGGACGATGAGATAGACGCAATACGCCCATATTTTTTCTTATTGGATGTTTTTACCGATAAATCCTTGCCGTCAGGCATCTCATTGAGCCCGCATCTATTCGGGCAGGGATCTGAATTCACATCCGAAGATTCTCTTGCCTCAATGCTTTCCGTTCTTCCGAAATTATACCCCGAAGTCCGTAGATTCCTTGAAAATTTTTTCAATCATAGACTTCCGGAACTTGAAAAACAACGGGAAATGAATACAAAACAGAAACCAGATGGCATTATCGGATTATGGGCATCTACACCCCGCCAATATTTTGTCGAACCAAAACATGAGTGGATCGAACCAGAGATGGGTCTTGATCCGTATATCGAACTTATTGCCGGTAAAATCGTGGGTGCAACGGGCACTGTCTTAGATGGATATGAAATAGCACTCACGGACTATACGAATGAATACCATGAGGAACAGATGAAAATATCTATAAAACTTCCCCAATATGTCGTCCGAGCTATCGAAGCCAATCAAAAACAGTTTACTGAATTAATGAGGAATCTTCAGAATGATCCGCAGAGCTTACCGGTTACTCCAACCATTGGAGATATTCAACTGCCGACTGACTTAGAAATTATGAGAGAAATAAACGGCAATCACGTATTTATACTCATGCATTGGATCGTCAATCGAGAGGTTTATACGTCCTTAAAAACGGTCGGGTGGACGAAGCAAATCATATTGGGAGAGCTCTATCCGCAGTGCATGAATATGTTTTTCGCATGGCAGCCGCATTTGGAAACCTTCGCCTCGGGATTTAAGACAACCTCTTGACAGAAAACCAACTTCACCGTACGCTCAATATAAGGAGTAAATATATGGCAAAACGAAGAACATCACGGTCAAATTTTAAAACAGAAGATTTCGGTTCATGGAACTTTGTTCTCTTCTTAACGCTCGCATTCATCCTCCTTGTCGTACTTCTATCAGCCATGAAGGGCGTCAGCAACGATATTAGGAGTAAAGCTGGCTTAATTTGTCCGACGGTTGCCCTCCCCAGAGCCGAAGATTGTCCGGGCGGCTGGAAATATATGCGGGACGTGACGAACGGCTGTCCAACCTTCGTGTGTGAAGCGAAATGAATAACGTATAACCAATTGACAAATTAACCAATTAACAAAAATGTGAAAACATTTCGTTTTCTTGATTTTCCCGTTTATAAGGAATCAAAACTCTTTCATCAATACTGCATTAAAATAACCACAGCATTACCTCGAACATATTGGGAATTAGGTGATCAATTGCGACGTGCTGCACTCTCCATTTGTTTGAATATTTCAGAGGGATCAGCTAAATATTCTGACCGAGATTTTAAGCGTTTTATTGAAAACGCATTAGGGTCCGCAAATGAGTCATTCGCATGTCTTGATATCGCGATTAACCAGAAATTAATTACCCAAAAAACATTTCTAGAAGGGCAAACGCTAATAGAGAGCATTACTAGGCAACTTGGAGGATTATCAAAAAAGCTTCGTGCGTTTTGTTAATTTGTTAATTTGTTAATTTGTTGTTTCCGTCAATTTGTTAATTAGTTACTTTGTTAATTGGTAAATTTGTCACAATCGCGGCTTTCCTGATATCAAACTTCACCCGTTTAATGCATTTTGCACACGAACGGACTCTGGTTGAAACCCCATGAATCGGCATCGTAATCCAGTGAAGGTTCGGGGCAAACGACCGCACGGTCTTTTGTGCACGTTTTTTCCACTGTCCACCAGCAACACCTGTGTGATGGGTGTGCTGTCTTCCTGCGTGAGTTTTTTTACTGCAAAGGTCACATTGGTACGCCATATTAAAAGAAATGAGAGCATTAGTGTTTAGAATTTAGCGTGAATTAATTAACTGAGCCCAAGTCTCTAATGCACTAAACTCTAATTTACTAAGCTCCTCTATTGCCGTATACTATACCACATGATCGGCCAATTGATCAATAACCCCATCGCATTTGTCTTCTGGATCATCGCGCTCGTTGTTGCTATATCGATACACGAATTTTCCCATGCGTTTATGGCTGACTACCTCGGAGACCCCACGCCCAGGCTCCAGGGCCGGCTCACACTCAATCCACTCGCCCACCTGGATCCGATCGGTACGATACTGCTTCTCATCGCCCGGTTCGGCTGGGGAAAGCCGGTCATCTTTGATCCGTATAATCTACGAAATCCGAAGCGTGACAGCGCGCTTATTTCTATTGCCGGCCCCATCTCAAACTTCCTCCTGGCATCAGTTTGTGCGATTATCGTACATTTTTTAATGAATATAAATTCCACAGCCGTTGACGTACTCATTGCGCTTCTCCAATCCATCATTGTCCTCAGTGTCATGCTCGGAGTGTTTAACCTGGTCCCGATCCATCCGCTGGACGGATTTAAGATTGTTGAGGGGATATTACCCGATGAATATGCAAGACAATGGCACGAGCTTCAACCGTACGGGCTTATTTTCCTCCTGTTTCTTGCGTTTCCGATTCTCGGGAATGTCGCACCGCTAACCCGCGTGATCTCACCGGTGATTAATGGAATTCTTGGGATTTTGCTGCCAGGGACTTCGCTGTTCTAATGATGCGTAGGTGGACCACCTTCATCACCCGCGAGTGCTGCCGCCAAGTCTTGTTCCTGCATCTGTAATTCACCTTCACCGAGAAATGGTATTGCGAATAGCCAAAGGGTTAACAGCTTCGTAATCACATTGCCGGCAAGCGCTGCTGCTTCTTTAGCTTTTTCATAGGGCGCAATCGTTTCGCTCATGGGGTAATTATATCATTTAGCGCTTCATATTTGGTACTTTCTTGATCCTTACAGTATAATAACCATATTGTATGAATGTTTACTTCACGGCCTCCATCGTCGGCAAGAAAGACTATTTATCAAACTACAAGAAAATTATTAACCTTTTAATGGCCCGCGGCTACACCGTCCAATCAGAACACATCCTGAACGTCACGGAACCCGAGATTCATATGAAAACCCGTGAGGAAAGGCTCAAGTTCCATAAGAAGCTCGAAAACTGGATCCAGCACTGTGATTTTATGGTCGTCGAGAGCTCCTTCCCGAGTATCAGTGTCGGGTATGAGATTTCGCTTGCGCTCCAATACCGGAAGCCCGTCCTTATCCTCTATAGTGTCGGCGACCCGCCCAGCCTCTTCGCCTCTCACGCAGATGAAAAAGTCGTATGTGAAAAATATACACTGGATACAGTAGAAGAAACCATTAATGAATTTATCAATTTTGTCCACGGGGCGGCAGACACCCGTTTTACCTTTTTTATCACTCCGCAGATTGCCGCGTACCTTGACCGTATATCGGTCGCCGAGAAGATGCCGAAATCAGTGTATCTAAGGAAACTCATCGAGCACCACATTAAAGAACATCCCGCGAAATAGCCTCAAAACATCCTAAAATCCCATATGTGCATCATGGTGATGTATAGGTTGTTTGTGATATGGCACTATACAATAAGTAAGATATCTCACAGACAAAAGTATGGAACTGACTTACGATGCAATTAGTTTTCCGGCACAATTTATGAAAAAAACACGATTATCACCGATAGCGTTTTTAAGTGGAGCCCTCTACAATAATGTCGTCCTGTGGCGGTCTACATTTTGGCATGTCTGGGAACCGCTTCGGTTCGATGAGAAACTCACGTGGATCGTATTTATCGGTCAGACCGTCGCCGTCATTACGCTTCTTGAATTTATTCTCTTCAAGAGATAGCTCCAAAATGCCATATTGACAACCAAAGATTCAGTGTACTACGATAACTATGCTCGTGTGGAGAACTTGAAGCTTATTTTTCTCTACAAGTTCAAAACAATTGAGGTATCCTGATAATTTCTATCAGGAGACAGGACTACGTGTCTTATTACCCGAGGGTACTAAGCCAGTCCATCCGATTTACGAATCGGGAAAAATACTTCAAGCCCACACAAGCGGAATTATTTATTTGATTGGACATTTTCCCCTCTTCTCGTTCCCTTTTCACTCTCCGTTTGATACCCGAGTAGAACACTCGCCGTTCCCGATCCGTCAGCTGACGGATTCGCGCCCGCCCGCCAGCGAGGCAGGTCACGGTGTCGTGTCTACAGGGCCCGGCAATTTATGTTCCACTCATCGAGTAAATTTGATACAATCTATAAAACACTCGCCTCTCTAGCTCAATGGCAGAGCGACGGTTTTGTAAACCGCTGATAACAGTTCGATTCTGTTGAGAGGCTCATGTTCATCAATGAGGCTCACTTGAAGTATTTCGAAAGCACCTCTTTTTCAAACGGCGTATCTTCAAATAACCGGTTAAATTCAAAAAACGCCTTTTCGTTTAAACGATAGGTGATAAGTCTGCCGCGCTGAAGCTTCAACACCCACCCGCCCAGATATAGCTGCTTCAAGTGATGGGAAACAAGATTTTCCGCGAGTCCCAAATGATCCGTTATTTCATTGACTTCCATCGGCTCATGAGCCAATAAATAGAGAATAGCCAACCGGTGTGTGTGGGCAACCCCGTGGATCCGCCTCGCAAATGGTTTCACTTTTTCACGCAATCGTGCCCGGGTCAACATATGAAAGTGAATATTATTGAACTACCTGAATCGAATCAACGTAGAGTGTCGTTCCGGAATTCTGGCCGGTAGCTGCAACTTTTTTACCCAGATATAGGTCTAAATTGACGGAATAAGAAGCGACTCCCCACGAATTTCCGTCACCGACGATAATATGGGTGAAATCGGCTCCGGCTACTGTTGATTTGCTTAATATCCCGGTCCGCGTAATTTTTGCAGTCTGATAGACCGTACTTGCGGCTTCTTTACTGCCGAAATACCGAATAGCGAAATACCCGCCAACTGCAACAATGACGAGAAAAAGAATACCTACTAAAAATGCTTTCATATATAGTCACTGTATAAAGATCCGCACACCTCGTCAAGGACATCGTATTCAAAGAAGTAAAAAACAGATATAATAGGCACCATAGCTGGGATGGCGGTCGCCTCATCGGTGACCCGCCGATGAGGCGGGAGTGGCCAATGTATGTACTATGTCTATATACTCAGAAGTATTAAAGACGGTAAACTATATATTGGCAAAACACGTAATCTCAGAGATAGATTTAATAAACATGAGCAAGGCCAAGTAACTGCAACAAAAAATAGATTACCCGTGCAGTTAGTCTTTTATGAGGCATTTGTCAATAAAACGGACGCGGGACGAGAAGAATTATTTTATAAAAGCGGTTTTGGACGTGAGGCATTACAAAGCAAATTATTGAACACACTAAAATAACAAGCTGGGATGGCGGAGTGGTCAAACGCAACAGTCTGTAAAACTGTCGCCTTAACGGGCTACCTAGGTTCGAATCCTGGTCCCAGCACCCTTCGACTCGCGCGGGCTCGCTCAGGGCAAGCGTACGAGTCGATAGTAAGACCAGAATGAGAAGTTGAGTCGTAATCGACGAAATCCTGAGCGTTTACCCTGAGTACTATCGAAGGAAAGTCGAAGGGAATCCTGGTCCGGAGCACTTTTCGACTCTCCGCCAATTGGCGGATCGTTCAGGGCAGGCTCATAAATTGACGAAGGATACGAATCTATACTATAGTAAGTTTCATGGATCCAACTGTCCCATCTGACCCGACAAACATCGCTCCTCCGATTGATTCCACACCGGTAAAACCATTAGATCCTGTCATACCTTCCCAAATTAAACCCTCCTTTTTCGATAAAATCATTGCGCTTTTTATGCCACCGTTTACACCACAGAAGATATTGGCAATTGTGTTATGTGTCATTGTTGTTCTAAGTATAACCGGCGGACTATTCGTATTCGGCATGAGAGCGCAGTCAAAAAACGGTACCCCATCACAGGCTCCGGTCGCATTATCATCATCGCCAACACCGACAGACATCCCAACGGATACACCAACAGATGCAGTCGTACCGACGGACACCGATACACCAACTCCAACGATCGCCGTTTCACCGACGCCAACAGTGAACCCGATGCCGACATCTACAGGAACACCTACTCCAACACCGACACCAAGTACTCAAACGCAGACGATTACATCGCAGGCATCACTGGATGGCTATGAGTCAAGCGACGGAAGCGGCAGCACGACGGGAGATATTCAGGCGGGAAGAAATAATGCGCTGACTATGAGGGGTTTTGTCAGTTTCCCGTTAAATTCAATTCCCACAGGCGTCACCATTGATCAGGCAACGATCCGGCTATACCAAAAGAGTGTTGATGGTAATCCATACAGTGCTTTAGGCAATCTGGTATTAGACCATCTGAATTATGCAACACTTGATAATTCAGACTATGACAATAGCTCAGAGATTATTTTATCCAACTTCGCAACACTCAGTTCTTCGGCCGCAACGGGAGAATGGCGGGAAGCCGATGTATCGGATAGGGTTAGAGATGATATAACAAACCATAGAAGTAACTCACAATACCGATTGCGCTTCTCAACGGAAACTGTCGGCGGCGGAGGAAGTGGAGACTTTGCACATTTTGAAGCAGCAGATACCGGATCAAATACTATTCCACAACTCTTCATCCGTTATCATTAAATTCTCTGAACTTTCGACTTTTATTTTTCATATACACTTATGTCGAGAGTCCTCATTATTAGCCTATACATCAATGTAATTTACATTACAAAAACTTCGAAAAATCATCAATAAATCATAAAATATTTTCTGCCCACGACCCCCTCATTTTACCCTATTGCATTTCTATAAAATAGTGTTTATATTATGGTTATATGGAAGAAGAAACAATGGAAAACTCAACCAGCAGCAGTAGTTCTATGTATTATGTATTGGGTGCTATCGTTCTTGTCGCAGTCATCGGGGCAGGCTATATGCTGAGACCGAAAACTGACACTTCAACATCAGCCCCTGTTGCTATGACACCGGCACCGACGCCGACACCGGGTCCGATTACACGGCTTGCATGTGATACGCAATATTACAATCCGGTTCTCGGATTTCCGAAATACTACCTCTCTGCACAGGGAGGCGATGTGACCGGTGCGACAAAAGTTGACTGTGCGATGACAATGATACAGGAAAATAAAGTCGTAGCTACTCAGACAATCACGTCACCGTTGACGGCAAATCCGGCACGGGGCGGAAGTGAATTTAAGTGTACGACACCGGGTGTTGAGCTTAAACCGACAGTTCCTACCAAAGTTGACGTCGTATTGACGGATGACCAGGGAGCAAAAGCAACATGCAGCGCGTCATTCTCGCTGCCTAAATCATAAATCTATTTGAAACTATAAAAAACCGCGGGATTAGCCGCGGTTTTTTTTGACATTTTGGATGTCATTGCGAGACCGTTCATACGCCTGCCTGCGCAGGCAAGGAGAAGCAATCTCTCAAAGAGAATGCACATCAACATCGAGAAAAACGTAAGAAATCAGGAAGAATCCCGGAGTTTATTTTAAATACTTAGTGTAAAATGCAACATCGCGGGCGACAACCGTATTCCAGGATCCTGTCATATCATGATCAGCGCCGGAATAGGTATAATACGTAACATCCTTCCCCTTCCCTTTCAGTTGGCTTGCAAGCGCGTCACTCCAAGCCAAAGGAACTGCATTGTCAGCTGTCCCCTGATGAAGTTGAATAGGTCCTTGGACCCTGTCGAGGTAATTGGTTAGCGAAAATAATTCAACGTCATAGAGTTTTTCAAACGCTGCCAACTCTTTGCGTAATAATTTTCCGTGATCATCGGCGTCATCCGTGTAATATAAAATGGAATACGGAAATGGTTTTGAAACCGGTGCCCATAGCACTAGGGGATACGGTTTAGCTACTATTTCTGAAACGGTAAGAGCGATATGACCGCCGTTACTGTGGCCCCAGACACCCACACGCGATGCGTCTACCATTGACAGTGATCCCACTGAAACCAAGAGATTGACTGCAGTCGTATACGTTTGAAACCGCTCCTCAAACACATCGCCTGATGGTTTGTCCGATCCTCCGAATCCCAAAAAATCAGGAGCCAGCGTTATAAATCCGTTTTGTGCATATACCTCTGCACTATGCGCTGTCCCATCTCCCGAAAAATAATTTGCCGGATCTATAAAACCGCGGTACTCTACGATCACCGGTTTTTTATTGACTGGGGAAGCGTCGTTCGGAATATGTGCAACACCCGTTACTTTGAGCCCGTCACTTATATAATGGAAGGCGTATACGGTATAGGCTGATGTTGTCGCGGTGGCACCATCAAGAATAATTTGCGTCGGAACATATTGCCGCCTACTGAGATTTTCTATCGTATATTTGAGAAGCGGCTTCGGCGTTACCATCCCAAGCGGCGAGAGGATTCCTGAAGATATAGCACGATTCCCGATGTAATATCCCGCCCCGAACGCAACACAAACAGAAATGACGAGGATAACGATCCATTTCATGCGATTAAGTGTATCACGCTTCTGTCGTCATTGCCTCTTCTCTCTCGAATTTGATAGAATCGAAGAATCACGCCGGAGATGGCTCCCACCTTCGTGATGACTTCCGCCTTCGCTGAAGCTTCGGTGGACAAGTCGGTGGGCGGCAGTGGTAAAATGTTTCTTTATAAGCACAGATAGCTCAGTGGTAGGGCGAGTTCCGGTGCCGTAATCTAAGCCGTGTAAAAAATACGCCTGGATGGCTCAGTGGTAGAGCGAGTTCTTGGTAAGAACTAGGTCGGGGGTCCAATTCCCCCTCCAGGCTCAAGAGCTTACGCGGCGAGATTACGGGATAATACCTAGATCGAGGGTCCCCCGCCTGCCAATCGCCTTCGGCGATAACCGATGGCGGGCAGGGATTCCTGCCTCAACGCTTGCCTCATCGCGATCCGGTTCAAAAAAATTCTCCCAAAAACCACTCGTGTTGCCATCTAGTCCATAAATATGTAACTATGGATATATACCCTTCACAATTCTAAATTGTTTCGGGTATAACTCCTTCTCATCCAAATCCGCAAGGAGGATTTGGAAAGAAGCGTATATATGAGTTTATTCTCATTTTTTATTGGCGTGGTGTTTGCGGCAGAGATGGTGATTTCCCCGCTGGCTGACAGCGTTTCACCAATATCGACAAATACAGCGAAGCCAACAATCTCATTCGGAAACCTTCTGAGTTACAAATCATCAATATCGGAAAATGTTTTAGGAGCATCCGTCGAAGCTTCGCCAACCGCAACGCCCGCCGAAGCTTCAGCGCAGGAGGGAACGCCAACCCCTATTTCATACCATGCACGGAAAAGCCATTATACGATTGCGCTCCTCGGCGATTCGATGATAGATACGTTAGGGCCTGACGCTCCCCAATTAAAGGATAAATTACACGTACTTTTTCCTGTGACAACATTCAAAATACTTAATTACGGCGTCGGAGGAACCAATATCGATTACGGGCTCGAGCGTCTCACGAATGCCTACACCTATCTCGGAAACAACATCCCGTCTCTTATATCAACAAATCCCGACGTCGTCGTCGTCGAGTCATTCGGGTATAACCCATATCCGTATGATGCAGGAGCCTTAGATCACCATTGGCTGCAGCTTGCGGCGATCGTCCAAACGGTTAAGACCGATATCCCGGGCGTGAAGATAATCATAGCGGCAACTATCGCACCTAACAGCCAGGTATTCGGTGACGGAGCACCGGGGATTTCCTTTGCCCCGGATGATAAAATCAGAAGAACTTCGACCATAAAACAATATCTTGATTCAACGGTAAAGTTTGCGCTTAGCCAACATCTGCCGCTTGCGGATGTGTTTCATGCAAGTATCGACAGAAACGGAGACGGCCTTCTCATGTATATTAATCCCGGCGATCACATTCATTATTCTGATGCCGGACGCACGCTTTTTGCCCAAATTCTTGCAGGTACCATTATCGATAACCATATACTCGAATAATAAACCCCTTGGCGGGAACGCTCGAATGCGATATAATTGTTTTTGAGAGATTAGAGCTTAGGGTTTAGAGCTTAGTAAATTTCTTACTAAACTCTAATGCGCTAAACACTATACTCTATTTTATATGGCCAAGAAAGATCAACGGGAACTGCTTGCACTCATCTGCACTGTATGTAAATCCCAGAACTATATTACAAAGAGGAATAAGATCAATACGCCGGAAAAACTGGTGCTTCAAAAGTATTGTCCTCACTGCCGAAAACATACACAACACAAAGAGACGAGTAAGTTGGATTAAAAGAGCTTAGGGAATTAGGGTATTAGAGTTTAGGAATATGGAAAAGTCCGTATTTAACTTCGAGAGACTCACGGTATACCAACGTGCATTAGCATTCGCCTTGAACATTTATTCACGTACACAAAAATGGCCGCGGGAACATCTTTTTGGTTTAACAGATCAACTAAGAAGAGCATCTTTATCCATTCCGTTAAATATCGCTGAGGGGTATAGTAGGTCGCGAAAAGACTTTCAGCATTTTTTGACTCTATCACGGGGATCCTGTTTTGAATGTGTTCCGATAATAAAACTAGCGGAGTCTCTCACTTTGCTTACTTCAAAAGAAGCTGATATGTTTTATAATGAATTAGAGGAAATTGCTAAGATGCTTAGTGGACTACGGAGTTCGCTATTGAAACAACCTAAACTCTAAAACCCTAAGCTCTAATCTCTAATGCTCTAAACTCTAACTATGCATCGTAATACGTATTTTGTCGTGACGTTCTTAGCGGTTTTTGCCGCACTGGTAGTCGGAGTTAACATCGGGAAGAAATTCACGGGTCAAAATGCCCCGCCAATCCAACCTTCTCCCACCGCTTCACCCACACTTGCATCTATCCCATTATCTACTTATACAAATTCTGAGTGCGGCGCTACGTTAGAATTTCCAAGCACCCTTACGAAGCTTGAAGACGGCTCAGGAAGCGCAGTCCTTGTCAACCAGACCGATACAAAACAATCCATTCTTATCACCTGCCAGGATAGTATCCCGCGGCCGCCCTTAGATTCAAATAAAATTGTGCAGGCGTTCGTACCGTATTCAACCGGCACCGGAAGCGTCGCGGCAACGCTCTATCACGACAGTTCGGCAAAAGACGGAACACCGGTCGACGACTTTATCGTCCGGATTCCGAAAACAACATTGGATTTTTATCTCTCAGGATTCGGCACCGCCTTCGATGACGTTGTGAAATCTATTCGACTCACCCACTAACCTCTTTTTATCACCGCATTAGCATTAAAACAGACTGGAAAACGTTAAAACAATTCGGGTGTTCGTATCACGGTTTAATTAAACAGCTGAAACTGATAAAATAGGTCCATTAGGGCCATGATGCAATGGTAGCATGAGGGTCTCCAAAACCCTTCATCCAGGTTCAAGTCCTGGTGGCCCTGCAAAGGGGTCGTGGTTCCCCGCCTGCCAGAGCTTACGCTCAGGCGTTAGCGGGCAGGGACTCCACGTGGCCCTGCAAACCAAACACGTTAGAATGACACTATTGTTCATTATTTCGTTTCATTTCGAAAATCTTCTATTATAGAATATAACTATGCGTAAACAATATTTACTTATACTCTGTGGACATCCATTTTCCGGCAAAACAACTCTCGCTCAAGCGATTGTAAATCAATATGATTTGGCATTTGTAAATCTTGACGAAATAAATCGAAGCCGAGGTGTTGGAATCAAGGGTAAGCCCATGACTCCTCGACTCTGGAAAGAAACGTACGAGTTGGGTTTTAAAGAAACAAAAAAACTACTACAAGGTGGAAAATCAGTTGTATATGAAGGAGCCAACTTTACCGAACTACTTCGGTCAGAAATTCTAGCCATAACAAAACATACAAATATTATTCCAATCATCATACACGTTGCCACAACCCAGAACGAATGCCATAAAAGATTACTACACAACCGGAAAACAAATAGTAGATACGACGTTAAAGACAAAGATTTTTCATTAGTATGTAATAACTTTCAGATACCGACTGAAAAAGAAGCAAAAGTACTTACGTATAATGCAGACTCTCCTCTGGGTTATTGGCTAATAGAGAATCTAGATGTTTGCTTTAAAAAATAATATAATTCATCACAGTCTACCGGTGCCGGCATCTTAAAACACTATGTTTACCTACGAACAAATATTTAAGGATAAACACTCAGTTTTATTCGTAACTGCGCATCCTGACGATATTTTGGTTTATTATGCTGCTCTCGTTCATAAACTTCGAAAAGAAAATAAAAACGTATATGCCGTAACGGTAACGAATGGCGCCCGGGGCAGTGGTGATAAAAACATATCGGAATCGGAACTTTCCCGTATGCGCATAAAAGAAGAAACTGCTGCCCTCAAGTTTTTGGGAGTCAATGCGGAAAATACGCTTTGCCTCGATTATAAAGACGGCGAGGTGGAAAGTAACTACAAGTTCATTGGTGAAATTTCAAAATATATTCGCAAATTCAAAGCTGACATCGTCTGCACTCATGAGCCAACGGCAATCTATCAAGCGACGTATAAACGTGATGGATTTTTCGTCCAACATCGGGATCATCGAAAAGTAGCGGAAGCGGTGGTTGATGCCGTATATCCCTTCTCACGAGATCGATCATTCTTTCCCGAGCAAATAAAAGAAGGCATCGAACCGCATACGCTTTACGACATCGTTATGACGGACGAAATCTCATGTAATTTTGAACTGGATTACACTGAAGATTTAGAGGTTAAAAAGGCAGCGATGCGTATTCATAAAAGCCAGTTTGATGAAGCATTTATCAACGATATTGTGGATACGGTACGAAATAATGATCGGTACGTGGAAAAATACTTCTATGTAAAACTATTATGGTAAACAAGCTCCGACCGACTGTTATTTGCCATATGATGATGACCATCGATGGGAAAATCACGAGTGGTGAACAAACAGATATTCTCAACAACTATTTTGACCTCTATACCAAAACGGAAGATATGCTCCCCGCTCATACAGCTTGGATGTGCGGACGTGTGACGATGCAAATGTTTGCGAGTACTAAAGATGTCTCCCTACCAACGCCATCACATGCTATTGAGCCAATAGATTATATAGCCCCGCACGAGGGCAATCTGTTCATGTTCGGTGTGGACACTAAAGGCGTACTCCGTTGGGGTAAAAACTCAATAAAACTCTCAAATGTTGCCGAGCCGCTCCATCTGGTAGTCATAGTGACCACATCAACTCCGAAAGAGTATCTCCAATATCTGCAAAATAATGGTATCTCGTATCTCGTAGCGGGTACTAATGAAATAGATTTCCTTAAACTTTTTACAACAATGAAGGAAAAATTCGGAGTTGAAACGCTTCTTCTTGAAGGTGGCGGTCTTCTCAATGGATCAGTAATGGCAGATAACCTCGTCGATGAAATTAGTATACTCGTCACACCTACAGTGACCAATCGAAGCAAAGCTCCATCAGTATTTGAACGAAAACAAGAAGAACCCCTAAACCTGCGACCCTACTCGCTCGTGGGTGTACAAAAACTAGATAAAGACACGGTTTGGTTGAGGTATAAAAAACATGAATGATAGCATTTATACACAAATACAAACAATTTCTGACGGTGGATTTGGCTCATGTGATGTATACACAATGAAGTCCGGCGGGATCGAGCGGAAACACTACCATAACGGCATCGAAATCGTATATGTCATCAAAGGAAACTGTAAAACTCACAAGCAGGGACAAGTATACGTCTATCAAAAAGGTCAAATCCACGAAGTGATTAATGACTCGAAAAATGAACTTGTTTTTGTTTGTTTAACAATCCCTCCGGAATCAAAAGAAAATACTATGTATATATAGAGCAACTATTATTTAATAAAACCATAAATTATCCTCCATGTTTCAAATACTAAACTTTTTTGAACGAATGTATTGGAAAATATCACGAAAAATTGTGGGATTGACGAGCTACAAAGTCTACCATGATGACCCACTTCATGAATTTCCCATCCTGCCATTTCCTAAGTTTGTCCGGTCAGTAAAAACCAAACTGAAACGAAACAACGGCACGTGGTTTCTTGACATGAAACTCGGAAATGAAAAGCGTATGACCTACGCATTTTTGGAAAAACCATTTGACCCCAAACAACCGACAATTATTTTTCATCACGGAGCCGGAATGATCAATTATCGAAATTTATTATGGCTCTATTTCCTCCGCGGACCATTAACCAAATACAACCTTATTTCAATTAAAGCCCAGGAGCATGAATCCACGATGACGTTTGCGAAAACCGGATTTAATACGCTTACTCACCAGCTGGCGACATTCGCGGGATCCGTTCTCATGGTCGAAGCGCTGGTGAAATGGCTGCGGGCAGAGCGATCAATGCCTGTGGTAATCGGCGCGTCCATGGGCGGGATTGTCGCTTCTTGGCATTGGTTATTATTTAATACGGCAGCGTTTTATTTTCCCATCACCGCATATCCAAATGTGACGGAAATATTTTTAGGTGTCGGCTATGACGGCGCGACCGACCACCGATACGAAAGGCAATTATTATCAACATATGCGAATGCATTTCTTGCGCCTTGGAAGAATCCAAAATTATATAAAGACAAGGTGTTTCCCATTCTCGGAAAAAATGACACGATTGTCCCCTATCAACACGCACGCGAATTCTGGAAGGGATATGATGTACTCACCTTCCCGAATGGCCACATGACAACGGCGCTTCATTATAATAAGATAACCACACACATCGCATCAAAGCTGCCGTAGAATCAAAAAGTATATTATCCCGTTATAGAACTGATAGGAGTATGAGTTGTACCCAATGAACGACACCGAGGGGCTGGACACAGGCAAAAATAACCCACGCAATAAACGCCGCATTGCGCCTTTGGTCGCGCTTTTTTGAAATCCCGTAAAATATGGAAAGTGTCCATCCGATGAATAGTAAAAGACCGATACTCCCCGACCAGAGTGCAACGTCAAGAAATACGTTATGCGACCGGTCGATCATGAAATTCACAAGATTCACGTGCTCTAGTTTCATCGCATTATCGTAAATCACCTCTTCTGTTTCGGCGCCGTATCCGAGTATCGGCCGCTTGAGAAATTCCCCAAGTCCGACGCGCCAATAAAGAAGACGATTCTCGTAAATAGACGGGGGGCGGGACAATGTAATGGAGCGATATTGCATTAAACCTGCGATTGCGATCGCCACAAATATCAAAATCATGCCAACAACAACGAGGGTGTGTTTCCTCTTTTCCATAAGTGACCGGACACCGAATCCGAGCATTACGATCACGGCACAAATGAGTGCGCTCCGCGATTCCGTTGCTACAATTGCAGCTCCGCTAATGATATAAAAAATAATCCGCATCCAATTGGGTATTCGCGGCCACAGAAGTATCCACAATAATCCGACCGCTAGATAGCCGCCGAGTGCATTGGGTTCTCCGAATGTGCCAAGCGGCCGCACGGACCACGCAAGGATTTTTTGCTCTAAGGTAAGTACGCTTTCGATAAGTACCCCGAAACCGAGAAGCGACAATACATATTCACGGTGTTTCAATGAGAACTGTCGTACGGTTTCGAGAATTAACAGTAAGGTAAAGAAAAATAATATTCCCTGATGCCGGTAGCTGCCGCCGATGAACGAATCAATCGGGTGAATACCGATAAGACTTGCAATGCCCAAAATTCCAATCCACCCCAATAACCACTCACCCGTTTGGCTTAACCGGAGCGGGTGCAAACGGATGAGCCGTATGAACCAATACAGTGTCAGGAAAAATCCTCCGATCCACAGCCACACAACTTTTGTGCCCTCGAACGCGCCGTAAAGCATGACGAACGGCATACATGCAATCCAGTAGGTAAGTAGCAGTGTAAGCATCTACTAAAAGTATACGGACTTTCGGATATTCCTGCTACCCATAAATAAGTAAAGTTAAATATATATATATTTGTAATCTATATTACTTTATTAGTTATTGACGACTCATACACATGACGATACGATGATAGTGTGAATTTATATCAATCGAGAACGCATTTTGTCATGACTCAGCGGAATTATCTTCTGCGCGTTTTTATCGGCCTTGTTCTCCTTTTCCTCTTGCCGTTATTTATTTGGGCCGTATTGACACAGCGGATTGAGCTTCGTAAACGGGCTGCTTCTGCCGAACCGGTCACATGTTGGGGTCGGGCTTTCGAACAAAATAATACTCCTTATTGGCCTGACCGATGCGGCGCCGGCGGAGCAAACGCAAGTTCAAGCGCCTGTGCACAAGTGACAACGCCGTTATCAATCGTTGAAATGTCCGGATACAAAAAATGGAAAACGGAAGGAAGAAAACCAATCTACGGTTGTGTTGCCCCAATTAACTGGCAAACACAATACGCTTCCCTTCAGGCGAGTGACATATTGGTCGTAGCAAACGATAGCTCATTCACAGCAAATTACGCAACCGATCTCGTGCTACATTCAAATCCACCCGATACAGATCCCAACTACATGACGCTTGAGTCAACGTGGACGCAAAACGGGTTCAATATGGGATTGAATATGTATTTTACGGCAGAGACGGCAACCCCAGCCGGGATACTCGGGATATTCGGAACCCCGTCCCGAAAGTGGCGCGTCACGGAAATCAGAACGTCTGACAGCCAAGTCGGCAGCGGTTGGATTTATTATAAAAATCCGAACATCCCCGCGATGAATATAGGGAAACCATTCACAGGAACTATTGATTTGACGTCAACGGATGGCGGCACCGGAGAGATACGATTTACGAACCTTCGTCTCCAGGCATTCTTAAACGAAACTCCTCCTAATCCAAGTCACACGCCTAAACCGATACCAGCATCTTCAGAATGCGGCCCCTGCGGTTCTGGTTGCCCTTCGGGTCTGGTTTGCCAAACTATGCCGACGCCTACGCCGTTTTGCCCAAATGGCTCCAACGGACCCTGTAGCACGATAGTCGTTAGCCCCTATCAGGCATGTGTGAAACCGGACGGCTCAAGCCTGTGTCCCGTACAACGTGATGCTATGTGTTTCGGGCAACCCAACGGAAAACAATGTAACGGCGCGTGTACCGATTCGATGCCAACGCATTGTTCTACCGGCGTCTGTCAAAACAACCAGTGTGTCTTTGACTCGACCCCCACGCCGACGCCCGTAGCATGTCTTGACGTCACAAGAGCGCTCGCGAGCGTTGCTCCCCTGAAAGCTGGCTCGAGTATTGGCTTAAATTGGGGCGGCCTCAATGAAAAATGGTTCCAGGATAAAAATAATCAGTGGTATTATATTTACGCAGATCCGAGCGGCGTACCGCCGCTCTATGTTGTTTGGCTTTGGAACGGGGCCACGGGACTTCAGCAAAATGGTTATAATGTCCGAGGAGATGCCCCAATAACGCCTTCAACAAAAAGCTGTTACGACGCCATAACGCCGGACTATGTTTTCCCATCAATTGCACATAGCTCGTGTGCGGGCCCAAATGGCTCAACATGTCAATACGACGATTGCAATACATGTACTACAGTTCCTAACGGAAAAGTTCATTGCACATTAGAGAAGGCATGCATGAAAACGGGCATCTGTACGAACAATCTCTGCCAACCACCCCCTGCCCCGACTCCAACGCCGCACAATTACTGTGCCGGTGCGAACGGCTCAACCTGCCAATACGACGCCAGCAATACGTGTACTACAGCTCCTAACGGAAAAGTTGCTTGCACATTAGTGAAGGCACGTATGAAAACGGGCATCTGTACGAACAATCTCTGCCAATCTGCGCCAAGCCCGACTCCAACGCCGCACAATTACTGTGCGGGCGCAAACGGCACGGCTTGTCCGTATACACCGTGTACTCCCTGTAACGGCACAAATTGTACAAACATCTGGTGCCCTGCCACTCCCGGAATGTGTACAAATAATCAATGCCAGCCACCGCCTCAAGCGGGATGTTATTATCAGACAATGGAATGTTTTGCGGCGCCGTGCCCGGTTACGCTCGTGTGTCCGACGCCTACGCCGACACCCGCCTGTGTCAGAAACAACCCGACTATAACTATTAATCCATCAAATCAATCCGGCCACCCGGGCGATAATCTATTTTATAAAATATTATTTACCGATACAGACAGCCGTGAATGTGCCCCATCTGAATTTTCCATAACTGCACAGCCGGGCACGGGTCTGACATCCTTATTAACATTTACAACCTTACCTAATGTGTATCCCCAAAATACTCCCGGTGATGGCATGAATGTGACGTCTGCCACGTCAGGTTTTTCATCACCCACAACGGTTCCGATTATTGTCACCGTAACTAATAACAATTCAGGATTGTATACACAGCTCAATACAACAACATACACCATCGTACCAACGCCGACTCCAACGCCTACTCCGACACCCTCACCCACACCGACGCCGACAGTTACGCCGACGCCGACCAATAGCCCGACGCCGACGCCGACGCCCACGCCGACGCCGCAGAATTTGGAATTCCTGGTGAAGCTCGCCGGCGTTACCGGTGGAGCAGCTGAAGGCGCAAAGATAACCGTTAAATTTAATGTGCAGGGCGGATCGACGCTCCAATTATCATCACCCCTCACGCTTACTCATATCGGCAACGGTGTGTATAGAACAACAGCTACGATCACAAATCCATTCCCAGCAGGCACAAACTATACTATTTCCATCAAAGGTGAAAAGCACGCGGCAATTGTATTCACTCATCAATCGAGCCAGACGAATGAATGTTCCGACGGGCAATATATTACGATGCCGAACCCCGTGCCAAGCGGATTGACATTTGACTTTACCGGTGTACCACTCCCTGCGGGAGACACAAATCCTCAGGATAATCAGGTTAATCAAACTGATATCGACCGCGTCGTAGCGCTCATGGGGAAATCAAGTAGTAGTCTGACGGATAACGATAAACTCGTCGGCGATCTCAATTATGACGGAGTCATTAATATCAATGATTTATTCCTGATGTATAAAACATTACAGACACGCTGCGATGCAAATTAAACTGCCGACATCTGTTCTCGCATTAATCCTCGCCATCCTGGCGTTTAGTTTCCCTGTGGCGAAAGCCTATGCAGCACCGAATCTGCAATTTGATCAGACATCCGTCACTGCCGCCCAAAATGCAACGTTCCAGTTAAATATAACTATCAATGTTGATACAAATACGGTGATGGGAAGTGATGCGGTCGTCAACTACGCGGCCGCTGACTTACAGGTCACGGATGTTTCAAGCGGGGGATTTTTTCCCCAATTTACAAAAGCAACAGATACTGCAGGTAAAATAGAAATTCACGGCTTTACCGGACAAAACGACAGCAGAACCGGCACCGGAACGTTCGCAACTATCACGTTTAAAGCGTTAAAAAACAGTGGCAGCAGTAATATCTCCTACACATGCACCGGTTCAGGAACGGACACTGATATCATTACTACAACAGGGCAAAATATCCTCGTTTGCACACAACTTAATAACGCAGGCATTAGTTACGCCTCAAGCGGAACGAGCTCGCCTACACCTACGGCAACGACAGCGCCCGGGGTCACTGCGACGCCTACGCCAACCACCGCGCCATCAACGGGCGGCAATACGATCCCAACCTGTTCAGGACTAACGGCCAACGTTACATCATCCGTCGGAACTCCACTGGCCGTAACGTTCACTTGCAGCGGAACTGATCCGGACGGCTATATGAACGGTGCACTCTTTACGTTCGGTGACGGTACAAATCAGACAATAACGAAAAATGTCGGTAGTCCGGGCTCGATAGCAACCACGCACACCTATACAACCATCGGCGCACTCGGCGCCTCCTGTATCGTTCAGGATAATAATAATGCATGGTCAAACAGCGTAAGCGCGTGTACATCAGTTATTACCATTCAACCAACTCCATCGCCGACACCGCGGCAATCGATAGCCTATATCAGTGGCTACACAACTGGTCAGATAACCCCGACGCCTACTCCCGTTATCGTTTCAATTATTTCGGAGACTCCGGAGCCTACGTTTGAACTTACCCCAACGCCGACACCGGTATCTGAAGGAGAATCTAATGGCTCTGGTCGGCTGTGGTGGATAATTGGCGGAGTCATCGCAGTAGTCGTTGCGCTCATCCTCATCCTGAGGCGCAAAAATCCCCCACCGAAAATTCCCCTAGCGAATGAAATCCCTATTGCCGAAGGATAGAACGGACACTCCTAACATCCTCTTCCATCTGACGTGTGAGTGCGTCAACGGACGGAAATTTTATGATATCACGAAGCTTTCTCATCGGTTCGACCAATATCTGCGTCATATCGCTCATTGATAAATCCATCCCATCCAAACCTAATAAAAAAACTTCAAGATTGCGGCTGGCGTCATCAAACGTCGGTATCGGACCCCAGTGCATGGCTCCCCGAAATTTCGTACCGCTTATCGTGACCCATGCAGCGTAGACACCTTCCGCAAGATCAAACCCCTCTGGAATTGCCATATTGACGGTAGGGTATCCCAAAAATCTTCCTCTTCCTTTTCCCTTTATTTGTTTCGTTACGAAATGCGTGGTCACAGTAGGTTATTGGATAATTTCGTCAATAGGAGGACCGACTACCATGGATTTTTTACTTCTCCCCAACCGCTTCCAGTTCGGATTGACGTGCCCCAGAATAAGGACATCTTCAAAAATATCGTACGCATAATGCGTGAGCATCGCACCAAACAGAATGACCCAAAAACGCGAATCATACATATACGCAATCACGCACCCGGTGAATAATAATGCAACAACATAATAGTTATGAAACGTAAGATTGGTATTATATTTATGTCCCCTTGCTATGAATTTGACAAGAATCCGCCATTCCTTATTCTTCAAAAAGGTAAATATCGCTTTTGTGTACGGATCGCGTTTGCCGTAGGTTAACCAGTATACAAAATGGTCAGCGTCAGGAAGAAGACTGCCGAATATCGCCGTCCAAATCCATTTAACATTAAACTCCTGCCACTGTTCGCGCATCACCCACGCCCACATGAGCCCGAGAAGAACATGATAAAACTCATGTCGTGCCTGCCAGAGAATAAAACCCATTCCGCGGATGCGGGCAACACTCCGTCTGAGACGTGTCGGTTTCTTCGCTTTCATTTAAATCTTCAAAGTCTTCAAGTACGCACGAAATTCACCGTTTACTTCTTTATGCGTGAGAGCAAATTCAACAACGGTCTTCAAATATTCAAGTTTATTGCCGGTATCATAATACTTTGCGTCCGCCACTTCACACGCGTAAATAGGCCGTGTCTTCATAAGTTCCTTTATAGCATCCGTAAGCCATATTTCACCGCTTCTCCCCGGTCGCACCTCTTCTAATATAGGGAAAATATCAGGGGTCAACACATAGCATCCGTGCGCTGCAAGATTTGACGGCGCTTCGTCCGGAGACGGTTTCTCCAGCAATTTTTTTATCTGCCAGATATTTTTCTCGACATTGGTCGCTTCAACAATGCCGTAGCGGGAAACGTCTTCCTTTGGCACACGGACGGCGGAGATGACGGGATCACCGTATTTCTCAAAAACCCTGATGCATTGAAGGGCTCTCGGTGGCTTCGCATAGATAAATTCATCTCCCCAGATAGCGACAAACGGTTCGTCCCCGATAACGTTTTTCGCACATAAAACCGGCGTTCCGTTACCGTACGGGCCCTTTTGGCGGATATAGATGAAATTAGCAAGCGATGCGGTCCGCTTCACCTCATCCAACAGATCATACTTGTTTTGCTGTTCAAGCGTTTTAATAAGCTCATACGGATAGTCAAAATGATCCTCAATCGCCCGTTTATGCCAACCGGTGACGATAACAATATCGGTAATCCCCGAGGCCACAAGCTCCTCAACGACATATTGAATAACGGGTTTATCGACGATGGGGAGCATCTCCTTAGGCATCGCTTTGGTCTGAGGCAAAAATCTGGTACCAAAACCGGCCGCCGGTATGACTGCTTTTCGGACTTTAGTGGTTCGTTTTACCATATGAATTCAAGGCAGATGTCACAATTGTATTGCGCTTCCTTCCCTTTTGTCAATTTGTTATCATACAAATAGCATGAAGCGTTTTATCCTGTACCTCAGTGTTATCTTCGTTTTTAGTTCAATTGTCCTAGCGTTACCCCGACAACACGTCTACGCCGCGGCCTCTTCCTCCGACTATCCGATTCTCCAGGCTATTCTTGATTTTTTAGGCATCCACCCAATTAAAAAGGTGCCACCGCAGGTTGCGGGTGAAGGATCGTGGAATTTCAAAGTAGACTTTGGCAGAGGCTCAGGTATAAGAGACGTTCTAACCGGCCAGCTCAAGGGGCAATCAAATTCGTGGCAGCATACGCTCCCGACGCTCGATAATATCCAAGAGGGATTAGAACTCAAAAATGGCTGTATTTCTCTCTTATCAAACACACTCCAGCAAAATGCAGTCCACTGGCCACCGGATCATCTAAGTCTTTTAAATAGTTCAACATTTTATCATATTACTGCAAACCATACGCTCCAATTTTATGATGAAAACGGCGGCTCTTGTCATCACCCGGATCAGGGGCGGCCGACACAGCTTGATGATCTCGGGTGGAATAATGTGTACCCGGCCTCAGAACTTTGCTGGGCGACGCTGTCAAATGGAACACTTTCGACAGATGATTTGAACTTCCCGGTTTCACTTCCCGACGAAAAAGTATCACTCGAGAATGGGTTCTGCAACCAACAGGATAAAGGCCAACCGATCAAGGTCCTCCCATGGGGCGATACAAGTGATGAATATTATACCGGTATTGACGCGACGCAATTCACAGACACCCATTTTTTCTCTGCTCAGGAAATAGCTGATGCGAAAGCATGTGTTTCTCATGTACGAAACCATAGAATTGACGGTAATCCCTGCCAGCCTCTTGTTGCCGGCGTCGGCGCCAATATCGTACTTTCGACGAATAATCCGGGAGCTGCAAATGTAGCGCTCTGGACGGGAAAAGGACCAAACGGCGAAAAAGAGGGTTTTACCTATACGCTCATTCCCAGCATGTTTAATCTGTCCAACGAACACGGAATTTTCGAAGGCTTTTTACAGTTAAACGCATCAGCCCTGTCGCAGGCCGGAGCAAAATTTAATGGTGAAATTGATATCCCGAAGGCAGTCTATGCATACGAATTCGGCAGAAGACAGCACATCCAGGCATTTAACTGCGCCCTCACTCCCCAGTCAGAAATCGCGAGATCCGGACAAACGTGCCAATTTCCGATAACTCCCGTAAGTACCGGAGTACCCGTGCCGTCCGGAACTATTACCAGTTCCGCCGGTCTGCCCCCGACAAGACCTCCAAATCTCTGCACAGATCCTTCGGCTTCAGGCGGGCTCATCAGCAATGATGCCATTAAAAGTGCGATAACGCAGGCTACAGCGGGTAAAATTCCGTCCTGCGTTCTTGACGGCGTCGCGCAAAACGAGGGCGCATATGATGGAACATATTTAGTTAACGGCAAGTGCTCTCCTAATGAATGCGGAGCGACAGGGCCCTTCCAGATCACGATTGGCCACACATATTCGACACAGCGCGTATGCGCACAGGACACTTCGTGTAATGCCTGCAGTACCCTCGCGGATAAATCTTCCTGTCCGGATGCAATAAAGGCGTACGGCTTACCGTCTAATACCAATCCGTGTGACCCGGTATCCGCGGCTAATGCTGCGGTTTCACTCCTCATTGATAAATCGTTTAATCAGTTAAATAATGGCGATTATGCAAGCCAGCAGGCTGCGATCATCACGGCCGGAAATGGGTATTACGGAACCTCAGATCCTCAGGATCGTTTCGGCGGATGCAGCTACGGAGAACAAGTCTACAAAAACTGTGACGCGTCGTATGTGTGCCAGAGCCAGGCTCAACCGACTCCGACGCCGTAATAGTTCGCCCGCCCCTCTTTACAAAAGCCCCATCATGCGCTACACTATGCGGGAACCCCTGGGAGGGGGTTTTTGTTAGCCTTTCTTTCCACTCAGGTGGATTAGAAAGACTTACATCCGCCGACTTGTCCGCCGTAGCTTTAGCGAAGGTGGAAGCATTGGCGAAGAAGAAGCGGTGAGATATAATGAGGTATTGTATGGATAAACCAAATACGCCATCGATCCCAAATGTATCACCGGTCAGATTCTTAAATGAAGTAGTCGCTGAACTTAAGCGCGTCACCTGGCCGACACGCGAAGAGTTAATCAAGCTCACGACAGTCGTGATCGCGATTTCAATTCTCGTCGGTGCATTCATCGGCGGATTGGACGCACTTCTCGTTCAAGTACAAAAAATAGTCTTTACACGATAACTATGGCAGACCAAACAACAGTTCAGGAAGAAAAGAAAACAGAAGTAGCTCACCCTGCGGCCCCACCGATTATTGAGGAAGCTAAACCGCGCGTCGCCCCCGCCAATGCAAAATGGTACGTTGTGCACACATATTCAGGCCATGAAAACAAAGTCTCCACAAATTTGAAGCAGCGCATTGAAACGATGAAATTGGCTGATAAAATCTTTGATATCGTCGTACCAACCCGTAATATCGTGACAGTGAAGCACGGTAAAAAGGAAGAACAGAAGGAAAAGATCTTCCCGGGGTACATTCTCGTCAAAATGGTGCTTGATGACGAATCCTGGCTCGCTGTGCGGACTACACAAGGCGTAACGGCATTCGTAGGCGCCGGCAATAAACCAACACCAATCTCAGAATCCGAGGTAGCCACAATCCTGAAGTTCATGCAGATGGAAGCGCCGAAATACAAAACGTCCTTCTCTATGGGTGAAGCGGTGAAAATTGTTGACGGGCCGTTTGCCGACTTTTTGGGTACGATTGACGCAATTGATGAAGAAAAAGGCAAAGTGAAGGTGTTGGTCTCAATATTCGGCCGCGAAACGCCGGTTGAGCTAGATTTCTTACAAGTATCAAAATTATAGACTTATCTAGCGAAATCCAGAGCGAAGCGTCGGATTGAGCTAGACTTCCTTCAAGTTAGTAAATTATAAATCTTCTCCAGCGAGATCCCGATGAGCGAAGCGATATCGGGATACGAACTCGACTTCCTCCAAGTTTCAAAACTTTAATCTTTTCTCGGTTGACCTCCACGAAAAGGAACACCCGTATAACGTTACTTCCGGAATCAGATGAAACTATAGCGATTTATAGTAGACGTACGCGCCGAATCCTACGGCCACAAGGACCATGATAAGGATGATCCATCCCCATCCGAAGCCGCCTTTGGCGGACGCGATGACAGTGAATGATTGCTTCACCTGACCCTGACCGTCCGCGAGCTTTGCGACAACAAGAAGATCTTTTTTACCTGCTGTTAATGGTTTTGTCGGCCTCCACGTCCATTTTCCTGCTGAGTCTGCGATAACCTCACCGTTCACGCCATCCGGTAATATGGATATATCGATCGTGGCGCCGGGCTCGCTAATGCCGGAGATAGTCGGTGTATCGTTCGTCTCACCTTTACCATTCGTGAATGTCGACACAGACAACACGATCGTGCGCCCTGAGACAATGGGAGTCGGCTCAGCTACGGAGGGCACAACCGTCAAATTACCGCCGGTTGAGCTGTTGCCGCAGATACAGGACGATTCCCCGGAACAGAATGCGCTACGGCATACTTTACCTCCGGTTAATTGAGTCACACAAACAAGTCCACCCGGACAATCCAAATTATCGACACACGTTTGCCCGCAGGCGCTCAATATATAGAACGTCGGCGTGGGCGTCATGGTCGGCGTATCCGTCGGCGTATTGTAGTTGTAATAATATGTGGTCGGCGTATTGTAGTAATACGTTACCGGTGTATCAGTCGGCGCACAGGAACAACTGGTGTCGCTAAGACAATTCGAATTTCTACAACTTCCTGACGATCCAACGATTCCGCTTGAAGAATAACAGACATAGCCGTTCTGGCAATTCGTCGGCGGATTAGTTGAGGGATTGCAGGTCGAATTACATCCGACCGTTACCGGAGTCGGTGTACTCGTCGGCGTATCAGTGTTGGGTGGATTGGTAGTCGTCGGATTTGTTGTCGGGTTTGTCGTTGTTGCCGGCGCCACGCACGGACCGGAATACGTATTTCCTGCACAAGCGCTCATGTCTGTCGTCCAGTGCGCTCCAAATCCCGGACAGCAATATTGCGCGCCACCGCAAAGCCCCACACGACCTGCTCCGTTACACAGTTGTATATCCCCATCCGGCTCTGCGGGACAGTTCGTGAAATTCGTAATCTGCCACATGCTGCCGTTTTGACACTGATTGCAGCTGGCGGGATTACACTTTGAGGCTAAATCACGAATTTCAGTCGTATGGGATGAAGCAGCGACAAGTACAATAAGTCCGATTAATAATGAAAACAGAAGGAGAACAGGTCCCCAATTAAACCAAATGCCGGTTCGGCGGATACTTCTATTATGTCGTCTTTTTGCCATAATCACCTTCTATGATCACGCATATTTCATCCTTTTGCAAGGGCGTATTTGCCTCACTCTTGCCAATAGCGGCATTGTTATGATATAGTTCAACTTACTTCGTCCGTCGGAAGACTCATGAAGGAGAAACCGGGATTTTGTTTGGGTTTCGATCGTAAAGTAAGACTGACTTCAAAAGCATCTTCTTTCTTTCGCACCACTCCCCGATTTTTAGTCAAGAGCTTAGAGCATTAGAGTGTAGAGCTTAGTATTTCTAAACTCTAAACCTAAACTCTAATGCCCTAATTTACTAAACCCTAACTTATGGTCGCAAAAAAAATCAAAACAATTATCAAGTTAAACCTCAAAGCCGGTGAAGCGACGGCAGCCCCTCCGGTCGGACCCGCGCTGGGACAGCACGGACTTCCGATCATGGAATTCGTCAAAGCCTACAATGAAAAGACGTCAAAACTCAAGGGTCAGATTATCCCTGCCGTCATTACCGTCTTCGTGGACCGGACGTTTACCTTTATCACCAAGCTTCCGCCGGTATCCGCAATGATCAAAAAGACACTGGGAATTGACAAGGGTGGCGGTAAAGCAGGCCGCGAAATTGCCGGAAAACTCACCAAAGAACAGGTAAAGCAAATTGCAACAGATAAATTACCGGACATGAATGCAAATACCGTTGAAGCCGCTATAAAAGTGGTTATGGGGACAGCGAGAAGTATGGGGATTGAGGTTGAAAGTTGATAGAGCTTAGAGCATTAGGGCATTAGAGATTAGAAAAACTAAACTCTAAGTTCTAAATACTAAACTCTAATTTATTATGGGCAAAATCAGAGTCGCCAAATTAGGCGACGAATCACAGGAAAAAGAACAAAAACGACGTGCAGACGCACGGCGCCAAACGAAGGATTCCAAAAAATCCAAAGTAGAGGGCGTCCATCTCCATGGCGGTGAACGGGTCGCAGTCGTTGAGGGAACCGAAATCAGACCGGAGTTTAAAAAGCTTATTGAAGAAGTTGAAGGCACCGATACCGCTAAAGACGGGAAAAAAGCGAAAAAAGAACATAAAGCGCGGGTTCGCTCAAAGCGGTATGTTGAAAAAGCCTCGCTCATTGAAAAAAATAAATTGTATCCCCTTGGCGACGCCGTATCACTCGTCAAACAAACAAGCCTTACGAAGTTCGACGGCACGGTAGAGATGCATATCAATTTAAATTCGCAAATGTTAGGAGAAAAGAAAGATTTCCGCGGATCAGTCTCGCTTCCTCATGGCACGGGCCGCGAGGTCCGGGTCGTCATCGCCGATGATGCAGTAATAGCCGCCGTCACGGATGGAAAAATTGATTTTGATATTCTGGTTGCCCACCCCAGCATGATGCCAAAGCTCGCTAAAATAGCTAGAGTGTTAGGGCCCAAAGGGCTTATGCCCAATCCCAAAAACGGCACGGTATCTCCTGATCCTGAAAAACGCGCAAAAGAGCTCTCTCACGGGCAGGTGAACTTTAAAACTGAACCGGATCAGCCGCTTATTCACTTATCCGTCGGCAAAGTATCGTTTGATGACACGAAGCTCGTCGAAAACATTGAAGCGGTTGTCCGCGCCGTCGGCGCCAATAAAATCTCGCGTGCCACCCTCACCGCCACCATGGGCCCGGGTGTTAAAATCGCACTTTCGTAAAACTCAACTTGCTATAGCAGCCTAAACCCCGTATAGTACGCTCCTATCTATGGGCAATCCGCGGACAAACGGACAATTAAAGCGTGAGGAAACCGAAAACGCACTTATGACCATCATTGAGTGGCTAGCTGACCAAAACGAAGAGAAGTTCAGACCACGGACGCTTGAGGGTATATATTTCAAAGATCTAAAAGGAAGATCTCATCTCATATCATGGGCTAGATTTTCTGTAGAAAATCTAGAACTTCTACACAAGAGGCTTACGAGTGAATTGCGTGACGAACAGACGACCGGAGAAGATCGATTTACGTTTGGCACTATACGCAACTCACATGAAGATGTCCTCGGTTTAGCCTTTGCTCGTCCAAGCATCGCCCGGGAATACGGTGCAAACAGCAAACTTCTCGATCATATGATCGCCGCAGAGGGAAATGTCACTCTCAAAGCCAGCTGTTCTAAGGAAACATAACAAATTGACCTTCCCCAATCTCTCCGCACTTGTCCCCCATCTTATAATTGACTATAGTGAATATAGTATGATTGATACGCGCATCGTGCAGTCCCTCAAAGACTCAGCAAGCGTATTTGTGACTGAGTGCGTCAATAACCCCCAAAAGTGCGGACTCTCGCGGAGTGAAAAGAATTGGATGGAGGAATTAAGTAAAGTCTACCTCTGTGCCGAGCTTCACGTCGACCTCCCTGCCCATCCAACCCGCGAATTCCTGGAAAAAATCAGGAAAATGACGGAATTCGGCCACGACAGCGCCGTTACGACGCGTATGATTCTCTACAGCGCCAATATCGCCTGCGAGAAGGATTTTGCTACCAACACTCCCGCCTATTTAGCCACGCTCGAGCACCACCAGGAGCACTGGAGCCAGAAACATGTTGAATCCCAGCATGCATATATACAAAAACGGTCGATAGAGGATTTCATGCAGGCGTATTTTGATACACCGGAATCAATATCAGAGCCCGAACTCACGTTCTACCTCACTCTCTACTTTAAGCATTTTTATCGACTCCTCTACCAGTTTATGCTATTCTATACGCAGTCGCAGTCACCTGTTTACTATGGCAGAGGAAACCCAAAATCCTGACAACGACGAAGCAAGGTTTGATAAATCCCGCAATATGACGGCCGTGCTTGAGCGCGCTCTGGAGGGAGCTGGGAAAATCGGCGCCAAACTCATAGACGCCGCAGGCGAAATCTTCAGCATGATTTTTAAACGGTAGAGTCCCCTTTCTTGCATTTTCCAACCCTCCTTGTTATAAAGCCACTAACTACCCGAACGTGATATGACCATCCAAGAACAAGCTGAATTAAAACGCGGAGCCCCCTCGCATGAAACTCCAACATTTGATAAGGAATCGGTCATTGGCGCTACTCGTGTCTTAATTGGCCAACTCGACGGTTTGAGGCAGTTTGCAGATCGCGAGAACCTTGACACCTCAATGGAAATCCTCACAAATCTCTTAGTGCGCGTGCCTCCCACGGAGGAAATCAGGGAATCGCTCACTGATTTTGTTACCAATGTGCCGGATAAATCAAATGAGAAGGAAAAAAGACATTATGTCCGGATGCTCAGATTCCTGGCTCCATTTGTCGACTCCGCAAGCGTACTTAACGGTTTAAATCATGCAAAAAGATATCCGGGATTCAACAAGTTCAAAGATGCACTCCCGATCCTCATACAGCTAGATGATAAGTCAGAGGCAATCTCAGCGATGCAAACATTAGCAAAAAATACGAACAGGTGGTCCCGAGAATTTGTATCAGTAGCAACCGTTTTTGAAGGGTTAGCCTATATTCACAACGAAGATGCGGTCACTATGCTCCAAGAAGGACTCACGATAACAAACCAAAAAATGGAAACAATTGAACGCAAATCGGCCTACACTGCAAAAGACGGTGATGATATGCACGCGTATTCCTATATCCGTGAGTCCATAATATCCGCGCTTGCCCATAATAACGACCCTCATGCGCTGGCCGTATTAACACAAGAACTTGAAATTGTGACTAATCAGATAGTCGATTATAAGGAAGCAAATAAAAGAGTTTTCGAAGTAAATCATACAACGAATCTGCTAGAGATAGTCAGAGCACTGATGGCGAAGGCTGATGGGCGCGCCGCTTGATCAAAAAACGTTTGACGCGTGTATGCGGGCGTTCTCGTTGGGTAACACAGAAATAACGAATATCGTCGGGTATTCGTTGCTCCCATCCGGCCCGCTCGATCATGACGAAGCAACATTTGAACTTCGCCCATGGGACTACCAAGAATGTGATCTGTTTATGGCGGAGTTGGCAATACTCCATAATCAGGGTTCAGAGAGCGACAAGCGTCTTGTCAAAAATAAAACGCTCTACACAAACATGGTTGAGTTTGTCCCTTATAACCACCGCGCACACGATTTAGACGTTATAGCCCGATACATCGGGATAAATAATAAATCATTCTTACCTGAAGCGGTATTCAATACTCCAATGCCTACCCTCCAAAACATCGATAACCTTATGATGAATAAAGCTATTGTAAAACTTCCTAAAATAATCGAACCCATTTGGTATCAAAGGTTTGGTCCAATAAGCATGATAACACTGCATAACCCTCATGCATCCGTTGAGGATCGTATTGGCGCGGCGATGGCAATAAAAGATAAATATGTGCGAAAACCCGTGGAAAGCATTGAGAGGTCACTTAGATTCGCAGAATTAGTGGGTGAGCTTTTTAAGAACAATCCTGATCTTGTAAAAACTGCTGTGGCAGCAGTCTGTGTGAGCATTGTGCCCGGACGGACCGCAGAACTGCTTAACAACTTCTCCGGTGATACGGCCATTAAGCGCGGTATTTTGTGGGCACTTGAACAATCGAAGTAAAACGAATATAATACACTAATCCTAAAGACCGTGCGCCATTCGATAAAGGATATAAGCCGCACCGAGGGAAATTAGTAAGAACTTAGGGCGTAGAGCATTAGAGCTTAGAAAAACTAAACTCTAAGCACTAAACCCTAAACTCTAACATTCCCTCATCAAGAGGGATTTTTTATGGAACACCCATCGAAAGGGACGCCGAAAAAAGTAAATACCGTAACCGAACTAACGGAGAGGGTCGCAAAGGCCAAATCCATGATCGTCGTGGAATATCAGGGTGTCAAACACAAGCAATTTGAAGAGCTCCGGAAAACCCTCAGGAAGACGAATGCGGAATTTGTCGTGACGAAAAACAGACTTTTCAAACGCGCGCTCGGCGATAAATCAAAATTACTGGAATCACTTCTCGAACAGCCGACGGCTACCCTTTTCACCTATGGTGACGAGGTTGCCCCCCTTAAAGATCTCATGAAGTTTTTCAAGACTGTGGGATTCGGCAAAGCCAAAGGCGGGCTGTTGGGCACAACCGTATTAAGTGACACGGATGTAACCCGGCTTTCCACCCTTCCCACCCGAGAACTTCTCCTCGGCAGTCTGGTACGGCAGCTTAACGCGCCGATCCAAAGCCTGCACTACGGACTTCAATGGAATTTGAATAAGTTAGTTTGGGCGATAAATAGTATAAAAAATTCAAAATCCGAAGCACTAAATTCAAAATAATATCAAAATTCAAATATCGAATGTTTTGAATTTAAGATTTGTTCATTTAGATTTATTTTGGATTTAGAGTTTTGAAATTAGGATTTGTTTATTGAAAGGTGGTGACAACAAATTATGGCAAAATTATCCAAAGATGAAATACTAGCGGCAGTAGGTGAAATGACCGTACTCGAACTGGCAGATCTCGTGAAAGCACTCGAGGAAAAATTTGGTGTCACCGCAGCTCCTGTCGCCGTTGCCGGTGCCGCACCAGCAGCCGCAGCAGATAGCGGAGAACCCAAAGAGGAACAAACAGTATTTAACGTCGTTCTGGCTGCCGCAGGCGCCAACAAAATCGGCGCTATTAAAGCGGTCCGTGAACTCGTTCCGACGCTCGGTCTTCAGGAAGCAAAGACACTCGTTGAGAGCGCTCCCAAAGAAGTCCTGACAGGCGTTAACAAAGCAGCAGCTGAGGAAGCCAAGAAAAAGCTGGAAGCCGCAGGGGCCAAGGTGGAACTAAAGTAATAACTGAAGCAAAAGGAAGTCCGTGGTCAGTTTTCGAGTTTTCGAGAAATTACTGCCACGGATCCCGCATGAGCGCTCTTTCGAGTCGAGGATGTAAACCTCGCGAGAAAGTAAGCTTCGTGCGGGACGAAAAAGAAATTAGAGGCCGCGGGCGCGAAGGTCGAGCTCAAATAAAAAATACGATAAAACCCAATTCATATTGGGTCGAGATCCCGACGAATAATATGAGTCGGGATAAGAGCTCAAATAAGAATAAAATAGAAATCCGGCGAAGCCGGATTCGAGATTCTGATGAGATTTACGAATCAGAATGTGAGCTCAAATAATTATAAAATAAAGTCCAGCTTAGCTGGACCGACATCCCGATAAGTTATACGAATCGGGATAAGAGCTCAAGTAATGACTTTCTTGTCATCGTGAGTCGAGTCTTCGAGACGTGGCGATCTCAAACAAGATTGCTTCGCCGTCCGAACGGTCTCGCAATGACATTACTATAAAATCTAAAAATCCCCCGCAACCCTTACAGGGTAAAGGGGGATTTTTTTGATAACACGTGTAATCTACTTGACAATTAGACCCTTTTGATCGACACTACGCACCAATAACTCCTGCCCGCCAAAAAGGAGAATATATGAAGGAATATATATTAGGTCATGTCGAGAAAGGTCCCGCTCCGGTTCAGGCGGCGGACCGGTTATTAGCCAAGCTTCTTGCAAATCATATTGTGTTACGATCATCCTACATAGCGGATAAGGATTATCCGAACCTTCGTAAGGGGGCTCCAATAGAAAACCGCGAGATACGGTTGGGTTTAGTCGATGCGCCAAAAGGTGCACCGCATGTCGTATTTGTCGGAAAGGAATCCGACCTAAAGGGGATGAAGGCAGCGTTCTTACAGGGAGAAACAACCGAGACATGGTCCCTTAAAATCCAATCCACCAACAAAGTCTCCGAGGGTGAACGAACGATTACCATCGTCAACGGCTTTGTGTGTAGCGATATAATGAAAGTCGAAGACAGGTTGGAGCCGTTAGTTATCAGCACCCGCGCGATGGGGACCGGCAATCTTATAGAGGGACATCCCTCAACACCCGCTGATGGGATTATTGTTTTTGTCGGCACACGACTGAGTGATACAGGTACAGAGATAGCCAGCATAAACGCTGTACATGTAGGAGATTAATTTCTTATCCCTCTACGGTCACTACAGTGGCTTGTGGAAATGGCCTAAGCAATCACCGAAGATAAGTGCTACACCAAGCTAAACTGCTTTTCCCGAAGCTATCCCGAACGCCAAAAATAGCCTGAAGCACTCCCTAGGGCTCATTGCCAACAACGTGGAAAAGCATCGTTACTACAGGATAACATAGTTTGATATGGTTACAGCTCCCCGCCTTTCTGCGGGGATACGGAAATAATCAAAGACGAATACCCCCAGGTTACCACTATAACACCATCACCTGTATTGAACACAATTCGTATCCTATTTTGTTCCGATTCAAATTTTTGGACACTTTTTGTTGACAACGGATATTTTAATGAACACAACATTTATAGGACATTACTTGAGTGTCATTGCGAGTCCGTTCGGACGGCGAAGCAATCTCGTTCACCAAGAAAGAGATCGCCACTCCGCCAGTCGGCGGATCGCGATGACAAAAAATGTCAATACAGTGACGTCGCAAAATACATTATTATTACCACAAGTTATCAACAAACGTCTTATTATCCCAGACTTTTGTCATCCTCGGGTCAAGCCCGAGGATCTGCTTTAAATTGAAGCCAAACCGATTCCCGCCTTCGCGGGAATGACATAAGGATATAATCAATAACAATCTATATCGTACTATCTGCATTCATTTGATACCCCTTGACAACGTTTGATGTGACGTGTATTGTTGTGAATGATTAACAATCATTTATAGTTTCTCCCCTCCTTCTCCGTCAGTTGACGGATTCGGAGGGCAGGCTGCTCAAAATATAAATATACGTCTTCTTGCCCTGAGGTTTGTTATTTAACCTTAGCATTCGGTCTTCACGAATTAACTAAGTAACTAAGTAACAAAGTAACTATTATGTCATTAGGAGATGAATGGCCGGACCTGTTAACAGTCCGCGAGGTCGCAAAAATATTACGCGTCTCGCCGCTCACGATCAAACGCTGGGGCAAGCGCGGTAAGCTTCCTGCTATCCGCATCAACTCACGGGGCGACCGCAGATATAAGAAAGAGGCCGTCATGTGGCTCCTGGGACTACAGCAAAAAGGGGCTGTGTAATATAGCAACACGAGCAAGGCCGGTTACTTAGTTACTTGGAAAACACGAGCGTGAGCAAGACTAGTTACCTAGTCACTTAGAAAGACTTGAACGGAGTGCCGTAAGCATCTTCGATATCTCAAATATTTTCTGTTTTAACTCTTGAAAATCACGTTCTGCTATAAGGCGTTGATCCTTTGCAATAGTGATAATTGGTACGCACTCATAGCAAGATCCCCTGGCAATTGAAAGAAAATGCTGAAAGTCTTTTCCTGTTCTACTGGACCCCTCGGCAATATTTAGAGATATAGATAAAGCGGCGCGATTTAGCTGATCCCCTAAACTAAATCGCAGTTGTGAGGGCCATTTGCCCGTTAAAGTGAATATTTTGTTTGATAGAACAACAGCCTCCTGATAAACCAACAGATTTTCAAATCGAAATTCCATAGTGTTACTAAGTAACCAAGTAACTTGCGTTGCTCGCGTTGCTATATTGACACTTTCGCTTCCCCAAACTCCCCTATTTTTTTCATCGATCGTGCATGACCCCACACAAAATCAAACATCTGCTTCTGCATGGAGGCAAAGTCGGGATTCACAATCTCCACGCAGAATATATCGTCGTGTAAATAGTGATATTGGGCCGTCACATCGTTATAAATAACAATCTCGGAGGTAATGGCAAGTTCTTTGGGGTCCATATACCGCGGCGTCCAGAATGTAACCGCAGCTGCTTTGATTTTCGTCCACGCCTCCATATGGGCGATGTTGGTGAGCTGGAGCGTATGAATTTTATGTTCAACCAGTTCCGCTCTCACTTTTTCACTGAATTCCTGGGGAAGGAAGGCGGTCATGCTTGTGGCCACTTCATAAATCCGAAGCTCTCCCCGGGCCCTGATCGAATTCCATGTGACGTGCTTTAACCCGTCAATCCCATGATGGTAATAAACCTTTGATCCCGTCATCCCCCGCCTGTGGAGGGCCGCAAGCTCCTCAAATACAGCAGGCATGGAGGCTTTGAGGCTGTCCAGATCGCTTTGCCTCTGGGCAAGGATGAGTTCCATCTGCTCATACGGGCTGGCCGTGAACTTGAGACCAAGCGTATCGAACTTCTGGGTGACAAGTCCGTGAGCCTCCAGCTTGTCCAAAAGCCGATACACGCGTGTTCTGGCCATATGGATCTGACGGCTGATCTCAAGCGCTGAAAGCGTGCCTTTTTCCAGTAAATACAGGTAAATCTCCACTTCGGGAGTGGCAAGGCCCAAGCGGGTCAACGTGCGGGTGAGTATGTCTGTTTGATCGGACATCAGCTTGGAGTATAGCGCTATCAGACCATATAATCAAATACGAAAAGGAGACATATGGAAAAACCAATTCAAACAAATATAACAGACCGTGGACTTTTATCGGTGGATCTACTTACATATATTTTAACGCGTCGTCCCGGTAGAGGTTTACATCAGCTCTTTGCTCCCGATATTCCGATCGGCGAGCAGCTGGCCCAAAGTTATTTGCTCACAGGTCCGGAGGGATTGCCAGAGCCCATGACAACAAAAGCTGAAGAACAGCGAAAAACTCTGAATATGACTCGTGAAGAGGCTAAAAATCGATTTGACGCACAGCTTGCTAAAGTCGGAATTACTCGAGATACATTTTTGGGATGGACGGAATCAGTGGCCAATAAAATACAATAATCATTTGCATATGAAACCGATATTTCTATTATTAAGTATCATCCTGCCAATCTATTCTCCGATCCTCTACATCAAGTCCATCCTTAGAGGCGGAGCAAGGCCGCACCGGACAACGCGGTTTGTCATCCTCATGACAACCACGCTGACGACGCTATCGCTCCTTGCGGCTCATGATCATGTGGCTCTTTGGTTGTCAGTAATATCAACCTTGCAGGCTATCGCTATATTTTCCCTCAGTATCAAATACGGCATGGGTGGATGGGCAAAAAGCGATATTGTGTGCATGGGATTAGCCGTTATCGGAATCGTGGTGTGGCAAGTCACGAAAAATCCGGTCTATGGTTTATATTTTGGGATATTGGCCGATTTCATGGGGATGTTGCCTACTATTCTTAAAACGTATCGGTATCCTGAAACGGAAATGTGGCAATTCTTCGGCATTGACGCCCTGGCGGGTACGTTTAATTTTCTCGCATTGAGTTCATTTGCCCCGGCAACTTTCTCCTATCCGCTCTATCTGGTGTTTATTAACGGGGTTATTGCAATCCTTGCAATACGAAAAAAAACAGACCGTTACCTACGCTATAACTGAAAGTTAATGTCCGTGGTGGCCTTCGTCTTTACGTTCTTTCGCTTCTTCATTCCTAAGGTCAGCTGCCATTTGATCTAAAAGCATCAACGGAGCTAATCTTATCGCCTCTTGAACAGCCTGAGCCAGTTGACCAAGATGTTCAAGACGTGTACGGATCGGGAAGAGAATTGATTTGACCTCTTTATATCCCCTTGGCGCAAAAGCATTTAATTCATTGTCGGTAAATAGATCAGTTACCTTACCTGTATTATAAAACCGTAATTTGGTAAGTGCCGGTGTTTTTGGATCATTAATCGCATATAAATATTCAAGCCGCGTAGCAGTGTCACGTTGGGTTTCTTTATCAACCCGGCTATGGCTCAAGCGAGCATAAACTTCTTGAAGATCGTCTTGATTGACGGGTTCCGGTTTGCCATGCGCGTTTTTTTCAAAACGGGGCGCCCATAAAAGACCGAATTTATGAAACATACCATCCATCATCGGATTATTAAAAATTGACCCCTTCACCGTGACGTCGCCCGATGACCCTCTGGTAAGAGTGACTATGCCATCATCCCATCGATACACCGAAGCCTTACTATGCCAGGCAAGTTGGACAATTGTCCTTTGATCTGATGTTCCAGAGGCAATGATGTGAAAGTCAGTCTGCTCAAACGGATCAGTAAGAGCCGCGACATATTGATTATGAACACCGGGAAGGTGACCGGTTGGCACTTCTACCCCTTTTATCGCGCGATCTAAGACTAAATCAAATAAATCTGAAGGAGTTACTTCTTTATCTTCTATCTTACGTGCGTTACCGGGAAAAATGTATTCTGGTTGCATAATCCGTTTATTATAGGATAATAATTACCCCGTGTCAAGCTTAGACTTTCACATTTTGAAGCTCCTCCTCAGCGGTTTTTATCGATATAACTGGTTATGTGTACCGAGAGCAACAAAGTATGCAAACGGACCATCGATAAGCGAATCAACTTCTCGATATATTGCCCTCCAATCGCCGGTAATATTAATGCTGCGACGCCCCATGTATTCCCCAACGAGTTTATGATTTCTTAAAAGCGGATGATAGGGGTTGGAAACAAACAAATCTAACCGGATACTAACTACCCGTTGGACATCATGGGGCGAATTCTGTAATTGTTTATCAAATTTCGGACTAAACTTAATCCTCACCTTATCAGATTATCGCTTGCGATGTAACCACGCAATGGCATCTTTCGCATTATCAAAGACAGGCGATCCTTTATCGTCTTTCAAATCCTTGTCAGCCTTCTTGAGAATCCGCGCGAGATACGGCGTAGGTTCGTAGGATTCTGAAAACTCTATAGTCTTTGTTTTCACCAAACTGCGCAAATAGGCATTAACGAGTGAACTAAGAGTAAACCCCAAGGACTCTGCTACCTTGGCAGCTTCCCTTTTCACTTTCGGATCAGTACGGACATTCAGGATTGTGGTCCTCATATATACAAAGTATATACATTGTATATACACCTGTCAAGAGCTACAATGCAACCTTCTGGAGTTCTTCCGCCGCAGTCGCAGGGTCAACGACGTTGACGTTAAGGCCGGTGCCAAGCTCAAAGCCCGCACGATGGATGAATCGGGGTACGATCCGGATAAACCAGCTTTGCCCGTGGGAAATATAATAATTGTACATAAAGGGGTCTGTCTGACGATCCTTCGGCCGGATCACGGAATCTCGCCAGATATATTCAATCTTTTGGAGCGCGCGCTGGAGAACGCCTGCAAAATCGGTCAAGTGATTTTCCGGCAGGTCACCAAACATGTCTCCCTCCCCTTTTGGCGCAATCCATACTTCATAGGGCCATTGGGAAAAATCCGGACAATACATCACGAAATTGGTGTCTTCCTCGACCACATTATTGATGGGCTCCCTGGAGAGTGAATCGAGGTTAATCTGTTTCGGCACAACAACAAGCTGTGAGTGGGGGTGGGCAAGACTTGCGCCTGCGTGGTAGCCGTGGTTACAAAATATAAGCACCTGGCCGTCATTCTCGTGCGCCCGAAAGCGATCGCGGTATGCGGAGAGAATCCGCGTGACTTGATCTAGCGGCAGCTTATCCACATCATCCGTGTGACTTGTACTATGGATGAATACTTCATGCGTATCGGTGATCGGGAATTTATTGGGAACTACGCGGACTTGCCATCCCGGTCCATCCTTCTCGCCCGTGCCGATGCGGTATACCTCTGGCGGCGTTGACTTCTCATTGCCCGCACAAAAAGGGCATCCCTTCACCGACACTACTGCGGGTTGGGCGGTTGAGTCAGGCCGTTTCGTACGCATGGGCGAGATAACCACCCACCGCTGCGTCTTCACATCAGGAACATATCTGGCCATACTTATAGAATACTACAAATCCGACAAATACTATAAATATTCAAATGACAGACTTTCGTCTGGTTTTTTCTAAAATGGCACTTACAATTCGTAGGATTTCTGTACATTCACTAATATACGAATCACTTGTTGTATTTGTCAAAAGCTTTGAATCACGAACAAACGACAACCAGTAGATTGTCTCCTTCGTTTCTTTCTTGACGATCATATATTTCGCAATAAAGTCTTTTTTTGACGAAGAAGCATCAGCCTCCTGATCGTTAGCACCCATAGAAGTAAGTGAAGACGCTAACTGGGAAATAATAGGAGTTGCCTCAATAGATTTAGGAATTTTTTTTACTATATCTCGAAAACAATTGAGAATAAACAGATATATTCTCCTGTGAATATCTTTATCAGTGTTGCGATATTTATTCATTAATTGATTCTATAATTGTTATAAATCATTTGTCGGATTTGCTTATTTGTAGTATTTGTAGTATTTATCGGATTTGTAATATTTATCGCATTATGTGAATCGTGTAAGCAAACGAGCAACCTCGGTTTTCTTCTCTTTGGTGACCACAACCTCAACAAGTCCTTCGCGTCCTGTCGACGGCGGATGACCGTAATAGACGATACTGCCGATGGGTGCGTGAACAATAACAGGGAGGGTCAGAAGATCTTCTTCACCGTCAATAACCAACACTATTCTTTTGCGTTCCCTAATGCCGCTCGCCCATGCTTCGACGGCTTCAATTGCCGCCTTTGCAATATAACCGGGCCCGCTTTTCACCCGGACAATGGTATATTCTTTGGGAAATTTGAACGATTCAAATGGTTGGTAGGGCTTCCGCTCGACCTGTAAATCGATAATGGCAAGCGCTGGTTTCACACCGCACAAAAACACGGTCTCCGTGGTCACGTCGCCAACCGCGATAACAACGTTATCACGATTTTTAAGAACCGCTTGTTTAATACCACTTGATTCCAATATTTTCCCCAAGGGGCGTTGTAACTCCGGTCGTAAACTATCAGGAAGAAGCAGTCTTCCTTCGCCGTCAATTTCCCCTTCGCGCATACGCGTTGATGAGATGGTCCGCTGATCCTCGGCTGGGATAAGCTCAACCTCGACAATGGCAAGCGGCGGAAGCCCACGCTCATGCCGGAGCATATTAATCTCGTCGGCGGTAGTACGGTTATCACGGGTTACGGCGATGGCATCGATATCCTGGGCGATGATTGTCGACCCCCACCGGTTATCCAGTGGCACGATCATCGTCCGCTCGGCTACACCCTGATGCCTTAACCATGAAGTAAGTGCCTGATAGCGCTTACTGTGGGGCGTTATATCCTTACCCTTTTTAAACCGACGGATATAGGCTTCCGATGTTAATCCGATCGTAACCCGTGCTCCTGATGCAAATGTTTTGGTAAGCAAATAGGTATGGCCCTTATGAAGCCCGTCAAATGTCCCGCCGACGACGATGTGTTTGTACATGATACGATCATACTACGCGGCTTCGCCATGCGAGTAAAGGGAGTAGTATAATAGGTCTTCATGACGGTCATAAACGAACAAACTCATGCATTCTATCAACAGGCAAATATGTATTTTCTCAATTTACCACCTGAGTTGAAAAATGCTCCTCTTTCGATCTTAACTGTGGATCTCGGGCGAAACAATGCTATATCCGCCAAGTACATCGAACAGGCATTAGAGTCGCAAGATTTTGATTCTGTCCCCGAACAGTACCCAATTGGTGCCCGAATACTCGCCGAAACGGCACGGTTAATGGGATCCGCCTCACTGTCGACACCCGCCCAATTTCCGATCTCATTTAATAGGGAACGTGTGAGTAATTGGTCGGAGGGGATATTTAAACTGACACTCTCATGGCAAAAAGAGGCATGGAAGAAGAATGGGAAAATAGTGAAGTGGGATCATAAGGTTGCATCCGCACGGTTGTATGAGCTGGGAATATCAGGAGACCAGTACGGTCATCTCGTCATTCGTGGGGTTCAAAAACATCGTCTCAACCTCGTTTACCGACAGACACAGAATGCGCAAAATGTAGGACTTTTAGAAGAAAAGCGGGCAGGTGAAAATATTTGGAAATATATTAAAAAACATTCCGGTCGTAAGCCCGAACTATTCGGATTCTTAACTGCCGCACTCATCTTTGGCCCGCATGCCCGGGACGGAAAAATTGTCTTCCCGACGCCTGATTTCCAGCCAGAAATACGAAGTAGAGCAAACGAGATTAATGCCCTAAAAAAGAGCTCAGGAGATTACTTAGACGATCATGCAAAAGACGAGATTAAAAAACGAGAAGATACTATCGCTATGATCCGTAAACGGACGGACTTTGCCGGTATGCTCGGCTCATTGGGTGTTCCAGTTGCAGAAGGTTCGCGTGAAGGCTATATGACGACAACACTCAACGATATTCTTAAGGGGATTGAGCGTTCCTGGCTAGACGATACGGGAGCGACGGTATATCCCCTCCGCACGATTCTCAATAAGCTCTATACCATGCAGATGCAATAACGAAGCGCAAATTTATTTATTGATTCTATACACCCCGACGAACTCATCATCCAGCGGTTTTTTATATTTTGCCACTAGCGTCATGTACTTTTCCAAACCCCCGTATTGATTTCCCCGTGACACAAAATACCACGGACGATTGTTAAATACTCCAAAGCCTGCGACTTCTTTCATTTGTTCAAGGTAAAAGACCGGAATATGTTCGCGCGTCATATAGCTTAGGACCGCATCCTCAGGATTGCCGCTGTCAAGGCGCACAAAGACCACAATCGGCTGTTTTGCCGATTGGCGAGTCAGATACCCGACAGCCTCACTGACCCCCCAGCCTGACGTCCAGCCGGTCACATATTGGCTGAAATCCAACCGCGCCGCGGGAAGCGGTTTCAGAATAGAATAGAACTGTAACGGGAAAAAACTCAAAAGAACGCCCTCAAATGCAACGGAAACGATAACAGCATACACAATAACACGCTTCTTACAATACGATAACCATAAAGCCGCCAATAATAATAAAGGAACCGAGCTCACGGCGAGATAACGGGCGGTTAAACTCGTTAACAGCATATATTCGATGAATATCGGGCCGAAAATCCACAGAGCCAATACCTGTACTTCCCGTTTTTTCCAGAATTGCCAGAGTGCGATACAAAAGACAATAACGGCAACGGGCCCTACAAATGCAAGAAGCCAACTCACAATCGCCTGTGCATTATTGAACCATTGATCGGGTGGCGTTGCTAAAATTTGCATGAGTGTTCTTGTTCGCACAATAGCCGTCATAGTTTTTGAATAATCGATATTCGGATTAAAGAGCACCGGCACCATGAGGGCAAATGCCGTCAATACTCCGCAAATAACCCAACTGACTACCACCTGCCACGTGGCGGCCCACTGTTTCCAGTTGATAAGCAGGGTGAAAAATACCAAAGGAACCGCAAGGAGCATGGTCGATTTATACCACCAGCCTGTGGCAACAACCGCGCCAAGGAGTATTCCTTTTGCGAGGGTAGGCTTCTGGGAAAACAGCAAGGAAAGATACAGAGCAAGCGTGAAGCACGCGGTAACCGGGCTTTCGGCAAGAGCCAACGTGTCAAAAAGGATGAGAAATGGACAGAGTGCGATGAGGAGTAATGTATAGTTTATGTCATTCTCGCGCAGGCGAGAATCGGTATTCATTTTCAAAGAATATATGGATCCTCGGGTCAAGCCCGAGGATGACAATATGGAAAAAACGCCCCAGAAGGTTACACAGGACCAGAGGATGCTGACAAGCCGCATGGAAATCAAGGGATCGAAGGGCAAACGTTGTATTATACCAAATGAAATGGCGACGAGCGGCTGTTTGCCGTCAAGGGTCCACGCCCACCAACGGCTGGGATCCTGTAAAAACCCAAGTCCCCAGTGCATATAAATGGCTTCATCATTAAAAATCGGTAAGCGGAAAGCCAATAGGAGCCGGAGGGTCAGGAATAATCCAAATATCACCCAAATACGACGGTTCATGAGTAAATAGTATCACGAAATTGATATATACGAGGTCAAATCGAACGTGATAGTAAGAAAATTTGCATTAATGCGATATATCAATTATAATTATAGGACATTCAGAACTCTCATATGACGGAAAAGCTCCAGCAAATTTCAGTGAAAGATATTGACTTCGCAAGGCGTAGATTGGACCCCTTTTTAAATTACGAACTGCAGCAAAAGGATCCTGAGAGGCAAATTACTGAAACGTTAGGGTATCACTTTGAGTCGTTAGGACACAAACTAACACATGAAGGCTATCCATGTGAACTTTCAGAATACAGGGAAGGTTTTATACATGCGATTAGAAATGTATCTCAGGCAATTGAAACAGATGAAACTCAAATTCAATTTGACAGCCTCATTGCGATAAATATAGTTCAGTTTGTAAATTACAATGATAAAGCGGAGATCGGAATAATGCACACGACAGGATATATAGATGCGTTGGCATTTCTTAAAAAGTATTATGATATATCGAAGAGAAAAGATCTAACATTTACTGAAATGACCCACGTGCTCGTACAATTTCATAATGCCGCAATGGGTTATCAATTTAGTTAACTATCCCCTTCCAATCCTCCCAAAACCGGGCAACGCCGGAATCAGTAAGATCATGGTGAAGATCAAATACTTTCCAATCCTGATCAAGAGAAAGTTCTTTATACGGAATCGGGATTAACCCCGGCACGTCATACACAAAATCATCGGACGGTAAAGTAAATCCCCCATCACTCCACTCTTTAAATACTTTGAAAGGGATTGTTATGACGTGACTTTTTAGCCATAATGCATACAGTAAGTGTTTGATCGTCCGAACACTTGCCGTAAGGACATTGACATGTCCGTCACCCATCTTAAGCATGGCAAGTTCGTTGACGACTACGTCCATCCCGTTTTCCCCTTTATCATCAAGCCTGCCTACAAACGGCGAGAGAAATACGTCATAATTGTGTGTTTTGGTCACCGCGTAAACCGCAGCCGCCTGTTCCTGGGAAAAGTTTAACGTGATGTTAACCGGCCCCTCTTCACAAAATTCCTCGACAGCGGAGAGTCCCGCCGTCGTACACGGAAATTTAATAACGCCGTTCTTAATCCACGTAATGCGGTCGCGGGCTTGGGAAAGCATTTCTTCACTCGTCAATATCGCAGGGTCGCCGATCACCTGGATGGAAATTTTGCCATCGGGGATGATCTTACTCATTTGTGTAACAACCCGGCGGTACTCGCTAAATGCTTCACCCATCGAAACCTTTTTCCCGCCGTTTTTGGCGGCAAAATTCTTGGCAATGAGGGTCGGGTTTGTCGTCTGCCCATCCAGTCCGTGATGACCTGCTTTTTTAAGCAGGTCATCCGCCTGTCTGGTCTCTTCCGGATCCCCGCCGTCTATATAAATATGTGATGGTAAATTCATAGTTCCTTTCTTTGCTTAAGGTCGGTGTGCAATTTGTGCGCAACTCTCAGGTAACATAAATTATCACCTTTCGGTATCCATAAGCTACGTGAGAGTGCTGAGCAAATTGTACACCTCCCCGCGCAGTATTATTATTTACTCACTTTCACGAATGCATTAACCGATTCAATTATATCTGGCGCCGCAATCCCCTCATAGTCAAGAAGCTCTTTCGCTTTTCCCGACCTTGGCGTTTTGTTAACGGCAAGATGGATAAACGGAATCTTCGATCTTCCGACAATGGCTGATGCCACCGCTTCTCCCAATCCCCCTTCAGGATAATGGTCTTCAACAACAATGATTGCCTTCGTCTCCTTTGCAGCAGTGAGTAACGTCTTTTTGTCTATCGGTTTAACGGAATACGCATCAATTACCCGGATGCCCACGCCGTCATTCTCTAGTTGTTCCTGCGCTTTGAGCGCTTCAAAAAGCGTGATGCCTGCGGCAACAACCGTAACAATCTCTTTGGTATTTGCGTGATGGGTTTTACTGCCGCCAACAGGAAATTCATCGCTCTGGGTGTAGAGAATCGACGTCTCGGGACGGGTTGTTCGGATATAACAAATGCCCTTTGTATTTAATGCATCTTCGGTAAGCCGCTCCGTGGCGTACGCATCAGCCGGGTAAAGAACGGTCGATCCGTGCACAGTGCGGAATAAGGCAAGATCTTCAAGCCCCATCTGCGATGGACCATCCTCACCAATTGAGACGCCTGCGTGCGAGCCGTTGAATATAATTGATGAACCGGAAAATGCCGCCATCCGGATCTGATCGGCAGCACGGGTTAAAAAGCATGCAAATGATGAGACGACCGGATGAAAGCCGCGCGCGGAAAGACCGACAGCAACGCCGGTCATATTCTGTTCGGCGATAAAAAGCTCAAAAAACCGCTTCGGATACGCCACTCCGAAAAACTCGGTATAGGTTGAATTTTTCACATCCCCGTCAACAACGACAATATGGGGGTCCGTCGCTCCGACCCGTTTCAAAGCGTTACCGAATGCTTTACGCGTTGCAACAGGTTTTGTGGGATCATAAAAAGGTGATGTCGGCTTGGTTTTATCGAGCGTGAGAGACACAGTAACGCTTGGCGCCTTATTGATGATGCCTCTCACTTTCTTATCAACAGGTGCAATTTCAGCGATCGCCTTTTCAAGCTCCTCTTTGGATAGCGGTTTCCCGTGCCACCCCGGCATATTTTCTATGAACGAGACGCCTTTGCCCTTCGTGGTTTTAGCAAGAATTACTGTTGGCCCCTTGCCGCCCAGCGCTTCCATCCACGCCGAATCAACGGATGCGACATCATTCCCGTCACTAACCGTAATGACGCGCCAACCGAATGCTTCAAAGCGCCGCTGATATATTTCAAGTTCATATTCGTACATCGTCGGGTCCGACTGTCCTAAACGGTTGACATCGACAACAAGGTAAAGATTGTTTATCTTTTTAAAGCTCGCGGCTGCTGCTGCCTCCCACACGGACCCTTCGGCAATTTCTCCGTCACCGGCGAGAATAAAGACACGAGGTAACGTATTAGGGGTTTCGTATTTTGTATTAGGGTTAATATTATTGTTTTCTCCGTACCCCCTAATTCCAATTCCCTGATACGACAAGCTCATCGCCAATGCTTCACCCAAACCGATGGACAATCCCTGTCCTAAGCTACCGGTTGCCGCCTCTGTATAGCGGAAACGCTCCGTCGGATGGCCCTCAAGATTGCTGTCAAACGTCCGGTACTTCATGAGCTCTTCTTCGGTAATGGCACCCGCTGCTGCATACAAAGAATAATAAAGAGGCGATGCATGACCTTTGCTGAAAATCACGCGGTCGTTGCCTGGGTCTTTGGGATCAGCGAGGTTGTACCGCAAGTACTTAAAAAATAATACGGTCATAAGTTCCACAGCGGAAAGCGATGATGACGGGTGTCCGCTTCCGGCCTGGGTCGTTATTGTGAGGATGTAGTAGCGGATAAGATGCGTCAGTTTATCAAGTGATGTCTTATTCATGAAGCTATCATACTCTAGGGATTATTATCCGTCCAGAGATTAAAATAGGATCCAGAGTACGAAGAGGTATATCGCACCCATTTGGGTTAAAAACTTAACGACCTTGACTCCCCGCTGAAGCGAGACTATCTGTTGAGCTCCGCGTCCGGAGAGTGAAATCCAAATACCGTAAAATACCAATAATATAGGAAGCTGAATGATAATCGGGATGGTAAAAGTTGCCCAGGAGTACATATTGAAAACCAGGTAAAGAATACCTGCCGCTGCTGCCAAAACCAAACCTGAAACGAGACTCCGGTCAATTCCTAATACGACATGGGTGTTGGCCAATCCCGCCTTTTCATCAGCCTGAGTGTCCGCAATTTGATACGGGAACATACCTGCAAGAATCGCAAGACTAGATATGATGCTAAATGCGGCAATAAAATTGACATTTGCTTTTCCCCATAAAGGAGCAAAAAACGGCAGCATCCAGGTAGCCACTATCTGTGAAATCAAATCCAGACCAAATCTGCGTTTGAGACGAATAGGCTCAAGGGAGTACGAAAGAGCGATAGCGTAAATAACTACTGCCCACCAAATAAACCCGACATACCAACTCAATGCTAATCCAACGAGGGAACAAGTAATAAACATCAAAAGTACGACACGCTTATCCAGGATGTCATTCTTTCTTATATGAATATTATTCCAACTGAGCCTGTCCGTATCGTTCCGGTCGGTGATCTCATTCACGATAAATGCAGAGATGGAGAGGAGTACTACCCCTATCGCCCACCAAAAGATGGACCAGTTACGGATTCCGGCGAATAGTCCGGCAGCAATTACTGAACTGAATGCCAGATATTGATCCTGGAGACGGAAAAGACGGATATATTTCCCCATACGGGAAATATCATATCACGAAGACGAGACGTCCTTGAGTTGTTCGATGGCCGAGGGAATTCCGTCGGGATTGTTGTATATAAACGAGGTAGACACCAATCTTGTGGCTCCTGCATCTACTGCAATTCTCGCTGTTTTATCATTAATCCCGCCGTCTACTTCAATAGGCAAATCCGGATAATGTTCATGGATCCGGCGTATTTTTTCCGTCGTCTCTTCAAGAAACGGCTGACCGCTGAAACCGGCCTCAATCGTCATCACGAGAACCGTATCAACCTGGTCCAAAAACGGCTCGGCCACCTCAAGCTCGGTTGCCCCGTCAATGGCTATCCCAACCTCGACGTGCTCATACTGAGCCTGGTCAAAGAACACACGCGGATCATGTGCCTCAACGTGCGCAATAATCCGTTTGAATCCGTTATCGACAAGGGTTTTGAGATATTTTTCGGGACTGACGACCATGAGATGCGCTTCAAAAGACAAATGGGAAAGCTCGCGTTTGAGTACTGGCGTCCCAAACTTGGAAAAATCGAGGATGGTCGTATTTTGGACTAGCGTGTTATCGGCAATATCAATTTGCACCCACTCCACATGCGGAGCTACAAGTAACAACCGTTCCTCAACGCGCGCCCACTCTTTTTCTAATATTCCCGGGATTACGTCAATCATAGATTCGTCATCAGACACTCGTCATTCGTCATCCGGAGTCCGATATTCGACATTCGGGATTACATATTGCGGATCACGAATTACGGATGTCGGATTACTTTTGTATTATGTATCTCTTTCACTAATCTTATTTAAGCGCCGGTTATGCCGTTCGCCTGCTTCAAATTCAACAAGCAAAAAAGCCTTCACGAGCTCTTTTGCCTCGTCAAAATCGGTAAAATCTGCGGATAATGAAAGCACATTGATATCATTACTCTGACGATTGTGTTTTACATCCGCAACATGGACCGCAGTCGTGCTCCGTATACCATGAACCTTATTTGCCGCTATCGTGACGCCTCCACCTGATCCGCAAATCACAATACCGCGGCTCCCGGGGTCAGCTGCCACCTTATCTGCAACGGCAAATGAAAAATCGGGAAAATCATCATCGGGATCATACTGTGTGTTCCCGCAATCCTGTATATCATTTCCCTGTTCACGAAGCCATAAAATCAATTTCTCCTTGAGGTGAAACCCGCGATGGTCGGCGCCTGTATAGATGGTCATAAGTTAACAAATCAACAATACAACAAAGTAACAAAGTAACAAAGTAACAAAGTAACAAAGTAACTTATTTTAGAGTACCAACTGCCTGATCAGTGTACAAGAGGCAGTGTGGCATTTCATTTATTATCCGGGCCGGAGTTTTATACAGCTCACCCGTTGGCGCGAGCGCCGCATCAAGCGCTTTCTTTTTCCCTGATCCAACCGCATACACAATAGATGTCGTCACTTTCCGCAAAAACGGCAGGCTGACTGTAACCCGAAGCGGAAAGGGGTTGCGCCAACTGGCATCGTAGCCCACGACCCAGGTATCGCTATCCTCAAAGTAAAACTCAAATGTCCGCTTATCATCGGCGTACGGCATGATACCCGCGGTGTGTCCGTCCGGCCCCACTCCCTGAAGAGCGATAATAATGCCATCCGTATGAGCCATACTCCATGCTTTGAGAAAATCTTCAAACCGTTTAGCTAATTCTCCAATCGCTTCGTTGTCTTTAGGAACGCTTTCAAACGTTGTCACCCCACGCTTCACCGCTTCTTTATAAAAGTCGGTCTGGGAAAGCCGCAGGAAATTGTTGACGCCGGGATCTTTGGAAAACCGTTCGTCAAGAACCGCAACCGCCACATGCGCATCAAAAAGATCCATGGGAATGGAATGGAGAAGATTCAGTGATGAACCGCCGGAAACCAACAGAAGAACTGGTGTATTTTTATTCTCCCCAAGAACCTGGGTAAGCGCTTCCGATGCTTCCCGTGTCACTGTTGCTGTGTCTGAATATGAATGTATGTCGACCATAATTATTTCGTTAACCGTTAACCGAAAATCGTTAAACGCTTTCTATCTATTTTAAGGGTTGACGGTTCACGATTCACGCTTAACGTTTTTTCGTTTACCGCGGCTCCTTATGTCCGCCGTACCCGGCCCGCAGAGCCGAGACTACTTTCCCTGCAAACGTCGGATTGGTCACTGATTTTTCCCTGGCCCGTATTGAATCCTCAATAACTTTTGCTTCAACACCAAGTTCATATGCCTCCTCAAGGGTCCATTTACCGGTCTCTCCTCCGCCGACTTTTCCCGAATACGCTGTAAGTTTCGGATCACTGTCGAAAGCATTCGCCAATAGTTCAACGAGCCAACTCCGGACGACACTTCCATGGCTCCACGTATGGGCAACCTTGGCAAAGTCAAGATCGTATGGCCCGTCTGCAAGAATCTCAAATCCTTCGCCGATTGCTTCATTCATCCCGTATTCAACTCCGTTGTGAACCATTTTAACGTAATGTCCGGCGCCTGACGGACCGAAGTGCGCCCATCCATCTTTCACCGCAGCTGCATTCCAGAGCCAATCGAGCTTTTGAACTTCAGAAGTCTCCCCACCGATCATGAGACATGCGCCGTGCCGGGCTCCGGAGAGTCCTCCGCTCGTGCCGCAGTCGATGTAATGAATCCCTTTCGCCGCAAGCTCCTTACTACGTCGAACCGTATCTTTGTAGTAACAATTGCCTCCATCTATAACAATATCCCCTTTTTGTATACCAGAGGACATCAATTGTTCCAATACTTCATCGACGGGTTTACCATTAGGAACCATGAGCCAGATAACTCGAGGTGGAATTAATTGTTTTATGAGATCCAGAAGATCATAGGCGGGGTTGAGAGTACCAAGCTTTATCTTCTCGTGATCCGTGATCCGTGATCCGTGATCCGTATTAGCTTTTCCAATAACCGATGTCGGATTCCGAATGTCGGATATCGACTTTGCGAACTCTTCCGTCACTTCACGTGTCCTGTTAAAGGCGACCACGTCAATATCCTGCTCCAACAGATGAAGCACCATATTCTTTCCCATGCGACCAAGCCCAATAAAACCGAGTTGATGGCCCATATACCCATGGTAAATATAATTGATAAAACAATCAATAGAGAGGAATATCCCCGATCCCCACCCGCTCTATGCCTCTCTGGCGGGCCCGCTTTCGTGCAAATCATAGCGGGTCCTGCTGGCTTCACTACTAATCGCTCGGGAACGGATTTTTAAAGACACGTTCGGTAGAGTCTTTGCGTATGAGTAATAGGTTGTTCCCACCTCACTAAGTGCGCGTTTGCACCATAGTAAGACACCTTTATTCCTGTGCAAACGCGCGAGTTGTCTTTAGAAAATCGTTCCCTTCGCGCTTTCTCTCGTTTACGGGTGGCGTGGGATAAGGGACCCCGGCAGCACGGAGCGCGACCACGAATACCACAAGAAATAAGAAAGAATACGTCCGTGGTATGAATGTGGGCAGAAGACGTGATATATCAATACCACGGTTGGTGGTGCCGGGAGTACTGACGGGAATATATCCCACGACAGGACCCGTAAGTTACGGGAGATTCTCCGCTATAGCCACAAAAAAGCCCCGCATCGCTGCAGAGCTTTTTTGTTTTTTTTGTACTTTTTTTACCGAGTTTAATACCGGTTTCCGCCACCACGTCGATCGTGTCCGCCGCCGTGACCGCCACCGAATCCGCCGCCACCGCGTCGATCTCCACCACCACCGCCGCCGCGATATCCGCCGCCGCCACCACCGAACGAGTTATCTCGCGGTGCCTGGGGTTTGGCCTCATTGACGACGATTGCACGTCCGTCAAGCGTCTGGCCGTTTAATGTTTCGATTGCCTTTTTCGCTTCCTCTTCAGAGGACATTTCGACAAATCCGAATCCTCTGGATTTTCCAGAGTATTTGTCCATGATGACGGTTGCACTGACAACCGTACCTGCCTGACCAAAAAAATCATGGAGCGACGCATCGGTCGTGTCCCATGAAAGACTTCCTACAAACAATTTCGCTGCCATACTGGCCCTCCTAATAAACCTTCCTTCGCGTCAATAGACGTGAGAAAAACTAATACGGCCCTAATAATACCGTATTGGTGAAATAATAGCTAGTACGAAAATGAGGTTGTGGTTGACATGAGGGCGTGATTGCGCTATAACGCTCGTACTGTCCGCTAGTGACAGTATTTTTTTAAAAAACTATGAAAGAAGATATTAAAAGCGCAATCGTCACATTAACTCAACACACAAATAATTCTGGAGTTTCCGAGGAGCAATGGAAAGAAAACAAAGAAATGGAACATGCGATCGAACAGGCCTGGATGCACGCAGATGACATTACGGTAAAGTACGGTCTTCCAAAAACTAACTCGCTGAAAGAAAAATCACATGCTGATACGAAACAAATACCATTATTTTCAACTGAAGATGAACAAATTCCTCAAGAACTTTGGTTCAATTTAACCGGAATCAATCCTCCTGAATCGGGAAAATCCAATTCATTTTCACAGATAACGTGCTGGGTTCGGAACGAAAATAACGCAGTAGATCCTTTATTTGTACTATCCCATGACTCTGCGACTTTGATGCATAACCAGAAACTAGTCAAATTAGAATTATCGCATATAGAAGCTATAGAAACGATCCTTTCATTTATAGAACAGGGTTGTGCAGAAATGGCAAACGCACCGGCTCCTACCGAAGCCTGAATATCGGGCTCGCCTTCATAAACTGCAGAATTTCTTTTACCGGGGTAATTTATTCGACAAGGCTTCATAGGCCCCGTCGAGCTTGGCAAAAACGTCATCGGGAAGCGCATCCTGCGCCCAGGCCACGGAGAGCATGCTTCTGACGCCTGCAACAAGCCCCATGGCATCGCGGAGGATGTCATCGTGTAATCGTCGGTCGCGCCTCGAAACGCCGTCTGCGATCGTTGTAAGGGTTTTGAGACCTAATCGTTGGGCACGTTTGACTACCATATTACTGTCATCAAGCTCCAAGAGATCAAGAACCGCCGTGTAGGCTTCCTGCCAAAGTTTATCGTCGTGGAATGTAGACATATGTTTCGTAATCCGTCATCCGTAATCCGTCATCCGAGTACTTATCCGGTCGCGTGCACTCGAATCAGACCATTGATGACTTGACCTCCTCGAATTATCAATGAATATAATGCATCAAACTCTTTTTCCTTTATCAAGCCCAGATCTTTTGCGAGTATGAGAAAATTTGCCACCTCACTGTTCGACCCGCGTGCTTGATAGTAAAAGCGTAGCTTATCTGGATAATGGTATCGACCAAATCCTTCGGCAATATTCGCAGTTACAGAACTTGCTGCTCGCCTTAACTGATCAATGATACCAAACTTTTCCTCTTTCGGAAAGCCAACCGTCAATTTATAGATAGCGAGTACAATTTGATGGTTAATTTTCCACGCTTCCAAATCAGTAAATGAAGCAATTTTGCTCATATTTATACTCGTCACTCGGAACTCGTCATCCATCATCCGTATTGCGCTTCCCAGCTGTCAAATGTTGGATGTCGGATGTCGAGTGTCGAATGTCGCCGCTACGCGTCGTCCTCCAAATACCAATGCCTGCCGTCTTTTTTCATAAGTTCGTTCGATTCAGACGGGCCCCATGTCCCCTTGGTATAGGTGATGAGCGGCGCTTTCTTGGCGTGCGTTTTCCAGCCCTCAAGAATTTTTGTTGCAAACGACCACGACGCATCAATCTCGTCGGTTCGGGAGAATAGCGTCTGATCACCGCCAATGGCATCAAGAAGAAGCCGCTCATACGCCATCGGCTGTGGTTCTTTTGTAAATGAATCTTTGTAGGCGAAGTTCATCTGAACGGGCGTTAATTTCATGCCAAATCCCGGTTTTTTGGCCATAAGCCGGAGGATAATCCCCTCTTTCGGATCAATCCGGATAGCAAGGACGTTCCGCATCACATCGGGTTCAGGAAATAGGCACACGTCGCCAATGCACACTGCCGGTTTTTTGTAATGGATGGAAATCTCCGTCGTTTTTTTAGATAAGTGTTTGCCGGCACGAAGGTAAAATGGCACGTCGCGCCACCTCGGGGTATCAAGTGTGAGACGAAGTGCGACGAATGTTTCGGTCGTCGAGTGGGAGTCTACATTTTTTTCCTTCGTATAGCCCTCATATTGTCCGCGGACAACATAGCGGCCGACATCTTTTGGCTCAATACAGTTAATCGCCCGCGTCACTTTCACGCGCTGGTCCCTAATGGACTCGGCATCAAACGCGCGCGGCTGGTCCATGGCGGTCGTCGCAAGCATCTCGAGCATATGGTTCTGTACAACATCCCGTAGGGTGCCGACGCCATCATAGAACTCACCACGGGTGCCGACGCCGATATCTTCAGCGAGCGTTATCTGCACGTGGTCGATAAACTTGCGGTTCCATGTCGGCTCAAAAATACCGTTGGCGAACCGGAAACTAAGCAAATTCTGCACGGTTTCTTTCCCCAGATAATGGTCAATCCGGTAAATTTGCCGCTCTTCAAAAATAGTCCCCAGCAACTGGTCGAGGTGCTGTGCTGTTGTAAGATCTTTCCCGAACGGCTTTTCAATAAGCACGCGGGTATACAAACTAGTTCCCTGTCCGCAGCCCTCTGAGAGTTTGCTTTTGTGGAGATGGTTTAATATGGTTTCATAATGCTGCGGCGGTGTGGCTAAGTAAAAAAACCGGGGAACACAAGCTTGTATCTCTGTATCAAACCCTTCAAGAAGCTTTGTAAGATCACTGTAAAGTGCTGCGTCTTCAAATTTCCCCTTACTGTAGTGCATGTGCTCGATAATATGGCTCCAGAGAGTGAGGTCAAACTCGCTCCCAAGTGATTCACGGACGGCGGCCGCCATCATCTCGCGGAATTGATCGGTCGTGATCTCCCGCCGGCCAACGCCCACAATATAAATATCCCGCGAAACTGCGCCGTCCCTTATAAGATGGTAGAGCGCCGGCATAAGTTTCCGGTGCATGAGATCGCCGGTCGCACCGAAGATAACCATAACAAGGAGGGATGAGGAAGTCATAAAATATAATCTACCACGTCTCCCCTGTCATTGCGAGTCGAGTCCGCGAGACGTGGCAATCTTATTATTGGGATTGCTTCGTATTCGCAACGTCGCTCGGGATCCTCGCAATGACAATGTTGAATTTATTTCTTATCCGCCCCGAGAATAACGAGGAAATCAGATGAGGGCGTCGCTTCTCCTGCCGGAAGCGGACTAACGGTAAGACCCAAGTCTTTTGCAAGCTGTTCCGCCTGCGCCTTATTTGTCCCGGTTACGTCGATAAGGAGCGACGTCGCGTAATCCCTACTCTTTGCGTTATCGGTGTCTGTGACAACAGAGTTTGGCACCTTCGACTTGAGTTCCGTCTCATATTTCCGGGTCAACCCGATTGTGCTTGTGCCGTTTAAAATAACGAATTTAACCTGCACGGGTGTAGGCGTTGCTGCCGTTTGAGTAGCAGACGCCGTCGCCGAGTTTGTCGTTGCGGGCCCGATATTCACCGGTGCAACGGCAATTATTTTACCGAGTGAAGGCCGATATAAAATAGCTTCTTTGGCATTCGTGTAGATGAGGACTTTATCACCGTTTTGGGCGTGAGAAAAAAATGCCTGACCTTTTAATTTATCTTTGTCCTGTACCGTTGCAATCGTCGGCGTCTCGTCGGTCGGTAAAGTCATGAGCTTTCCGACGTCGGCGACCAGACTTTTCACTTCCTGCTGTGCAAAAATTGACGGATTGGTTAATCGAAGTTGTGCCTGTTGGTATTGGTGATAAAAATAGATGGAAGGGACCAGTGCGATAATAACAATAATTGTTCCGATAATATATTCCTTCTTTATTTTTGTTATATCGGGGAATGAAAATTTTCCGTAATCTGGAGTTTCCAAAGACATATGACCCATTATAACGACTTTTTACGCTAAGGCAAGTGCTGCCTCCTGAGGATTAAAATAACGTGTAGATGAACGGTGAAACCGGTGACGTTTGGGCGAGAACGATAAGAATGCCGAACAGAACCACGACAACAACAAACGGGATAATCCACCATAGTCTGTTTTCCCATAAAAAGGCAAATAGCTCTTTAAGGGTCGCACTCCTACTTGCAACCGATCGCAGTACTTTTTTCATATAATAAGTAGTTTACTTTACACCGACAATAAGCTCTGCCGCAGCAGTTGATCCGGTAAGGTCACCTGAATTAGTAGCAACGCTAAATAACGCTGCAGCATCCCCAAGGATTTGCGCTTGGACTTGGGAAGAGAGCGATGAACTAAAATAGAGCTTCGTCGTTGCACTTTGTTTTGCATTGCCGACCGATACAACCACATATCCTTTCGAGGCAAGTTGTTGGGCTGCTTTTCCTGCCGCCCCCGTTACACCCGATGCGTTCAATACCGCAAATGTTACCGGAGCGAATGCTGGAGTTGGGGTGGGCGTCATAGCAGCCGAAACGACCTCTTTTTTGGCAGGCATTGTTTGGGAGCTTCTCAGATATACCAAACTGACACTCATTACGATGACTATGATTATTGCCGTAATAACAAGGCCAATACTGAACAATACGGTATTTTTTTGTTCAAGCGGAGCGACTTCGTCATTTTCTTCAAGAATCGACTCAAGATTAGGAGCTACCGGCGGGTCAGTATCATCGGGCTTAGACACCAAAGGGACAACAACTGTCGTATCATTTTGGGATAATTCTGTAGTCTTTTTCTTTTGGGCAGGCATGGGTTAGTTCATGGTGTATGGTTCATGGTGTATGGTTCATGGTCAATGGTGATTACAATGAACTATGAACAATGAACTATGAACGAATAACCGTTCTTATGACCCCGGCACGTCTTCGCGGCTGTGCGCTGCAATAATTTCTTTTACCATCGCGACTACCTGCTTCGGGTCATATTCGCTCTTCACGATATATTTAACGGCTCCCTTAAGGAGTGCGTTTTCTGCATCCTTCTCTCCGGCAAGATTCGTGAGCATGATGACCGGAATACCTTTCATCTCGGGGTCAACCTTTAACTTCTCAAGGACCTGAAGTCCGTTCATCTTGGGCATCATGACATCAAGAAGAATAAGTGTTGGCTTAATCTGACGGGCTTTATCCAATCCTTCTTCGCCATTAGCAGCGGTCACCACCTCATATTTTTCGAAGGTAAAAATTTTCTGATACATCCTACTCATGAGCGGATCATCTTCAACAATGAGGATAACTTTTGACATATGTATTTATTATATATACTTTTGTGTCGCTATAGCAATATGATGTATCACACAAGTCTTTCAGGATTTCTTTTCTCCGGCCGCTATATCCTGCCCCTCTGCAACGTTAAGGGAAAATCCAAATGCCGTCCCCTTCCCCGGCCGTGAATACTGCAGCCCGATCGCCCCACCCATACCTTCGACCATAAGTTTTGAGATATACAGACCTAATCCGGTACCTTTCGTCGTATCGCGGGTTATAATGCTGTCTCCGGCCTGCTGGAATTTCCGAAATAGCAGTGTCTGATTCTCATAGGGGATTCCGCGCCCCGTATCTTCTACAACAACCCGAAGCTTCCTGCCGTCAAGGAGGATTGATATGGTGACACCGCCCTCTTCCGTAAACTTGAGTGCGTTACCAACGAGATTAATAAGCACCTGTTTGACACGGGAGGGGTCGCCAAATACGAGCGGCACGGCGCCTTCAGGAGGCTGATAGCGCAGATATAATTTCTCCCGGGATCCCGTCACGTCGTATTCTTTGAGGACCGATTTTATGAGCTCCTCTATATTAAAATTTTCGTTTTTGAATTGCATCCTCCCCTGTTCAAGTCTGCTCATATCCAAAAAGTCGTTAACGATAGTGATAAGCCTGACACTGGACTCATGGATATCGTTTACCATTTCATTGGCGTCTGACGGCAGCTTTTCCTTATAATATTCCTGAATCATTGAAGTATTGCCCCGGATCGCGGTTAAAGGCGTCCGAAGCTCATGGGATGCGATGGAGAAGAATTCATCGCGTGACCGCTCCAAAACCTTAGCCTCGGAAATATCTTCAAATATAAACACAATTCCAAGAACCTCCGCCTCCGTATCCTGCGTCACTACAGGAGCCATAAAGAGACGGATCCATTTATTTTGGAATTGGAAACTATCCACACGAATCGGCGTTTTTTCCCTTTCGCACGCAGCTTTAAAGTTCGTCAAATCCACTGATTGACCCAATGCACTAGCGATTTGAGTAAATTCATTCGGACGCTCTTTGAAGCCGAGGATCGTTTGGGCCTCGTCGTTCATAAGTACGATTTTCCCTGCCATATTCGTCATAATAAATCCGAGTGAAAGACTGCGGATTGATGCCATGAGCCTTGCCTGCTCTTTTGTAAGGTCGCGGGTTCGCTCGATAACCTTCTTCTCGACATTTTCCTTTTCAATTTTCAGTTTATCCTCAAGGTTTTTGGCGTCTTCAAGAAGATTCAGCATCGCCCGTTTGTTGTCCTCAAGGAGCATATTTTGCTCTTGCGTACGCTTCATGGTTTCAAGTACTTCCTGTTCTTTTTGTTTAATAACCGAAATATCAGTAAAAAGCATGATGATGTTTGAAAATTTACCCTCTCCTTCCACGCGAGCGACAGCATTGACGCTAAGAGGGATGATCGTGCCCGCAGGCCTCGGGAACATCATTTCCACACTCTCAACTTTCTGACCTCGGGTCAGCGGCTCAAAGACGTTTTGCCGCCACAAAATCTTTTGAGCATCGGTCTCAAGAAGGCTTTCGAGCGGCTTCCCAATAAGATTCTCGACCCTCACCCCCATGAGTTTTGCAGCTGACGAATTTGCCGTCTGAATACAAAAAGAGGAATCCAATACCAATAAAGAATCAGGAATCAGTTGTAGGATATCGGCAGATACTTCAGTGAGAGAAAAAACCCTTGTTCCATACCGGAGAAGCGTATACCCAACGATAATGCACATGAGTAATATTAAAGGCGGCGTCGCCGGTAATTCCGGGATCTTCAGGGCCATCGGAAGAATTCCCTGAAATATAATCCCGCCAACGCTGGGGAGCATGAGGGCAAATGCAATAAGTCCAATCTGGCGCCGCTCAATAGGGTTTTTTACGCTACGGTAATAGGATAAAAGTTCAAAGAGCATATAACCAATATAGAACAAGATAATGAAGAGATCCCACGGAACCGGACCACGCGGATACTCGTACCCCCACGGCATTTTAACTGCGAGGGCAAAGTTATGGATAGTAATGATGTCGGTTTTCCAATAAATATATAATAAAACTGTCATGGAACTTACTAATAGGCCGACCGCATCAAATCGCTCAATGACTTTCACCTTCCCGACAAATGACAATATAAAACATACGTACACAGGCATAAGAAGAACGATCATCAATTCCGTAAACGCATACCAAAATCCGTACGGCGCAGTTGTTGTAGAGGATGATAGACCATACTGCCCGAGCGCCCAACCACCGCTCATGAGTATCAAAAAGGAAAACCAAAAAATCGTACGCTCGCTGGATGACCTTTTGCGGGAGTAAACGTAGCCGGCAAATATAATATTGGCGATAAATATCAGGAAAAACCCGATTGCGTAGGGATTTGGAAATATGGTAAGTAGTGTATCCATATAGTATGTACGTTAGTGCGGTTGCTCTAGGCGCGCCTTCAACTCGCTGATTTCTTTTGTTTATATTTCAATCTGCTTTTTGAGCTCTACCATTTTCAACTCACGGCCAACCGTCAGATTGTTTAATTTCACCGCTTCGTCCGTTTTCGTATGTAGCGCATCTTCTGCCTTCCGGCGCTCTGTAATATCGGACGCCATCCCTCCTACCATTTGCATCACATCCACTGAATATTCGACCAGTGTCTTGTAATAGGATAAAGGAAGATCTGTGTTAGCCATGATGATTACACCTGCGACGCGATATAGGCAGCAATAAAATACGCAGGTACGATCGCCAAAACTAACAATACTGCCGCAAGAAGAAATGTCAGTTCTATGGAGCGCCCGGCGGCAGTAAGCACGCTCACCTGCGGACGGGCCACGAGGAGCATGCCGATTGGATTTCCGTCAACATCCTTTAACGGTAGATACGCAGCGAAGTACTGTTGTGAAACAAGTGTGACTGATCCGGTATAATTCTCCCCATTGGTCAGCACTGCCGTTTTGATCGCTGCATGTTCTTCTTTAATACCTACCAATCGCGATTTTCCGTCCGGCATGACGAGCGTACTTGCTGATACCTGGTTGTCTCCGTAGATCACTGCATCAAGACCGGTTGCTTGTTTCATGCCATCGACAAACGCATTATCGACAAGGGTGCCCGCGAGGACGACGCCGACAATGGTACCGTTTGATCGGATCGGGGCAGCCGCTTCAACCGAAATAATCGGCGCTAAGACCCCGTCGTGGGTAACCACTGACGCCGCACTTTGTCCAAGAAGTGCACGTTTAACAAGCGAATCATTAGACAATGATGCGCCCGGTTGATTGACATTTTCACCCCGCACCAATACCTGACCCGCATCTCCCGTGACGACCAATGTGCTTTCATTTTTCGCAAGAAGAATATCAGGGAGAAGTCCTGCCAATTTCACGCGGGATGTGGTCGTCGTTGCATCGATAATATCAGGATTTTGCGCAACAACCTCAACATCACTTAATAATTCCGCTTTTTTACTATCAATGACATACGATAAAACATTGACATCGGTCTTTAACTCTGTCGTCGTCGCATCCTGAATATTTTTCAAGAGTAATCCGGTGAATACGACGGTCGTGATAAGGAAAATGATGACGATAGAGGTCGTCAGAATCATAAACAACTGTGCTTCAAATTGCTTGAGTAAATAACGGAATACCCATATACCAAATCCGACAGAGGCGACAAGGAGAAACAGATGTTCGACTATCCAGAACAGGCCAAACGGCCGGACTAAATCGTAAATGGCAACGTTCGTTGTATGCAAAAATATTGAAGATAGCCCTATAAGGTCAGAAATAGCCAGAAGAAAAAATGAATAAGCGACCGGTTTCAAATGATCTTCAAGACCGATCGTTGCCCGACGGAGATACAATAATCCGACCAGCGCGCCGAGGATGGGGAATAGTGCGTGAGGCACAGCAAGGATTGCTGCTCCGGCAGTTGGGATGAGCACTGCCGGGAGGGCTGATTTCTTATTTTCTCCCGGATGCTTTTCTAACGGCTCAATCCAAAGAATGAAAAGTAAAATGAGGTACCCGATGATCCGACTCGCTCCGACCAATAGTTCAATCGTTTCACCGCCCAAAAACGGTACTGGTAAAATAGTCGACTCGACCTGAGTCCCGTGGATAAGATATGAAACGGAAATGAGGAAAAACCCTACAAGCCGTATGATCTCGCGGCCCGACTTCCTCCCCTGCCACGCGTCAAAATAGAGCCAGAATACGGCAAAAAGGACAAGTGCCGCAAATAAGTTGACAGCAAAATGTGCATTCTCAAGAACAAATTGTAACCACATACGGGCAGATTATATAAATCCGACTACATTACCATCATATCGAACAATTGATTTTTCTCATAGAGACCAATATTCACGGATGTAACGACCCCCTTCCGATTGACCACAACATGTGTAGGAAATGTATGAAATCCTAATGATTCGATAAGATCGCCGTCAGGATCCGCGACAATCGGGAATGTGTAGCCCGCACGCTTCGCGAGTATAGAAACACTTGATACTGACTCCTGCGGAACCACGACAAGTACGTTGATTTCACGGTCGAGAGCCAACCCCTGAAGGGTTGCGAATTGACTTGCCGCCTGCGGAAGCCATGTCGGGATAAATGAAATAATTGTCGGCTTTCCCCTGAGGGTTAAGCTCGATATCTGACCGCTATCGTTTTTCAGGCTAAAATACGGAAACTCCTGGCCGATAATCGTCGAAGCACTAACAGAATTTGTGCTGCTCGTAAGCCCAACCTGGACGTTTGCAGTCGTCTGACTGAAATCAGGTAAAGGAATAATGAACGGGCCCAAAACAATCACCCGCGCGTGGACGAGCGTGAAATCCGAAAGTATCGGTGTCAACCGGTCGATAGTGAAAATCGATGTCACAAGCTGTTTGAATCCCGGCGCGGTAACCCGCAGGTAATATGTTCCGGCGGGCATATAGAGCGCGTACCGTCCATTGGAAGCAAGAGCGACCGGATTGTTTTGCCCGAACGGACTGCCATCCCATAACGTAAATTGTTTTGTCGCATCATCAAGGTAATAGGCGGACACCTCACCGTTCCCTACGGCTCGGCCCGCATCTCCCATCGGTGAATTATGAGTAACAGTCACCCGCCCGCCCGTCACCACTGATATACGGGTCAAGGAATGCTCACTAATATTTTGGGCTCCGTCGATCGCATAAAAAGAAACGTCATACGTACCCTCAGAATCGAAATGCAGAGTCCCGATCCAAAGTCCGTTATCCGGATTTTTCGTAAGCGATATCTTTTGTGGATTATGTTGATTATCAATATAATTTAAATCTATATTTACCGGCCCGCCCACTGAAGAAAGAGTAATTTTATAGTCCAATCCGTTAATGAGTGTATACGTGCCGTCCGCTGACGGGGCCAATTCATCGGGACCCAGGGAAATAAGATACCCACCGATCCGCGGCGGCAGGCGGTCAATAACCATGGTTCCAAGATCGGTAACCCCCGCATTCCCTTTCCCATCCGTCGCGCGAACCTGCATGTTGTAATTATCGTCAAGAAGGCCGCTTGGCAGAAACGAAAAGGCCGTATTCGTACTTCCGGGTGAAGCAAATTCATCTACCGGTTGCCAGCTTTCGCCTCCGTCATATGAGTACTCAAGTTTTGCTACACCGGAGGGATCGCTTGCGTGCCCGCTTATTGTCGGAGCTACTTTAAATGGTTTGGTAAAATCGACAACCACGCTCACCTTGGGCGGAAAGGTATCAGGAATGGGGGTAGGAGTGGGTTTCGGAGTAGTCCCCGTAACTCTTGTAGTAGTAGTCACCGTGCCGGTCTGCGTTGTACCCGATGAGCCCGTTTGTGCAGTAACAAAGCTATTGTCCCCTGAGTCAGTCGTATTTCCATTTCCATCGCTGCTTTTTGCATCATAATGATACGTCGTATTGGAGGACAAACCGCTTAACGTTATCGAATGAGAGGTGCCCATCGTACCATCCGATGTGTTTGATCCGTAATTACTGTCTGTACCGTAATCAACTGATGAATTTGCGGAGCCGTCTGTATCCCATGTCACTTTCACAGAAGTATCCGTAACATCCGATACCACAAGATTGGATAGGGAAATTCCGGGCTGCGTTACCGGTGCAATAGACACACCGGTGTCCCCGCCGCAAGTTGCCGCAGAGCCTCCTCCCGCATCATCCATGCTTGCAATCCAGGATTGTGCGCCTGCCTGGGTATCTACAGACGTTATGTCCACTGATACGGGAACTGATTGGCCGGAAGCAAGTAGGTTATTTGTCGTTAACGTGATACTTTGCTCATCCGAGGAAGCGAGAGTCCACCCGTCTGCCGAGCCTCCTGTCACACTAAAGTTTGAAGAGGGTCTCTCAATTTTAACCCAATTGGCAGCACCGTCTCCGCCATTCGTTACGGTAAAAACAAGCGTAGCCGCACTGCCGCTGGGGGCAGACGGAGAAGAAACGGAGGCAGTACAGGATGTTATAGTTGCCCTTACTTTAAGAGGGAAAAGGATAACAAAAAGGATAACAATAAAACCAATGAACCGGGCAGAACGAGACATCATTTTTATAATAACAACTCCCCCACCAAGACACAACCTACAGCGGATGCTCATTACTCCCGCTTTTTAAACTGTCTACGAGCGCACGTACCTGAGGCAATATAGCCCGGACCACACGTCCGTTTCCTTCTCTCGTCAGATGTTCATCGTAGGGATAAGCACCCCTGGCAGTTGTCACTTCGAAAACTCGTATCGACCGACATATAGAAAAATCCATACTTCTTAGATAATTGCCGAAGCTGCGTATCCAAATCCATTTGTAATAACTTGTAAGAACTGGTAAAATCCAAAGTCGCTCTACACACCACGTACTTTTCTTAGACCATACTCATATGCCGACAAAGAACCGGCAGAAATGAAACATGTCGATCTCACCTACCTCCTCTTGATCTGTTCATTTTTTTACTGTACTAGCGTATTATAACTTTTGAATAAACATGAAACCAGAATCACTACTCATACGTCGTGTCCGCCTTTTCCTGGTCAGTTTTCTCACGCTCTTTCTGGAATTAGCTCTCATCAGATTTATACCGGCGAATATCGAATTAGTCGGTTATTTTTCCAACCTCATACTCCTGGGCGCTTTCTTAGGAATTGGCATAGGGCTTCTCAGCACCAAACGCACCACACGGTTTTTTACCTATTTTCCGTGGCTCTTAGCACTTCTTCTTATCTCGGTTATGGTCTTCAAGATGAAAATAACCGTTGACTCGCCGGGGGCTCTGTTTTTTAAAGGATTGCAGGAGGACGGTATCTATACCAATCCCCTTGTACTTCTTCCTCTCCTTTTTAGCTTCGTTGTCATTGTTTTTGCTTCTGTCTCACAGGAATTTGGTATCCGGTTCCGGCAATTCCCCGCGCTTGCCGCATATGTTATCGATCTCGCAGGAGCGCTCACGGCCATAATCCTTTTTTCTGTATTTTCCGCATTAAGCAGTTCCCCGTTTCTCTGGTTTCTGGTTATTGTGATTGCGACAATTGGTATATCCGGTGTTCCGAAACGTCTTAACCAGATTCCAGCACTCCTTCTTTTGATCATCATCCCGTTTATCCCGCTTATGACGTCGACGAGAAGCATATGGTCGCCGTATTCAAAACTTACGGTAACCAAAACAATGGATCCTCATATGGGGGTGGCCTATAACATCGATTCCAACAACATAAGTCACCAATTCATTTCAGATTATAGAGTACGCGAAAGATTTTATTATACCCAGTATGAAGCATTTCCTGACCCTAACGAATTCAAACAAATACTCATTATCGGGGCCGGAACCGGTGCCGATGTTGCAACAGCGCTGAATCTAAACCCACATGTAGTCCATATTGACGCGGTTGAAATCGATCCAGAGATTGTAAAGATTGGCAAACTCCTAAACCCAAATAAGCCATTTGATGACCCTCGAGTATCCGTCATCATCAATGATGGAAGAAATTATCTTGAACGCACGAGGCAACACTACGACTTAATCATATTTGCTCTCACCGACTCAGTTGTTTTAACCAGCGCTCAATCCAATATCCGTCTGGAAAGCTTCCTGTTTACGGAAGAAGCATTCAGCCTGGTTAAACAACACCTCACCCCTGACGGGTTGTTTGTTCTCTACAACTACTATCGTGAGCAGTGGCTCATCGACCGAATTGCCCTCATGATTCACGATGTATTTGGGCAAAATCCCCTTCTTCTCACCTACGGAGATACCGGAAAAGCTGCCACATTTATGGCAGGGCCCAAAATATTGCACGCCACGCTCCTTCCGGGTATGATTTTCTATCATCCGAGTCAGCTTATCCCAACAGCAACGGACGATTGGCCCTTCACGTATGTTAAAAACCGTACGATCCCACCTATTTACAGCAACACGCTTTTGGCCATTGTCATCATAGCTTTTCTTTTTGTGTTTCTCTCTGTAGGGAAAAACATACCATCATTGTTATTATACCCGCAGTACTTTTTCTTAGGGCTGGGATTCATGCTTTTGGAGACAAAAAATCTCGTAACGTTTGGCTTGTTGTTCGGGAACACGTGGGCAGTCAATGCAATGGTATTCGCGGCAATTCTGACAAGCACGCTTCTTTCGGCTATCATAAGCCGAAAATATACCGTGCGGAATATCTGGCGCCTATACGCTTTGCTTATCATTGTGCTTGCCGCTAATGCACTCACGCCTGCACATATACTTATAGCTATCCCTCAAACGCTAAGGTACATACTGGCAAGCATCTATTATTTTGCTCCTGTTTTTATCGCAAATCTCATTTTCAGCCAGACATTTAAAGAACAATCCGACACCCCCACAGCTCTTGGAGTCAATATGCTTGGCGCTATGGTGGGAGGAATCCTTGAGTACACAGCCATGGTAGTCGGATATCAGGCGCTGTATAGTGTCATTATCATAAGTTATCTCTGTGCCTTTATCCCGTATAAACGACGATGAAAGACCGACTCATAAAAATTCTCATACTCATAGGATTATTTCTTTGTACGCTCTATCCGGCCATAGATTCTGATTTAGGGTGGCATCTGCGGTATGGCGAGTATTTTTTTAAAACCGGACACGTCCTTTATGACAATATCCTGAGTTTCGTATGGCCCAATTATCATTGGGTGCAGGCGTCATGGGGATACGATCTTTTGGTGTACCAGATATATATGCATGCCGGTTTAATCGGCATCTCAATCGCTGCAGCAGCAACAACCGTACTTGTATTCTTCCTCATTACCCACCCATTTTCCAGATTAAGTATAGCTCAATATCTCTGGCTCGCCTATATATTCATCGCTCATTCAAAACCCCTTTATTCTGCCGGATTCCGCTCTCAAACACCCTCAACAGTCATGTTTGCCATAGCACTTATTGTCATGACCCAGGCGCTTACCGCACCGGCACCTTTCTCGTGGACCCATGAGTGGCGGATGTATATACTGCCTTTCCTATTTCTCCTGTGGGCCAACCTCCACGGCGGGTTTGCCCTTGGTCTTATTTTATTTTTCATATACTGGAGTGCTCATGGAATCCTTCTGTGGATGAGCCGCGCCACCAAAAAACATCTGACTAGCGTCCACCCGTCCAATTGGGCTATAAGCGGCGTGTTTCTACTGCTATCAGTGGCTACACCTCTACTGAATCCCTGGGGAGCAGGCATATACGGAGAGACTTTTAAGCACGTCACAAATATCAATCTGACCGGCATAGTCGAATGGATGCCTCTCTGGACATATCCGTTTGAAGCCATAGTACTCGCACTCCTGACGGCCGCAACAGTGATCTTTTCGATAAGGAGAAAAAAACCCGTCGATCTCCCCTATATTTGTATGCTGATCGTCAGCGCATACTTGGCGGAGAGCGCAATCCGATTTACCATCATATTCGCCGTCGTCTTCATATATTATTGGGCTCAGACGCTGCCACATCTTAAGCCACCCCAGTGGGCCAGTACAAAATGGACGGAGATAATTTCACGGGCCGTCATCATCGGAGTTATTATCCTCGATCTTTTTTTCGTTCACCGCTATATGTATATAGTGCCAATCCCGTTTTGGAAACTGCCGACGGATTGGAATTCCCTCTGTAAGCTTACCTGGGACTGCGACGAGCCTCTTACGGCATTGATGCGTAAAGATCCGCCGAAGGGCAATGGCTATCACCCGTACAACTGGGGAGGGTACTTAAGCTGGCGTGTGCCGCAAGTCAAAACATTTATTGATGGCAGGATGGCTGCGTGGGAAGATCATGGCAAAACACCGGCAGTCATCGAAGGAGACTGGGTGAATTTCCAAAGGAGCCCTGTTACCTTCCGCGAGCTTGACAGCCAATACCACTTTGCCTGGGTCATTGTCCCCTCACAATCCTATATAGCAGATTATATGGACGAGCTCGTAAAAGATAAGCTCTGGGAAAGACGCTATAGGGATGAATTCTATAGTTATTATGTTAAAAAATAATTTGTCTAAGATCATCGTCGGCATTTTCGCTCTCACAGTATTTATATTCGGTTTCAGGCCCATTACTACCTACGATACGTTTTTCGGTCTGAAAATCGGAGAAATAGTTGCTACAACAGGTAAAGTTCCTCAAACTGAACAATTTTCTTGGTCAGCCCAGGGCAGGCCAATTGTCGCCTATGAATGGCTGGCCCAAACTTGGGTCTATCTTCTCCACAGTATTGGAGGATTTCAGCTCCTCGAGGTGTATGTCGCCCTCATGCTCACCGCTTTTTTCCTTATCGTTCTTGCACTCCAAATTCGTGCGTTTGATCGTGATGGCCCCTCAAGTGCTATTGTCGGGCTATTTTTAACGATCAGCATCCATGATTTTTTCGTTGCACGGCCGCAAATCATCGGATTTGTGGGATATGTCGCCGTCCTGTATCTCATATTCCTTTTCATTCTCAAAAACCGTAACCTTCTCTTTCTCCTTATCCCTATTACCTACCTGTGGACCAATAGTCACGCGAGTTTTATCATGATCCCATTTTTCTTGTTTAGCTACGCCGTGTTAGGCTTTTTATATCACCGCCCAAAGGACAGGAAACGCGCTGACCGCACGTTCCGACTGCTTTTCATCTACGCCGTTGCCACAACCATTGTGACTATATTCCCTCCCCTCTGGTATAAGCCCTATACATTTCTCTTCACATTTTCACACGATTTGGGTTTCATGACTCAATTTGTCTCGGAGTGGGGCCCGCTGTCGACCAATCCGGCCTATCAAATCTTTTACATCATGGTAATAGGCGGCGTACTTCTGACTTCAATTATTCTGTCAATGAGAAACCATAAAAAAACAACCTGGCTCCTGGCGCTCCCGCTTCTCGGGATCATGATCGCCTCGTTTCAGGCCATACGCCATGTACCGCTCGGGACAACTGCCGCAATCATCATGCTCACCTTGTTTTTGCCGAAATCCGATGGAGCCGGTAAACCACGGGCGGTGATGATGATACCGTATGTTCTTCTTCTTGTTGTAACAATCTTCCTTGGAGTATATAAACGTCTCCCGACGGCGGATATGACTGCGTATATTTCACCTGATTATATGGAAAAAGATATGGTCTATCTCAAACAAGCAAATCTGCATGGCCATATGTTTAATGAATTTGCCCTAGGCGGCTATCTGATTTATGAGCTCTATCCGCAATATCAGGTATTTTTCGACGGACGCGCTGACATATATCATGATCATGAAATGCGCGATTTCTGGCCCCTCATACAGTCTAAAAACAGCACGCCTGATGCGTTTGCCATGGGATTGCAGAAATTCCTGAACCAATACCGTTTCTCTTACCTTATCCTCCCGAATTTCAGCTACAATCCATTGGACATTCGTGCTATCACCCTTATAGCAAATGCGGCTTTGGACAATCCTGATTGGCGACTCATATATGTGAGCGATTTTATCCAGGTTTTTGTCAAAAACGACGGCAATAATCCCGATCTTTTTGCCGGCGGATTTAGCGCGATTACCCCTTTTGAATTCCGCCAATACAAAGCGGGGCAGGAGAAGGCAGCAATACAGGAATACGAACGGATGACGGCCATAGAGGACAGCGCAATTGCACGAAACGCGTTAGGTGATCTCTATGCAAGTGAAAAGAACGTTGAAAAAGCCAAAGAAGAATATGAGCGGGCGCTTCAATTAAACCCAGAAATGGGCAGGGCGGATATTGGTTTGGGGAAAATCGCGCTTCAGATGAATAACATGCCGGCAGCCGTTTCTTACTTTACCCGGGGCATTGCTATTTCACCCTATTGGGGTCAAGGATATCTCTCTCTGGCTAAGGCATATGAAGCCGCTGGGGCTTTAGAACAAGCCAGACAAACACTCGAAACAGGCCTTAAACAGAATATTGATTTCATATCCGTCCGCGATATGGCAACGGAACTCAATAAACTGCAATGAAAAAATACGGTCTTTTGTTCCTCTTATTTTTGCTTTCTACTATCCCCTATTGGATTGCCGGTACAACATTGCTCCTCAAAGATCCCCTTATTGAGCGGGATGAATACATCATGTTTGATATGACACAACACGTAACCCGCGACCACAAATTAACCTCTGATATTTACGGAGCTTTTGTCCCCGAAGCACACGGAAAAGCAATAATCTACCCGCCGGTCTATTTCACGACACTATCCGGATGGTTTACCATATTCGGGTCAAATGTGGTCGCTCAAAGACTTTTTTCATTCGTCCTGGGAGGATTTAGCCTTCTGACTCTGTTTGTATTAATATATGGAGTGACGAATGATAAAACAGCCGCTTCGGTGGGCACCCTTCTGCTATCTATTGATCCCCGGTTCGGTGAAGCCTCCCGGCATGGAAGGATGGAAATAATGGTTATTCTCTTCACCCTCCTTATCCTGGCGGCTTTCTTAGGAAGTTCAAAATCCCGAAGCTGGCTTTGGGTATCAGGAATCTTGAGCGCACTCGCCGTTCTTACCCACCCCATGGGATTTATGGCTCCTTTAACAGTAGCTACCCTGATCACAATGAAAAGAATTCCGATCTGGGAAAAAATTAAGTGCTGGGTTATTATAGTAATCCCTTGTATTCTGTTCACCGGCCTTTGGCTTTGGACTGTCCGGGATTCATTTGCGTATCTAATGCTTCAATTAAGCTATCAGTCCACCCTAAAACTTCAATCATCTTCTGCAGTCGTCACGTTTTTTCTCACAAACGGCGTGTACGCAATACTATTTAGCATTGAGGCTGCAGTAGCCGTGATTTCGACATATATTGTACTAAAACAAAAAAGTCGTTCCCTCATCATACCTCTCGTTTTTCTTGCTGTAACGATCCTTTTTGTCGTTCTTGGTAAAGAAGTCTGGTACGTCGCCTATCTTTCGCCGGCTATCGCGCTTACTACAGCCATTCTCATCCATCATGGAGTACAAAATCACCAACGGAGACTGATCCTCACAACCGCAATTATCATCGCCTCTTTTGTTTTCACCTCGCTCTTTATCCTTGTCCAGCTCGTGCGGGAACGCTCTGACATGAACTATATTGTATTCAGCCAGCCGTTCGTAAACTATTTCAGAGATGCAAAAGGGATAGTGTGCGTCGCATCAACTCCTGATCCATCATATAAACTCCGGAGTAATCCAAACATAATCATTAATCAACTGGTTGATGTGAGCGGATTTATACCTCGCAAAAAACAGTTCTTTGATGCGTGCGACTGGTTTGTCGGCAATCTTAATCCCGGCGATTACGGCATCGCCTATCTTATGCGTAACGGCCAAACGAGGCAAATTATTGAATACCCCAGCACATTTCCTATTGAAATAGTGAAGTTAAGACCCGAGAGCGAGCGCAACTAACAATCTATGATGTCAAAGCATAAAAGGATTCTTGAGCATATACTGGTGTTTATCCTTGCGACCCTCCCGCTTCTTCTATCGTCCCGACTCCTGTGGCTCAAAAGTCCGCCTGTTTGGAGCGATGAAGCGGTATTTACGGATATCGCCAAGCATATCGGCACGGTCGGAAGGCCGACTACGGAGCTCTACGGCAAGCTTATCCCCGGTCTATCCCATGGGCAGGTCGCCTATCCGCCTGTGTATTTCTATGTGCTGCACGTCTGGATGAGTCTATTTGGCCAATCTATTGACGCTGTGCGGCTTTTGTCACTTTTTACCGGAATTGGAGTCCTTGGATTATGGTATCTTCTGCTCGCGAAGCTGACGAAGCAGAATCTCTGGGCTGGATTAGGAACTCTTCTGTTGGCAAGTGAGCCCCGATTCCAGGCCGCAAGCCGGATCGCTCGAATGGATATCCTGGTTTTATTTTTTATTCTTCTCTCTATTTTAGCCTATTGGTCCGCAAATCATCGAAAACTATTTGTGTTCATAAGTGGTTTTATAGCCGCTCTTACCGTGCTTACTCATCCGATGGGTTTCCTGGCTCCCGCACTGCTTCTGAGTGTCATCTGGTGTCAAAAAACGGGTAATAAGGTTAAATTGCAGCAATTCATGCTGATTCTGCTCCCGCTCGCGTTAGGTGCCGGCTTATGGCTATCGACACAAATACCTACGTGGCGTATATTTGTCGATCAGCTTGTATTGCAGTCCGCCAGGAAGGCCGTTCTGCCGGCCTACTTGTGGATATATATTCGGCAATCCCCAGCCAATATCTTTCTGTATCTGTTTTACCTTCTCATTGTCCTGACGGGCCTTCTGGGCGGACTCGGAAAACGTGACACATTTCCGGTACAACTTTCAATTTTCACGGTTTTTGTGGTAGTTACCCTCATTCTCACCAAAGAACAGTGGTATCTTATTTACCTGACACCATTATTTATCGTAAATGTTATTTTGTCGTCACGGTATATTGTGCTAAATAGCAAATTTTGGAAACCGGTCGGTATTTTATTCATCGTAATTCCACTAATTTTTTATACGAAATCTTTTGTCGACACTTATAACGACACAGCGCGTGATAATTACATTCAATTTAGTAGACGGGTGCTTTCGGCGTTGCCTTCGCAGGGTACAATCTGTTTATCAAGCTTGCCGGACCCGTATTTTACATTAGATAGCGACAAAAAATTGCAGCTTCGTGAATTTGTCTATGCTCCGACGCTATTACCGGAGAAATTTAACTTCCTCAGGGATTGTAATGCCGTCGTCATGAATATTTCACCCGGAGAAACCACCATACAGTACCTCTTACAGCATGAAATATCCCGAAATGTCATCGGTGACGCCGATAGTTACAACGCTCTTGTCGTAATTCTGTCTCCAAAAGGCAATAAAACCCCCTAAATCATTCTCAAGTATCATTTTGTTTAGATTTCCCGCGGAGCATATCAAAGGGGAAAATGAAGTACTTATTACTTCCTGTTAGTTCACTGAGACGTATGTACCTATTATCCCTCGCAAAAGCTCGGGATCTCGAAGACTCGACCAACCTTAATTCACGTGTGCATATGTACCGCTTATCCAACCCGTCAGTCCAGTGTATGTTACGTGGTACCACCCGCTCTGCACCCGGTCGTAGGGCACTACAGTGCCATCAGGAATTTGACCCAAAAGATTGCCTCCTGAAGACGGCTGATCACGGAGATTCACATAGCCGACGCTTGATACGACCGTAAGCGTGCCTGGTGCGGGAGTTGGAGTAGGTTGAGCCGAAGGCGAAATCCCTGTTGTGGATTGAGGAGTCACCGTTGGTGACGACGAAATCCCCGAAGTCGAAGACGGAGGGGACGTCGGGGTCGGAGTCGGTGTAGGTTGAGGCGTAATCGTCGAAATCCCCGAAGTCGACGGAGGGGAAGTCGGAGTATCCGTTGGCACAGGTGTGGGTATTGGGGTCAAAACCGGTGTTGGTGACGGAGTAAGTATTGACGTCGGGGTCGGTGTAATCGTGACCCCAGCGCCAAGTACACTAGCTGTAGGAGTTGGTGTCAACATAATGCCAAGGCCGTTCCCCATCACTTTACGGGGATTCGTGACGGCAAGCGCAACCCAGTTATACGTTAAGTCTTTGGGAACCGGCGAATCCAAAACGATGGTAAATCCGCTTGTAGTAACGTCAGAAACTGCAGCTTTCACTCCGTCGGCTAAGAACGCGCTGTCGGTCGCCTCTGGAAGGACAAGTGAAATCGTGACAATCGGCGCGTTATCAAACGGTTTATCAAACGGCACCGTGACGGACATTGCGGAGTTTGGAATGACTGCCTGGCCTGCCGTGTCGCTATTAACCGTGACTTTCCCGTTAAAGATGGCATTGCCGTTCACGATAATGTTATTGAAGAACGTGGCAATCGCCTGGAAAATAGAGCTTCCAACAAATGTGCTTGACCCTGAGGCCGTGAGATCTCCGTTCACCGCAAGCCCCGTGACGCCGAGCACGCTCCCGGAGGGCAGGAGGACGCCCGACGGAGTTGCCTGATTGTTCAGCGAAAGTGTCGAGAGAGCGTCCGTGACAATATTCTTCGCGATAATGTCGAGTCCTTCAATCTGATTGGCTTTAATTTTATCAGCCGTGAACACACCGCGGAGGACCGCATTCCCCTGATCATCAACGGTAAATGCAGGCATCCCGTCGGCGCCGTTGACCACGAGCTGGCCGTTAACGACCTGCAGGCTCATCGTCGGCGTTTGCACGGACAGTTGGCTAAGGATGGCACTGTCAGCCGTCACAGAGCGTGCAGTGAGGTCGCCGACTGTACCGCGGTTGGCAAGAATTCTATCGGTTGAAATCTCATCTGAACGGATGACACCGGCCTTGAGATTCCCGACGATCATATTGGTAAATTTACCCAACGTCTGGGCTATCCCCTGGATGCTGTACTTGCCGAAGTTATCACCAGCTGTCACGTTGCCGCTTTTTGCAAACGGAATCTGTGCGATATAAGGCGAAATATTATTGGCCTGGGTCATGAGTGTATTGATATCCTGATTCCCGTCCGTTGACGGATCGTAGTATGTCGGCGAAACAAGCGTTTTCACTTTACCGATGACTGTCGGATCGCTGTTTGTATACGCATCAAGAGCCCGTCCGATGATCTGGCCTGCCTGCGTTGCTTTCATGGCAACACCGACCTGATGCGAGGTGGTCAGCGGATCACCAATCGCAATCGGACCGTTTTCTGTAGACACTTTTACCGGAACCTGTCCCAACATACCGACGTTTGCCCAGTTGGGACTGGTTGATCTGTCACATGATACTTCATCTTCACACCACCCGTTATTCGCACCGCTTCCCGTATTGGTAATGACACCCAAAATACTTCCTTCATAGGGGCCTCTTGATTTATGCACGGATTCCGGCGTATTCGGGTCGACCACCATGACGTCGCCCTGCTCAGATAGTTCAGTCTGTGCGATAAACTCAGAGTAGTCAGCGCTGTTGGATACCGAGTTGAAGCGGAAGTTAAATCCTCCGGATCTGATCCAAATGCGGCCTGAAGATACGACGTTTGATGCGAGCTTTCCGATGGCTATGGCTCCGTTCACGTTAAATTCAGCGCCCGGGGCACCAGCGGCATGATCAAATAACACCACACGCGTATTGGCAACACCGTTACCCAAATTAATAACGACATTGGATGCAGCTGTCGTCTGCGTACCTATATTAATAGTATCCAGGCCGGTTCCTGCGCCTGTTTGACCGATATTGACGGTTTTGGCGAATGCTGAGGTACCGATGGAGATTGTTGATGTACCCCCTCCGGTAATATTACCGGAATTTAACGTTAATCCTCCGCCGTTTGCAGCTCCGCCCGTACCGGCATTTCCCGCAGTGATGGTTATATCGCCGCCAGCGCCGCCATTTGTGGTTCCGTTTCCGCCGGTTGCTCCTGTGATCGTAAACGTGCCGCCTTTACCACCGGCGGTCGTGCCCGTGCCACCGGTACCAAGCGTAATCGTAAGGCCGCCACCAGCGCCACCTGTACCAGATGTCACGTTACCACCGCCACCAGTCGTAATAGTGAATAGTCCGCCTGCTCCAGCGATATTGGCGCCTGAACCACCGGATTCAGCGCCACCACCACCGCTTATGAACGTTACTTTTTGACCCTGACCTGCCGTATTGCCACCCGTGCCATTGCTCGCCTGGCCTGCTGCGCCGGTAACACTTATTGCGGCGGTATTATCTGTAGCATTACCAGCATTTGTTACTGTCGGTGCCGTCCCGGTGATCAAAATGCCGGGATTTGTCGTCGCACTAAGTCCTTCAGATGTGATATGCAAACCGGCTGTTGGTGCATTTGTTCCAATACCCACAAGCGTGGCAGCGCCTGCCGTACTATTATCAAATACTGCGGTATAATTTGCCGTCGCGCCGGTCGGAGTATCGACAAATAAACCAAATGCATTTGCTACGCCTGTTGCGGCACCCTGGGCAATATTTAATCCGTAACTATTCGTAATCGTCGTATTAGTCCCCTGTGCCGGAGCTCCTGATATAGCCATCGTACTTGCACTCGTAATCGTCATGGCGGCGCCAGCGGCATAGGTCGGCGCGCTGATCTGAACAGCCCGTTGAGTTGCGAGAGTGCCGCCGCCATTACCGAAGGTTACCGTACGGGCGAGGTTGAAGTTGACATCAGTAGCCTCAGCGATAGCTAAGCCAGTGTGTAGACTACCAATTACAGTTAGCGCTGCATTCGGCGTACCGGAAGTTGCAACTGCCTGCTTTGCCTGAATAGAACCATTCGTACCATTTAATATAAGAAGCGCTGTTGCCGTTGCCGTCGTGTTTTGCCCGGGTCCTGAAGTACTGCCGAATAAGAGCGACCGTCCGACTGTCGGATAGGTAAATATCTGAAGTCCGGTATTATCCTGTGTCAAAAGGTTCGTGCCGCCTGCTCCCTGAGAACCTGTTGATCCGGTGAATCCTGTTGGGCCCGTAACGCCTGTTCCACCTGTTGAACCCGTGGAGCCTGTTGAACCGGTTGGACCGGTAACACCGGTGCCACCGGTAGAGCCAGTTGATCCTGTTGAACCTGTAGGACCAGTGAAACCGGTTCCTCCGGTTGAACCCGTGGGACCGGTAACACCCGTGCCACCGGTTGTTCCTGTTGAACCCGTTGGACCCGTGACTCCCGTGCCGCCGGTTGCGCCGGTATATCCTGTGGGACCGGTAAGACCCGTGCCGCCGGTTGCGCCGGTCATACCGGTTGGACCGGTAACTCCCGTGCCGCCGGTTGCGCCGGTGGTACCCGTTGAGCCGGTTGCGCCGGTGAAGCCGGTTGGACCGGTAACTCCTGTTCCTCCTGTGGCGCCGGTATATCCTGTGGGACCGGTTACTCCCGTTCCGCCTGTTGATCCCGTGGAACCGGTAGATCCGGTACGACCGGTTGGACCAGTGACTCCCGTGCCGCCGGTGGCGCCGGTCATGCCGGTTGCACCGGTAAATCCGGTGGGACCCGTAACACCGGTGCCTCCGGTTGTACCGGTTGAACCGGTTGGCCCCGTAAGACCTGTGCCTCCGGTTGCGCCGGTCATACCGGTTGGACCGGTAACACCCGTGCCGCCGGTGGAACCCGTGGAGCCAGTTGAACCTGTTGAACCAGTGAACCCGGTGGGACCGGTAACACCCGTGCCGCCAGTGGAACCTGTTGAGCCTGTTGAACCGGTTCTACCGGTTGGACCCGTAAGACCTGTGCCTCCGGTGGCACCGGTGGTACCTGTTGAGCCTGTATAACCGGTTGGTCCGGCGATACCAGCCGTACCAGTGGCTCCCGTTGGTCCGGCTGAGCCGGTTGTTCCGGTGGCACCGGTCATACCGGTCGCGCCGGTAGCGCCCGTGGGACCGGTAACTCCCGTGCCGCCGGTGGAACCTGTTGAACCTGTTGAACCTGTTGAACCTGTGGAACCTGTGGAACCTGTGGAACCAGTTGGACCGGTAACACCGGTGCCGCCGGTTGAACCTGTTGATCCGGTTGGACCGGTAACACCGGTGCCGCCAGTAGAACCTGTGGAACCGGTAGAACCTGTAGAGCCTGTGGAGCCGGTTGAGCCTGTGGCACCCGTAGTTCCTGTTGATCCGGTTGGTCCGGTAACACCCGTGCCGCCGGTTGAACCTGT
>DATKGN010000011.1:0-31179 GCA_035510735.1 Patescibacteria group bacterium
GTACCGGGCTTAACAGATAAAAGCTACTCCGGGGATAACAGGCTGATCGCTTCCGAGAGTCCATATCGACGAGGCGGTTTGGCACCTTATGCAACATGCATCGGGGCGCCTATATAGTAATATGTAAGCTTGGGTCCGCACACGATTTAACCCATCGGTGTGCGAGATTAGAATGTACTAGCTCATATCGGTGAACTCCTGCAAAGGACAATACCGAGGGAATCCCGACGTTACGTCGGGACCCGTATCGACTGATTTCCGATGGCACAGTGTCATCGAGAATGAGATAGATTTCTCATTATCTATCACACGGCTAGCCCCCGACGTTACGTCGGGGTGAAGGTATAGTCAGAACCTCTTGATAACAAGGGAAAAATCGACAGCGATGTCGGCTCATCCTATCCCGGGGCTGGAGAAGGTCCCAAGGGTCCGGCTGTTCGCCGGTTAAAAGGGTACGCGAGCTGGGTTCAGAACGTCGTAAGACAGTAGACCTTGATGGATTGACACCATCATAACGAGCTGTCAGTTTTCCGATGTTCACAAATGAACTCCTTCGAGATTAATTTACACTGTTATAACAATGGAAACTTCTTGGCGCTTCATACACGCCGGGAAAGAAATCTGACTATTTGCTGGAAACTCCGAGTATCTTATCGTACCCGCCAATGAGGCGAGGTAATAATCGGTGAGTGCGGACAATCAGCAGGTAATACTGACACTTTGTCAGTACACCTCAGAGACTATACGTCAGAGTCCGGTGTTACACCGGACAAGATATAGTCCGAACTTTATGGCGACATAAAGAAATACCACTTAGGGTAATACCCTTCGGGTATTGTACGCTCTATGCTATTTCAATAAGAATTGAAATAAGCATGATCGCACTAACAAATTTGTCGGTCTCTATCCTGTGTGAGCGATTGATTCTTGAGGGGAGCTCTCTCTAGTACGAGAGGACCGAGAGGGACAGATCCCTGGTGTGCCAGTTGTCGGAAAACCGGCAACGCTGGGTAGCTATATCTGGAAGGGATAAGTGCTGAAAGCATCTCAAGCACCAAGCCCACCCCAAGATGAGGAATCGTTATAGACCCCCAGTAGATGACTGGGTTGATAGGCGGGACGTGTACGTGCTGCAAGGCACTTAGCTAACCCGTACTAATTGGTCGAAGTTGCGGGGAACAAAGGACATGTCCTCTTGTTCCATCACAATGAATAAATGAAAAAAAGGTCCGAAGGGTTATCCCTTATGAGACAACTACTAAATGGAGAGTTTAGAGCTTAGGGTTTAGAGTTTAGCATGATAAAAATACATTTTGCTAATCTCTAATGCACTAAACTCTAAACTCTAAGCTCTCAAAGGAAGACCGCTCTAGAGTCTTCCAGTCTTTTATGCGATGTGGCACCACCCGATCCCATTCCGAACTCGGCCGTGAAACGCATTAGCGCCAACAATATTGATTTCGCAAGGAATCGTGAAGATAGGTCAAGGCTGGGGGACTGTGGAGCGGTTTTTTTGATGGGAAGTTAGCAAACGAGGTCTTCCGAGTGAGCTTACTAACCATCAACCCCGCGCAAGCGCTCTTTGCGACGTGTACGAATAGTACTGAAAAGTCGCAAAGTAAGCTGCTGTGGGTAGTGGTAAGGATAATCCCCCGAAGCGGATTTCCACGAAGCGGGATTTTTTTGGCAAAAAATGGACTGCTGTGCCCGTCCGAAGCTTTCTTGTCGGCCGTAGCTTTAGCGAAGTTGGAAGCGAAGGAGGGTGGAGCGGCTTTTGATGGAAAAACAGATAATCTTTACGGATTGATCTCAAAATCCTTAATACGTGTATAGACGTCATAAAGTTGCGTAAGCCCACTCTCTAACTGGTTTCCAAAATCTCCGCCAACGTTTGGATACTCAAGAGGCAGCGACTGAATGCCCATGGAGGAGCTAGGGGAATTTTTATATACATGAATATGAAGCGGATTCCATACGCCATAATCTCTACTAATTTCATCTTGTGACATCTTATACCACTTATTTACCCAGTAACCTATTGATGCGTTTGGGGCTTTGAGATCCTCCCCGACATGTAGCTCAATGCCAATATTGTTTGATAATGCTTGACTACGCATTCCATATACAGGTTTGTCATACCATCCGCCGGGAGATCCTGGGCCATTCATGCTTCCGGGAGTGCCTGAGCTATACCTTTTCACTGTGCCGGTCTGTATTATCGTGTTACCTCGAAAAGATTTAAACGGAAAGGTAAATCGGACTATGCTTCATCTTCTGGCATCCACTGAACAATAGATCCTACACCAATAGTCATTCGTAATGCCTCTAATTTTGCCTTTATTACCGGCACATTACTCCATATAGAGTCGGCTGTTGAGAGGATCTTTGAGCGTCGTTGTTCTCGTGCTTGTTGTTCTAGAAGTCTTTGGGTTTCTGTCTATTGTTGCGCTAGGTTTGACGTTGTGGTTACCTCCGCCCTTATTGTATTTTGCGTCTGTTGGAGGTCGCTAGGTCTATTTCGAAGTTTTTTTAAAAATTCCTGGTCTGCCATATAGGTTATTCTAACAGGCTAATTATAGCACTTAAAGCAAACATAAAGTGGGATAGAGCGGTCTCCTTCGGATTATTTATGATGTACGACAGAGTACATAGTTCTCACGTTGAACAGTTTATTCTGAGGCCGGAAAAGAGTAAACTATCAAAAGAGAAATGCTACGAAAAATTACGGTTGTCTTCGGTATCATCGGATACGTATTGGCCTCGTTATACGTCGCCGTTACCGTCGGAATTTTAAATCTTCCGGATTCATTTTATTTTTATAACCTCGGAAATTTTCTTCTTTTCAAGCGATATTATTCCATATTTCCGTTCAATGCATATTACCCCAATACGACCAATGCGCCGCTTTACGGCATCATTGTCCGGCTTATCTCTTTGTGGATACCAATCGCCATGACAGCCATAAGCTTCACCCAACTTTTGCTTGTCGGCGTGAGTGCCTATCTTATTTATCTATCCGCGAATTTTGTGAAACGCGGACTCGGGTGGATGGCAGTCGCATGTTTTATCGTACTGCCGTTTCTACTCACCTATGCGACCGTCATGATGTCCGAGGTATTTACTATTTTCCTGGTTTCCCTCTATCAATATCTCGCGATTGGTCTTATCACCAAACGGCTTCGTATATCCCCGTCAGTGCTTATTCTTGTGGCATGCCTTTTGGCGCTGACGAAATTTATATTTTTATACATTATTCCCGTCAGCATCGTACTTACACTGTATATTGAATGTTGCATACGGAAAAAAGAACATGTTTATCGTATTGTTTTCCGGCAGATTCCCGGCGTAATCGGCATCGTATTTATTTTTCTGTGGATGGGATTTGTTCACTCGTATTACGGACGGTGGGGGATGACGGTGACGACCGGAAGAGAGTTGTTTCAGGGCGTCGTCTCAAAGGCGGGAGTATTTCCATCATCAGATTCTCCGGCGTATAAAACATTTCAATATTGGACCGGACTTGAAGTCGTCCCAAGAAACGGATCTGATGCGATACAGAAATATTTCCGGCCGGCGTTTAATGAAAAGAAAATATCGGAAATTGAGATCGATGATATGTTCCGTAATTTTGCGCTTGCGGCCATGAAACAACACCTCTCGTATCTTTTTATCGATGCGTTCCGAGGGGCTTACGGACTATTTACGTCGCATCCGTATCTCGAATGTTTACGCGCCGGATTGGGCTTCTCTGACAGCACGTGTCCTGATAATCCGGTGCTCGCGTGCAGATTCCAATGGTTTTGTACCGTAGGGGGTTGTTCTGATGCTCAAGTGGGTGCTATGTGCCAGCCGGTGGTGAAAAATGCGTTCATGACGTCAGTATGGGCAAATCTTATGTCACTTTACGAAGGGTATTATCCGTCTGTGATGATCGGAGTATTACTCCTCACGGTTGTGGGCGGAATCACGGGGTTCGTACGCCGTTCCGTTTCTTTGATGGTTGTTGCATTCCACTTCGCGCTTTTGATGGGGATTCAGGGCATGTTTTCCGCGGTTGAAGGGAGATATACGATGATCGTTTACCCGTTTATTGCCATACTTGCGACCTATGGCGCTCGCACGATTATCGATGGAGTGAGGCGAAAACTACTCATCCGGCGGTGAGGATGAAAAGAGCAGTTTTTGCGGATAAATTCTGAAGGAGTATCCCGTCAGATAAGGATTTGTTGAAATTTCCGTTAAGACGGAGTACTATGTGGCCACCGCTTGCCCAATAGGAGGACTTATGGCTGTAGCACAAGAAGATGGACGTTCAATTTCATCGCAAGGAGCAGAATTGCCTGTTCTTCCCGAATACGGGGAAAGAACATTGAAAATGTTACTTCAATTACCGGAAGAAATTGGTCAGATAGAGAGCACAAATTTGCCAGCTGACGGGTATCCGGTGCATATCCTTCCCGATGCGAGCGGCTATCTTATTGTGCGGAAAAACATATTTTATCCCCGTGATTCGATGGATTATCCCATTGCTCCCAACGTAACAGAACGTGAGTCGTGTCTTATCCCTGCGGTATTGTTGTATGAAGGACTTATGAAAATACAGCCGGGCCAAACGGTAACTGTTCAGGGAAAAGCGTCGTATCGAGATAGCGAACATAAACAAGGGCCAATTGATTATGATTACTTGAATGGTGATTCATCCCATGAGGGCGAGGAGGCAGTTACTCTTATTTTTTCTTTGTCTAACGATACCCATACGGCCACATTAACGGTCGGTCGAGGCGAATATAAAGATGGAGAGATAGACCCGTACGTACGGATTGAAAGAACAAATGTTGTTAGACGTACTAAATCAAAACTGGGAATTTTTGGGCGAGGTTTTGGCGATCGGTGAGTTAGCGTACAACGATACGAAACACTGCCTGCTACTATATAAACAGGAGGCAATCCTATGACAGGATATGTTGGGAACATTGAAGAGTTAACGGGCAAGAATACCTATTTTCGGCAGGTACTCTTCACCGCCGCACATATGCAGCTCGTCCTCATGGCTTTGAAGCCAAATGAGGAAATCGGCATGGAGGTGCACCCCGACAACGACCAGTTTTTCCGGTTTGAAGCGGGGGAGGGGAAAGTGATTATTGCTGGTGAAGAGCACCTTGTCGGTGACGGATATGCAGTTGTCGTGCCGGCAGGGAGCCAACATAATGTGATTAATACATCAACCACCCAGCCTTTTAAATTCTATACAATATATGCTCCGGCGCATCATCCCGATGGCACGGTGCACAAAACCAAAGCGGAAGCGATGGCGGCAGAATAAAAAAGCATCACGAATGGTATTTACATCGTCATGACGCTCCGATATAATCCTCGTGATGAGTCTTGAAGCGTTCAATTCTAGTACATTTCCCGGGCGTGAAAAGCGTGAACCGGTAATCCCGGACGCCGAGCTTATGCTTGCCAGTGGCGCGTATGCCAATAAAATGACCTTACAAAAGGTGGCGTATGATACCGGCCTTCCCGTACCAAAGATTATGACGGATGCTGAAGCAGCAAAGTTATTAAAAGAAGGAGAAATTCTTGAAGCTAAAAATTTAGATAAATTTTATTCAAAAGGAATGGATGATACATACCGGATTTTTGTCAGGGGATATTACCCGGACCCGAGAGAGATGTGGTGGGTTGATGTATTGCCGACCAGTAGTGCGCCTTCGATGGAGGATGTTATTGAAGAAAGACAGACTATGACTCAAACTGCCACCCGGTCAAATACAAGCGGCTATTTAGAGCGGAATTTCAATTTCAGTGACAGATCGGATGCCCAGTTTTTTTTGCAGCAGGGAGATCCCGGTAAATATTATATTTCAACATTGACGTTTGGACCGTATATGTTTCTTGCGGGAAACGGTGCAATCGGCAGGGGTGTTAATTGGGAAACATTCTATAAGGAAAGTTTAGTTGTCAATGATAAGTGGCATTTTCAATCTCACGTTGCAGACGAAGTATTAGAGCTTGCTGGTAAAGCAACAACAGTCATGAATGATGCATTGCCTCGGAAACGCACGCCTTTTGCGTTCAAACACGATTTTCTTATGGAGAATAGGAAGTTTTCTCTTACACTCATCCAGTCACGGGTGGCATCGCACGCGTTTACCGAAGAGGACCTACAACAACAAGGAGAAATGATTGCAACATACCGTGAATCCGGAATGCCGGTTGTAGCGCTCGAACCACGCGAGATTGGTGCGCTAAGTATTGGCCACGCTCCGAGGGCGCCGTTTCTATTAGCATTGACAAACGATGAACACCGTGGCTCAGCATCTGTTGCCGATTATTATAATGTAGACCTGTCCAATATGGCGGGTCTGATTTTGCCGCGAAATATGCGCGGCGGATTATTGAATCACGACGGGTACCGGTTTATTGCGTATGCGCTCTATTGGGGTTTGCCGATTTCTCTCACCGCATAAGAACAGTCGGTTTTAGTGCAAAAGCACCCCGGCGCATCATCTCGATAGTACGGTACATAAAACCAAACAAGAAGCGCTGGAGGCCGAGAAGTTAGAACGCTAAACGGTAGACAGTTTTTGATAATATGTGGTGATTTTGGTATAATAGTATAGAGCTTATAAAATAATATTATCTGTTATATTATGTCGTTACTTCCTAAGGAAAGTGAACAAAAGATTTCACAAAATGAAAGGCCCATAGCACTAGATATTGATGCTGTTCGAAAAGAATTAATGAGCCAGGTCGCGATATACCAAAAATTTGGTTTTCCCCGTGAACTCAGAATGTCTAATACGGAGTTCCGACGTTTCATAGCCACACTCGTTGCTCCACAGCCAGAATGGTACAAAGGAAGATTTGATATTCCAGTAGTTGTTATTGGTACTCAAATTTCAATAGGAAGGCAATATGAAATGCTCGGCTGTAATTGGTCGATACCAGGGCGGAATTGGATTAATGATGAAGCATATAAAATACCTGACGTTCCTCATCTAGTTTGGATGCAGGATGGAACGAGAAATATTGGAAGATCTGTGGATGATGTATTGTCGTCTCTTGCGATAGATGAAAGAGGTGCAACGTTATATGATGGAGTAGGGCTTTATGTGGCCAGGCCTAGGATATTACAGCATCATTTTGTTGATTTCCCCGGCACAACGAGCGTTATAGAGCAATTATACGGAAATAAAGATAACGCTCATTTGGATTTAGGTCTTGGTGAGCCCTGCGTGGGCGAGGGTTCTATATATTCTGTATTTTCCATGTATGGTTCTGTAACATGTGGTAAATAATCTTATATTGCTTTTTTGAAGGTACTCTCAAGAAAGAAATCTTCAATCAGCTGATGAACTATTCGAGCCGTTTTGCGCACTTGTTGGGAAAGAAAAGATTTATCTTGATGTACAGAAAGTAAATAAAAAAGCGGTTGCTTTAACAAAGAAATATACAATGACGCCCATGTTTGAAACCGCGCGGATGTATACCAAGAAAATGCCCCGGATTGATCTTCAGAAAGTCTTCGGCGTGACGACGTTTGAGGTGGGATAGGTATATTTTGTTATCATGTTCCGTTACATGATAACAGAGTGAGATGGAATTGATACGTAGTTTAAGAGATAAAGACGAGGCATGACGACGTTTGAGGTGGGATAAACAACAGAGATTTGATATCATAAACGAATGACTTCAGACGATATCGCTCAGCTACGGCTGTACAATCAGAAAATTGTCGGCACAACGTTCAATACTCCTGAAGAGGTCGTGAGTTATATGGGTGGGATGCAGGCGCAGGATTATCTGGGGAGCCTGTGGGCGATTGCCCTTCGGACGAAAAATTGTACAGAAAAAGACGTCGAGGATGCTATTTCCGAGAGAAAAATTGTGAGGACCTGGCCAATGCGAAGGACCCTCCATTTCGTGCCTGCCGCGGACGTCCACTGGATGATGAAACTGACCAGTGAGCGCATCATCAAAACGTACGGTGCACATATGCCGCAACTGGGACTGAACGAAGAAATTCTGGCGCACGCACGAAACGTCGTTACGAAGGCGCTTACCGGAGGAAAAATCGTTACACGCCCCGCACTTACAGAAGCGTTGGAAAAAGCCGGTATTGACACAAAAGAGGGCAGGGGTCTCCATCTCATTTGGCGATTGGGGCAGGAATCGCTTATCTGTTTTGGCCCCAGAGAAGGAAAACAGCAGACGTTTGTACTTTTGGATGAATGGCTGCCGAAAAAGAAAAATTTGTCACGTGAAGAAGCAGTGGGGGAGCTAACCCTTCGATATTTTACGAGTCATGGGCCAGCAACTATCCATGATTTTTCCTGGTGGGCCGGTTTAACGATAAAGGATATAAAAAGTGGCATTGCTTCAGTAACATCAAAACTGCATGAGGAAACGATTGATGGGAAAAATTATTTCATGGGAAAATCGGTTCCATCCATTGATACAAAAGAATCCGTTCATTTGCTTCCGCCGTTTGATGAATACATCGTGAGCTATAAAGACCGGACGGCCGTACTTAAAACCGAGCACAACAATTTTGTGAACAGTGGCGGCAACGGTATGTTTGCGCCGGTAATCGTGATTAACGGGAAGGTCGTGGGCTCCTGGAAACGGGAGATGAAGAAAGATGCCGTACACTTGATGTCCCATCCGTTTGAGAAATTCACAAACGATGACAAACGCATCATCGCAGAAGCGGCCGAGCGGTATGGCACGTTCCTCGGTTTGCCGGTAAAGTTGGCAGTGTGATATGATCGGGCCGCTATGATTGAAGACGCACGTCATGCCGGTATGTCACTTGAGAATCAAATGGAAATTAAAGCGGCTGATCCCCGGGAGAAAGGTTACAACGAATGGCGGCTTCCGTTCAAAGAGCGGATGAGCGAATTACTGGTCGAGATGCTTCAAAACCCACAATTCGCCGGAGTTGCCACCGTTCTTGGCGCCCTTATCGAATCTTCAGGATAAAATTTGCTTCGGCGTGATGACGTTTGAGTTGGGGGTAGGTATATTTTGTTATCATGTTCCGTTACATGATAACAAGGTCAGATGAATTGATATATGCCTTAAGAAATAAAGACGAGATGTGACGACGTTGGAGGTAAACTAATATCGTAGTGGGGGACAGTGAAGCGGTTTTTTGTGGTATTACGTGGATTCATCCCGATCTCTTTAGGTGGTAGCAGGAGATTCGTTTTTCATCGTAAACTCATTTGTGAAAAGAAAGTAATAAGAATCATCAGCATTATATTGAACTAATGTATGGGCAACACTATCCATCATTTCATTTTTGTTTGCCACATGCGCTAACACATAATCCCCCTTGTACGATTCAGATTTTGGTTTTGGTTCTCGCCCAACTGCCATTACGCCGTTATATAACATACCAAGGGTTTGCCGGTAATATTTCTCTAGGTCACTTTTATCACCAGCTCGGACTGTGAGAACAAAGTATTTTCCTGTGGGAGGTGGATCTCCTGGCACCCAAACACGGTCACCCTCAGGTTTACCATAGGGATCAAAATCGTCTGGTATTCCTTTTAAAGGAGCTATAGCATTTCTGAACACCATGTTTGGTTCTTGGCTGCCATAATCAAACCATGCATTTTCGCTTCCCATTTTTTGTAAACTCTCTCCAACCATTTGACTGCCCATAAGTATCAACACGCTTGGATTATTATATCTGGCAACAGCTACGTAATTCTGCTTACCGTATTCGCTTTCGTACTTTTGCATTGATAATCGTGACAAGATTGTTCCATAGCCCTTCCCTTGTTCAGATCGAGCTATAGCTAATTCATGAAAATCAACTTCATTTTCTCTTAATTCAATAGGGTCATCATTGTACCATTTCATCAGCGCGCTATTTTGATCCGTAACGTAACTCAAAGTATATCGCTTTTCATACCTTTTTAATTCTTTAGTGATCGCTGCATGATCGAGTGTTTTACGTACTAATATTGCATACCCCAGAATCGTTTCATGACGAACTTTGTGGCCATCTTCCGCAACACGAACCTCATCTTTGTGTTTCTTATGTTTTAATAGATAAAGATTTCCCTTATCTTGAAGAACAACCTGATTAAGTACAGACAGTGGAGTGTTTCCGCCGAAACACTCTAACTGCATATTCAGGACGCTTAATCGATAATCCGGCGCCCCCGGGTTGAAATGTGCCACCTCAGAGATGTAGCCAGGGAATCTCTGAAGGCTTTCAAGCTCTGATTCCGGTGCTTTGGCTTCGACAATATAAAAACCCTTAGGATCTAACCGTTCTTTCATGTTGGGTTTCGATGTCTCTGTGTAAAATTCTTGCATATATTTAATAATTGTTTTAATTCACCTTATTTGTCGGTTTGCCTACGAAGGTATCCGAATAACCATCAACTGAGTTTTAAATAATGAAATCGCTGACTGGTCTCAGTTTCGGACGTTGTTCCTCAAGTTTTTTAACACCCTTCGGATTATACGCTTTAGCTTCAATCTGGTGCCTTAGATAACTGATTCCGTCTTCAACATTGAATACTAAAGATCTAAGCGGATCTTCGGGGCGGCACATAGTTCCGGTATCGGCTACCAACTTCAGCTCTGGTCTGGATAAAAATTTCTCTGTTGTGAGTATGGGATAAAGAAAGGCATTAATACCATTTGATGGTGTTCGTATAATAAGGCGGCGATTACCTTTCTTTCCCCACTGAAGTTTTGAAATATTATCCAATATCTGCAACTTAGTTTCTTCCGGCACCATGGCGGAGATGATAATAACGTCATATCCTTTAGGATCGACTTCTCTTGCGTCGGCACAGGCAACCTGTAATTTGTTAGGTCTCAGTAGTCCAAACGCGTCAAACGTATCCCGGCACAGTTGGGCAACATCCGGTTTTATCTCCACACAGGTAAACGGAATTCCAAATTGTTTAACCACTCCGACGCCTGTATCACCATAGCCTGAGCCATAATGTAAAATTCTGTCAGCCTTTGTGATTCCCGCGGCTTGTACCTCCATGCTGGAAAGTCTATCGTACATTCGTTGCAACGGATGTTTATCCGGAGATTTTACGATTCCCGATATGGCGTCTAGCATAAATTGACGATCGATATTAATTTCACCTGTCCCATGATATTTTTGGAAAAATTCTTTCTCATGGTTGGTAAAATAGTATCCAACTCTCTGATTGACACCTTTTCGAATTGCGTCGGCGACCGCACTCCGAATCTCCTCGCTAAATTGTATTTGCCTCTCAAAAGTCTCTACTCTCTCTATGCCTTCTATCCAATTAAAAATTTTAACAAATCTCTCTACACAATCAGATTCTGCACTTAATTTATATATTTTCTTGTATAATTTATCGACCACGGTCGTTTTACCCTCTAATATTTCGGTATAACGCATGTCCACATCAAAACCAAGGGTCTCATGAACATAGGTAAGGAGTTTTTCAGCATCAAATCGTTTGCACGTGTGAAATTTTAGTGTCGCGTACAAGTCATCTTCAGGGAAAATATATCCATCCATACCCGAATTGGACCACATCTGGGAAAAATTGTAATCGCGGGGTTTTCTTCCCAGTTGCGAAACTGTTTCTTCGTCAAAATTAGTCGGATCTTTGTATACGAACGGACCGAATATAGTCATCCCTGTCACAGTCGCAGCACCAGCGGCAAAATCCTGACAAAATTGCTTATTAATTAATACTCCCGGAAGCAAATGGCCAGTTATCTCCGTTTTTTGTTCAAACGGTTTAGATAGTTTTTCTACCCGCCTTTGGAACTCAAATAATTGTTTTTGTGCCATATTTTTGTAGCAACGCGTGTTTGTAATACACGACCACTTGACAGCATCATATATGTACCCTATAATGTAGTCAAAGGAGTGTTCGTTCATATGAACAAACAAATAATTACTACCCAGCTTGGACAGTTCGGACTTGATGAGATTGAGGTTCAGATTTACCTCAAATTACTCGAAAAAGGAGCGCAAACACCCCTTGATCTTTCTCGTGAAACAAACATCAATCGATCAAAAATATACCGGTATATTGAGCGTCTGCAAACGAAACGCCTGATCGAAGAATCGGATAAAGGGAGGGGACTCCGGCTCAAAGCAGCGAGTCCTGACAGTCTCCAACTTCTCATTCTTGAGAAGGAACAACAACTCAAAAGCCAAAAAGAGATCCTGCCTGATCTTCTCAAAGAGTTGACCTCCATGCCGACGGATGCCAAAACCGTGTTTGAAGTGAAGCATTACCACGGGACCGAAGGATTAAAACAGATGCTTTGGAACCATTTGTCAGCCAAAAAGGAGATTCTCGTTTTCGGCTACGAAAACAGGAATGATATCGCAGGCAAAGCGTTTGCAGAGACGATCCGCTATGAGCAGGTTGAGCGCAAAATCACTAAAATTGAGATCGAAAATGCGACGGATCAGGGGGATTATTGGTACACGAGCGTGCCCAATTGGGGTAAATTTTACCGCTCACGGTATATCCCGCCCAAAATTCTGACGATGAAGCAATATCAGGTGCTCTATAACGATACGATTTCGATCTTGAGCTGGGCGGACGGGAATAAGGTTGGGGTCGAAATCACCAATCCGTCATTTGCGGCCATGTCAAAGCAGATTTTCTGGAAATTTTGGGATATCGCGAAGGACTACGTGGAAGAGGGGAAGCGGCTTGAGGCGGCAAAAAAACAGAAACATAAGATCGTTTGATGGGCGAAAGAGTCGTTACTTCAGGACAATATTGTCAATTAGCCGCACGTCCCCGATAAAAACGGCTATGGAGACAAGCGCCTGTTTTATTTTTCCGTTTAGCTCCAAAAGGCTCACCGGGTCGGCAACGGATACGTATTCCATACGGGCCAAAGGTTCACTATTGAGTACGGAAATTATATTATTACGCAACTTCTCTGCATCGCGAATTCCAGCTTTCCACGCTTTTTCAGTTTCAGAAAGGCTCTGGAAAAGGACCGCGGCGGCTCTCCGCTCTCTTGGATTGAGGCGCACGTTGCGGCTGCTCATCGCAAGTCCGTCTTTTTCCCGGACGGTCGGGCAGACAACAATGGTAACCGGAATATTCAAATCCCTCACAAATTGTTTGACGACCACGACCTGCTGGGCGTCCTTTTGTCCGAAATACGCGCGTGTAGGCTCCACAATATTAAATAATTTCGTGACAACGGTGGCCATGCCGCGGAGATGCCCGGGCCTCGCTGCGCCTTCCAGGGATTTGGTCACCTCGGTCACGTCAATATAAGATTGAAACCCTTCGGGATACACCTCGCCTGCATCTGGTGCAAATACCAGATCAACTCCGGCCTTTCTTAGGATGTCGAGATCACGTTTCAGGGTTCTTGGGTATTTTTTGAGATCCTCGGGGTTGTTAAACTGGGTCGGATTCACAAAGATGCTTACCGCTGTTTTATCATTTTCTTTTGATGATCTCGCGACAAGTGACAGGTGTCCTTTGTGGAGGGCGCCCATCGTCGGCACAAAGCCCCAGGTCGCACTCGGAGCGCGCATACGGTATCTTTTCAACTGATCGATAGTATTTACGGTAATCATAGGGGGATTATAGCAGATGAAAGCGTGTGTCGGTGTTATAGTAAGGATGAAAATCTGATTGTGTTATGTATTATTTCCCATACACCTGATTATGCGTGCCGATATCCAATAGCTCGATGACACCATGAACAATCCGGTATAGAAGGCGGATATCGCCGGTTACTGAACATGATCGAGACCCCGACTTAGTCCCTTTAAGCTCGTGATCATGGAGGAGGGGATTACGTGGGTTGGCAAGCAGCATCGCGAGACGTTTTTCGAGTTTAGCCTGCAGCGCAGGGGATGGTTCGACCCGTTTATTATAATGTTTTAGGAATGCGGACGCGTACCGGACGTTTACGTCCGCTAAGTTGATCCATGAGATCTTTGACGCTCGTGGCACCATAAACTGGTTCTTTACCGGATTCGATATCCTTAGCCATCTTATCATACCGTGCTATCGCCTTCGGTGACACATATTCGTCGGTATCGATAGTCGTGAGTTCGAAATGCATGGAGCCGTTCGCGAGTTTATTTAAGAATAACCGTACCGTTTCTTGCAGAGACGAAAATCCCATGGCTTTGGCCACTTTTGTGGCTCGGGATTTAAGAGACGCATCAACAGGAACCTGAAGAGTAGTATCCATATTATATAATTATATTGTTTTGATATTATTTGTCAAGAGGATATTCCTCTTTGACGTGACGACGCGGGAGATGAGTTAAAAATGTACAGTAACCGGGCTCCCTAAACCCGTTAGGTAATCATAATGCTTCCGTGCGGTGCAGTAATATGTGCACGCTCCGTTTTTGCCGCTCACGATATCCCGAAAATATGATGTGTTTCCCTCCGATGCCTTATCCGTATAGAAGTTGCCGTTATTCGCCGAGAGGCCCAGCGATTGGATCGCAGCCCACTGTGGAGCCCCTGCTGACGTTCCGCCCAATATATACCATTTCCCTTTGTCATATACCGAAAACCCGGATTTTGGGTCTGCGTCATAGGAAACATCCGGAATTGCCCGCATGCCGTTGGCTTTGGGAATAGAGTATCCGCTTTGATACGACGGCTGGCTCTCATTGGCACTGACGCCTCCACCGCTCCCGTTCCATGCCGTTTCGTGATCTACAGAGCCGTCCTTTTTAAACGAAAGAGATGTTCCGCCGACGCCAACAACATTACCGGATGCCGCCGGCCACGACGCGCCCCAGCCATTATCTCCCGATGAGGCAAAAAATACCGCGCCTGATTTACTGACAAAGTGCGCGTCGAGGCTCTTTTCCTCATCAAATTCGCCTCCGCCCCAGCTCATAGAAACAGCAACGACATCATTCCTCGCTGCCGCATAATCAACAGCATTAAGAAGATTTGCGCCGCTTGGCGTTGTCGCTTCAACGAGGAGAATTTTCGCGTTTGGCGCGATTGCATGAGCCCACTCGACGTCCAGCGACGTTTCAAGATTCCATCCGGTATTTGATTTGATATTTTTGGACATCATGTGTTTTTCAAGACACCCATTGGCGCCCGTGCACGACGGAAGGCTAAATGACTGGCAAAATACGCCAAGATCTTTTTCTATGGTCGTGTCGCTATAGGCACCGATGATGGCAATCGTCCCGTGGCCGCCGGTTTTGGGGAGATTATATGCAGACTTGACTGCGTCGGGGGAAAGCCCCTGTGGCGCGCTCCCGGTATATTTATATAAATGGATGGGGTGGCGGGCCTGAAAACTGGAAAAATGGTACGCGGCGCGGGCTGTGGTAGGGGAAAAGGCGAAAAAGATTCCGATTGCAACGCTCATAACAACGCATTGTTTTTTCATGGCAGGCCTCATAGGTGAAAAATTATGGTTTCAATTATAAACAATTAGTTGCAGACCTTTTGTAGCTAACGATGCAGAATATTTGTAATGTATCTTACAATTGCTCGTTTACTTGGAAGCCGGAATCTACTATAGTTCCTTTACCGATAGGAGGTGATATCACATGCAGAAATATTCTTTTACGTGTACATGCGGGGATGTCATGACTGTTGATGCCATGAACCGCGAAGAAGCAGTGTCAAAATTCAAAGCGATGATGAGCGAAGGGGCGATTAAGGCCCATATGGCAGAAAAGCATCCCGGTCAACCGGTGCCGACTGTTGAGCAATCTCATGCACAACTCGAACAGATGGTCAAGCTCGCAGTATAACGTGATTTCGATAATTCTTATAGATGGCGGCGCGGGTCCGTCTTGTTTCGTGACGAGCATTGATCTGTTAGAACTTGCTTGTGAACGATTGACTTTAGCCCGTACTTGCGATATAAACGCGGTGGAGTGATCTATGGGCGTAATTTCAGAACGAAGGCTATTAATAGCAGAGTTGTTGGGTAAGGGCGGCTTTTTTCCGGACCGGACGGAGGAATCGTTCGGACCGCTTGATACCGTTATTGAACAGAGCGCCGGGTTCTTCACGCTTCACCTTCGGAAATCCGTTATCCCGTCTGGCGGAATAGACGTTGTTTATTTTTATCCAGAAAAGAAGTTATTTGGGCGATCGACTTTTTCACCGCGCAATCGTTCTCCGGACATCGGTAATCCTGATTATGAGAATGTGCCAACCTTCATAAGGAATGACCCATGGGAAAGAATGGTGAAACTCGAAGGATCAGTACTATTTGTCAAATCCTTACAGAAATTATTAAACGACGATCCGCGAAGTCCGGAAATTATGGATACACTCAGTCCGCTCATCCGCGACGTTGTCCAATCCGCATTTGAGCTTTCTACGGGATATGTGGTGCAGTTTAAGGCGCTTATCGATCAATTACCCCAGAGTATGCTTCCCAGGGACCTGCAGCAAAATTCTTAAAGCGCTCCGCCTTTGAAATTTAGACAATTGATTTGGTACCACGCCATTGCTTCAGGTGAACACACATTTCCCGGCATACAGTTGGCCCAGCCGTTTGCGGGGCAAGTATAATGCATTGCTGGTGGTGTCGTTGGTGGTGTTATAAACGTAAATGTAGAGAGGATCTGGGTGATTTCCGGGATCTCTGCGGGTGAATTTCTGGGCATAGTGACCGAAAATGAAAATTTGGTTTTTCCATCGTTACCGATGGTCGTATACAGTCTATCGGATGTATCAAATTGATTGCCGTTATGATCCATATACCCACCCTGATTATTTTGTCGTATTTCCCATATATATTTTCCGATTTGTTTTTTTGTCGGTGTAAACGTTTCAATGACACCGAAGCTGCCGCCGATTCCTAACGATCCGGAAATTTCTCTATTTCCCGTTTGATTATTTGAAATGGAAGTTGCGTAGCCTCCTTCACCCAGGATTCTCTCAATAGTCCATTCGGGCGGATAACTAATTGCATAATCCGCATCAGTAAATGTTTTCCAGTTTGATGCCGCGTTTTGAGTATCTAAAAACGTAAACGTGGAGAGGATTTGAGTAATGGTATCATTTTTGGAACTGGGGTTAACAATGATGAGGGTGACACCATCCGTTCGTTGTAGTAAATAGTATGCCAATTGCGCGTCTCCTCCGGACGTTGTCCAATAAATTGTCGGTTCTCCACCGATTTGTGTATCCGTTGCCGCGGTTTCACTTCCTTGTTGTATGAGGGCATCTGAAATAAGCCGATTCTCTTTTGCCCATTGCCTTAATGGTTCGTTATGTCCGTTTGGTTGGGTTTCAGAAACAATAATTAACCACCCGCCACAAGCTTTCCCTGTACAAGCTTTAAGGTTGTCGATTTGAATAGCAACCGGAAATGGATCCGGATCTCGTGTAGTTGTTTTAGCATCCGGCGGATAGCTGACGGAAAATCCGAATTTTTCACTTGTATATGTTTTCCAATTTACAATGGATTCAGGAGCTTGAGTTGGAGTGGGGGAGAGAACCGTTTTTAATGCCGTGAGTTGTTTTGTCAGCTGCATGTTTTGGTAGCCCAGGAAGGCGGTGCTACCAAGAAGCAGGATGAGTAACACAAGTAGCGCTGGTAAGACAAAGGAGCGCTTTGGGTGTTGAACTGAGGGCGGTTGCGGCGCGGGTTGGGCGGCAACCGGCAGAACCACGGGCGGGGGAGAAGTTGGATCCATGTATTCAGTCTACCTGAGCCACAGGATAATAATAAGTGAGGAATCTCACAAAAGTGTTATAATAGCCCATCCTGTCGCTATAAGGAGTTTTTATGAAAGCGGAATTAACGCCTCAAGGTCCACAAACGGAAGCGATTACAACGATTCGGGATACTGTTGGCAGAAAACTATCTGAAGCATTGGAATTTTCTGCTCCAGGCGATCTGACTAAATGTGTTATGCGCCACGTAGAGCCCAAAATCGATGATAAGCGATTTACTCATAATTCATCATCAAAAGAACCTATTCGAATGCCCTTGCTTCTTATATCGAATACGGCAGATAAAGAATTGTTAGAGGGGATTACCGTGACACTAGAACAGGATAATGTGCACGAGAAAGGCGCTTTTACGATTAAGAGTCGAATTGGGCATTTGTTAACGAGCGTTGAATTAGTTCGTGAGGGGAATGCAGAAATGAGAATTATGTACCCTGATTCTTTTAGCTTTGGTGATATTCCCGGTTTTATATCCCGTTTATTGCCCAATGAAAAACCACCGGAAAAGATAACGTATTTAGGGTTATGGGTGACAAAAAGAGGAAATAATGTGTACGCTGATGCGTTTACCGTCACATTGCCTATTGATCAGGTACAGCTTGCGATGCCGGCTGATAACAAGGGTTGGCTCTTTGAAGTGCCTAAGGTTGAACCAAAGGTCGTAGAGAGTGTGTCGGTCAACAAGGAACCGAAGCATGAGATCGATTTTACCGAGCCTGAAGCACTCGCAGCGATACAAAAGTGGCAACAATCACCTAAAGATTTTTTCCTCGGCTTTTGGAATTCCCTGAATGGAGTGGGTAGCACTTCACCGGAAGACCGAATGTCGCGCCCACTGACGCCATCACATATGTCTGAACCACGCGTAACTCTTGCTATATCGGGTATTAGAGCTTCAGTTGTCGTAAATCATATGGCTGAAAAATTTAACGATTTTTCGTCACATACTCCGACGACCGATATGATCATATTGACGATACAACGCGTTGATTATTCGTTCCTTCAAAAAGAGAAAATAAGAAGTGCCGGGCCGGTCGATGACGCCAAAGATCTAACGTTAGTATGGACAAAACTCGATAACGGAAGGGTAGAGTTCAGAAATTATGTGGAGTGGCGTAATGAAGAAAACCAACTTCGGCAAAGGCGGGACGTGTTAACACCCGAACAAATGGCCGGGATCACGGGGTTTTTAACCGTCGAACCGGTCATCGTCTATGAGCGACCCCATTTAAAATCGGAAGAACGAAAATTTGGGCCGGCGCAATACCGAAGAGGAGGACGGAGATAACGGATGCGTCGGATCGGTTGACAAAGCAGAGAGTAAAATTATAATACGTCTTAATAAACGCAAAAAGGAAAAATATATGCTTGAAGCAATACCGGTAACTAAACGACTTTATTCGAAGCAAGATGATATTACCCAACTCGGCTTACCGTTCGAATTCCTCGACCAGCGTATAAGGGAAATGATGGGGGTGCGGACATCACCATATACGTATTCGATCGGGATTACGACGAAAGAGGGAGCGCTATTGGGTGCACAACTTTTTATGTTTCCCCACGTGGGTGATGGGGATGTAACGATTCCTGTGGTGTATCAACCCGGAGTAATCGGACAACTGGATGAAACCCGTAAACAGATGGTCGAGAAAAACCGGAAAGCATTGGGTCTCATTCCAAATATGCAGGAAATACAAATATATCCGAAGATTGGCATAACTGCTCATATGACGACGGAAGATTTTTCGTTTATATATGGTATAGATGGCTCTTCCTCCTCTTTAATAATTCGTCGAAAGCTATTGACTAGGGAAAATATAAAAACTCCCATTCCAAATCGGCGCAAATTGGAAGCGTGGCCGTTATCAGAACGAGAAGTTTCTGCGTTATCTGCGGCGACACTTCTTAGCGATTTTAATCGGGCTTTTCAACATATGCTCTACGGAGAACCGATGTCCATTGAGTCACTCTTGCAGTCGGTATAAATAGCCCCTCTGATCGTCCTCTTGAGGTAAATCCAAATATCCTGTATAATCCCTTTATTCCAATCGAAAGGCGGTATAATGAATGGCTACAGTAAAAAAAGCATCATCCGTTAAGAAAGAGAAAAAGGAGAAAGCTCCCGAAGCCGTCACGGCTCCAAAATCCCCGAAGAAATCGACCAAGCAACCGGAAACGATGGAGGAACTCCTCGCGATGACCGGATACAATCTCAAAGGTGTCAAAAAAGGAGATGTTGTTGAGGGAGTTGTTGCGCGGGTACTCTCCAAAGAGATCACCATTGAAATCGGCGGGAAAACCGAAGGTGTCGTCATTGACCGTGAGCTTGAAAATTATCGTGATATGCTTATGGCCCTCAAACCCGGCGATAAAGTCGTTGCGCAGGTAATTGTAGCCGAGAATGATCGAGGTCAATCGGTGCTTTCGCTCCGCAGAAGTATTTTTGAGAAACGATGGGTGGATCTCGCCGAACATCAGAAAAAAGGCGATGCAGTCGAAGTCATCCTCAAAGAACCGGTCCGTGGGGGTATTTTGGTTGATTACGGCGGCCTTCGTGGATACATTCCTCAGTCCCAGCTTGATGGAGGACTCCTGAAACAGACCGAAAAGGTGAGCGGCCGCAGGATTCAGGTTAAAGTTGTTGAAGTCGATAAAGAGACAAACCGTCTCGTATTTTCACAGCGGGCAATTTCAGAAGGGGCGACGCTTGCTAAGCAAAAAGAACTTCTGGACGCCCTTACTGTTGGAGAATCCATCCAAGCGACGATCACGGGTGTTGTACCGTTTGGCGCGTTTGGGAAACTATCCGTTACTAAAGACGGCGTGAAACATGATATCGAAGGACTTATCCATATTTCTGAAATCGCATGGGAAAAAGTGGAAGATCCCGGCCAATATCTTAAAGTAGGGGACAGTGTGAAGGTGAAAGTCATCGGTGTAGACCCCAAAACCGGAAAACTTACCTTATCATTGAAACAGCTTTTGCCGGATCCATGGGAACACGTCCTTGATATGTTTGAGAAGGATACGACGGTCAAAGGCACGGTATCGCGGGTGACGCCCTATGGTATTTTTGTGATCTTAAGCCCCGGTATTGAAGGGCTTATTCACATCAGCAAGATTTCGCCCGGCGAAGAACCGAAGACCGGGGACGAAATCACGTGTCTTATCGAGGAAATTAAACCCGATCAACGGAAGATCAGCCTTAGTATGGCACTCACCGAAAAGCCGATGGGCTATCGGTAATACTCCATCCATATGTTTTTATTGGACTCTTCATATTTCAAGGTCCAAGAATTTCCGATGAAAGGCCGCGGCGTCATCGCCAGGAAGAAGATATCTCCCGGTACCATTATTGGTGACTACCTCGGTATAATAATCCCTATTGATAAAGATGATGAAAGCCACGGGTTATACAGCATGTGGTACGGGACAAAAGCACTTATTTTTCCCGACCGGCATACACCCGGCATTCATTTTATGAACTATTCCTGCATGCCCAATTGCGGCATGTATCCGTATAAAGACCACATGCTCTTTGCCTCGATCCGTACAATTTTTCCCGGCGAAGAGTTGACTGTCTGCTATTATTTGCTGCCGGAAAAGTCAGATACAGAAGTCCACATCTGCAGCTGCGGGACGCCGCTTTGCCGGGGCACCATGTACGTCTCGCAATCGAAGTTTGACGCGTTTGAGCGGGTTGAGAAGAAAATGAGAGGAGATTATTTTTACCATCAAACGACGCCGATCGGAAAACAATTACTTCCGTTTCCTGACTACCCGAAAGATATTGCTGATGTGCCGATTCATGATCTCTGCGGGTCGTTAACGGAAAAATCATTGGAGTTTTCCGATAAAACACTGCCGTCACCATCGCAAATGCGCGCGTATATTCGTGAGAGCGGGAAGCGGATTACGTTTACGAATTTTGGATTCACCGTTATAGGTGTTGTGGATTCTCAGTATATTATTACCCCGTTATCGAAATAGGGAATCCACTGAAAAGCCGATGGGATACCGGTAAATAGTGAAGAGATCCGAAAATCACCAACACGGTCGTTCCCTTTGTATTCTGAACCACTCTTCCTCCTCTTTTCCATATTGATTCCGGAGCGATTCCTGCATACGTGGGTGGAAATTGAAAGGAATCAGGCTATAGAGGAGTATAAATATCTCATCCGGGGGCGATAATGTGCCATCCTGTCTCACGGTATGATTTCTTAGATTTCTGATGGCGTTGGGTTGGTCATACATCTTTTGTAAAGATTTAAGAAGTTCATCATGGTTTGCATAGGGCTTCCAATATTCACCATGGGGTATTATTGCTTTCGGTATACAATTGTTATTTCGTGCGAAGAATGCTGTTAAGGCTGGAATATTTTCCTGTTGAATCCATTCTTGTACTTGGTTAACGATTGGTTCACAATCGGGCCTGGCCGTCCCTATAAATGTGATAAATTGATCCATCGCGTCAGACATAGTGAGTCAGATTTTTTGTGGGTATAGTATATCCTATCAAAGCAAATACGCCTATGAAATCGGGTTCACCCATTGCTCTGGGACTAGCCGGACGGCGAATTCTAAGCAGGTGAAGAAGGGGCCTGTGGTGTATTTATTTTGCTTTTTAACTCTTCAATTTCTTTCTTGAGTTCGATCATTTTTAGCTCCCGCCCGACCATAATGGTATTCATCCTTTGCAGTTCCTCTACTTTGGAATTCAATTCTCCCGTCCGTTCCTGGACTTTTTGTTCCAGTGTTTTACTGTACTCTTCAAGTGTTTTCCGTGATTTTTCCAGGTCTTCCGTCATGTTATTAAAAACATGTGCGATTTCACCGATTTCGTCGTTGGTTTTTATATCGATTTTAGTATCCAACACGCCTTTTTGTACCTGCTCAAGCCCATAACTCACTTTCCTTAAAGGTATGATAATAACACTTCGCATAAGAACAACCATAGTCACAATTGACGCTACTAAAATAGTACCTACTGTTACCATGGCGGAAATAAAATATGACTGGAACAGTTGATCGTTTTTCCGCTGAATATACTCTATGCGAACCTTACCGGTAGTAAATGCTTTCGTATAACCGACAATAACTCCAAGATCGGTATAGAATCGTAACTGGATTTTTACGGGAGAGGTTTTACCGGTAGAATCAACCAGGAAATCCTGAAAATTGTCAAGATCGAAGGTGCTTTTCAGATCCAGAATATTTTCCTGTATATATTTATCTACCGTGTTTTTATCCAGAAGTGTTGTGACTTCTGCATTCTGCGGTTCAACGATATATTTTTTTTGGGAGATGCTATAGACGATTGTATCAGTATTCCCATGATCAATCTGTTGAATAATGGTGAGAATATTTTGTGATGCCGCAGTGGATGTTTTGATCTGGTTATCAAGGTCATCAAAAAACAGCGTGGAATTATTATCAAATGATTCACGTCCGAGTTCCAGAAATTCCTCTTTAAATAACCGGATGTTTTCGCCCTGGTTATTCTTAAGAGCCAGAACAGACAATACGGTTAAGAATGCCGAAACGGTAAAAAATCCAAGTACGAGAAGGCTGATAACTTTAGCATTAAGATTCATATTGTGTCGTTAACACAAAGACATTCCGACCGAAATCGGGATGTTTTTATTTCTATTTTCGCAACTAGAAAATTTATCGAATTGCCTGTTTTGCCAGACTGGATACCAAATCGACATTGGAATTGTCAATAAGACCAACTCCTGTATCAATATAGAGACCGGCAAAGCCGTACTTCTTCGTCAGACACGACTGCAGGATAGGCAGAAAGCCCTGCAGGTATGGTTGCTGGTCTTGTATTAATCCGATATAACCACCTTTAATTCCCTGAACCGTATCCGTTGACAGATCAAATCCGGCAATGATGAAATCGCCCGGCTTTTTCCCTAAATTCTGAAGAATTGTGGGCGCCGATGCCGTCAGTGCTCCGTGATCAATAACGATCACTTTCGTATTCGGATATTTATTCAATGCATCGGCGACCATCTTTTGAGCCGCCGGAGACTTTGTATCTTTTTGTACATCCGGCGATATAGTTATCTCGTGAACGACTAATTTACCGTTTTTAAGGCCATCAAGAGCCCCTTTCGTGCGTTCGTACCGGCTGGGATCTGTCTTCGGGTCTACTCCAAATACAATTGCTTCCGTTCCTTCTTTTGGCTGATATTTCCGTACTACTCCGTTACTGACGAGTAAACCGGAATTATAAAGATTTTGCCCGACATATCCAAAACCATTGCTTATGTACTTCTCCCGTATTGACGGGATATCAACATTCTGAAGCGTGACATCAATATTTTTCCTTTCCGCTTCATCCACAAGAGCTGACAGGGCATCGGCTCCCGGGTGGCCCATAATGGCTATAGCATCCGGAGATGTTTCAATGGCGTCCTTAAACTGTGCTACCATCTTATCGGTATCCCAATCTGACCAGATATAAGATACTTTTGCTCCAAGTACAGTTTCCGCAGCTTTTGCTCCATTATAGACAACACTGGCAAAGGGATCCTTTTGGTTGCCTCCCGGAAAAAAGACTATGTTAACCCCCTGACACATTTTTGCCTGTGTACTGGCGGTTGAGGCTCCTTTTGACATTTTTGTTATGTACATATACATTCCCGCACCAATAAGAAGAACAGAAAATAACACCCACGGGATAATAACACTCACTGCATTCCCCTGTGTTTTTTGGGGTGTAGCTTCAGGGACAGTTGAATTTTCCATATAAGACCTCCTTATAATTTTTTATACGAATCGGTTTGTCATCCGAAGTACCAATACAAGAGGTGAGACCCGGGGTCTCAAAAAGAAACAGGCGGCAGGCAAATTTTAACATAACGATGTCTTCTACAATATTAGTAGAACACAAATAACCCATCACGTCAAATCCTAGTCTCGTGTATTGTTCCAAAAATAGTGTAGAATAGCCCTACGATGAAAATGCGATCTTTGTTCGTCTCTCGACTACCTCGACGTGTGCGGAAGCAAAGAAAATTATATGAAACAGAGAACTTCCTTCGTCCCTCAAAAGATCGGGACAACGATGATTAGGAATAAATATATATGAAGTTGAGATCATCTTTTGTCCTTCAAAAGATCGGGACGGCGGAAGCAAAGAAAATTATATGAAACAGAGAACTTCCTTCGTTTGCCAGCAGTGCGGCTATGAGAGCTCCAGTTGGTACGGGAAGTGCCCGAATTGCGGGGAGTGGAACAGTTTGGTTGAAACGGTGAAAGAGCAAGAGACTCGCAATCCGCAATCCGCAATCCGTAATCCGCAAGATGCAAAACCGCAAAAACTGTCCGAGGTAAGACATATTGAGAAGAACAGACTTAAGAGCGGATTTGAAGAATTTGATCGGGTGGTCGGTGGTGGCATAGTTCCCGGCAGCGTGACACTTCTTGCGGGAGACCCCGGGATCGGGAAATCGACGCTTCTTCTCCACGTGCTTGCTAAAACCGGCGGACTGTATGTGTCGGGCGAAGAATCGGCTGAACAGATCAAGCTCCGCGCAAAACGGTTGGGGATTAACGGCGCCAATATTATTGTCTTACCTGAAACCAATGCGGAGGCCATAAGTAGTGCGATCCAATCGACTGTCATTGCGAGGAGCGAAGCGACGCGGCAATCCCATGCTGGAGGGGAGATTGCAACGCCTGCAGAACGGGCTCGCAATGACAAAAACATCCCTCTCGTTATCGTCGATTCCATCCAAACCCTTGCCTCAAGCGATCTGGATGGCATGGCGGGTTCTGTCGGGCAAATACGGCATAGTGCAGAGATCTTAGTTGCTGCCGCCAAAACCACAGGAGTATCGGTCATCATCATCGGCCATGTGACCAAAGAGGGGACGATCGCAGGGCCGAAAGTCCTTGAACATATGGTCGATACGGTCCTTTATCTTGAAGGTGAACGCTTTGCCAACGCAAGAATCTTGCGGACCCTCAAAAACCGGTTCGGTGCCATAGAAGAGGTGGGTATTTTTGAAATGAATGACAATGGACTAAAAGAGATAGCCAATCCGTCGGCTCTATTCCTCCAAGATCGAGTAAAAAATGTTCCAGGGTCGGTTGTCACTGTTATCATGGAAGGGACGCGCCCGATGCTGGTTGAAATCCAGGCCTTAACCGTTCCCAGCCAACTTGCGATGCCCCGAAGGGTTGGAAACGGGGTCAACTACAACCGGCTCCAATTATTAATTGCCATTCTTCAGAAACGCCTTGGCCTTCCCCTAGGAAATTTTGACGTGTTTGTCAATGTCTCGGGCGGTATAAAGATAGAGGAGCCGGCCGCTGATTTGGCCGTTGCCGCAGCAATTATTTCATCATTTAAAAATAAGGCTATTGATCCGAAAACTGCCGTGTTTGGTGAATTAGGGTTATTGGGCGAGGTGCGCTCAATCGGTTCAGATGAACGCAGAATTAAAGAAGCGAAGCGTTTGGGATTTACGACGGTTTTTTCCCCGAAAACGGTACGGAGCCTTCGGGCGGTTGCGGAATGGTTAAGATGACAAGGGGTGGGGTAACCTTTTATACTACATGCATGGATCAAACATCCGTTCTTGCCATACTTACCATGTTTTCATGGGGTATCGAGGCGATTATTGCAAAGCTCGCAACCAATAGGATTGGTTCACAATCAGTTCTTTGGAATCTCATCGGGTATATTCCGGCGACTATCATTTATACGTTGGTGTTATTTCGTTTGAAAGATTTGGTTGTTGCCGATCGATTGGGTATTGCGCTTGCCATACTCGCCGGTATCATAGGATCGTTCGGTGGCGTATGGTTTTTTATCCTCTTGACGAAAAAAGATGCCTCCGTTGTCGTCCCGTTAACTGCATTGTATCCTGCTCTTACGGCTTTACTTGCATTTTTTCTTCTCAAAGAGTCGTTAACGCCGATAAAAATTTTAGGAATCGTGCTTGCCACCGTTGCCGTCTATTGTTTAAGCCTCTAATCATCGGGTGTTGATCGTGTTATTCAGCAATTATTCAGTTTTTTATGTTACAATTTGTTAAATGAAGAAAGGGAAGAGCACTGAACTTATTCCATCACCTGATGTAAAAAAAGGAGCCAAGGCTCCGTCGGGAAGCGCCCCTTTGAATAAACGGACGACGAGAGCGGCCCTCAATGCGCTTTCCCGGCCTCCTGCAGCATTCACCAAGGCGCTTGCTGATGAAATCGTTAAAGGATTGACCTCATTTGGCCGGTTTACGACCGAGCGTTTTGGAAAACGCGGTGCCGCCGATCCGATTCCAAATAAACCCGAGGAACTTGTTCCCGATTTAGGGAATGATCCGATCCTTATCGATACGAGCGTTCTCATAGATGGCCGCATTCTTCCGATCGTCAACAGCGGATTTCTGACCGGTACGCTCCTTGTCCCGCAATTTGTTTTAGGCGAAGTCCAGCATATTGCAGATAGCAGCGACAGTTTACGGCGTGCCAAAGGGAGGAGGGGGCTTGATGTCGTGGGAAAGCTCCGGTGGCAGAAGGTAAATCCGCTTCTCAAGATCAAAATAATTTCCGATGACCCCGTTGACGTGAAAGAAGTAGATCATAAACTCATCGCTCTTGCGAAAAAATGGCATACGCTCCCGGAAGCGCGAAATATCCGACTCATGACCGTGGACTTCAACCTGGCCCACCTTGCGCGCGTGCAAGGTGTTTTTGTATTAAACGTTTTTGATATGGCGCAGGCATTGAAACTTACTCTCGTGCCTGGTGAAGAGATGACCATTAAAATTTCCCACGCAGGCAAGGAGCGGGCGCAGGGAGTGGGGTATTTGATTGACGGCACGATGGTTGTGGTTGATGATGCAATGAATAAAGTCGGGATGGATGTTGTCGGCGTCGTCACCAAAGTTCACCAGACCCCCGCGGGACAGCTCTTCTTTGCAAGGCTTAAGTAGCCTTCACTATTTTTGAAATAATCCCCGGAAAAACTCCAGTATTCCTCCAAAAAATTGTTGGAATACGTTCGTTGGAGGTGCAGATTGTATTATTTTAAGCGGAGGCGGTGTTGGCGGTATCGTTGACTGGATCGTTGCTTGATACGTGGGCGCTATGAATGGTGGTTGCATGACCGGTTGCGTTGTTTTCGGCGGTACGTAGGTATATTTGATAGGGGTGGGCTTTACGGTTGGCCTTACAATACTACCGAATGTCGTGATTGTAGGCGTCGGCGTGTTTGTGGCGCCGGGGATGTGTGTGGGTGTTACCGTCGGAGTATTGGTGGGTGTGGGTGCATGTGTCGCAGTGGGAGTTGGCGTCAGCGTGAGGGCTGATGCAGTCAGGACGAAGTTTGAAAATGCGGTTGAAACGTCGTTGGTGCTTAGCCATGTACCATCATTAAATGTTCGTAGAGAGGCGTACCCATCGCCGCTATAGATGTTTGAGATTGAGCCCAAAGAAATAAACCCATTTCCATAGTCAACATAACCTGTTGCTGTTGAACCCGAACGTACTAGGCGTAAACGGAAGCTGGTCGTCCCTACCGGCAGGCTGACAATATTGACCTGTGTCCATTGTTTTGTTGGGGACCACGATGCCATGGATACAGTTTCCTGAGAGCCCGTTACCCATCCTGTTGCACCCACGGAAAATCCAGTAGCTTCATTCTGTGCTGTAAACATAATGTGTGTGTCCTGTTGACCGTGAGCGCCGGAGTTTGGCGCTAGCGTGGCATCCACCGTGACGTTACCGCCCAAGAGTCTATTAAGTGATATCCGATACTGCGGCTGTTGGCCTGCCGCATACGGTTGATAGAGCGTGGCTTGTCCGTTAGATACGGTAACCGATCCGCCGCCGTCATTAGTTTCAGACAACCAACCCGAAGAGATCCATTTGCCCGTATCTAAACTTGTGCCGCTAAAATTGTCGGCAATGGTTGAGCCCGGTGCAAGTGTGGGGATCGGAGTCGGCGTAGGTGTGCCGGTAGGGCCGGGGGTCGGCGTTATCGTTGGCGTGGTAGTCGGAGTATTTGTCGCTCCCAGAATAGTTGTCGGTGTCGGCGTTCCAGCTGTGGATCCGGTAATAGAACTACCCGTTGATGCAATAAGCGCATTGCCCGTTTTGTCCACAGCGGCAACCTGGGTTGCGCTCGTGAAGCTTATGGATGATTGTTTAGCAGCCAGTATTTTTACTTGCCATGTGCCCAAAATACCCGCGCCGGTAAATGGGGTCGTTGGTTGTGCAGCAAGCGTTACGCTTATCGCTCCATTATCGTGAGTTTCTGCGACAAGAGGTACTGGCAATACCGTTCCGGGTGTAAAACTCACAATCTGGATGGCAGTCGGGTCATAGGAAAGGCTCAGTACTACTGCGGACACCGTGTCCGTATCTGTGTTGATTGTGACTCCGATAGGAATCGTTGCTCCGACCGCAGCTGTTGCCGTGCCAGGGGAAAGAGCAAGCATCGTGCCGGTGACTGTCGCTCTCGACCGCACATCCTGGGATTGTTTCATAAACATAAGCCCCGCACCCAGGCCGGCAATCATAATAAGTGCGGCTATTGCCAAAGAGAATAGTGGTGGACGTTGGGAAAATGAGCCATGTCGATGAGATACGTTTTTCTCTATCGGATCAATTGACTGCGAAGGGGAAGTGCTTGTATCACCCTGCGGTACAGACGCAGTTGAAGAATCCTGTTGCGGTTGTTCATCCATAATTAATTATTTCCCTGCCTGCGCAGGCAGACCGAAATTACCAACTAGTACATTATAATCGAAAATATCCACTTTGCCATCTCCATTAATATCCGCTGGAGAGAAGCGCGCGGTACCGGTTTTGCCAAAATTAGTGACTAAGAGATTGTAATCAAATATGTCCACCTTCCCGTCGCCGTTAAGATCGCCGGGTTTAGGAGTCGGTGTAGGAGTGGGAGTGGGAGACGGATTAAGCGAGATTTTGAAAAAGTGAATTCGGGCATCATGGAGAACACCACTTAATTCAGTAAACGTACCGATAATCATTCCGTCGGATGTGATACTCCGATATCCGCCAATCGAGTAGATATTTTCATAGTTGTCATTATTAAGTGCCGGAAACTGAGGATCGGGGGGAAAGGGAGCGCTTACTGCAAAATCATGCCACGAATCGCCGTTATCGTACGATACAAGTGTTACCATTCGTCTGTCTTTGTCTGCCGATGTACAGTAGATAGGACTTTGAGTATCAGCTCTGTCCGTAGCGCAGACCGCAGAGCTATTGGAAATAGCTAAAGTTTCCCCTTTCCAAGTGCCTTCAATAAATTTATCTCTTTGTCCGGTTGTGAGATCGTAGCGCGCATAATATTGAGGGCCACGGATCCATGTGCCATTGTTAAGGTCCCATGTATTGTACACAAAGTGGATTTTGTTGTTTTTGACAATAAAAGAACTTAGCCAGGAAGAACCTGTTAGTTCACTGTGGAAAATAAGCATATCGGTAGGGCCTGTTTCATCGGCTACGACCGGAAGGGTAAGGGTGGTCCCATCGAGTTTGCGCCATGTGACTCCGCCGTCTAAACTTTTAATAACATGGATAGAGCGGTAGTTCGCATTGGAACCCTTATTAGTTACCCAGGCAAGGTACAGATTGTTATGCTCGTCCATGGTAAATTGCGGGTAGTTGGCAAAGGCTACGCCATCCGTGTTGATGAGTGTTTTTCTTTTTACGGTGCCGTCCAGCCCAATGGTAAACATAAACATAGGGTTGTGTTTGGCATAGTAGATTTGGTGCCGAGATTCATCCAAGATCATGCCGAACTTTCCGGAAAATCCGGCGTCCGGTATAGTGGTGATTGTCGGGTTTTTGAAATCCTTTTCAGGATAAAAACGGTAGAGGTACGCTGATCTGCCTTGTTCAGTATGATCATTTCGGATGAGATAAATGATCCCTTGAGAATCGGTCTCAATGGTTGGAGGATTGGTAGGGTCGGTTGATTCATAAATAGTCGTAAAGGTCTTCCCGCCATCAGTACTTCTGGCTAATCGCCAGATAATATTAAGGTAAGAGGCGTCGCCGGCGGAGTATTGATAGGTGATGAAGATGCCATATTGGTTGCTAATGACCTTCTGATTGTTACTCGTGAAGGTAGCGTAATTACTGACGTGTTCGGCAACTATGGGTGTATCTATTGTTTTTATCTGTGCCATAACGGGGGCAGCAAGGACAAGAGTAATAAGAAAAACTACGAAACTTACAAAAAGAATTTTTTTCATTTCCTTATTTCCCAAAATTCGCCACTAGTTGATTGTAATCAAATAGATCCACTTTTCCGTTCTTATCTATATCGGCAGGGGAGAAGCCGGCGGCACCGGTTTTCCCGAAGTTAGCCACCAGAAGATTGTAATCAAATATATCGACTTTCCCATCACCATTGAGGTCACCGGGTTTAACGGATGAACCCGTGGTAACAGCTTCCGACCCCATGAGTTGGTATCCTCCTTTTACAAAATACCGGACT
>DATKGN010000012.1:0-102345 GCA_035510735.1 Patescibacteria group bacterium
CAACGACTTCTTTTGTCCTATCCACCAATACAGTTTCTCCCGTTCTTCCAACGACAGATGTTGATATGTTTTCACACGCACCACCTCCTTCAAGGTTTACAAGTATACCCCAGGTGGTGCACTTCGTTTGCGAACTCAAGCTTGTGGGTAGAATGGTAAAAGACGCGGCGCTTATTGCGTCGGCGGTAGCGTTGCTCTTTTCAACCTCTGGCGACGCGCTTACTATGCACGTCGAGAATAGCAAAGATGATTCTCACTCAGGAGAATCGTGTGACGCGTGGGCCCCCTGCCAGGATCCGAATCAAGCCTGCGTGCTTTATCCGAATGTACAGCGATTTGACAACGATGGCCCGGGGGGATCGAATAAAGGATCATGGATTTGTACGGATAAAATTCCACAAACTTTTACTCTTTATACCTGTCCGAACGCTCCAACTGATTCCTGTGCGGTGACAACCAATGCAGACGGACTACCCTAAATATAGTTCTTAAATGTTGATAATACCCTCTTAAAATAAGTTTGGGCCGTTAGGTTTTCTGCGCGCTTGATAACAATCGCCCCAGAGGGTTGAAATTTGTCGGCTGGGATTGCATACTTAAGAAGGCATGGACGATAATGTAATTGTTGGCGGGAAGCCCTCAAAGAAAATCGATAAGCGCGTATGGTGGACCGTGGGTATTGTTGCCGCATTTCTTTATATTGGGTTTTTGTTTTGGTTGCTTTTTTATTCAGTTTATGTCGCCAATCTTTCTTTTGTAATTCCGCTTCGGGCTTGGTATCAAAATGCGTATTGGCAGGCTGAAGGGGTGTTATGGCAAAAACATCGGACATACCCGCCGTTTAATCCAATTTATGCAATACAGCCTATTTCATCTGATGCCAAAACGAATACGTATCTGTATCAATTTTTCGGCACGTTTTCAAGCGTTGACTGGCGTACCCGCACGTTATTTATGAAAGGGTATGATAATAATATCTATAGTTTTATTATTCCCATCGCGATGATAGACAATATGGATGCGGATACGATTGGTATTGATACGCCTGCGGCTGCAAAAAACATTACAGAAATTCAATGGAACGACGCGAGGGAATTCCAACAAATGATGATTGGTTATTCCAAAAATAAGCTCGCTCCGCTGAATCAAGACGCAGGGTATTTTTTTATAAAACGGTATGAATGACGACGTGGTCGCCGTAATATATCTAACACTGACATGCGTATGGACAAAGTGAGATACCTTACTATATTATAAGATTAGGATCAGAATTAATTGACTCTTAATAAGAGGGATGATACTATAGGGTGATTATGCCTATGCCGGAAGTTTCATTAGTAAATGGTTCCAAGAATATAGATATTTCGCGATTTCCAAGCATTCCTGAAGGTGAAGGTGCCTGGAAAAGCTGGGGATTAGCCAAGCTCGCCAACATTATTGGAGAAGAGTATTCATTCCCCAATGGTATTCAATTTGGTCGCATTGATGGACCGGAGAAACCGCTTGCATATGGATATACACCCGATCAACTTGCGGGGGTATTAAGGCGGTGGTCCCAAGAGGTGAAAAATGCTAAAGCCGGTGATGAGGGCCCACAATTATTTGATAAACCTCATTGGGAGCTCGCGGTTATTGAAGCCGCCCGCGTTATATCTCACGGACAAGAGGGGATGGGAGAGGCGTTTGACAGTAGAATCAATGAATTACAGGCAATAGTTGTGGAACAGAGAATCGGAAAAATACGAACTAAAGCTTCCAAACCCGGACAATTTTCAAACACGTCAATTATTCAATATGAAAACCGAACGAACCAGGAAGAAGTTTCCTTGGCAGAGCCGGTACGGGAGTTTTTATCGTCACTCGGTGATACGCTTCGTGCCGTTGGAAAGCGTCCAATATTAGTATTCACAGGTGTCATTTTGGCCGCATGCGCGTCCCTGCCGAAAGGTAACGCTGCTTCCACACGCGAAGTTCCTCCACCACCCCCAATTACTCCCACGTTGCCGGCTGAAGCGATCTCTGCGGCAGATGCTAGCGGGACGCCCTTCCCCGAACAAACGAGCGCTGACGCATCGCAGGCCGAATTGGTTCCGGTTGCGGACGCAACTGCTGTAGAGAAAGTCGTTACGGATTTTGAGGCTGCAAAGGTCAATTGGTATGATCAGGACGGAAATGTAGTGACGAAGAAAGGATCAGAATCGGGTTTGACGCTCGTCGGGCTCCTCGACGCACAGCTCGGTACTGATAGCGCCCCGTTTGCGATATTTGGGCTTGTGACATCTAACGGCGGCGTGGAACATCTGGTTATGAAACAGGCTGATGGTCAGTGGGTTCTCCTTGTCGGTAGCGGCGACTACTACAATACCGCAGACGGACATAAATTTGACGCTCTTGGCGTATTTAGAGATAGGAAGACCCGAAACTATCCAGCGAATGAAAACCCCGTCGAAAACAGCGTATTTTTACCTATTATAGCGGCTGAATATGATCAGTCAGGCAAATTCTTATCATGGTGGCTTTATAATATTAAGAATACTGAGCAGGATGAGTTTCATAAAATCCCCGCTCTAACAGGCGATTCCACGAAGCTGCTGTCGCTTGCTGAGCCGGGTGACAAGAGCCTCATCATTGGTGCGACTCTTATGAACAGCGAGGGGGTGAAGGATTGGAATTTTGCGTGGCAGGGTGACACATTTTCGATCGTCGACGCATCAGGAAATATATTGCAGCTCTGGGATGGGACACAGTGGGAAGCGCTTACTAAGCCGGTTACGACGTTTGAAAAACTCAACCAATATGATGCTCTTCCGGCGCTTTCCTCTGAAATTGCCGTTTCGGATGGATTTAACAATTTTCTCGAACAGCAATTAAAAGCAGGTAATCTGGGGGAGTTCCAGAATCTGGCTGCAGTGAAGCCGTTCGGACCTGAGAATTGGCAATTCTGGCCTCCGTCAAATTATGATTATCTATCTCAAGGAGCGCCCGTATCAACTATTGAATTAGGAGACGGTGCATTAACGAGCGGAGTCTATAAGGACCGGGCAAGCTGGCCGACGCGCCCAGTAGCGTATTATCAATTAACAATCGGCGGTGACAAGTTTCTTGCGATGATTTACTTAGCACTCAATCACGATGGGTCTCATGTCTTTTTTAAATATACGGAATCGTACAGTAAAATTTCGGATCTATTAGATACATTTCTGACTCCCGGCAAGTACATACCTACTCCGGCGGACATGACTCCGAAACCCGCCACGAGTAGAATTCCGCAAATCGATAAAAAATATGTCGATGATTATTGGATGGCACATTATGTTGATATGGAGAAGCTTATCGTAGAGACACGCGCGGGAGGAGATATAACATTTACTTATGACTGGTCAAAATTCCTTTGGATGATGGCTGGGGCCAATGTAGCCCCGATTAACTAGATATTTGCCTGATTTCGTCGGCTTTGCTACACTGGTTACGATGGCTGTCCATAAGAATGTTGTCAACGTCTTCGTATTTCTATTATTGCTCGGTCTAGGCTTCTTTTATCATCCGCAACTTGTTTTCGCAGGCTATACCGGCGGTGTTCCAACGTGTAACGGGCAATGCACTGGATCTTACGGTGAACCTTGTCTCACGGGTGGAGTTGGGGGATATACATACTGTACCTGTTCATGCAGTACTAATTCGCAGGGTGTAACAACCTGTACTTCAAGCGGGGGGTGTCATGTAGACAGCGGGAAGGGGGGCTGTTTCCCTGCCGGGACGAAAGTAAACATGAGCATCGGTAGTGAGAAGAATATTGAAGATGTTAAGATTGGCGATACGGTGATTTCTGAGTCGGAAAACGGCCAAAAATCCGTAAGCACCGTAACAGGTTTGCAGCAGCCGATATCTGACAACATGTGTGCCATACGCTATGCTAACGGAGACAAGCTTGATGTAACCAGCAATCATCCACTCTATACCACGCAAGGCTGGAAAGCCATAAATCCGAAAGCGGCGATGGACGAGATTCCGAATCTATCGGTCCACAGCCTGACGGTAGGAGACAAACAGATAAAAGCGGACGGATCTCACGACACCGTGACCTCAATTGCCTGTGTCAACGAAAAGGTGCAAACGTATAACCTCAAGCTCGATAGTGGCGCCCACACCTACTTTGCCGATGATTTCATGGTGCACAATAAAACTGGTGGTACTGGCGGTCGATTTAGTTGTGATGCATATGGCACATCCAGCCAGGGCGGTATCGCTTCAATCGTAACCAATAGCGACAACAGCGTCTCCGTCACCTTCTATTTGGAATATGGCAATCAAAGCACGTTTTGGCATTTGATATGGGGATCAGACTATGCCGCAGTTGTCAGTAACGCCGGTGACAGCACTCCAGGCTATGACCGTTGTAACGGCTTTGCATCGGCCGGTTGTGTAGATACGTATAATCCCCCCGGGACCTTTACGACGCCACCTCTTGATCCCCATGTTATGTACTTTTTTGGCTTTCAAGCCGAAGACGGCAATTCCTGGTGTGGCTGGGCAAGTTTACTGCCGCATCTCAATAGTTGTCCGGTTACTCCGAATCCGGCAACCATGAACGTGGGAGACCCGCCTCTGACGTTTACGACAGACGCGTACCATAGCTCTCAAACCTCAATTCCTCCATTGCCGATTGTAACAAGTGTAGCCTTTCATGGATGCGGACACAGAGTATGTGCTCAAAACGACCCTCCATCTATTTCCATGAGCCTTGACAGAGCGGCAGATCGTACTTTCCCGCTTTACTTCGTTATTACCTCCAACGGGTCGGGCTACGTGAGTGGAGTCGTCCCCCCGGGCTCGTCTTCTGCTGGGTATACCTACGGACCGGATTACAATCCTGATCAGCCTCCCAATCTTGGCGGTTATGTATACTGGGGAGTGCCATCATACCCAAATTATGTGCAAAGTGTCGATTACTTCGAAGACCCGACATATATTTCCACATCCGCCGTGGCCGTGGGATATGAACTCCGGTTATTTGATAAAAATAATGTCAGACTTGCCGACAGCGCATCATTTACCGTCCCCGCTTATTCCGCCGCACCGTCTGTTTCCGTATCCGCCGCAAATGGTTCAATTATAGTAACATATGCCAATCTCACTGCGCCGTTGGGAACAGACTGGATAGGAATATATCCGCTCGGCGGAGGTGCATATAAGGATTGGGCATATCTCAACAGTTCCGGCAGCTGTACCAAAACAGCAGGTGACGGCAAGTCGTCCGGAACATGCCAGGTTAGCACTGCGTCTCTTCCAGACGGCTCGTATATACTCAAGTTGTATTCCAATAACCCCAATACACATACAAACCTAGCGGCCAACAGCGCATCATTTACCGTCCCCGCTTCTTCTGCCCCGTCTGTTTCCGCATCCGTAGCAAATGGTTCAATTGATTTGTCATATACCGGTATTGCTTCGCCCTCAACAACAGACTGGGTGGGAATATACCCACTGGGCGCAGCAGATAATTATAATGCGTTTACCGACTGGGCATATCTCAACAGTTCCGGCAGTTGTACCAAAACAGCAGGTGACGGCAAGTCGTCCGGAACATGCCAGTTTGCTATTTCTGCAAACAACAGCCCGAATTCTGCTAGCACCTCTCCCTACCAAATCGCAGTTTCTGGGCTTTCATCAACAAACTCCTCAACAACAGACCTCAGCTCCGATGTGATTGCAATAGGTCAGTCCGCCTGTACCGACACCGTCCCCATCACCATTGTCTCCGCCGCCAAAGTCCAGGCCCGTGCTCAGCTCATCCCTAAGGGCACGGCAACGTGTTCCCAGATGTATGCCCTGGCGAGTCCTACCTACATCCCAGTCACGTTTACGAGTTCCCAGGGAACTCCCGCAACGCAGGTTTCAGACGGGACGGGCACCTATGTAAGCTGGAATGTCCCTGCCTCCACCACTGTTACTGTCGGTGATTCACCGCCTGCGGGTGATGTGATCAAACTTGCCTGTTGGCAGCGGGACAAGACCAATCCACCAACCGGCAGCGGCGTCTCCGCATTCCTGAGCAATGTGGAAACATTAACCTTTGATTACGGCTATACCGCAGGTACGGGCTGGTTCCAGGCGCAGGGCGGGGATGTCTATGGCGCAACCGATGTGAAATCATTTGTTGCTTCCGGGGCTCCCCCTGCCTCCCGGTATTTCGTGACGAACGGGAGTGGCGGCTACCCCGGCGTTGTTACCTCCGGATCCTCTCATGATTTTGACAGCTCCTTCCTGTCCCAGGGGGATGCCCTCTCCTCCTCCCGGAAGTGGCTTGCGAAAGAAGCCTATGCTCCCACGGATTACTACCAGGTGATGTACCACCGGTTTGATTCCCCCAAACCAACCGAAACGGGTGATATCACCCTTACTCAAGCTCCTGCGGGTAGTACCACACCCTACTACTACGACGGCAATGTCACGGTGGATACCAACCCATGGACTGTTCCCGCAGGCCAAAGTGTCGTTGTCTTCGTGAGCGGCGACCTCACGATCAAACAACCCATACATATGACGCCGGGAGGATTCCTCGCCTTTATTGTCAACGGAAACATCCTCATCGATCCGTCTGTGGGTGTTGCGTGTTCACCTGCCTGCGGCAACACACCGGTTCTTGACGGTGTCTATATCACCTCACCCAACGGGACGTTTGATACCGGGGATTCATCTGTCCCGGGGAGTGAACGCCTTGTGGTAAAGGGCATCGTTGTCGCGGGCAATTTCAACATGCAGCGCGATCTGGACAGTGTGGGACAAAACGTCACAACCGCTGCTTCTCTTTTCCAATATGATCCGGAACTCCTTCTGACCATGCCGGACCAAATGAAAGACCTTCCCGTGACCTGGCAAGAGGTGGCGCCGTAGTGCAATTCCGCCTACGGCGGATGCGCACTACGGATTGAGACAAGCGACACGGGACATAAGACATGTAATGGATAAATGATGAAGTATGGATGAATTAGTCGGATATCGAAGGTTACATGTTTGGCAAGAATCTCATGAGTTGGTGATGATGATTTATAAAATAACAAAAAAATTGCCTAAAGATGAAATGTTTGGTCTAATTTCGCAAATGCGCCGCGCAGCAGTTTCTATATCTGCTAACATTGTTGAAGGATATGCTCGTTCGTCCAAGAAAGAATTTGCCCAGTTTTTGTCCGTAGCCAAAGGGTCACTTGCGGAGATAGAATACTATCTTTTTCTAATACAAAAACTGGATTATATATCCATAAACGAGTATGAACCCCTTGAAGAAAAACGTCGTTTAGTGGGGAATCTGCTAAACGGTTTTATGCGATCTATTAATCGTTCATAATTTACTTATTGCCTGTCACTTGTCGCCTGTCTCATCTCTTGCTATACTACACTCATGCCAAAGCGGACATATCAACCGAAAAAGATTAAACACGCGCGAACTCATGGATTTCGTGAACGTATGAAGTCGGCCGGCGGCAAACGGGTATTGAAGCGACGCCGCAGCATCGGACGTAAACGACTTTCAGTTTAGAAACATGCAACACGTGACAAGAGACATGTAAAATTTAGCGTTGCATGTCTCATGTTTCTTGTCTCTTGTCGCTTTGAATAATGCTTTCTTGTCCCTACCGTCTCCCCTCGCCTGAAATATCGCACGTTATAAAGCACGGCGTTCGTATTATGGGAAAAGGGTTGACGCTTATATATAGAGACAGGAGACAGGAGACAGGAGACAGGAAAGAGCCTCGCTTCGCACTTATTGTTTCCAAAAGTGTTGATAAACGGGCAACCATCCGAAACCGTATCAAACGGTTATTGTCCGAATCCGTACGGCATGTATTGCTGCAGATTACACAGCCCGTCGATGGGGTAATTATTGCAAGTAGGCAGTTGGTTGGTCTTGAGCAGGCTGAAGTTGAGAAAAGGGTTATCGAGCTGTTGAAAAGAGCGAAAGTTATTGACGGCACAAGCAACAAGAGACAAGCAACATGAAATAAAACATTCTCTTGCCTGTCTCATGTCACATGTTTCATGAAACAACTCATCCTATCTTCTATCCGGTTCTATCAGCGCTATCTTTCCCTTGACACCGGTTTGGCAGCATCTATTGGGCGGGCCCTTCGACTCCGCTCAGGGTCTGCAATGTGCAGATTTACGCCTACCTGCAGTGAGTATACCTATCAGGCGATCGAGCGCTATGGTATAATCTATGGATCGTGGTTGGGACTCAAACGAATAGTTCGGTGCCATCCATGGAATAAAGGGGGATACGACCCGGTACCAGAAAGAAGCGACATGAGGCAAGAGACATGAGACAAGAGTTAACATGCTTGTCGCCTGTCGCCTGTCTCAATACTCATGACTAATCCTAATATTTGGAATCAGATTCTCGTGTGGCCAATTCTTAACGTTCTTATCGCGTTATATAAATTTTTTACGTGGGCGCATATACCAGGACCCTTGGGTTTTGCCATTATCGGACTCACGCTTATCATCCGGCTACTCCTCTACCCGCTTATGCAGGCACAGCTTCGGTCTGCACGGAAAATGGCGAAATTAAAACCACATCTTGATGCGATTAATGTGAAGCATAAAAACGACAAGCAGGCGCTCCAGCAAGCACAGCTTGCTCTTTACAAAGAACACGGAGTGAATCCCGCCGCAGGTTGTCTCCCCCTTCTTATTCAGATGCCCGTTCTTATCGCTCTCTATAGCGTATTTTATCAGGTACTTAATAGCGGAAACCTCGCCAAAGAGCTTGCGATTATCAATAAAGTTGTCTATTCTCCGGCGCTTCGCTTAAAAACATTGGATCTTTCTTTTTTCGGATTAAATCTTGCGGTGAAGCCTTCACAGTGGCAGCATTTCGGTTGGTGGCTCCTCGCAATTCCGCTTGTGACTGCACTACTTCAGTGGTATCAAAGTAAGTTGATGTTAGCTGCGTCTCCTATGATGGCCCCTGCGGGTGAAGCCAGCGCGGAAACTGACGCAAAAAAATCTCCGGACGCGAAAGCTCTGGCAGTTAAGGAAGAAAAAAAGCCTGAGGATACGGCGGCCGAAATGCAGAAACAAATGGCAATTATCACACCCATCATGTTTGCGTATTTTGCATTCCAATTCCCCGTGGGACTGGCGCTTTACTGGAATGTTTTTGGCCTTTTTGGTATCATGCAGCAACTCGCAATTAACCGCGAAAAGTGAGTATCAGTGTGTCAGCGGCATCAAAGCGTCATCGCAAGGACGCATTGATACGATGAAACATTGACGCTTTTTACAATGGACAACAAAAAAACCGTTCAGACAACAACCGAAGATCTTCTTTCCCGCCTTGGTATAACGGGTACGGTATCCGTTGATATTGATGAAACCGAAGCGTACCGCGTCAACATTCAGACGGAAGAAACAGGTCTCCTTATTGGATTCCACGGGAAAACGCTGGAGAGTCTTCAGATTATTTTAGGACTCATTGTGTCAAAAGATTTGGGCGCGTGGACGAAAGTCTATGTCAATGTCGGTGACTATCGCGAAAAACGGGAAGAAGCACTCATGCTTATGGCTCAACAAGCGGCTGACCGTGCTATCACCATGGGCCGTCCGGTTGAGCTTTCCCGGCTCTCAGCATCCGAACGCCGCGTTATTCATCTTACATTAAGCGGCGATGAACGGGTCGAGACAGAATCAGTTGGAGAGGGTTTACACCGCGTGCTTCTCGTTAAACCGAAGGTTGCATAATCCCCTTTTCTGCTCATTTTTATTTTTCTTCTTTCTGACGTATCATGAGGGGTAATCTCTGTCATGAACAAGCTCAACCGGATTCATAAATTATTATTTTACGCACTCCTTGTCTTACTGCCGACCCAAATAGGGCTTCATTTTTGGCCAGCGTGGACGTTTGTGCTGGGGAGGCGTGTGGATTATCTCTCCCCCACCCTATTTTTAACGGATATTGTGCTTTTTGCTGTGTTGATGTTTTGGTTTCTCGATTCAGTGAAACATTTTAGAAAAACCAAAAAAATAAATAAACCCTCAAAGATTAATCTGTTCATATTTCTTGCAGTCGGCATGCTCATCTGTTTTATTGTCGATAATACAATTCATGCATTGAGCATTCCGGTTGCTGTTCTCGCTTGGGTAAAGTTTTTTGAGTATATAGCCCTCGGGTTGTATATCGTAAAAACAAAACCTCGTGTTGGCATTGTCACTGTCTGTTTGGGGCTTGCGATGCTTTATTCATCAATCATTACAATTTTTCAATTTTTCCTCCAGCGTTCAATCGGCGGAATTTTGTGGTGGCTCGGTGAACGGACGTTTTCGATTGGCACGCCCGGGATTGCTAAAATTGCATTATGCAATCTTATTCATTCATCCTGTCCGCTTTATCTTCGGCCATACGCCACATTTCCCCACCCGAATGTATTAGGCGGATTTTTAGGAGTGGCACTTCTACTGGTGGGAACAATTCCTCATGAAGATGTACGAAAACTTTTACCCCGTGGAGTACGGATTCAGGAGCCGTTATTATCATTTCTACAGTTCATTCTTTTGGGTGCTGGTGGGGTGTCGTTAATTCTCACATTCAGCAGAAGCGCATGGGCGATGGTTCTATTGGCAGTAGTTGCCATCGGGATATCGAAACGAGTGAATGCACTAAAATTTCGTGCAATACTCGGCGGAGCAATCGTATTTTTTGCGGTTATGATTTTCTATATCTTCTCTGCTCATTTTTCCGATGAATCACTTATTGTCCGCGAACAATTAAACAGCGCTGCATTCTCCATAATACAGTTTCATCCGTTTATTGGCGTTGGCTTGGGAAATTTTTTAGTTGCACTCCCCTCTTTTATTCCGTCTCGCGAAGTATATTTTCTTCAGCCGGCGCATAATATTTATCTGCTTCTTCTTTCACAGATTGGTTTTTTCGGCATCGCGCTATTGATCGTATTTGCTTATTTTTTGATTCTTCAATTCAAAAAAAATGGTAGAAGCTTCGGGTTTAAAAATAAACGTTCTGTTTTTCGGATATGTCTGCTTGGGTTACTTTTTATCGGACTTATTGATCATTACTCAGTAACATTACAGCAGGGACAACTGCTCCTCACACTCCTCATCTCCATGAGTCTTTAGCTTTTATATTATTTCAATAAATTTTCGCAATGCCGGCTAGGCATGGTACAATACTTTTATGCCTCAGATGCCTCGAATTAGTCACTCGGTCCCGAAACAACTTGCGTGGAATACATCGGCTCAGATAGCCGCCCGTGGTATTAGTGCATTGACGACCCTTCTCATGACAATCTTTATTGCACGTCATTTTGGTGCGAACGGGTACGGAGATTTTGTTAAAATTACCACGTATATTGCGTTTTTTTATCTTCTTGCAGACTTCGGGTTTAACGCCGTCTACCTCCAACGGACCCCCTTATCAGCCGGCACCGACGAGAACATTAATGATTCCGCTTGGGAGGATTTACTGGAACTTCGTATAACGGTAGGTTGTTTGCTTGTTATCATTGCGGGTGCCTCAGCGTTCATCTTGCCTCAGGGGCCAGCCGGCGGATACACACGCTTTGTACAATTAGGAATACTTCTGTTTGCGCCGTCCATCCTTTTCCAGGCGATGATCACTTCGGCTAATGCTCTATTCCAAAAATATCTTCGATATGATCTTTCGACGGTTGCTGTGACGATAGGATCATGTATCTCACTTTTACTAGTCATTCTCGTGACACAGGGAATAATTCCCGGAAACACAATACTCTATTCAACAACCGCGCTATTGGTCGGCGCGGCGGCGACTGCACTTATTTCACTGTATCTCACCCGGAGACTGCAGATAACCCATTATTCAAGTGTATCGTGGGTGCGTATCCGATCGTTATTTATTGAAGGCTTGCCGCTAGGGGTGACACTCCTTTTTAATCTCGTTTACTTCCGGATTGACAGTGTGATACTAACAATCACGAGATCGACTGCAGAAGTTGGTATTTACGGACTTGCATATAAAGTATTTGAACTTCCGTTGGTTCTTCCGACGTTTTTCATGAATGCACTTTACCCGATGATGCTCCGTATCACACAAAATACATTTTCGGAAGAGCGGTCATTACGGGATGTTGTTTTTAAGTCCAGCGCATTTCTTTTTCTCACATCGCTCATCGTCTTTATTATTGTATGGATAGGTGCGCCGATTGTCGGATTCATTAAAAATGATTTTGTTCCGGCGATCGCGGTTCTTCGGATTTTGATTATCGGGCTTCCGTTTTTCTTTCTTTCAAGTCTCACCATGTGGACCCTCATTGCTCACAAACGGCAAAAAATGCTGGCGGCTATTTATGGAATTTCGATGGTACTTAATGTTGTATTAAACGCTTTATTTATCCCCCGATTCGGATATATTGCTGCCGCCTGGATCACTGTAATATCGGAGGGATTTGTTCTTCTTGTCTCAGGCATTGCGGTCATTCCGTTGTTGCATAAGGGGAAATAATATTTCCTTGGTTGCGAAATAATTCATTTTATTGTAACGTATTACATCTTATGAAACTCATTGTTCACACGGATGGCGGAGCGAGGGGAAATCCGGGGCCCAGCGCGGTCGGCGTTGTCATTGAAGAGATTACACAGATGCAGGGGGCGCCCCAAAAGAAAAAAATAATTCAAGAATTCGGTAAGACAATAGGGGAGACAACAAACAACGTCGCAGAATACACGGCAGTAATTGAGGCACTCGAGTGGATAACCAATAATCCAATCAACCAATCAACCAATCAACCAATAATCCAATTTTATTTAGACTCAACATTGGTTGTTAATCAACTCAATGGGATTTTTAAAGTAAAAGATGCGAGGTTACGTGAGTTACTTATGAAAGCGAAAATTCTTGAACAAGGAATAGACGGTTCAATTCAGTACAACTCCGTCCCAAGAGAACAAAACACGCGTGCAGATTATCTTGTGAATAAAGCGCTCGATGATAAATTAGTTGCTTAGAGTTTAGAACTTAGCATATGAGAGCGCAAGATGTACTTTTTATTTTACTAAACTCTTTGCTCTCGTGTTGCTAGGCCCTGAAGTCTCCGTGTGTCTAATCCCCTCATGTCGGGTAGCGCGTATAATGCGTGAACCCCTCCCGTATTTTTCAGTTGTTTTCGGTCAATTGAAATGCCATAATACAACGGCGGAATTTCCGTCTTTTATGGACCCTGCCAACGAACCAGCGTGGATAAACGAAACTTCTGCTCTCCCGATAGCGCACATTGACGCCCAGGATGAGAGGCGTGTTATCGCCCTGCGGGAATATCTTGAATCGAACGGTTGCCAGGTGGCCGTTAATAAACATCCCGACGGAACCGTTTCATATCATATTGCAGTCGGCGATTATTCGTTTGTGAAATCTATTTTTTCATCCGAACCCGACACTGCCGAATTACGACTGTCCATTGTCACCGGTTTATTCCCACCTGACGCGGAGAAGCAGTCGAGAGCATTCGGGAAAATTATTGTCACAGATGATGAAGTATTTACCCCGGAAGATGTTGTTGAAATCTTTGCATTTTTCTTTGCGGGAAATGATGCGTTCTATGATAAAAGACGAAACGTACATGAGCATGCACCCGTTGAGGCGAACTCCGGAGTCGGGATTGAGCCACCGGTAACAGCTGAAGATGTTACACAACAGGTTCCGGTGAAAAAGCAGGAATCATCGCGAGACGGAATTGCACAACTCTTTGAAAACGCCAGTGATAAAGATCGGATAGGAACTATTATTTCCGATGTATATAAAGAAGACTTGGGAAACGACGAGCCTTCGCAGGTTGCGAAAAAAAATAAACGGAGAAAACGAAAATTACAAAAAGGCATCGGGTTTGTGATGCTCTTTATTTTTTTCATGATGGTAGTTCCGTTTATTTGGTATTTTGTGAGTGTCAGCGCAACACTTGCCTCATTTGCCGAGGAAAGTATCCAGTTGAAACAAAGCAATACGACGATCGCTTCGGAACTAAACGTTGTCGGACACTATTGGTTACAACAATCACGATTTTCGTTTGGACTAGTCAGTGCCCCTTTTCGAATTTTAGGATTTGATGATGTGGTCCGCGGACAGGAACGCCTCATTTCTTTTTTGACGGATATTTCTTCGGCGTTTAGTGATTCATTCACCATAATGAAATACGGAAACTCAGTAGCGACTCAGGTACTGTCAGGGAATAACTCTCCCAACGCCGGATCGCCGGTTTATGCAATGGATCAATTGCGGTTAACCGTCGAATCGTCAACCGGAACTTTAGGGTTAGCGGAAGCTCAGCTTTCAACGCTCATGAGGGACGGGACGTTTCCATTCTCAATAGGACTGATCAGTTCAGCGGGTGCACAGGCATTACAGTCACTTGCGACACTTCGAAGTGTTTTGTCGTATGTCGATCAATTACTCATTTTGTATCCTCAGATTACCGGATTTCGTGGACAAAAAACGTATCTCGTGCTTTTACAAAACAGTAATGAACTTCGGCCGACCGGGGGATTTATCGGAAGCGTCGGACTTATGCATGTTGAAGATGGTGCGGTCTCTGACTTTACGATTCAGGATGTCTATGCCGTTGACGGACAGCTCAAGGGGCACGTCGATCCGCCGGGACCGCTAAAGGACCTTATGAACGCGGAACACTGGTACCTCCGTGACAGTAATTGGAATCCTGATTATTTTGAAAGCGCAACGCAATCGGCGTGGTTTTATCAGAAAGAAACGGGTGTTACGGTTGATGGCGTTATCGCGCTTAATGTTCCGGTTGTTGTTGATTTACTCAAAGCAACGGGTCCGATTTATCTCCCTGACTATAACGACCGGATTTCTGCCGATAATTTTTTCGGCAAATCATTTTATTACACACAGCATGATTTTTTCCCCGGGTCGACGCAAAAGAGCGATTTCCTGGGCACATTATCGAGGGCACTGTTGACGACAATCACTTCTGAAAAAAATATAAATCCGATTCTTATTTTCCGTGCAATAGCAACCGGTCTTGCAAGAAAAGATATCTTGTTTATGTTTACTGACGCTCCTGTACAACAATTGGTTGAATATTTCGGGTGGGCGGGGAGGATGTTTCAAACTGAGGGGTGTAGCGGAGTTGATAAAACGTTCTGTGTGTTTGATCCATTTGCAGCTGTCGAAGCAAATGTCGGCGTCAATAAAGTAAATTATTTTATAAAACGGTCGGCAAATCGGCAAATTGTTATTGCTCCTGATGGCACGGTTTCCGAATCATATTCGCTGACGCTTCGGAATACGTCAAATGAATCAAATGCCGGAAAAACAAAAGGTGTCGGCGGGGCGTATCTTTCATATCTGCGGTTTTATATTGCGGGAGACGCACTTGTAAACGATGTCACGCTGGACGGACAACCGGTCCCGTCGCGTGACCCAAAGCAAAAGATCGCACCCAGAGTGCCTTATATAGAAACAACACAGGCTCCTGAGGGGGCGAGAGGAATTGGCGTTGCGTTTTCGATAGATCCCGGAGTTGAACGAACCCTGAGGATTTCATACAAACGTTCGACTCGTCTCTCATTCGGTCGTGGTGGCGCGACCCTTGACTTACTATATTATAAGCACCCGGGAGTGAGTGATCAGAATTTGTCAACCGTTATACAATACCCGTTGTATTGGGGCGCACAAGATGAGTCTCCCCGGCAAGAAGAAACAGTAGCAGGAGGCTTTTTGTCGGGCTCATCACAGAGCCCGTCGTTGGTTGCAAAAGAGGGGCAACTCGAGTACAATACGACAATCGTTCAGGATCAGTCAAATCGCATTCTTTTTTCAAAATGAAAAAATACACACTTACCGGTGAGAAGCGTGAGCTCGTTGGAAAAAAAGTAAAACATCTTCGTCGTGAGGGGAAATTGCCGGCGACGATATACGGAAAAAAAATAAAAAGTGCTTCAATCTCCATATCTACTGACGCATTTCATAAGGTGTACGAAGAGGCGGGGGAGACGGGACTAGTTCAACTGTCAGTAGGCGGTGATACCCGGCCTGTTCTTATTCACAGCGTTCAGGTTGATCCGGTGTCGTACGTACCACTCCATGTCGAATTTCATCAAGTAGATTTGAAGGAAAAGGTACATGCAAAAGTATCTGTTGAATTGACAGGGGACAGCCCCGCAATTGCGCAAAAATTGGGCGTTCTTCTGTCGGTTCTTAGGGATGTTGAGGTCGAAGCATTGCCGACAGATTTGCCCGAAAAAATTTTGGTCGATATTTCAAAACTCGCCGAGGTGAATCAGGAGTTAAAGGTTAGTGATCTCTCTGTGGCCTCCGGGGTTACTGTGTTAACTGACGGTACTCTGACCATTGTAAAAGTTGGTCCTCTCGTCACCAAGGAAGCGGAAGCACTTGCCGCTTCCGAAGCCGCCGCAGCAGCTGAAGCCGCCGCACTCAAAGCAGAAGCTGCAACTCCGACCACAGAAGGACAAGTTCCGGCCGCAGAGGGTGCCCCCGCAAAACCTGAAGCCGCTCAGAACGAAGAAAAGAAGACAACCTCTTAATTGTTACGGATTTCCTTTTTGGATTTCAGTTATAAGTGAATTGAGCGCCTGATCATTGGGGTCCAGCGTCTGTGCTTTTTGTAAATAACCTAAGGCTTCCTGAGTGTTTCCGAGTTCGTACGCGAACGTTCCGGTCATGATATACGCATCCCGATAGTCGGGTTTTTGTACAGTGACACCTTTCCAATATGCGTAATTTTGTTTGAGTTGTTGGGGCTCACCCTGCCATTCCTTGAGAAACGCAGCAGGATCGGTTGTTGCCCCTAAGACATTTCCGCCTGTGGCATGATAGAGGTCTTCGGCAAGGGTCATCTCCCGTTTTGCATTTTGAGGTAATCCTTGTTTCCAGAAAAAATTTGCAAGCGCCATATGGCTTTGTGTAGAGAAAGGGGACAGAAGCGTATTTGTAAATAGCATCGAGAATGAAAGGGGGGTGCGGATGATTACTTTTGAGTTAACTAAAAAAAGTGCCATTAATAAAGCCCAAAGTGTTATTCTGCCTCCCCAATGAAGTGTTTTCATAATTGGTGGTGCGGAGAATAATCGGGAAATCTGCGGGAATTTTAGCTTCATAGACGTTGTGTGTGCTATATTGTAGGGAGCCTAAAGGAGTTTTGCAATGGTCACACCAATAAATGATCGAAACCGTATTGATAAGCTACTGTCTTTTCTTGCTGCATCGTATCCAAAAGCGAAAATTGTTCTTCATTATAAAACATCGTGGGAACTTTTAGTCTCGGTTATTTTATCAGCACAGTGTACTGACGTCATGGTTAATAAAGTTACCGAGAAGCTTTTTGCAAAATATAGAACCCTTGGAGACTATGTCGCGGCCCCAATCAGTGACTTTGAAAAGGACATTAAATCTACAGGGTTCTATCACAATAAAGCAAAGAATATCGTAGCGTCAGCAAGGATGGTTAAAGAAAAATTTGGCGGGAAAGTGCCGAGAACCATGGAAGAGATACTGACTCTGCCGGGCGTTGCACGAAAAACTGCTAATGTTGTGTTGGGAAATGCATACGGCGTTATTGAAGGGATTGCGGTCGATACGCACGTCCATCGTCTAAGCCAACGACTACGCCTTATCGATTTGACGAAAATCGGAGGAAAGAAACTTATGGTGTTTGAGTATGGTGGCAAACCTGTTGTCGATTATATAAAGGATGCCGACCCTACAAAAATCGAAAAAGAACTTATGGGCGTCATTCCGCGCGATCAGTGGTTTACCATCAACCACCGACTGATTGATCATGGTCGCGCTGTATGTAAAGCACAAAATCCGGATTGCGACAATTGTGTACTTAATAAACTCTGTCCATCATCTCGGGTATAACCCATGAATCAAACGATAGGTATAAAAGTCATACCGCTCACTATTCTAAACGGAAAATTAATAACGTTTGTATATAACGGTCGAACCCCGTCACGCATTTGGGAAAAGAATGTGACCCTTGAAGCTACGACTGCACAAATAATACAAACAATTGTCGGACTTGATCCCGGCGACGGATATATCGAACAACTTTATACCATTTCCCGTCCACAGGAGAGAGATTTTGATATCGCGATCGTTTACTATTTCTTAGTAGCACAGGCACATATTGTGAGTCCTGAGGGTTGGACTGAACGGGTTCACGCGTTAGACCACCCGCTTATCTCGTATGCAACGCAACGGCTTCGGTGGAAAATCGAATATACGAACGTCGTATACAGCTTATTACCAAATGAGTTTGTGTTAGGGGAATTGCAGCGGGTCTACGAAGCAATACTCGGTCGGACGCTCGACAAGAGAAATTTCCGTAAAAAGATTCTTTCCCTCCGCATGCTTGATGACACGGGTAAGAAGCGTTCGCAGGGACGCTCAAGGCCCGCTGAAGTATACCGGTTTAAAACGCGCAAACCCACAATTGTTGAAGTCCTCTAACAGTTTCCTTATTGACCTCTGTCTTATCTTCGTGTACTTTTAACACTATATATTAAGTGTACAATATACACTTTATGCATTATTGGGATATCAACACTATGAACCATATACGAAAGGGGTATTATAGTGCAGTCTATTTTAATAGAACGAAAAAAATTCTTCAGAATGAGGAGGATAACACTCCTGTGACTATGCAGATTTTTCAACGGAATGATGCGATTCTTTGTGGCGTCGATGAGGTTACTGAATTATTGAAGGCGGGTTCGGGATATTGGGAAAGGGATACGTGGATTACTTGTTGGAAAAAACTTCGCGTTATATCACTTTGTGATGGTGATACCGTAACGTCAAAAGAACCGGTTATGCATATCAGCGGTCCATACATGTATTTTGCACACTTAGAATCTCTGTATTTGGGAATTTTTGCAAGACGAACATTAGTGGCGACGAACACGCGGCGTGTTGTTGAAGCGGCAGCTGGTAAACCCGTCATCTGTTTTGCTGATCGGTTTGATCATTTTCTCAACCAGGAAGGTGATGGATATGCGGCGCATCTTGGTGGGGCAACAGGTGTATGTACACCGGCTCAGGCGTCCTGGTGGGATGGAACTCCTTCAGGAACGATTCCGCACGCACTTATTGCGGTGAATGATGGAAATACTATTGACGCGGCTTTGCAATTTGCGAACAATTTTCCGGACGTTCCGCTTATCATCCTCGTCGACTATACCAATGATTGTGTAGGAATTGCACTTTCGGTTGCTAAGAGATTGAAAAAAAGACTTTGGGCTGTACGGATTGATACGTCTTTGGATGTTGTTGACGCGTCTTTGAAAAACGTTTCGCGATCAGCGAGTGGTGTAACACCTATGTTGGTTCAAAATGTACGAAACGCACTTGATCAGGGCGGATTTTCATGGGTAAAGATTGTGGTTTCCGGTGGATTTAATCCTGATAAAATCCGGCTCTTTGAACGCATGAAAATCCCCGTGGATATCTATGGCGTCGGATCTGCACTCCTGAAAGGAGGGAATGATTTTACGGCGGACATCGTCAAGGTGCGGGGTATTCATCAGGCAAAATCAGGACGTTCGTATAGAACAAACAAGCGTTTTCATCAAATACTGTAATTTCAAATAGGAGGATATATGTCAAAGCAAAAATATGCAGTTATTGTCGTTGATATGCTAGAGGATTTTGTTTACGGTACTCTTAAAAATGAACGGGCAAAACGGATCATTCCGCATATCGCAGCATTACTTACCCATGCGAGAAACAATCATTGGGTTGTTGTCTATGCAAATGACGCCCATTTGCCGGGTGATCCGGAGGAAAAGGTATGGGGTCCGCATGCGCTTGCGGGAAGCCCCGGTGCACGGGTTATAAAAGAACTTACGCCGCACAACGGTGATTTTGTTTTGGGTAAGCGGACATACAGCTCTTTTTACGAAACCGGATTAGACTTGCTGTTACGTGAAAAAGGAGTGAGTACGGTCATTATTGTCGGCCAGCATACCCATATATGTGTCCGTCACACGAGTGCCGATGCGTTTGCAAAAAATTATTCAATCATTATTCCTGAGGATGGTGTTGAATCATTTACTGATGAAGACCATATTGGCGGACTTGCGTACCTCAAGATGTGTTACGCGGCAACAATTGTTGAAACGGATCACCTACTACACTGATATGGATTCTATCGATCCAAGCCGTGTTACCGCACAGCTCGTTGGGTTTATAACATCGTCCTTCAAACACGATGGGTATTCGGATGGCCTCATCGGTGTTTCCGGCGGGGTTGACTCTGCGGTAAGTTTGTCGCTTACCGTTTGTGCGATCGGAGCTGCGCATATTCATCCTGTCTTGTTGCCTTACGGACGACTTAATACTGAGGAGACGAAAGATGCACAAATGATTATTGAGTCATTACATATTCCTTTGAATAACATTCATCTTGTTAATATACAACCAATGGTTGATGCGATCGTTGCGTATGATACGCATATGGACGACGGGCGACGCGGAAACATTATGGCGCGGACGCGGATGATGATCATGTTTGATCTTTCAAAGAAAATGAATATGCTTGTTGTCGGAACAGAAAACAGAACAGAATATCTATTGGGTTACTATACCCGATTTGGCGATGAAGCAAGTGATATTGAGCCATTGAAACATCTCTACAAAGCGCATGTATATATGCTCGCCCACTATCTTAAAATTCCGGAAAAAATATGCATAAAACCACCGACAGCCGGTTTATGGTCAGGTCAAACGGATGAGAGGGAATTTGGGTTTCGATATAAAGACGTCGATGAGGTGCTGTTTCTGCATTTTGAAAAGCATGTACCCAAAGAAGAAATTGTTCGAAGAGGATATGACATGAGTATGATAGAACGGATTTGGTGGTGGATTTCTAAGGGGGCCTTTAAAGATAGAATGCCGCTCGTGCTTTAGCGCTAGGTTATTGCGTCTTCTATAAACGTGTGATATTCTTCGCCCATTAGTATCTGCCACAAGAAAAGGAGCGAGTATGCCGAGAGCTAAAAAATCAAAATCTACCCCGAAAAAACAGTCTCGAAGTGCCATGAAGACATTGCATGAAATGATCGATACGAAAACAGAAGACCTGATTCCGAACGATCCGACAGCGCCGTCTGATATGCTTCGCGATCCGTCAAGGGCTGCATCGTTCCGATGGGGAGTCGTGCTTGTTCTTTTGGTGGTCATTGCGATTGCCTATTTAGGAAACCGCGGATATATCGTTGCGGCTCTTGTGAACGGAAAGCCGATTTTTGGCTGGAATGTGAATCAGGCCATCATGTCGCGCTACGGGCAGCAGACATTAACAACGATGATCAATGAACAGCTTATTACAGAAGCTGCAAAAAAGCAGGGGGTCGTCATTTCACAAAATGATATTAGCGCAAAAGAGAACGATCTTATGAAATCATTGGGTCCAGGCGTCAAAATTGATGATGTCCTCAAATATCAAGGGATGTCACGGGCTGATTTTGATGATCAGGTACGGCTACAGCTCATTGTTGAGAAGGTGCTTGGGAAAGATGTCGCTGTCAGCGACAGCGAGATTGCCGATTATATTACTAAAAACAAGGATACCCTGACGGCGTCCGATGAAGCCGGGATGAATGCGGAAGCTAAGCAGGCAATCTTTTCCCAAAAGATCAATGATAAAGTGCAGACGTGGTTTAGCGCTCTCAAGGCTCAGGCAAAGATCGTCACATTGTTAAAGTAATCCTATATGCGTTCGGCGGCTCTTGTCATTTTTATTATTGTGGCAGTTGGTGTCGGAACGTGGTTTACTTTGTCACGCAGGTTTGCACCGACCCAGGGGCAACCGTCAAAAACGACGACAGTCACAAAAACAACAGATATGCCACAATCAACACCAGTCGTAAGTGGTAAAAAAACATACGGCGCGCCGCCGCCAATGACGATTGATGTGAATAAAACTTATACGGCGGCGATCACCACATCAAAAGGCGTTATGAAATTGACACTTTTTGCAAAAGATACACCGGTCACGGTGAACAATTTCGTCTTCCTCGCAAAAAACGGATTTTACGATCAGACGATATTTCACCGGATTATTAAGGGATTCATGATCCAGGGCGGTGATCCCAAGGGGGACGGTACGGGAGGACCGGGGTATCAGTTCAATGATGAGCCCATAACGCGAGACTACACACGGGGAACTATCGCGATGGCTAATGCGGGACCCAATACGAATGGCAGCCAGTTTTTTATCATGCATGCTGATTATCAGTTGCCAAAAGATTATGTTATTTTCGGTTCTATAGATCCATCTGATACTGCGAGCCTGTCTACCCTTGATGCGATTGCAAATATCCCGGTCACGATGAGCGCAAGCGGCGAACAGTCAAAGCCCATTGACACGGTAACAGTTTCCAGTATTATGGTTGAAGAAAAGTAGCGAACAACTGTTTTTATGCACGCAATTATAGCTGGACTTATTGGGATTATTGCCTCACTCCTTTCAATTATTAGACCTGTTCCCATATCGCCCCTTAAGCTCTATTGGTTTATTCCTGACGGAGTGAGAGCTGAGCCGACACTCTTTACGGTATATAAGTGGGCAGAGGACGGGAAACTTCCCAATATTAAAAAACTCATTGATAACGGTTCGTACGGGTATTCGTATCCGAATTTTCCGAGTCACACGCCGACCAATTTCGCTGCGCTTCTGACCGGTTCGTACCCAGACGTGAACGGTGTTGACGACGGACCGATGCATGTGATCGGGAAACCGCTTGATAAAGTGGCAATTACCGGATTCAGCTCAACGGCGAAAAAAGTGCCGCCTATCTGGACGACGCTTGAACAGGTTGGCATGAAAGTTGCTATCGTTTCCGTACCGGGTTCAACACCGCCGGAGATTCAAAAAGGCGTCGTTATACGCGGGCGGTGGGGCGGATGGGGAGCTGACTTTCCGGCATTAAACTATCAGACAAAAGGCGACCTTTCTCAACGGATTCGACAGGGGCGAAGCTCCCGGTTTTTTTATTTGGGTCCGGAGTTGACACAGTATGATGACAGCGTTGAAGCCACCGGGTGGGCCACACCGCCAACATCATTTTCTCCGCCGAAAGAAGTAACGCTTGACGCGTGGGGGACGCCTGTGTACCTCTATATTTACGATGCTTCTGACGATCATACAGTCAATTACAATAAAATTGCATTTTCTCTTGACAGAGCAACCATTTTTGCTGATCTGACAACCGGCGCGTGGGGTAATTGGTCGCCGATAACGCTCAAGTGGCATGCAGGAAATCAAGAGACCGATGTGGCAACAAGCGTGAAACCGGCGGTTATAAAAGTTGATGCGGACGGGTTTTTCCGTGTACGATTATATTTTGATGCGCTCAATCGCTATATCACGATGCCAGCGGAAGCCGCGGATATTTTGGAAAAAACCGTCGGCCCCATGGTTGATTTTCCTGATAATTTTCCGGCACAACTTATCTATTATCCGGAGGACAAGAAGATTTTCCAGGATGAAGCCAACATGTCCTTTGATTGGCATACGAAGGCAATTTCTCAGGTTATCAAAAATTTTACGCCGAACGTTGTCATCCACGATATTTATACGCCGAACCAGATGCTAACCAGCCGCTGGTGGATGGGATATGTTGATCCGAAAAGTACCCGCTATAATGATGTATCGCAGGCAAACCGGGATCAGTTATGGCAGGAAGTACAGGGCATGTATAAACAGCTTGATACGATGGTGGGGGAGATTATCAACAATTCCGGACCGAATACCTATATCGTATTTAGCTCCGATCACGGAAATGTACCGCTCAATACGTATGTTAATCTCAATAATCTTTTTGCGAAAAACGGATGGTTGAAATTTACCATCAACCCGAAGACAGGAGAGCCGATTATTGATTGGGAACATTCCCAGGTCATCTATCTCAAGATGGCGCATGTGTATATAAATCCCAACGGGCTTGGCGGAAATTATTCAAGGGGATCAGGACCCGCGTATGAGAAATTACGAAACGACGTCATTAAGACGCTGACAGATCTTGCCGATGATAAGGGGGTAAAACCGATCGTTGATATTGTTAAATGGGAAGATGCAAAACAATATCTTCAGATGGATCCGGACCGCGCAGGCGATCTTATTATCGCAAACGCCCCGGGGTATGGATTTAACGAAGAAATGTCCAATGACTTAGCCTTATTTTCCATTCCCGATGTGACCGGATACAAACAGGCAATTATCGCGCGAGATGATCCCGGTATGTGGACACCGTTTATTATCGCAGGTCCCGGGATCAAAGCGCATCATTACTTGGGAGATACGCCGTTCTCTTTGGTTGATCAATATCCGACGATTATGAAAGCGCTTGGGGTGCCGATCCCCGGTTTTGTTCAGGGGAAAGCCCTTGACGTGTTCAAGTAAATTCTTCGATCTGCTACAATGGGTTAAAGAGAGGGTGATATCTATGCCGTGGTATCTAGGAAATAACGTCAGCGTACACAATATGTGGTGGGGCGGTGGCTGGCTTTGGTCTATACCAGGTGTATTTATCTTTTTAGCAGCTTGGTCCGTGGTATGGACGGGATTAGCGCTTTGGCATGCCGGACGACGGTGCGAGAAGTGGTGGTTTATATTTTTCTTATTGGTTCATACTGCAGGCATAGCCGAAATTTTGTACCTTGTATTTGTGGCTAAAATATTTTCATCGGGAGCAAAACCAATTACCAAAGGACGGAAAAAATCCCGTTAATGCGAGTTCCGGTGATTTCTGCCCAAATACTTCGTATGAAGACGTGGCAAAAACTCAAAGAGCATCCTCAATTGTGGAACCGGTATTTTGTGAGGGAAAAAGTCCTGACTGCCATACGAAGATTTTTCCAAGACCGTAAGTTTCATGAAGTAGAGACGCCCATTCTCATCGCCCGTCCGCCTGCGGAAAGTTATCTCGAAGTATTCGAAACGACACTTCTTGACCGCGCCCGTAAACCCTCAAAAGCCTATTTATCGACGTCTCCCGAGGTACCGCTTAAAAAACTCCTCGTCGCGGGCATTGGAAATTGCTTTGCCCTGACGAAAAGTTTCCGCAATACCGAAACGCAGAGCGATCTTCATAACCCCGAATTTACTATTCTTGAATGGTATCGGGTCGATGCAGATTACAAGGATATTATGGAAGATTGTGAAGAGTTGCTGCTTTTTATCAATACGTATCTGGAGCGTATGGGGAATAATCCGTATAACCTGCGGCCCACGGAACTCATGTATCAGCATAAGCATGTCGATCTTTCCCCGCCGTGGGAGCGGCTCTCCGTGGCCGGGAGTTTTGCAAAATGGGCTCATATTGATTTTGAAGAGTTTTTTGACTTCAAAAACGCCAAAAACATCGCAACAAAGAAGGGATACCGGGTTGAAAAACAAACGACATGGGAGGAATTATACAATCAGATTCTGCTCAACGAAATTGAACCGCATTTGGGTCGGGGGAGACCTACAATTTTGTATGATTTCCCCTCCGCGATGGGGGCGCTTGCAAAGAAGAAAAAAGACGATCCCCGATTCGCCGAACGGTTTGAATTTTATATTGAGGGACTTGAACTCGGAGATTGTTACAGTGAACTCACCGACGCCAAAGAGCAGAAGGAGCGGTTTGATAACGAGCTTGCCGAAATTAAACGGCTCGGGAAAACGTCGTACGAGTACGATCGCGATTTCATCGGTGCATTAAAGGCGGGGCTCCCGACGTGTAGCGGAATTGCCGTCGGTGTTGACCGACTTATCATGCTTTTTGCCAATGCGAAAAAAATACAAGACATTTTATTTTTTCCGTCTGAGGAATTATTTACCAAAACGTCATGAATATCCGCCTGGCGAACCTGAAGGATCAGGAGAAGGTATTGCTGCTCCTGAATGAGCTCGGAGAAGTTATTAATGAGGTTGTCCGTTTCGATCCTGATAATGTCCGCGCACATGAATTAGGCAGGGAGAATTATAAACAAGCGATGAGTAGAGAGGACAGGAGGGTATTTATTGTTGAGCATGAAGGTGATGTAATCGGGGTTGCAACGTTTTTCATACTCACGGATTTCATTACCGGCCGCGCGTTTGCCCATATCGATGATTTTGTTATCAAAAAAAAGTTTCGGGGAAAAGGGATCGGGGCCAAACTTCTCACATTCATCAAGGAATATGCCAAGAATAATCACATTCGTACCGTCAAGCTCACCTCAAGTCCCCAGTTGACCCGGGCATATAAATTTTATAAACGACACGGCGGAGTCTTTTCCCAGCGGGTGATTAAATTTGAGGTATAAATGGCAGATCAGATAAAAAATGTCATCGCTTCAATCCCTCCCTCCGTTACCGTTGTTGCGGTTACGAAAACATTTCCGTTTGAGCGGGTGCAGGAAGCGTACACCCAAGAAGCGCGGCATTTTGGAGAAAACAGAGTTCATGAGGCAGAGGAGAAAATTATCTTAGCTCATCAAAACAATATGCGCGACATCGCCTGGCACATGATCGGGCACGTGCAGGGGAATAAGGCGAGGGACGTTGCAAAACTATTTGATTGTGTCGATTCAGTTGATAGTATTGATCTTGCAAAACAACTTGATAAGGAAGCGGCAAGCGCAGGGAAAAAACTGCGCATCCTTCTTGAGGTAAATTTAAGCGGTGAGCTCACGAAGTACGGCTTTGATCTAGCTCATTGGGATGGGCAAACGGACAAACGGGACCGGTTTCTGGCGACTATTTCTGATTTGACCCGGTTTTCCAATATTACCATTGAGGGTCTCATGACGATGCCGCGGTATGTTACCAATCCGGAGGATAACAGGGCCATTTTTCAATCCATGAAAAAACTGTCAGAGACACTGCGTACACAGACTCCGGGTTTTGGATCGGAGCTTAGCATGGGAACCAGCTGTGATTACCGTGTTGCAATAGAAGAAGGGGCGACTCAGGTGAGGTTGGGGGAGGTATTGTTCGGTAAAAGACCTGTTGTACGGTAAATTACCTTCACACTCCATTGAAAACAGCCCGATCCGGCGGTATAATATGATTAATCTCCAGTAGTAAGGGGGATTTTTATTTATGAGCACCATCACGACCGCACAATTTTCTAAAGGAATATTTATTGAATTTAAGGGTGAACCTCACCAGATTGTGGACCTTACCTTCGTCAATCCCGGCAAGGGGTCGGCGTTCGTCCGCGTCAAGCTTAAATCCATAAAAACAGGAAAAGTGCAGGAATTTACGTACAAATCCGGCGAGTCGGCGGAAGAAGTCGTCATTAACACCCAGGAGATGCAGTATCTCTATAAAGAAGGGGATAAGTATATTTTCATGGATAATATGTCGTATGAACAATTTTCCGTTCCTGAGGCAATGCTCGGGAATTACGTCAATTACCTGAAGCCGAACGATACCTATCAACTCCTTATTAACGGTGAAGATGCCGTCGGCATGCGGTTTCCCAAAAAGGTGCATTTGAAAGTTACCGAAGCTGATGACGGGGCAAAGGGTAACACCGTTTCGGGAGCCACAAAGACCGTCGTTGTTGAAACCGGCGCCGTCATCACCGTTCCTCTTTTTATTAAACAGGGCGAAATTATCGCCATCGACCCCGAGACCGGCACATACCTCGAGCGAGGATAAAGGGTGTTACAATTACCCCATGGAAGAAAAGCGGATCGCCCTTGAGAAAGGAAATATTACCTATCTTAAAGACGGGAGCGGACCACCTTTATTATTCCTTCATGGCGGGCTTGCTTCACCGCATGCGTATATTCCGTTTATTGAACTTCTTGCACGGCGTTACACCGTTATCGCTCCAACGCACCCCGGTCACGGAGACTCATTTTCACTTCCTACCTCATGGCAGTTTGAGGATTACGGATTGGTGTATGAGCATTTTTTTCAGGCGCTCAACCTGACACCACTCATGATGGTCGGTCATTCGTTCGGAGGGGCAATTGCGTTTTATCTTGCCGGGAAGCGACTGGCCACTTCAATTGTCGCATTTGATGCGGTTGGACTTCCCGTTGCCGTAACCCGAAATGAATATCTGGAGACCCTTTCGCATGAGGCGCAGATAATGTTTCCCGAAGTCGTTAAACGGAAGCAACTTGCTGAGATGCTATCGGCGACGGGTAATATTCTCTATAACTCGTTTAAACACCCAGAGAGCATCTCGTGGCTCGAAACAAAAGGCACCCGTCTCGACCTGAGTGCCCTCCTTGCGACCATTGATATACCAGTTCATCTTTTTTGGGGTGCTGAAGACCGTATTATCCCGGTTTCCGTGGGGGAAGCGATGAAAAAAATATTGCCACACGCAACGCTCAAGATTTTTCCGGGCAAAGGACACGCATATATCGCAACCGACCCCGAATTTACGTATAACGAATTCATGCAAGTACAGAAAAACAACAAAAATAGTTCTTCGTAATCTTATATTATTTGCCCCCGCGCACTCTTGTACGCTACACTCGTAGTATGCGGTTAAAACTGCCCAAATGGAAACAATTGCCTCTCTGGCATTGGATTGTGGCCGGAGTCGTTGCTGTTATCGTGGTACTAAGTATTACCACCTGGGCAGTTGATGCGTGGGATACAATTCAGGAAAAAATACAAGGCACTACATGGGAAAATCAAAAACTTCAAAGTCAGGTCGCAACAATTGCCCAAGAGTTAAGCGATATTCAGCATCAAGATCAGTACGTAAAGAATAAACAATTATCCTCGGATATTACAGATATTGAGTCGACGTATCAACAGACGGTAGCGACCTATGAAGACCTCCTTCGGCTCAAGGATGTGGAGAAAGATACGACGAAATACGATGATGCATTCGCTGACGTTCTTTCCCTTCTTTCAAAAAGAAATTACGCATCAGCGGCCTCCGAACTTACAACGCTTCAGAATAATATAACTGGTGAGCAGCAAAAAATCGCAAGCTCATTCACGATTCCGAGTAATGTTCCTTCAAGTAATGCTCCGCCGGGGAGCGGGTTTAGTCAGCAATCGGTGACTACGGACATCGGGACGTTTTTAGTTGATATGATTGCCGCCGATGTAAGTACGACACACGTGTATGTGGATACCGCATCCTCAGGCACGTGCGGCAACAACTGTCCTGTATTACCTCTCGGAGATTACGTTTCAAGAACCGGCGCATTCGCCGGAGTGAACGGCGGCTATTTTTGCCCTGCTGATTATCCGAGTTGCGCCGGCAAAACCGGCTCATTTGATACGCTCCTCATGAATAAAAACAAGGTCTATTTTAATTCCGATAACAATGTGTATAGCACGGTCCCCGCTGTTATTTTCGGAAACGGATTTATCCGGTTTGTCGGCCGGTCGCTTGAGTGGGGGAGAGATACGGGTATCGATAGCATGATTGCCAACCAGCCTCTCGTTCTTTCCGGTGGCACTATCGCCTTCGGTGGAAACGGGGACCCGAAAATGAGTTCAAAAAGCACCCGCGGGTTTGTTGCCAATAAAGGAAATACTGTCTACATCGGGATGATGTTCAATGCGTCAGTTTCGGATATGGGGCATATTGCAAAAGCGTTGGGGTTTGATAACACATTAAATCTTGATGATGGCGGCTCGGCAGCGCTCTGGAGCGGAGGATATAAAGTAGGTCCGGGGCGGAATTTACCGAACGCGATTGTGTTTGTAAGGAAATAATTCGCGTTGACAACTCGTGTTGTCAATGGAACAATGAAATTATCTCTATGGCAGATCCGATAACAACAGACGATTTGTACGGTTCATCAAACGGTGAAAAAACCCCGCCGCAACCGCCCGCGGAACCGGTAAAGACCGTATCACCCATTCCCATTGAGGAAACGCCGGAAATCCTTCCTATTCCTGAAGAGCCGGGGGCACAATTAAAACCGCAAACCCAATCGGCTCCTGCAACATCCGCACCTCCTGTTCCCAAGCCACAGGCTCCTGCTACTCCTAAAAAACGGTCAGGTTCATGTCTCGGAACATTTTTTACCATCGTCGTGTTCATCGCATTGTTTATCGCAGGAATACTGTTGAGTAGTTACGTACGGCAATTTTTCCCGAACGGACTCGGGGGAATTTTATCCGTTTTCAAATCAACAGCAAACTCAAATATCGCGCCAACACCTACGTCCGAGATAGCAAATCCGCAAACCGCAAGCTCCTCGTCAGATTGGAAAACATATCAGGTGGTAAGCGGTGTGACGAAGTTGCCGTTAACCGGCGTGAGTTTTCAGTTGCCGCCCGATGTGTTACCGCCGATTTGTGACGGGACATCGTGTTCCTCCCAAGGGACATACCTTTCGGGTGGTACCAGATTCACTGTTGCGCCACGGGGAACCGGACAGCTCCTTCCTGATTACCGCGGCAGTGCAATAAGCGATGTCGGCGGTATCGTATTTACTGCAAAACCAACAACCGTTGTCGGCCACCCGGCAATGGAATTTACGGGAACGTTTACCGGCCACACTATTTCCGGATACGCATTTTCCCAGATGCACGGCGATATGATCGCGCTTACTGACTCAACATCCCTGGAAATAAATCACTTTGTACCGAGCGGCATTACTGCCGACTTTGCATCGGATGATGCTATTTTTAATAAAATATTACAATCATTGGTCTTACCAACGAGTTCACTCACTCCGTCACCAACTCCAACCTCAGTTCAAACGGCGACGTCATCGGGATACTGATGTCATCCCCGCGAAGGCGGGGACCCCTGTTTGATTAGTACACAAAAAACGATTCCCGATCCCAACTTGGCCAAGGCTACGTCGGGCGAGGCGGGTCGGGAATGACAAAAAGAATTAGGGCCACGAGGAAATAATAAGCGGCGTCCCATCCCATCCTTCAATTTTTTGATAGAGCGCTTCCGTCACAAACGGCATGAAAGGGTGGAGAAGTTTTAAGATATTCATGTATAAGTGTCGAAGAACGGCAAGCGCCTGCGGATCGCCGGCCTTAAACCGCTCTTTGTTTTTTTCGAGATGCACGTCGGCGATCCGGTGCCACGCAAAATCATAGATCGTCTGGGCCGCATCGGAAAGCCGGTAATTTCCCATATATTTCCCGACTTTTGATTTCATCATATTAAACTCCGTTATAATCCGTTTGTCGTTAGGATTGGTGAGCGTTTTATGGAACGCCTCATTATAGAAGGGGACGGTGATGTTCTGTGCTTTGGCGGCGTCAAAATTCATTTGGATAAATCGTCCGATGTTCCAAAGCTTATTGGCAAAGTTCCGCATCCCGCGGATTTTATCTTCGGAGAGAGATTGATCATTGCCAGCAGCCGTGCCAAATATAAGGGAAAACCGGAGTGCATCAGCGCCATACATATCTGCCATCTTCAGGGGGTTAATCACATTACCCTTGCTTTTGCTCATTTTTTGGCCTTTAGCATCCCGCACTAGGCCATGGAGGTAAACGGTTTTGAAAGGCACCCTAGAGGTCCTGTAAAGCCCTAGCATGGCCATTCGGCACACCCACCAGGGAAGTATATCGTATCCTGTCTCCATGACGCTTGTGGGGTAAAAGTACTCATAGTCTCCTTTAAACGGACTAGCCTCAAGGGTTGCAAACGGCCACTGGCCGGAGGAGAACCAGGTGTCAAAGGTGTCTGTTTCTTGTAAGTAATTATTTCCTGGGGCATCTGCTGAAATAACAAATGTAGATTCGGGAGGCGCTTGGACAGATTGAATGCCATTTTGTATTTCTTCTAACGTAAAGTTTTTTACATGATAATTTTCATCATGAGCTCTATTAGTGTTTCCTTTAAATGTTCGATAATCACCCGCAGATTGTGGGTTATGCTGCAAAAGTTCTTGAATTTCTCCACCAACCGTTACATCTTCGTATCTAAACTCAATCTTTAATTTTGGATTTTCTTCAACTGAGTACCAAACCGGAATCCGTATTCCCCACACTATCTGCCGGCTTATATTCCAGTCATGGAAGTTGGTGAGCCACTGATTGGCTAATTTTTCAAACCGTTTCGGAACAAACGTAATTTTTTTCTCTTTTATTGCCTTTTTTACGGCATCGGCTAATGGTTTTACTTTCACAAACCATTGTTGCATCGGGAGGGGTTCAATAACTGTTCCGGACTTGTAGCAAAGGCCGATCCGGTGGGTGTAGTTCTCGTCAATTTTCACCAGCAATCCGTCTTCTTTGAGATGTTCGACCATAAGTGGCCGGACTTCTGCAATTTTTTTGCCGTGATAGAGTTCCGCACGTGCGCGATACTTTTCCGGTATATCCTTCTTCGCCAAAAACCAGGAGAAGTCCATGCGGCCCTTAAACGTAATAATTGGCGTGACCGGTAAATTATATTTTTGGCCTAATTCAAAATCATGGTGATCATGGGCGGGCGTCACTTTCATAATACCGGTCCCGAATTCCATATCTACTTCGGGATCAGCAATTACCGTCATCGTAATCGGTCCCAAGAGTCCCTGAATATCGAGCGTTTTTCCGATCCACTTCTTATACCGTTTGTCTTTTGGGTTGACCGCAAGCGCCGTGTCGCGGAATTTAGTTTCAGGCCTCGTGGTTGCAATCGTAAACGGACCGTATTTCATGTAGTACAAGGGGTCTTTCCGTTCCTCATATTTGACCTCGAGATCCGAAAATCCGGTGCCGCACTTCGTGCAATAATTGACGAGTCTCATACCTCGATAAATTAATTTATCGTCGTATAATTTCTTGAACGTTTGATAGACGATTGCGACGACTTTGGGATCAAGGGTAAAAATATTTCTCGACCAGTCCAAAGAAAAGCCTAAACGTCGAAGTTGATTTTCCATCGTTCCTCGATTTTGGTGTACGAAATCCCAGATGTTTTTGTATAAAGTCTTGCGGTCAAAATCGAAACGGCTTTTACCCTCTTTTGCAAGCGCTTTTTCATACACATACTGCGTTTCAAAACCCGCGTGGTCGGCGCCCGGGAGCCACAATGTCGGGTCGCCTTTCATGCGGTGATATCTGATAAGAATATCCTCGACCACGTACATCGCATGACCTAGATGAAGATCAGCATTTGCGTTCGGGGGAGGGAGGAGGATGGTAAACGGTTCCTTCGTTTTATCTATTTTGGGTACAAAATACCCGCCCTGTTCCCAGAGTTTATATATTTCAGCCTCCGTCGCTTTCGGATCGTACGCTTTGTCCATAGATCTATTAAACCACAAAAAAAGGTACCCGATATTTTATAAGGACCCTTCGACTATGCTCAGGGTGGTACCACCTTATTTGCTTCTTATTATTGCTGTTACGGGCAAACCCGGTCAACTTACTCTTAGTTCAGATGACAGCTCATCCCGTGACTGGCGGGATTCAGATGCATTTAGGCTATTATAGCGTGATATTTATGAAGATGTCAAAAGACGTCTTTACAACTCATCGAGTTTGACGTTGTCGGGTTTCTGGTCTTTAACGAGCTCGAGATAGCGCTCGGTTGTAGAGAGTCGCTTGTGTCCGACAAGTTTCGATAGTGTGGTGATTGGCGTTCCCGCCATCAGATGATGGGCGATGAAGGTGTGCCGGAGATCGTTGACCTTCGCGCCTTCAATGCCTGCGATTCGGAAATACCGGTCAATGGCTGTTCTGATATTGCGGATTAAAAGCGGCCGTCCGGTTTTGGTGATAAACAGGGCTTTGCTTTGTCCGGTTGTCCCCCGTACGGTCAAATAACGGTCGAGTGCTTCTTTACCTGCTTTATTCAGCGGCACATTTCGCTCTGCGTGTCCCTCCTGGGAGGCAATATGAAGTTCTGTTTCTTTAATATCGTCAAGCGAAAGGTTGGCAAGTTCGCCAATCCTGAGGCCCGTCTGCAAAAATACTTCAACGATTGCGTAGATACGGACGTCACCCCTGCATGCATCGCGAAGGGCGCGGTATTCAATTTTGGAAAGAATCCGCGGCGGCTTTACTTCGTATTTGGGATGTTCAATTTCAATTGCCGGATCTGATGTGACGATACCGGCGGCCTTTAAAAAGCGGAAAAAGGTTTTAATGGAATTGATTTTCCGGGAGATCGACTTGGGAGTATAGCTGTCGCTGGCGAGTTTCTTCAGGAATGCATCAAGTTCATCCCGGGTAATTTCGTTAATTGTTTTTTTCCCGGTATTTGCCAAAAACAGGGTAAGTTGTTCAATATCTTTGCCGTATGCTACGATGGTAGCGCGAGCGCGTTTCCGGCTCTCAAGATATTGTGTAAATTGTAGATGAGCGTCTTTTAGTATAACTGACATGTAATTGTCTTTGTGGCAGGTTTAGAGCTGAATATCACTCTAATCGTAAAGAGAATAACCTATAATATCATGAAAAAAGTTTGTTTGCAAGTATCAGTTTATTGTCAGGCTATTTGAAGCTAAACATACGGATATGAAGGTATTCAGTCATCCATTTGTCCGGTTAGGAATCATTATTGTTGGATGTTTCATTATTATAGGTATGGCTCAATCCATTATTTCAGATTTACAACGCAACGATATCGTGGCTGAGCGGAAAAGTACGCTTGCCCAAGAGGAGAAGAGAAATGAGGCGTTACAGGAAGAGATGCGTGTGGCGACCAGTGCATCGTTTATCGAAAAACAGGCACGGGATAAGTTGGGACTTGCAAAATCCGGAGATACGATCGTTCTTATGACTACTCCGAGAAATGTTCCGCCGTCAGACTGGAATCCGGGCACTGAGGCAAATTTGACCACCTGGCAACGATGGTGGAAGCTGTTTTTCTAGGGAAGCCCTCCGCATCTTACCGTTCGCCTTTCCAGTACTATTTCCTTCGGCTTTGCTCAGGATAAACTGTACACGGCTCACGGAGCGATTACTGGAGGGCATTGTTATTTCTAAACTCTCCTTCTCCGCCAGTTGGCGGATCAGGATCGTTAAGAAATATCAATGTGCCAGCGGCAGGAATCGGACCTGCTACCCATGCCTTATGAAGACACTGCTCTACCAATGAGCTACGCTGGCAACAGGCTCTATTGTACTAATTTCAGATTCAAAAGACAACGACTTAAGCCCATAATAACGTTGTTTTGTTCACTGCCGTTTTAATCCCTCTATCCATCCGTGGATTTTTCGAAGCAAATCAGTGCTTTTGGATACGCGTATACGAATAACGCCGTGATAGTCCTCCGGATGGTCGTATAGTTTTTTCCATCGGACTTTCTGAAAAAATGGCTTTTGGAATTGCTCTTTTGAAATTGATAATTGGCTTGCCCAATATGATTCGATATCAGCGACTTTATCTCTATATGCCTCATTGACTCCAACTCGGAGTTTTAAGCGATCATTGGTAATATTACAGCATTTTTGAAGCCAATTGATAAAAAATTTTGCCATTAACGGGTCTAAATTTGCGAATCCCACTTGATTATCTTTTTTGAATCCCTCAGCCCAATAGAGGCTAATACCTGAAATAAACAATTCCCGTTCCGTTAGTTGGTCAACGTCGCGAATACCATCTTTTAGAAGCTGTAGCGTTTTTTCTCGACGTTTCTTTTGTTGGGTTTTTACATACGCAAGTCTTCGGCCGTAATACGGGTCGTGTTGTCGTTTCTCAAGTATGGCAATTTGGGTTGGCGTAAGTTCAATGTCCTTACACCATTGGCTTACTGTGCTTGAAGAAACATGTAATCTGTAGGCGATCGTTTTTACTCCAAGTCCTCGTTTTCGAAGGGTTCTGGCTTTTCGTCGCAAGAGTGGTTTGGCCATATAGATTTATTATTATAATAGCCTAGGTTCGATTATGAAGTCAATGTAGGTTGACGCAGTGACGAAAGATAAAGTATAATCTCTATGTTCTTTAATGAACCGCGGGGTAGTGTAGAGTAGCACAGAAGGCTCAAGTATGGGCTGTCTTGAAATTTTCAAGATAGAATTTGGCTGTATCGGTGAAGTCCCAACATATAGTGGATAATACCGAGGCAATCTCTGATGAATATTGGAGCGAGTCCGTAGAGACTATACGCCAAATCCGTCGACCGACGGAATGATATAGTCCGACACTCTCAGGAATGGGAGATAACAGGAAAGCATAATCTTCTAGACCAGGCGCGCCTCCTGGCCCCGCAACATACTCTAGTTTAGAGCGTACAAACTCTCTATTCAATAGAACTATCAACCAAATGTGATTCATCAATCCGGAAAAATAATGCCCCGGCGATTATACATATTCCCATTAATATAAATGCTATTGGGATAGACCGATCTGCTAGGGCGCCAATAACAGGACCCATGACGGCCACATAGAAACTGGAAAGCATCGCAATAAACGATAACAGCGTGGCTCTGGTTTCACTTGGTATATGCCTATTCGTATAGTCAATAAAGAGTGGATTTTGAAAAGCTGCCGATCCGTAGTTAAGACAGAAGAACGTAATTGCCAGCCAGGGACTACTCGTTATTGCCATAAGTCCAAAGAAAATTCCCGGTAACAAAGTAAAAATAAGCAACGCAGTTTTACCTCCTAATTTCTTTTCTATGAAATACGCGTATTTTGAAGACAGGAGAACGAATGAGCCACCGATGGCATAGGCTAACCCAAACCATTGGCCTTGAATGTGGAGGTTTAGAAAATACGGCTGATATAGGCTAATAAGATATGCCGTAAACGGTGTGGTAAATATTGCTAATACCACTAATCGACTCAATTTTCGATTTTGTTTCAATAGTGAAATACTTTTTGATAACAATTCTTTGGGCGAAAGTTTATGGGTAATTTCTAATCTTTGTGGTTCTTTGATAAATAAGCTTATTAGTAAAGCGATACCCACGCTCCCGATTGTTAAGAGTATTGCAAGAATAAATCTGCTTGTGACTAATTGAGCTACAATGAAGCTACTTACCCCTGCGCCAAGAATCGTAGATAATCCTTTATACGCCATAATAGACCCCATCGTTTTTTGAGTCTCATTTTGTCTGTTGTTTTCTTTGAGAGAATCAATAATAAGCGCATCAAAAGCACCGCTCCAAAAGGAAAATCCCAGCCCAGCAGCAATAGCGCAGAGAATAAACATCGGAAAAGAGTTGCTAAACAAAAAGATCGCTTCTCCTAAAAGTTGCAAAATTAAGGCCATGACGATTGCTGATTTACGACCATACTTATCTGCAAACATACCTGTAAAAACAGTGGTAAGAACTAAAGTTATTGTTCCAATGCCATTTAGTGATTCAATCTGAGTGAGACTTAATCCGTGATTTTGATACCATAATGTGGCAATCGGAAGATAAAAGTAGAGCGCTGAAAAGAAGTTAATCAGCGTAGCTTTTGTGATGTTGTCCCATGTTATGTGGACCAATGATAGTCTATTTGCCATACGCATATTCTCTCATAATTCTGAAGGTAATGGCATTAAAGAGGGCTGACGGAGGAATAGGTTCTAAGTTCTTGTAACCCTCGCAACATAGGCCAAATTTTCCGTCATACGGGGCTGTATTAGTTTTTCTTCGTTCTATGAATCAGTGTCCCAGCTTCCATACGTAGTCTAAGGAGATCACGCGAACTAATCTTTCTTTAAACTGTTTCAAAGATTCTTTAAGAAATCTTAGATAGATCAAATAGATTGCTGCTGAGAGGTTTTTTGAATAAGAATTATCTATACTTATCCTGTTTGCAATAGATATGAATCGTGAAGTTTGACGTAAGCTTCATTGAGATTAGTTTTAAATTGTTCGGGATCGGTAGGTAATGAATACTGGGTGGGATTTGGATAAAATACTAAATTATCAACGCCACTCTCTTCAAGTTTATACGCATTTTTTAGGTGTTTATATTCATAGTATATATTTGCATGTACCCAATGGTTATTTGCTAGATTGATGCCGTAAGATTCATAATTTGGATCATCATAATGATGTAAGGTTACCAAAAGGCTGTCTGATAGCATTTCGGGGCGACCCGCTTCTTTATGTGAACTAACACCTCCGCCCTGACTCATGCCTGTTCCAGGATAGGAAACATTGTCGACAACAGTTACTAAAGGTCTTCCCTTCCAAGTTTTGTATGTAAAAGCGAATTGCAGGTGAACAGTTGCTGAATCTATGGAATGATTGGTTGTGACAGTGTCTTTTTTAATAGGGTTGCCGATAATATCCGCGATTTTTTGAAATCGTTGTTGTACACCAAAAACATCATTAAATTCCACAAGTTTTGCAATTTCTAATTGAACTTTTTTATCTCGCACTGCAAGTCTGGAAATTTCATCCTGCTGTTTTGCTAATAATTGCTGTTGTTCAGAAAGTGTTAGATTGGTTTTTGATACTGCTTTTGCATCCCTCAGTTCTTTAGGTCTTCCTTGAAGGCGTTTGGCTAAATCTTCTAAGTCGTTCATATAGATTATTCTGACAGGCTAATTATAGCACGTAAGGTAAAATTTTTCGTGCTACATAACAGTTAACATTTTTCCGTATAAAACTGCTGGAATAGGAGATGCTGACCCGTCTTATGATTTGAACAACAGTCGGATAACCATACTATGCCTACAAAGATATGTAATAGGTTCTAAGTTCTTGTAAACCCGCAAAAAATATAAGGATAGAGCGTCTATATGTTCTATTTATTATTTTGATTTTTTACTCTGATTCTTGAGCGACAACATTGGCTCTGGGGAAAATTTCGTGAGTTGGTGAGTAGTCATCAGAAATAAAACCAACTTTCAGCATTGAGCGAACAGCATCTAATTGATTTTTTTCTCCCTGTTCAGCGAGGATCACTGCGGCCTCAATTGCCGCACCAGTAAACCAACCTCCTGCTATTTCCTGCTCTTTATTCGTATTTGGAATACCTAATGTAATAGCTGTGAATCTTCCCCAAAAATCCCACAGATACCAACGAAACACGTCTGGCGGATTACCATTGTTGATCAAGTTAGGCTTCCGATATATAGTGCCGGTTTCTTTGTTGCCGGTTTTAATGAGCTCCATCAGTGCCTGTGTCCAGCGCTGCCGTTCAGGGCGATTGGTGTAAGCAAAGGGGATAGGAAGTTCGAGGGCATCTTTCGTTGTTAGTATTGTATGAGCCTGGTTAACGGCAGCCAGTCCTTGAGTGTGATTACCTGATTTGAGAAGAAGATTAACTTTTTGTACTGATTTGCTGAGGGTTGTAATTTCTCGAAAGAGAAGTCCTTCTGTAGAGATAACAGTGCTGATAGCCTCTTGTAGTTGTAAACCCTCATCCGCGAGGTAGCGTGTAATACCTCGAAAGGTCACCTCAAGTCTTTGTTCCTGCGAAATCATGGTCGGATTATAGCATGGGGAGCGTCCTTATGATCAATGTTGCCAATCTATCATTCTGTAATATGATTGATAGTTGGAAAGATAGTAGGTTCTAAATTCTTGTTGCCCCGCAACATAGGTGATTTGGAGCTTATTGTGAGTATTTACAAAGCGTTAACAAGGGCTTTGATCGCTTCTGAAAAGTCAGAAATTTCTATATCTTTATAGATCCAACCAATCTCGTCCATGCCTGTTGCGTACGAACATTCGTGATAGCGAGATGGTTTGGTTAAGACGGCGTTGATAGGGTTTTCTCCGACTTGTGTGCCAAATGATTGTAAATAGTCATTCAGGGAATGTATTTCTTTCGCAATATACTTGGTTTGCGGAGGGCTATTTGAGATTGCAATGATGGTTCCGGAAAAACCCATGAATCGCAGTAATATTGCAAAATGAGTTGCATTTGGATGATAAAGATCATCTGGCATTACACCGCTTACGGACCAATTGCCTCGGTCTGGTTTTTTTATCGGTTCAAACGCAACCCCGCGCTTTTGTGCAATAAGTGACAGCATATTTTCTGTTGGCTTCCAATCGCCCCAATTTGTTTCATATTTGTTGTCTAATACCACGACATCGGCCGCGCGGTCCATTAACCCCAACGCCTTTACCATAAGATCATCCCCGCTGGCTGCGGTGAGTATTTCAGGCTGTGCCAGAGAAGGAGATGCTTGAAGAACGGAGCTCCAAGCTTGACTTGTCCAAGCAGCGGATCCTTCTTCATCATCTGCAATAACCACCCGTATACTTCCAGGTACCTCGCTTGATTTTAGTGACTCAAAATTCATAGTTTTGTAATCCCCCGCAACAAAATTAGTTTGGCTATTTCCAAACAAATGATACGTTATATTATTTTTTCCCCATTGCCTGATAATCGTCAAAAAGCGTACGCGCGATGTCCAGATGTGAAAACAGAACGTTATTTTGTTCTCCCGGGTCTTTTTGAATATCGTAGAGCTCAGTAGGGAGCCATTGATTATCCTTTGGGTATAAAAATAATTTCCAGTTGCCGCGACGCAAGGTTCTATTTAACTCAACATCGCCATCCGCAACGAGGATGCGGTCGGGGAGAGGTGTACCGCCGATTGCAGGCACAAGGCTTAATCCCTGATACGTATTGTGGGTTTTTATGCCGACGATATCGAGAATCGTCGGGAGTAAATCGACGGATTGTACGTTTGCATCGATCGTTTTTTTTGCCGTGTTTGGAATGTACATAATAAGCGGAATTCTGATATTGGAGTCGTAGGTGGTTGCATGTTCTATTTGTCCATGCTCCATAAATTCCTCTCCGTGATCGGCAGTTATGATGACGATGGTGTTGTCGCGTACTGTTTTGTCCTGCAAAAATGCGAGAAGGTTTGCAATCCGGGATGTGTCCATTTCATGAATCCGCTGATCATATAAGGCTCGGAGATAATCAACGTTAGTAGAATTTTTCGTATCAATATGCTCTCTATATAGAATGCTGTAACTGTAATATGCGGAAATCGGTTTAGTATCAATGGGATCTTCCATTTGGGCTTTTTGAATGATATTTCGCATCTTGTCGTAGTCTCCGGGATACTTTTTTAAATCGTTAACAAGAGCGGTGAGCGTTTTTGCTTCTCCAGGGCCAAGATTGTGTTTTTGTACATCATCTGGTATCTGCTGGATAAGAAAATTAATAACATCATTGGTCATTACCCTGAGCTCACTGTGTTTTGTCGGGATTGTGGGAACGATGGTTTTCGCATAAAGGAACGGGCGGTCATCAATAAGATACGGCGCATGGACGTCATACGTGTGGAGAAATAAAAACGTTTTTTTTCCGTTTTCAACATTCGTTTTGAAATCAGTAAGGGCGCTGTCCCATGAAATCGTATCCTCGTTATATATTTCATCAATGCCGCGGTTATAGACAGAGTAGATTGGAAGCGTATTGTCATTGATTCCCATAAGGAACGATGTTGTATAGCCATTGTCTTTCAATATTTGCGGAAGAAACGGAACGCTACGGCTGAGGTAATTGCTCTCATCAATCACGCCGTGCGTGTACGGATATAATCCCGTGAAAATTGAAACATGGCTCGGAAGCGTCCATGTGGCGTTTGAGTACATATGACTGAAGAAGATGCTATTTTTTGCAAGTAGACAAAGATTAGGTGCCGTGTCACGGGAATATCCGTAACAAGGGAGATGGTTGGCGCTTAATGTGTCGAGTGATACCAGAATGATATTGCAATGCACACATAGTGGTTTTGGAGCTTGAAAATGGGCCACAATCTGTGTATGAAATCTAATAATGAGGAATAAAAAAAGGATTATTTCAACACCAGTGAGTATCCACAAAAATTTTTGGTATTTGCGTGAAAGCCGCATATTTTTTATGCTAGTAGATAATGGGTCCATTTACAATGATAGCGCGGCGGCTGCTTTTTATTTTCGGTGTCGTTCTGATAATCTTCGTCGGTTACATTCTGATTAAGAATTTGTTTTCCTGTAATGCATATCGGTGTCTCGTGTTTTCCGGCAAAGGGTCATGGCGTACCCGCGAAGTGTATGAGGAAACACAAACGGCGTGGCGCGGTCTCATTAACGATCCGAGATTTCTTGTACGCCTTGAAGAAGTGAGGAACGTTGATGCAAAAAGCGCAAACGAACTGACGAAGATTACCGTCATGAAGCTTTTAGGTTTATTTGATTCGGCGCGGTCACCATACCCGGGGGCAATTACGAATGAAGTTGTGTGTCAGGATGATTTTAAACCGAAAGGCGGCGTATTTACGAACACTGTCGGTGTCGACGTGTCATTTTATACGGGGTATCTTGACAGCCGTATGCAGTACGGCAGTTGTGTCGAGGATCAGGTAGCCTATCACGGGAGTCTCGGTATATTTTACTGTCCGAATATTCGGGAGTGGTATGAAGTGGAACTTATAGCTCCTAAAGGGAAAACCGAGCCTTCGGACTGGTACAAATCATTATTTTATACCGTTCATTGTCGAAATCCCGGCATTTCGTCCGGTTTGACTTTTTGACGTTGAAATGCGATAATCTATTTTAGTTGAATCAAACGCGCTGATCCGGATGGTTGGAACCGGGGAGCGGCACAAAAGTATGTGACGGAGGCGAAACCGTAAAAGGCTGCAACATATGTCGCATAAGCGGAGTATGTCATGAATGAGGTTACCTCATTATTTTGACGAACTCCCCGCAAGGGGATTTTTTGATGGCTCGTTAACGAATGAATTCGTATTCGTGAGTTTATGAGCCGATCAATCCTCCTAACGTCGCTCCTTGAGCCGCGCTACGAATAGTAGGGCGGCCCGCAATGCTTCGCAATGCGAGGCGGACGGGTAAAGCGAAAGGGAAGATGGGGAGGGTGTAGGTCAAAGTGAGTTAACGAATCAAGGTGGCACAGTCCCGGAGTGGGCCCTTGGAGATTTCTTTTGTCGTGGCGGCAAAAGAAGTTTGCAAGGGCTTTTTTGTGTTTATGCGAGCCTGTTGTTACGTATTTAATAAGGATAAATATATGGGAATAGAAGCTGTATCAGCATATTTTAATATCGAAAACCCGAATAGAAGGGGATCACAAGTTATGGGACAAAGAGCGGTTGAATTGGCGGGGGAGCCGTTTCTGTTGCACGAGGATGTATTTAGCAGTGAGCAGGTAGAACGTATGAAGAAAACATCGTATCACTTAGGTACGGGTCATCGGCAATTTTTTGGATTTGACCGATATCCGGAGACGATCATTATGACTGATAACGCGCATAACTGTTTGGCCGGGCTGTGTATGCTCGACAAAGGAATTTTTGTTTTTCATGATCCGCCAATGAAAATTTCAAGAGCCAAACTGTCACCTCCAAGAGGAAAGATAAAAGAGAAAATAATCGGCGGAGCGCTGGATTATTGGAGGGCGACTCAGGCGATGTATGAGCGCGAATGTGGCTCAGGCTTTCAGTATATACAAAAACCTGAAGGTCATAGTGAGAATGTGGATTATAGCTTTGCTTTTGTTATTGATATGGCTCAAAGAACGGTGACCTATGGGTATTATTACAACCCAAAAGGAATAAGTGGTGATGGATGGATTTGGGATTAATATGAATAGAACCTATTGGATAAAAACAAAAGGCCGGGAATATTGGCGAAGCAATCCGCTTGTTATTCCTGTATAAATTTAGTTTTTTTTGGAGGATAGTATGAAACAAAATATATTAGGAAGCCGGGAGCTTCCGGAAACGTATCTCAATCTCCCGTATTATTTGAATAAATATTTGGGCGAGCTCTCTCCCCCGCCGCTTGATCCAAAGACGATGCAGCCTGTAGGACCGGGAGCGCTTGCGCCGCTTTTCCCGATGGCACTTATCAAACAGGAGGTTTCTCTGGAAAAAGAGATTCCTATCCCGGGCGAAGTACGGGAGTTGTACGAGATGTACAGACCAACGCCGCTTATCCGGGCTAAACGGTTGGAGCGACTGCTCGATACGCCCGCGCGTATCTATTTTAAATATGAGGGGGCGTCACCGGTTGGGAGCCATAAACTCAACACCGCCCTAGCACAAGCGTATTACAACAGGAAGGAAGGAATTCTTGCGCTTACTACCGAGACGGGAGCGGGTCAATGGGGGAGCGCACTTGCACTTGCCTGTCGGCTGTTCGGTCTCCGATGTCGCGTATTTATGGTACGGGCGTCCTATGATCAAAAGCCGTACCGGCGGACAGTGATGGAGCTGTACGGCGCGAGAGTCAGTGCAAGCCCGTCAACGGAGACGGAGGCAGGGCGTTCTTTTTTGGCGAAGGATCCTGCAACGTCCGGGAGCTTAGGGATGGCAATTTCAGAGGCCATTGAGGTAGCCGCATCGCACACCCTCACGCACTATGCGCTAGGAAGCGTCCTTAATCATGTGCTTTTGCACCAGACCATTATCGGTCAGGAGGCGAAAAAGCAGCTTGAGAAGGAGGGAGTGTATCCCGACATTGTCATCGGGTGCTGCGGCGGGGGAAGCAATCTCGCGGGGATCAGTTTTCCCTTTCTTGCGGATAAACTTTCCGGCCATACGAAGCATCTTCGCGTGGTTGCGGTTGAACCGACCGCGTGTCCGAGTCTGACGAAAGGCGAGTATCGCTACGATTCGGGAGACACGGCAGGGATGACGCCACGTCTTAAGATGTACACGATGGGAAGTGATTTTATGCCGTCACCCATCCATGCCGGAGGCTTGCGGTATCACGGCGACTCGCCTTTAGTGAGTTTTTTGTACCACAAAAAACTCATTGAAGCCATCGCGTATGACCAGAAAGAGGTGTTTGAGGCTGCGCGGACGTTCGCCGGGTCTGAAGGAATCATCCCTGCGCCGGAATCGGCGCATGCTATACGTCACGCAATCGTTGAAGCGCGGCGGGCAAAAGAAGAGGGTAAGAAGAAAACAATCTTATTTAACCTCTCCGGGCACGGGCTTTTGGACCTGGGCGCATATGAAGAGTTTTTGAAAGGAAGGATGAAGTAATGGAAAGGCGACGGCCTGTTATTAAATAGGCCGTCGCCACAAACAGGAGTTTATATGAGTGAAGAAAATTTATTATCTTTGGGAGCAACTCCGGACGATGATATAACACCGGAGCGCTATGCTGTGGCAATTGAGCAATTGGAGGAATTCAGCCGTTTAGATCTTTTGGATATTAAATCGTTGGCGGACTTATCAACTGTAACTGCGTTAGTCAGATCCGCACTACGAGATATTATTGTTTCAGCTGGTGAATTAGATAAATATTCTATATCGGAGGTTTCGGTACCTGACATAGAAGGAAATCCAAGAACTGGTATTCTACCAGGGTTCTATAATTACGAACACGAATTTGTTAAAGAACTTATTCACTTATCAATTGAGCAATACGGTGACGACGAACGTCTTATTCTCATTAAGCTTCAAAAATCCGTTGTAGATTTGCGTACTGATGAACAAGAACGACTGCGGATTCTCAATATTGTAAAAGGTTACGTGCCAGAGTTAATAAATGGTATAACAGATGCCCTTCGTGGATTTAGTCCAGGAGGAGATTTAGATCAAACGATTCATACGGCTCTTATGGAAGTAATACAAGAAGCAATGGGTGGAACAAGCAAGAAAGAGAGATCAGTCAATGCGAATACAATTATTAACGAAGTTATTAAATATCTCATTCATAGAATTGAAGAAGGACATGGTCCCATGAGGGAGATGCATGTTAACATGCCGGTTCGAAAGCATTTTGATGAATGTATGCCTGAAGAGCTAAAAGCCGTTGATTGTCTAAACGGTTTAGGTGTCTTCAGTCCTATAGATGAGCCTGACAATGTGCTAACTCACCAAGCGTTTTTTAGAGTATTTCAGGAGATCGTGAGAGACGTGTTGCCGACATTTCCTAAACCGTTTCAAGAGAAAAGAGAGGAAGCATTATGAAACAGAACAAACAAATCATTGGTGTGCTTGGCGGCATGGGGCCGCAGGCAAGTTGCGAGTTATATCGATTGCTTATTGAAGGGGCAAGACGCAAGTTTGGTGCACGGATGAACGATGAGTACCCGGAAGTACTCATTGATTCGGTTCCGGTTCCTGATGCCTATGCGGATTTGACAAAAATGGAGGAAGTGGCACGAATGCTCGAAGACCGGATAAGCAGAATGACTCAGTATGGAGCTACATCCATATCAATGGCGTGTAATACCGTTTGTTTATTTGCGGATCGGCTGCAGAAGAGGACGCCGCTGCCTGTAATTTCCGTTGTTGATGAAGTGGTGCGTGAAGTATCCAAGCATCATAAAAAGGTTTTATTGCTTGCTTCCTCAACGTCACTACGGCTCGGGTTATATCAAATTCGGCTTGCACGCGCAGGAATGTCTTATATGGTACCGGAGCCAAAGGAATATGACTTGTTGGATAGTCTCATTTTAGAAGTACTTGGGGGTCGAGATCGGAAGGATTTAATGGAAAAGTTGGTACATTTGGTTGAGCGACATGTTGCCTGTGAGAATATCGAAGCAATTGTTTTAGGGTGCACTGAATTGCCGCTTATATTCCCGACGGATAACCGTTTTCCGGTTTACAGTTCGCTTTCCGTACTCGCCGAAAGCTTATTAAAACGGTATTATAAGGAGGCCATATGAATCTGAAAGATAAAATTGAATCAATTCTAGAAGAGAAAAAAGTTACCTATCGTTTTATTCCGCTGCCGGAAGATTTGCCGCCGGATGTGCCATCGCATGCTGCGTTCCATGGAATTGGGATGAAAAACGCGATGACGACTATTTTGTACCGTACGGAAAAAGGGATTATCGCTGCAGTGAAGCGGGCTGATACAAAAGTTGACCCTAATCGATTAAAGGTTCTCGCGAAGGTAAAGGAGTTACAGTTTGCGTTAGAGGAAGATCTGAAACAATTAGGCGTTGAGGTTGGCATGGTCCCATATCTTGGGCTTGATGCTCCGTTTTATATTGATACGTCGGTATTGGAAATCGGGAAAGCATACGGAACGGCAGCAATGAAAACCATGGGCATGGTGATGGACGCCAAAGACATGCCGAAGGTAAACGGCGGAACTGTCGGGGACTTTGCCATAGAAGTACCTACGGCAAGTTTAGAAAAATATGTACAAACGATAGATGCGCTTAAGAGTAGCGGTCTTTCGTATGAACTTATTAAACATCCGCCTATTAAAACCGTAGAAGAAGGTTTGGCATATTTAGGAATTACTGCTGATCAGGGTGTGTCGACATTACTTTACAAAACAGAGAGCGGACCGGTTGCAGTGCTCAGGCGCGATGATCATCAACTATCAGACCAAAAGATTAAAACTGCTCTTCAGATAAAAAGTCTTCTGATGTGTAAGCCGGCCGAGATTCTCGAGTTAACCGGTTGCGAGTCGGGGTATGTGTCGCCATATAATCCGAAGATGACGATGCTTATGGATCAAACAATACTCGAAAAGAAGGTAGTGTATTTAGGTACTGGCAGCCCGGAATATGATTTGAAAATTAAACCAAAGGATCTCGCAGTTTTCACCCACGCAAAAACTGCGGACGTTATTGAGTCAGGAGTTATCCGGTCAAAGCGCCGCATAGTCTCAGGGATCACCCCGAGCGGTGACGGGACGCTACACATCGGCAACTATCTTGGTGCGGTAGAGCAGTTTATACGGTTTGCGAAATCGTTTGAATGTTTTCTCTTTGTCGCCGACATGCATGGACTTACGACGATCCAAGATAAAAAGCACTTATCAGGGAATATTGAAGCGTTAATTTTGAACGAACTTGCGCTTCTTATGGGATTTTTAACCAAAGAAGAATTTGAACGAATTGTGTTTTATCGACAATCGGATATCGCGATGCACGGTGAATTACAGTCTATTATCAATAACGTGACGCCGTTGGGACTACTTAAACGCGCTCATGCATATAAAGATAAACTTGCAAAAGACATATCGGAGGATGACATCAACCTCGGGCTTTTTAATTATCCAATTCTTATGGCGGCTGACATCATTATGTATAACGCAGACATCGTGCCTGTGGGGAAGGACCAAAAACAGCATGTAGAAATTACCCGAGATATTGCTGAGCGGTTTAATAAAACGTACAAGAAGAAAATATTTACCCTACCGGAACCGCTTATTCCGCAGGAAGTCGGTGCGATCATCGGGACCGACGGAAAACGCAAAATGAGTAAAAGTCTCGGGAATATCATCGCTATATTTGAACCGGAGGATGTTATCAGGAAGCAAGTGATGAGTACGTATACCGATCCTACCCGAAAACACGCGACCGATCCCGGACATATCGAGGGGAATATGGTGTTTACATACTTAGACTATTTCGGTGATAAGCAGCAGGTTATCAAGATGAAGGAAGAGTATAAGAAGGGAAAGATTTCTGATGTCGCCGTCAAAGAATATTTGTTTAAGAGCCTTATAAAATACTTTGCACCAGCGAGAAAAGCATACGAAGAGCTTAAAAATAATCCGGAGATGGTAAAAGAAATCCTTAGACGCGGACAAGAGCGTGCGCTCGCGATTGCGTTACGGAAAATGAGAGACGTGCGTGAGGTAATCGGGCTTACCACACGGTATTCATTTTCAAGCTCTATGGCGAAAAACAAAATTAATATTGGATCCCCAATCCCTCCTTCGTCAAAGACTATGGATGGGCACGGCGGGTCGGGGATGACAATTTCCATCGACGATTTTGCTCATGTCGAACTCCGGGTCGGAAAAGTCGTCGAAGCGAAAAATAAAGAGGGGAGCGAGAGACTCATCCGATTGGTGGTTGATATTGGCGAGGAAAAATCGCGGATTATATTCACTGGTGTGCGGCCATTCGGCTATCAACCCTCGGATTTTGCAGGAAAACAATTTTTATTCATCACCAATCTTGCTCCGCGCAAGATGCTTGATGAGGAGTCACAGGGGATGATCCTCGCGGTTGATGGTCCTTCGACAGGCTCAGGATTGAATAAACCAATATTCGTGAGTGCCGAGGGGATGCCCATCGGTGCAAAAATAAGATAAAACTGGATTCCCGCCGGAGTTTACCCCGTACTTGATGCGGGGCGGAAATGACAAGCTATGTAGGGGCCGGTTGGGGAGAAAATCCGCTAATACAATTGCTGGAGGTTATTCGCTTAAGAATCCTTTTATTTTATTGATAACCTGATCGGGCGTGTAATCGCTTTTAATCATATATCCACGGGCTCCGAGTGACGTTGCGCTGGCAACAGCAGTCTCCTGACCAAGATTTGATAAGACAACAACCGCTTTATTTGGTAGAACAGGCGGGGTTTCGTTTTTCAGTTTTTCAAGAATCTTTAATCCGTCCATTTTGGGGAGCATGATATCAAGGAGAACGAGATCATATCCGCCTTCATGCATTTTCTGATACGCTTCGTCTCCATCAACCGCATGATCAACAACAAATCCCTCTTCTTCAAAAATATCGATATAGAGCTCTCTGATGTATTGATCGTCTTCAACAACGAGGATTTTTTTCGGTAGCGGTGGTACATCTGTCATACGTTCAGTGTAGCTGACCCTCTCCTGGCTGTAAAGCTGGTGAAACGATATGTTGTGCTATGGGAAGAGTAAACGTGAACGTAGAGCCTTTTCCGTATTCCGAAAGCGCGGTAATGTTGCCGCCGTGAAGTTCGACATATTGTTTGCAAATATAGAGTCCGAGCCCTGATCCGCTTCCCGTGATGGTCACATATGATCCTTCCAGCCGGCCGAATTTCGTGAATAATTTTGCCATATCTTCAGCTCGGATGCCATGCCCCGTGTCAATAATAGATGTTTCAATCACCGTATCTTTTGCTCTCATGATAATGCGGATCGTCCCGTCCTGTGGAGTAAATTTATAGGCGTTGCCGACAAGATTTTCCAATACCTGGCGAATTTTTTCCCGGTCAATGGATACCTCCGGCAGATTATCCGGGGCGTCAAGTGATAGGTTAATATGGAGTTCAGCGGTTTTCGCCTGAAATTCATTAAGAATGTCCGATGCCAAGTTTTTGAGATTGATATTTTCCCGCTTAAGTTGGACCTTACCGCTTTCAATTCGTGAGATATCAAGCATCTCATTCACGAGGTGAATGAGCCGTTCCGTTGAGTTATATACGCGATTTATATACTCTTTCGCCTTTGGTTCCAGAGGGCCAGCCTTATTATTTAATACGAGCCATGCATAACTTTTTATCGCTGTCATGGGTGTCCGAAGTTCATGAGAGGCGAGCGAAACGAATTCGTTTTTGAGTTTATCGAGAAGTTCCAGTTTTTGGTTTGCAACCTGGAGTTTACTATTGGTTTTTTGAATGTTTTCCAGAAGCTTTGCGTGGTCTATGGTGATGGCCACCATACCAATAAGCTCCGAAAGAGTTTCTTTCTCCATTCGGGAAAGGTCATCAACATTTTTAGATAATCCCAGTGATAAAACCCCCAATGCACGATCTCCAAGAACGAGAGGATAGATGATGATCGTTTTGACTTTTGTAATCCGCTTTATGGAATCCGCCGTTTCCTGATTGACCAAGGGGGTGAGAATGTCGAGGATATTGTCAGTAACTTTTTGTTCCACGTCGCGGATCGCTCTGATGGTTAAATTATTTGCGTCATCAAGGGGAATAACTGCTTCTTCAAGTGGTTTACCTACGAGTTTAAGGCCTTCAAGCATCTGAGGACTTTTTGTCATGGCAACCGGGCGAAGAACGTTTGCCTTTTTATCAACGAGAGTTATAATAGCGGCCGCAAAATTGAGCTCTCTGACGATTGTATCGGCGATGAGTTGCGTGACTTCAGCGACAGATTTGGCCTGCGTTGTGATGTCGGAAAGCCGACGTAGGATAAGAAGTGTTTTGTTGCGGATGGAAAGTTCGAAATTTTGCTTGTAGATTGCCTGACTAGCTTTTGCGATCAAAACCTCATCGTCATTAGTTTTATCAGTCAAAGGAGGGAACTTGGAAGATTGAGCAGAACCGATGCGAACAGGGTCTTGAGCAGGCATACTTTCATTATAGATCAGTTAGACTTCCTAAGAAGCCTCATTTGAGAATATCCGGAAGATCTTTATCTGAGATGGATAGTTGAGATTCTTTGATGGCCTCCTTGCATACTTCTATGGAAGCTTTGCCAAAGAGTCGTTCAAATCGCTTCACGAGATTAGTTAATACCTCTTTTTCATTGCCTGTTATACGAATGGTGTTTGAAGAATCAACCGTAATTCCGGTAACCATTTTTGCTTGATCGACAGCTAGAGGGCCAATTACGAGAAGTTGTCCCTTTAAAATGCTTGTCGCAAGCGCGGAATACAAGGTGGTGTCTGTCATGGTGACTTTGACTGTAAGCGGTCAAACACTGTTTTAAATTGCAAAAGTGCGAGCGTCATAAGGAAATATGAAAATAGATACATATAATCATTTATCCCCCCGGCAAGCCATGTTCCACGACTTGCTTGATACAGAAACACATAATCAGAGAGGAATTGGAAACATAATGCAAACAAAATGAAGATTACCTTATTCTTCATGATTCCCCCTAGTACCCCTTTCGAAAGTAAATAAGTAAGTATTGCAAATGAAACATATGTCGCTTGTCCAAGGGGAGCTACAAATTCAAGAATGATGCTTGCCGGGTGGTTCCAATCGAATTTGTATCCCTGCAAAAATAGTAAGTATCCTAAAAATAACATAATAAATGGGATGAAAAGTGCCTGAATTTTTTGTTTATACGTTCGAAGATTAATAGCTACGCCAGATGCTTTAGCGAGGTAAAATGTGCCCAAGATAGAAAATGGGATGCTGCTGAAATACCCAATATCTCCGATTGTTGGATACGGTGTCGGAGTGTGAAGTATAAGTGGATAATACGCATATGCTATTTGTCCAAATATTTGTCCACCGAGTGCAGCAGAGAAAAATAAGAGTGCTTTCCCTATCACACTGTGGATTCCTCCCCATTTTTGTGCGATGAGTAGTCCCCATAGCATGCCCCATATTGCCATGATGACATAAATACTTATGAAATCACCTAGGAAACGTTTCTCCGGGGTAGGGCTGAATGAAGGCGCAACACGCCACCATATAGTCAGTACGATTAATAAGACTGTGGCAACCTTCGCTTGCCACTCTTTTTTAATTGTTTCCATCATATATTTTCACGATAGGTTGTATTGTGGGGCGTGTCAAGTATTGATGGAGTGGAGCATCCACACATTCGGTTCGACGTATGTTCCTCTATCATTTTCAAGATTTATATCCACCGGAACTAATGCTCCTTTTACGACGTAGAGACCACTTGTGGGAAAATTTATGTCAGTCCACCGTTTCCATTGGGCTACAGTGTCTTCTACGGTCATTGATGCGGGAGCAAGTTTTAGTATTTTTGCACCTAGCCGCCAATGGATACCAATCCAGGGATCGAACGGTTCATCTGATGATAGAGACATGGTCCGTTGAAGATACGCTTCAATGGAAATCAGCGGATACTGAGACTTGAGTGAAGGTCGAACAGGCGCTATCAAATTGTCAAATCCATGCGATTTGGCAATTTCTTTCATGGCTTCAATCATCCGTCTGCTGAGACCCAGGCCGCGCAGCTCCGGCTTTAAAGTAATTTCGAGCGCACAGAGGGTGTTGGGTTGTTTTCCCGTTTTATATTGTTCAAATGCTAGTTCGTGTGCTTGCCCCCAGCCGGTTGGTAACCCGTCATTTGTGTGATCCCATGCTATTGGCAGGCTTAAACCACGAGCCACGACTTCACCGCTCGTGGGGTCGATCATGGCGTATTGGTAGTCAGGAAATATGTATTTCAGGCTTTCCCAATATTGCTTTGAGTACTGCTCTTGGAGCATAAAGGGTGGCCAATATGCAGCGAATTGATCTACTTCAGACTGAAGTTCCGGATGTTTTTGAAGGGTAAGTATTTCGTAACTCATATGACCCACTTTATGTTTCTTCGCTCACAGATTTGCAGTTAGTATACTATCTTTAGTGCGACTGTTTGGTTCGTGCTAGGTGACTTTTGCCTCAAATATTGTCTTAACTTTTTGTAGGATCATCTGCGTCCGTTTCCACGAATCAGCTGCGATAGCGATATATAATGATTTCCATGGGAGCATGCCCACATGAAATGGGATAACGCCCTCGGCACGTGGATTTTTTGCTGTAATAAGAAGTCTATTTGCTAATAGATGTGAATAAATATCAGAAAATAATGCATGTTTTTTTAGGTGGATATGAGTTGTACAAAATCCACTGCCAATTTTCCCCCTAACTGCCAGAAGCATTTCAAGCGGTAATGCCGTGAATGGAGTTCTTGCGTTTAATTCTAATAATATTGCTGAATCAGGATCAGCGAGCGTTTCTGCGGGAGATGTTATCAGAAAATCAGGTCCAAACGAACCCGTTGCACCCTGCGCGGCCAGAGTTTGAGCTAATCGTTTTAAATGTCGTATAAGAGAGTTTCGCGCATTCTTGGAGATAGAAAGAGGTCTGGCTCCAATATATGTGACACCGTCAGCATCAATCATTTGTTGCCATGCAGCACATATAAAAGGGTTCGCACCCGGAGGGATTTCTATATGAGTGCCAACTGATATGCAGTTTTCCAGCCAACCCTCTATAATGATTTTTTCTTTGTATTCCCGGAATGGTCTATTGAGTACAGAGACTACGAGTTGTTCTGCATTGTGGATACGAATGGTTTGAAATTTTTTACTCAAGTATCCATTTACAGAGACATCATGTTTTATCACTATATAGTCAAATTGACTCGTAAGTGATTTGATTGCCTCCTTAATCTGCTTCATGGTTGAGCAGACGTAGCCGGTGGGGGTAGGGATTTGTGCTTTTTTTGCTAGTAATCGAATGCCGCTTTTGGTGCCATAACGATTGTTGTGTTTCGCCGACCCATATATGTTAATGTTAAGAGCTTTAGCAAGTGCCTCTTCATGTTTAGTAAATGCAAATGGCAACAAGCGGACATTGCTATCAATTGTCTGCTTTATGAGATGGAGTGCCCATGGGTTGTGAAGAATTGTGGTCGACAGAAATGCGCGCTTTGTGACACCTGAAAGATTTATGATTTTTCCGCTTGGAATGAGTGAATGAATGTATGAAATGTAGTTTGGATCAATATCTCGGACCACAGCAATATTTGTGTTATTTAGCCCTGCAAGGAAAAAACCTTCCTGCATTTGTTCAAATACGATGTTGTCCCATATGTCGATGGTTTGAGACCCTACGAGGAGAAGTTGTTTGGATTTGTAACCCGGTTTGAAGTACTCCTCCATATTGAGTGGTGGATTCGTTTGATTCATGGGGAATGTTTAATACGGTGAATACCGTTTCTCATGGAACCGTTTTATAAATTGCCAGTGTGAGGTCGCGTCGGGGTTGCCCAAGCCAAAAATTTGAAAGATATTGGAGTCCGTTTACGTACGTTCCTTCTCGCATACTCTGGTCGCCAAAAAGGTTATTACTACTATTTGGTTACCTACGTTTGTGGGAAACCTAGGGTTATTTATTTATCGTTGGATACTGTAAACCTCGTTTGACGATTTGCAGTTCATGTTCTTTGAACGGAAAAGTTTTTTTGATGTACCGAAGGAGCTCCTTAACATGGTTTTCAAAATTGCTGCATGAATACAGATCGAACGTAAAAAAACCACGCTTCGCGAATGTGTGGATGGAAATATGGGATTCCTTGATGAGGATGACCCCAGAAATACCTCCCGGGTCTCGATGAGAGGCGGATTCGTCAGCGTTGGCAATGAGTGGTGTGCTTAACCGGCACATTCCAATTTTTTCAGGAATCTCGTACAAAAATTTGTAAATGAGTTTCATATCGTTAAGGCGATCAAATGGGACGTCATACGCATCAAGCATCAGATGCATTCCCAATGTCGTTTTACCATTTGCCACGGGAAATAATTTCTTTTTGGACATATCGAACGATAGGATGTTACAACTTTGTAACATTAGCATAAGATTTACTTCTTCTTTAGTCAAGCATATTTAACAAATATGGGATTATGTGCTATCTTCTTTAACGGCACTGCCCTAATACAATAAACAATGATACGGGCGGGGATACGAATTCAAAAAAAGAGGCGCGAGAGGGGTCTAACTGTTCAGCAGCTCGCTTCTTGTATTGGCGTTTCGAGAAGCTACCTTACGCTCATAGAAAACGGTAAGCGGTCGTTTCCCAAAAAGCTTGTAATTCCTCTTGCGAAATCCCTCAAGCTTTCTAAAAAAGTGGTGTATCAGTGGTTTTTGCAAGATGCCATGGAAGAGTTACGCCTGTAGAATTTTGAGAGCAGTAATCGTGGCAGAGCGACGAGAAACTCCCCGTTCAGCTTCAATTAGTGGTATAATGAACGCTCAATATACTTATGGCAGAAAAAACTATACAGAAACCAAAACGCCCCGCAAACGGCAAAAAAGTCGGGAAGATGTTTGAATTTAAGTTTGAATTAAATTTTAAAAACATCATTATCGGATTGTTTATTATTTTCCTCATCTTTTCGCTTATCGGAAGCCTCAACGGACAAAACAGTCTGACGCCCGAAAAGCCATTGTCGACGGTTATAAGTGATGTAAAGGCGGGAAAAGTTGAACGGATTGACGTTGAGGATACGAAACTTACCGTACAGTACAAAAACGGTGATAAGGTTGTATCCCACAAAGAACCACAGGAATCGCTTGTCCGGACGCTTGAAACATCGGGAGCTGATCCGAGTAAAACTGAAATTAATATAAAAGATACGAGTGCCGGTCAATTATGGATAGGGATAATTTCCAATATTTTGCCTCTCGTCCTCACGGTGCTTTTTTTCCTTTTTCTGTTCCGGCAAGCGCGGGGCGCCCAGGATAATCTTTTCAGTTTCGGTCAAAGCAAGGCGCGAATATTTCAGAAGGATCTGCCAAAAGTGACATTTGCCGATGTTGCCGGGGTCGATGAGGCAAAAAAAGAATTGGAAGAGGTTGTCGATTTCTTAAAAAATCCTGCAAAATATAAAGCTCTTGGCGCCCGGACGCCCAAGGGCGTTATCCTTGTCGGCCCCAGCGGAACAGGGAAAACACTCCTTGCCAAGGCGATGGCGGGGGAAGCACACACCGCATTTTTCAGTATTGCAGGAAGTGAATTTATGGAGATGCTCGTCGGGGTAGGAGCCGCGAGAGTCCGCGACCTCTTTGCTAATGCAAAAAAGAGCGCGCCCGCAATCATTTTCATTGATGAAGTTGATGCGATTGGACGCATGCGGAGTGTCGGCATCATGGGGGGTCATGATGAGCGGGAACAGACGCTCAATCAGATTCTTGTCGAGATGGACGGATTTGAACCGAATACTGCGGTCCTTATCGTTGCCGCAACAAACCGAGGAGATCTTTTAGATCCCGCACTTCTTAGGCCCGGACGGTTTGACCGTCGGGTTGTATTAGATTTGCCCGATATGGAAGGCCGTAAGGCTATATTGAAGATTCACGCGAGAGGTAAGCCGTTTGTCATCAATCTCGATTGGGATAAGGTTTCTAAACGGACTGTCGGATTTAGTGGGGCAGATTTGGAAAATATGCTCAATGAGGCCGCGATTTTAGCCGCCCGCGAGAATAAAAAAGAAATCGATATGAAAGATATCGAAGAGGCGGCAACGAAAGTAAAGCTCGGTCCTGAGAAAAAACGCCTGCAGAGCGATTTAGACCGGAAAATGACCGCGTATCACGAAGGCGGACATGCGGTCGTCTCGTATTTTAGTCCGAACCTCGATATTGTTCATCGGATTAGTATCGTTTCCCGTGGTATGGCGCTTGGCTATACACTCGCTCCTCCTGAAAAGGATCGCCTCCATGAAACGAAGTCTCGGCTTATTGAGGAAATTGCCATGACGATGGGTGGGAGGGCGGCAGAGCAGTTGATTTTCAATGAAATGACGAGCGGTGCGGCCAACGATATCGATCAAGCGACACGGATTGCCCGCTATATGGTAATGGAATTTGGCATGAGCGATCTTGGACCCATCAACTTCGGTCCTCAGATGGATATCACCGAGTGGGGGAAAAGCATGATGGAGCAAAATCCTGTGTCCCAGGATATGCAAAGTGCTATCGACCGGGAAGTCAAAAAGTTTTTGGATGAGGGATACCGGAAGGCCGCTGAAATTCTCAAGAAACATCGGAAACAACTTGACCTTATTGCTGAGGCGCTTATCAAGAAAGAAACAGTCGAAAGTGAAGAGTTTGAAGCACTTATGGGCGGGCCGAAAGAACGGACACTCAGTAACAAACAATAAGTCCACCTCATCGACTGGTCGCCCGCGAGGCGACAATAACAAAATAATCGAATATAATAGCCCCATGAATCGTTTGGTTCTCATTGACGGAAACGCAGTACTCCACCGCGCCTTTCACGCCATTCCTCCTTTGACTGCCCCTGACGGGAGTGTGGTAAATGCGGTGTACGGTTTTGCCACAATGCTTCTCCGGCTGTATCACGATTTGAATCCCACATATATGATTGTGGCGTTTGACCGGCCGAAACCAACCTTTCGGAAAAAAATGTATAAAAAATATCAGGCGACCCGGCCGAAGATGGATGAAGCGCTCGTCGGACAAATTGAGAAAGTGCATGAACTTGTGAGAGCCTTTGGGATTCCGATCTTTGAAAAAGATGGATTTGAGGCGGACGACGTCATTGGAACGCTTTGTAAGAAAGCACTCGGGTCTGTCATCCCGGGCTTGACCCGGGATCCATCTTCTCGTCAAAAACTGGATTCCGGCTCGGAGGCCGAAATGACAATACAGAAAACTGGATTCCGGCTCGGAGGCCGGAATGACAACAAGAATAATATCGATCAGATTATTATTGTGACGGGAGACCGAGATATCCTTCAGCTTGTTGATGAGACAACATATGTCTATATGCCGACCAAAGGATTATCGGAAGCGAAATTATATAAAGATGCGGACGTAAAAGAACGTATGGGTGTCGCACCCAAAAAAATTCCGGATTTTAAAGGGCTTGCCGGAGATGCCTCTGATAACTATCCGGGCGTCGAAGGGATTGGACCTAAAACTGCAATTGCGCTTCTTGAGCGATTCGGTTCCGTCGAGGGAGTTTATATAGCGCTCAAGAAGAAAGACAAACGACTCAAAGAAGTTTCCTCTTCAGTTATTAAAAAACTGGAAGCAGGCAAAAAGGATGCAGCACTCTCAAAGGATCTCGCAACCATCAGAACTACTGTTGATGTCACGCCAACATTTGATAAGCCGATGACGTCACTTGATACAAAAGAGGCGCGGAAGTTTTTTGATCACATGCATTTTCACTCATTATTGAAACGCCTGACGAACGGGGGAGCGACTGTTGAAATGAAAAAAACCAAGAAGAGTGAAAAAACAAAAGATACGTCTGGCGAACAACAACAGTTATTTTAATATGCGACGAATTCACTTTTATCACAATACAAAAGATGAAACGCATTGTTATCAGGCGTCTCTACGCATGATACTTAAGTATTTTTTGCCTCACGAAAATTTTACCTTTAAACAACTTGACGTAATGACGGGTAAGAAAGAGGGTTTGTGGTCATGGATAATGCAGGGTGCTATTGCGCTTAAGAAAAGAGGGTTTGAGATAAAAGATATTGAGTCGTTCGATTACAAATCATTTTTGCATAGTCCTAAAGAATACCTACATACTCTGGCAAGCAAAGATGTCGTGGATACGTGGATTCAATACAGTGATATCGAGGCGGAAAAACGTAATGCAGAGAAATTTATTAAAGAAGTTGAATTTGAAAAACGACAGCCGCATTATAGAGATATTATTGATTTATTGGGTAAGAAATATCTTCTGATATGCAATATAAATATAAAAACCCTCAACCGTAAAATGGGGTACGCCGGACATTTCGTTCTTATATTTCGTGCAACTGAGCATACTATTTGGCTTCACGATCCGGGACTTCCACCGAGAAAAAAAAGAAGGGTAACTCGGAGAGTATTTGAAGAGGCTTGGGCATATCCTAATGAGAAAGCGAAAAATATCGTTGCGTTTAAGAGATAGATATGAAAATCGCAATTGTACATGACCCCAAACCGTGCTTGCTTGCTCGCAGGGGCTACGTCCCTGCCTCGCAAGAGCGCAGTTTCGGGGCAAGTTTTTTACTATGAAAATTGCTTTAGTACACGATTTCCTTCGTGAGTATGGGGGTGCAGAGAGGGTTGTAGAAGCCTTGCATGAACTGTGGCCGGAAGCCCCTCTTTATACAGCATTTGTCGATTGGGAAGCGCTCGGAAGCCATGCCTACCGGTTTAAAAATTGGGACATCCGTCCGAGTTGGGTGCAGCATAACTGGCTGGTTAAAAAATTCCATTCGCCTTTACGGTTTTTGGCACCTGATGTGTGGGGAAGTTTTGATCTTTCAGGCTACGATGTGGTTATCTCAAGCAGCGGTTGGTTTATGTGCCGGGGAGTAAATACTGGACGCGCGAAGGTCAGTGTGCCGTGGTTCTCGCGCCGTCAAGGTCCAGATCTTTTTTCCCTCCATGATCGTACAACTGCCAAGGCTGTGACGGCGCTCAAAACGACACACCTCCCCGCATATCGTCATGGGCCTCTTCATATTTGTTATATTCATCACCCTCCGCGCAATCTCTACGGATATGCGACCGGAAGCAATCTTCAAAAATATTGGCCGGTACGTGTATATACAACGATTATTAATTTTTTCCTCCGGCATTATGATTTCGCGACCGCGCAGAAGGTGGACTATTTTGTCGCCAACTCCAAAGAAACGGCTAAAAGGGTCACAAAGTTTTATCGAAGAGATTCGACAGTTATTTATCCGCCAGTCGATGTGAGCGTAACAAGCGACAAACAACATGCAACAAGTCAGAAACAAAACATGTCGCATGTCCCTGGTCACATGTCTCAATCAGATTATTTTCTTAGCGTTGGCCGGTTAACATATTCCAAGCGAATTGATCTGGCAATTATTGCATGCAATAAGCTTAAACTTCCGTTAAAAATCGTCGGGAAGGGGAAAGAGGAAACGTATTTACGTTCGATTGCGGCCCGTCCGCCATCGGCTGACGCCGAAGGCGCTGCCGGGTGGAGCCCGACTATAGAATTTATCGGCGGCGTATCAGATGCGGAATTATCAAAACTTTATGCCGGTGCAAGAGGATTTATATTCTGTGCTCTTGATGAGGATTTCGGTATGGTTCCGGTTGAGTCGATGGCACATGGCGTTCCGGTTATTGCGCTGGGGCAGGGAGGCGTGTTGGAAACTGTTATCGACGGGAAAACAGGAGTGCTATTTAAAGACGCAACAACCGAAAGTCTTGAAACAGCCCTTAAAAAATTCATGCGTATGAAAAAAGATTGGTCGAGAGACTGTGTCGCACAGGCAAAGAAATTCAGTAAGGAGAATTTTCAAAATGCATTTAAGAAATTCGTGGATGATAAATTTTTTGAGTAAACAAGCTCCAAATATGAACAATCCAGAACAGATTATCATTCCAAAGAGTGCAATGATTAATTTGAGTCATCACGAGGACGATGATGTATTCATTGTAGAAACCCCTATCATAGCAATTCCTGTTGGCAAGTTAGAGAATGGAGGAATTCCCGTGCGAATCCCCAGCTTGGATCCAGAACGGACATATTATTACCACCAACCAGAGAAAAGCGCCACAGAGTAGCGTATAATTCACTTATGGCGGCCCCAGTTCTTGAAGTTTCAGGACTTACGAAGCAGTACGGCGATTTTGTTGCCGTTAACCACATATCTTTTGGCGTGAAGGAGGGGGAAATTGTAGGACTTTTGGGTCCGAATGGAGCCGGGAAAACAACGACAATTCAGATGCTGTTGGGTTTAACAAAACCATCAAACGGAATTGTCCGATTTTTCGGTCATGATCTTGAATCCCATCATGAAGAAATCATGGAACGCATCAACTACGTCTCCGCGTATTCTGAAATGCAGTCGAGAGTTACGGTGAAAGAGAGTCTGGAAGTGTTTGCAGGTCTGTATGCGGTAACAAATAGTAAAAAGAAAATTGACGACGTCGTTGAGCTTTTGGGTATTTCTCATAAAATGAACTCGCTCTACTGGTATCTCTCCTCAGGCGAAAAAGCACGGGTGAATATGGCCAAAGCCCTCCTTAATAATCCGGAGCTCATCCTCATGGATGAGCCGACTGCGAGCTTAGATCCGGAAATCGTCAATACCATACTTAATCTCATTGCCAATATGCGTAAAACCGAGCGGATTGCGATACTTTACACGAGCCACAATATGAGTGAAGTGAGTCGGCTTTGTGACCGCGTTATTTTCCTCCATCATGGGGCTATTATTGCGACGGATACGCCGTTAGGATTATCCAGGCGCGTCGGAGTCGCGACACTACGGCTGACATTTGATAAGGACCTTCGGCCCGTGACGAAATACCTTCTCACTGAAAAATACGAATATACTATGGTGAATCCGCATATGGTGTTGGTGTCGCTTGATGAAAAGGAAATTCCGAAAGTATTATTCGGTCTTAAAAACGCGGGAGTTTGGATTACCGACATCGAAATCGAAAAACCGGATCTTGAAGACGTGTTTTTGGCTGTTGCCAAGGGAGGCGCTGCCGCACTCGACAATAACATTGTTGATGTTTCAGACGTCGATGCGACACAAGGGTCTGTATTTCTCAATACCTCTGACGGCATTGAGAAACGGTCTCTACGCATGCGTTGGCACAGGGTTAAAATCATCGTTTTTTATGCCTGGCACCACCTGAGTCACAGTGTGGAAACGTGGATGGATATCTTTTGGTTTCCCATGATCCAGGCGTTTGTTTTCGGCGGCGTTGCGGTATTTTTTTCCCGTATAAGCGGTGGATCATCCGGAATATTTGTCGTTATGGGCATTATTCTCTGGTATGCGATGGAGGCGGGGACTTATTCCATAACCGTCGGTACGCTTTGGGAGGTTTGGGCCCACAGTTTCAGCAGTTTATTTGTGAGCCCCTTAACCATCGAAGAGTTTGTTGTAGGACATATGCTATTCGGATTGTTTAAGCAGGTCAGCACTGTGGCTATTCTATCCATCGTCGGATATCTGACATTTCATTTTTCTATATTTTCTGTCGGCATGACACTTCCCGTGCATTTGCTCCTTCTTATCATCTTCGGCAATGCGGTCGGCATGTTTACTTTGGGGATGATATTACGGCTTGGTACCAGGCTCCAGTCGCTTGCGTGGGGGTTTATTTATATTATTCAGCCGATTGTCGGAGTTTTTTATCCGGTATCGGTTCTTCCATCAGTCGTTCAGAAGATCGCCTATGCATTGCCGCCGACGTATATTTTTGAATCAGCGCGTGCTGCAGTTCTGACCGGCAGTCCGATTTGGAATAATCTTGAGATCGCAGGTGTGCTAAATATTGCCTATTTTGTCCTTTCCTATCTCTTTATGAAAGATATGTGGGAATGGGCGCGAAGGACCGGAGCGCTTGCGAGGATGGAAGAGTGACATGACAAAGATTGCATTTTTGTTTGACAAATCAGGAAATTTTGCTAATATATAGAGAACGCGTCAAATGGCGCGTTTTTGTAGCATAAACGAATGACTAATAACGGAAATGTTTTTGTTCTCTCCCTCGGCGGATCACTCGTTGTCCCCAACGGTGGTATTGATACTAAATTCCTTTGCGACTTCAACGCATTCATACGAGACCAAATCTCCTCCAAAAAGAGGAGATTTTTTATTACGGTGGGCGGAGGCGGGACAACAAGACACTATCAGAAAGCAGCTTCAGAAGTGCGGAGGGAACAGGTTGATGATATTGATTTGGATTGGCTTGGACTTCATGCAACGCGGCTCAATGCTCAACTCATCAGAACCATTTTCCGTGATATCGCTGACCAACGGGTCATAAAACACTATGAGGTCATACTCAAGATTGATAGACCGGTGGCAATAGCAGCCGGATGGAAACCGGGATGGAGCACGGATTACTGTGCAGTCACGATTTGTCAGGACTACAACATTCCCTCCCTCATTAACCTCACTAATATCGACCACGTTTACGACAGCGACCCGAGAACAAATCCCAAAGCAAAAGCCCTCAAAGACATCTCCTGGAAAAAATACAGGGGTATGATCGGGGATAAATGGGTTCCCGGAATGAATGCGCCGTTTGATCCTGTGGCCTCTAAATTAGCGGAAGATCTTGAAGTGACTGTAAAAATTCTTGACGGGAAAAATCTTCGCAATCTTGCATCAGCCCTCGATGATAAATCCTTTACCGGCACGATCATCCATACGTAGTCGTGTGGTAGAATAGGCCGATGATTCTTGATGCGCTCACTCTTCAACAATTTCGAAGCTACGCAAAGCAAACATTTACGTTTTCTCCTCATGCAACTCTTATTGTCGGTGTGAACACAGCGGGGAAGACGAATATTTTGGAAGCTATTTATTTTATTGCGACCGGAAAAAGTTTTCGCGCCGACCAGGATCGCGAGGCGATCAGATGGGGGCAGGATTTGGGCAGGATAAAAGGATTGGTAGGAGAGACAAAATTAGAAATCGTCATGACTGGAAGTATGTTAACCGGTGAGTCTGCGCCTTCAAAACGATATTTCGTAAACGGGGTAGCGAGACGTCTCATTGATTTTATCGGCAATTTTCGCGCGGTACTTTTTTGGCCGGAACACCTTGAACTTATTACCGACAGCCCGAGTACGCGGAGAAAATATTTGGATAGTGTGCTCATCCAGGTTGACCGGGAATACAGAAGAAATCTATTATCCTATGAACGGGGATTGCGGCAAAGAAATAAATTATTGGATATTATTTTCGAAGGGAAAGCGTCGAGGAGTCAGCTCGTCTTTTGGAATCAGCTTCTTATAAAATCAGGGGGCTACCTGACGGAAGCACGCGCAACCTATATTGCATTTATCAACGCGTCGTATATCGCCGGCGCGTCGTACCGTATTATTTATGACAAAAGTGTGATATCTGAGTCCCGGTTGGTTCAATACGCCGATGAAGAGATATCCGCAAAGGCGACACTCGTCGGACCGCACAGGGATGATATTATATTTCAAAAGCCGGAGCGGAAAGGCGAGTGGATAGATTTGAGTAAATACGGAAGCCGCGGTGAACAACGGCTCGCAATTTTATGGTTAAAACTCGCTGAAGTTTCATATGTGGAAGAGCGGGTAGGTGAGCGTCCGACGCTTCTTCTTGATGATATTTTTTCGGAGTTGGATTCTGCCCACAGGAGACTGGTCATGGATCTTATCGGGAAACAGCAAACCATTATTACAACGGCAGAGCCAGAGGTGACCGCCCTTATGAAACGGGAATATCCACGAATAGGTGTTATATCTCTTGATGATAGAACTGTTGTAAAATAACCTTATGCAACCTGTAACACGTAAAGATTTAGCGGGACTTTTTGTTCCTGGGCCCGGTTCACATAAGGGGCAAAACGGACGATTGCTCGTTATAGGCGGAAGTGAATTGTTTCATGCGGCGAGTCTTTGGGCGCTGACGGTCGCATCCAGGATTGTTGATTTGGTTCATTTTGCATCGGTTCCTGAGAATAACGAAATCGTTCTGCGAGCAAAAGAGGAATTTCGAAACGGGATCGTTATCCGGCGGGATGATATTGATGCCTATATCAAAGAAGATGACTGTATTCTTATCGGTGTTGGTATGACAAGGGACCGCGAAACGGAAGCATTGACGAACCGTCTTTTAAAAGACTATCCCAAAAAACAGTGGGTTATCGATGCAGGTGCGCTCCAGATGATGGACCTTGCTCTCATGCCGCAGGATGCGATTATCACGCCGCATCACGGTGAGTTTACCATCGTTTGGGAGAAGGCGGTCGTACAACACCCTGAGATTGCCGTCAACGTGACCGATGAAGATAAAGTAAAGGTATTCGGCGATCTTTATAGATGCATTGTGTTATTAAAAGGTCGGGAGGATTTGGTATATGGGAACGAAATTTGTCATCGTGTGAGTGGGGGTAACGCTGGGATGACAAAAGGTGGAACCGGGGACGTGCTTTCGGGGCTTGCTGCGGCCCTTGTAACGAAAAATAATCCACTTCTTGCCGCAACAGCGGCAAGCTTTATTAATAAAAAAGCCGGAGATACGTTATATAAAACAGTCGGGCCGTATTTTAATACGACCGATTTGGCAAATCAAATTCCCGCCACAATGAAGCAATTGTTTGTTAGCGAAGAAAATTGACCGTCAAAAGGATCTGATTAAAGATTACCACGTGCTGATTTTGATAGAGAATCGATAAATTTGTGGGATTATATGGGTGTAGACTTAACAGAACATATTGGTTGTTTTGTCTGACGAATCTTGTGAATGCTGTTACTGTTTGTGGCAAACCGGCGGGAGGAGCAAGAATCTGATATGCACCGAATTCTCCGACCTGATCGTATGGTATTTGAGTTTGTCCTAACGTATAGTAATAATGTGGATTGTTGCCGATTCCTACAACGTCTCCTAATTTATTAGTGTCCACATATGTTCCAAGAGAGATACCATCGGGAACGGTGAATGATTTTGCAATAATGTAATGAATATGGTCATCGCTTGCAAATTGAACTTGGTTCTCTTCCGGAACAACACTCCATGTAGATGGATATTGTAGGGAAAAGGTCTTTGTCGGATCTTGGTATGTATTCCATTTTGCGATCGCTGTGCTATCGAGAAATTTTAATGACGACAATATAGCGTTAACAACTTCCTTATCTTCCGGTTTTGTTGAATAACGGATAGCATATACCGCGTAATTACCCTGTACAACGTAAAGAGCAATCGGAAGAGTGGCACTTGAATTTGGTAGGACACTGTTTGCGTCCTTATCGTGAAATTTAACAGATTGAACACTCCAGCTGGGATAGTTGAATTCTAATCCGCTACGAATATTACTTAATTTATCATCTATGTTTGTCATCGTTGTGTCGTATTGAATTTCCATAATATTACTTAACCCATTAACGATCTGAATTGTGTTTTCGTTGGCTTTTACCAGCGTGTAATCGTCCGGGTAACTCAATTGATAATTTGCGTTTGTGTTTTGATAGATAATCCACTTGTGTGTTTTGTTTGAAGCTGCGGGATTTGCTGTATTTGTAGGCTCACTGTTGATTGATTTTAACTGAAGTGGTTGAAGCGTTGTTCGCGCGGGTGATTGTGATTGCATTTTTGGCAGAAGGTAGAATCGATAACCGGCAAATACAATGCCCCCGATAACGAGAAGACTTATGAAAATGATAATTATGACAGTAGATTTATTTTGATGCGTCGTAGGGGGTTGAACAGGAGGAGTCCCCTTTGACTCTGTTGGCGATTGAGCGATAGTTTGTTCCACATTCTTAGTATACAGATTATTTTTCCATTTTTTCAATGAGGCGCGATAAATTTACCGTCACAATAACTGCAAGGATCGTTACAAGAATAGCATAAATAAGTAGCGAGATAAATCCGCTCCCGAAAGGAAGATGTGGTTTTATATATACGCTTACTAATTCTTGAATTGCATTATTCCAGGCAAGAGCCGCAACGAGTCCGAATCCACTCGTCGCAAGAGTCACCATCTGTTGTAAAACGGCCTTATGTAGTTGCTTTTTTGGCTCACCTCCTGATTGCTTTTTTACATCCATGAGGGTATTATACGGTTATTCTGCGGGAAAATACAATTCTGTGGATTTCATCCTACTTATGTATACACCGAATTATACGATCACGAATAAAATTCTCAAATATATGGGCATTATTGAGGCTGCTAAAGAGGTGATTGAGAATGCCCCATTGGTACCTGCGTGGGAAGCGAAATTTCGAGAAGACGCTATGGTCCGTACCGTCCATCATGGGACACACATAGAAGGGAACGAATTATCGTTCGGTGAAGCGGAGAAAGTGCTAGCTGGCGCCAAGATTGTCGGGCGTGATCGGGATATTCAGGAGGTCCTTAATTACCGGAATGTTCTTAAATTTATTGAAGGATATGATAAGAAGGAAATCACGGAAGAATCGTTGAAGCGCATTCATGAGATGACGGTTCATCGGATATTGCCAGACACCGCCATCGGGGTTTATCGAAAGACGCAAGTGGTTGTGAAAAATAGCCAAACAGGAGAGGTAACGTTCCGTCCGCCACCTGCAGTTGAGGTTCCGTTTCTGATTGCCTCATTTTTGCAGTGGCTCAATGGAACGAACTCTGAAGATATTCACACGGTCATTAAAGCGGGCATTGCGCATTATGAGATTGTCCGCATCCATCCGTTCCTTGACGGGAACGGCAGGGTTGCACGGGGAGTTGCGACCCTGGTTTTGTTTAAAGACGGGTACGATATTAAGCGCTTCTTTTCACTTGAGGAACACTATGACCAGGAGCCGTTGTCCTATTATGACGGGCTACAAAGCGTGGGACGCTTAAACGGTAATTTGACTCCATGGCTTGAATATTTTTCGGAAGGCCTTGCTATTGAACTTACCCGCATCAAAGAAAAAATTAAAACGCTTTCAACGGATTTAAAGCTCAAAAAATCGCTTGGAGGGCAACCGTTAACGCTTACCGAGCGCCAGATTAAAATCGTCGAGTTCGTTCAGGAAAACGGATTTTTACAGAATAAGTCATTTTTTGAATTATTTCCCATGATATCCGAGGATACGGTTCTTCGAGAATTGAAGGACCTTATTAAAAAGGGTATAGTGAAAAAAGAAGGCACGACCAAAGGCGTACGGTATGTGCTACGAAGTACATAATAATCCAATAAACAAATAATCGAATAATAACTACATTCGTTTATTGAAATACAATTGGATTATTTACTATGAATCTATCCGGCCCAGGAATCACATATGTGTTTCTTATTATCCCGTCGATTTTTGCCTTAGTTGTCGTCATTCAGGGGATCGAAAAGCTGACCCGTGATGATCATGAGGGATATGTTGCATTAGGATTCGGAATATTTTTTCTTATACTCATTGCCGCTGCCTACGTATTATTTATTCAATGAAGTCAGTTGTCATTCCTTTTTTGTCATCCTCGGGCTTGACCCGAGGATCAGCTTTCTGATAAAAAGTTATCAAAACCAAAAACGGTTCCCGCCTTCGCGGGAATGACAAACGACAGTGAGGATGACAAAAAACCAAATATGAAGTTTTCAGAGCTTGCTGGGTATTTCAAACGACTGGACAAGACCGCGTCACGGAATGAAATGACGGAGATCCTTGCGGATTTGTTCCGGCACGTACAAAAGGATGAAATCGGTAAAATTTGTTACCTTCTTCTCGGGCGAGTTGTTCCACTGTATGAGGCCGTCGAATTCGGCGTTGCCGACAAGTTTATGATCCGCGCGATCGCGCTTGCATACGACACCGATCAGGATCATGTTGTTTCGGCGTTCAAAAAAACAGGGGACCTTGGGATGGCGGCCGAAATCTGTGCACTGCAAAAAAAACGAAAGCATTCAGATATAGAAGTTTCAAAAGTGTATGACGCGTTATTTTCTGTTGCCAATGAAGGGGGACAGGGATCGCAGGAGAAGAAAATCGGTTTACTTGCCGGTCTTCTTTCATCCATGGACGCACTTTCAGCACGGTATCTGGCGAGAATTCCGCTTGATAAACTCCGTCTGGGATTTTCCGATATGACCATGCTTGATAGTCTGTCATGGATGGTCGCAGGCGATAAATCACTTCGTCCGGTGCTTGAAACCACATACAACGTCCGCCCGGACATCGGGTATCTTGCGCAAACGGTTAAATCCGACGGTGTTAAAGGTCTTTCTCACATTCATGCGAAAGTCGGTGCTCCTATTCTTGCGTCACTTTGCGCACGGCTTCCGAATGCCGATGAAATGATCAAAAAAATGGGAGAAGTTGCCGTTGAACCAAAATATGATGGCGTAAGGGTGCAGATTCATTTCAGACGGGGGAAATTCGTTGCATCCTACTCACGGAATTTGGAAAATACGACCGCGATGTTTCCGGAACTCGAACAAATTGGCGCGGAATTAAACGGAGACGAAGTTATCCTGGATTCCGAAGCGATCGGGTACGATAAACAACATGATAAACTCATCTCATTTCAGGAAACGATGACCCGCAAACGGAAGCACGGAATTGCACAAGCGTCTCAAACAATGCCCCTAAAATTTTACGTTTTCGATATTTTATACAAAGACGGTAAGGAATTGTTATCCATTCCGCTACGGGAGCGCCGTAAGATACTTGAGGCAACCCTTAAACAAAAAGAAAACCGGTGTCTTATGCTTTCCCCTGAAATAATAACGCGCGATGCAAATGAAATCCGCAGGTATCATAATGAACAGTTAAAAAAAGGCCTTGAAGGAGCGGTGGTCAAAAAATGGGATAGCATCTATGAGCCCGGACGGACCGGATATCACTGGGTTAAGTTTAAAGAGGAAGAGGGAAAAACCGGTAAACTCACCGATACAATTGACGCAGTCATCATGGGATATTCTCGGGGGGAAGGGAAGCGGTCGGGGTTTGGGATAGGCATGTTCCTTGTGGGAGTGAGGAAAGGCGATAGTTTTGTGACGGTGACTAAAATCGGTACCGGGGTGTCTGATGAATTATGGAAGGATCTCCATCAAAAGCTTCACACTATTAAAGTGTCGGTAAAACCAAAAGAATATGGGGAGGTAAATAAATTATTTATTCCCGACGTTTGGGTCGCGCCCCGCATAGTTGTTGAGATAGCAGGTGATGATCTGACAAAATCATCCACCCATGGCGCCGGCGTTGCCGTACGATTTCCGAGGCTCGTCCGGATACGCATAGACAAATCGCCGCAGCAAGCTACAACAGTCAGTGAAATTGAGGGGATGTTTAATAGGCAGAAACAATCGCCCCTTTAATGCGAATAGCGTTCATTTGCCGTATAATGCAGAAGAATTTATGTTAAAACCGCGTTTTTCCGTTATTATTCCGACATTGAACGAAGAAAAGTTTCTCCCAAAACTCCTCACATCACTTACGCAGCAGACGGTGAAAAATTTTGAAGTGATCGTGGTTGACGCTTCACCGGATAATCGTACGATTGCTGCTGCAAAACGGTTTGAAAAAAGTCTTCCGATAACTATAAAACAGCACGAAGTAAAAGGAGTTTCGCGCCAACGGAATAGTGGCGCCAAATTGTCAAAAGCCGATTGGTTAATTTTTATCGATGCCGACAGTATATTGTTTCCTAATTTTATCGAGCGAATTACCAGATTCATAGATAAAAAGCATTCCAGATTTTTTACCACATGGCTTAAAGCTGACAGTGAGGAGCCGGGGGATGCCATTGGGGGGTTTTTATTGAATATGGGGATTGAAGGGAGTGTTCTTATTGAACGACCCTGGGCGCCGGGTCCATTGACGGCAGTGCGGCGGGATGTGTTTGAGAGCGTCGGCGGATATAACGAAAATGTTACATTTGCTGAAGATCATGAACTCGGCGTCATGATCTACCGTAAAGGAGTCGCTTTTGACATATTGCGGGAGATTCTCTACATCTATTCGTTTCGCCGATTCAGAAAAGAGAAAAGCCTAAAAATTTTTAATCGGTGGTTAAAGTCGACCTTGAGCATCGTATTTACGCATAAGGGGTTGAAATATATGCCCGGATTTATCGGTGGGGGAAGTATTTATGAGCAATCGCCGCAGGAGAAAAAGAAGGGGAGTGTGTTTTTTTCACGACTAGGACAACGTATAGATAAGGTTATCCGTGAACTTGTTGCATCATGATTTCGATTATCATCCCCACACTTAACGAGGAAAAATTTCTTCCAAAATTATTAGAATCACTCACTGTTCAAACGGTGAAGGATTTTGAGGTGATTGTAGTTGACGGGTCATCAAAGGATAAAACAGTAGAGCTGGCGTATACCTTTTCTTCAAAGCTTCCCAAATTGACGGTTGTTGTCAGCGGTAGAGCGAGTCTTCCGCTACAGCGCAATCTGGGGGCACAAAAGGCAGAAGGGGATTGGCTTGTGTTTATTGATGCCGACAGTATTTTACTTCCCTATTCGGTTGGGCGGATAGAACAATATATTAAAGATGAACGTCTCAAATTTTTTACCGCCTGGTGCCGGCCGGACAGTGAAGTCCAGGGAGATGCGTTTATAACACTTTTTTGGAATATTGCGGTAGAGAGTTTGAATCGTTTTAAAAGACCAATGGCTCCCGGACCGCTTACCGCGGTTGATAGGGCTACATTTATGCTTGTCGGGGGGTACGACGAAGGTCATGCATTTAACGAGGATATTGATTTTAGTCTGCGATTAGATAAAAAGGGTGTTAAGCTGCAAATTATTAGGGAAACGCTTTATGTTGTATCACTGCGACGGCTTCGAACCCAAGGAACATTACATGTAGTTCAACAGTACGCACAAGCAGCGTTGCCGATTCTTTTCTTTAAGCGACCACTCAGCTATATGCCGGGGTATGTCATGGGGGGACAGGTATATGATAAAAAGAAAAAACAATTTAAGCCTTCTGTAATAAAACAATACGAGACGAAACTAAAAAACCTTATGAAAGAATTCCTTGAATAACAATGCCCCAGCACAACGCTTACCTCCTCTCGAGGTCTACGTCCTGGCATCGGAAGGGCGCGTATGCGGGGCAAGCAACTTATTATGCAAGTAATAGCAGATCTTCAATTGCATTCAAAATATTCACGGGCGGTATCGCCTCAAATGATTTTACCGCAGATATGTGCATGGACGAAACGGAAAGGGATGGGGCTTGTGGCGACCGGGGATTGGACACATCCGCTCTGGATGAAGGAAATTAAGGATAATCTGGAAGAATTGGGGAACGGACTTCTCAGGCTGAAGCCGGCGGTAGAAGAGAGAGAACTGAAGATAGAGAAGGTAAATCCAACTTCTCCCCTTAATTCTCTTCCATCTCCTCTTTTTCTTCTCGCTACCGAAGTTTCCTGTATTTATTCTCAGGGAGGGAAGGGGAGACGGGTCCATACACTCATTTGGGTGCCGACGCTCGCCGCAACCGACAAAATCAATAAAGAGATGACGCGTCAGGGGTGTAATCTCATGAGTGACGGGCGGCCGATAATCGGACTTACCTCTATTCAAGTGGCTGAGCTCGTGTTGACCATTGAACCTCATGCACTTATCATTCCTGCGCACGCATGGACACCGTGGTTCTCCGTGTTTGGCAGCATGAGCGGGTTTAACAGTATCGAAGAGGCGTATGGTCCGTTTGCAAAACATATATACGCTGTCGAGACGGGCTTATCGAGTAACCCGTCGATGAATTGGCGCATCAAAGAGCTGGATAACCGGTCGATTGTATCGTTTTCCGATGCGCATAGCGGACCGAAATTGGGACGCGAGTCAACGGTTTTTAATATTCCGGACGGGAAATTAAGCTATGATTCCATTTATGATGCAATTAAACAACCGTTTGGCGGCGCTCAGGTCGTTTCGTCAAATTCAAGAGTTCTTCGATCTCCGGCTTCCGCTGGAGCCCCTGCGGCGAAGAACTCGAATTTGCCAAAACTCCCCGCGCCGTTCATTTCTTATACTATTGAATTCTATCCTGAGGAGGGAAAATATCATTGGACCGGGCATCGGGCATGTAATATCCGTTGGGGTCCGAAGCAGACAGCCAAAAACGGTACCACGTGTCCGGTATGCGGGAAACCCTTAACCCAGGGCGTTGAGCAGCGCGTCAGCGAGCTTGCCGGGCGGAGTGAAGAAGATCTGAAGCTTACCATTGAGTCAGAAGCGATTTATCAGGGTGGCGCTCTTGTAAACGTTACGAAAAGCAAAGCATTCCCGAACCGTGCACCATTTGTTATGCTCGTACCCCTTCAGGAAATCATTGCTGAGTGCATAGGTTCCCCTGTGGCCAGTCCCAAGGTGCAGACGCCCTACCTTCAGCTTACCGATGCGTTAGGCGGCGAATTTTCAGTACTTTTGAAGTCATCGCATAAAGAAATAGAGCACATTGCGGGCGAGCGCGTCGCTGTGGGGGTTGAAAAAGTCAGACGTGGCGACATCGTGATTGACCCCGGCTATGACGGCGTTTTCGGCGTCGTAAAATTGTGGCGTGAAGGTGAAGAAAAACCTCTTATCGATAGTTCGAGAGAACAGCTTAGAATCCTGTAAGTCACATTGGCCATTGACGGGAAAAATTGAGGCATGATAAGGTGAAATAGAGGGGAGGTGATATTACAATGGCTGATGTAAAAGGAAATGAAAATCTCATGGGTGCGGCTTCGTACTTATTGGGGTTTGTGACTGGCGTAATTTTTCTCCTAGTTGAGAAACAGAGCAAATTCGTACGGTTTCACGCAATGCAGTCGACGATTTTGTACGGCGGCATTTTCATCGTGAATATCGCGCTCGGATTTATCCCAGTTTTAGGGTGGCTCGTTGGACTTCTTCTCTCATTTGCAGCATTTATTCTTTGGATTGTGTGTATGTGGAAAGCATTCCAGGGTGAAATGTATAAGGTTCCTTTCGTAGGGGATCTTGCGGAGAAACAATTAGCGAAGATGAAATAACACTATACACGTGATGGAGACATGAATGGGTACCCAATCATGCGCCTGTCACGTGTATTTTGTAGGATTTTCGTGACATTTACCGACCGAATTGAAGCAGGACGGGCAATTGCCGGTCATCTTGCCCATATTGATGATGCGTGTGCAGTGGTATTAGGTCTTGCACGGGGCGGCGTCATTGTTGCACATGAAGTTGCAAAGACACTCCGAGCGCCTCTCGATGTTCTTCTTGTCAAAAAAATTCCGTCTCCAGAAAACTGCGAGCTTGCTCTCGGGGCTGTGGCACCTGACGGCATCGTTGTTATCGATTGGCCCATGGTCCGCCGATGTGACGCGTCAACGAAGTATATTCAGGAAAAAATTGACGAACTCGCGAAACAAATTCGAGAAAAAATATTGATATATCGGAAAGGGAAACCGCCGCTGCTTCTTACCGGAAAAACGGTAATTCTTATCGATGATGGTGCGGCTACCGGATCCACATTTGAGGCCGCAGTTGCATGGGCAAGACACAAACACGCCCAATCGATTATCGGAGCAGTTCCTGTTGCACCTCCTGAAGTGGCGAAGCGGTTGTCGCTCATAACGAACCGATTTATTACCATTGTATCGGATAATCAGTTTCGTGCAGTCGGTCAGTATTACCTTGAATTTCCGCAGGTAGACGACCAGGATCTTATCCGCTTATTGCAGGAGGAGAGCTAAGATACTAAGATAGGTAGTTACTATGAAATTAATTATCGGTTTAGGAAATCCGGGCGGTCAGTATAAAGATACGAGACATAATATCGGCTTCATGGTAGTCGAACATTTAGGCCACGAGCTTGGGCGCGAGACTGCAGTTTGGGAATTGGATAAAGCGCATAAGGCGATGGTTGCCAAACTGGGCGATGTCATGCTCGTCAAACCGACAACATATATGAATGATTCAGGTGTTGTCGTGAAAGGCTTAGTTGACTATTATCACGTGGCGCCCGTTGATGTGTGGGTTGTCCATGATGATATCGATTTGCCCCTAGGGAAGATTAGGATCCGCCAAAAAGGCGGAAGCGCTGGACACAATGGCGTTACGTCAATATTTACCCATCTATCGAGCGATGCTTTTGTCCGGTTCCGCATGGGGATCGGCCGGGGCAAGGAATCAAACGGCCTCAATGAAGACAAGAATTTGTCCCACCGGTCCGTTATTGCGTTTGTGCTTTCCCGATTTAACCGAAGCGAAGCGGGATCGCTCAAACATCTCGTGAAACACGGTGCGGAAGCGGTCAGAATCGCGCTCACCGATGGAATTGACCGGGCGATGAACAGATTCAATTGACATTCTTAACATTCTTATGTCATCCCAGGCTAGAACTGGGATCCATTTTATAAATAACCGGATTCCGGCTCAGAGGCCGGAATGACAATATAAACTATGCTGAAAAGCGCCTCCGTTCAAAGTATTGGCCAGATCTTACTCAAATTTAATCCGATTGAGGATAAATATATTTCCCGTGAATTTCAGTCATATGGTATTTACCTTGCAGAAGAATTAGGAGATTACAAACACAAAGCTTTGTATATCCGCCTTGCAAAGACCGTACCACGTGCGATTTTGGAAAAAACGTTATCTTTCGTCAAAGATGCCAACGCAAAAAGTCGGGCGAGATTGTTTATGTGGAAAATGAAGAAATTGAAACAGGGCGAGGAATGATATGAAACGGGTTCACCTTGTCGTTTCCGGTGATGTCCAGGGTGTGGGCTTCAGGGCATGGGCCAGACGTCAGGCAAAAGAATTAGGATTAACCGGCTGGGTAAAAAATCGGGAAGACGATACTGTTGAAATTGTTTCAGAAGGTGCAAAAGACCGATTAGACGAATTTGTAAAGCTGTGTCAGTCAGGACCAGAAATTTCGTGGGTGGAACGTGTTGACATTACCTGGGAAAATGCCACAAATGAATTTCTGGAATTTGAGGTGCTATACTAAATTCATCATGGATGTCGAAAAGATCAAAGAAATTGTACGGCGGAAACCCATGTTTCTCATCCTTCTATCGATTGGATACCTTCTCCTTGTTTCAGTACTTAAATGGACGGTTCATCCCATACTGGGAACATTATTATTTATAGTCGGCGGACTCATCGGTGTCTATTTCCTCGATATAGCTGAAGTATTTTTTCACCTTAATCCTTCGCCGTTTCGCAGTATTCTTTTTGAGGCGGCATTCATTGTCGTCAGTCTGTTTGTCGTCACTTCATCAGGAAGTATGATTACCAATGGGTTGGTGCTATCGATCTATCTTGCGATGATACTCTGGCAGGTTGGGGAGTGGCAGGTTCAAAAAAATCTCAACAGTTGGTATCGGTTGGTTGCGGGAGCAGTTTCTGTGCAGATTCAACGCTCTATTCTCATCGGATTTGTGATCCTATTTATTATTGAGACGTATTTTTTTATTCGATAACACCGTACCGGCTGATACCGCTTACTCATACTATGATTCAGGAAGGTTCTGACCTTTGGAAGTATCTCTCTCCCTCTCAGCAAGCCCTTGCCCATGACGGAGCGTTTTTAGTTGCCGACAGTGACAGGCATTTGGATACGGCATTAACCGATTATTCGTATCTCGTGTTTCCTTTTGCAAAACTCTACGAAGGATTTCTGAAACAACTGTTATTAGATCTTGGAATTATGACAGAAAAAGAATATCGAAGTGATCATTATCGTGTAGGGAAAACACTGAGTCCAAGCCTAGTCGGACGTCTTGGTCACAAGAGCGCCTTCGGCGAAATCGAGCGTCGAATTGGAGGCGATCTGGCTATACAACTGTGGCAGACATGGAAAAACGGGAGAAACCTCGTATTCCATTATTTTCCTCATAACTACCGGGCATTAACGCATGAAGGCGCTAAGGAAATTATTGATTCTATCGTCACGATAATGGAACGGGCGATAGAAGAAACCAATGTGCATCGGCAGACATTGGGATGATGATTACTGCTTGCGTGGAAAAAAGGAACCAGCTATTCTAAATATAGAATAAATATATCCAAGGGGAACAGGGGATATGTGGCCATGATATGGTAAAAAAAGTAACATCTGTTGTTACCCGGTCAGTGCAATCGCTAGAGCCTATTTTTCAGGTTTGGGGATGGGTGCTTCTTGTCTGGAGTGTCTACCGATATTTTACGAAATTTCCGGAATGGACAGATGAATTTATCTTTAAACCGCTCGTGTTTGTTATCCCCGTGATCTGGTACGTGGTAAAGAGAGAAAAACGGAAGCTTGATTCCATCGGGCTTACTGGGAAGAATTTTTTCAATAGTCTGTATATCGGGCTCGGATTCGGGATGATATTTGCCCTTGAGGGATTATTTGCGCATGCGATGAAATACGGAAAATTTGATGTTCATCCGATTGCAGCGTTCGGACGGTACGGATTTTTCCTCATCGCCATCTCAATCGCAACAGCCTTTTCAGAAGAGCTGTTGACCCGCGGATTTTTATTCAACCGTATTTATGAAAAAACGAAAAAACTTCCATATTCTGCTTTTGTCGGGTCAATCCTTTTTATCCTTCTGCATGTTCCTATTTTGGTGACGACAAATAAGCTTCAGGGTATTACGCTTATCTTATTTTTTGTTACTGATTTTGTTCTCGCCTATGCAAATAGTCTTCTTTTTGCGACAACCGGATCTCTTGTAGCCCCCATTCTTGTCCACGTGTTTTGGAACATGACCGTAGCGTTATACCTCTAGTTAACCCAACAATCCCGACTTTCGCCGGGATTGTTTTTAGTCTTAGTAAACGTTTACTAACGATTAATATCCTTGTGTCACACTCATCATACTGTCACCCTGACTCATCATAGTTGATCCATCCTGTGTCATTTGGGTTGATTTGGTCATCATATTTTGGTTCCCCATGAGCTTACCTTGATCACCCATAAATTTACCGGCATCTTGCATCGCGGCACCCTTCTCTTTCATCATCACTGCAGCCTCTCTGAGGCTCACAGACTGAGGAGTAACCGTTGCTTTGCCGAGATAATACCCGACTAAACCGCCAAATATCGACATAACCAAAAGGACGGTGACACTCATCATGTCTAATTTCATCGTCGTGGTTTTTGTTCTTGCTTTTGCCATATTCGTGTCACCTCCTTCCAGAGCAGAAGTACATTATTTTCATCATAATCGGAACGTGCCCATGGTTGCAAGGGGCGGGTAGGGCTCCTTGTGTCTTGCGATTCTACTCGCGGTAATTTATAGTAGGGAAGGTTTATCTCCTATGTGCATAAATACTATTTTAAAAGTAAAAACAGTAACAGAAAGTTCTGCGCGTATGGAAGATGGACGCACGGTACATTTGGGGCAGCTTACTGGAGTAAAAACGGGTGATTACCTTGAAGTGTATGCAAATCTCGCATTCAGAAAGATAGCCGCTCATGAAGCGGAAAGTATCCGCATGGCACAGGGGTTTCATGGAGGAGCTCTATGATAAAAAAAGGCGTAATATTTGCTATAGCAACAGCAGTTATATCGGGAATTTCCATATTTACGAACGCAATTATCGTTTCAAAAACCGATCCGTTGATATTTACTCTTATAAGAAATGCCGTTGTTGCGGTTTTTTTGATGATGGTGTTAGTTGCCAGAGGGGATATACGGAAACTGGGAACGCTTACGAAGCGTCAATGGGGGTTACTTATCCTCATCGGGGCAATCGGCGGCGGGATCCCATTTGCTCTTTTCTTTACCGGACTTGCCAAAGTTGGGGCTCTTAACGGCAACATTATCCAAAAAACACTATTTCTCTGGGTTCTTCTACTAGCCGTTCCCATCCTTCATGAGCGGGTGAGTAAGGTTCAGGTTGCCGGATATCTTGCGCTTTTTTTGGGGATGTTTGTGTTTGGCGGGACGTTTCGTGTAGTTCCTACGACCGGAACATTTCTTATTCTTGCGGCAACGATTTGCTGGGCAATCGAAAACGTTATAGCTAAGTTTGCTCTTAAGACGATTCCTGCGATGGTCGTATCCTGGGGAAGAATGATGTTCGGTCTGCCGTTTCTTCTTATGGCTGTGGGAGTAGTCGGGAAAATAGGACTTATTGCTTCTCCTGCGTCATATGCCATTCTACCTATTCTTGCAAGCAGCCTATTACTCACGCTCTATGTGGCGACCTGGTATAGCGCACTTTCCATGGCGCCGGTTACGCTTGTTTCCTCCATTCTCGTATTTGCTCCGGTAGTAACTGCTTTATTAACAGGTTTTATACTGAATAAAATAATCTTTCATCAACAAGCGGTTAATCTCCTGCTTTTATCGGTCGGTGCGGTTCTCATCGTCATCGAACTATTTCTACCGAAGAAACAAAAAGAGTCTTTATGATGGTTGATAGTCATGGGTTACTTCTTTGCAGCCGTTACTCCTTTGCACCAAACAGTCTTCATTATTGTGGCCCTGAGCGGCAAAATGACCTAAAAGCATATGTAGCAGACGGCATTGCAGATGACGGGCTTACCGGTATTCTTAACCGTTTTGAAACGCTGTATCCGTATTTGAGTCTTATTGCACGTCATAACGATATTCGCGACCCGTTTGATCGGCGTGTTGTTGAAGCGTATTGGCTCGGAAATACACTACTTCACGGCATTCCGGTCCGTGCGTTTGCGACCCATCTCGTTGATACGTTGGAATTAAAGAAAAAGGCACGCGCATCAGTACTTCATCCGATGGTTGACCGGATGGTGGAGGGGGGACTGCCGCAGCACACGTTTCATGTGCTCAATATTTTTATTCGGACTGGGCATCATACCGTCCTACAGACGCTGTCGACGATGGATGATTGCCGCATCAGTTGGGGCCGTGTTGTAAAAAGGATTGAACATGCTCCCGGCAATAAGAAACATGATACTGGTGCGCACTATATTGTTGAGACGAAATCATTGATGTATAAAAATGATCTTCTTGAGCTTGGAATCCCCGAATTAAAAACAGTTGTCGGAGTCGGAATTTTGCCGGCTATCGGTGATGTCGTCAGCATCCATTGGGGATATATTTGTGATGTGTTAACACTGAGGCAACAAGGGAATCTGTCTCGATATACATCTCTTGCAATTCAACTTGCGAACCGATCAATATGAACGTGTATATTGTTGGAAATTCGTTTGTTCGTAAAGATTCTTTGCCGGTCCGGCTTATCCCGCATCTTCAAAAGAAATTTCCGACCATTATGTTTCAGCCGGTTGATCCGAATGAGAATTTTATTCCGGAGGAAGAGGGCATTATTATTGATACTGTTGAGGGAATCCGAGCAGTTACTGTATTTGGCGATATCGATGTATTTATGACGGCGAAAAGCGTCTCCCCTCACGATTATGATCTGGGATTTCACCTTAAGCTTCTCTCAAAACTTCATAAACTCGCACCCCTTACGATTATCGGCGTCCCGATTGGTACGGATGACAACAGCGTATTGACGGAGACTATTCCGGTTCTTGAGAAATTATTTGATAAACGTAAACACAAGGGCTAACAGTGACGCGATGGAGATAACAATGACCGAGATCATCCCGAAATTCCGTTGAAAGGCATTATTAATCTTTGTTCCCATGACACTTACATCATTTGTAAGTCGTAAAAGGTAGAAGAAAATAAACGGTAGCATCATGGCGTTTAACGCCTGCGTTGCGATGACGAGGCCGAAGAGCGAAACGTTAGGCAGTAGGACGATAACACCCGCACCGATGAGCTGTAGTATAAAGATAAGGTAAAATACGCGGCTTTTGGTAAATGATGTGTCGAGGCTCCCTGACAAACCGAAAAATTCTGCAAATGCATAGGCTGTTGAGAGAGAAACCGTGACAATTCCCATAAACCCGGCATTTAAAATTCCGATGGCGAATAGCGTCCCCGCAAGTTCTCCGGCGAAGGGCTTGATAGCGAGGGCCGCCTGTTCACCCGAGACGAGGGAGATGTGATGAATATAGAGCGTCGCAGCGGTGGCAACGATCATAAAGAAGGAAAAAAAGTCCGTGAGAAATGCGCCCCAATAGGTTTCGAATTGTGAATATTTGAGCCGCTCAACCTCTATTTTTTTATCGAACGCAAAACTGCTGATAAAAAATTGGCCCCATGGAGTGACCGTTGTTCCTAATACGCCGAGTCCGATAATGATATAATTCCTAAAATATTCGGGAGTTAACTTGACGCCATGGGGGATTATGAGATTGGTAATGGCAAATGACCAGTTCGGATGCGCCCGCATTGCGGAAAAGATATATGCGAGGTAAAAAAGGCAGGAAAACAACATAATATTCTGATTCAATTTGTAATTTCCTTTGATGACGAAAACGAAGGTGAGGATGATGACGACAATCATCGTCGGAATGGCCGGGAAGTGGAGCATTTGACTGGTCACTTTCACCGCAGCCAGGTCGACGATAATCGTTCCCATATTTGCAATAAATAAACAAGCAAAGATAAAGAGAGACACCTTGACGCCGTAATTTTCTCGGATCAGGTCTCCTAGACCCTTTCGGGTCACGAGCGCGAGCCGTATGCCCATCTCCTGAGTAATCCCCAGGAGTATCGTGATAAGAAGAAGGACAAAAAGAATTGGATATCCCAATTGAGCCCCGGCGATTGAATAAGTTGCAACCCCTGAGGCGTCATTATCGGCCATCGCGGTGATGGTTGCGGGACCAAACACTGCAAAGAACAGGAAGAAACGGCGCCGATATTTTTTCAGGATGTCTATCATTGGATTTTTTTAAGTATGATGTCCGCTACATCGTCGACTGTGATAATGCCCAGTATCCGTTTTTCCCGGTTAATGACCGGAAGCGCCGCGATTTTATATTTGAATAATTTATAAATAACGACTTCAATCGGCGTTGTCAACAGAACGACAATTGGTTCAGGGATCATAAATTTATATGCGGGCATATCGGGTGCCTGCATCAGGAGTTCATGCGTATTAAAAACTCCGACCAGCTGGTCATCGCGGTTGAGGACATAGATGGCCTGAAGCCAGGAAAAATCGGCGGTATTCGTTTTTATAGATTTGAGAATATCAGCCGCTGTCATATGTGATTCGACAGCAAAAAATTCACTCGTCATGAGTTTACCGACCGGCGTTCGTGAAAACGTCATCAGTTGATGAAGTTCTTGTTGTTTATCTTTTGGTAGTATTTTCATGATTTTGTCGCGCTTCGTACGGTCAATGGCAAGAAGGATGTCAACCGCTTCGTCAGGATCTATTTTCACTATGACATCTGCGGCCTGTTGAGGTTCAAACCGTTGAAATAAGTCGACTTGATAATTAATTGTTAAGTTTTCTATAACGTCGGCGGCTTTATGGCTGTCAAGCGTTTTTAAGAATGAGTGGATGTTTTGGATGTTGGTCATTTCGAGGTAGTCAGCGAGGTCTTCTTCGTGGATTTTTGACAGCCGCTCCTCATGTTGTTTCAGTTTAATCTGGCCGTCTTTGAGTTCCAGGGTTAAAATATCGCTCCAACTGAGGAGCGTCATGGGGACGTCGACGTGGAGGAGGTGGGTAATGTACGAAATGGGCCGCTCAAGGCCGAGGCGCCGCAGGAGTCCCAAAACCCCGATATCGATACCGGAAATCGAAAGGATTGGGCTATCCTGAAAGACAATATCATTTGCCCGCACGACTTTGTTGCCGACGAGGTCGATAATCTGTTTATCCAAAAGCGTTTTTCGCGCTGACAGTTCGTTTTCCCGTATAATTACCCGTTTGAGGGTCCGCTTGATAACAATGTGGCTGTTTACTTTTTTGAGAGATTCAATCGGAATTTCACGGCGGGTTAATTTATTGGTCGTGACAATTTTTGTTACTTTGGGCGTTTCGGCGTTTAGAAAGATGATGTCAGAAAGTATGCCGAGCTCGCGCTGGTCTTCCGAATAAACATTTTTTCCGATAAGTTCAGAAAAAAACAACATACCACACGCCCTCACTTACATACACGGTGTTTCTAATGTCGACTCAATAATGTTTTATGTGTGGATTCCTGATTATGCTCTTCCCGAGGTGAATTTACTTTCCACCATTCATTGTAAACCCTGTGTCAACATGAAGGAATAGGGGAAATTCAATGCCATTGGATTGTCAAGAAGTGCGTTGCACAGCTCATGCACGGGTCGTAGGCCCGTATGATTTTTTGAATTTCGAGCGTAAGCGCCTCTTTGCTGTCATCAATGTGCATTCCAACATAATCCCGGATCGCTTTCTCGATTCCAATTTGATTTTGGCCCGTCGGTACGATCACTTTTGATTTTTTAACTTTTCCGTCCGGAGTCATTTCGACGCGATGAAAAAGGGTCCCCCTGGGGGCCTCAATAATCCCGATTCCTGTTGACTCTTTTGGGGCGACCGGCAAGGGAGATTCAGAAAGGCCTTGATATTGGTTAATTAGATCAATACTTGCATCAATCGCGTGGAGCATCTCGACGGCTTGAGCAAGATTATTGTGGTAGATATTATTACTTGGAAATCGTGAAAAAGCTGCTGCGGCATCACGTTTGGTGTTTGCGTGGAGCGCGTCGCGATTTATATTTAACCGCGCAAGGGCACCCACCATATGAATATGATTGTCAAAAAGATAGCCGGTCGCCTGGGAGTGGGGGATATCTTTCCTTATGAGATGTGCAGCAAATTCCTCGGGAGCAATGGTTGCCCCGTCGCTTGTCTTCACCGATCCTTCAAGGAATGAAAATTCAGGATCGGTCAGGGCGAGATATTTTAAATCCTGGGTAAGTTCAAACGGATAGTGAAGGAAGACATCAATGAGTTTTAATACTTTTGGTCTGATATCGGTTAACACTGGGATAAGATCCACGAGTGATTGTTTCGTTGCAATTTCGCTCATTCCGCCGACGGCCAGTAGGGGAGCGTGGACGGAACGTCCTCCGACAGCGATACTCAATTTGTTCCCTGCTTCTTTAACGGCAAAACAGTCATGAAGTAAATCATGTTCCTCGGGATTTGTATCATCAAACGCAAGAATCGATTCACGGTTATAGAGATCAGGGAGCACAAACACATAGAGGTGAAGGCCGTGATCCCGTATAATGAGGCCGTAATTAAGGAGTTTCCGTAAGAGTTTTGTCTGGGGGGTCACTGTAAGGTTCAACCCATTTTCAACCGCCTTTAGGCTTGCCAATAAGTGGGCATTACTGCACGTGCCGCAGATTCGGGCTAACAGGTGCGGAAGATTGGTGATTGTTTTGCCGCGAACGGCCTGTTCAAAAAAGCGCCGCATTTCAACGATGCCGAAATTACATGTCGTTACCTGGCCATTACGGATTTGAAGATCAAGTTTAGCGGTGCCTTCGATTTTAGTAATTTCATCAAGCGTTAAATCAAGGTTCGTAGTATGCATACACAATATTGTTTTATTGCTTTATTGTTGTATTGTTATTTTCCAAAAATAGTTTATCGAGACGGTATGGTCAAAATAACAATAGAGCAATGTAACAATAGAACAATTTCTTTACTGACTTTTCGCCTCCCGCGTTACAACTCCAAACTCTACTAAATATTTATCTATGAGGTCAAGAAACGGTTGTTCGTTCATCGGGCATCCGTTCACTTCATCGTCGACCGTGACGACCTGTCGGAGCATTTTCACCGTATCGGCGTGTTTAAAACGGACGAGTAATTCCTTAATTTCCTCTTTGGTCGGCGCGTCGAAGCGGTTCCGCTGATTACTCGGCATTCCCGTGCAGGCGCAAGCGCCTATTGCTACCAGTTTTGTTGCGAGGCCACGGATTTTTTTTACCTTTTCTTCCTGGTCGCTCGACGAAATGGCTCCCTCGACAAATGCGACATCCATAGGTTCCCAACGGTTCGTGTTTTGCAGGACCTTTGCGTGCACGAAATCTATTTTTTCCCGCCAGACCTGCCAATGCATATTGAGAAGTTCGGTGAAAACGATCGTTGAATCTTCACAACAGGTGAACGTAAACCATCCGACGCGCAATTTTTTGTTTGACATATGAAGTTATTGGTTCATTGTTCATGGTTCATAGCATGATATACGATGAACTATGAACGAATAACTTGAGAACGCTTTAAATTTATTTTGTTTGAGAAACCGCATGAGCAACGGCTGCTTGAAAATCATTAAAGCTGGTTAAATCAAGTTTCTGCCCATTCAGGAAAAATGTCGGAGTCGCATCAACACCAAACTGTGTGCCTGCCGTTATATCCTCATTGACGCGATTGGCATATGTTCCATTATTGAGGTCCGCGTCAAATTTCGTGACATCGAGATTGAGCTGTTTGGCAAGCGTACTGAAGTAGGTGTCTGAAAATTTATCCTGGGCAGCAAATAATGCGTCATGCATCTCCCAGAATTTACCCTGTGCGTTTGCGGCTTCCGCAGCCTCTGCCGCCTTTTCGGCAAACGGATGTTGTGAGAGCGGGAAGTGGCGGTAGACAAAAAGCAATTTATCTTTATATTGTTTCACAATTGCCGCGACTGTCGGCTCTGCCGCACCGCACGCAGGACATTCAAAATCGGAAAATTCAACAAGATATACTTTTGCCTTAGGGTTGCCCTCCGTGTGTGAATCGGGAAGAATGAGATTGCTCCGTGAAAGCGCCGGAGCCGGCTTCGTTAGGGTTATTGCGGCAATTGACACAAGGATGATGGTTCCAATGATGATGCCGATAAACAATTTTGTTTCATTGGTAAGTTTCATAGTTCTATTGTTATATTGGATTTGAGAGCCAAACGCAAGAGAAGAACTACGGCGAATTGCGCCGTAGGAAGTTAGTTACTGTAAGGATAAAGATAACTAACATATTTACGGCTGATATGGCGCACCACATGCAGACACCGTGGATGATAAAGATTTCCGTATACGTAAACCAGGAAACAAAAAGGACGCCGAAGGCTGCTATGCCCAATATTGGGGTAAGCAGCTTGGTTGATAGCGCATGGTTTACGGTTCGTAAAAATGATAACACCGCGATAATACTGTAGCCGACCAGTCCGACAGCGGGTACGGGAACACCAAACGGGTAGCTATATATACTTTTTTTAACGGTCTCACAGCCTCCGGTTAAGCAAACAATCGTCGTGTGGCGGAGCCAACTCTGGAGGACATATACAGCAATGATAAGGCCAAACAAAGAGAGTAAAAAGGTAATCCGGTTCAATATGTTAACCTTCATCGGCATATCTAGTATGCATCATAATATGATATGACTTTTGTAATATGTAATGTACATTACACACTTTTTGTAAAAAATGTGTATAGTAGTAAGTAAGATTGTTAACTAATTAAGCCTATGGACAAGCAATTCAACCCAACTGTCGACGCGTTCTTTTCGAAATTCACGAAGCTTCATTATAAAAAGGGAGAACTTATTTTACGGGCAGGGGATCCGCCGCCAGGCGTCTTGTATCTTCAGAAGGGATTTGTCCGGATGAGTTTTATCGCGCAAAACGGAGAGATGCTCGTGCTTCATGTATTTCGGCCGGGATCATACTTTCCTATGTCATGGGTCTTGAATGATGCGCCTAACCGTTATTATTTTGAGGCATTGACCCCCGTTGAAATCCAGCGTGCGCCGCGGGACGATGCCAGTAGGTTTATCAAACTTCACCCTGAGGTACTCGCACATTTCACCGAACGCTTTTTAAGCGGCGTCGGTGGACTCCTGCAGCGGATGGAATTTCTCGTATTTGAGAGCGCATATCGGAAAACTATCCTCCTTCTTCTGTATTATGCAAAGAATTTTAGTGTTTCTGAGAGGAAAGGGAGCCTTTCTATACCGCTTACCCATAAAGAGATTGCGTCCTGGATCGGGACAACGAGGGAAACGGCGAGTTTACAGATAGAAATATTGAAAAAGAAAAAATTGATCGAATATAAAAAACGCCTCATCGTTATCCCAAAACTTGATATGTTGGAAAATGAACTTGCGCAACTTCCTCAGGAGAAATAAGCCTTCTCTCAATGACATCCCGGGAGCACATTGCTTGATGCCGCAGGACTGCAGCTCGTACAATTGAGGTAGATATCGAGATTAGCCGTACAGGATGACGCGCCATTCGCGTACGTGACTCCGCAGGTATATCCCACCGTGGGGTATGTGTCAGGACATGAAAGCGACGAACCACAGCCATTAGATATACAAGCGCCGCAGGTGCAAAGATTGACGTGATAGGTTATCCCTCCGCTGCAATCGTAATCCCATATGCCGCCGTTTGAAATGGTTGTAAAGTACGCTGTTTGACCAGGATGAACGTTTGCGTCGGTATCGTCGCAATCGGTGAGGGTAGTGCTTGTTATTGTATTTCTCCGTTTATAGCTTGCACCGGGTGAAGTTGCTGATACCGTTTGCGTGGTTGTTGCAGGATAGTGGTCGCCATCTCCATCAACCATCCAAACCGAGCCACCCGGAACGAGTTTTGCCGGTGTCGCGCCACAGCCGGATGCAATTGCCACCGAGCCCCCATTAACAACGACTTTGCCGAATCCAATAGCTTGATTACAATTTACGGTGAGTGTACCGCCGGTAATGTTCAGCGTCGCTGTATTTGATGTTCCTGAACCTGTATCAACACCATAGCTGCCGGTGCCTGCAAATGTACAGCTAGATGATATCGTCTGATCGCCGGAGTCTACCTCGGCGCATGTAGTTGCGAAAACTTGAGGTACACGAAATAGACTTATAAATAATAGTACGATTCCAAATGCTATCGGTAAATATTTCATGTTAATACGCTCTCAGTGTTAGCGTTTGCACTTCCTTTTCTGTTGCGGTTTTTACGGTTACCTGAGGGCTATACACATACAAATGCGTGTCATCTGTTGTGTATGTAGCAGACCATGTATTTCCGGTCGGATCCTGACTGTCCTTTGTCATGCTGTATGTTGCGGTTTTGGTATCCGTCGTTAGGGCAAGATCTGCGGATAGAACTGGTGATGTTGCTGACACATTTATAGACAATGTTTGTTGGACGCCTTTTTTGGGGTCAAATGGGTTAATAGTGATGCTATTAATCTGAGGACCTGTATGTGTTTTACTGTAGCCTATGTTGTAGCTAATTTTCCCCTGTGCGAGCGGGTAGGGAGTGGGAGTTGGTTTTGGCGTATGGGTGGGTGTCGGAGACGTTGATGTCACCTGCGTCGGAGCAGGTACTGTCGCAACAGGTGCATTTTGTTTGTTGGTGACGTACTGCAGATACAGGAAAAGTCCGATATTAGCAAGAAGAAAAACGACAGCGATAATTGGAATAATGATAGAAATCTTATTGGAAGGTGATTTGGCGGTTCCCACAGGAGTTGTTTCCGGTGAAACGGATACAGGAGCGCCGGCGGGCATATCAGGAACTTCCGTTTTCACCGTGGGTTTTTTTTGGGCACTCGCCCTTTTCGTTGCGCTTTTTTTCTTTTTTGCTATATGGTGCGCCATAAATAAGTTCCTATTTTTATAGTACCATGGGTGCAAGGGGAGTCAATAGGCGAGTGGTGATTTTATAAAATAGATTGAATTGACGGTATAAAATAGTATTAACGCATTATGGAAAATGATAATATCTTTTTTGGAAATCTACGACACGGTTATTTTCAATCTGAACACCCTCGTGAGTTAATAGTGCAATTTTCTGTTGAATCTCAGCGCCCTTCGTTTTTCCCCGAAACCCGCCGATTGTGCCGTCTGACGCCACAACACGATGGCATGGCACCTGCGGGGCATACGGGTTACTCCGCATAAATTGCCCGATGGCGCGGTACGCTTTGGTCCCCAGTGCGTCAGCGAGCGCTTTGTACGTCGTCACGTTCCCTTTCGGGACTTTTTTGAGTAATTCGTAGGTTTTTTCCTGAAGAGGCGTCATAGGTATTATTATACAACAATAATGTGTGATTTACTTTACAAATAGGCGATAAGCATGTAGGATAAATGCATATGAAAAATATACTTGTGATTGTGATAATTCTCGTATTGGTTGGTGCATTTCTCGGCCGGCACCAGCTAAAAACAATGTTGATGGGTTCTCCTGCTCCTGCAACCCAAACCGGGATGCAGCCGACGACAACTGCGGCACCTGAGGCTATGTCTGGCGCATCGGGGGCAACTGTTGCGGCGGGTGCGGCAAAAGAATTTACCGTTACCGGCACGGAGTTTGCATTTGCGCCAAATACACTGACGGTGGGAGCGGGCGATACGGTTAAGGTGACATTTACAAACAACGGGACCTATCCGCATAATTTTACGATTGATGCACTAAATGTGAAGGGAAAAACGATACAACCGGGTCAGTCCGACACCGTGACATTTACCGCTACCAAAGCAGGCACATACCAATACTACTGCAGCGTTCCGGGTCACAAAGACAAAGGAATGGTCGGGACACTGAAGGTTCAATAAACAGGTGATTGTTAATGCTTCAACAAATTTTGGATAAACGGGAGTAGCGCGTTTGCTACAGCGCTGTGTCCTAATGCACTTAAATGGTGCGGATAAAAAGGATCTTCATCTGATCGGAGAAACAATGAGGAATACGCGCTCGGGGTGGAATTTTTTATCAGTGTTTCATTGAGGTCAACGAATGTCGCTCCGGATTTTTTAATAGTCTCTTTTAATAGCCGATATGCAGAAGGTTCGACGTGAGTTTCTGATGCGTGAGAATCAAAATATTCTTCATCCGGCATGAGTGTCATGACGAGTTTCGTGTGTGTTTTTTGTAGAGCGGTGAGTGCGTGTTTTAATAGATACTGAATTTTTTGTGACGTTTGTGGCCAGTCACCGTTGCGGGAGAGGGGAGTACAGCCGATCGTAGCTCGTGTTCTCCCGTAGAGATGTGAAAGTATGGCAATGAAGAACCGGATAAGGCGGCTTTTATGAATAACTGGGTTGGTTGATTGAGTGACCTTGCCGTCAAGGTATTGGATATTAAAAAAAGCCGGGATTTGTCGATATTGTTGGCCGATACGCATAAATAAACAGGCATCTTCAGAGTCGGTAAGATCATTGTCAAATACATTCCATATGATCATATCCGGATGATATGTTGGCAACAATTCGTTGATGATATAGATATATTCTTGATCAATTCCGTATCCGGGTACCGCAGCGTTATAAACGATAGCAGGGCGCGATGATTGAGTAAGCCCACGTTCGAGAAAAAACGGGTACGTTTGATTCTGTGTCACTTGATACCCGTAGGTTATCGAATCTCCGACAGTGATAATCGTTGCGGAATGAGATGCATCTTTCGGATGGTCTTGTTTACGGAACGCATTGGCATCGGTGGACCACCGTGTTCCGGCTGAAACATTGGGCCAGAACGCATAGATTCGATTCCTGTCGGGGCGGTATAAAGGAATATTACGCGTACTGACTGTCCAATACCAATTTGTTACATGATCAGGAAAATGGATCGATTGCAGAAGTACTTTGAGGGCAAGTAATGAAAATGTACAACCTAACATGATAAGGATGAACCGCCAGAGGGATGCATGTTTCATACGATAGGGAGAATGTTGCCGAAAAATGGCGGTGTGCTATTTTTGTATGGGTTACCCAAATAATAGTTATAGCAGAAAGAACCGCGCATAACAGGCCTACTATATCATGTGGATTTATATACGGCTACTTTTGAGTCGTAATGAATTGGAAACAACGGAAACGCTACTTGCGGCCATCGCAAATGCGGCAAGCGCTGGATTCAATAATAATTTAAACGGTGGATAGAGTGCGCCCATAGCAATAGGGATTAAAATAATGTTATATCCAAATGCCCAAAAAAGATTCTGTTTGATGACGGCGACCGTCGCTCTTGAAAGCTTTATTGCCGAGATGATCGAGCGGAGGTCTTTGTTTAAAAGTGTGATTCCAGCTGATTCCATTGCAACGTCCGTTCCTGTTCCCATAGCGATCCCGACGTCCGCCTGCGCGAGCGCCGGCGCATCATTGATGCCGTCTCCTGCGAAAGCGACAATATTCCCTGATGTTTTTAATTCCTTGATTTTTTGAGCCTTTTGATCGGGTAAAACGCCAGCCAGAACATTTTCAATTCCAACATGTTTGGCAATAGCCTGTGCAGTCGTTTCGTTGTCACCCGTGACCATCCAAGGCGTGATGTTCATCTTTTTTACCACTTCGATCGTTTCAATCGCACTTGGTTTTAATGTGTCGGCAACGGCAAAAATTCCTAAAAGTTTTTTATTTGTTGCCAGAATCATGACCGTTTTTCCCTGCGTTTCCAATTGTTTGAGTATTTCTTCAATTGAGCCCACGGCAATTTTTTGTACTCCCATAAGAGCACGATTACCAAAAATGAATGATTGGTTTTTTACGACACCGCTAACACCCATACCGCTTGTTGCTTTGAACTTTGAAACAGGGGAAAGTGATACTGCTCGTTCTTTTGCTTTTGTGACAATGGATTCGGCAAGAGAATGTTCGCTGCCTTGTTCAAGTGACGCGGCTAATTGAAGAATGTCCTTGTCATTCCGGGCTTGACCCGGAATCCAATGAGATCCCGGCTCAGGGGCCGGGATGACATCCGTCACAACTGGTTTCCCGTTGGTAAGTGTGCCGGTTTTATCAAAAACAATTGTTTTAATTTTATTGGCCACCTCAAGACTTTCTGCGTCTTTAATGAGGATACCCATGGCAGCTCCGCGACCCGTGCCGACCATAATGGCGGTTGGAGTTGCAAGCCCCATGGCACACGGGCAGGCAATAACGAGAACGGCAATCATGTTCGTAAGCGCCTGAGTAAATGTGCCGAAATCATACCATGCGACAAATGTGATGGCGGCTATTATAAGAACAATCGGTACGAAGTATCCTGAAACAATATCGGCAAGTCTCTGGATCGGCGCCCTGGAACTTTGTGCTTCGGCAACCATAGTCACAATACGCGAAAGCATCGTATCAGCGCCTACGCCGGTTGCTTTAAAAAGGAAAGAGCCCGACTTATTGATAGTAGCTCCGATCACCTGATCGCCTAATCTTTTATTTACGGGCATTGATTCTCCTGTGATCATCGATTCGTCGATATTACTTGCTCCTTCCGTGATGATTCCATCAACGGGAATTTTTTCACCCGGACGCACCCGTACGATATCCCCGGTTTTGACTTCCGCTATAGGCATATCCAATTCTTTTCCGCTTCTAATAACGCGGGCGGTTTTCGCCTGAAGGTTCAGAAGTTTTTTAAGCGCATCGCTCGTGTGGGCCTTAGCTTTAGCTTCAAAATAGCGTCCCAAAAGAATAAGGGTAATGACAACCGCGGCAGTGTCAAAATACATTGTATCGGGAAATCCGAGCGCCATAAGTTGGGAGGGAAAAAGCGTGAATGCGGCCGAATACAAAAACGCGGCACCCGTCCCTACGGCGATAAGCGTGTCCATACTCGCGGCACGGTTTTTAAGCCCCGACCACGAAGCTTTAAAAAATTCCGAACCTGACCAAAACAAAACAGGTAGCGTAAGAAGAAGCAGAATGAGCGGCGGTATTTCAAAATAACGAAGAAATGAAGGAAACGCCTTTGTTAAATCTCCAAACATGTGATTGAGACTTCCCAGAAGAATAAGAATGGTTAGTATTGAAGATACGGTAACTTTACGCTTAAGGAGCTGTAATTCCTTGCGTTTGATCGCCTCTTTTTGTTCATCCGCGCTGGTCCTGCCTTCTGAATCGCGGTTTTCAATAATTGCTTTATAGCCGATATCTGATATCGCTTGGGATAACACCATTTTGGTAGCAATGGTAGGATCGTATTCCACCGTTGCCTGTTCGCTGCCGTAATTAACGGCCGCGCTCTTCACTCCCGATGTTTTTGTGAGTTTTTTCTCAATAAGCTTTGCACACGAGGCGCAGTGCATGCCGACGATGGGAAATGATGTTTTCATATTTTTCTTGTCATCCCCGACCTGATCGGGGATCCACATTCAAACCAAAACCGATTCCCGCCTGCGCGGGAATGACAAACGTTACGCGACTTCTATTGTGCCGTGGAACATATTCATCCCGCAGTGAAAGTTGTAGATACCTGGTTTTTTAGGGGAGAGGGTGATAGTAACCGGTGTGTGCATGGGAAGATATTTTTTTATTTTAAAATCAGGAATAATGAGATCTTCGAGACAGGTATTGCCGTCTTTACGAAGAAAAATAATCGTGGTTGTTTTATCCTGCGGAATTTTAAAAGATTTGGGTTTATAGCCACCATCAACGATAATTGTCGCTGCGCTGCTGATCTGGGCTGTTTCCTCTTTTTTACCAAAAAAGAACCAGTAGATGCCGAGAATGGAGAGTATTCCCGTGATTGTCACTATGATTTTGTCCATATGTTTTGTGAGTTTAGGGTTTAGTTTTTGAATTACTAAGCTCTAAGAACAAATGCACTAAGCTCCAATTTCCTAATCTCTACTGCTCTAAACTCTAATTCACTATTTTTTCCCATGATCCCTCGACTTCGCTCGGGATGGTTTCGTTATTATGACCGCTCAACCACTTTCATAACTTCTTCGATCACTTCTTTCGCATTTCCCTTCTTTATCTCTTCGGCAACGCATGTCTGCATGTGGTTTTTTAAAATCGCGTCATCGGCGGATTTGAGGGCTGATTGTACCGCGATTGACTGGTGGATGACATCGATGCAATAGGCGCCTTCTTCGACCATATTAATAACTTTATCCAGATGTCCGCGGGCGATTTTGAGCCGGTGGAGGATGGATTGTTCGACAGATTTATTTCTCGGTATTCCTTTTGGCATAAATTTTCGCTCCGGTCGTAATAATATTTTCTTGCTCCGCTGCTCGCGAAAGTTTTTTGAACTATTAACCCCTTTTGTATTAAGCTCGGGAAGCGAGCTGCAAAAATTTCATTCCGCCCTTCGCTTGTCCTCTTGACTTCTATCCCCCCATGGGGGATATAATGATCCTACGGTAGTTGTACAAAATTGTCAAGTTATTTTATACAGAGACAACGTATGTCACCGATTTGGCTCGCATTATTAACAGGGTTAACGACAGGGGGATTATCCTGTCTTGCAGTGCAGGGAGGCTTACTTGCATCGGCCATAACGTCTCCCGATAGCGAGGAGTCTGGGATGCTGCGGTTCCGGCATAAATTAGTCCAAATTGGCCTATTTGTGTCTGCGAAGCTCGCGGCTTATACAATCCTCGGATTTATACTGGGTCTCATCGGATCCACCTTAACATTAACTCCTAAAGTGTTGGGAATCGTGCAGATAGGGGCGGGGCTATTCATGCTTGCGACCGCCCTACGGCTTATCGACGCACACCCGATATTCCGCTATTTCGTCATTCAGCCGCCGCGTTGGGCGTTCCGGTTGCTTCGAACAACGAGCAAGAGCGAATCGCTTTTTGCACCGACGTTATTAGGGTTTTTTACGATTCTTATGCCCTGCGGCGTGACGCAGGCCGCCATGGCTGTAGCTGTCGCAAGCGGAAGTCCGTGGACTGGGGCAGCGATTATGTTTGCATTTATTCTGGGCACGACTCCTGTGTTTTTCGCCCTCGGGGCAACGGTTGTTGAGCTTTTGCAGAAAAAAGTATTTTCATACGTCGCGGCCGGGGTTATAGCCATATTTGCTGTTTTATCCATTAATGGGGGCTGGGATTAAACGGTTCAATATACACCCTACAGAATCTCTATCGAGCGGCCGTGACACCTGTTGACCAGCTTGGAACAGGACAAGGCGCTATCATTAATGGTAACGTACAGGAAGTTACGATAGACGTGGCAAGTAGCGGATATACGGCAACAGCTACGACACTCAAACGCAATGTACCGGTTAAGTTGACGCTCCGCACCAATAATACGAATGGGTGTATCCGGGGGTTTACGATACCGGATCTCGGTATATCGAAGATACTGCCGGTGACGGGTACAACGACGCTGTCATTTGTGCCCACTCAAACTGGTCGTCTGGCATATTCCTGCAGTATGGGGATGTTTACCGGAGCGTTTACGGTTATTGATTAATATGGACATCCACCAGAACTTACCGTTCGCCTTACCTACTATTCGTAGCGCGGCTCTCGGAGCGTTTCTTGGCGGGACTTAAGAGACTCTAATTCTAAAACCTATGGTTTCAGAAAGATTCTCTAAAGAAAGACTATGACTAAAAGGACGTACAAAGTACAGGGCATGCTGCACCAGTTGTGCGCTCATGATCGAAAGCGATCTTGAGGATGCGGGGGTGAAGGCGACGTGCAGTTACGCCAAACAGACGCTTAACGTGGAATACGAAGAGGGGAAAGCAGACGAGCAGATGGTTAAAACGGTGGTTAAGAAGTCCGGGTACTCAATAGCTTCATAATTTAGTCTATTTTGATACATTGCCTCTTCGATACCTCGTTAAGACAAGATGGGCGTGTGATATGCTGATTATATAACTTGTTAAGATGCCCGCCTACGCTTACTTTGGGTCTTTTCACTACTATTCGTAGACGACCCAAAGAGCGCGTGAGCGGCGGGCCTAAGAAGCTCTAGTTTCTCGTAAAATTCGAAAAGAGCTTCTAAGGGAGGTGATATATATGTTGAAAAGAATGCAGAAGTATTATGCGAAGCATCCGCAGGCAAATGCCGGTGTTCATGCGGTTTTAGGACTAGGTATGGGACTTCTCACCGCTCATCCGCTTGTCGATCCGCATCCGGTACGGTGGGGGATCCTTATTATCGGCATAGGACTGCTCGCTCACGTCTGGGCGGGAACGCAGAAGTGATCAGAGTGAGCTCAATGAAGGGTCTAATATATCCTATAGTTGAATAAATACCTCGTGACAGGTATAATTACTTGCTATGCAAGACGTGTTTAAAGGTGCAGATCTAAATGCTGCGAACTTACCATCTTTTAAAACGAATCGTGAATTATTGCCGTTAGGATACGTTTACGGGCCAATACAGCAAAGGTAATTTTTGTGGCACTGAGAGGCCGTATAGTGAGGATGGGGTCATTGTTCCGCTTCGTATTGAAATGGCAATATTTGAGGCTACAGCAGATACATTGAAAAAATCTGATAGCGCTGTGGTTTTAGACCTTGGCGCGATGATGAGCATGGGGTTATGTGTTGTAGGTGCGTTAATGGAAGAAAAAGGATTAACAAAAAATGTAAAACTCGTCGCTACGAATGAAGACCTTCGTTTTACTGTCAAAAATGCGATTGCTGAAGCTGCGCATCGATTGGATCGACGTACAAAAGAGAGATTCGCTGCTTCAGGACAACGGCTGAAACCATTATTGAATATGGAAGAACTTCGGTTTGTGGCTCAACATGTAAAACATGTCGTATTTGAAAGCGGCATTGACACCTTAGATTTATCCGTTCTGAAGCAAAAGCATGCTCCAAATGGGTTTTCCATCATTCATGAACACTCAGGTGGGCTTCAAAAGCATGAAAATCCCTCAGAAGCATTTTCCACGATACTGGATGTCCTTCATCCACAGAACGGAATGTTTATTACAACTTCACCGATTGATGTATTGCCGGGGGCGGTGGCCGATATCCAAAACCACGGATTTACTCTCTACAGAGAGATAATTTCTCAACAGAAGCTATTTAAGGAGGCCTACATTATCACAGGCTCCGAAGCTCCGGTTGATGCATTTATGACAACGCTTCTTACGTACTAATTCCAGGAAAACACACGTACGTTTGTTGTTTTGCTTATCCTGTAGTAAAATTACCTGTTACGACGCGCTAATCCTATGGTAAATGGATCCGAAAAATCAGAAGTCGACTTTTCTACCCTCGTGGCGGAATATCAGACGTGGACTCAGCTCCCGCCAATAGCGATTGAAAGCATTGTTATCCCAAGCGGATTACTTCAAAAATGGACAAAAGAAGAATTTGTAACTCAGATCTCCCAATATGGTACACAAACACCGGAAGAGGTGCGGGAAAGGGAATTAGCTCTTAACGGTGTGGTTGAGTATGCCGATGAAAAATTCAAAGACAGTAATAAGCAGAGGCGTGATACCGGTGAAGATCGTATCTATCATGCGTTGCGTATGGCATACCTTCTTGTGTCTAGTGGTGTTATGGATTTGACCGTCCTTAAAGCGTGCATACTTCATGATGTTCCAGAAGACACGGGTGTTTCATTATCTGAAATTACGGCCAGGTTCGGAGAGAGGGTAGCGACACTTGTTGATCTGGTGACAAAAGTAGAATTGAACGGAACAAAGAAGAAACATGGTTTTCCTGAGGATAAGGATAAGCGTACGTTAGAAAAGTTTTTTGAAGCTCTCGATATTAGTTATCAGGCGATGTATATAAAACTTGCTGATGCAGCTGATAACTCCGAAACATATGACGTTTACGAGCCGGAAAAAGCCATATATAAAGCTGGTTTAGCGCTTAAATACTACGAACCACTCGCCCGGGACTTGGGATTAAAGGGCATCGCGAACATAATTGGTGACAATGCATTTAAGATTGTAAACCCAAAAGCATATGAAGCGGTTATGGCCATGAGGGACGAGCTGAAGACAGAAGATATGGTTTCTGAGTTAAACGGAACGGTCTCGTCATGGATGGAGGATCTTGATAGACTTCATTCGGAGTTACATTTTGAGAGCATAATGATCCGGCTACCGGGTATTTATGAAGCCTACAGGATGTCGGCCAAATCCGGAATTTCGAAGGATGATGTTATTCCCCGGATGGAGATCATGTGCAGTAATTGGTTTCAAGCGATGGCGTGGGATGCATTTTTATATGATCATATGTTTTTGACAGAGGCGGAAACTCCGAAATCATCTGAGAGAATAGACCGCCGGCTCGCAGCGGATCGTCCCGTTACAGAAATTATGCGCATGCATCTTTTAGAAAAAGATATGCTTATTCCGGTTGTTCTGATGACGGCAAATGCCGCTATAATGCCGGTTGATCTGGATACCAATCAAGACCTGTCAGGTCCGCAAAAGCAGCGGGCCAATGATTTATTAAACAGGCTCAAAAAAAATTATCAGGAAGCTTCAAAAGGTAAAGGCGATAAAACAACCAGAATGGCAGAAAAACTCGGGAAGGAAGCACAGGTGACGGTACGTGTAGACAACGGAAAGGAATATGAATTCACGGAAAAAGAACCCACCGTATTGGACTTAGCCTATCAAATCGGTGCTAATCTTGGAAATAACGCGTTCGGTGCCCAGGTGTGGCGAGGCGTTGCAGATGATCAACGGTTACAGCTCTCTGACGTCTTGATTGATCGCGACATCGTTCATATCAATGCGGATAAGAAAGGGGGAGTCAGGATAACGCGCGTGCGACCTGAACGTTTTGATTGGGTGGTGACCAACAAAGCTGCAGAAGATATAAAAGCAGAACTTAATAGAATTTTAAATGATCAGAGTATTTCTCATGAGTTGAAAAATGAAATCCGAAATGCAGCACGAACACGAGGTGTGGATATCATGAGATGGTTGTACAAAATGAAAAGAAATAAACCACTGGATATTGGTTGGATGTATGGATTTAAGGAGGACAGATATCTGGAAAATCAATATGAGAACACTGATGCGCTATTAGAAAAGCTTGGTTTTATTTCAATATCCAGACCCCTTAACAGAACCCACTATCAGGAAAAATACAGTAAATGGAAGGACGTTGCTGTGCAGGATCATTTTGATCCCGAATCCCATATTACAAAAGAGACACAATTATTGACATTTGAAGCATTGCGTTTCGCCGATAACCTCATTGCTTTTCGAAAGACGCGCCCGTCTCTTCACATACACATCTATGAGGACTCTGTGGGATATATAGAAAGAATCAGCAATATTGTCGGGGTGTATGGCATCAATATGCTGCCTATTCACGGACAGCCGGATTTATATTCCAGAGGATCCGCATCAATTATTGACATTTGTTTGGTAGATGGCGATATTAAAGATAAAAATGTGAAAAATCTTTTGGGAGAGCTAGAGCTAATATTGGGGAAAAAAGGGAAAGCTGAAATAATAAAACCAGAGACATGACCTCTTGTCAGCATGCTATACTGATGATAGAGTAGTAAATCCAAACAGGGCCAGGTAGTAGAATTTCGACACGCTTTTCACTTTGCCCGTGTCATACCTGACTTCCTGATGTGTAAAAAAATTTTCTCATGAAAGGAGATTGAGATTTCGAAAAGCGTAAAAGGCAAAGGTCGAAATTTCACTACCTGGTATGGCAGATGTTACGATAACTGATGCGAATTTTGACAGTGAGGTCTTAAAGTCCGATAAACCGGTGCTTGTGGACTTCTGGGCGGTGTGGTGCGGTCCATGCCAGGTACAGGGGCCGATTGTCGAGGACGTTGCAACGACGCTCGGAGCAAAAGCAAAAGTCGGGAAAATGAATGTGGATGAAAACCCGGGAGTGGCCCAGAAATTCGGCATCATGAGCATCCCGACCCTTATGATTTTCAAAGGCGGCACGGTGGTCAAGCAGTTCATCGGCGTCCAATCAAAGGAAACATTGACATCGGAGATTAACAAATTACTTAGTTGATTCCCAACAATTTAACAATATAGCAATAGAACAATCCGGCCGGGAGCATTGTTATATTGTTTTATTGTTATATTGCTGTATGGAAACTAAAGTCTACGACGTTATAATTCTGGGTTCAGGTCCGGCTGGCTATACTGCTGCGCTCTACTCATCGCGGGCATTTTTGAAAACGCTTATCCTCACCGGCATCCAGGAAGGCGGACAGCTGACCACCACGACCGAAGTCGATAATTATCCGGGATTTCCCAAGGGCATTTTAGGGCCGCAGCTTATGATGGATATGAAATCGCAGGTGACGCGGTTCGGAACGGAAATTCAGGTAGCTGAGGTTACAAAAGTAGCAAAAGCAGCAAAGGGGAATACGTTTACGGTTACCGCGGGTGGGAAAGAATACGAAGGGAAAACGGTGATTGTCGCAACCGGCGCGTCGGCCCAGTATTTGGGACTGCCGTCTGAAACGGTATTTGCCGGAAAGGGCGTTTCGGCGTGCGCGACGTGCGACGGATTTTTCTTCCGGGGGAAAGAAGTCGTGGTTGTCGGCGGGGGGGACACCGCCATGGAAGAGGCGACATTCCTCACGAAGTTTGCGACAAAAGTGACGATTATTCATCGTCGGGATGAGTTTCGGGCGAGCGCTATTATGCTCGCGCGGGCAAAAAAAGATCCCAAGATTTCGTTTATGACGAATACGGTGATTGAAGAAATTTTGGGGGAAAAGTCGGTTGAGTCTGTGCGGTTAAAAGATACCAAAACCGGTAAAGTGAATAATTTTAATACTCAGGGTGTTTTCCTCGCAATCGGTCATAAACCGAACACGGAATTTTTGAAAGGCATCGTTCCCCTGGATCAAAAAGGGTACGTAATTGTTCACGGGATGAGGAAGCCCGGCGATTATCATACAGCAACTAATACCCCCGGTATTTTTGCCGCAGGGGATTGTGTGGACTTCCAATACCGCCAGGCGGTGGTTGCCGCAGGCATGGGGTGTATGGCAGCGCTTGACGCACAGAAGTTTCTTGAGGAGCAATCATAAACTATGGATCGACCAAAACCCCAAAAATGTACCGCAATAATTGAAAAAAAGGAACACGTCACGACACATGTGTATATGGTGACCTTTAAGTTGCAGCAGCCTTCAGAAATTACCTTTATCGCCGGGCAAACTATGATGCTCAATATTGAGCCGGGTGTCAACCGCACCATGTCTATCGCTTCGCCGCCTTCTGAAAAAACGCAGATCCTCATGTGCCACGATACGTTCCCGAACGGCCCAGGGAGCAAATGGACGATCGCGAGAAACGTCGGGGATACAGCGACATTCATGGCGCCGTTGGGGATGTTCACCTTAGATAAAGAAAGTCATCGGAAAAAAATACTCATTGCAACAGGAAGCGGTATTGCACCGTATCGCTCGATGCTCCTTGATTATCTCCCGAACGGAGGGACCGATGATGTCACGCTCTATTGGGGCATGCGACATGAAGAGGATCTGTATTGGCTTGGCGATTTTCAGGAGTTAGCCGTCAAATATCCGAACTTCCGTTTTATCCTCACTCTATCCCAACCTCCTGAATCATGGCGGGGGAAGAAAGGGAGGGTAACTGAACACGTCGTACAGGAAGAGGCGAATTTGCCTGGAAGCGATTTTTACCTGTGCGGCAATCAGATTATGGTGAATGATGTTGAAGCGCAGTTACTGGGAGTATCTGTTCCGCCCCACCAGATATTTAAGGAACTGTATTTTTAAATCTGCCCGCATGGTTTATGCCTGAGACTTCGACTATATCTATATCCTGTCTATTTGTTGTCAAGCCGGTGGCTTGCATAAAAGCGTAATATGCGTACAATCGTGACTGGAGGAACTATATGAATGTAACAAATCATTCGACTACGCTCATGACTAATCCGTTTGAAAATGCGATGGCGCAGCTGCAAAGAGCAGCTGAGGTATTAGTTCATAGTTCATCGTTCATAGAAAAGAAGAAAGCCGTCGAGCAAAAACTGGAAATTCTTAAATATCCGCAGAGAATCCTCAATGTAACTATTCCCGTAAAAATGGATAACGGGTCGCTTCGAATTTTTCAGGGCTACCGTGTGCAGTTCAATAATGCGAGAGGTCCGTATAAAGGCGGCATCAGGTTTCACCCGCAAGTGAGTCTTGATGAGGTGAAGGCGTTAGGATTTTGGATGGCTATGAAATGTGCCGTTGCTGACATCCCGCTCGGCGGAAGTAAGGGCGGTATTATCGTAAACCCCAAAGAATTATCGGAGAGAGAGCTTGAGCGGTTAAGCCGCGGATATGCACGGGCTATCGCTGATTGCATCGGTCCTGACCGCGATGTGCCGGCGCCTGATGTCAACACCACAGGACAAATCATGGGGTGGATGGTTGATGAATATATAAACAAAAAACGCGCTGAGATCGTTTCGTCAATTTCTCGTGTCCTGCGATCCTCGCTTCGCGAGGCCCCTTCGGCGCAGGGCTCAAAATTGCCAAAGCTCACCGCGCCTCAGATTTCTTGTTTACGGAGTACCTTCACAGGTAAATTGATCAAAGACGGCGGGAGCGAGGGGAGGGAAGAGGCGACGGGTTTGGGAGGATTATTTGTGCTCCAGGCGATTCTTGCCAAACTCGGGTTGAAGGGTAAATTGACAGCAGCTGTCCAGGGATTCGGCAACGTCGGATTCAATGTAGCAAAATTCCTCAAGGATTCCGGATTTACGGTCGTCGCCGTGTCAGACAGCAAAGGTGGCATTTATGTGCCCGAGGGGTTGGATCCCGAAATGACGCTTGCAAATAAAAAGAAAACCGGCGCACTTGGCGGCGGGAAAAAGATAACGAATGCCGAGCTTTTGGAGCTTCCTGTTGATATTTTGGTTCCATCGGCGCTCGAAAGTGTTCTAACTCGCGAAAATGCGCCCAAGGTGAAGGCAAAAGTCGTGCTTGAGATGGCCAACGGTCCAACGACACCTGAAGCGGATGCGATTCTTTATAAGAATCACATCCATGTGATTCCTGATATTCTCGCTAACTCTGGCGGCGTCACCGTCTCCTGTTTCGAGTGGGAACAGAATCTGAAGGGCCAGCATTGGACCAAGGATGCAGTTAATAAAAAATTAAAGACCAAGATGGGCGTTGCAGCCGGCAATGTCTGGGATGCGTCACGCAAACATAAAACCGATCTTCGGACAGCAGCCTTTGTCGTCGCCCTTGAGCGGATACTTAGGGCGATAAAATAAAAAAGAGCCTCTTTATGGTATCTGTGACCGCGTTGTGGTATTATAGGCCAATATGCTCAACAACTTTGAGGGGGCCTACATTCGCACTGGAAGTGCACCACGCAGTAGTTGATTCATTTTCTCATACGGTGTCAAAAAGCCAAGACATTTCCGTGGCGTACTGTTGAGCTGTTGCTCGATACGAAACACATCCTTTCTTTTTACGCCATCCACT
>DATKGN010000013.1:0-298992 GCA_035510735.1 Patescibacteria group bacterium
GTGGATGGCGTAAAAAGAAAGGATGTGTTTCGTATCGAGCAACAGCTCAACAGTACGCCACGGAAATGTCTTGGCTTTTTGACACCGTATGAGAAAATGAATCAACTACTGCGTGGTGCACTTCCAGTGCGAATGTAGGAACGTTACTTATCAAACTATTTTAATCTTATAGTAATAAGATCTGCTTTTTGTTATAATTTGAATTTATGCAAGATGTTTGGGGAAGTTCCTGGCCGAATTTAAAAACAAGTGAACGTCGATTACAAGACGAATGGCCACTGGCATTTCAAAATGTATTAACCAGCGTCACATACGCGATCGCGGCTCAACAACTGGAGCCTTTAGTCATACAAATAGGGCCATCATATCTTCCCGGTAATCCAAGTCGCTTTCCGGAAACCGAATCAATTCTCGAAAAAGTACACCCGTCGACAAAAATAGTTGCAATAGATTCAAGCGAGGAAATTTTCTTGTCAATGAACGATCGTTTTGCTTCACCTGATTCACGAGTACGACCAATTTACGGGGACGGATGGCATTTCTCAGAGGCGTTACAACAGAATGGATTAAATACTTCTGACGTTAACGGTAAAGTTAGTCTCATTGTGGCCTCAAATAATTTAGGTATTATTGCAAAGCCCAACCTGATGTCCAAAAAACTTGCTATGAGAAGAATTCACACATTTCTAGACCAGGCTCTGGAAGCATTACACCCGGATGGACAAATTTTACTCGTTGCCATGAATACTGGATTACAATTAAGTCTAACAAAAAATTGGTTAACTGGAAAAATGAACTATACAATACCTACAAATGGATATGTTGAGACTAGATTCTATTTTTTATCAGGACTTGGAGTAATCAAAGAAGGTAAATCAAAAATTTGGAATCGATGGATTAAAGCGCTTAGACAACGCCATGCAAAGATACCTCTCTATTTAAAGCCGGAAATAAAAGTATTCCCTGGAATAATTTAATAAACGAATATCTCCACAATAGAATTTACGGTATAAATGGACCTAAAACTATAAATCGTAATCTTTGGAGAATTGACTCTTTTTACCAGCGGTATCGGTAAATTCCAAAACGACGGAAACTTTTGTAACTCCTAAATCGGGCGTACAGTCATTCCGGGAACACGTGCCCAAATATATCTCACGACTAAACGTATCTTTTCCCGTCGTATCAATCGGCGTACTGCCTGAATTCACGCCTTTAATTAATCCCTGACTGTCATAGGAAAGTTCATAGCCGATACTTACAATCTTACCGGCCAATCCATCGGCGGTAATTGAAACGGTATTTGCCTTCGTCGTACTTTTTACCAGATCAACCTTAATTGAAGAATCCACAGGCGGCAACGAGTCCTGAAGTGATGTCATATCGGCTGGGGTAGAAGCGGTTGTTTTTGTAGCCGGTTTTGGTGACATGATTTTATAGACTACCACCCCCGTAATAATGAGAAGAACTGCCAATGTGCCGTAAATGACCATCATCTTATTTTTCATATACCTCCTGTTTCAAGCTTATCGCTCACGTAATTAGCTAATTGGGCAATATTGACGCGATCCTGCTTGGTTGTATCGCGATCACGGACCGTTACGGTATCGTCCTCAAGCGTCGTATAGTCTATTGTAACACACCAAGGCGTGCCTACCTCATCCTGAGCCAGGTACCGTTTTCCGATGTTTCCACGGTCATCCCAGGCTGTCACAAAGCGCTTTTTGAGTAAAGTGAGCACGGTTCTTGCCTTTTGTACCAACTCCGGCTTGTTGGCCACGAGCGGAAACACAGCCGCTTTGACAGGAGATAGGCGCGGCGACAATCGTAAAAACACCCGATTATCTTCTTCCACATAGGCGTCCAGAAGTAATGCCAAAAAGAGACGCGACACACCGACTGACGGTTCAATTACGTAGGGCATGAATTTTTCACCGGTCACTGGATCACGGTATGAGAGATCTTTCCCGCAGAACTTGCTGTGTGTTTTTAAATCATAATCGGTACGGTTGGCAATTCCTTCTAGTTCCTTAAATCCCCACTCAGGATAGTCATATTCGATATCCCACGAATCAGCAGCATAATGCGCGCGTTCGGTGGGCTCATGCTGTCTGAACCGGAGGTGGCTTTTCCAGAGACCAAGGGAAAGGTGCCAATCAAATCTGATTTGTTTCCATGCGCTAAACGCACTCTCCGCTTCGCTCGGGTGAACAAAATACTCAAGTTCCATTTGTTCAAACTCACGGACTCGGAAAAGATATTTTCCAGGAGTAATTTCATTGCGGAATGCTTTTCCTATCTGCGCGATGCCGAAAGGGATTTTCACCCGTGAGGAGTCAACCACGTTCTGAAAATTCACATATATTCCCTGGCAGGTTTCACCACGGAGATATGCCAGGCTTGACGTATCCTCGACGGGCCCCACAAACGTCCGAAACAGGAGGTTAAATTGTTTTGGCTCCGTCCATTCAACTTTAATGAGTTTTCCGTGAACTCTATGATCTGCATTTTTTTCATGATCTGCGATTTCATCCGGCTGATCCGCACGAAACCGTGAGTGGCAAACCTTGCATTCGACAAGCGGATCGGTGAATGATGCGACATGACCTGACGCTTCCCACACTTTTGGATTCATGATGATGCTTGCATCAAGCCCAACGATATTATCGCGGTCGTGGACCATGGCTTTCCACCAAGCTTCTTTAATATTCCTTGCGAGTTCTACGCCCATGGGGCCGTAATCCCAAAATCCACCTATTCCCCCATAAATTTCACTTGACGGATATACAAATCCGCGGCGTTTGGCAAGAGCAACAATTTTATCCATATATTCCTATAAAAAAACCCTAACACAACTACTTGCGTTAGGGGTCCTTCGACGAAAGCTCAGGACGGTTCCACCCTAGTTTTCTCCGTTACTTCCGGAGAACATCTCATTTGATTTCCTGCACTTCCCCGCTGCCAACGGGATCATCATGCACTCATTAGTTTACGCTTGCCTTCCCAACACTGTCAAGAGCGGCCACGTGCGGAATTTCCGCTCGGTAATATCTTCAATGTATGACTGAATCTCAGATTCACGTAAGGTATGCGTTGAGGATAAGAATCCGAGCGGCCGGAGAAGGTCATGAACGAAACGGGAAATAAGATGCTGCCATTCCGATTGATTATTTGATGATTCAAGCGACAAAAGACCGTCGCGGAGAAGGAAAAATACGTCTTCATGTTCCTGTCGGTCGGGCAGAAGCTGATCGACAAGCTCACACATACAATAGGCATATCCTAACCGCCCGACATCGGATTCAAATACTGTTCCCCTCGATTTAGCCTGAGCTTCTGTCAGGATATCGAGTGATTTATGCGTGTGTATAGTAAGTACAACATGGCTGAATACTTCAACATGGCCGGATCGTCGACTTGTAATTCTTCTCACACCTTTTGCGATAATCCTGATCTTCCCGAATTGCCTGGTAAATACGGTAAGAATTCTGTCAGCCTCACCCACTGACTTCCGTTTGAGGACAATACCTTCCGCAGTATACACATGAAACGGTCTCATGGTTACAAGGTGACTTCAGTATCTGTTTGAAGATTAAATTTCTGGCGGTCGCTGCCGTTGAGCCGAATAAGAACCTGTTGCATGTCGGTTCCCGGCTGTTTTTGGAAAAGCAGGTGATACTTGCCGTCCGTTGATTTCACCGGCGAATTGTAGGTAAGCTCCAAACGCGCACTTCCTAAGGGATTCACAACAAGAAATCCGTCAAATTCCGTTTTCCCTAAGCTTTCAGATGTCGTCATCGGGGAGGCTGAACTCGTTTGCGGTGACTGCGTTCCTTTGCTGTCGACAAGTTTACTCCCTTTCGGTACGTAGACCCGCACCCAATCGCGAAGCGGGGCGTTTAAGCACAATCCTCCGCTCTCAAGTCCGCAGTCACTGCCCGGATAAGGATTCGTATAATCCACAGTCAATTTTGTCGTAATAGTTCCGTCGCCATTCACTGTCGTATCTTTGGTAATTTTTTCATTCACAAACATATTGGATTTCGCTCCCCCCATATTGGCATTGTTAACATGGAGATAATCCCAACCCTTACCTTCTTGATATTTAAGAATGGCAGCAGTATCACCGGTCTGCATAATTCTCCCGCCCATATTAAAACTCTCAACACCTTTTTGCGCCTGAGGGTCATGCAGATACGCAAGCATATGTTTTTCATTAATCTCAGTCAGCAACATTTGAAACAGTCTGCTCCAGTATTTTGAGGGAGAAACACCAAGTGCTTCCTGAAGAACAAGATGCAGTAATTGACCGATTTCTCCTTTTCGGTTGTCACGGACATACCCCACAGGACGTGAAGAATAGTCTTCGAGATTATAAATCGCTTTTGCACAATTACATCGTTTATCAATATCAGCGCTGTATTCCCGCCCATCAACAAAAATAGGACCTAAAATTTTGAGCGTATCGACAAGCACATGAGTGTCGACTGCAAAGATACCGTCAATCGGTTGAGTCCCAGCGGCATTTGAGTACATATCCTCAAATTGTTTCATCGATACTTTAAAATCTGGTGAGAGATTGCTATCCCGAAGATTAAACGTATACACGCCTTTCAGGTATGCAAGAATTTCCGGAGGAACAGGATATTTTTTCTTAAGACCGCCGTCGAGTGCATATATATCATCCGATTTTTCCAATATCGCCTTACCTCTCACAAACCGAAATTGAGCATACGCCGTCATAAATCCACCGGTCGGCCGGAGTTCTTTATCATTTTGAAATATCACAAGATACCGCTTATCCGTGGGCTCTCCGAGCATACTCGGTAAACTCATGAGAAGGGGCTGCGCGTTTACAAATAAGCTCGCAGCGTTATCGATCGTTTCTTTCAGTGAAATTAATTGCGGCCGAATTGAAGTACTACCGATATGATCGGGATAACGATCGGGGTTAATCATGTCGAGTTCAGTTTGCAGTTTTTCAATACTGCCGGCCATCTGGTTCACTTTAGGAGTGAGCGCGCTCATCGTTTTCACCGCAGTTTGAATACGGTCATCGGCGGTCCCTGCGACAAAAGTACTTTTCCCTTTAAGTCCCAACAGATCTGCATTCGGTTCTAGCGCTTCAACTGCGCGGTCTCCGGCATCCAATCCGTCAAACGCAGCATTTATAGCATGCTGGCCGTCAGTTACGTAGGCCCCTAACAACGGAACGAATGAGAGCGGCGCGAGCTTTTTATAATCGGTCTCAAATACGGTAAGCGCCTGTCTCGTGTCTGCAAGCCCGACTTTCGTTTTTTCAATATTTTCTGTTTTAACCGCACTTCCCGTTTCTCTCGCTTTAGCCATTACCACTTTTCCTTGTGCAATCACCCCACCGAGAGGTAGCAACATAACGCCGATAATGAGAAGAAAAACCACGATAACGGCAACCGGAATTACAACATATTGCCATGGAAGTGGCTTTGATTTTTTGGGCATAGTTGCCTGCGTCTGCGTCTCAAGTTCTATACGTTTGAGTTCTTCTCCCATATACGTATTGTTCACGGAAATACCGTTTTTGTCAACAGGAATGTCAGATATATCACACTGCACCTTTACCCGATATCATCGCCCAGGGGCTCCTCAATAATATGACAATATCAAGCCACAAGGAGCTCTTTTTGACGTAATCAGCATCCATTTTAATTCTTTTGTCAAAATTGACTTCACTTCGCCCTGATACCTGCCATTGCCCGGTGATTCCCGGTTTCGCTGAAAGCACGACCTTCACGAGATCCCGCGTGTGCGGATACTTCCGCTGCTGCTCGACAAGCTCATCGGGATAATACGGCCGCGGCCCTACAAGACTCATCTCCCCAATAAGAACGTTGAGAAGCTGAGGAATTTCATCAATCGAATGTTTCCGTATAAATCGCCCGACATTTGTAACGCGTGGATCTTCGCGGAGTTTATAACTATTCCGCTTATATTCACCGTATAATTTTGCGAGCCGTGGATCTCTTCTCAATTTTTCATGGGCGTTTATCACCATCGACCGAAACTTAAAAAGTTTAAAAGGCTTGCCGTCTTTGCCTACACGTTGCGGCGTATCAGCAAAAATCGGTCCCAAACTGTCCCATTTGATGGCAATAGCGGTGATAATACAAAAAGGCATAAAAATAAGAGCCAGAATGAAACTGCCAAGGATATCAATACAACGCTTCGTAAATGAATACATCATGGGCTTATTAGTATTTAGGTAAGGTGATCGTTTTCAGTACCGGTCAGGCTTTCCACGAGAGATTTAATTTTTGATACTGAACTCTTTTTACATACCATAACGACATCATTGGTATTTACCACCAGCATATCGTCAAGATCAATGGTCACTACCAATTGGTCTGTATAATTATATACAAGGGAATCGCTTGTATTGTTAAGCATGACTTTGCCCTGGGTCACATTTTTATCAGCAGTCTCCTGGAGAGCCTCTTTCAGTGCTTCCCAGGCGCCGATATCGCTCCATTTCATATCCTCTGAAACAACGAGCGCATCTCCCGGATCTAGTTTTTCAAGGATTGCGTTATCGAAATGAATTTTTTCGAGTGTCGGATATACTGAATCGAGCGTTTCATAAAATCTGGCCGTGTGAAGTTCTTCAACAATCCGTGATAACCCTTTATATAAATTCGGAGCAAACCTCTTATATCGTTCCCACAAAAAAGTCGGGGTGGTGACGAAATATCCGACATTCCATGCATGGTGACCGCTTTCAAAATAACGTTTTGCCGTGTGTTTATCTGGTTTATATTGAAAATCAATAAATGCATGGAAGGAAATACCGTTCATCGAAGCTACCTCTTTCCCGTATTCAATCCAACCTAAGTTATCACTGGCAAACCGGGGTTTTTGCGATACGAAAATAATTTTATTCGGATTTTTCTCAATAAGTGATCCCGCACTTTTCAAAATTTTCCGGAATAATACCTCTTCTTTGACCAGATGATCGCTCCAGAGAATTACCATGGGCTCCGTAGGCGATACTTTCGTCAAAATCCCTGCCATCAGCCCCACGGCAGGACCAACGTCACGCATCTCAGGCTCACCAATAACATGGTCAGGCGGCAATTTTGCAAGTTGCGACTGAACCATCGGCACATGCATTTTACCGGTTGCCACATAGATATCGGACCACGAAAAATCAGGCTGAATTCGGCCGGCAGCAAGCTGTAGAGTAGACTTGTCACCGATAATTTTTTCAAATTGTTTTGGCGACTTTTTACGGGAGAGAGGCCATAAACGGGTTCCCACGCCTCCGGCAAAAATAACTGCTTTCATATATATCTATTATATAACTCCTCAACGGTTTGTTTCATCTCACGATTAAAGCGCTCCTGACCGAATCGTTTCGCATTCTCGCGGCAGAGGTTGTCATCATACCACTCATGATCAAATTGTTTCAAGGCGCGGGTAAGCCCATCTACCGATTGAGAGTCAAATAATAATCCTGTTTTCCCGTCTACAACAATCTCAGCCATGCCGCTTTTTTTATATGTGATAACCGGTTTTCCCATCGCCTGTGCTTCAACTGCAGCAATTCCGAAGTCTTCAACGCCTGCAAAGACAAATGCTCGACAGTCGCGAAAATAATTAATTAACTCCCGATCCGTTACCGTTCCCACTAACTGAATTGTCGGTCCAGCTAATCTTTGAAGATGTATTTTTTCCACTCCTTCACCCACAATGACCAGCGGTAATTTCAGCTTATTACATGCTTCAACAACTAAATCAATCCGTTTATACGGAACCAACCGGGAAACAAGAAGAAAAAAACTGTGTGCCGCAGAAGAGACAGTTTTTTTCCCTTCTTGAAACATTGTAAGATCAACGGGAGGATAAATTACGCGATCAACCGATTGATGATAATACGTTTGAATACGTTCTTTTACTATATCGGATATTGCGATATACCTGTCCGGACGGCTGCTGCCAATAATATCCCATTTGCGCAGCAATGGAGTCAACGTATTTAATGTTCGCCCGGTGACTACCCGAGGCAGACCTATATTGGGATTCTTCTCATACTCTTCTTTACCGCTCCATAGATACCGCGTCGGGGTAAGGCAATAACAAATATGGAGAGTCTGGGGCTTCGTAATAATATATTTTGCCTCAGCTGATGTAATTGAAATTACCACGTCGTATGTATCAAATGAAAATGATTCAAATGCCATTGGCGTAAGCCACGCATAAAGCTCATGATGCCGTTTCGCAAACGGAAATCGCTGTAAAAATGAGGGCTTAACGTGAAATACCGATGCCCAACGGGCATGCTGTTTATCATACACAGCGGTGAATAACGGCGCATCGGGCCAGATTGCATGCATTGCCAACAGAACCCGTTCCGCCCCCCCAATTTTATTGATTCGGTCATATACAAATGCAATTTTTTTCGGTTTCATAAAGTGGTTCCGACCCGCAAGTAGATATCGTATGTTTTGACAGCCAAATCATGCCAGTTGTAACGAAGAAGAAATGGTTTAATCTTATTACTCATCTCACGACGCGTTGAATGTTCCGAAATCCGAACGAGGGCATCTTTCAATAATCCTGGCTTCCTGGTATCAACGAATGTTGCAAAATCTTCTAATATTTCCCGAAAAATTGGAATATCCGATACGATAACAGGGCAACCCGCTGCGAGCGCTTCAAGTGCCGGTAAACCGAATCCTTCCATCCGTGACGGGAACAGTAGTGCAATCGCATTGGCGTATAATGCATGAAGCTCTACGTCTCCGATATCATGTAAAAACAGGACATGATCTTGAATTTCCGTCGCATACACAACTCCCGCAAGCCTCCGATAAAAATAATCATCAGGACCGACAAAGACAAGAAGTGCAGATTTTTTTACCGCTTTCTGGTACTCCCGATACGCTTCGAGCATTAATTCAATATTTTTATGCGGATAGACATTACCGACATACAGAAAATAGTCCCCCGATATTGATGATTTTGCTGTTGGAATATTTATTTTTTTCAAAAAATTCGGGTCAATGCCTTCATACGTTACAATAATTTTATCCTGATTAATTCCGAAATGTTTTATAATATCGTCTTTCACAGTTTTTGAAACGGTAATGATTTTCCGCGCATTCATTATTCCCAGTCCAAGAACTATCCGGTATCCAAAACGACGGATTTTATAAAAAAAATACGGCAGCGTTGTTGCTTTACCTGTATCAGTCTGAAGAATGGTGAGGTCGTGAATTGTAATAATATACTTTCCGAAATATAAGATGGGCGCATTAAAATATGGTATATGCACCAAATCAAGATGCTCTTTTGTAAACAACCACGGCATTACTATTTGCTCACGTACACTATGCCACGAAACATCGGCTAACCTTTTTGTCCACCGATCATTTGGAGGCGAAAACGTATGGTAATCCCTTTTTCGGAAAAAAAGGATGTACTGATTAACGGAATCAATATCGCCAAGCTCCCGTATAAGATTACGGATATACCGCCCGACACCCGTTTCGCCGATAAGACGCGCATCAATACCGATTTTCATATTAGAGAGACCACTGTTTCAATAAAAACAGGCGGAATACGTAAAAACTATTGACCAAAAAGCTTATAATCGGCCCATACTCTCGGGCATAATGTTTTTTGAAAAACAGCCAGTTATATTCGTGAAAATATATTTCCGTTGCCACACGGCGCTGCCGCAGAATATTGGCTCTTCCACTCTGTTTCTTTTTATGAAGAATGGAAACCAGAGGATAATACCAAATCTGCCATCCCGCCTGTTTTATCCTATATGCCCAATCTATATCCTCCGCATACATAAAATAATCTTCATCAAGTACGCCGACAGCGGCAACAACCTCGCGGCGCACCATAAAAAATGCCCCGGAAATACAATCAACTTCGTGAGGTATGCGTAGATCTTTATATCCCTGGTGATATTCTCCAAACCACTGTGTCCTCGGAAACAATTTTTCGAGCTTTGCGATGTAGGAGAATGCGACCCATGGCGTCGGAAACCCGCGGTGACACGCCGGATCCATTGACCCGTCCGGAAGGACTAACTTACATGTAGCGGCTCCGGCCTTTGGATGCCCATCCATGAATGTGATCATTGATGTGAATGTGTTGACTGCAACTTCGGTATCCGAGTTAAGAAGAAGAATATATCGCCCTTTAGACCCTTTTATCCCGGGATTATTTCCTGCCGCAAAGCCGATATTTTTCCCGTTTTCAATGAATGTCACCTCCGGAAATTCTTTTTTCACCATGGTCTGCGATCCGTCAGACGAGGCATTATCACAGACAATAACCTCAATCGTGTATCCGCCAAGTTTTGTATTCCGAATGCTTGAGAGACATGCCCGAGTTACATCAACAGTATTAAAATTAAGAATAATAATGGAAAGATCAACGCGTTTCATATGATTGTTTCCACACGGTATCAAGCACCTTGGCAATTTGTTCCCAACTGTACTTTTTTTCCACCAACGCTCGTGCATTCATCGTCATTCTAACCGTTTCTTTAGGATACATAAAAATATACTCAACCGCCTTCGTAAACTCCTCTTTCGTCTCGACCTGACAATAATGCGTCCCGGAGAGCACATCAAGTCCCGTACTCCCGGCTTTCGTTGTCACAACGGCCGTTCCGCTTGCCATCGCCTCAAGAATCTTAAACTTGCTCCCGCCTGCTATACCCATAGGCGCCACAAGAACGTCAGACTCCCGATAAATCCTTCGGATATCATCGATATCCTCACGGATATGCATATGATCTCCGGTAAACTGGCGAAGTGAACTCGGAAAACCTTTTCCGATGATTGTCAGAGTTACACTGGGCATTCGCGCACGAATGCCGGGCCAAATATCTCTCACCAGCGTTCGAACAGCTTCAACGTTCGGCGCCCACGCAAAATTACCAACGAATACTAATTTCGCGTTCTGTTTATCCCATGTATGCTTGTGATAAGAAAATGAATGTATATCCACCCCGTTTGCAACAACAGCCGTTTTTTTCTTCGTTATGTTTGAAATAATTGCGGCATCGTTATCCGATACTGCAATAACGGATGACGCTTTCTTCCACACCTTCTCTTCCCAACGGCGGATTTTCCCGGCATCGGAAGAAAGGATTGGGCGTGCAAAAAAGAACGGATATGATTTGGCAAATTCACTATACACAGCATATTCAATATTATGTTCTGAAACGACCATGGGTATTGACCCTCTCTCAGGCACTGACGGATATACATAAAATGGCTCAAGATGGATGAGGTCATATTTCTTCTTCGACAATTCATTCTGTATACACTCCTTCATGAGCGCATTGTCATACGTGGTTAAAAGTAACGGGTATGACCCGAACATTTTCGCGAGATACGAGGCCTGCATAGCCCTACCGCGATAGATCATGTGCACGTCTGACAAAAACCCTAACGTATTTATGTAAGCGCGCTCCTTTTCATCTCGGATAAAAGAACAAAGGGTGATATCGTGATTCTTTGCGAGAATCTTGAGAAGATTATACATTCGCACCTGGCCCCCAGAATAGAGCGGGTACGGAAGTACAGCGCTAATAAATAATATGTTCATTTCTTTCTCGTGAGATCAATAATTGCATATTTATCGTTCCTGACGAGCACGGTGTACATGTTTGCAAGATCACGCGTCTCCAAATCATTATTCGTCGGCGAAACCGTTACATAATATCCCGCCCCCATTGCAATTTTCTTTGCAATATCAAATCCTTCGGGCCATCCCTGCCTATTGATCTGATAAAGAAATGTCGTATCACCGTTATACGGTGCAATCACTTTGGCATTTTTGGGAATAAGAGCATCGGCAGCTTTTCCCGCTTCAACAATCTCCGGTCTGTTGATCCAAAAATAGGTTCTTATCGTATACCATGAAAAGGCCCAAAGGAACAAAAAACAAACAATCGCGAGTGCGTATGAGCCGAATTTATTAAACCCCTCAACTCCCCTCATAAATGTGTAAAATCCCTTTGCTGTAAACCAAACGATAACCGGAATAATAAGCGCCTGATAATAATCATGCTGAACGTTTCCCCCGGCAAAAATAATCAGATATGCTAATGCACCCGCGAGCCACAACAGAGAAAACCACGCTTCTCCTTTTTTCATTTTGGTGACGAGTCCTATGCCAAAGGGTATAAGACCCCAATACCCTAAAATAAGATCGGCAAGCCGCTGGGAAAACAACCAGTAGAACCAGGCGCCCTTAAAGCGCACCCCATTATTATTGTATAGCCAGTCTGACACCGGAATCCCTTCCGGGAACTGCAATATCCAATGCCGCCACCAAAGAAGCGGAACGGCGATGATAACGCAGTATATAAGACCATATGCAACGCCCTTAAGAAACGTCGTATTGCGGAATACGAGATAAGCCGCCGGAAATAAAATGAAAATCTCCATGGGCCGCACGAGAAGGGATATGGCCCCGAAAATACCGGCAACGATAACCCAGGCCCATGACCAGTTTGAGTTTCCCCTTTTCCAAAGCACCGTCAGACTCACAAGTGCGCAAAATGTCGCAAGAGGGTCAGGTAAAATCGCGCGACCATAATAGATGCTAAAGGGCAGCACCGCGTAAATGAACGCGCCCAAGATACCCGCAAACGGATTTACGATTTCACTCAGGAGAAATCCGAAAAGCAACACACTAGCGCCCGTTGCAACAATGCTGAGCCCCCGAAGGACCTCCTCGATGGTCACGTGCGGAATTAATTTAAACGACTCAACGCCGATAAGTTGATAGAGAGGAAATTCCACCATCCTCCACCCCATCGGATTATCCTTACCGGACTGAATGTTAGAAAGATCGTCGTATCGCGGATGAAGCGGATCTATACCGAATTTAAGAAAATTTCTTGCAACCGCTGCAGTATCGGATTGCCGCCAACTGTGCCAGTCGGCGATTGGCCAGTTAATATGGTAAAAACGTACACCAATACTGAGTAAACTTATAATAACAAGACCGACGATAAATAATTTTCTCTTCATTTCTTTTTCGTTGTATCCGTAGGGATAACCACCTCAGCACGAATTCCTCTTTTTAGCTGGTAATTTTCAAAGATAAACACCTCCCGGTCCCCCTTGTGGATGGGATACTCAAAAGCTTCTTCCAGGGTCCGCGCCGGAATTATCCGATATGGACTTTCTCTGTACATATGCCAGATCGCATCATTAAGCCCCGTCGGAAATATCCAGGCGCTCCCATAGCGGATGGGCGTATTGATGAAGAAAAATGTTTTGTAATCTTTGGGTGGAAACGTTTCTTCTTTGATAACCGCAAGCGCCTGCTGGGCTGTGTTACTTGCTTTTATCCAATCATCACCCACCCTGAGCACTTCACGCACATTCCAAGAAGTAAGGAGTACAAACAACAGAAGAAGAATGACGGACACCCATAAGCGTTTTGTGTTGTGAAGTATTTGAGAGCACGCAAGAACAACAGCAATAATCAAAAATATTGATGGAATATACGTGTACCGATCCGCCATGCCCCCGAGTGGCGCATACGCCGCGAGCGATATAAAAAATGCGGCAATCCAAACCAGCGACCCCCGAAACATGCGTAACTTTTCCCGTAATGTAACGACAAAGAATACTACGATGGCTCCGATAACAGCAACGGCAACTGATATTTCTTTAACGTATTGACGAAGCATTGATCGCACCGTCATCCAGTAGTCAACTACTTTCGGTCCGCCGAATGATGCGATTGCGTACCCGACCGAATTAACAACAGAATTAATAAACACCGTGCTCGTTTTGTAGCCGTAGTCCCCCTGTGGCGCAAGCGCCCCAGCCGAGTGACGCATAAATAGATACAATGGGATGAGGAGCAGGCCTCCCCATAACCATTTATTTTTTTGCTCACGGGATAGTCCAATTATAAGAACTATAACGGGAGCGACAACTAATCCGTCATATGAGAGCATAGCAAAAAATGTCGTGATCACCATTACGGCTCCGATAATAAATTTTGGCACACGATGGAAATAACCGAATGACTCTTCAAAAAAATAGACGGCCATTGTCAAAAACATTGCAGACAGCATGCTACTTTGTCCTGATATCCAATAGACGTTTTCGTGATGACTGGCAAGCACAGCGAACAGAAGTGCACCGCACCACGCGACAAATCCGTGAACTTTCCTAAGAAGCAAAATCCGATACACAAAAAATGTTGTACAGAGAAGAAGAAAAATTGACATCAAATGATATGCAAATGGTTCAAGCCAAAAAATAGAAAATACTGAAAAATACCAAAGTTTCGGAATCGGGCGGTAGAAAAATCCCTGAGACTGGGTAAAGTATGTCATGATAGATTTGACATTGCTCTGTGCTGCCCACCGAAGCCAGGTAAAATCATCGCCCAGAAAATACAACCCAAACGTCTTGTGCCAAACGAAGACGACAGCAAGGAAGAGATAAAAAACGTAGGCTGCGGGGTGGGTAAAAATACGTTTTAAAAGCCCTATATAGTCGAGCGTAATGGTAGTCCCCCGAGCAAGGAGCGCTATTGCTATTCCTAAAAGCAACCACAAAATATATGCAACCTTTGACGCTTCAAAAACGTCAATAAGTACAGCATTGAGAATCAGACCAGCGATTCCGGCAAATAACCCGATTACCAATGAACGTTCAACAGGTGATAAGGTATTTTTATACTTAAAAAACAAATAAAATGCTGCCGCAAATATACCTAAAAATGAGATTGCACCAAGGAGACCAGTCTCCCCGAGCATTCTATGGTAATCGCCGTCAGCGGCTACAGAAAGTGTCGAATACCCACTTCCGAGTAGAATATTCCGCTTAAACGCCTCAATTGCTAATGGCCATTCCCCCTGAATACGCGTCGTTATTGAAATATCATACACAAGTGCCTTCTGGATAAGAAAACTTCCGGAGATCGTTGCGACGCTGCCGGGAGCTCCTTTCACGTCAACGCTTTTATAATACGCAACGGTTTTCACTGCGCTGTTGTTTTGTTGTTGCGATGGAAGGTTTATAAACTCACTCCCCCGAGGGAGTGTGTTCGTCGACGGTGATTCGATCGGCTGTAATGTAGCTTCCTGACCCTGTAACTTATCAAGTGTTCCGATAGGTTTACCTGTCGACAGATCAACGACAACATTACTAACACTGAACGTTTTATAAAACCGCTCCGAAGCACCGCTCGTAAAATTAAGTGTCAGAATGCTCAGAACGATCATTGGGATGATATAAATAGGCTTTTTTTGCCAAATAAGCATAATGCTCATCACAATGAGATACACGCCGAACGAAACACGCGAAGCCGTAAAGAGAAGCATGATTAACCCTAAAAATGTGAGAATGAAAAAAAATATTTTTTGCCACCACCGCGTAAACGCGAATATCAAACTTGCCATGATGGGGATGGTCAGCACCATGTACGCGGCAAGGTCATAATGTCCTGCGAATGTTGATGGAAACCGCGCATTTGAAGGAAGCCGCAATGGTAGCCCTTTCGCGAATTGCTCGTTCATCGTCATAAACGCGGGAAATCCCAAAAATTTCTGTCCAAACCCATACAAAACGACCGCCAAATACGTTCCTCCCAAAACATAAAGAACTGGGAGCACAGACTGCTTTTTCCGAAATGCCTCAAACGCAAGGAAGAAAACCACCATATACTCTATACGCCGTACGTAATGAAGCACAGCAAGGTGAGGGAAAAATATACCCGCAAAATGCGGAAAAATAAAAACGAGTGCATTGACAAGAGATATAAACCCTATGCCCCAGTACGCAAAAATAGGCGTCTGTAAAGGCGAACTGCTTAATCGTTTCTGACGCCAAAATTCTATTGCGAGTACAATTGCGGATGCAAGGATGACAAAATCATCAAACCGGATATACACCCATGTCTGCGTCACATCAATAAGCGGCAATTTTGGGTACAGCGGAATAAACGCCAGTAAAAATAGCGTCAGAGTTGCAAGAAAATTATCTTTACACCATCCGAATAGCTTCTGCATATGTTGTTTTTAAATAATCACTCCCGATAACATATCCTATTGCTATCGAAATGAGCGCCTTTAACCGCAGCAATAAGCGTAACACGTCAAGCGCCGCTCGAGAATAGTGTTTTTTATACAAATAAAGAAATCCCCGGTAAATATTAAGAACCGGTCCGGTCCGTTTATTCGTTGAGCTTGCAGCACCTAAATGAATAATTTTGGATACTGGATAAAAATATGTTGTATATCCGTGGCGTCTGGCTCTCATCAATAGATCAATCTCCTCCATATACATAAATATTCCTTCATCGAATAAGAGATCGTCGAAAAACGACGTTTTTGCCGCCACGATGCAGGCTCCTGATATCCAATCAACCTGCCGGGTTTCATCAGGCGACCAGCGCGTCAGGCCGTTTCTATCGCCTCTCATAAAAAGTGCAGCAAAAACAACGGGCAGTGAAAAAAACGGGCCGCATGATGTCTGTGGGGTACGGTCGGGGTTCAATAATTTAGGACCGACGAATGATTTCGGATGGGTGAGAGCAAAAGAATATATATTGTCAATAGCATCTGGCAGTACAACCGTGTCCGAATTAAGAAGCATAATATACGTACCTTTAGCCCGTTTCATCCCCTGATTATTTGCGCGTCCGAATCCGACGTTCTCGGCGTTAAAAATCGTAACAACATGCGGATATTTCTTTACCAGCATCTCCCGTGTGCCGTCTGTGGATATGTTATCCACAACAATAATTTCCATCTTTAACCGGCTTGTATACATTGTCCGATAAATAGATGAAAGGCAGTCATCGACTAATTGCTTTGTATTAAAACTAACGATAATGATAGAGAGATCCATAATGATGAATTATTGAAACAAGCGGGAGAACTTAAGCGTATACCGAAGATCTTTTGATCGGTCTTTTATAAATTTTGCCGGAACTCCCCCGACAACTGTAAAAGGCGCAACATCATGGGTGACAACGGCTCCTGATGCGACAACCGCGCCGCGGCCAATAGTGACACCGGGTAAAATAGTCACACGGGTTCCGATAACCACGTAATCTTCTATAACAACCGGTCCTGCGATTTCGGAAAAATTGGAATCATCGACATCATGTTCCATAGTAAAAATTCTTACTTCACCGGCAATCGAAACATTATTGCCGATTTTGAGTGGCCGATTTTTTGGGTTAACAAAGTCCTTTATATAAGACGCAAATTTATACTCATGGTCCCGCCATATGCGCTTGAACCGACCGTCCAGAAATGCATCATTTCCGATTATCGTGTTATGACCGATCTCAATGCCCGAAGGCAGATTAAATCTGGCACGCCAATGGACCGATGAATCTTTTCCGATTTTTACACGGAAAAGGTGTCGGTATAAAAATAGCCTCACGGTATGGCTGGGAATATACCCAGTCAATGTTGCCAAATAAACCCAAAAATCAATCATCCATCTCATATATCCTTCGCGCCGGCTTTGGTTAATATATCGAGTGTTTGCTTCGCCGCTTTCTCCCATGTAAACTGTTTAACACGTACTAGACCGCGTTGAATTCGAGTCTTCCCTTGTATCAAATTTCGCTGACGAACAGCTGAAAGAAGGCCGTTTGCGATGCTGTCAACATCGGTAGGCACAACGTAAATACCAGCAGAATCTGCGATCTCAGGCAGGCTTGAAACGTTACTGATCACGACGGGACATTTATACGCCATAGCCTCAAGAACCGGCAACCCGAATCCCTCATAAAGACTTGGCAGTGCAAAACAGAGAGCCTGACGATAAAATGAAGGCAAATCGCTATCCGGCACGAAATCCAAAAATTTCACCTTATCTACCACTCCGAACTTCGAAGGCGCGCTCAATATTTGCTCATACAGCCACCCTTTTTTACCGATTATCACCAACTGTACTTCTCCGAATTTCTGTTTATTTTTTTGGAGAAATTTTGAAAAAGCCTCAATGAGGCGCACATAATTCTTCCGGGGTTGAAGCGTTCCGACGGATAATATGAAGTGCTTTGCAATCTTATACTGCTCAAGGCTGTTTTCCTGCTTTATCGGAGTGCCTGTTGTGGTCTTTTGCATAGAAAATCCTGGGAACGTAACAAATACCTTTTCTTTGCCAATACCGTAACGTTTTATTATATCATTTTTACTGAATTGGCTTATGGTACAGACGGCACTGGCATGCGCCAACCCATATTTGGTCCAATTTGTTAATTGATAGAGGTCCCGTTTCCGGAAAAGTTCAGGAAAATACAGATAGGAAAGATCCATAACCGCCATCACCCTCGGTATTCTGGTGAATCTGGGGATATAGTGAGTAGGTGAAAAAACCACTTGAGCCTCCGGCTTATCTTTTTTTAATGCGAGAGGAAGCCCCACGAACGTCCACAATTTTTGGGGTCCGCGGACGTAATAATGCCACCAGGTAGTCTCCTTCGGCATATCCGTCCTCGGTCTTGTTGGTACATAGACACGGACTTCTACACGGTGCGCATTATCGTGTGATAAAAGAACGTATAAACTCACGAGTATTTCATATGCATACCGGCCTATTCCAACGCGTGAGCCGACGTTTGCCTCATACCCGTCGATAGCGATAATCATAATAAATTCCCGCTAAATCCGGGATAGACGACATGTAAACGGTCTTTTGCTATACCGAGAAGCCCCATTACATCTTTTTTCGTCGATTCACTGTCACAAAATATCGTCTGACACTCTTTTTTAACCCATGCGAGTCTTCTTTTCTGTGTCGCGACAATATTTGGGGAAATCAATAATCGCTTCGTGGTAAATTCTGTCTGCTCATGTGTTTCAATAGGATACTTAAAAGCGATAAGATCGTGAATCGTCGTAATCCCCCGTGCGCCAGCAAGAGGCGGCTGAGTCCAGTCGCTGCTCCAGAAAATATCGACAGGTCCTATAAATGATTCAATCGGGATAATATGCAGCCTATTCCATAAGAGATCAAGAAACGTCGGCGGCATGAAAAAAAGTTTTAACGTCACACGACGCGGATCCGCGTGGAGAGACTGATGATATGAACGAAGTACACGACGCCTACGCAGCGACGAGCCAAAAAGAACGTATTCGTTTTCTGTATCCTTCGAAATAATCTCCCGGACAATCGATCGGACGTATGTCGCGACCCCCGTTCCTTCATACACAATTTGGCTTATATCTATGCCGATACGCATACCTGTAGTATAGCGTATTTGGAGGCTCGGAAGAAATATTATGCATATCCGTTGGGGTGCATTTTATACCACGCCCATGCGGATTCAATGATCGATTCAAGCGACGCATGTGACGGCTTCCAGCCAAGAAGTTTTCCCGCTTTTCGGTTATCTGCAAATATAGCATCCGGATCTCCCCAACGGCGCTCTTTGTAGTGGATATCCATCTTTTTACCCGTCACCTTCTCTATTGTGTGCAATATCTCAAGATTCGAATATCCTTTTCCGACACCCAAATTAACCGTCAATGATACATTATTTTTAATAATAAATTGTGCTGCCTTCAGATGCGCGTCCGCTAAATCCAATACATGAATATAATCCCGCACACACGTTCCGTCCGGAGTTTTATAATCCTCCCCAAATACGAAAAATGGTTTCCCCGATGCCGCAGATGCGAGTGCAACCGGAATAATGTGCGTCTCAACGGGATGAGCTTCTCCTAATGTACCATCAGAGAGAGCTCCGCATGCATTAAAATACCGTAGGTTTGCATGGTGGATACCGTAGATTTTTTCGTACCAATCGAGAATCTGTTCAAAATTCCGCTTAGAAGCACCATATACGGACGCAGGCGCTATCGGCGACTCTTCGGTAACCGGCAGACTCTCCGGAAATCCATATACCGCACAGGTTGAAGAAAAAATAATCGTTTTACACCCGTTGCGCCGCATCGCATCAAGGAGATTTAATCCACCGTCAATATTGTTGTGAAAATACTTAAATGGCTTCTGCATCGACTCCCCCGCCAGAGCAAGCGCCGCAAAATGAATTACCGCGTCAAAGTGATCATTTTCTAACACACGATCAATGGCATCTTTCGACGTGAGATCTCCGATGACTAATTTTGCGTCACCCACCGCTTCTTTATGGCCTGTACTCATATTGTCAAATATTTGAGTCTCGTGAGACTTTGACCTCAATAACCAATTAGTAATGGATCCGATGTACCCGGCGCCGCCGGTGATTAAAAACTTCATGAGATATTCCTTTGCGTAAATCGTTCACGTAATATGTAGGTCAATAAAAATCCTCCGGCATACAAAACCAGTCGCTCACCGGTGAAAAAAACCCACTTCGCATAAAGTGGAATCGCCACAAGAAGACACAGGAGTCCGGCATAAACGAACCACTTCGGTTTCCTTGCGCTAAATAATATGATGAAGATAACAAAAAATCCCAAATCCTGTATTTTCATATTCGCGGCTGCATGTTTTTACGCTATTTTCGTAGCGAGTAATAAGCAATTGTTTTTTGCAACCCCACGTCAATCGCAACCTTCGGACGCCACCCGACAAGATCAGTGACTTTGGAGATATCGGGCTTTCTCTTCACAGGATCATCTTCAGGCAAATTAGTGTGAATAATCTTCGAAGTCGTTTTGGTCATTTCCTGAATTTTCTTCGCTAAATCGAAAACAGTACATTCCTCGGGGTTTCCGAGATTAATAATCTCACCGTTTGTACGTTCTGAGAACATAATGGCCATAAGCCCGATAACTAAATCCGAAACAAAACAAAATGAACGTGTTTGTTTTCCGTCACCGTATATAGTCAACGGTTTTTTTTCAAGAGCTTGATTGATAAAATTAGAAATAACCCGACCGTCGTCTCTCCGCATATTCGGTCCGTACGTATTGAATATCCGGACAATCCGCCCGTCGACCCCTTTATCCCTGACATACAGTTTTGTCATCATTTCCCCGAATCGTTTGGACTCGTCATAACACGCCCGGATACCAACCGGGTTTACATTACCCCAATAACTTTCCTTCTGCGGATGCTCAAGGGGATTCCCATACACTTCGCTTGTTGAGCTGAATAAAAATTTAGCCTGATACCCCCGCGCAAACCGGAGAAGATTGCGGGTGCCCACAGAATTAACCAGAGCTGTTTCTTCGTGGTATTTTTGATAGTCAGGAACCGATGCAGGTGAAGCAAGATGAAATACATAATCAACCTTCGGCAAAATAGGCATTTCTTTTACGACATCCCAGCGGATAAAGGTAAAATTCGGATTTCTCTTCAATTGCTCAATATTTTTTTCGGACCCTGTGATGAGGTTGTCAACGCAAATTACTGTATAGTTTTTTTCGATAAGTAATTCACACAAATGAGATCCGATAAACCCTGCCCCCCCGGTAACCAATGCTGTCTTATTTTCCATGATTCTATTCTATCAGATTACACCGCATACTGACATAATTTTTTGCGCGAATTACTATTAAATAGAAAACACTATAACGTCACCGTTTTCAAAAACCTTCCGTAAATACTGTTGGAACAGTTGAACATTGATTGTATATCGAAAATCCGGGGAGGGTTTTTTTGGTACAACAATATAGCTGACATTGTATTGTTCCATTAATACCCCATCGTCTTTCGGCTGCTCAAACATCAATTTCACAACATGAGAACGGTCAGGAGTAAGTGTATTCTGAAAAAATCCGTAAAAATTCCTTCTTCCGGCAAGTACCACCGGATCAAAAATGTCGGGATTCTCGACAAATACAGCACGCTGTGAAGTTGAATTACGTATCCACTCGATAAATGTATTCTGCGGCGCATCTGTGACAGGATACCCAAAATCATTTTTTATCACCATAAGGTCAATCACGCCGGATATCGTTAAAAATAGGATAAATATAACAGCAAACCCACGTAGGACTGTATTTTTCTTTCGCCACATGTAATAAATTAAATATGATGAAATAATATTGGCAAATATGACGGTGTAGTTTCCGAATTTTTGATCGATATCAAATACAAACAATACCTTCGCGAGAATCCCGACAATAAACATGACAAGACCCGTTGCGAAAAATATCCTATATTGCCGGGGCATCACAAACAATCCGATCGGAACACTGAAGAGCAATATACCGTAATTATAAATAATATAGAGCAAAATGGGCACATGCGTCGTTGGCAGCGGTATACTACTGCGCACCGCTGGGGTTATATACACCATCGCAGCCCGTACCCACGTCATAAGCGTCGGCACAGAACATATCAAAGAAGCAATAATATAAACAACGAACTGACGATATTTTCTATTTATTAATAACAGAATTCCGACAGTTCCAAGCAGTATGCCAAACATCACAATATGCCAAAACGCCAATAGACCCGTAAGTATTCCGACAATCATTAAATCAATCATTGACCATGTCTTCTTTTTGCACTCCTGAAATACAACCAAACCGACGAGGAGGGCAATCGCAATTCCCAGCGCAAGATGACGTTGATTAACAAAGACATTGAGCGTCCAATAAATAGAAATAGGCGATCCGTCAAACGGCCCCGCAAAAAAATATTTCGGAAGCCGCCAGAGTATTTTTAGCGCATGTATTGAAACTCCGTATTTTTCAAAGAAAAAAATAAATGTCAGCGTGCTGTGTAAGATCGTAAAGAGAACCGCGAAAAGTCCGACAATTTTAGGCGCTTTCGTTAGCACGCGCGGAATAAAATAGATAACCACAAGAAGGCATGCGTATGTTAAGGCGCTTGGTATATTCACGGCCCACACGATCGGTACCCCAAGATGTTCGTACATACCGACCCAAAAATAGAACATAAAATGATACACGTGAACGGCATTTGCTACAAACGGAGAGAGAAACGGAAGATTATTCCCCCATGAAAAGGATCTGACGATCGAAAGCGCGTGACCGAAATCAAATACTTCATTGCTACCGATTAATAAAACCGACCCGGTCCCCATTCGAAAAGATTTAAACATTAACCAAAATGAAAATATGAGGGAGAATAACAAAACCGTCATATCAAAACGCTCCTTCAATGCACTCCGTATTTCCTTTTTTATTCCGACTAAACACGATTTCCAGCGCAACAGAAAGTACAGAAATATCAAGAAGGAATAACTCAGGGACGCTACGAAAATCCGATCCAAACTACGCGGCAGAAGACTTGCAAGCACATAAGCTAGTGATACTGAAACTACCGTTCCAATAAGAAAAGCCGCCACAAAACGAAATAGAGCAAACGGCAATGCTGATTTCCATCGGTTAACAAGAACATACCCGCTTACGATTGACGCAATAGAAAATAATAATAGAATCGCTTGATGCATAGTTATAATTTTTTTCTCGTGATGAAAATGAGTACGCTCACTAACACAATCGAAACGATACTAACAATGCTCAAAAAATTCACCGCGCGCGAAGGAGAATATTGGAGTATTAAATCATCTGACACCACAGGAGATAACGAATAACGTATCATACCCAAAGTTGTTTTTTCTGGCTTAACTACCATCTTACCAACACGTAAGATCCATCCGGGGTCATATGCCATTTGAAAATTAATCGTATTGATCACCGTTGTCGTTTTAGGTATTACGATCATCCCCTTAGGAGTAACGGAAAATATCACGGATTCGTTTTCCGGTCCGGCTGTTATCAGGGCGTCATACATTGTATTCTCATAAACAGATAACGACGTAAAACCTTTCAGTCGTCTGAGAGAACTTTTATCAATGGCAGTAATGAGTTCATCCCGTAGGTGTTTATCAAAAACGTATTGCGTTTGGAAAATTCGTTTCTCGTAATCCGCAGGCACCACGATATACCGAATGGAGTAACTACCGAGTATTTGGGTAAAATCCGGCTTTCTGACCATCAATATAACAGCCGATAGTGAACTGTTGGGAAAAAGACTCGTGCCGTCAATCACAGGATGCATCATGTCTGCATACCCGAGCCGCTCCGGTTGCGGCAACCATAACGTGCGGGAAAATCTACTATCATGTTGAATTAGATTCATGAATTGTTGATAATCAGACGGAACCGGCTGGGGACGAAAATTCCCCGTCAACTGCCCCAAAAATAATTGACGGATAAGAATACCCCAGAACAACAGAAATAAAACAATCACAACATAGTTAAGATGAACTCGAACGGCCTCCTTTTTTGTTAATCGCGAAACGGTCTCACTAACGTTTGTTAACGTATAAGGAATGAGAATTGCATAAGACAGTGCGACGAATAAATAAAATTTCGTCGGATCCCGGTATAAAACAAATCCGGGTATATGGAGAAAACTCCAGGCATAAATGCCACCCAAAGGACCATTTTCTCCCGACGAGAGAAATGCTCCAATAAGTCCAATAAGTGAAAAGAATAATATCCGCGTTCTATTCTTTATGGTTTGACGGTTTAAAAAAACGAGCGACGCAAAAGCGATAAATGGAAGAAACAAATACTCGGGTTGTAGAAAATATACTTTTCCAAAAATATTATCCGGCCAATTCGGATGAAGAAGCGATAAGGCATGACTAAAATCTGCGGAACTTAAAAACTTCACAATGCCGCCACCAGAATATTGGCCATTATCGGTGATGACGCTGCCCGGATACATAACCGATGGCACTATCCAAAAAGCATGAATAACCGCCGCAACGATTCCCGCAATTCCCAGACGGATATACGTTTCAAATGCTAGAAATAATGATGGTTTAGTAAAAAATGCATAAACAATGACAACTCCAACCGCCAAAATAGCCATTCGCAAATCGAAAGCCACAAGGAGCGTAATCCACAGCCCGTCTATAAGTGACTGCCGTATCCATTCGGATTTTAGTGGTTTATGATTCCCCCACCCATCAATCCATTCCATCGCCCGGTTCAAAAATAGCGGCACGGCGGCAAATCCCACTGACACGCCGAATTGCCCGCCTCCGAATAGCATCAAAAGGTAAGTATTGGATGCATAAATAATTGCGGATACCGCTATCAATAGTTTAGACTGAAAAAACCGACTAGCCAAAACTGAGGCGCAATAGACAGCTATAATGAAAACGGATATCCAAAGTATTTTGTCTATCGCGACCCATTCCAACCCCGCACTATGAAATAATTTAATGATGCTGGACACCCACGACTCATACCATAAACGATTAATGTTACTCTCCCCTAAGTTCTTCGCCCAATTCCAGGCTTGTGGCAACCAAGAGAGTTGATTTAAATTGGAGGGATAATAGAACGGTCCGTCTCCAGATGCAAAAAAAACGTTCATATAGTTGTGCTATTTAGCATATTTTTCCAATCCTTTTCGTTCATGTTTTTTGACCGGCCCTAGATTCATTATAGAGCAACAATAACCCAACGATTGTATAGAAAAATGTGATAATTGCGCTCCTACTTGCTACATCTTCCATATGGGTTAACAACCACAATGGGGACAAAAATAACAATACGAGCGCTATGCCAAAAATATGTGACGAAGAGATACGAAATCTTTGAGCAACTATATATGTCATAAGTGCCAAAAAGATAACAATGTCAGATTGCATAAGAACCGGTTGAATAACATAGACTACTACCATAGTTGCTATCATTATATGAGGAAGTATTGTTCGCATTAATACCATCCGCTCCATAGTATTCCGAAACAGTATTTCGACAAGATACAGTACGGCCGGGACCAAGAAAACCATGAGATAGGCGAGATAATTAATGTTGAGAAACAAATTTTCTGACTTTGTTAATGCAAACTGAAGAATGCTCTTCTTTGATTGAATAACAGTATGCCTGTCAAACGTATACCGTGAGAAAAAATACTGTCTATTCTTAAGAAACCCTATGGCATTATTCGGTATCCCATTAACCGAATAAATCTCAAATTCATAGATTTTACCCTTGGAGTTTTTTATTACGGGAAATCCAAAAGGATACGGTTCGTTATCGGGGAATCTGTCTGTAAAATATTTATTAAAACAATACCAATCCTTCGAACCCTTTTCCTTAAGTTGAAAAACAATTATATCATTATTAATTCTGTTAAATGTCGTCACCGGTACTGCAATTGCGCCGAGGTTGTCCTCATGAGCAATAAATTCCCCATAGATCAGGTCACCTTTATATAGTTCCGGATGTGAAGAGAATTGCATTTGGGCTATCGTGTGATCATATTGAAGAGTCGTCACACTAACTTCCCGATAATAATATATCGACAAGCCGGTACCTATAAGAATCAATAGGAGAGGAATTACAAATATCGTAAACAACTTAATGATAAAATTATTGTTTTTCATATGGCATTACGTCGGAATATGACAAATCTTACTATTCCCATAATCACCAAATATCCTGCAATACCTATCCAAAATACAACACTCACTTCGTTAATAAATTGGACGTATTTTTGAACATGAAAGTAAATACGCAGATGAATTTGTTTTTGACCGTTAACCGTCTCTAAGGTCTTAGGATAAGCCTGCACAATCTTTGGAAGTTCAAACGACCACCCGTTCCCAAAACGGTAAATCATAAAGTGAGTCGCGTTATTAACTGTGTATTCATGGCCTTGAGAATCAACGGCAAATAGATCCCATGAACCGTCAAACGGCTCTAAGAAAGCCAAATTTGTTCTACCCTCTTTAAAGTGAATGGTAATGTCGTATTGGTAGGGATAAGATTTTTGAATTGCTGGAACTGCGATGTCAGCGGGGATTGATTGTGTATTGTTGGTCAAAAATATTTTATCGGTCGTGAATCGTTTATTTATCGAATACAGCGAATATCGGGTACCGAAATCCTTAATTTTATCTCCGAGAATTAATTTATTATACGCTGGTTTTTGGGCATCGATCGTGCCTTCAAAGTTAAGGTGATCATACGCCGCTTTCGGTAATGAATATCGTGAAACGATTATATATTTTACGCTCATGCGTTGTAATATCTCTCCGATTTTTTCGTATTGGCCGTTATGAAGATATCCGAGCATCTGAAAATTTAAGTCCGGATCAGCTGTTGTCGCGAAACTCTGGAATCCTGCGAAATCTGAAATACCAGCCAAAAATTGCATCGGTGAGGCGCCGTAATAATAATGTCCCGGATTCTCTTTATCCTCGATAACCACATAACTGGCAAAATTGAGAGGAAGCCAGGCAAACCGTGACGGTTCATGCATCGAACGGACATACGATATGAGGTTCATAAAATCTGGGTTGAAATTGCCGGAAATATTTTGATACGTGTCATCTGTGAGTGTCGGCGGAAAAAAATAATTCCTCGCAGACCAAATTGTTGTAAAAAATAATAATACTATTAACAAGTTCATGATGTGTTTCTTTTTAATCGTTTTGACAAGGACAACGAGTGACATACAGAGCGCAAATGCGAATTGAAAGCTTACGGCTATGCCGAATTTGTCATACATATTTCGGAACATTGCAAACAACGGAATATGGTTGTTGAAAAAAGTAAATATCGCAACGTTCCAATCTCCGAAGTTGGGTGTGACGAGAGCGAAACTGAACAATAATCCGGCGACAGACAGGACATACGAAGGGATGTATTTCCTAATTTTTCGTATACGAATGCCCGCAAGTAGAATTACGGCAAAATAGAGAACTCCGTACGACTGGGCAAAATCCATATTGTTTCGCTCATCCCACGAGGAGCGTATATAGGCTGATAGTTGGTTAATGGGGTCATTGAGATGCGACAATGATTGAATAAGATCAACGTTATTCGCTTTGATGACGGAAGAAGATACCGACGCGATCACGGAAGAACCTCCGGTATGGGCGACAAGCGGGTAAACTTGATGAAATAGCCAATAAAAATTTAACCCGGCTACCAAAACGAAAAAGATCAACGTCATTTTAACGAAAGAGGAGAAGTAGTTCTTAATGAGTATGATGAAAATTGGTATAGAGGCAAACGCCATGGCGCCAAACCAGGGCAACGTCAAAAAAGTGGAACTAAATGCCGAATAAACTACTGCCGAAAGAACGACATGATAGACTTTATTCTCCTTGACTGCCCTGATAAATAAATAAAAGACAGCGGGAAAAATAGAAATCATATAGATTGCTAACAGTTGCGCGGAAAAAACCGTTTTTATGACAAACAAAGAGAGAATGTAAAATAATGAAGAAACAAACCGTGCGGAAAATACACCTGCGCCCTTCTCATTTTCCTGTGTCCACAACCCGGTAAAAAGATAAAAGAACAAAAACCCGCCCGCGAGGTTTGCTCCGTACATGAGAAGCTGCGTATTAATATAGGGAGCCACATGTTTTAATCCCGAAATAATCAACAGTACCGGGATAAAGAAGCTCACTGATTCATAACCACCGTTAGTCCCTAATGTATTATTCGATACGATGTTACCGACAAAATTCCGCAGCATTTCTCCTGGGAAAATATAGTAGAGGCGTGTATCATCTCCACCGACATCATAAAATCCATGTAATCTAATAAAAGGGACAAAGACTAAACAAATTGAAGTTATAATGACGAGTTTATTTCTGTTAAGGAAATGAATCAGAGTAGTAATAAAATTTTTTGGCATAAATCACAGTTATGTTTTTGTAGCTGATTATAATAAATACAACATTTATTTATATCCAACGCACATAAGATTTACAGACACTGAGGGAAGCATAACGCCTAATATCCGACTTCTTATAAGTCCAATATTAAATTTGTCACCGATAGTGTGAATTGATAAAAATTTATTGACTTTTAGCTGACTCTCAAGAGTGGATTGTGTGTAATACCGTATATGTCCAACGGATGGCAACCCGTTTGTAGTTAGATGGGGAGAATACTCTAAATATGGTGATACACCAAAAAGAAGCATCAATCGCCGACCTATAGAAGCGACATTTGGAGTTGTTACTATCAATTTCCCTCTCTTTTTTAATAATCGATAACTTTCTTTTAATAACGCATCTGTGTCAAATACGTGTTCAATAATATCACCTAAGATTACGACATCGAACATGTTTTCTTTAAACGGCATCCTGCCAGATTCAATATCATGGTAATATGCCTTAATCCCGGCCTCTTTCGCCTTCAATAAATTATTTTTGACTATATCAACTCCGTATACAATATTAGAATTCGCCAGCAGCTTTTTGCTTATAAACCCATCATTACACCCCACGTCCAACACTGTCTTATGCTCTCCTGTTTCCTTAATTAAAAACTCAATTTTTTCATTATAATATCCACCAGTTTCTCTTTTATCCTCTACTACAGAATCATAAAATAGGTCGTTTTTCATAATAATCTGCTAAATTGCTGGATACAATACCGAATATACCAGAGATTATAACTTATTTCTAAAGACAATAGTTTCGTATTTCTGAATACCCATAGGCAATCAAGCCTAAAAAACATATAATTGGATGCAGAAACCATGCCGGATCTTGAACAGTTAAATATCCTTTTACACTTAAATACAGCGGCTGAATAAACGTTAATGAATAGATAACATAAAGGACTAAGTTCTTCTTATCTTCGCCCGAACGTGAATCATAGACAAGATATGCGCGTTTATGTTGGGCGCCGTCAAAATCCCGTTTTTTATATTCAATACGCCGCAAAAAAAATGAAAGGATGTTAGATCCGGTATAGTGAATGATTGAATTATGAACAACGCCATACGTATTGTGCCCCAACTCTAATAATTTCATAAAAGCGTCTGTATGAAGAAAATTGGGTGATTTTCCGATAACCTTATTCAATATCTTCCTTCTTACCATATGACCGTTGTCACCAAGGGTGGGAAGACTGCGTTTATCAAAGGACACCGTCGTATATTCTTTATTTCGATTTATCAGAATACCCTTCTTATATGTTGTTTCAAAAAGAGGCAATTTTTCCGACTTATTTAGATAGTAGACAACTGGATCATTTATCCCGAATAAAGAGCAGTACTTCGTAAAAGCGGGCATTGAAGGATCATATGCATTATGCATACTAAATGTACCTACAACCTTCTTGTTATTGAGAAAGGGTAAAACCATCTGACGCAACCAGTGTTTACCTATCATGATATTATCGGGTTCTAAAAATAGTATTATTTCATTTTTTGCTTTTGACAGTGCCATTTTCATCCGTTTAAGGGGGTTATCTAATAGTGTTTTTTCGACGAATACTTTAGCATTTTGTCTTCGTAGTAATTCAAGCGAACCGTTCGTAGACCCAGCATCCATTATAATATGTTCAATTTTTGAAGTGGGATAGTCCTGATCATGAAGGGCTTGCAGTGTCCTTCGCCAAATGCTTAAAGACGTATTGTAGGAAACAGTAACAATGGAAATAGAAGGATATCGCATTTGCTTCAAATAGTATTCACCTTCTTCGCCAACAAAAACATGCCGTTGTTAACTGGGTAAAACCGACCATATCTGCCGAAAATTTTTGGCTCAAAGCCGAAACGCTTAACAATTGAGGTTAGCGTATTTCTAGTATAGAAGCGAATGTGCGCAGTCGTCGGGGTAAAAACCGTCTCGAAACCAATGAGTGCAATTATTAAATTTTTAATCAATCCATGATATGGAGTTGAGAGGAGAAGAGTTCCGTCTTTCGTGAGTAGCCGGTTAAATTCCTCAAACATTCTTTCCGTATCATAAACATGCTCAATAACATCCAGGGATACTATGAAATCACAGCTATGAGCCGGCAGGGAAACATGCTGTTCATCATCTATCACTAATATCTTTGCCTTTGGAACGGTCTTCCCCGCAACTCTTATTGCCTCCTCTGAAATATCAGCACCATACAGGACAGCTGACGGGTTCATTTTTGAAATTAATGAAAGAATTTTGCCCTTACCACAGCCATAATCCAATATTGTCAATTTTGATTTTCGCGGAATTAAAGATATCAGGCTGGACCACTTATATGTAAAATCTTCTAACTCTGCTGGCTTTCTACGCCAATACCGTTCGTAATATTTTTGCATAATTCTCTACGCCTACAAAATACGATTTAATATCAAGCGTAATTATATATGAGGCCACTATGATAAGATATGTAGCATTATACAAATACGGAAGGAACAATGAAACTCCCTAAAAGTATTCTCTATATTAATTTTGCCCCATATGACAACGCCGGCATGATACGCGATTATCTTATTGATCGATATTATTACGTCTTTCACTTTTCTTTTAACTTCCACTACTTACAAGGATCCGAAAACAGCAGCTCACTTACTGTCTATAAAAAAGGCAAAAAAACTTCTAAATCATTAATATTCCAAATATTGCCCCATCCAAAACTCACTTTCGTAATGCTACCGATACGATCCGTCGTATTTCTCATTGAAATTATTATTTATACGTATGTACTTAAAAAAAAATATGGAGAAGTTGATGATTACTTTACAGTAAATGCGTTTACGGCCTGGTGTGGATTAATTCTTAAAAAACTGAGACTCGTAAAAAGAACTATTTTTTGGGTTTGGGACTATTACCCCCCTAAGCACAAAAGCCGAACGATCACCCTGATGCGCTGGGCATATTGGCAATTTGACAAACTTGCAACGCACTCGGATAAACTCATCTTCCTAAATCATAAACTTGAGGATTTGCGCAAAAAGATAAGGATAATTCCGTTTGGTCGTAATTATCCAATTATAGGGATTGGCACAAACGTTTTAAAATGTAGACATCAACATAAAAATGTCTCCCTACTGTTTATTGGCGTGTTAAAACGAAGCCAAGGACTTGATTTGCTCATCGATAATTCCCACGTCATAAAAAAACATTTTCGTGATATTGAAGTTCATATTGTAGGTAGTGGACCGGATGAAAATTACTATAAAACAAAGGCATTAGGAGCTGCGATCCCATTTATATTTCATGGTCTTATGGACCTGTATTCCAAAAAGGCTATGGAAATTATCAAAAACACAAACATCGGTATCGCCCCTTATAAACCTGAACCTGGAAACGTTTCTTACTATGGAGATCCGTCAAAAATTAAAAATTACCTAAGCTTTGGATTGCCCGTTATTACAACCAATGTGTTTGAATTTTCTGAAATAATCCGGACAAGCGGAGCCGGAGAAATTATTCCGTACAAATTAGAACCTTTTCTTAATAGTATTCAAAAAATTATATCAAATTATGGACAATATTCTGTTCTCGCGAGGAGTCTGGCTCAAAAATACTATTATGCTAAATACTATGACAAAATGTTTGCTTAAGACAACACACAAGCGGCAAGTGTTCAGTATTACTTCGGCGGATGAGTGATATCCTCAATAATTCGGTCTATCGAATACTCAAAATCCCATCGGGGATAATCCCTTTTAAATTTTGATACGTCTGATATATACCAGATATGATCTCCTTTACGCGGTAGACTCGCGTATTTCAATTTGGCTTTTTTACCCAGAATTACCTCAATTTTTGCTACGGCTTCCTTTATAGAAATATTTGAAAACCGAGAGCCTCCGATGTTGTACACTTCACCTTTTTTGGGTTTCTTATACACTTCAAAAAAAGCCCTGATTAAATCGTGTGAATGAATGTTATCCCTGACTTGTTTGCCCTTATACCCGATGACTGTATATGGGATCCCTTCACGGATACATTTAATCAGATATGCCAAAAAACCATGCAGCTTTGCTGCAGAGTGGTTTGGACCGGTAAGACAGCCTCCTCGAAATACAACGGTATTCATACCGAAATATTTACCGTATTCCTGAACCATCAGGTCCGCTGAACATTTGGATACGCCAAAAATACTGTGTGTTGTCTGATCTAGACTCATCGTTTCATCAATGCCATTGTAGTACTTGTGGTTTTTTGGTAATTCAAAACGTTTTTCGAGCTCGACTAAAGGCAATTTGTTGGGATTGTCGCCATATACCTTATTTGTCGAGGTAAAAATAAATACTGCATCTTTTGCATATTTTCTTGTCGATTCAAGAAGTAAAAGTGTTGCAACGGCATTGATGGAAAAATCCGTCAACGGCTCTCTTGCTGCCCAATCATGAGAAGGTTGGGCAGCGGCATGGATAATCATGTCAAAATGTACGGATTTGAAAAGGTCGGTAGTTTTACGCTCGTCACGAACATCAAAATTATGGTGATGATATAAAGAAAACGATTTCTCAAGCCTCTTTCGGTTCCATGTCGTATCACCGTCAACCCCAAAAAAATATGAACGCAAGTTATTATCAATACCGTGTACCTCAAATCCCTTATCAACAAAATAGCTGACTGCTTCTGATCCAATTAAGCCGGCAGAGCCCGTAATTAATATTTTCTTATGTTTCATGCAACTATTTATGATAATAGCTATTGGCTAAATTGTTTTAGAGCGTCTTCTTTAAAGGATTTTGTTATATTCGTAAAAGTACTATCCCGGGTACTATAGTTCAAAGCAACAACCTGATCTATTGATATAGTGTTATTTTTAATAAGTTCTAACAACTGATTTTTGTCCCAAAAATATCCAAATCCTTTTCCCTCACTTTCCTTATAGCCCTGACTTGCCATTGTTTCTAAAAATACTTGATTAATCAAACTTTTAGGAATTTTTCCCTGATCGTAATAAAGGGTCATAATGACGTAGCCGGGGCCCAATTCTAACGGAACTTTTTGATTAAAATGCCCATAATTTCCTTCACCCCCAATATATATAACTGGCTTATCCGGTAACGTTGGCACCATGCGAGTAAGTTGTGAAACCACATTTTTTGTATTATTCCCACGTATAACGTTCGCATAAACTTCCCGCCGGATTATAGAAATTTGTTTCACAAAAAATAGACATAGAAATAATACTGCACATATTATAAGGATCACTTTCTCGATTTTACGTTTCGTAAAGACTTGAATGAATTGAAAAAGCGAATAAAAAATGGAGCCGAAGATAATTGAGGCGGGAACCGCGATAGCGTACAGATATCTTGACTCCATATATGACGCATTCTTCCATGGAAGAAATGCAGCAATCGGCATAAAATTCAAAATATATAAGACACCGAGCACAAGAGCGGTTTTACGCTTTATAACCCCTCTGAAAAGAGAATAGGCAAATAGAAATATCAAAACGAACGATAAAATAACAGCGATAAAATCCGATGCCATTAAGTCATACACTACATTCGGATCAGTAACATACACCATCGTAACTGGATAATTAATTCTTACAAACCACGGAACTATTTTATACATAAACCTGTAGGGTATAAGGAATTGAGACAAAGAGGCCAATGGATACATAATGATGTTATTGGAAAAATGCATCCAGAGGGGAATTTTTACGATTGCAACTGCATTAATACCCGGACTACCATAATAACCAATAACTCTACTAACCGCCGTCACAATCATGATGATTGCCTGACATATATGGAGTTTTACAAAAGTGATCAGTTTCCGTTTTCCGGAATAGAATATGACAAATAAAATCGGCAGTAATATAAATGTATACATTGTCGAATCTTTGAATAGAAATGCAGTATAAGCGCACAACCAGGAGACAATAAATTGATAGCCTTTCTCAGTACGCATATATTCGATAAAAATATTTAGGGACAATAAAACGAAAAATGTCGAAATCAGAACTTGCACAGGGTTGGTAAGTTCTGAAAGTGCTTGATGTGATACGCTGCATGTCAAAAAGAATCCCCACGAAATGAGAGATATCCAAGTATTGGAAGTTAATTTTTTCGATATTTTATATACTAATAAGGAATTTATCGGATGGAAAATGAATGCGATTATGGCAAAAGGCCATGGGTTTAAGGGAAAATAACGGAAGAATATATTGTTTATAACAGTTCCAAACACCCTCCCGTTCCCCATGAGTATATCCAAAAGGCTAAACGATTGGAGTGATGCATATAATCCGTTAACCTTAACTATCCCGAGTTGCGCCCATTCGTCATTTAAATAATACAGCTTCGAAATATTCCAATAGGAAAATAATGTGACAAATAATGACACTGTCGTAATAATGATATCCTGTGGAATCCTTGCAAGAAAAGAAAATAATTTTCTAAATTGTTTTTGTTTCATAATAGACAAAGTCTTCAGTATTCACGTAATGAATCTTTTAGAAACAATTGAACCTCTTGAGTGTCATCTTTAAGTGTTCCGGTTGCGCCATCATAATAAAATCCGACGACCTGATTTATCGAAAGTTTTGGATTACTTTTCAATAACTCTATCAAATGTGATTCTTGCGTATAAAATCCATAGGCTTTATTACCTACTAGCCGATATCCCTCTCCATGATCAAAATGATACGGTTCTAAAATGAGCTCTCCCGGTATTTTACCTGTTTTATAGTAGCGAACCATAAGTGCATATCCGGGATTAAGTAATACAGGAATAAATTGATCAACTTCCCCAAAATATGTATTATTACCCGTTAATAAAATAATGGGCTTGTCCGGCAAGTTCGGCCTTATTGCAATAAATTGGTCCATGGCGGTTTTCATCGGCTGATTATACTCAACTCCTGCTATAACATCACGCTTCATCACAACGGCCTGTTTATATATATACCCGCATCCGACAAAACAAATAATTAAAAATGCTATAAATTCAAATCGAACAATGCTTTTCATGAGATTCTTTATACCGATGAGTAATAATGAGAAAAAGATAGCTCCGCTGGGCAACAATACATAATAATATCGGGATTCAAAATACGCTTTACCTTTCGGCGCGTCATAAAGGGCCAAAGGTACATGCTGTAAAAAATAGTACAAAACAGCGAAGAATAAGAGTGTACGGTATTTTTTTATAGGAAGCACAAGAAAATATATAGCTACAATAAGCACGACGGTTATCATAAATGATAAATAGTCGGCGATGATGTAGTAATTCAGGACGGTTTCCCCGACATCCGAAAATACTTTCGGTATAAATTGATACTGGAAATGGTAAAAAAATATCGACAGTTTAATCATGTAATCATACGGTATATAAAAATGGGCAAGACTTGTCAGTGGGTAGTAAATCAAATGAAATGCGATTCTTGCTATAGATGGATGGGTTTGCTGTGCAAATGTCGGATGTCCGTGAATCACATAAAACGTTAATATCCGTAAAAATCCGATACCACAAAATAACAAAATAGGGATCAAATTATTTTTTACCGTTAGCAATAATTTATCCGATCGTTTTTTCCCATACATCCAATCGAACCAAAAAAACAACACAAGCACTACAATTGAAGTTTCCTTGAAATAGTATGCAAGTAATAAACAAATCCAACTCGACACTTTCAAACTAGTATTAACCGGACGCTTATAGTCAAAACGGATAAGATAAAGCCATATCGCAAGCAAAGAAAAAAATAACGCAAATAAACTCTCGTATGTTGCTCCAATCCACGTAAATACCTGGGAATCCACACTGCAGGTAATAAAAAATAGGCCACTGAAAAATGCCAAAAATTTTGATTTCGAAATTTTCTTCACAATGAGGTAAAGCAATATTGCATTAAGAAGATGAACAACATCAGATGCGATTGCAAACGGTAAAGCACTGAAAGGCGCTACATACAATGATATATTCGTCAGAAGCAGCGCTAAAAAACGGGCTTTCCCCGAAATTATTTCCATCGGAGTTAACAGTTTCAATTCACCTAACGGACCATAAATATAAACAGCACCAAGCAATTTCCATTCGTCAAAAACATAATAGAGATTCGGCAACAGTCTGAACATGAAGCGGATAAGAAGGAGCGCAGCCGAAATAAAAATAAGTCCGTATTTGTGTGACCAGCAAAACGCACGAATGCGCCTGATAATTTTATTCATTCGTTTCCTCTACCGTTTTACGGCAATAATTCCAATATCTCTTGATAAAGACGTTTTGAGTGATGCAAGACAGTCAATCGCATCATACATCGCTTTTAATACTTTTGGTAAATTCCAGGATAACGGCAATCCAAAGGACTCTTCAATCGTAAAACCGGACGCCTCGATCAAATCGGTAAGTGCAGGGAGATTAAAAACCCGTACATGACCCATCGCCTCCGGCTCACGCATAAGGTTTCGAAGAATTCTCGTACCGTACACTTTTGAAATATCGCTGACTTCCAAAAATAACGGATATTCCCCGAACAGAAAAAGGATCCGGTTAAACCAAAAGGATAAATTCGGCGTGATGATAACCATCCGGCCGCCCTTCTTTAATACCCGCTTTGATTCGCCAAGAAGAACATCTGTTTTTACAATATGTTCGATGAGCTGATCTGAAATCACCAGATCGAATGTGTTGTTTTCGAAAGGAACCGTTTTATTGAGATCAGCTTTCTTGACGATGATTCCGTGAGCACGGGCAGTTTTTATACCGCTGTCTGATACTTCAATGCCATAGACCGTCGCTCCGCATAGTTTCGAAAGCTCATGGGAAAATCTTCCGTTGCCGCACCCCAATTCGAGGATTTTTTTCGGTTTCCATGCAAGAATATATCTCTTTAAAAAGGCGATACGCGCATCCACAAACTGCTTATTGAAATCAAAATCTTCTTCTTTATATGTATATGCTCTCCCTAATATTGTATCCATAAGCTCTAAATAGTTTTTGACAATAACACCCTTCCCTCTTTGTTTGTGATAAATGATCCAATGATTACATTTGTCGTCATGATATTAAAGGGCAGCTCGTATAATCCAGCTGGATCACGGTAACGCAGTGACTTATAGAAACCGACTATGATTGACGGCATGATAGTATAACAATACATAAGCCAAAGGAATAGTTTAATAAACTCACTTCTTTTCGACCAATCTATCCACGTCCAATACCGTTTATTCGGTTGATTAAAATACATGGTTTCCAGATTTCTCTTCCTCTTACGAACAAGATTGGATAACGTCGTTAAAAAAGGATGATGAATTCCGATATCGGGAACATATGCATATGAAGTCCTGCCGTTTTCCACCATAATGACCATCGTATCCAATTCCATATATTTTTTCATTTCGGCAACAGCCGTTGTTAGTAATTCTTTCCGTCTGTAAAGACAGAAACTCGCTGGCAGAATTTTCCCCTTCCGATATTCGGTTATCCAATACTCTTTGTATTTTTTTGTAATACAGCTGGACGTCGAGGGCGTAAGAAAACAAAAAAGCGGATCGCGCTGGATGGGGTCAAACGTAATGTATCGGTTAAGCGGCGCATCGCCGGGCAAACTCACGAATCTGGTCCATGAACCGACGATTTCTGTATCTTTTTCAAGCGGACTAACCATTTTTTCAAACCAATGGTCACCCACGAGACCCATATCACAGTCCAGGATCATAAAATATTTTCCCGTCGACTTCATAAGCGCTATCTTTTTCCCGTACTCTGCTTCTCTGAGTGGATTACGAAGAATAGTTACGGGGAAACGTTTCGCTATTTTGACCGTATCGTCCGTTGAACCGCCGTCAACGATAAACACTTCCAATTTTCCCTGGTATTTCTGATGAAATATGGAGTTCAAACAATGCTCAATATGGTCATGCTCATTGAGCGTAGGTATCGCTATGGATATTGAAGGAAACACCATATGTCTAGCGTACCATATGGTCCGTAAGGAGTCCGTTCAAAAAACCCCAACCGTATGCCATATGTGTCAATATGACGCCAAGAGAGGCAAGTAGCGATCCAAATACATTAGTTTTTCCCGAAACGCTGCCGTACGCCATGGAATAAAAAATTAGGAATACTAGTCCAAAAATCAACCGGGCTGGCAGAGAGATGATGCTCATCATTACAAGTAGCCAGAACCCAATCGTCAATAACAAGGGTAAACAATAAAATAAACTTCGCGAAGTCTCCGGATATCGCTTAAAAAAATACCCACGGTGGACACCAACATTTGAAATTTGACGGAGATATTGCGAGAATAACGGCCGGCGGTGATGATACACAACTACATCGGGATCGTAGAGCATTTTACCGTACTTCAGAAGTTTCAAACATACGAACGTGTCTTCTCCGCCATAAAACGTACTTTCCCATCCGCCGACACTTTTAAGGACATTTGTTTTAATAAATAAATTATATGCCGGCCAATCGGTCATATACTGACGTTTTTGATGAGCATTTGTAAACCGGAATTTCAATTTTCCGCTTGTAAGGTCTGACTCATAAACAATTCCGCTTATTTGAGCCAAATATGGATCTTCAGGGGGAGTCACTCCGGGGCCACCCAGAGCAACGATAACGGGATATGTTCGAAAAAGTTCAATAGCCTGGGTTAGCCAAGTCGGATCTGGATACGCATCGTCATCTATATAGGCACATATCTCTCCCTTTGCATGGCGAAGAGCGATATCCCGTTTTTCTGCGGGACCGGTGGTATGACCTGCTTTCGTCACAATCAGCCGGATATTTTTGACTTTTGGTAACTGTATTTTTTTATCACAAATAACTAGTATTTCATAATTTGGATAGGTTAAAAGATCAAATTTCCTGAGATCCTCACTGAACCGTGCTGATACGATATACGCAGGGATGACAATGGAAACGAGCGGTTTTTTTGATAATTTCGGTATTTTCATAATGACTTCGTCCTGTTGTTGCGGATATACTCACGGATTTGGGGGCTTATGTCAAGAAGCAACCGGTCGTTGGATTTGTAATAGAACGCAACAATCTGATTTTCGGATAACTTAGGATTCTGTTTAAATAAATTCAAGAGATCATTTTTATCCCAGTAATACCCAAATCCTTTCCCTTTTACTTCACGATATCCCTGATCCCGTATTTCCCACAAAAAGTCGTTCTGAAAAAACTCTCTTGGAACAACCCCCGTCGGGTAATACCAGATCATCAACGTATACCCCGGTCCTTGTTCGAGAGGGACTTTCACATTCGTCAATCCGTAATATCCATTGCTATCGCCTGTGATATACACGATCGGCTTATTGGGAAGCGTCGGATACAGGTAGGTAAATTGCTTAAGCAATTGTACTCTTTCCGCCGAAACGCTCGCCAGTTGAGCAACGTTGCGCCGTATGAGACGAACGTTAACAAATATATAGAAACACAAAATAATTCCCATTGAAAAAAGAGCATATCGATAAATCTTAGAATATTTCTTCAGCCTATCTGCAATGCCGGTAAGTACCGCGCTAAGCAACAATGCCCCTCCCGCGCTGCCAAGATAAAAATATCGAGAATCCAGATACGCGCCACCTCTGCGAAGAATAATATAGGGTAAGAAACTAAGACCAATGAATATCAATGCGTACAAAATAATTTTACCAACCCTCTTAACCATGTACGCAACGACCACAGACACAACTATAACGATAAGAGAAAAATACAAGGAAAGTACATCAGCGGTCATATTATCCCTGATCGATGAAGCCATAAAATTCCCATTAATAAATGGATACATCGCTGACTGGAACAATGTTGCAAATTTGTAGAGGTAGACATCCGGAATGAATATTTGGGAAATTGATACAACAGGATAAAATAACGCGTTGAACAGTATCTTTTCCTTCATGAACGGAGTATTTGCCTCGAAAGCTGCAGAGTTGGCCGGTATCCGTAGATAGTTAACTAGAACCACAGATAAACAGAACACTAAATAGACCCCAATGGGCCAAAATATTTTAAAGATTTTCATGATGGTCACCTTATTTTTAGATAAATTAATAAAGAGTAAGGGAAGTATGACAAACACAATCACTCCACTCTCTTTAAATAGGTAGGCTACAACCGCAGAAACCTGGGACAGAATTAAATAATGCCGCTTATTCGATTCCATAAACTGCAGCAGAAGAAGAATCGATACGAAAACAAACGTTGCCGAGGGCAGCGTCGTAGTATTGGCAGCAAACCACGTGACTGCCTGAATCGGTGTATACAGGCATATAAATATAATTGATGCGAGATATGACAACATAGTATTTTTACTTAGTTTTTGGACTACGAAATAGAGCAACAACGCATTGAAAAAATTAACAACGATGGAAAATAAGGCGAAAGGAAAACCCTGATACGTAAAATACCGATAAAATATGAAATTAAAGATCGATCCGAGTATCCTCCCAGATCCGGCTAGAATACTTATGATAGAAAACTTGCCGAGAAACCTTGTGCTTCCGTATGCAATAACATCTCCAACCCCAACCCATTCGTCCTGTTGATAAAATAAATGGAAAAGCCTGCTATAAATAAACCCAGAAAGAAATATCAAAAGTAGTATTATAATTATCCACTTAAATGATTTCATCATAAAAATTTCGACTCTAACATTCTATAAATGTATGAATAATCGGAAAATGTTTTCGCGTTCTTTCGCATTACCTTCAAAACTTTCATATTTTTATTCAATAGTAATATCTTCTTCGCAATGTCATTAGGATCCGGTTTAACGATAAACCCGACATTTTTTTGACGAATATCGTCTGCAGTCGAACACGCATTCGTCATAATAACAGGTATTCCGCAGGCAAGATACTCCCTTGTTTTCATTGAATCACCCCACCATGTCCATGGCGATGCGCCTTTATAAATCGACAGTCCGACAAGGCTTCTGGATATCACCTTCATGACGTCCTTATGGAGCATCGCACCAGCAAAGTGGACGTACTTATCCAACCCCAATGCTTTAACATCAGCGCGTAATTCATTTTCGTCCTTTCCGGATCCGATGATCGCCAGATTCATTTTACTATTCTTCTTAGTTACAAATGACATCGCCCGGATTGTTGCGTCAAAATCAATATTTTCCTTCGATAAAGTAGAAACCAATATAACAGAATTATTATCCTTTCGTGTATTGAGATTGTGTAGTCTCATGAGAGGTATATTGGGAACAAAATAATTTCGGTTCTCACTTACTCCCTGACTTTTTCTTAGTTTCACCATACGAGAGGACACATTCCATACCTCATCGCAATATCGAAGGCAGGTTCGATCGATTGCATGATAAATGGAATTTGTTATAGGATTCTGAAATCTCTGCAGGGCGTAGTCAGCAGTATAAAAAATAACTATTTTCGTTAACCCTAACCGTCGCAGCAGTATTCCGTATAATGCGTTAAGCGGATCGACTCCAATAAAATAGTCCGGTATAGTTCGTGTATTTCTTAGAGAACGATAGGTAATAATAAAGTCCTGAAATACCCGAATTACTAATGGCAATCTGCTAAATCCGAGGATTTTTACATGTTGTGATTTGCCGTCAAAATATTCAATTCTTGAACGGGATCCGAAATAGAGCGGATGTTTTATAAACATAAACAGCCGCTTATGCTGTTCCATAAACGAAGCCAGAATCTCTCCCGTACCGTGACCGGGCTTACCATCGGAAGAATATTGGATATGGCTTGCAATGACTAACATATTATTTTGTCAGTGAGATATGAAACCGAGTGGCGAAACGCTCATCTGGGTAAATATCGATAACGTAACCGATAAGATTCGTCACGGGAAAAATAATCAGTGAAGAAACTGTATAAAGGGGCTTTACGACAATATTTGCTTCGACAATTCTACGGATGAGCCATTGATTAATGATCGAAGCAACGGTAGTCCCCCCGGTATTCACATATATGTCAATTTTATTAAATCGCAGAGTCTTTTTTATATGATAAAAAAAACCAAAAGAATACCTAAAGTAATCCATTGTATGATCCGGTTCACCTCCGTGCATTCGATAAAGATAGGGTACGGATATCACTGCTTTACCACCATTTTTTAAAACTCTCTTAGCTTCTGAAAAATATTGAACGGGGTCGGCTACATGTTCAAGCACCTCATAGCTTATATGATAATCGAACGTGCTTGATTTAAACGGAAGCTGCAACGCGTCACATGTTTTATCCAAAGTAATTCTTTTTTGCCGGTCAATCAAGATTCCTAAGTAGGGAAAACGGGTCAGGAACGTATCCAGCTTACCAAATTCACCGTCCCACGTCGTGTGATCAGTGGCTATATATTTAACAATTTTCTTATATTTAGCGATCGCTTCAAGTTTTCGTTTCCCGTTTCCGGCGCCGACTTCAAGAACAACACCGTGTATTCCCTTCAATATATGATCGTTCGCTTGCCTCATTTTCAGGTCATGCAGCCAATGCGGATAAAACGGCGTCAGGAGTAGCGCGGAAAATATACTCATATTAGGTATAGAGCTCATCTAATACTTGAGGAATGCGGTCTTTGAAGGAAATACCCAAATTCTTCCTCATCTCTGACGTATTAAGGAGCAAATTATCTTCTGAACCTATAGCCGTATTGAATACGAGGGATGAGGTTCGATGTGATTTAAAAGCTTTTGCTAATTCGAGAATCGAATACGATTTCGCGGAAGCGATATTAAAAATGTTGCTTTTATCATATGTAATACACCGGATTATCGCTTCACATGCATCATGTACTTCCAAAAAATCTCTTTTTTGTTTACCCGAGCCGTTAACCGTAATGGTTCCGGATTCCGTTTGCTGTTTAAACTCATAAAAAACTCCCTTATTTGAGTCTTTCCCGTATATGTTTGGAAAACGTAAGATGATCGACTGAATATTACATGTGCCTCGGTAATACTCCACGACCGATTCTGCAATTTTCTTAGACAATCCGTACGCGCTTATTGGCCGTAATACATCATCTTCTTTAGACAATCTGTTTGTACGGTTACCATAAACTGCACCTGATGATGAAAAGATAACTTTGTTTAACGAATATTGCGTGCCTATTGCAAGCATTGTCTGAAGGGTTTGTACATTAACGGAAAAAGCTTCTTTTCTATCATTCGTAAATTTGCCGATAAGGAAGATTAATACACTGGGCTTTTGTACTTTAAAGAATGATGTTACGTCTTTTTCACGTAACGCATTCCCGGTAAACGAAACGTAGGCGATATTCCGATCGTCAAGCAAACGACAAAGATGAGAACCTATAAATCCTTTCGACCCAGCCACTCCAACTATTGCATTCATAGATGATCACTGAAAAAGCCATGATTCTTTTTTCAATAACTTTTCAAAGTCGTAATTATTAAGTCGTGTCGTGGTTTTTGATGAAAATTCATCTCCAACAAATTTTTTGTTTTTCCCATAAAAACGCAACAATTCTTTTTTGTTTAATTGCGGAAGAAGAACATAACATTTTTCTGAAAAAACGTAGGCACTATCCGACTCATTTTTGGAAATTAAAACTTCGTGTTTCTTTTCTCCCGGACGACCGCCAATAACTTTTATCCGGCTGCCTTTATTGCCGAACAGTTTGATCATCACGGAAGCGATCGTCTCTATGGTTGCCGCCGGCATGTTCATAACAAACGTTTCTCCGCCGACTGATTGCTCTATCGAAGTAAAAATCAATCCTATCGCTTCTTTCGTATTCATAAGAAATCTGGTCATCGTTGGATCCGTAATAGTGATTTCATTGTGCAGTTGAAGTTGTTTTTTAAATAGCGGAATAACACTTCCGTTTGTCCCCAAAACATTACCACCCCGTATACAAATAAATTTTGTTTTATGACTATTTATATGTGAATAATTAACGTTTGCATTAATCATGAGTTTTTCACCACACGCTTTCGTTATCCCGTAAATATTGAGAGGTTCGACGGCTTTATCCGTAGATACGTCAATCACTTTTTCAATTTTATTCTCTATTGCAGTTTCAATGACGTTTTGCGCACCATAGATATTGGTTAAAACGGCTTCCCATGGGTTGTTTTCACATACCGGGACATGTTTGAGAGCAGCAAGGTGAAAGAGCACGTGAGACCCTAACATAGATAACCGGAGGATATTTTTATCGCGGACATCACCGATGATAAATTTGATTTTTGGACTATTTTGAAACTCTTCCTTCATCTCCACCTGTTTATGTTCCCCTCTTGAGTATATCCGTACCTCTTTCACTTTTGGGTAACGGTCAATGATTTGCCTGACAAGTTCATGACCCCAGGATCCGGTTCCACCGGTAACAAATACCACTTTTCCATCGAGCGAATATGTTTGTTTCATGTTAAATATATGTAATAAATTCCCTCAAAAATATCGCTAAGCCGATATTACGCCATATTATATGCCAAAACACGCGATCATTCACACTGCGAATTGTCGTCTGTATATATTTTCTTTTCCGTAACGTACTGCTCATATTCCTGATATTCCATAAAATAGCTTTCACTATACTCCATGATGTTTTATATCGGCTGGTCACTAACAATGCAAAAGTCACACCTACACAAAAAAATAAATGCACCGGTAATATGAGCATCAAATGATATAAACCGACATTTTTGCAATATGAATTAATTCTGTTTTTAAATGAATGATACTGAACAAAAGCATTGTTCATGCCGCTACTCGTTGCCCCCATTTTATGATAGACAACCGATTTATATGCATAGACAATTCGGTGCCCAGAGAGCCAAACGCGGTGGCACATATCGGTTTCTTCAAAATAAGCAAAATAATCGGGATCAAGAATCCACCCGTCAACTTCAATCTTCTGTAACACGTCCTTCTTAAATATCATACAGGCGCCCTTGGCGGTATACAGATCTATTTGTTTATTGTATTTCGGACTATCTTTTTGACGGAATCCGTAGTGATAGAGAAAACCGGTCGGTGTTAAGAATGCCCCCACCGAATCAAGACGTGTGTGGTCATCCATAAGGAGCAGCTTGCCCTGAGCGCCGCCAATCGAAGGATCGCTTTCAAGTACGTTGACGAACTCCTCAAGAAATGTCGGGGTTGTTTCCGTATCGTTATTAAGAAACAAAATATAGTCACCCTTTGCTTGTTTATATCCGATGTTATTTGCATGGGAAAACCCGAGGTTCTTTTCATTAACGATGATTTTTGTTTTCGGGTAATGCGCTTTGGTCCACGCAACGGACCTGTCAGTCGACGCATTGTCAACGAGAATCCATTGTGTGTTTTTATATGTCTGCCTGGCAAGCGTCGGGAAACAACCTTTGAGCCAATTAAGACCGTTCCAATTGACGATAATGATAGAAATGAGCTTCTGTTTCCTCATACCGGTATTTTATGTTATACGAGTATAGCAGACACATAGCCACACGCTATGGCGACCATCTCTGACGTCTTCATGAAGAGCATGCCGAGCCCCACCACGGGGTCTCGGAATAATTTTAATGGATTAGAAAAAAATATGATGTAACGATTGAGTATACTGGCCTGTTTGATAAGATATTGCGAATTTTCTTTTTTGGCTTTATAACGATCCATCTTCTTACCATAATAATATTTTTTCCGCATGGTGCCAATGAGTGATAGCTTGCCTTCATTATGACGGATATGTGCGGATACTCTTCCTATTGATTGATCTCCATGCAGCTCTTTAACTCGCTGCGGGAGATCATAATCTTCAGGACCCGTGATTGACTCATCATAGCCTTCCAACGCCTCAAATATATCTTTACGGAAAAAACGGGCAGCCTCAATATAATCGACCTTCAGATAGAAACTACGCTCCAGAGCCTTACACGTAGCCCAGAACCCGACTCCGAATGATTCTTCTGGTATCACCACAGCGAGTTTCCTTTTTTCCTCAGAAATCATAACGCATTCTTTAATAACCCGGGGAGTTAATTCCATGTCAGCATCAAGAAACAGAAGATATGTACCCGTTGCTTTACCGGCTCCGAAATTGCGCTGCGCTGACCGCTCGGGCCCTTTATCGAAGAACTTAGCAGTATACCGTTTCGCTATACTCTTCGTTGCATCGGTCGAATTATTGTCAATGACAATTATTTCGATATCATTATAAGATTGCCGCTTAATACTATTGAGACATGCTTCAATATTTTTTTCCTCATTCCGGGTCGTAATAATAACCGATACTGCCGTATTCATAATATTATTGCTCTGTATATACAATAATCGTCCAAACAGAAAGTAATAGTATAACAAACAATACAAGGATATTAAGGAGCTTCAATATTCGGCTATATTTTATCGACGGGAACACCCCAGATAATGCCCCCAAACCAACGGTGACAAGATAGGTTCTAAATACCGGATACGAAAAACCCAAGACTCTCCCCCAACTTTCCGCAAACATTGAAAGCCCGGTCACAAGATAAAATAATGCTGATACAAAATAATCTTTGTTGAAATAATCAACTAAAAATACCGCTGTCGCAATAATGAGGAATGGATAGAACGGATACCGATACCATCCGTGAAGCGGCTCGCTTGGAATGGCAAAAATATACAGTGCGCCATATGCCAAAAATCCCATAACTACGGCGACATTCTTCTTTATGTCTTTTATCATCAGAAGTGTAATTGCTACCCAACCGAAATATATCCATCCGTCGACCAGTGCGCGATCAACGACAATCGGGTCGCGAAACATAATAAACAAACTGTCAAAGGTTAAATCATAGCGTGCTAGCTGCAATTTCCAAAGATTCAGAAATAGCGTCTTATCCAATACTAAGCCATAGATAATAAATGATGAGAAACACAACACGGTAACAACGCCGACAGTAATCGCTTCTTTCCACTTTTTAGAAAATAGAAATATTCCGATAACAGCAAGGGGAGCCGCCATCCAGGGGACTTTAGCCAAGGGCAGCAAACCGCAAATGAGAGAAATTGCTGTTAATAGCGTACCTGTGGGACGCTTAAGGTATCGGTCGGTAAAATACAGAGCTAACAGAAAAAACGGGATGAAAAAATTTTCGTTCTGCACGATCCGCGAACCGATAACAACCGTGGGCACTATAGCATAAAGGAAGCTTGCTAATAATCCAATCGGATTGCCGTACATCGATGATGTAAGAAGATAGACCCCCAGAATGGCTAACACTCCCAAAACCAGTGCAAGAGGCCTCATCTTGGCAATCGTCACGTCATTAAACGACCGCACCCCATTAAGCATGGCAAATCCACCAGCCACAAGCCCAAAAAGCGGAGGATGCTCTAAATACGGTGTCACTAACGTAAAATGGGCTCCTTGCGGATTGTAGTACTGGACTTTATGCGTGTATTCATCGTGCGGTGACCAGGAAGTCGGAATACCCTTCTCCCAAAGACTGACTCCCAGAAACGTCCATGCATACTCATCAAATGTCGCGCCATCCCGCGGCCATACGGTATAGTTATACGACCGCAGCATAAATCCTAAAAGGATAATACAGATAAGAATAATCTTACTATGTTTCTCAATCAGTTTTCGAATCATAAGTAGTTTTTAATAATCGCAAACTCTCCCCTATTGCCGATTGCCACGTCAGACTTCTCACCCATGAGACACATTCTTTTTGCATGCGTTCATATCTCTTTGAATCTTTTTCCAATACCAAGGCTTCACGTGCCATCTCGAGAGGGGAATTGTATGACAATACAATGCCGGTTTTGCCGTTTTTAACAACGTCCACTAACCCTGAGATATTATAGACAATCGACGGAGTCCATTGGCTGGCCGCCTCAAGCACAACCAATCCCCACCCCTCTTTGACGGAACCATGAAGTAAAAGATGCGCACGTCCCATGAAGTCAAGTTTTTCTTTCTCCGAAACCTTACCTATGAACTTTACCCGCGAATCTATATGGTATTCAGTAAGCATATCCTTGAGTTTTGTCAGATATTCTTCATCTCCGCCGCCTACAATCCAAAGCTGTGCACCCTCGTTCTCTTTTGCAATGAAAGAAAATGCTTTAATAACCTCCTCTATCCCCTTCATCTTGACAACACGGCTCACGAATATGCAGGTAAACCGCTTATCTTTCTTTGGCATTGTTGCGGCAATACTGTTTGTTATCGGACAGGGTATGGCCGTACAATGGCTCCTTGGAATACCAAATGATACCAGATCATCAACGGATGATGGTGCATCGGTCCAAAACGGAACCCGCCGGTATATATATAAATATGCCCGCTCCAAAAGTTTTCCAATCATATTAAATGGAAAACCCACCATGTAATCCCAAATTTCATCGGCTACTTCATGAATAAACGTAACAATCGGTTTTCTGACATATAAAGGGGTAAAAAAAGGGATGCCGTGAATCTCATCAACGATAATATCGAATTCATCTTTGTGTGCCAGATAATAAAACGGCGCAGCCAAATATACGCGCAGAGACCCGGCAGCCCGAACAATCTTTACACCATCAATAATCTCCTCAGAGCGGGCCCCAGCATAGCTTGCCGTAAACCAGGTGACGCTGTGTCCCGCATGCACCCAACCCTTGGCATGTTCAAGCGTCACTATCTCAGCGCCGCCAGCTTTGGGATGTTTTGTGTCACGCCAATTAAAAAGTAAAATTCTCATCTTACATTACCCAATATTAATTCTGAAGTTTAAATCGGGATCAAAACGCCATTTTCGCTTGCTCGCGTCATCATAATAATGAAGTATGTGTAACCGGTAAAAAACTGCGAGTGTATCTTTAATCATATTAAAAATAACGCGCCAAAAATTTCCTGATTTTATGCTACTTTTAACTCCTTCGAAATCAAGCTCAATAGGTGCTTCAAGAATCTTTGTATACCCAAGCCTATGGGCGACAGCCAATATTTCTATATCAAAGGCAAACTGTTTCACTAATAACCGAGGCAGCACATCGGACAGCACTCGACGCCGATATAATTTCATTCCAACCTGCGTATCCCGGACGTTTACATTGAATAGTATACGAATAAGCATTTGATACCCCCAGGAAAAAATACGTCGTGCAATCGGGTATGAAGTTTTCGATAACGGGTGACGCTTACTTCCAATCACGATGTCTGCATTATTCCAGACAAGCGTATCCAGCATAAGTGGCAACGATTCGGGCTTCAAATCACCCCCCGCATCAATAAATCCCACGACATCACCGCTTGACTGGGCCATACCATATCGAACCGCGTATCCCTTACCCTTATTAACAGCGTAACCAACTACGATTATGCCTTTCTTTTTTACGGATTGGGCAGCCTTCAGACTTCCGTCAACCTCACCATCAATAACAATAATAAGTTCAAATGGGACATTCATTGTTTCAAGTACCTCATAGATCGACCGGATATCACGGGCGACAGTATGCTCCTGACGGTACGCGGGCATGATGACGGAAAATAACTTAACTTTTTCGTCTGACATAGGGGTAGTATATCAAAAGTACTAAAAATAGAATCCCGACAATGAGCGTATTATTCCAGATAATCGTATGAAGACTAGAGTGAAAAATATTCATCGTGAGAGTTTGAGCTGCCGCTGCCAATACTGCAAATATCCATACCAGTGTTTCCCCTAGCGCGAGATACATTGTCACAAAGAGATTTGCAAGTGTGTAAAACGATATAAATAATCCGAACGATCCTAAATAGACGCTCGCCGATAAAAACGCCTTACCAAATAGCAAATTAACGACCAACGAAGGGAAAAGATAATAACCGAGCGTTAAACCGAATGACATGATTCCAACGCCGACCAGAGACAAAAAAACGATACTCGTAAATTCTTTACCAAGTTCTTTGCGTTCCGCCAATAAGGGGAATGATACGAGACCAACCGAAGAAGAAGCAAAAAAAATAATTTTTCCTAAGACAGACAGGGATGAATATATTCCTGCTAACTCCGGAGGGAAAAAATGCTTGACCAGCACGACATCCTGACTATAAAGCGCAGTCATGCAGAATATTGCAATAAATGTCGGTACGCTATACACAATTGCCGATTTCGCGGACATACTGATCTTTTTCGGTTTATTCGATAATATTGACCGAAGCGGGATGAGGGTTAATAGGTATCCGAATACATTGGCGATAATTCCTAAAAATAACGTCCATCCGACGCTGATTGTGGCGCCAATAACCCCAACGATCAAGCGTAAAGCTCCTCCGATGTTCTGAAGGGCGGCAATGGCAATAAATTTCTGAAATCCCTGCAGCATGCTTATTGCAATGATCGAAAAAAGATAGGTCGCAAACATGAGATACAACCATATAAGGTAGACTGGTTGCCTGATATTAAGATACGAAGCAAAAAATTTTGTAAACGGCACCAATAGGATAAAAGCGATAATGCCGAATACCACAATACCTTTGGAGATCGATATAAATAACTGCTTTGCTTCACCTAACTCGTTCTTTGCCTTTAATTGAGAGAAAAACTTTACCATAATGTTCTGCAAAATCGTCGAAGGCGCGTTCAAAATGTAATAGATGGAAATGAGTGCCGCGAGCTCGCCGTATCTTGCAGGCCCAAGCATCCTGCCGACGATGAGATGGTAAAGATACGCTAGGAAATTTGCGAACATCGTGCCGCCAAAAACGATAGCACTGTTTTTGACCATAGGATGTGAAGCATATCGCGAGACGCGTGTAACAATTCGTTTCATATTACTGGAAAAAGCGATACCGCAATAACGTTATAACTGCCATAATACCATCTCTCCACGTAAGCTTTTTCCCCTCGGAGAACATGCGACCGTAATAAGATATCGGAACCTCGTAAATCTGGCACCCTGCTTTGAGCGCTTTTGCCGTAAACTCGGGTTCAAAATCAAAACGATGCGCAGTGATAACGATTCGATTAAGAACATTACGCCTGAAAACCTTATAGCCCGTCTCCATATCCGTAATATTGGTATTATAAAGAATATTCGTTATGAACGTGACGAATTTATTACCTAACTCATACACAAACATTGTCGATAAATGCGCTCCGAGGAAGCGGGAGCCGTATACCACTTCAACCCGATCATTTTCAAACGGAGTTAAAAGTGCCTGATAATCCGCAGGGCTGTACTCCAAATCTGAGTCCTGTATAAGAATAATATCTCCCGTAGCCCGTTTAAATCCGGCCGTGAGCGCCGTCCCTTTCCCGCCGTTTTTAGGCTTATATAATACGATAACGCGACGTTCCCAGGCTTTAAGCCTCTCGCTTGTTCCATCAACCGAGCCGTCATCTACAATGATGACCTCTTTTTTCCAACCTGGAAGCTTTTGATCATACACGCTAGTGAGAAGTGTATCGACAAATGAAACTTCATTATAAACCGGAATAATAATGGATAATTTCTTCATGCGACGAACCATCCCCGCAAGTATAGCATCGTTCCTGCAATTTGGAGAAGTGAAAAAATGATGATAAGCGTAATTTTAATTGATTTGTGAGGGATTTTGCCTAAAATAATAAAAAGCGGAAATATCACGAGAATATAACGTGGTATGGAGGAAAATGTCCCAGTTAATGTCGGAAGCGTAAGCACAACAAAAGCGTAAACAATATATGATAGCTCTTCGCGAATACGCCATCCATAATAAAGAAGAATATAAGCCGTCATTGTAAAGACGAATTCTGCGATAGAAATACTATACGATTCTAATGTCGGTTGCCCTACGGCACTGAATATAATCTTAAAGTAGCGCCAGATTACCTGCGGCAACAGAATGATTTCATTGCCGCTTCTATTGGCACCGAATTCGGATTGAACATGAAAAAACCGCAGAGGATCACCGGTTGTATGATATAAATAGGCCATATATAAGACAAGACCGAGCGGGACACATAAAAATCCCACGATATCGGAAACTTTGATCTTTCTTTGCTTCATCTGAATATACTCCCATAGGACCGGGATAAGAAGAAACACCCCGACAAGTCGGGCTGCACCGGCAAGTCCCCCGAAGAAACCGGCAAGTAAAAAATTCTTCTTTTTTGCTAATACCACGGTCGAGATAGCAAGAAGGAAAAAAAGGCCCTCTGTATAAACGGAGGTAAAAAAGAATGCTGTCGGAAAAGTGAATAAGAAAAGAATAGCCCATTTCGCAATATTCTCTGACTGCTCCTTTAGCAAATCGTATAATAAAGCCGCTCCGACGAAAAAACTGATTATTGAAATCGCTATTCCGGCATTTTCATAAGAAAGACGAACAAAATTGTGAAGATATCGGATAGCAAACGGATAGAGTGGGAAAAATGCTTCACTATACAAAAAATGCTCTCCTTGAGCTATCTGAATATAGTGGATGCCGTCCATATTTGACCAGGGGGTTAAGCCCAAATAACCAATCCTAATTGGTACGATAAAGGAAGCCCCTAATGAAACTACAAAAAGAACGAGGCGCCAAACTAAAAACGTGATAAGAACAAATTTATGATCCAGTAACCACTTTTTCATACGCTGCAACGGTCTCATGAACTGTTTTTTTCCATGAGAATGACTTCGCCCATTCCAACCCGTCCAGGATAGTCCGTTTCCGCTTGTTTTCAGGCAATGAGAGCGCAAAACCGATGCCGCGCGCAATATCTTCCGTATTCATATCGTCAACAGCTATCGACGGACCCGCTATTTCGCGTAAACTTGAGTTTGAGGCCGCGACAACAGGACATGAACACATCATCGCCTCAAGAATCGGCAACCCGAACCCTTCATAATGGGACGGTTGAATCAAGCAACGCGCTAAACTGTATATCACGGTCAGATCTTCATCGGGTACATAGCCGGGTCTTATCAGAGAATCCCTAAAATGCAATTGTTCAATAACTGAATTTATTTCACGAGTCTCTCGTAACGATTCGTTAAGAAACGATTTTCCGATAAGAACAAGCGGTACGGAATGAAACTCAGGAGTTTCATGTATCCGGGAAAATGCTTCCAATAATCCTATGATATTCTTATTCCAATTAACATCCCCTACGTAGACGATAAATTGTTTGGGTAGGTGGTATTTTTGCTGTACGAATCTAAATAGCTGAACATCGGTAGTCGTATGAAATGACGGTGAAGGTGCCAGATAAACTGCATCAACATCTTTCGGATTTAAGCCTACAATTCGGCAAATATCTCGTTTTGACGTCTTTGAATCCGTAATAACACGATTCGTGTTTTTCAGGGCCTGCTTTTGAATAGACCATTTAATATTTCCCCTTATTCCGGACGGAAACTTATCCGGAAAAACAAGCGGAATAACATCGTGTACTGTCACAACTGTCGGTTTGGAATGTATGAGAGGTAACGTTAAAAAAAATGGATCAAAATAAGGATAGTGGACTATATCCGCATTTTCGGATACTTTTTGTCCTCGAGTAAAAAAACTATACGAATTATTCCTTTCATACTTCTGCAACGCCTCAATGAGCAATTTAGTGTATACGCCAACTCCTCTTCCCCCGTGTCCAGATTCGAGACTAGTGATATTTATCGCAATATTCATAGTGTTCTCTTTCTTATATATTGAAGTATACCCCATCCTACTATGCTTACCAATGAAATAACTGAAATTCCGTCCGCGAATTTTCTCATGGGTGTTTCAGTCATATCCGCCTGAATACTGTGGACTCCCGCATCAACATAGAAATCTAATGTACCCGCCGAGATATAATGAATAGGAACTGATTTTCCATCGACTTTAACTTCCCAGCCGGGAAAATACAAGAGGTTAATCCGTAATGATTCCGGAAAAGAAGTTGTAACGTTATAGAGTTTGTTAAGATATTTATCGTTTACCGTTTCGTAGGGCACCGAACGGCCATCCGTATCCGTAAGCATTGAACTCGGTCGTATCTGCTTCCAGGATGTCCAAATAGTAGACAGACTATTTCCCATTGACGACGTTCCGTTTGTGAAGTTTTGGCGGGATAAATAATATTGATCATTGCGCGGTGCATATATTGCCCCCCGTGTATACGAAAACGAGCTGACAATGGATAAGACGACAAAAATTACGGTAATCCAGCGCTGTTTTATAACCGAACTGACACAGGCAATAACAAAGGCGCTCATCGGTATGAGATACGCTAAGAATCTCCATGGATATTGGGTATATTGGAGAATCGGTAAAGCGTTCCAGACCGGTGTAGAGACTGGGAGCGTCATACCGATGGCCAACGCCATAACTGCCAGAATCCCAAACAATTCGAGTTTTAACTTTTTTTTGATTGAAATGAATATTGCAGTGATGAACGCTATTACTATCCAAAACATTGGACCAATGCCTATCTGGAGGGACATAGCGTTAGCGGATACGCCAGTTCCGGAGAAGTCGGTGCCCCACGAAGGAATGAGGAGTTGTACTACACTTGCAAAATGATCACGGAAATTAACAGTGTTTAATCCAACCATATATTTCGATTCCGCGAGCGCCGGCAGCCAAAACCAACCCGCAAGCCCCATACCGCCGATGAAAGCAATCAGCCACTTCCAATTCCGTCGCCATAATACGTACACGATAAGAAATGGAAAAAATAGCATTGCTAATATATTGTGGCTTAAAATAAGAAGACTAATGGTTATAGTAAATGGTAGGGGCCAATCTTCCTCTATCACGAAAAGTGAAGCAAATACCCAGGCAATTGCCCATACTTCTCCGATTTCGCCGCGGACATACAACTCAACAAACCAATATGGCACGAATGAAGACGCTATCGTGCCAACAACGGCGGGATATAATCCAAAGCGCTTACGAAGCCACAAAAAACAAAATAATCCGGCGGCAAGATAGCCTAATGCGGATCCGATTTTAAACGCATCGACAAATCCGATGGCAAACAGGTGCAAAAATGCTGCCAGATAATTTGCAAATGGATACAAAAACTCAAAAACCGGTATCCCGTATCCGCTGTTTAACGTCGGAGCCCACCTTGGAAATAAATATCCTTCCCGAAGCATTCGGTTAAACTCTACAAAACGGATAAAATGGAACTCACCATCATGTGTCGGGATAAAACTTCGACCGAAAAACGGCACTACCGCAGAAAGTACGACTAGGAATGTCACGAGAACACCAATTACGTTTTTTTTCCGTTCCATAGTGAATTTCTTTTCATTCTCAAGGACCACACAACATATAAACCTACGGGCACAACCGTTAATAAGGTTCTAAGCGTCGGTCCTGGACCCGCATAATACCCCATAAACATGTATGGAAGATTTCTAAGCTCTAATCCAATCGAAAACGCAATAGTTAACCCCTGCTCAAACCATGCGATGTCACTAGGCATAACAACTGCAAAAAGGAAGAACCATACGGCGTACCATGGATAAAGCTCCTCCCGTAGGGGTGTAAATATAATAAAAACTGCAAATAACAGCCAAAATGACATTCTGTACAATTTATTACCTTTCAATTTGAGTAAAAGAGGCACGATGAGGACAGCGGTCGCCCCTTTTACCAATATGGAAAGAGCCAATGCTTTCCAACCTATTAACTTATCTACAACCGACGATTTTTGAAGCAAATGAAGACCTAGGAGCGCAAGAACCATCATGACGATATCATTGTGACCGGATACAACAATTTCAATAAGAATTAAGGGGTTTAGACCGAAAAGAATGACTGCCTGCCACTGATGCGTCACTTTATAGATAAGATATAATCCTCCGATCAGCCATAGCGTTACAAATAGTTTAAAAGATATCATCGTAAGCCACACATTTCCGAATCCTAATACATGCGGAATACCCGACAGAAGAAGCCATGTAGGACCGTAGAGCGCTACTTTGTTTGCCGCCCTTGTAAATGCCAGACTTGCTTCATTTGGGATTTCAATAGGCATGACGATGTACGGATTTTCATGATGAGTAAAAAGCATTTTCGCCGTCGTCATGTAGTTGAATATGTCATAAGAAACCAACGAATAGGCAAAAACTAGAATACCGTATGTCACTGCGACAGTAAGGATAATATCCCTCCCTCGGAGCTCACGACGCTTCGTCATGCGGTATGCCCACGCATACAGCACGAAAAAGATAACAAGGAATACTAAATAAATTCCGGTTACAAGCGGTCGCTCATTAAAAGCAAGCGCTGACAACCAACCGTGCAGACCGAGATAGAGAGGATTGTTTGACAATACAAGATTCTTATCAACGAAACCATAGGAAAAAATAACAAATAAAACAGTACTCACAACATAGCTCGCAAGAAGTAATAGTTTTTTCATTGGATTGATAAAGCCGTTGATAGTTCGTTATGAATATATAATCGCGTCGCACTCGCACGCTCCGGCTGCCATAGAAATTCATTGGGTGTCGTTTGAAGAAGTGTTGTTATTACAGTTTTATGTGCGATTGACGCTTCCTGTATTTCACTTCGAAACTGTGTCATATCATCCCCGCTTTGTTCAGCCGTAAGAACATTCGGCATGATCGCGGCAAACTGGTCACTTGATCTATGAAGCGCATCGATTGCAAGAAGATACTGATTATAGTCAAAGAGTGTTTTAGCCTCGACAAGATATTTATCAGATAGTCCGAGATGGTATTTTACCTGTGCAATATTACCGAAGTACCAATACTTATTGAATGTATCTATAAGTCTTGAGAGACGGTATAATTTGTTCCCTGGCATATAGGAGGGGTATGGCAACACATATGAAGCAAACACATTATTATGCAAAAAAAATGTTCCAAGAAACAACAATATAACTGCGGAAACCATTCGTACACCTTTATTTCTTCGATTTTCCATAAAGTTTAAAAAAACTTTTTACACGAAGAGCAAAAAAGAAACACTCCGTATGTACTAATTATATATGCAATCGGCATGAAGAGTATCAAATACCGTGACGTCGTCTGGCCTGTAGATAAAAACGCTAAATATACCAATGCCCAAAGAATATACGGAATAATTATATCCGGTAACCGAATTTTCCGGATGATCCACCCAATCCCCGTAATAACAACTACTGTAGTCGCAATCGGCCAAAGGATATTCCACTGCGGGTCGGAAATAATCGGTGAATTACCATACCAAACATACCAACGATTGAGATAAATAAGCGGCCAAACAGTCAATGGTAATATTAACTGGCTTTGATGATACGCGAACACCCATTTTTGGATACCGAGGAATTCCCTGATCGAATATCCAAGGATAAACACCCTGATATAGCTCATAAGGAGTATGGCAATAGAAATCGGCAATGTGGCACATAACCAAACAAGACGGCGGTATTTTGATGTGATAATCAGCGATATTCCCCATGCTGCTACGATGGTCATACCGGAGATAAAAAACTTTGTTGATATAAACAATCCTAAAAATACGCTCGCACCGGCAAAAAACAATATATATCTTCGTTTTTTCATATAGCCGATACTGAATATATACAATGCCGCCAACAAAAATACGAGCTGTATGATATCAAGAAGCGGCGTATAAACAAGCTGGTTGGTGATGAGAGGATCAAATGTAACAATGACAACCGGCACAAGAGACCACGGAATTGATTTCGTCATCATGTAGGCCGACAGATAGACAAGAGACAATGACGCGATGAAAAACAACAAATTCATCGTATTTTCATTGTGGAAAATCAACGCGGATAGTCCGATGCTGTATCTGCCAAGCGGCGGTGTGTCGGGAGCGATAAGAATGGGCGGAACACCCCGCGCGTACGCTCCTCCCGCATATGCATTCACCGTTTCGTCTGGAATCCAACCTTTTGGATGTTTATTCGCGTATTGAGAATCGTTATACACACGAAGTAATCCAGGATAACGCTGCCAATAACTTGTATTTATGTATTCTGAGGCGTGTGCCGTCAATACTTTACCAATATTCCAAACAATAACGAACACGCAGAAACAAATGAACAATTTTCGTAGGATCATGTCGTATTTCGTAAGGATAACCCTTTTATGTAGGCAAGCGGAAAGTGGAAAGCGGAATATAGAGAAAATTCAAAACCTGTTAAACCATCAATAAACCCTTTATGCCGGAGAAATATTGAAAAAAAAGTTGAAATAGGCTTTATAAAAAAATATGTAACGACCTGCATCGGGTGTGAATATGTGTGATTTTTTACCAATTCCTGTGCAGTCAGTTTGATGTACGTATCGGCTTTTTTCCAATAGTCAGCCCGCGTCATGTAAGAATAATGAAGCATTGGGTGAATAATGTAGCCGACTTTCCCGTCAACAGCTATTTGCTCGTGGACGCTTTTACATGGAAATGAAGCTTTCCCCCGCCGTACGAGACGCATAACATAATCTGGATATTGACCGCCTTTCTTCATTACATGACCCCAAAAATAATTCTTCCTCGGTATGAAATATCCGTTCGTACCTCCATTTTCTTTCTTATTCGTTATGGAAAGAATTTCCTCTCGAAGATTATCCGGGATCACTTCATCCGCATCTAATTGCAAGATCCATTCACCTTTGCAGGCCACAAGCGCCTTCTGTTTATTGATATGAAATATAGACGGATTATTTGTCTCAATGATATGGGCTCCGAACGTCTTAGCAATTGAGACCGTTTTATCTGTCGACCTCCCGTCAACCAACATGACTTCATCGGTAAATGATGCGACTGATTGTAAACACCGTGCAATATTTTTCTCTTCGTTATATGTCGCAATCGCAATGGAAAGAGTTATATTTTTTTCCGCCATATTGTTTCGCCCAGTCCGGCAATAACGGTTAAACTCAACAGTACGCTAATACTCATGTAATTCGCTATTTTTCGCAATTTCGTATCGGTAAAAATAATACTCACGGTGTGGTCGCCGCTTGCAATATGAAACGTTATAAGTCCGCGATACTCCGGATCCTGGAATTGCATATCTGTTTTCACCCCATCAACATAAACATTCCATCCCGGAAAATAGAGTGTATTTTCAACAAGGCGGGCGGATGTTGGTACCGAAACCTGATAAATGTGCTTCGTGGTCGTCCGTGAAATGGGTTTAATGGTGGCTACTCCCGAGATGACCCCGATCGGATCGTTCGGCCGATGCTCCATAAACCGAACGGACCATATGGGGCTGCTCTCACCGGTATCGGTGGTCGAATTATAAATACCGGAATAATATGATTCCGGTTTTACCGAGTAGGCTTTCGGTTTCCACATCGTATAGCTTAAAACTACCGTAAGAATACAAAACCCCGCGATCACATACATCTCGTATCGCTTAAGGTGATTACAGAACGCATCGATCCCTATGCCACCGAGTATCGAAACGGAAAACACGGAAACAGACAAGAAGCGCCACGGGAACTGAAATTTTTGAAGTAGTGTGATCTGATCCCAAATGAATGCTGACTGGGCGGTCATGATAAACAGAGAAATGACAAAGACGGCAACCGCAGCTGAAACAAACCAAACGAATGCCTTTGTTTGCTTTCTTGTCACTGCCCATATGGCCGCCAGTACGCCAATCCACCCGGTAAATCCTATCGATTTGGACAATTCATCGCTGGTTCCGTAACTCCAACCTGAAAAAATAAATTTTATCCACGGCACAAAGCGGTCAGAAACCCCACCGGCAGTCACGATATCACGGAGTGTATATTTCCCCTCAAATTCCGCCGGAATCCAGAAAAATGCCGATAATCCAAATCCGCAAAAAAACGCTACAAGACTAGAAAAAAGAAAAACGTTGTCCTTCTTTGTGACGAAAAAATAAAGATAGATAATATACAAAAGAATGATCGGCATAAACATGATGGATATTGCGTTATGTGAAAGAATAAGCGCAGCGACTGTGAGAGAAACCCCGATCGCATACCATACCTTTTTATTCAGAGCAGCTCTGTTATGGGCAAGGCAAAATAATAAATAGAGAACGAGAGGCGGAAAAACGAATGCAATGTGTTCACCGATTGCTCCGCGGACTGCCATATCAACGAATCGATACGGTGCAAACGCATATAAAACCGCAGCTATTACCCCGACCCTCTTATTGAAAGCAGCCGCAGCCCAAAGATACATCATAAGTGCACTTGCGATATACGCCACGACGAATACCAATTTCGTCGCATCAACAAAAGAAAATCCAAAGGCATGAAAGAGCGATGCAACATATGACGGCAACGGATACAAAAACATGAGAATCGGATGACCGTAGCCCCAATTGAGATTCGCCGCCCAGCGAGGTACGAGGTTCCCTTCAGACAGAGACTGGTAAAAATTTGCGATCCGAGCCACATGATCCGGCCCGTCATGGGTCACCGGAAGACCGGGAACTAAAAAATACAGGAGAGGCAATATGCAAAGACTTACAATAATTATCCAATTCATACGTAATTAATGATCTGTAATGTGAATGGCATCCGTTCCGTCAAGATATTTGATTGTATCAAGCGTGCCCGCTGGAATTTCTTTCGGCGTGCCGATATACAAGGTTTTTCCGTCTTTCACTTCACGGCCCCAGTCAATAGGTCGAAAATCGTAAATATCGAAATGATTTTTCACTTCAGCGAAACCACCCGAAGCGGTCCCACCACCCTTTAAGTAGGCAACCGGATCATATTTCGTATAAAAAAGGAAAAACATGTGCGGCTGTTCAAGCTTTGTAGAAACAACAATTTTTGTATATTGATTTCTATGCACCCGTGCGTACTCAACCGCCTGTTTATATCCGTACTGCCAGTACTCCGAAAACTCATGATCCATATGGACGTAATACATATCAAGATAATAGGCGAGATTAAATATCGCTACTCCAACCAGCACGATAATCCAAATACGGCGAAAACGAGATCCACTCTTAACCCACAACAGAAAAGAAATCAAACCGAATGCGGTGAACAGTTGAAAAACGGGAAGAAAAACTAACGTCCGTATGGCGTGGGGCAGCTCGGTTGTCACTGATGCTGCAACCGGTGCGATAAGAAACCAAGAGAAGAGAAGGATACTCAGTTTTCCCCCGCGCTTCCACACTGCCACCATGCCCCACAAAAGAAACGGCAGCTCCCAGAGGTACAATAATCCCATATCTGGCGCATGATGCCGCGGATTATCACCGTTTAAGAAAAGCCATTGAAAAGAATAGTGAGATATGTACCCATCAAATATGGTCTTCGCCCAAACAAGCCGCCGGTTGTCAAATAGGACTCCCAATTTATTACCCGCTTCAAGATCATCTTCCAGAAGCTGAGTACTCCGTGCGAGTAAACCTGTCTGATCGGATAAAGAACTGGTGCCTTTGAGGCGCATAAGCGCCGTGGGATTTAACGATACGATAATGAGAGGCAGTACGGTCAATAAACCGATCACAAAAGCCACAATAACGCTACGCGAACGGCTGATAAACTCCTTCCACGTTAATGCAACGATGATGAGAAATATGAGCGGCGCAAAAACCCGTTCACTATGATATGCATAAAGAGACAATCCGAACAAAAATGCGCTCAAAGCCAACCACCACGCTGATTTTCGCCCCCGGAATAGTGCATAGGCGCCCCAAATATTTAAAGTGACGCCGGTATTCGCTTCAAAGGCTATCCGGGAGAACTGGATGTGCCACGGCGATATTGCAAGTAAAAATGCAGCAAAAAGTGGTATGAACGATTCCCTGTGATCACTTTTTTCGCGCCGATCAAGCAAAATGAGTTCCTGCGTGAGGAAATACACGCCTAAAACAGCAAACAACCCCATAATCGCCGACGGGAGCCGAACGGCCCACACAGTAAGCCCGAAAACAGCAACAGACGGGATTGTCAGATAGACGTAAAGCGGTGGCTTATAATCATCATAGGATCGAAGCGATAAGGGCAGCTTCGTTCCGTACTCATCCCTGCCGGTTTTCAGAATTGAATACGCATTGTACCCAAGGGCAACTTCGTCCCAATCAGGGCTTACCGGAACCTTCCCGAGCTGCCAAAACCGCAGAACCCCTGCGATGAGCATTATAAAGATAAGTAACAATACTTTTTTGGAAAGTATATTCATATATCAAAAATTACTAACTGGTGATACCCGTCAAGAGCATTAACCGTTTTAAGGATATGCGCACCCTTGGGTACCCAACCGGGATCGGCAATATATAACGCTTTCGGATTTAATGCTCCCGGCGGCATCGCAGTAATAAATCGGTATGTATCAAAACCGTACACGTGGTAAAACCCGGCGGCATCAAACGAGGATTTTTTAATTGTTAAAAAAGTATTCGGATCATACGTTGTATAAAATAATGTGTACATATACGCCCGGCCGATGGTTTCAGATATATAAATCGTGTCGTATTTATTCTTCACGGACTGAGCATACCGAATTGCCTCACGATACCCATACTGCCATTCACCCGAATACAGTTTCGCGTAATGCGCATAATAATAAAAAAGGTAATACGATATGCTAAACACATAAAATAGTATAAGAACACAATATATACCTTTCTGAATAACCCGTGTAGATAATTTTCCTTTCCCCAGTTTCTGAGCCCAAGAACATATGGTGTATATGCCAAATGCGATAAAAATCTGCCACGTGGGCAAGGTATCAAGTATCCGTAGTGCATGAGGAGTTTCACGTGCGGTTGCTGCAGGAACAATTGCAAGGGTAAGCCATAGGATCAAAAACCAACCAATCTGAGGATACGTTGCAAACAGCGACACAAAACCGACAAGAAGAAGCGGTGCATCTATCGCGTATAATTGTCCCACATCCTGAATCGAAAACTTCGGATTTCCGTCCCCCCTGATAAAGAGGAACCAGGGCTGCAGATTGTCCGTATAATGCCGGAGAAAATCCAATGCGTATCCCATCCGGCGGTTGTGAAGAATTTTTGCAAGTAGTGAATTATGCTCGTATGTGATCCGTGTATTTGCGGTTTCCACTACCGATAAGTCAGTAAATATATTTACCTCGTTAAACCGAATTCTTGATTCCTTTGATAAAAGATGCGGTACGATGGGCGCCATGAGAAGAAGTGCCAATATAGCCCCGATAATAAATTCTTTTTTGTGCTTCCATATGTTTTTCCAAAAAAACAGAACAAGAACTATGCCGAACATCGGTGCAAAATATCGTGAGCTGTTAAACGTATAAACAGCACCTATGAAAGGAACCCAGGCAATGTACCAATACCGCGGGGTGGTAATAGATTTAAAAACCAAATAGATACCCAATACCACAAGTAACAGTGCAATATTTGCTTCAAATCCCGCCCGGGATAAATTAATATGCCACGGAGAAAATGCCAATAGTGCGGTTGAAAGTATGGGCAGCCAGTTAAGAAGATGAGACAATTCCGTCTTCTGATTCTTGGCCGTAAGCAGGGAAAACAATTCAATAACCAAGTAATACGTTAATAACACGGTAAGTGTCCCTGACAGGGCCGACGGAAGCCGGACCGCTAGCTCACTTAGACCGAATACCGCCACAAATGGGACAGTCGCATATATCGCGAGGGGCGGTTTGTAATCACCGTAGGAAATGAATGTATCAAGCGGTAAAAACCGTCCGTGTTCATCTTTTCCGGTTTTAAGAATTGAATACGCATTATATCCGATTGACACTTCATCCCACGAAAGTGACGGCGGTATCGAAGTTATTTTATACGTCCGCAAAAAGAAAGCGATAACGACGATTATAAGTAACAAAACTGTTTGGATTGTCCTTTTCATATAACTAGATAAGCGCCTCATCCCAATACTTCAGTGCGCCAAGCACAAATACCATTGAAATAAATGCAACATGGCTGTTATTAAAATAACGGCTCACATACCACACGACAAAAAGTGTCGCCGCATGGACGATAATGAGCGATGACACTGTTTTTGTTTTTCCGATATACCAAATACCTGCACCGAGAGCCGGAATGCCCAACAGAACCTGCCAGATTACAAATGGATAATTATCATGAATCGTCCTAATCACACCGCCGCCAACTAATAACATGCCTAAACCGTATCCAGATATCGGGTAACTATGAAGGGTATTCCCGGACAAATAGAAAACGACACTACCTAGGAATGCCCGCCAGTCCCACACGAGAAACGGGAGCATAAGGGCAAGACTTACAAATCCGGTCACAAACGTGTAAATCACTATAGATTTCAGTGCGTTTTTGGAGGTAAACCAGACGTAACCAATGAGGAGCGGAAAAGCAAACCACGCGGTCTGCTTTGTCATCATCGCGAGGGCAAATGCGATAGCGCTCAGTATCAGATGTTTCTTATCTACCAGAAAAAGTGCAAGAACAAACCAGAACAGCACCTGGACATCGCTTCTTCCCTCTATAAAATAATTAATCGTCGCAGGATTGAATGCGGTAAGCACAACGGCAATCCGTGCAATATTCTTGTCTTTTATCCAAATAAAAAGAAGAAATAAGAGACCGAGCATTGAAGCTAAAAGCGGCATCCTGCCATCGAAATATCCGAGCGTTCTCATGGAGACAAAATAAAACGGGTAAGCGCTCAGAAGATACCACGGCGGCATAACGAAATGATAAAGAGCAGGATTTACCGCGTCTTTTCCATCTTCAGCGTAATGCCAGCTCTCCATCGGCGTCCCGAAATAAGTCTCTTTATAGGGATTTTTACCCTTTGTGACGTAGCGGATAGCTGCTTCAAGCTGCAAAATGATGTCATGGGTCTGATAATTTTGACCGGGGGCTATTTTCCCTCGATCCGCGATCGACGTCCACATGGCGCCTACCAGCGCTATAGTGATAATCCCCCACATCGCAGTATTTTTTATAATGGTAAAGAAGCGGCCGGTTGTGTCGGCCCAAAAGGAATATAAAATATTAAAAAAATTAAGGACAAAAAAAATCAAAAAAACCGCGTAGGATGTGCTTTCAACAGGAAAAATCCGGTATTGCATGACCACTGGTGTTGAGAGTGCAAAAAGAAGAGTCGCCTCAAATAAGCAAAGGAGCCTTTTGGAATCCATTGATTTCATAACCAATTCTTCTTATTGTACCACGCTCGAGCCTAATTCTCAGTGCTCATATTCATATATCGTTGAAACTCCCACCCTCGTCGACCCGACATTCTTCCACTTCCAAATATCCAGGATCGGATAATCAAATTTACATAAAAAATCGTAACACATAGTGTATATACGCTCATTCATATGGATCTCATCTATCGTAGGACACTGTCCGCTCTCACACACCAAAAATAACAGATTATAATTTTTGGTATCGATTGGTTGAACAGCGATATGACGTAGCATAAAAAAGAACCGGTAATGAAAATCAGAAAATGAGGGTGAGGATATAATCGTAAATGAAAACGGTTTTCCGCCGGCCAGCCGGATGATGGCGTCCGTATTAATTTTGGCACGGAGAATATCCCGATTACCGGGTTGGAGTAAGTCGGTGTGCAATACCATCGTAAAAGCCAATATGATAATAATTCCGTAAACAAACATGTTTGGAATACGCCGGGCAAGCACATACAACGCTTCTCCCAAGAGAAGAAAGACAAATGGAATCAAACTATACGCATATTGCCGTTGAAGCTTATCCTGATAAAACGCTAGTATCGCGATGCTGAATAAAACAAAAAGAGAAATATAGCGGGCACTTTTCCGTTTGCTCAGAAAAGCGATGAACAGAATAATAACGACAAATATTAATGAGATATATCGCTGTAAAATCGGTAATAGATAATTACCAAGCCACGAACATAACGTTATAACATTATTTATATATACGTGTTTAGAAAAGGCTAAACCCTTTGCTTTAGAAAAAGTAACAAGCGAACCCGTGATATCAATAAATCCTTTATGCCACTCATAAATCAAGAACGGAAAAAGAGATAATATTCCCAGAAGTACAGCGACGATAAGCCACACTAAATACGTTTTAACTAATTTATTCCTGAACGCTTCAATGAAAGTAATAACAAGATAAACAAAGGAGGCAATAATCAGGATACCGTTTGCGTAGTGCAGCTGGATAAGTATGACGTCAGATAGCATGAGAAGAACAATTGCCCAATATTTATTTCTAGACATCAAGTAGATAGAATTCAAAACCAATAAGGTAAAAAAGGGAACGGTTGTTGGAGGCCACAAGATTCGATCCTGATGTATAAGCATTGGAGACAAAGCGTAAAGCATGCTTACACCATAACCAAGACTAAAACCAAATAGTGAAGACGCAAGCATCAGCATGAGGATAACGGAAAATATTTCTATGATACTCATCTCGATAGCCGGAACCACAGGGTTAAAGTGAGACAAAATAAACGATGGGGCAATGAAATAATAATAGAAGGGCCCCGTATATTGACCTGTACTAAGAGGAGGCCCGTACACAGGAAACTGTCTCTGTGTAACGAAGTTCATAATGGCGACGCCGTCCCTACCCTGATCTCCCAAAAACTGCGTTAAATCACTAATTCTGTACAACCGAGCGAATGAAGCCGTAAGAACAAGAACGAGGATTAATAAAATTCTTTTTATGTTCATTTATAAAGATGAATCTGTTTTTAATACTGATGAGGGTGTCGCCTGATAATTCACAATCTGAAATGCTTCTGAACCACCTCTCCATGATACGGTCTCCAAAAGTCTATCGTTTACTCCAAGTACACATCCCCCGCGGCGAATAAGCAATATATGCAGTTTGTCCGATATCATATTGTAATCTTTGCTCTGGTTAAAAGACGGACAATCATAAGGAACAAAAACATATTTATCGAAACCCTGATAATCCAAATCGCGGTGTGATCCAGATGCCTGATATTTCAAAGGATCATATGCGCTGAAAAATAGAAAATATATATATGGGCTTTCATTTCCTTTGGTAACAATTATTTTGCTATAAGAATTATAATATTTTGGTATTTCCGTTACGAGTTGTTTATAAGCAAAACCTCGATAAAAAGGGAAATGCACAGGCTGATGTACAAAGAATTCTTCGGTGAAAAATGAAAAATTGATAACGTAAAAAACACCGATTCCAATCAGTATAAATTTTACACCCAAAACCTTTCTCATCCCTTGACTGAATTCGGTTATTCCTGTTGCGATTAGCGCAGACAAGGGTAACGCGTTAATTATGTAACGGTGAATATTCGGAGTCTCGTCAGATGCGAAGGAAAGCAAGGCCGGTGTTATCAGAAGCCAGGAAATAATAAAATATCCCCATCGATATCTTTTGTGAAATACAGTATAAATACCGTATAACAAAAACGGAAGATCGATTAAATAAAGAATACCAACACTCGGGATAACTTCTCTCCTGGGCTGACCGGCTTCATAAAAAAGATAATCAAAACTGAAGTACTGCATGTAATTATGCATAAGATATCGACCATATTCGGATATTTTATTATGAAATAGTCTCGCGGTTTTAGCACCAATTTGCTGTACCCCGTCCTCTCTGAATTTTTCCTGCAGCGGCAGCATGACTCTGTCGGTCGTAAAAATGTTAACTTGTCCGAGCCGGGCTCCCGAAGAATTTAAGGTTAAATATCCCACAGAAATAATCATGAAAATATACAAAACAACCAAATATATTAACCATCTGCCCTTCCAAGTATTCCGTTTAAAATACCAAAGCAGCGGAATAATAATAGGTACAAATAACCGCGGAATATAATATGTCACCATACTGACACTTAAACTAATCATTGCAGTAAAAAACCATATGAGTTTCCCGTTATTTTTCCACTTCAGAATAGCGATTAATCCCAAGATAACAAAATCAGAAGCCAATAATGCCGGTTCGCTCTCACGTGATACAAGAATTGTCATTGGCATAAGTGCGGACAATCCTGCTGCCAACAGTGATAGGTTATCGCGCTTCGTCAGGTCCTGTATGAATAAAAACGTCAGTAGCACCAAAAGAACACCGCTGAGAGCCGATGGTAGTCTCGTTGCGAATTCGGTAAGACCGAACATGTAAATAAATGGTATCGAAAGGTATGAATAAAGCGTGCCTTTATAATCCCCGAAGGATTTCATTATTATTGGCAATAATTCTCCGTATTCATCTTTTCCGGTTTTCAGAATGGAATATGCGTTATATCCGAATGCCGCCTCATCCGCATGAAAACCCTCCGGAATCTGACCCAATCGGTAAAAGCGAAGTGCTGTAGACAAAAGAAGAATACACAATAGTATTCCGGTAGTTTTATTCATAAAATAAATTCAATCAATATTGCGTACCGGTATTATAACGACTGTTTACCATTATATCCAACGCTTTCAAATTGGTGTGGTCTGTGAAATAATGCGGTAAAATATGGATTGTGTCCGAAAATTTATGAGGTCGTATTGGCCGCTCGTCAGCATTATCATCATCATTCTCCTGTTTTTTTACAAAACTGTTATTTTTGGAAAAATTCCGTTTCCGGGCGATTTACTTCTCTCTGAATATGCGCCGTGGCGGCATGCGTCATACTTCGGCTACGCGCCGGGCGCAATTCCGAGTAAAGCACAGTACTTTGATGTCGTACGGGAACTTTATCCGTGGAAAACCCTGGTCATTGACCAGTTGAAAAAATTTCAAATACCGCTCTGGAATCCGTATAATTTTTCGGGAACCCCGCTTCTTGCCAACTATCAGTCGCAAGTGTTCTACCCACTTGGGATACTCTATTTTATTCTTCCCCAAAAGACAGCGTGGACCGTGCTTCTTATTCTCCAACCCATTCTCGGATCGGTATTTCTATACTTATTCGCTACGGAAATCGGTCTTTCCGCCACAGCTGGCTTATTAGCTGCACTCCTTTTTAATTTTTCAAGTTTCGCAAATGTCTGGATGGAATTTAACACCGTTTGGCATACAATTCTCTGGCTTCCCTTACTTCTGTATCTCCTCGAACGAAGCATCCGTGAGAAAAAAATTCCACTTAGCCGAAAATTAATTTTTATCTTCGTGCTGTTTTCCTCAATTACAGGAGGCCATCCGCAGGATTTTATCGATACTTTTATTTTCCTTTCCGTTTATGAAATTATCCGACTAATATCAATCAAAATTTGGACTCCTCAATTCAAACGGACATTTATAATACAACTGTTTTCCATGACAATAATCCCTTTTTTGCTTGCAGGTCCGCAACTACTTCCGACTATAGAGCTTTTCCGACTCTCTTCACGTGTACCACATGATTTAGCCTTTATTCTCACGACTATGCTCGTCCAATGGTGGCAACTTCCCATGCTCATCGTCCAAGACTTTTTTGGCAATCCGGCAACGCATTCATACTTTCTCCTTGATACGTATGTCAATAAATCGCTCTCCATCGGGGTCACTGGTTTTATTCTCGTTGCGGCCTCGTTATTCCAAAAGAAACGCGGCTGGCACCAGAAATTTTTTATCGGCGTGGTCCTCACCGTACTTCTTCTCACCGTTAATACTCCGTTTGCGCTGGTATTTTACCGGTTTCCGATTCCAATACTCTCAACTGGAAGTCCAACACGTATACTTTGGATGCTTGCTTTGGCTTTTTCCATACTCGCCGGTTTCGGGTTTGATCGAATCAAAGAGCTATCGTTTAAACAATTCATTCCTCCTTTAATCGTAAGCTTCATGAGTATAGGAATACTGTGGGTTATTACGCTCATTCATCCCTCATTCGGAAACGTGATCATGAATACCACAACAACCAAACATGCGCTTATTATCGCGACAGGTATTATTATTTGTCTTTCATTTTTACTTTTTATAAAACACCTTCATAAATTTCTTGTATACGGGATAATCCTAATAACCATATTTGAACTCGCGTATTCGTTTATGAAATTCAACCCCTTTGTCCCCCAAGAATTCATGTATCCTTCACATGCGGTTTTAACCTACTTACAGACTTATGCAGGTATTAACCGATATTGGGGATACGGGACAACACGGATGGAATCTAATCTAAACGCGCAGTACCAACTGTATACGACAGACGGCACGGATCCGCTCAATCTCGCCTTATACAACAAACTTATCCAGGCAAGTTCCAATGGAAAAATCGCTGAAGTTTTTGACCGCACAACCAGATCGGATGTCGCTATCGTGAAAGGATACGGCCCCACCGATTTGCCGGACAATCAGTATCGACTCCGCCTCATGGATCTGTTGGGAGTAAAATATGTCCTTGACCGTTTTGACAACCCTAAAAATAATACAACGTTTTCCGCTGATCATTTTTCACCTGTCTACTCCACCCAGGACGGGTATACGATCTATAGAAATGTTAAGGCATTACCACGAGCATTTCTCGCCGACTCGGTCATTACGTATGCTTCGGACAGCCAGTTTGAAAAACTATTTTTCGATACAGCATTTAACCCGCAAACTACGGTACTCGTACCAGCAACGTCAACAATTCCTAAAACGGAACAAACAGAAAAGAAAGTCGCAGCCATCACTTCATACACACCGAATTCAGTTGAAATTAGAGCATCAACGGATAAACCGCAAATTCTGTTTCTTTCAGATACATTCGCGCCGGGCTGGAATGCAACGATTGATAATAAGCCAACACCGATATTGTTAGCTGACTATGCGTTTCGTGCCGTCGCGCTGCCTCCAGGAGATCATATCGTACGATTTGTCTACTGGCCGAGGAGTTTTGAGCTCGGTCTAGTTGCAATGGTTATTGGAATCCTTATGACAATTTCTGTTGTTGTGCTTGATACTCTTAAACGAAACGGCTAAATCGGCTTCCGTTTACTCACGTTCACAGAAATTCCCAAGAGCATTACGAAACTTACTATTGAAAGTGCCATAGATTCATTCCAACCCGTAGGGGTATAGCTGAAAAAAACCGTAGATTTCCCCTGTGGAACGACTACGGCCCTAAAATTATAGTTTGCCCTGTACAACACGGTCCCGCGGCCGTTAACCGTAGCATTCCATCCGGGGTAGTATGCGTCTGAAACGTAAAATATGGCAGGCACGGTTGTATTCACCGAAAACTCCTGTGAATTAAGCGTCGTACGAATGAGTGACGCCGAACCGGTTCCCTCGTGAATAACAACTGGTAGTTTCGATTCGAGAAGCACCGTGGAAGTCGTATCGACTGCGTCGGTTCCCAGTATATGAAGAATTGAATTACCGGACAAATTGTCTTTTACATTATAAAATAGGCCGAATCGCTGGTGTGACTCTTCATTCCTATATACATCCAACCGGTCATTTGAAAATACGCGCGTCAAATCCGCCATATATTTCGGGGTTAAAAAATATACAGTAGATGGAAATGTACCAGCTGGCGCAACAATATATTTAACACCCAAAAAGTCAAGAGTCCTTTTGAGATTAGGTTCATACGATAAATAATATTTATTAACCGGCAAAGATCCTGTAGGGTGACCCATCAGCGTATTGAGTAATACGGCGGTCCTTTCAGGATATAAAGGGTTATATGTTTCAACACTATAAATTCCGAAATACGTCGGTAATTCAGGCTCAATGAATCCGAAAACCCGATCAAGCGTTTTATCAGTATGAGATTTGATGAATGAAGTTACGTCAGAATTCGGGTACAAAAACTTGGTATTGGAAAAAGTGAGAAACCGGTATCCGACACGGAACAAATCAAAATAGGTTAAAAAAACCACTGCGATAACAAATACCGTACCTGCTAAATAACTGAATTTCTTTCTTGTGATGAAATATAAAATGGTTATTACCAGAAATAAACAAAGAATAATTATGGGAAACTTAAGATTTGCTACAACAGGAAACGGTACGTGAAGCAGTTTTGCAAAAATTAAGGATGCCACGAATGTCAAGACGACGAACCCACCATAAATCAAAATCGATACAATACTGCGTTTGTCTTTAGACTGGTGTACAAATTCGGATATACCGAACCCGGCAAGCATTGCACCGCATGCTTCCGTTATAAAAAATAACCGTGCGCCTGACCCGCTTGTGATAACCGGTATTCTTAACCAATAAAGTAATTGGGCCACTCCGTCTAGTGAGAACAATATCCCCAGGCAAAATAAGACAGTAAACAACCGTACAATTGTATTTTTCCTTTGTACGATCATTGCGTAGATTGCAAAGAATAGCGGGATAATTCCGAAATATCCGCTTTGCTCGATATAGCTTATATGCAGATCATGAGTGAGCGGATTTCCGAAAAAATCTGGGGCCAATAACCGAAGAAGCTGATAGGGCTTGAGGAGATCTCCTGAAAATACGGTATATGCGCTTTCGATGCCCCGATATGAAGAGCGGAACATTTCGAAACTCGGAATAATCTGGACAGCACTTACTCCCAATCCCAAGATCATGGAAATTCCCAAAAACATATATTGCTTTAACGCCGCATGGACAACCTTCCCGTAAATAAACAAAAAGCTAAGCACGATAATCATTTCGTATGCCAAATACTGTAAATGTCCGGCGAATACCACGCAGGCGAGACTCAGTCCCAATCCCAATAGCCATGCGCCCCGCGGTATATCAAGATATTTTTTTACGAGAAACAAAAATAGCGGCAGCCATAACAATGCATTTCCGTCTGATCCGAATTCCAAGACGCCGACCATGAGCGTGCTGAATGCAAAAGCAATCCCCGACAATAATGATGCGCTTCGGCGAAGTCCGAGGCTTCGCATGAAGAGATACATAAAAAACATGCTTCCGAATAGTTGAAAAAGAAGTAGTGCATGCCATGAAGCGATCTCTCCTAAAGGGAATAACAGGTTTATCGGGTACCATACCATCGGCTTCATGCCCGCCATAAACGGCATACCCGTAAATTGATACGGGTTCCAAAACGGAATTTGTCCGTGAGTCAAGGAATTGAAGGCGAGATGTCGCCACGGAAATAACTGCAAAATACTGTCCTGCATATATGCATTCTTAAGAAGAATGGTGCTCGCGAAGTGCCAGGGAGAATAATTACTCACCAGAAGGTCAAGTGGCAACAACACTAACCCCTGGAAAATGGGGTAGACGTAGATAATGGTCAGAATAAATATCAATACAATAAATCCGTATCGCGCCACTGCTTTACCCATATCTCTAACTTCCTTATCTTCTCTTATGGACTTTACTCAAATCCGTCATATAATCTAACAAATGGTAACATTTTTAAAAAGAAATATACAATTAATCATTATATTCCTTATTGCTATTGGCCTACGAACGATTCATCTCGGGACAATTCCAAACGGCTTTCATGTTGATGAACTCGACGCAGGGTACATAGGGAGATACATCTGGACACATGGCAAAGATATTTTGGGCAACTATTTACCCTTTGTATATAACAAATTCGGTGATTACCGGCCGACAGGAATATTTTATCTGTCCGGACTTTCCGCACTTATTTTCGGATCAACCGAATTTGCCGTACGATTTCCTGCAGCTCTCATAGGGGGGATCACAGTGGTTGCGATATATTTTTTAGCTTTGGAATTCTTTTCAAATAAGTCGATTGCACTTTTTTCTGCAATTCTCTTGGCTGTAATGCCCTGGCATCTCGTGCTTTCCCGGGCAACCTCAGAAGGCATCATCGGCTTATTTTTTGTGATTCTCGGACTAGGGTTACTCATGAAAAGCTACAGAACCAATTCCCCCAGAATGATGATAGTTGCGGGATTATCCCTTATTGCAAGTTATCTGTTTTATCATCCTTTTCGGATTCTCGTTCCGCTGTGCCTCCTCCCCCTATTATTTACCCCCGGACGGCATAAACATATTAAGCTCGCTTCAATAATTCTGTTTTGCCTTGCATCTTTCTTCACCTTACTCACCGTATTTACAGTCGCCGGAAACGGAAGACTCAATCAGGTCGCTTTTTACCAAAACCCTGATCTGGCGACATTAACACAGGATCTCATCGCCGGAGAAGGCCCGAATAATGTCTTAGAGGCGCGTATTTTCCATAACAAAATCGTCGCATTTACCCAGGAATTTGTGAAACAATACTCAAGCTATTTTTCTACTGAATTTTTAATACAAACCGGCGGATTACCCAAACGATATGCCGTTCCTCAGGAGGGACTTATCTACGTTTCATTTTTTGTACTGTTCATCATAGGATTACTCACAATAATCTCGTATAAGGTGAAATGGAAGAGTTTATACATATTATACCTTCTGGTAATCGCCCCACTGCCCGCTGCCGTCACGTACGAAGATACTCCGAACATTCACCGGGCTGTATTTTTGATACTCCCTATTATTCTTCTCACCGCATATGGGTTGTATAGACTGCTGGATTTAGTAAAATCGAAAACAAAGAATTATATATTTCTTCTCATCATTGTGCTGTGTATTATTTCAGTCGAAACGATCAATTTCTGGCACTACTACACGATTTTTGCACCATCGTCTGAAAGTTATTCACGTGATGATGGGTTGGCTCAGCTTGTACAATTAGCATACGCGGAAAAGGGAAAATACAAATATATTTATCTCCCAGGATATGAAAACCTTCCGCTGTATTATCTATTTTATACATCAGATTATCAAAACATACACTTCCGGAATAACCCAAATGATGTTCTTCTTGATAAAATAGACAATGTCATATTCGTACCCGACTGGTGCTCCACGCGTTATCTTAGATGGAAAAATCTTCTTGCCCCGTCAACGCTTATTATAGACAGAGATGATTGTGAAGGATTTACCGGTATCGGGAAAATTGGTGAAATCGATAGAAAAGATTTAACGAAAGCATTCAAACTTCTCAGATTTATCCCTGAAGAATACCATAAATAACTAATACATAATCTGATAAATTGCACCGCCAGACGTGGTAACTATCTTACGGAAATGATTATCACCGTCAAACCACACGGGTTGATTTTCCGTCAATATATACCGGACATGATACGTACGATACAACATATCTAATGCCGCGAGTGATCTGGTCCGTGCCAAAGATGCTACAGAAAATTGAGCTGACATGAATGACTCGGCTATAGGTAAACGATTCTTCCACAACTCATCATAGCGAAACTGAACGACTTCACCGCCAAGAAATATCCGTTTACCTGCAAAAGCCGGAACATACGGCAGGGAAATGTACTTCGCCCATGACGTAAACTCTGCTGCCGAGTATTTCTGCATTTTCGGTAATTCCAATACCACATCTGAATATGATCCGATTGATGCTAACTCTGTATAGAATACCAAGTGAGCTTTCGAAACGGGTATACGGTCGTCATTCATAATGAAATTTAATTTCCAAATTGCAGAGGGAAGTGTTCCTAAAATAATAATCACGGCAGCTATCACGGCGACAGTTTTGGAGAGTTTTTCTACGATTCTTCCGATGCCAATACCGCACAAAATACCGATAAATACCATAAAATACCAAAAAAACTGAATCATGTTATACGCCCCAATGGGTTGAATAAACAACATGGGCATAATAAAGGATATGCATAATGTGAGTAGTATTGCCCATGTAAGCGTATTAAACTTTTTCGGAAACGGAATAAATCCAAAAAAACCGATAATCCGTGTTCCGATATTTCCCAATAGAAAAAAAACAACTGCTTCGAATTCTAATTTTAGGACGCCTTTCACACTGCCTATAGCAAGAAGCGTCTGTCTTTTAAGCTCCCAATTCGTAAAATTCAATGTTCCCTGCATAACTCTGTTAGGCGGCCAGAGAAACTCGAATATGAGAAAACCGTATGACGCATTAAGGGGAAAGAAAACTAAGGCGCTAACAATCCCGCTTAGAATAAGAATGAGAAGCATCACCCATTGCTTTTTAAATACACCGTCGTAAAGGCAAATAAAACTTAATGTCCCCATAACGATGACACCTGCGTACACTTTAATTCCAACACTCACACCGGAAAGCAGTACAATCAACAACCCGATTAACCAACTTTTCCTGTGAATAAATTCACAAAGAAGTAAATACGTCCAAATAAGAACAACGATAGATAACGTTACTGAGGGGCTAAGTAATAACGAAATTGGCTGTGTAATTCCGAAGCTGTCATCGAAACTTAAGGGTCTGTGATATATGTATGGCAGGATAAATGAAAAACTACCGCCGAAAATAGCGAAAAAAGTTCCCCATAACGCCAGACTCTTCTTACGACACAATGCCTCGGCAAGTGCGTAAATTCCATAAACAAATAAAAGGGACATCAGGATTGCTGCGAAGTGATAATGAAGATTGAGGATTGATATGGGAACAATTCGCGCTATCTCTCCAATCCAAAGATTATAAAAAATGTGATAACCCTTGAGAGGTGCTCCTGCTATGGACGGGTGCTGCGGCGGAAAATTTTCTTTCAACTCCCTCGCAAGGGCTATGTTCCATATCCCATCCTGACCGTTAACCGAGCGCAGTAATAAACCATTTGGCACAATCCAACCGCTCGTTACAACGGACAATGAAAAAACAAAGGCGAATATCAACAGAAGTACATGGGGAGCTTCCCAACCAGTTTGTATTTTCTTCCACCATCTTTTCCATCGGAGAAATGCGATAACGTCAAAAACTGCTAACGTAATTGGCCCGCCTATCCGGAAACCAGCCATCCCAAAGCCGTAGGCCAGACCGATCATTAAGACTATTCCAACTGTTAAACCAAGCGTTACACGACGCCAGCCGGAATACGGAATCGATCCGAAAGAAAATATTCCCTCCGCAGGCATTAACATCAGAAATATGACCGCGAAGGAAAAAAGAAGAAAATCGATAATAAAATTCATGTGTGCGATTAACTAGAGAGCTAAATCCTTATCAGAACGCTTCCATTTTGCTTTTAGCGCTTGCCGCTTTTTGAGAGCGGAAGGAAGCATGCCCAGTGCAAGAAAAAATCCCTGAATATGTATGAAATCGCCACGAAATAACGACTGACACAGTCGAACCGGTGTCCAAAAAACATGATCTATCATTATTGACAGATCGGTCAGATTTTTCCAAATAAAAATAAATTGGTTACGGTATGCTATTCGTTTTACATCATCGGGAGTAAATTCACTCTTAATTTTTCCCTCTTCATGATAGTGATTCACAATGCTCTTCGGTTCAAAGATTATATCCCAACCCATCTTCCGGGCGCGATATGACAAATCAATATCTTCCCAGTAAAAGGGATTAAACAACTTATCCATGCTGTCCAGCTCACTCCATATGGATCTCCGGAAAGCTGCGCTTCCGCCAGAGGCCCACGCCGTATCACTTCCACCCACATCACCCCGCGAATGAATATAATATCCCTTTTCCCAATGGGCTAATCCACGACCACGCAGAATAACGCCGCCATTCTCAAAACTCCGTTCCAGACAACCTACGGCAAATACCCTGGAATCAGAAAAATGCTGAAGAAGCGGCGGCAAAAAATCTTTATCCGGCTCAACATCAGTGTTAAGAAGAATAACGATATCACCTGTTGCTTTTAAAACGCCGGAATTAACGTTCCCGGCAAAACCTTCGCGTTTTGTATTAGCGACAACGACGACATTCGGGAAACTGTTACGTAAATATTCTACTGACCCATCAGAAGACATATCGTCAGCAACGACGATTTCCGCTTTTGGGGCCGCCAAAATAACATTCTTCAGATGCTTTTTCATTAGATAAACACCGTTCCAGTTCGGGATGACGATTGAAACGCTCAGGGGATGATTATTATTTTTCATAAACTTTGAAATTAACGGTATATTAGATCAACTGAATGAGACCCTGTTGGCACGAGAACACCCATGAAAACATAATTCGTACGGTATATCGCTGTAGCTTTCTTGTCAATGTATGCATGCCAGCCGGAAATATAGGAATTACTCACAACGAGTAACCTCGGTACCATCGTACTCACCTTAAAAGAAATCTGATCATCAGCATACCGTTTTATCTCAACTGTTTCCGAGGTTGTAAGCGGAACATTGATAGTTTGTACGGGATATTCTACAACTGCGGATATACCTGGTTTGAACGCCGGATTGTAAAGTTTATTCATGATGGCTTGTTTATTTATCAAAAATATCGGCTGCTCTACTAGATACGCCCGCGGGAGGAAATTTGGGGCCACAAACAACATTGTTTTTCCTTCAGTCAGTACTTTTTGAAATCCCATTCGACTTAAATCATCAAACGAAAGAACATATTGAACGTTGAATAATGGAAGAAGCGGCGATTGCACATTTTTCGGCACGAGGATGCGGTTAAAACCGAATGGTGGAGAAATATTCGGTGACCCCCGCCCCATAGCGGCAGCAAATTCCTCATACCGTGATGAATAAAGGGGATCGTATCCGTTAATCGATTCAATTCCGTAAAATTCATTAACGTTCGGCGGTAATATTCTGTCATCCGTCGTCATAATACGAAATGGCTTCGGTTGCTTCTGCAGGTATGAAATAATTTTTGTCGTCGGGAAAAAATAGGAAGTGTCTGTAAAGGGCGTAAATTTCCATCCGAATCTGAATAGGTCGACAACAGTGAACAATATAATACATGAAGTTAACAACGGCAAAAATTTATTATGACGCTTTAACGTAATCAGTAACATAAGGAGCAGGCCTGATCCGATAAATATAACGGTGGGCACTACGAGGTTACGTTTTATTAAAATAACCTTATCGAGTGGAATACCGAATAATTTCGGGGCAAACGCGCCAAACCACAAAACAACCAACAGAAGGAATAGAACCGAAACCCATTGAAATGCTTTTTTATGTTTTATAGTATCCGTTATCGCAGATAATCCGTATGCGGCAAGCACCGAGAGACTAAAATCAATGATGACCAATAGTCTTGTCGGCTGTAAAGATGAAATGAGCGGGAGATGAAGCTGAAATGGCAAATAGGCAACCGGTGATGCTACAGCAAAAAGCAAGCTGATGATGACCATGAATAGCCAAAACATGGTTTGTGACCCTATCCCGATGAGCGCCAATAGTAGCCCCCCAACTCCGACATATCCAACCATTTCACCATAATTCCACATTCCCCAATAATTGAGTGTTGCTGGATTTCCAAAATAATCGGGAGCAATAAATTGAACGAGATGCCGGAAGGGAATAAAAAATCCTTCGGATTGCCATGCAGAACTTGTGAGTAGTCGACTTGTCTGAGGAAACCATTCAATAATTCTGAACATCTGCGGAGCTATCAGAATGTATACGACGCACAAGCCAGTGAGATACATATAGGAATTCCGTAATAGAAATGCGCGTCTGTGGAACCATAAGGTGTATAAAACAATGAAAAGGGTGCTATAGAGAAAAATCTGACTGTGACCTGCGAAAAACGAGCATGCGATCGATAATCCCGCAATAAAAGCCCAAACCATTCGATTCCTGTTCTTCTCGTCAAAAATGTTATCGACCGCAAGTAGAGTCAACGGAGTCCACAACCATGAGGAAATCATTGTCCCCCATGTTAACCATGCAATAGAAAATCCGGAAAACGAAAAACAAATTGCACCGAACAATGAGGGCAAGTTGCCTAATTTCTTATGACGCAGATATATATACAAAAATATTCCTGACAACAACGGCTGACTTATGATAAGCATCGTCCAGGCAGCCGCAAACGGAAATAATAAAAATAATATATTTAACGGATAAAGTGCACCGCTTTGTATGTTTGCTAAAAGCGGAGCTCCTGAGAAAGAATACGGGTCCCACAAGGATATCTTTCCCTGCCGCAGAGAATCGGTGAATGATTTGCGCCAGGGAATTTGCTGGCGGATGGGATCAGTGATAAGAAAATTTTTGAAGGGTATACCATTTGGATATTGAACCGCATAGGCATCTCTATAGGGTGAATAGAGTCCGACAAGAGCATCGGAAGGAACGGGCAACTTACCAAATACAATCGTCCGGTAAAAAAATACGCCCACGATAACCGTAAAAAGTAATACAAAAATCCAGTCGCTAAAACGTTTCAAACGTAATAATGATTTCATATTATTTTATTTGTACCCGTTATATCTAATAATAATGCATCAAATGACCGGCAAAATCGGTCCTTCGTGAATGCGGTTGAACTTTTGAGAGCAGCCGCTGCCATGGCGCTTCGTAGCTCCGTATTTTTAATGAGTGTCGTGGTTTCCTGGATCAGCTCCTCCGTTGTATTCCAGAGGAATCCGCTTTTCCGATTCGCAATTATTTCCGGTTGCCCCCCTCCGTCAAAAACGACCGGTACGGCTCCTGCTGCCATGGCCTCAACTGTCGTTATTCCGAAATGCTCCATATGTTCCGGTTTTGTTTCCCCGTAGCCTGCTGCATGCCAATAGATAGAAGCGGCGGAATAGTGAGTATTAAGCGTTTCGTACGAACAATTAGGGTAAAATTCGACGGGCAAGCCTTTTGCTTTCAGTTTCAGGGAATTGAAATAGTCGGTATCACTTGATAATAATCCACCCGCAATGACAAGCTTCCACCCCTTTAAGAGCGGGCTCTTATATAGTTTACGGAATGTCTCGATGAGCACATTCTGTTTCTTTGCTCCATAATGCCCGTTAAATCTGCCGACTGACAAAAGTATCTTCGATTTTCTGCCGGGCTTTAGTGCGCTCACATCAACAGGCGGGTAAATAACCGTTCTGGGGATGACAAGGTGAGGATCAAGGTGCTTTTTCGTAAATTCCGAATTGCATACAATCCGCTGATAACGGAATGCTTTCCAAAAAGGCATCGAAATATGAGAAAACGGCACCTGAAAATGAAGTATATTGTATTTTGCAGCAGATAATGGAATACTTCCGTCACTCAGGAAAAAAATAAGATCGTATGAGCTCGTGGTCATTAACTTCCCAATACTATTTCCCAACTGGAACACATTTGCGACAATACTCACTTTTGCTAGGTCAATACTAAATCTCTTTTGAACCTCAGCTTTCACTTTATTATCATCCCAGAACACGCTAACATTGTGTATTTGGGACCAATGTTCAGCCAGGCTAAACACATAACGCTCCCCTCCTCCAAGAGAATCTAAATATGGACTATATATACCGATTTTCATATTACGGAAGCTAAAAACACTCCAGAAAATATTATTACAAAACCCATTACGGCAAACATAAATCCGACACGCAGGCTATCCGGAAAATAAACAAATTGAACGATATGACCACCGGCCGGGATGGCCACCGCACGAAAATCATAGTCTGCGCGATAGATCTCCGATGGCTTACCATCAACAGTCGCGTGCCATCCCGGATCAAATACATCCGACAAAAAAAGCAATTTTGGAACTACTGAAGAAGTTTTTACGGTCACGTTGTTTGGTTTGTAGGACACAATATCCGCTGACCCTGAACCGATTCTCGGCTTAATCGCAGGCTCCTTCTCAAGTATCAATGATTCTCTCCGATCAAAAGTGCTATCGAAAAGCGTTTGAATAATTGCGGTGTCACTTTGAATGGTCGTAAAGGACGAAGCAAGAAAGGCCCGTGGGTAAGCCTTTACATATTCAAATATCTCATAGCTGTTATCAGAGTAAATTTGTTTCATAGATGAATCAGGTAAATATTCCCAAAATGGAAATGCCCAAATATTTCTCCCGTCGCTAATCCTGTGGTAAATATAACGGACGCCTAACAGTTGAAGTATATCTGTTTTATATATTCCCTCTTTATCAAATAACACGACGGAACGGCCTCCGGGGGAAATATACCCGTTTGACGATGCATTAATGAACTGTGCGTAGCGGCCCTGATAGAGAGCGTCATATCCTTCGATAAGCGGCAAATGGAACGTTCCTCCTACTTCATTCCCGATGTTACCGAACACCCGGTCATTCCCGATTTTCGATTGAAGAACCATCAATGATTTTTCTTCGGGATAAATATACTGCCTGGGGTCAAACGGCATCCACTTCGTTACGAACCGGTACGAATCAAAAAGGATCAATCCCAAAATAAGACCTGTTACGACGACACGCATATATTTTTGCTTTAAAGATCCCGCAAACATTAACACAAAAGTTACGATTGCAAACAGCGTTGGCAATACGAAGTTTCTCTTCGCGATTGTTAATTTATCTATGGGTAATGGTTTTCCTAATAACAGAAATACCCAGAGAAAAATAACAACGAACAGAGCAATAACTATAAATCGAATCGGAGATTTTTTTCCGAACCGCCAATAGTCTACAAGTTCATCAAATCCATAAGACGCAAGCACGGTAAGAGAAAAACTAAACAGTACGATAATTCTTGAAGCCGCGCTCGTTGATAGTGCCGGTATTTTCAGCCGGAATAGAAGGTCATTAACCGGCGTCGGATACGCAAGAAGTAATGCCAAAGCGGCGAGAGTAATAAAAAATTTCTTGTCCGATTTAAAATTCCTCACACTCCCGAAAACCGCTAAAAGAAAAGGCACAACTCCTATATAGGAAGACCATTCCGCATAATGTCCGAACCAGTCGTTCCGTGTCACCGGATTGCCGAAGAAATCCGGTGCGAATGTGGTCACGATATATTGCCAGGGAATTACCTCTAATTTTGCATAACTCGCCCCCCGTGTTGACGCCCTATACGCATCAAGTGTTAGCAATAATTGCGGTGCAGCAATAAATAATCCGCCGATACTATAAAGAAGCAATGCGGCCCCCTGCAACCACTTGCGGGAATCTGCAGCTTTAAAAATGATATATAACACCACCGTCGCCATCACATACAGGCTGATCTGAAAATGCCCCGAAACGAACGATAATGCAACGCTTGCTGCGAGAATTAAGCGGGCTATTGATGATTTCCTAATAAAGTCAGTTGTGACTGCCCATAAAGACCATGGGAGAAATGCTATAGCGTAACCAAGCGTGCCGTATGCCATCCAGGTTGTCATAAAGCCGCAAAACATAAATCCTATGGCTCCGATAAGTGCCCCTGTTTTTGACCGGGAGAGTCTTCTTACAAACAAATAGGTTCCAATACCTGCTATGAGAGGTTGCAGAAGAATGAGAACGCTCCATGCATCAATAAACGGAAGAATCATAAATAGCAGGTTCATCGGGGAAAATACAGCCGATTGATAGTTAGCTGCAAGCGGAGTACCGGAGAAACTATAAGGATTCCAAAGCGGTATTGCCCCGTTCTTCCAGATATCGATAGTAAGTTTTCTCCAGGGATACATCTGAGATATCACATCCGGCATCGCATTATTTTTGACAGGCATACCGTTCATGGCATTCCAAGGAGGAAAAAATGTAACTAAATATTTCGACGGAAACGGGATAAGTCCGCGGACAAAATACGGTGAGGAAAAAACAAACCAAAGAATGATAATCACGATAATCGGCCAAAATCTCGTAAGGAATTGTCTCATGATGTCCTTTTCTGCAGTTCCCAAAGCTTCGCGTACGTAATAAACATGCTGAATGCCTGATAAATGCTTTCAATTAACCCGACCGTACCCGCTTTCCAGCCCCCCTGGCGGATAAACGAATCAAAAAAAGCGGTCATCATGACGCGAAGAAGTCTCCACCAGGAAATGAGTGGATGATGACTTTTAAACCGTAACTCTGCTTCTAAAGCAGACCATTTATTAGTTTTATCGACCATTTCCTCAAGCGTTCGGTGCGTTTTGTGAATAAAGCAATTGCGAAGCGTTGAAATTGGCCCATGAACGACCGCATGCTCATGCAGAACTCCGTCCCACTGCGAGAGGGCATCGTTTCGGATCAAGCGAACCATACCATCCCTACTGGGCCACAACAAGCCGAGGTAATAATTCTGTCGGGGAATAAAATAAGCGCGTGAAGCATGCTCACCAGTTATTTCGCTCATAATTTCTTCGCGAAGCGGCGGCGGGACCAATTCATCGGCGTCCACGTAAAGAAGCCATATACCATGCGCTGCTTTAGCACCGTTATTCCGAAGCAGCGAAAAGTTATTACTCCGTACATTTACAACTATAGCGCCGCATTTTTTTGCGATAAGCGCTGTTTCATCCGTTGAAGCGTTATCAATAACAATGCACTCATCTGCCCATGAAAGGCTCTGTAAACACCCCTCCAAGCGTTTTGCTTCATTTCTGGCAATAACAATCGCACTAAGAAGTATTCTTCTTTTCATACTGTTTTCCAAACCTACCGGTTAAGGCATCAATAATAGCTTTCCGGCGTATAGGTGATTTACCGAATAGAAATTTGGTTCCTTCCCGAAGCAATGCGACTTTTGTCCTCAAAGGAGCATACCGGAGGCCAAACAACAATCTATTCCGGGTAAAATAATACTCATGCAATGGGTTTCCCGGCCTCCCGGATGAACCGGCATTCACATGCCAGACAATGGATGTAGGCGCATACAACGTCTTGTAACCGGCTTTTTGAATTCTGAGGCTCCAATCCAAATCTTCTAAATAAAGGTAATACGCATCATCAAGCATACCGACCCTTCGTACAACGTCACTTCGAACCACGAAGGAGCAACCGGTGATAAATGGTGTTTCAATTGGGGCATCGTATTGACCGTGATCGACTTCATCTACTCCTCGGTGTGATGCATACATATTATCCCAATCGACGAGCCCTCCCGCGTACCAAAAAACCCGTCCGCGCTCTTCTTTCGCATACCGGTCGTTGTGATACTCATGGCCAGGCGCGAAGTAAATTTTACTACCGCAGGCGCCAACCGTTGGGTCATCAAAAACGTTCAAAAATGATAAAACGTCTTTGTCCACTTCCGTGTCGTTATTCAAAAGCCACACAAAATCTGCTTTATGTTCCAGGGCATGCTGGATGCCGACATTATTACCGCCGGTAAACCCTAAGTTCTTGCCTGTCGGAATTACCTGAACCCATGGAAATTTCGATTGAAAATAAACTACGGAATCATCCGATGATCCGTTATCAACAACAAGAATATGCACGTCATGACCAAATTTGAATATTTTATGAAGAGAAATCAAACAGGTTTCAGTATCTTTTTTCCCGTTCCAATTTACAACAACAATATATATACATAAACCGGTTGCTTGTTTCATGAGTGAAACCCAATTAATTTTCTCTCAAATTTTCCTTTTATTTTTTTTAACACATTTTTTGATTCCCCGATGGTCATCGTCAAAATCCAATATCTTGCTTCTTTTCCTCTCTGAGTAAGTTCACTCTCAATGGCTTTCGGTGTTATATCGCGATCAGGAAACCCCTGCATTTCCCAATATTTTGCAAAAACGGCAAAAGAATAAAAAGCCTGGAATAATGCAAGAACCAATCCGTGTAGGCCATCTTTAAACCCACCTTCCGCGAAGTAAATCTTTAGAAAATCCGATAACGGAAACCGGATTGCGTCATACCAAACGAACTGATGATTCATTTCTTTCAGTGTTAACGCTTCACTTGTCGATGCGCGGTCAATTTTTGTCAAATATTGATGCACCGACTCATAATTATGGTGGACATACGGCAGTGTTAATTCGCCCACCTGACCGTCAACAGCTATATATTCGTGAATGTGAATACACGGAAATTTCCCAGCTCCCCGCCTAAATAAACGGATTTGCTTATCCGGCCACCACAACCCATGAGTAATCCACTTGCCGAATGAATAGTTTTTGCGTTTAATCCAGAATCCATTCTCTTTCGGATTATTTCTTACAACCGATTGAATTTCCTTGGCAAGATCAGGCGGAATCTCTTCATCCGCATCCAAATTGAGAATCCAGTCGCTTTTTACCTTTGTAAAGCCATAATTTTTATTACTATTCAACATTAACTCGTTAGGACGAGTAAAAACTGATTTAGTAAATTTATGGGCTATTTCAGGAGTTTTATCTGATGAGGTATTATCGACAACAATTATTTCATCGGCAAACGATACCGAGGTTAGACACCTTGAGAGCGTTCTTTCTTCATTAAATGCCGATACAACAACCGAAATAGTTTGTTTCATACGCTACCGGGATATATGGATAATATCGAGAATCCGTTCTTTCTGCTTCACCCAAACCACACCTCCGTACAGTATAACACCCGCTCCGGCGACGATAACTAACCGCGGTATGCTGTATGGCATGCTGCCGCGGGCCACGTAGTACAAGGCGCCCTGCAATAGACCTGCCAATACAGGCCATTTGATATATTCGACAAATGAGAAAGCTGCAAAACGCTGGGTAATCTTAACAACGATAAAAATCGTAAGAGATTGGATTAAGAGCCCGACGGCAAACCCGTTAAATCCGATGAAGTGAATCAGTGTTATTGTCAAAATCCACGTTGCAACCGTCCAAAAAATCATAAGCATCATCGTGATTTTAATTTGCCCGACGGCATTAAGCGCATTAGTGAGAGGGGTCGAAAGCCCGGCGATTATCGCTGAGATAACGAAGATGAAAAATGAAACGAGCGCCGGCTCCCATTTCCCATATTTTGGTATAAGGAAAACCGCAGGTTGAACGAAAAATAGCAAGCCAACTGAAATGGGAATTATCGTAGTCGCGAGACCAAAAAGAGTTTTTTCAATCGCTTTTCCGAGCATTTCTTTTGAATGCTGAAGTCGGGAAAATGCTGGAAACGTGACTTGTATAACACTATCCATGATGAGCCGAAGCGGAACTTCGGCCCATTTTTTCGCCCACCCGATATATCCGACCTGGGCAAACGGCAATATTTTCCCTAAAAATACGGTCATAAGATCATCTTTAAGGAGAGCCAAAAACGAATTCATTTGGAATGGGATGCCGAACCTCAGGAGTTTTTTCGCAACCGGCTTTGATATTCCGAACTGAATCCGCCACGGTGAAATAATGTAGATAACGATTAATCCTACTACCGCTCTCACACAAACCGCCCACGTAAAACTTGTGATACCAAAACCTTTCCAGGCCATGATGACTGCGACGAGGTAAAATCCTATTGTCTCTACAATTTGCGGAATGACGAGTTTTTTAAATTCTAGGTTGCGTTCAAGAAGAATTGACGGTATTGTTTTAAGTGAAGAGATAAAAAACGACACGACGAGTGCGCGTAAGAGCATAACACCGGCAGCATCTAGTTTATAAAAAGCTGCAACGAGCGGTGCGACCGCAAACGTAATGATGCTTATAGGGAACACAAGCAATTGCTGGATCGTGAATGTTGTCGACAGATCTTCCGGCGTGAGGGGTTCCTTTTTTTGAATGAGCGCAGCAGCGAGCCCGATATCGGCAAAATATTGCAAAAAATTAATGATCGCGGAAACCACATAAAAAATCCCGAATATGGTGGGCGTCAGGAAAATAGTCAGAAGGAGTGTCGCGCCGAAAGCGATGAGCTGTAACAAAAATGTTTGAGAAGTCAGCGCTACGATCCCCGACAGCGATTTCTTTTTGATGAGTGCGATATCAATTTCTTCCATAATCATATATCATTCTCTTCCATGGTCTGATAACCAATAATCGCCATAAACCCTCCAAATCCCCCTGAGCCGTTTTTACAACCCGCACGGTTGAACCCGGGTTGTCGATCCACGTCACTCCCTCTTCATAAATGCGAAATCCCAGCTTTTCAGAAAGAATCAATAATTCAGTATCAAAAAACCATGCATTATCCTCGGTATACGGTAAAATCTTTTTTGCACAACGGTCAGTAATCGCCTTAAAACCGCACTGGGCATCGCTAAATTTGACCCAAAAAAACAGTTTAATAAGAGAAATATACACTTTTGAGGTCAGTGTCCGTAGCCAATTTCTACCGTACACGCGGGAGGCTCTCGCGTTCCTTGTCCCGATAGCAAGATCATATCCACGAAGCAGTGAACGAACAAGAGGCGGAAAGTGCTTGAGATCTGTTGAGAGATCAACATCCATATAACAATGGATATCGGCATCGGTGTGAAGCCAGGCGTATTTTACTGCACGTCCCCTGCCTTTTTGTTTCAGATGGACTGCGTGCACTTGCCGGAATCGTTTTGATAGTATTTTAGCAATAGCAAGCGTTTGATCCGTCGACGCGTTATCTGCGATGGTAATACTCCATTCAAAATCCATTAAATATGATTGCAGATAGCGGATAAGCGTCTCCACGTGATCCGCTAATTCAACTTCTTCATTAAAAACAGGTATGACGATATCAAGTTTTGGTTTTTTTCCCATATGTGAGAACTCCTCCGACTAAAACGAATGAAATAACACTCAACACATTTCCGACAATGCGGATGGGAGTATTGGTAAGACTCGCTTCAAATGTCGATTTACCCTTCGATAGTACCATGCGGGGCTCGCCCTGAACAATGGTAGGACGAACGAGGAGACCGTTTATTTTATAAATCCATCCGGGGAATACGGCCTTCTGAAAAACTGTCTGTTGGTCAATGTTACTTTCAAGAATAGCTTTATAGTTGGTATCGGAATCGGTAATTTCGGTAACTCTAAGATTTTCATTGCCTATAATTGGCGCTGTTATAATCTCTGATGCACTTATCGGTTTTTTAATTCCCGGCGGCAAATATTCATCAGATATCTTGGAAATTCGAAAACGAAGTTCGTCCGTTGTCTCAAACGCTTTTGAATCCTGCGCATACAGGTATTGCGGCGCGAATAATTTTGCATTCATAAATAGACAAATACCGACCACCACGATCGCAAGTAATATCTGATGCGTACGTTGCTGTATCGTTGAAATGAAAAAACTTGCTGATATGCCCATGGCGAGCATTACAAAGGCTAATAGACGCCACGGGTATTGAATAAACGACACAAAAGGCACTATCAACCATAATGATTTCGAAACATCAATCATTCCTACAACAGATAATACGAAAAGAATTACTCCAATCGTTGCCATCGCCGTAATGGTCGACTTCTTTTTATTCTTTAGTGAAACTACCCACATCAAAGCGGCTATCATCGTCACTATTAACTGGAGTTTACCGAGCTTAAATGACATGCCGTCGACGCACCCGGGCGCTGAACCCGCATAACCCCACGGGGAATCCCATAACTGCAACGGACATACAAAATGATCGAAAAAATTCGTTGGCGCGCGCGAAATCATAGATGACACGGATGTCGATCCCATTTCAACAAAAGCGGGAAGCCAAAAAAATGCGCTAAGCCCGAAGCCTAGTAAAACCGACATGAATAAATGCATCATTAACTGCGCATCAAAAGACTTTCGGATGAATGCGTAGAGTGAATATAAAAGAATGCCTCCGATAACTAATCCTGAAGTTAAAAATCCCAAAATTGTGTGTGAGACAATGACACACGCAAACCCGATGCCACCTACAACAATCCCTATAGATGTTTTTTTCTTTACGATAAGGGAAAATCCCCAGAGTATGAGTGGAGCAAATGCTATTGCCCAATATTCCCCAACAGCCCCTCTGATATACACCTGAACGGCATGATAGGGTGCGTAAGAGAAAAGCAACGTGCCGACGATAGCGCTGATTGTACCGAAAATATAATCAGCAAAAAAATAAAAAAATACAACGGCGAGGAGGATGCCTGCGGCAAACATAGTTTTTGTCGCTACAATGCTGTCTACCCCAAACGCATGGAGTGTACCTCCGAAATAGTAAGGGAGCGGGGCATAAAAGTTGTATAAGGGATATCCGTAACCGTATCCGAGGTCTGAAACCCATCGCACAGGAAATTGTCCCTCACGAAGCGCCCTTCCCATTACAACAACGCGCGCAACCTGTGTATCATCATGCATGGGAAAATATCCTGGTCCGACCAGTGGTTTAATGAGAAACCAAGACAAAAGCAACACAACGATGAATCCTATCAATGTAAATTTCATGAACTCTTTTTTGTCTTCTTAACGGTCTTTTGAGCAATCTTTTTCTTACGTTTCAAATATAAAATCGACACAATAACAAAAATGATACTGATAACAAGCGAACACATATCTGCAATAAATCTCGATATTGTTTCCCGAAAACTTGCGATAACATGATGAACGCCTGCCGGAATAGTTACACGGATAAGGCCTAAGTCATTTTTATAATCAATTGTTGCTAATTCTCCGTCAACACTGACTCCCCACCCGGGGTAATACATCGTGTTTATCTGAAGAATGCTCTCATCCTTCGCATCAACGACAACATCGATATTTTCCGTCGTCACCTGGTTCTCCCGAATGTTGCCTGACCCCTTCAATATCTCTAATCTGGTTTCTGCGCGATTTATCGGCGATACGGTTACCCATTTGGGCATATACTCGTCGTGAACGGTCGTTGTGGCTTCATTCGTCGAATAATACGTATCGGGATGATATTCGTAGCTAATTCCCCTGTAGATACTGTTCAGATGCAGTGTCCATAGAAGAATAAGGGCAATACTGGCAGGAAGTAAAAATTTTTTCAAAGAATCAAGATACAATGCAGTTAACCACGCCATTGTGAACAGAGAAAGTGACAATAACCTGAACGGAAATTGAAATAATACACCAAGAAGCTTAGTATGCCACAGAAATGAGGTCAACGAGGTGGCCATAACCATAGAGAAAATACCTATCAACAGCATATACGTAAGCAATTGATGTTTCGTACGGCGGATCAACAAAATGGCGGAAACAATAATACCGCTTATTCCGAGAAGCCAAATATTGGTATTTTTAATAAAGTAATCAAACGGATTTGATATAATCGACCGTTCAAATACAATATATTTTTGTTCGTACAATGCGGGCATCCAGAAAAAAGAAGCCATTCCGATACCGAACACCAACCAAATGAAGTACTCTCGCGCCACTTTACGGACCAACAAATACCCGCAGTAAAACCCTATACACAGGACTGCAAGCGAATTATGGGCAAGAATAAGAAGCCCGACAGAAAGAGAAAACAGCCAAGGCTGACCCAATTCAATGCTATATAGCCCCATCCCAGCCACACTGAAGGCAAGTAATTCTCCGACAGATCCCCGAGAGTAAAGGTCAAATAACAAATACGGCCCTGTCATGAAAGAAAGGGCTCCGAAAAGACTCGACGTCGTTTTAAAAAACTTCCGTAACCACAGGTAGATCCAAATGCCGCCGGATACTAGAGACACGCCAAGGATTATTTTCACCGTCGTTACGAACGAAAAGCCGGCAATATGTATGAGGGAACCAATATAAAGAAATCCGGGGTATAGAAAATTAGCGACGGGATATCCGTAACTATGATTCAGTCTTCCTAAAAAACGAACGGGAAACTGCCCCTCACGGAAGCTTTGATAGAACGCGCTTAACCTAATGATCATCCAACTGCCGTCATCGGTCACTATGAATCCGCGATGAAATAACGGCAGAAGAAGCATGAGCCCTACAAATATGATCACAACAAATGGAAAGAGCTTTTTGAAAGTAAGGCTCATAAATAACAATGAATCGGTCTATTTTTTAATGAGTGCAGGATTTATTTGATATAATCTCATTTTTGTCGCAGAATTCGTACCTTTTTGATAAGCGGAAATAAACGAAATCGGCCAGTCCGGTATTATCTGCAGTTGATTAAATACCATATATGTCGGGTGGATTGCTGCATCTTTTACCATCGCGTCAGGGATAATCTGAGGAATCGGCCAGATGCTCTTAATGGTCACATTATGGTTGTCAAGCTGGTACATCTCAAATGCATACGGAAGAAGGCCGAATGTGCCATCGGTATAGATGGTTATTTTAGAGTTTTTGGAATGTTCGGTGATAAATGCATTAACTTCCCGCACTCCCCAACCGGCCGGCCAATCGTTGAGAAGCTGACCGCTATCAGCCTTGGGGATGGGAGCTTTCAACGGATTAGTTAGAATATAATAATCGGTCCAAATACTCGCACCAAATACAACGACGCATAAAAGTAGCATAATTATCTTTTGCGGTATCTTTTTCCCCAATTCAATTAAACCGATTGACACTAATACGAGAAGTGGCATTGCCATAAACAAAATAAATCTTGGATAAAGAACCCGGCCAAATAACGCTAAAGCCACGATCGGAGCGTAACACCAACCATATAGTAAAATTTTTTCTTTCGTTAATTTCCGGAAAAAAACAATCGGAAGAAAAGATGTGATAAAAACCGGAATAGTTAAATAATGAATGAGCCAGTCCAAAAGCCCATGCATGTTACCTTGAAGAAAGTTAAACGGATGAGACAGCCACTCCTTAAATGAATAGACAAATACCGCATCCTTTGCAGTAACCATATTAAAGAGCGGCGACAGCCTCAAAACGCTGTACATTACCTCAGACAGGAATGCTGAAAGCAGAACCAAGCCTATCCATTGCAGTAATCGCGACATTATTTTTTTCTTTTTCCAGTCAAAAAGAAGGAGCGTCCCGGGAAGCATATATAAGCTCAAAAAACCGGATGATTTGTTGAGCATCCCCATGCCGAGTGTCATACCCAAAATAAGGGCGACATCAAGCCGCACATAGCGGACGAGGAGGATAGCCATATACAGATTCCAGATGGAGAACGCCGCAACAAGCGAATCATAGAGCGCTAACCGGTCATACATGAGCGTAAACGGACACACGAGATAGATGAAGCTGGTCAAAAAACTCACCCGTTTACTATGAGTGACCTCAAAGCTCAGGAACCAAATTCCTACCATGCTCAATAATCCGGCGCCTACAGAAACCAGCCTGCCTGCTGTTAACGGATCCTTAATAAACCGTAAAACAACCATCATAATCCATGTAAACATCGGCTGTTTGCCGTCAACGAGTGAGATGAACCGCCAACTGGCGTCCCTACTCCCGATCTGCGACCAGCGGATATAAATAGCCTCATCGGTAAATATAGGCAAAAGGGTTAAATGATAAAGGCGCGTCACAAAATACGCACCTAATAGTAGAAGCACGAACAGGCCGCCAAGTGTCCAGGTTCTTTTCCTCATCCCCATATTCAAATTATACCTGAAATGGAGAATTCAGATCAAATTAGCAGCCTAAAATAGAGGTTTATGACGAATCATCCGCTGGGTAGCATACAGAATCATAGACAATCCGATAGGTATAAGAGTCACCCACAACTCAATAGTCGGTACCGGTTTATTCCAGTCCCCGTAATAAAAATAGGGCGCATAGCGAAGAAGAAGTCCTAAGGAAACCCCGAAGGCCACAATGATACTTACTTCGTTATCAGGTAGAAGCGCAATAAACGGCATAATCCATATAAAATACCATGCAAGTACTTCGCGCTGAAATAAGACGAGAATTAGTCCGACACACATCGCGATAAGCGCGAATATCCGCCGGTAGCCAAAAACGATGACAGGATAAAGAAACAGGGTCATTAACTTTGCCCCGACGGAAAGAGCCAGGAATAAATATGCCAGTATTCGTTTTTTTGTGATGTAAAAAAACAGTGACATCATTGCAAACGCCATCATCTCAATATCGTTATGTGCGCTTACCAATGTCTCAAAAATAACGAGCGGATTAAGGGCAAAAATCGCAACCCCGAGATCTCTTTTGTCCACATCAAGGATATCTAATATTTTTGCAATAAACCAGATGGTGAGAAGATAAAACCCGAGGGCAAGAAGCTTGAAATTCTCAAGAATAAGGAGAAAGTAACCAAATCCGAGTATATACGCCGGAAGACTGATAAAAATCCAGAGCGGTGTGTAGGCGCTTGGAAGATGTGTCCAGCGCATAAATGAAAGCCATGGTTCAACTCCGGTAAACTGCAGAGGGATAACCATATACGGATTCTTGTGATAGACAAGCACTGTTTTTGCCGTAAACATGTAATTATATATGTCATATGAAAAGGCAGGATATGAAAAAATGGTCAAAACAGAAAGAACGATGATGATCGTCCATAACTGTTTCGTTGAAATCAATTTACGTTTTACTGCAATAAGCGCAATCGCATAAAGTGCGAAATAAACGATCAGTAACCCGATAAACCAACTTGTCGCGACCGGACGCTGGTAAAATCCGATATGTTGAAATATTTTTTCGATCATCTGGAAGATACTAACCTGGCTTAGGGTTAAACTTAAATCAACCTGGGTATAAGAAAATAAAAACAAGCCGATACTTACAAGTGAGTAGGTGCCTAACAAAAATGGAAATAGTGATGCGCGTCTTCTTGTCATGACTTATGTATAATACCCTTTCCATGCGTTGTAACGGATCCGCAAAATATCAACGAGTCCCTGAATAGAGTCAGTAATGGGATTGACACGCCTTGTCTCCACATAGTGCCATTCGACCGGAACCTCTTTGATTTTATATCCCCGTTTTTTTGCAAGAAAAATTACCTCAATATCAAAGCCCGCGGTCACCATGGAACCAGCGACTTTATGTTTTTCACCATATAGCCGCAAACTATGAAATATATCTTTTGCAACCTCACGTTTAAACGCCTTAAACCCGCACTGTGTATCAATAATACCCTTAAGTCCTAAAATCGAACCCCGCAGCATCATAAAACCGCGGGCCATCAAAAGCCGGAAGAATGGTGCTCCCTCACGTTTTGAACTCCTTGAACCGATAACGACATCAAAGTCTTGTTCAAAATACGGCAGTATCCTCTCAACCTCACAAATCGGCGTTGCCTGGTCAAGATCGGTAAACAGCACGATATCGCCTTTAGCTGTCAACATACCAGTCATTACTGTACTTGCCTTACCCATATGCGGATTATGGATAACACGAAAATTCTTATTCGTATGAGTAAAATCATCAAGAAGTTTTGACGATCCGTCAATCGACCCGTCATCAACAAGAATTACTTCCCACGAATACGGCTGATGCTCGAGATATAACGACACTTTATCGAGCGACCCCAACCGGATATTTTTTTCTTCGTTATATGCCGGAATAACAACGGATAATTGCATACTATTCTCTACGTTCCTTTGTAATGAACTAGTTTATAAATTTTTACGAACGGCACGTCCCAAGAACCCACAATATCTGCCCTGCCAAATCCGGCAACTTCCCACAGAGAGTTCCCGAGCGGTTTACAGTTCATGGTTTCACAAATCACTATCAACTGATTGGTGACCGTCTTTCGGTCCGGATCAGCACCCGCGGGCTCTATAGTAACCGGTGCTCTTCCCCAAATTTCAAAGAAGTACCGGTACGCATGATCAGAATTTCCTTCGGTGATGAGTGCAAAATTAAACGGCTTACCGTCTGTTCTTTCAAGCGCTACGCGTGCGATTGTCTGAATCTGCGATAATTGGTTGTTCGGGGGAAAAACGAAAGGGCGTCCCTGCCAATTAAAGAACAGGAGCGCCCCCCATAGAATAACGGTCATTACTTTGCCGACGGAACCGATCCAAAGTCTTGACAATGTAAACCCCAAAAAAAGAAAAGGCAGCCAGAATACGATCCCGAAGTAATAATCGTAAATCGCTTTCCGATAGAGTCCGAAAAGTAGAATGACGGTAAAAAACCAAACTAAGAGAAGAAATATCGCCTCAATAGAATAACCGGAATGACCCGTCACCCGATCAATAGTTGAAACCCAACTCTTCGCTATTTTGGTCCTGACTTTTTTAAAAGATAATCCCGTAATAAGAATAAAAAGGAGAACGGGGACATATATCGTCGCTTTTGTCAGTATAACGAGAACAAGAACATACCAATGCGGATAATTGTTCCACAGCGGCTCCTCAGGAATTCGATAGAGTAACCGGGCAAAAATTCGGAAAATAACGTCGCTGATCGTAGGGAAATATTGGGCCCAAGAAAATCCGGTGTCTTTACCCGCAAGTAAAAACTGAATAATAGATTTCGTATTCGGAAATCCGTGCCGTACCTCAAAAGCTAAAAAGGGCAAAAAACCTATGATGAATCCGACGATTGTTTTAATAACGGTCCGGAAAAAATGAATTCGCCGAATCTGCAGGAGATACCAAACACCAACAACAACGAACAGAAACAAAAACAGGTAATGCAACTGGATCCCGATCCCTAGGGCGATACCGATAATGATCGCATCATATTTACCTGGTTTAACCACGAGCTTCCACAGGTAGTAAAGTAAACATAGTGAAAAAAACGGAACAATATTCGGATTCCAGGATGATCGGGAGTACGCAATAACGAGCGGGGATGCAGCATAGATACTCGCGGCAATGAGGCCTGCTAATTTGTTAAAAAAATCGGTGCCGGTTTTATACACGAGGTAAATCGTCGCAATACCGAATAATGCAACCATGACAGCGGGTCCTACCGGGTCAAGTTTAAAGGCCCAAAGAAAAGGCAGCATAAAATAGTAATAAATGGGCCCGAGGAAAAATCCTCCGACGGAAGCCGTTGGGCCCAAAAGAGTGAATTTATGATTCACAATCATGTGCATGACGATAAGAACATCCCTGCCTTCATCTCCTAAAAAGGTCATGTAATTCCTAATCATATAGAGCCGTAAATACGCCCCGAGAAGAAGAATGAAGATAAGTACGATCTGTGACCAATATTTTAATATGAAGGGTTTTACTGGTTTCATAGTACAAGGTGACTTCAACTTATTTTTTCCAAATGACTTTTGAATACATGAAATAATTCCAAACAAGGAGAAGCGCCGTTCCACCAAGGAAGTAAATAAAATAGTGCCGATCACCATATAATCGGACGCCAAGTTCAATTATTCCAGTTTGAATAACAATAACGCCGAATGCGGATGTGGCGTAAAACTGCAGGAGTTTCAGAAGGTACTGGCGGAAACCGGAAATTTTTTTGTGACCGAATGTCCATAAATTATTTAAATTATAGTTTGAAAAAATCGCAACACCGGCTCCGATAAGGTTAGCAACTGATGCTGTGAAATGAACCCAATTATGAAAAATCATCAGGAGCACAGCGTTAATTGCGAACCCAATTCCTCCGACAATAAGAAACTTAGAAAAAGATCCGGAAAATAATTCCTGCATTCGGGATTCAAAAATATACAGAAAAATATTTTTGATATATTCTGCCGGAGCGATTTTTGAGTGACCGTAAAGTCGGTCGGTAAAATGAAAAGGAACTTCTAAAATCTTGGCACCGTGATGGATTGCCTTATGTAAAAACGCTATTTGAAAAACGTAACCGCTGTATTTCGACAGCTCGGAATGTATCTCGACATAAAACTTTTTCGTATACGCGCGAAATCCACCGGTCCAATCATTAACGTGAATATGGCCTAAGCCGAACCGCACAATTGAGTTTCCTAAGACGCTGTATATTTTTCGATGCATTCCCCAGTTTTCCGGAATCGAGCCGCCTTTAATGTATCTGCTTCCGACAACAAAATCATATCCGCGATCAAGAGCACGCAAAAATTCTGGTGCAACCTTGGGGTCATGCGACAAATCCGCATCTATCTGTAACACCGCATCAGCATCCATGTGGTCAAAGGCATAGGTCATGCCGCGGAGTATAGCTTTCCCTAATCCTTCTTTTTTACCCGTTATTATTTCAACGTTTTTATGCGTTTTTTTATATGCAACAACAGCATCCCGCGTTCCGTCCGGAGACGTATCATCAACAACAAGATAAGATATGGCATGGTTTTTCACCACGCTAAATGCTTGGGTTAGTTGGCTAAGGAGCGAAGCGATATTTTCTCGCTCGTTATACGTGGGAACGACAACGACAACCTTCATAAATAATACTAAACCCGTTCTCGCCAATAGTTCAGGAGGTCTTCCATCGTCTTTTTAAACGGTATCTCAGGTTTCCAACCGGTCTTCGCAATAAACTTTTTATTATCTCCCTGTAACACCGGCACATCGGAGGGACGCATGCGTGCCGGATCTGGCTTAATTTCAACTTTTGTCTTTGACATGGAAAGGAGCATTTGGAGCATATCTCCGATCCTAATTGTTGAACCGGTACAGATATTATACACATCTCCGGGATCGCACTTTTCAACAGCTAAAAGATACGCGCGCACCATATCCCGCACATCTGTATAATCCCGACTGGCATCCAGATTACCGACATGAATAATGGGATCTTGTTTCCCTTTTTCAATAAGTGCTATCTGTTTGGCAAAATTCGACTCAGCAAACGTATCACCGCGTCGTGGTCCGGTATGGTTAAATCCGCGGGTTCGCACTACTCGCACTTTATATGACTGATAATATTGATAGCCCAGATAATCCATGGCGAGCTTAGAAACCGCATACGGACTAAGCGGTCGTAATGGGTTTGTTTCTTTAATCGGTATTTCGTTTTCGTGAACCAATCCGTATTCCTCTGAAGAACAGGCAATCTGAATGACAGGATCAATCCCTGCCATACGTACCGCTTCAAAAAGATTCGCAGAACCTACAATATTAACCTCCAAGGTCACCGAAGGAGATACCCACGACGTCGGAACGAACGATTGTGCTGCCAGATGAAATATATACATCGGTTTTATCCGCGATATCGTTGCGTAAAGACTATGTGTGTCGAGCAAATCCGCATCCTCAAGATGCAGTTTATTGATAATCGACTCGATATGGTCAGTTTTACTTCTCGCACGGAGTAATCCATATACCTCATAGCCCTGCGACAACAGTAGTTCTGCCAAGTGGCTTCCTACAAATCCCGCAATACCGGTAATAAACGCTTTTTTAGCTGCCATACGTCCTCCTTAAAATATGCATTATCCCTCGACTTCACTCGGGATGACACCGAAACGCCGTCACATTCTCCCTACACCATAATACATGAATCCAAGCTGCTTTACACGTGTAGGCTCATAGATATTGCGCCCGTCAAACAACACCAGAGATTTAAGACCCTTTGCGAGTTTGACGAGATCTAACTGCTGAAACTCATTCCATTCCGTCAATACAACAACACCGTCAGCCCCATTTGCGGCCTCGTATGGATTTTTTGCGAACGAAACATCTTTAGGCAATAGTGGTTTTGCGTTATCCATAGCAACGGGATCGTAGGCGATAATTTTTGCCCCCTGTTTGACTAGTTCATTGATGATCGTAATTGAAGGGGCCTCCCGCATATCATCGGTATTTGGCTTAAATGAAAGCCCGAGAACCGTGAGTGTTTTTTTGTGAAGGTTATTATTATAATGACGAAGAATTTTATCGACAAAATGCTTCCCTGCCTGTTTATTCACCTCATCCACAGCTTTAAGTAATGCAAAATTATAGCCATGCTCTTCCGATATCGCGATAAGCGCCTTCACATCTTTAGGGAAACAGCTGCCGCCGTAGCCGACACCCGGATAAAGAAATCCGCGTCCGATCCGCCGATCAAGGCCGACACCCTCCAATACCTGCTCAACGTCCGCGCCCACTTTTTCTGAAAGAAATGCTACCGCATTTGCAAATGATATTTTTGTCGAAAGCAAAGAATTGCTCGCATACTTGATAAGCTCGGCGGTTTCTACATTGCATAAAACTTTTTTACCATCGATAGATTTATGAAGCTCCAATAATAGCTCTCGTGCCCGATCAGACGTAGTGCCAATAATTACCCGATCAGGATGAAGCGTATCCTCAATGGCAGTCCCTTCTCGTAAAAATTCAGGAACCGAAGCGATAGCGAATGTTGCACCTTCAGGCTTATATTTCGTTATGACCTGTGAAACTTTTTGATTCGTACCGGGAGGAACAGTACTTTTTGTGACGACAACTTTATAACCAACCAACGCTTTTCCTATACTTTCTGCAGCGGCAAAAACGCTGGTTAAATCTGCTTCCCCTGTTGCCTTTGGCGGCGTGCCGACGCAGATAAAAATAATCGAGGACGGGGCCACCGCCTGTTTATAATCAAGTGTAAAAACGAGCCGCCCTGCATCAACATTCCGTTTGACTAACTCTGATAACCCGGGTTCATAGAATGGAGCAATACCTCTTTTTAGCTTTTCGATTTTCTCCTTCGTCCTGCCGACCACCCAAACAGTATTGCCCAAATCAGCAAAAACGGTAGCTGTCACTAACCCTACGTAGCCATGTCCTACAAATGTTACTGTCATATCGTGAAGAAAAATGTGGACGCTACTCGCGCGTCCCACCCACCTATATTACCATATTTTGTGCTGTCATTCTTCCTGACGTTTCATTTCTTTGATGCCATTTCGGAATGTATGCATTGTGACACCCAGAGATGTAATTTTATCATTGGTGAGTGCCACGTACTGCGGCGTCGGAGCGCGGTCACGAAACATATCGGCAAAGGCAATTGATTTAATAAGTGCCGAATCACATCCGTATTCTGCTGCGATGGTAACTGCGGCTTCAAAAGGCGATATCGGACTGTTCCCGACAACGTGGTAGACACCATGCGCATCGTGAGTAATCAGTGCGTCAATAGCATACGCAATATCGTCGATAAAAGTCGGTACGAAAAGTTGATCTTTCGGAGCCGTAATTCCCTGTTTCGATTGTAACCGTTCAAGCATTTTATGGACAAAGTCTTTCTTACCTGGCTGTACCGCCAGGCCAACTGGGTGAGCGCGATAGGGATTTGAGATTCTGATAACTAACCCTTGATTTCCAAGCTCAAGAACTCGTTTAGCGCCTTCAAATTTTGTTTTTGCATACCATCCGAGAGGGTTAGGAACATCGTCTTCCGAATACTTGGATTTTTTTCCGTCGAATGCATAATCAGTATCAATATAGAGGACTTTTTTTGAACACTTTACAGCATTATCAATAATTGACTGAGTGGCGGCGACATTTATTTTCCATGCAATACTCTTTTCTCCAAGAGATCGCTCCTTCTCAGCTCCCTGTACATCGGTAAATGCGGCAAAATGGAAAACCCAATTAGCGTCTGACTTGTCGAAAAATTGTTTTACGCTTTGCGCATCGGTGATATCGACGCCGGTCTCAAGACTTAAATTTTCAAATGAATAACGGGAAGCAAGAAGTTCTGTGACTCTCGATCCGACAAGCCCTGATAATCCCGTCCCCAACACGTTGATCATACGCCGCTCCCGTATTGTTGTTTATAGTACGTTTGATACGCACCAGTTTTGACGCGGCGCCACCATGATTCATGTCCTTTGTACCAATCGATTGTTTTCGTTAACCACTCATCAAAATCATGAAGAGGCGCCCACTGAAGCTCATCGCGAATCTTCGTCCAATCCATTGCATATCGGCGGTCGTGACCCGGTCGGTCTTTCACAAATTCTATACATGACTCATCTTTGCCCATTTTTGTAAGTATTTGTTTCACAACTTCAAGATTATTAATGTCGCGTGTCACACCGCCAATGCAATATGTCTCTCCTATTTTGCCTTTTATAATAACTGCCTCTATTGCCCGGCAATGATCTTCGACGTACAACCAGTCACGTACATTTTTACCGTCTCCGTAGAGTGGCACTTTTTTCTCCTCGAGAATGTTGGTTATCGCAAGCGGAATAAATTTTTCCGGAAAGTGGTACGGCCCGAAATTATTCGAACAGTTGGTGATACTTATAGGTAATCCAAACGTATGGTAATACGCGCGTACTAAGTGATCTGAGCCTGCCTTACTTGCTGAATATGGACTTCTGGGGTCATATATTGTTCGTTCATTAAATTTATTCGAATCATCTAGTTTAAGCGAACCGAACACCTCATCTGTCGATACGTGATGGAACCGGGAAACTTTGTGAGAGAGCGCTGCCTCCAACAGAATCTGCGTCCCGAGCACATTCGTCCGCACGAAAGGCATCGGATCGTGAATCGATCGGTCCACATGACTTTCTGCGGCAAAATGCACGACGACATCTACGCCTTTCATCGCACGGTTTACTACATCAGGATTACAAATATCTCCGTGTATGAATGTATATCGTGGATTTTTTTCGACCTCAACGAGGTTTTCTAAATTCCCTGCATACGTTAAGGCATCAAGGTTGACAACTTCATCTCCCGAATGTCCCCGCATCCAATAAAGAATGAAGTTGGATCCGATAAACCCTGCGCCGCCGGTTACAAGTAATTTCATAGAGGATTACGTAATCTTCTTATTTGTAATAGGTAGACCCTTCGTCCAATCATATCCGATTTCGGGATCGTTATATGGAATTCGTCCTTCTTCGGCCAAAGAATAAACACCGCTTGTCACATAGACAAGATCAGCAGGACCCTTTAACACCTTGAGTCCGTGGGCGACACCGGCCGGAATCTTCAGCACGATATTCGGTTTACCTGGCTCACCCAGAATAAATTCGTTTAATTCCTTATACGTTTTTGAGGATTTTCTCACGTCATACACTGCTGCCTTAATAACCCCTGATGCGACGTACCACCAATCAATCTGTGTTTTATGAAGATGCCAGGCTTTCACAACCCCCTTTACCATATAGGAATGCGACATCTGCGCAAACCCTTCTGTAAAGAAGCTGTCCGTAATCCGTATTACTTCCTCAAAATATCCACGTTCATCAGGATGTCTGACTAACTCTTTGATTTTTACCCCATCTATCACAGTTTCTTCTCCTGTACAAGTTGAGCGACGTTATTGTTCGCTTTCAATAATTCGTCAAACGAAGTTCCTGCATCAATCCACCAATCAATAATCTGACAATGAAGACTGCCGTCCTTTAAATAACAATTATTGAGATCTGTTACTTCAAGTTCTCCGCGGAGAGACGGTTTTAGGCTTTCAATGAACGAAAACACCCGACTGTCGTACATATATATTCCTGTCTGGGCAATATCTGATTTAGGATGAGCGGGTTTCTCTTCTAATGAAAGAACTTTACCGGATTTATCAACTTCAATAACACCGTATTGTTTAGAATCAGTGTTAAGATGAATACCGAAAATCATCGCACCCTTCTTTAATTCAGTCATTTTTTTGACTGATGGACGGAGATCGAAGTTGAAAATATTATCCCCTAAAATAACCAATATCGGCTCATTTCCAGCGAATTCTTTCGCAAGAGCAATTGCCTGAGCGATTCCGCCTTTTGGATTCTTTTGTATAGCGTAATAGAGCTTCAGATTAAATTCTTCACCGGCTCCGAGTAGATTTGCAAAGTGTCCCGCATGATCCGGCGCAGTTGATAACAAAACTTCTTCGACTCCAGCCCGATGCATCGCTTCAAGCGGATAATAGATCATCGGCTTATTATAAATGGGTAGTAAATGTTTATTGGTGACTCGAGTCAATGGCTGAAGTCTGGTGGCCATGCCGCCTGCTAATATGACACCTTTCATATAGTTGTTAAGGCTTAATGCTTGAGTACTGTCGCCAGTAAAACAATTGCAATAGCTCCTATGAGCACATATTCTACCACAATCTTCTGATGTAAGTCGCGGTTCATTGCATGATGGATAAATCCCCAAAGAACGTAAGCCACCGAAGTTACAACACCGATGATAAACTGGGTGTCAGTGTTAGGCGCAGCATAATAAAACGCGCCTATACCGCCGGCTAATATTAATAATAGAACGATGTAATGAATAATGTGGGCGTTTTTCATAATAACGATCCCCTCGCCGTCATTCCAGCCAATATAACAATAGCACTCAAAAATAAGAAATGCGCAATATTATGGCCTGCAACCCGCACAATTTTTCTACGCGAAACTACCCAGGCATCAATGGCCAATACGCCAAGCAGCACTCCGGCAAATACGAACACAATATCACGGGTTAACGTTGGAATATTAATTGCCGGTGTTCGCGTAACACCCAAAAATTCACTTCCGAGACTTTGCTGTGCTGAAGCAAGAGCTGCCGGGGCTTGAGTGGGTATGGCTTGTGCTACCTGCGGGGCTTGTTGTGTGGAAACGGCCTGATCAATAACCACAGGAGGTTTACTTGGAGTCGAAGCCTCAGCAAGTGAGTCTACCGATGTACCGAACATCTGAACAACAAGCGTTGTATCCTCACCATTTATTTTCCCATTCACGACGGCAAAACCGATATCTTTGTAATTCGGTTTCACGATATTTGCCTTATGACTCGGAGACGCCATCCATGCATCAACGACAGCCTGGCTTGTGGAAAAATTCTTGGCCAAATTTTCTCCTGCCAAAACGTAACGGTACCCCGCTCCTGAAATAAAATCCCACGGTGTTTGCCCGGCTGGACTATTGTGTGCCCAGTAGTCTTTGGCGAACATATCCTGCGCTTTATTTGCTGCGGCAACCGATAACTCGCTATTAAGCGTCAGGGGTGATAATCCGGCGGCGGCCCGTTGAGCGTTCGTGTCATCCAATAACTGTTGAACATGAATATCTGTGGCATATCCTAAAACGTCCGGTATCTGTCGGTGGACAAACCCGAGGCCGTAATTAAAGATCGCAAACGCGAGTACATATACGAGTAGGATATCAATATGAAGCGCCTTTGACCGGTGATTATTGGTGTGATGCGGTATGAAAAAATGATACAGAGTCATCCCGAATGACATATATATCCATAATACGCAGATTCGCGCGGATTTACCATACCCTCGTTATGGATCCTCACGGCCTAATCACACACGCGAATGGCACCCATGTATATCGCTTTGCGAACCGTTACGATTAAGCTTATTCGGACGGTGTTTCGGTCGCCGTATCGGTGCCTAGAACAACCACAATATCGGTCTCTTTATTACCCGAAGCCTGGGTTATAGAAAGGGATCCTGACATCGTTCCCTTTGTCACACCAGATGTCGTCGTACCGCTGGTACTGAACGTCGAAGTTTCTTTCCAGCCGCTCGTTGTGAGTGCGCTTTTATAGTACGCGTCAACTTTATCAAAGCTGTCCGCGGTCGTTAGCGTTACCCAAAATCCGTTCGACTTACCCTGTTGGGCCCCTGACAATGAACTGGTGACCTTCGCACCGGGATAAATCGGGAAGTCTTTCGGAAATGTATCAGGTATCTGCCCTGAGCTTATATCCATTTTTGCACCGGTTTTCTGATCGGTGAGCGTCATTTTTCCATTTTGGAGATCCTGCAGATTGGTTTTGACTCCGGTTCTGCTCTCAATTGCCGATTGCAATAAGCCTGTTCCTATCCGCTTTGCAAAAAACCGCATGATAATCGAACTTGCAATACCCAAAACAACGAGAAGAACTAAACACCCGATTCCAACAAATACCAATGGGTTTGTCCCTTTCTTTTCCGGTTTAGTTTCTGCCATATAACTCCTTTACTCAATCTGTCTACAGAAATCATTCATGATTTCGTAAAAACAATTGTAAACGGATCGTGTATGTAAAATAACAAATCAGTACTTGGACAATTGTAAACATTAATAGGTCGGCGTTGCAAGTCCCTTATCATCATTAACCGGAATCTGGAGTAAAAAGCCGAGCGCATTTGCGATAGAAACACCAACACGAAGCCCCGTAAATGAGCCAGGACCCGTAATTACGGTAATACCTGTTATATCTTTTAGGGATATATGTTTTTCCTTGAGGAGCTCTTCAATAAGCGGTAAAACAGTTTGCGACTTCATCACCTTCGATTCACGTATTTTTTCAAAACGCTTTCCGTCAATCTCGATAGCTACCTTTGCTGTATTGATGGCCGATGTGTTAATAAAAAGTGTACCAGACATAATTAATCCTTCATTTTCCGCAACTTAAAACTAATAAACATCGGTGTATGATTTCTGACGACTTCAGTCATTTTCTCCTTCAACAGTGCCCTATTATTCGGCTCACGGGTCTCCTCCAAAAAAAGGTGATTCACGGCAAATGAATTCAGATATTGGGACAGTAACCAATGATAATGTGGGAATCCTTCATATTTGTCTATGACAAGACCGGGGGTAAAGTAATCGGTAATAACACGGCCAACCTCCACCCCTTTCTTATCATGAAGCGGATATGCTTTATGCGCATTCTCAAAACACGGATGCTGTGTACTTATAACAATTAATCCACCCGGTTTTGTCACCCGGGCAATTTCCGCTACTGCACGATCAAGATTCGCCAAATCCATAAGGACCATGTTACACAACACGACATCGAAAAGGGCGTCAGAAAGTTGTAGCGCTTCCAGATTTTCAACTTTATATTCAATATTATGGAAATTTTGACTTCGCGTGATAGCTATCTCGACCAGTTTTTCAGTAAAATCAACCCCGACAACTTTTTTTGCAGTCTTTGCCATTTTACGTGAGATGTATCCGTTCCCGCAGCCGGCATCAAGAACAGTTTTACCATGTAAATCTCCAAGGAATTCGCCAACGATAGGATTTATCACCAATTCATGACGGATATCACCCTTTTCTCCGATTCCTTTATCCCAAATATCGGCAATTTGCTCCCAACGAAGCTTATTAACTGCTTTTTTCATACTACTGTGACCGCTCCTTGCCGGATAATGGTGTATGGTTCGACTGAACAGTCAACGACAGTTGATGCCTGACCCACGCTGCAAACACCAGGTACGACATAATCAACAAGCTTCATAAGTTCAGGATTAAGATCGGTCAAGGAATAGGGGGTGGGATCTCCGTGAAAATTTGCAGACGGTCCTAAAATCGGAACCCCCACTGCTTTTATGATTTGTATTATTGTCTGATTATTCGGCATTCGAAGACCAATCGTTTTTCCGCCGCCGCGGATAGGGGAGTAGATCAAATCAGTTTTACACGGAGCCACGATTGTCAGCGCACCGGGCCAATAATCGTGCATTAAACGTCGCACAATATTAAAAGGCTGAAGATAATAGGCGAGTGCCTTATCTATGGAATCAACTAAGACCGGAGTTGCCTTCGACAACGGCCGTTTACGTATTTCGAAAAGCCTGTCCACAGCCTGCTCACTATCAATCCGGCACCCTATGCCAAAGGCTGTATCGGTGGGAAAAATGATAATCCCTCCCTTATTGAAAGCCTCTACAGCCCCTTTGTCATAATCTTCCATACATTATATATACTATAGCGCCCCGTCAATTTGTATACGATGTGAGTCATCAGGAAGGGTGGAAAAACGTATATCCGTCCTATTCGCCGGTAACAGTCGCCCTAGTCGTTCAGCCCATTCAATGATAATGAATGCCTCGGGATCCGTTACCATCTCTGAAAATCCTAACGCATTGATATCATCGACAGATGACAGACGATATAAATCAATATGGTACAGCAAAGAATTTCTCTTCGTAGTATAACGTCGCACAATAATGAAGGTAGGCGAGAGTAGGCGATCTTTTATACCAAGTCCTTTTGCAAATCCTTGGGTAAACGTAGTCTTTCCGGCCCCAAGGTCACCATACAGACAAACAACTGCCGCTGACGTTTTTCCACCCGCTCCCCTCTTGAATGACAAAGCAAGCATCCGGCCGATTTCTGCAGTTTCAAAAGGCGTATATGTTGTAAATGTCTTATGAATCATAGAGTTCACGGCAGTGGCACAATTATACCATCAGACTGAGGTTTTGGACTGATCTTTTGTATGGATCCATCGCTCCCAGACAAATACTCCCGACAATATGCCCATCCCCAGGCCGACACATATGAATGAAAATAAGAGAGGACGGAGGATGTTTCCTGATTTGGTTGCCGTCGATACCGACGTAGGAGTAGCACTTATTTCATCTCCTAGTACCGAAAATTCCCCGCTCGCGGTCGAAAAGAACGAAATAGGAGTTACGGAAATAATATGAGACGGCGTAACGGTACGCATTACGATCGGCGTGGATGTCGGTGTGGGTGTTAGCGTTGATGTAGGCGACGGCGTCAACGTAGGAGTTGGCCTATTTGTTGGGGTCGGCGTATTCGTGGGCGTAGGATCAGGTTCATTTATAGTTACCGTAAGCGCGTTGGAGGACCAGTTCACGTTTGTCGCGCTCCCATAATAAAACCCAACTTTCAAACTATAATCGCCTTCTCCTTTATACCCGCTGTCAGTAAAATCGCTTTTCACCACGAGAGAGCCATCCCACTCGCCAATTTTAATTGACCGCTGACTCGTATTCCCGGCACTGTTTTTTACCCACTCATCACCGCTTTTTGTGTACCCAAAATAATTGCTTGAACCAGATTGATAAAATGCCCCCTTAATATAGATTGTTTCTCCTTCCGTAAATCCTGATGCAGAAGCCGTGATAGTAAACTCTTCATCACCCAATAGTGTTGTTTTATCACCCATTATCGACAATGTCCGTGAGGCATAAACAGGAGAAACAAGAAGTAAATATAGTAATACAAATCCTAATATCTGAAATCCGGGCAGACGGATCATTAACCTCAAATTTTACAGAATGAAAAGAAGAAAATATGTAACGCTTCTAACAATTAGATTGATATTCTATCAATCTCATATATGCTATGTAATGGATAATGGTCTGCAAAAGAAATTTTGTGTCCATTCGGAACAAAAGGATCGTTCATTATATAGTTTCCACCCGAACCACTTATGAGCACAACAAAATGCGTATCTCCATTTGAGTATTTTATTCCAACAACTACGGGACGACCAGAACCCAATTCACTATCAATTTCTGAAGAAATTCTTGAACTCGTCGTTCCGTCGGCTACAATCGTTCTATTTAAAAATGCAGGATAATATGCGGCGAAATTTGATGCGTTAGCGTTTATTGTAAGCGGGGTTACATTTTTATGTCCAAAATGGGTATAAATCATTGCCATAGAGGTCAAAAGGCAACCATCAGAAGCAATGCTGTACTGTGTATTATTTAACGCAACGTTACCCCACTGGCTGTCCCGTTGATTATAATAACAACCCCAGTCATCACAGACCGTTTGATTGGTAAGAATTGTCGCGCCTCCCTGACTTGATGCGAAACCTGAAAAACCTGCTAACTGTGCTTTCGCCTGAGCGAGAAGCTGTTGATAGACAGATTCTTGGCCTTGAGTTTGAGCGAGGAGTGCATTCTCCTCTTGCTTTTGCTGAGCAAGTTCATCATTCTGCTGCTGAAGCTCTGTCTGTATTTCCAGAAGCTGACTTTTTTTCTCCTCACGCACTTGTTTACTTTCGTTATAACTATTTTGCGTTGCTTTCACCTGAAACACTAACGCGGCGTCCTCCTGCTGTACGGTCTGAATATACTTTGCCCGTTCGATAAAATCTGCCACATTTTTGCTGAATAAAAGTAATCCAAATTGGGGAGTTGAAGACCGTTTGTACGCTTCAGGAATCCTATGAAGAAGCAGCGCAAGCCGGGAAGTTAAAACACTCTCCAACCGCACAACTTCAGTTTCTAATTGGCTAATTTCATTAAGCAATGTAGTTATTTTCGTTTTGGTCGCGTCAATACGGAGAGTAGTCAACTGAATCTGACTATTCATGTATTTTATTTTAGAAGCCAGTGTATCACTTTGATTCCGACATGCATCGCTAATGCTCTGATAGCAACTGGATTTTTGGGGATCATTATTAGCAAAATGAGCACATGGGTCTTGGTCAGTACTCGGGCATGTCTCTTGTGCAGCAATTCTAACCGGTAGCCAAAATGATAGAAAAACGAGGATAAAAACCCATTTGATATTCTTCATGCATGTGTCAAAATTTCAAATAGCGGCTTAAAGCCACAAAACTTCCAATCGATCCGAGAAGAAACCCAACCAGACCTAAAAATAACAAAAATCCTCCCGCTACTCCGGCGAATGCCCACGTGGTAAGCGATCCGAAGATCGTCGAGATAAGCGGTATCATACCTAAAAATCCCATAAGCATAGGACGGAGCCATAGCATGACTCCCATGATAATCATCCACGAGACGATTGCCCCGAGCGTTCCGTATAATCCGCCTTCAACAATAAACGGCGTCTGTATATACCATGGTGATGCACCGACCAATTTTAGTATTTCGATCTCATCTTTTTTAAGCGCAATTTTCATTCCGATGATAGTCATAACGATAAGAATCGAATTGAGGGATAGCAACCCCACAAGTATTCCTCCGACCCACCGGACCGCATGAGTCCAGCGGAGAAGTGAGTCAACGACATCTTTTTGAAATACCACTTCTTCAACACCCTGTGCTTTTCTTATAATCGGGTCGAGATCACGCAAATAATTCGGGTCTGTTGCTGAAACCTCAAGAGACGCGGGTAATATATCTGCCGTGACCATCTCAAGAAGGAGCGGATCGTTTTTATTCTGCTGACGGTAAATTGCAAGTGCATCGTCTTTGGAAACATATTTGAGCGATGCAACCTTTCCCGTCGACTCCAGTGTTTTTTTAAGCGAATCCGCATCCGTCACCGTCGCTTTGTCTGCAAAGAAAACGGTTATCTGTGGTTTGCCCTCAAAATACTGGAGAACTAACGATGAAAAAATTGTAGCAAGGAAGAACAGTCCTGCGAGGAGCATCGTCAAAAACATGGTTACAACCGCCGCAAGGGTTTGATACGGCGATCGGCGCATATGGGTCCACACATTAAGAATCCGCATGTTCTTTTTTTCCTTTCTCATGGATGGTAACGTGATATTTTCCTTTTTCTTCATCCCGGACAATCCGGCCTTTATTGAGCGTAATCGTCCGTCTCTTTAACTCATTGACGACATTCACGTTATGTGTCGCCATAATTATTGTCGTACCGATTTTTTGAATTTCTTTTAAGATATCAAGAATATCCCACGACGTCTGTGGGTCCAGATTGCCGGTCGGTTCATCGGCAAGAAGGATACTGGGTCCCCCGACAATTGCTCTTGCTATACCCGTCCGCTGCATTTCGCCGGCAGAAAGTTGCAACGGAAAACTATTCCGTTTATCCGCCAATCCGACAAGCTCAATAACATCAAGGACACGCGTTGATATATCTTTGGAATTTTTTCCGAGAATCTCTAATCCCAACGCCACATTTTCAAAAACAGTGCGATCGGTTAATAGTTTAAAATCCTGAAATACCGTCCCTACCTTCCGGCGTAATAAATAAATTTTACTTGAGGGAAGCGTGCTTATATTCCAATCATCAATATGGATAACGCCCTTCGTTGAAACGGTATCACGGATAAGCAAGCGCAGGAATGTGGTTTTGCCGGCTCCCGAGGGACCGATGAGGAAAACAAATTCGCCGTCTTTAATCTCAACGGTTATGTCGGACAGGGCGCTCGTATGCCCGGAAAATTGCTTTGAGACATTGTCAAATCGAATCATTCCTATTGGAGTTCTACCTTTCCTACGTCCATTAGCCACGCTACATTTTTAGCTGCCATCGTTTGCCCCCACACTTTTACCTTTTTTCCGGCGAATTGGTCGAGGTCTACAACGGAAGAAATGAGGTAAACCGTTTGTGAAGGTCCGCCGTCACGGATTAACTGGTGAGATCCTTCCCCGTCAGACGCGCCACCCTTTTGGATAACACCAACGGCAGAATCCTTAAACGTGGTTGAATCAGTACTACCCACAACCTTATCTGTTTTAATCGAACCTGAAGCGGAATTTGCGGTACTCCCCGCAGCCGTTCCGGCTTTCTTAGACAAGAGATACCCCGTTCCGATTCCGAGCAGTACTAAAACCCCGTAAACGACGAAAACGATTTTTGAGTTATTTTTCATAGTCATATCATCTGATTTCGGCTCTTCAGCTTCCACCGTACGATTTTGTACGTGAGGATTAGGTTTCACGGGTGGCATCGCCACCTTTTCATTTACTCGTTGCATACACTTCCCCCCTCGTGCACTCCATTATCACCTCTTACGATATTTTTTTCAAGTATGCGATAATGAAGTCATCAAGATCCCCGTCCAACACACGATCGGTATTCCCCGTTTCATGCTGCGTCCGCAAATCCTTGACCATGTGATACGGATGAAGCACATACGAACGAATCTGATTCCCCCATCCAGGCGTTTTATATTCTCCTTTCACTTTGCTCTGTTCATCGCGCACCTTTTCCTGTTGCATCGCCCATAATTTTGCCTGAAGAATCTTGAGCGCATACTCTCTGTTTTGCCCCTGATACCGCTGTGCCTGGCTTGCAACGATAATGCCGGTCGGTTTATGACGGAGCCGTACGGCTGTTGAAACTTTATTCACATTCTGACCGCCTTTTCCGCCTGCCCGATAAAAATCCCATTCCAAGTCTTCCTCCTTCACTTCCACTACGGCCTCTTCATCAAAAACCGGCCAGACTTCCGCCATAGCAAACGATGTTTGACGGAGATTATCTGCGTTAAACGGAGACTGCCGTACCAGACGGTGGACTCCCGCTTCCGCCTTTAAAAATCCGTACGCGTAACTGCCCGTGACGGTAATCGTTACGCTTTTAATCCCTGCCTCATCTCCCGGAGTAAAATCAATTTCCTCACAGTCCCAACCTTTTCGCTCAACATAGCGCGTATACATCCGGTAAAGCATCGAGGTCCAATCCATCGCCTCCGTACCGCCCTGACCCGCATGAAGCGCAAGGATGGCATCATTAGCGTCATACGGTCCAGATAAGTACAGTGCGAATTCCAGCCGGTCTACTTCACGGGTTAATTCGGTTGTGTTTCCGTCAGAAATGAGAAGTTCAAGCATCTCTCCCTGTTCCAATTCTTTCTGGAGGATGGCCATTCGTTTCATCTTTTTAGCAGCAGCCTTGGAATCACCCCAAAAATTCTGATGGGTGCTTTCTGCCTCGATTTCCCGGATTGCTTTGCGCTTTCCGTCCAAATCGAGTTTGGCAAGTACATGGGTGGCCCGGGTCTTTAAATCTTCATCCATGAGGCTCATTGTAGCAGAATAAACGGAAGAATTCCTATTTTTTAGCAGGTGGTTTACAGAGCGCCTGCTGGATTTCCTGCTTTTGATCAGCGGGTAATTTGTCAAACTGCGCCGTTAACTGATTCACGGCATTTTTAACAATAATCGTTTGAATCCTTGACTGTACAGCTCCTTCTGCTGCTCCAACCACGCCGCTAACGATCTGCCCAGCGTTTAAGGGCTTTACGTGAGCCTCATCGGATACTCCGAGCACATTTGCCGACTGTTCTCCTATCGACGTTTTGAGGACTACATCATGAACCTGTTGTATGATTGACGGGCGCTTCTGTGCGGTTAGTCTCGGCCATAATAAACTCCCACCCGCAAGCGTGATCACTGAAACGATGAGTGCAAAAATAAAATTCATACGTCTTAGAACGTATTATACGCCAAAAGTGACAAGCACACCCTCCCCATGATATAACTATCGTCGATGATTATTATGGGTGTAGATCCTGGTTTTGCGCGTGTCGGATGGGCGATTATCGAGCACAAAGCCTCACGTATCACTCCGAAAGCATATGGGTGTATTGAAACGGAAAAGACTGAGACGTTGCCAAACCGCCTGATGATTACGCATAACGCAATTCAAACACTTATCAAACGGTTTTCTCCGGACTGCATGAGCGTCGAAGAATTATATTTTGCAACCAATGCAAAAACGGCGATCAGTGTCGGGCAGGCGCGTGGGGTTATTCTTCTTGCCGCTGCACAGAAAAATATTCCCGTGGTATCATATTCACCATTGACGATAAAACGCACAATTTGCGGTGACGGAAAAGCGGATAAATCACAGATAGGTCGTATGGTCACGAAAATTCTGAAGCTTAAAGAGATTCCGAAGCCCGACGATACAGCCGATGCGCTCGCAATCGCACTCACACACGGCTATTCATTCCGTCTGACAGACAAATTTATATGATAGGAAGATTAACAGGAACTATCGAAACGACCGGACAGTCACCGCTTATCATCGACGTCCACGATGTGGGATATACAGTATTTGTGACGTCAACGGAGCAAAAAAACCTCAAAAGCGGTCAGAAGACAACATTATATATTCACACACACGTGCGGGATGATGCGCTTGACCTGTTTGGGTTCAGCCAAATTGAAGATCTCAAGCTATTTAAACTACTACTCACCGTTTCAGGAGTCGGTCCGAAGACAGGGCTTTCGATTATTGACCGCGGGGCAAACGGTGTTGAGAAAGCAGTCATGAATGCCGATATCGATTTTTTTACGACTATCCCCCGGCTCGGTAAAAAGAACGCACAAAAAATTATTATTGAATTGAAAAATAAACTCGGTGGATTACGCGATATCGATCTCTCGGATTCCGGAGGGAGCGAAACAAAGCAAATACTTGATGCCTTAACTGCAATGGGTTTTGACCGGCGCGACGCCACGGAAACAATACGCCAGTTAAACCCCGCTGACACGCTGGAGCAAAAAATCCGTTCATCATTAAAGTTATTAGGAAAACGAGCATAGTATGGCCAAAAAGAAGAAAGACAAAAAAATAAATGAGGTGATCGTCGAGACAACGGCGATTGAAGAGGAAAAACTTTTTACGTCGCTTCGCGCCGTATCCTGGGATGAATTCCAGGGACAGGAAGCGATCAAAGAAAATCTCCATATTGCAATCGCGGCAGCAAAAAAACGGAAACAGGCAATTGAACACATACTTCTCTATGGTCCGCCCGGAATAGGCAAAACGACGCTTGCCCATCTCATCGGACGCGAGATGGGAGTAAATGTCAGGGTCACATCGGGTCCCGCTCTCGAACGCGCGGGAGATCTTGCCGCGATTTTAACGAACCTTGAACCTAAAGATATATTGTTTATTGACGAAATACATAGGCTCAATAAAGTTGTGGAAGAAACACTCTATCCCGCTATGGAAGATTTCGCTCTGGATATTGTCCTGGGCAAAGGCCCCTCTGCGAGAACCCTCAGGCTTGACCTGCCGCAATTTACGATTATCGGGGCAACGACGCGGATCGGACTTATGTCCTCACCCATGCGTGACCGGTTCGGCGTTATTGCCCGGCTTCCGTATTATGATGTAAAAGATCTGGAAAAAATTCTCGCGAAGGCTGCACAAAAATTGGAGATTAAAGTAGAACAACATACACTCCATGAAATCGCTAAACGCGGGAGAGGAACGCCCCGCATTGCCCTACGATTATTGAAGCGGATCCGCGATGTCGCGGAAGTGAGGGGCGTTGGCATTGTTACCGACACAATATTACAGCAATCGCTCGCGATGCTTGAAGTCGACGAGATGGGATTGGATGCATCAGACCGGCGGCTTCTTACAACCCTTATCGATCACTTCAACGGCGGTCCGGTCGGCGTTGATACCCTTGCGTTATCGCTCTCAGAAGATATCGGGACGGTAGAAGAAGTCCTTGAACCCTATCTTATGCAGATCGGCATGCTTAAGAGAACTTCGCGGGGCCGTGTCGCGACAAAAAAAGCATTTACGCATTTAGGTAAGATCATCCCCAAAGCTCTCCTGGAATTTATTTAATTTTTCATCACTATTTGCAATTATTCATTCAAATGCCAAAGGAGCAAACTGGCACTCATCGAAATAGAGCGCCACAGAAGGAAAAACGAATTAATATTCTAAGAAAATTTATCGATTATCCCGATGCAATAGTCTAAACTACGATTTATGCTGTATTTAGGCCATTGTAATGCTCCGCGCTTAAATATTACGAAACAATGCCGATTGCGATAAAACGCGCTGTCCGGGTTGTAACATTCTTCATTGTATGCGTCTCACCCGGTTCTGCAACGAGTGCATCCCCTTTTTCCAATAGCACGTCCTGCCCGTCTATCGACGCTATAACGCGGCCTGAAACAATGATAAAAACTTCCTGCATCGTGCGGTGTGTATGCGCGCTAAACGATCGGTTCGGATACAATACTGCCCAATTGACCATTTGAATATCTCCTCGGGCTAAATCGTGAAGATGGAACAATACTTTCTTGACGACCCCGGGATCATTTGGATCTTCATGACCGGCTGGTTCCAAGGTTAACTGTTTTGATCGAACTATTTTCATATAGTATGCGTATGACCGACATGAATATGCTCCTGCCGGCGCTCACGCCCCCGACGGCCATGCCGGTGATCATGGATAAGATTATGCTTGACAAGAAACTTCGTATCACCAAGAACTTTGTCTACTGTCGCGTCGGCAACGAGCTTATGATCTTCCGATAAAACCAGCACCCGATCTGCCATCTCAGCAAGAAGCGATAAGTCATGTGTTGTCATGATGAGCGTTTCTCCGCGTTTTTTTGCTTCATCTATAAAATCAATAAGCCGGCTTTGGCTCTTCGGATCAAGACTCGCAAGCGGCTCATCCATAAGCCAAACGATAGGCTTCATGGATAATATCGATGCGATGGCAACACGTTTCTTTTCCCCGCCAGACAACGTGAATGGTGTGCGGTCACGAAGCGATTTGATGTTAAGGACGTCTAGTGCCCATTCCCCTCGTTTTATTACATCATCCGCGCTCAAATTCATCTGTAAAGGGCCGAAAATGATTTCATCCCAAACCGTTTGGTTAAACAGCTGAACATCCGGATCCTGAAACACAAAACCGACTTTCTGCCGGAACGCATACTCATGCTCACCTGATTCGAAATATGAGGCAGTCAGTGGTTTCCCAAAGAACGATAGTTGACCGCCCGTCGGAAATTCCAGACCATTCAACAGTTTGAGTAATGTGCTTTTACCCGAACCGTTTGCTCCCAGGATTGCTATCCGTTCCCCGGCATGTATCTCAAAGGACACAGAATCCAACACATGGGATTTTTCATATTCAAACGAAAGGTTATTTGCTTCAAATATTTTTTGGGTATTCATACGCTTTATGCGGATAAAAATCCGATGCCGATTATCCCGATTAATGATAATCCTACCAATACATCTCTGGAATGAAATATAAAATTGTTTACGGTTCGGATTTTCCCGGTGTATCCGCGACTCACCATCGCATCACGCACTTCACCGCTTAATGTAATTGATTTTACCATGAGATTCCCCGCAATAATCCCGACGCCGCTTCGTGCCGCTCCTGCCGATTGCCGTCCTACGGTTCTACTCTTTCTCGCAAGCATCATATCAAGAGCCGCTGTTAACAACACATTAATATAGCGATATGTCAGCGACAATACAAATAAGACACCCGGGGGAATATGGAAAAACTCAAATGCTTTCATCATATGATCCCACCGGCTTGTAAAAAGGACTGCCTGAACGCTCGTCACACAGACGGCAATGCGAAGGAGAAACCGCGCTGCTAATAATAGTCCCTCAAGCGTTATGGATGTACTTCCGAATAAATGCACGATTGATCGTCCCGGTGTCACAAACGAAAAAATAAGCGGCACGGACAGAAAAAGCGAAAAGAACGGCAGGATGAGCCAAATCCGAAACATTTTTGCCGGCTTCAAATATGATGCTATCATCGATAATAAACATATGATGTAGAGAAATAATAAATACAGAAGTGAGGCTTTGATACTTGCCATGAGAATAATGGTTAATGACGCAATCATTTTAACCCGTGGATCGAGTCGTTGGAGAAACCCGCTCTTTCCGATGGAATCAGAAGTAAACATTGTCTTATTGAGACCAGATACCAGGTCATGAATATTTTTATCGAGTATTGAGGTCATGTTGAAGTAGTAGACGTTCGTTTTTTACGTATCCGCCGAGACACAAAAATGCTTATAGCGACAATTGCAAGTATAAGAATGACTCCGCTGAGTGCAGACACTATGTATCCTGCGGCAGAGTTATGAAGCAATGGAAGATTATAACCGGATAATGGAGCGCTCCAAATCGAATTCCACCGGTCAAACCCTTGTGGTATATAACTCAACCCCCGACGGAACAACTCAGCTCTCCCCCATTCCCCCCACGCAGTGCCGTGTGCGAGTAATCCTATCGGTGCAATGACAATTAACACTGCTATGCCAAGAACGATCGGTTTCCATGAAATCGGTAGATTTGCTGCAGTCTGTTGATGAAGTAATTTAGGAAACCGCCTTTGGATCCACGAATAGGCAAAAAACGTTATGAATCCTTCGGCGAGCCCCGCAAGCGCTAAATGGCCGATCATCATTGCGGGAACCGATATGGCCAGTGGATATGGGAAATATAATGCATGTCCGTTTGACGAATGAAATAACAACGGCTGAAGCCCAAGCTCAACTCCTGCACAGAAGGCAGCGACATTAATGGCAATATATCCGCTGACTGCGGCAAGAAATGGTTCAAGTGACTCTCTTTGAGTAATTTTTTTAAGCAGGAGGAAAAGCCCGTAGCCAACAATCGACATGACGACGGCCATATTAAAGATATTGGCGCCAAGCGCTAAAATTCCACCGTCCCCGAAAAAGAAGGCCTGTATGACGAGAGCGAGAGTGACCGATACCATAGAAAGCCAGGGGCCTAACACGAGTGCGGTAATGACTGTGCCGACTGCATGACCCGTCGTCCCGCCCGGAAGGGGCAAATTAAACATCATGATAAGGAATGAAAACGCGCCGAATACGCCGACCAGCGGTAAGGTAAGTTTGTTGTATTTTTTTTCGAGTTGTCTTGACGCTTTCACTAAAAACGGAGCAGTAGCGGCAGCCATAAGTGCTTCTGTTTGGGGACTTAAATATCCGTCAGGGATATGCATATATGTATTGAGGTATCTTATGCTCTTGGAGTACCAATTTCAACATTCCGCTCCACCATACCGCTCGTGAGTTCTCCGATTAATTGCGGTCCTTCAAAAATGATACCGGTGATTAGTTGTACTAAATCAGCGCCGCACGCGAGTTTATCAATAACATCATCTATAGTAAATACTCCGCCGCAACCGATAAGTGCAACGTCGCGGCCGAATTTTTTCCTCGTATGGGCAACGAGCGCATTTGCATTTATAGCGGTGGGCTTTCCGCTGAAGTTTCCTTTATAATTCTTAAATTTTTCCATCTCCTCTTTCACGAAAACAGGATTTTTCCGGTTTTTCACGAGATTTGAAAAAATAAATCCCCGCACTTCTGACGTAAGTGCGATTCGGACCAAGGCATCGGAATCGGCCGGAGCTATTTCATTCGGCATTTTCACAAATATTGGTTGCCTGATCTTCAGCGAGACCACTTCCCTCACAAGTTTTTTAAAATTACGGGTGTCGGTAAACGATTCCGTCATTGCTGTATTGGGGCAGCTGATATTAAGCTCGAAATATTTCACGTATGGTTTTTCCTTGAACACTTCAAAGGTATAGAGATAGTCTTCAATGGCTTTGGGAATGGTGTTCACGATCGGCAAATTCGTACTTCCGACGCTTAATCCGATCGTATGACCGGTCAGATTTTTGCCGTCCAGACGTTTAGCTATACGGTCCGCACCTTCGGATTTAAAGCCTTTATTGACAAGGAGAGATTGGGATTTTGGCAAGCGCCCCAATCGTGGATACAGATTCCCGGGACTTGATTTTGCCGTCACTGTTCCAACTGTATTAAATCCGAATCCGACATATTTCATAATTTTTGCTACATGACCGTCATTATCAAATCCTGCCGAAAGTCCGATGGGATTTTCAAATTCCACACCCAATACATTCTTTTTTAACGATGGATTTTGGTAACTGAATACGGCAGCAACAAGGGGTGCCGCAAATTCAAGATGTTCGCCGAGAGAAGAGATTGAATTGTGAATAAATTCTGCGTCGAACTGAAACGCAAGTGGTTTGAAAACAGTGCGGTATAACGAACCGATTATCGTACGATGAGGTGACATGATTAACCAAGGATAAGCACCGGCTCTTCGCCGTCGTCCACAGGGAACAATTTTTGGTCAAAGAGTTTGATTCTCAGAGGTTTAATTAAGTACATGCGGCCGATAACGATTTTCTTCATCATATTTTCATAGGTTAATTCGGGATCCTTAACCCCGAGGGACGATTTCCATAAGGAAAGTGCGTGTTTTATTTTCGCAACTTCAGGTATTCGCTTCGCAATACCGGATATCTGCATACCGCGCTTCAATTTGTTTATTTCCTGATGGCTGTCAGCGATCGATACGGAAACTCTGTTATTTTTTTCAATCTGTTTACTGTGGAGCGTTGTTGGTGAGCTTAAAAAATAGAGGTTTAAATTGTTATCAAACGTATAGTAAACGGATGCAATCCACGGAAATTTGCCGTATGTTGCGACTACCATGAATTTATATTCTCCAAGGAAGTCCAGAATCTGTTGGCGTGTTAATTCCATTACTGCTATTATACTACGTGATCTCTTTACAAAAAACCGTCTCTCTGGAATATTCTTTCAATAACAGCGACTGACTCATCCCTATTAAATATATTCGTATCAATTATGTCTACGGCTAACTCTTGTGCTTGTTTACGCAGCAAATCTCGCCAATTATCCATTATGTCTGTTGCGAGCTCAGGTTGCATCCTCTCTTCAACCAATCTACTGCGAACTATACTTTTATTGCAATCTATTAACACTGTTGTATAGTCGAAAAAATCATGTGCTTTAAAACTGTCTTTAATAAAGTTGAGATTTACTTGGCCCTCAAAAATGATCACTGTCTTATCTTGATGCTCAGTTAGCATCTTTTGAACCCACGTTTGTGTAGTTTCTTTCTGCCAATTTTCTTCAGAGCCATATTCACTTTTCATCTCATCTTTAGACGGAACACCCATTGCATCAAAGTGAAGAAAGAGCCAACCGGGTTTATTTCTATATTTTCCCTCAAGTTGAGAAACTAATGTGGTCTTTCCGACACCAGATGCACCCGTAATGAAGTAAATGTGTGGATTGCTACCTTTCATAATATAGTCGATGACTAGTTATCCTGTCTTCGGATAATGGCATTTTTTCCACTTTTTGCCGCTACCACACCAGCATGGATCATTGCGGCCGAGCTTTTTTGCGGCATTAACGACCGGAACTGGGGTGGATTCGCTGTTGGTCCTCATCTTTTTTGCCGCCTGGCTCAGTTTTGTTTCAATTTCCGGTGTCTCATTTTTTCCGGCCGGTTGAAACTGCGGAGCCGGCTGAGCCTGCATCGGTTGCACTACCTGATTCGGCGATGCCTGTACCTGTACTTTATAAATTCTATGGACTATTTCACTGTCAATGGTCGCTATTAAGCTCTCAAACATATTAAACGCTTCATTTTTGTATTCAACAAGCGGATCAAGCTGACCATACCCACGAAGACCGATGCCCTCCCGTAAATCATCTATAGCGTCTAGATGATCCATCCATAAATTATCGATCACATTTAGACTAACCCAGCGTTCAATCTGACTCATCACCTCAGGAGACACCTGTTTTTCACGCGCATCATACATATCAGTGACAAGTTTCGTCAAAAAATCGGACATTGGGGCTGCCCCGTGTATCTGTTCCAATTGATGAAGTAATTGCTGCTGCGACGCAGGATCAAAAGGAATAATCGAACAGAATTCGGATGCAATCTTTTCCCGGTCAAATGTTGATTCCTTTTCGGAAGAATAAATCGTTACAAGGTTAACCACTTCACCTGTCGCATTCTCAAGAATGGAATCCCGCTGCCGTTCCCCTTCTAAAATTTTACGACGCCTTCTGTATACAATCTCTCTCTGTTTGTTTAAAACATCATCGTAATCAACGAGATGTTTCCGGGAGTCAAAATGAAATCCCTCAACTTTTATCTGGGCCTGCTCTATGGCTCTTGAAACCATCGGATGCTCAAGAGGAACATTTTCCGGAAGCTTAAAAACGGTCATGAGTTTTGCGACCTGATCACCGCCGAAAAGTCGCATGATGTCGTCTTCAAGCGACACGTAAAATCGAGTGGAACCGGGATCACCCTGACGACCCGACCGGCCGCGAAGCTGATTATCAATCCGGCGTGACTCATGGCGTTCGGTGCCAATCACATGGAGTCCGCCTAAGGCCACAACCTCATCATGGCGTTTTTTCCACACAATCTCTTCTTTTTCCCATTGTTTATCGTTCCCGACTTCCCACTTTTCCCGACGCGAACCACCGAGAATAATATCAACTCCCCGGCCGGCCATATTGGTCGCAACGGTCACCGATCCGCGATTTCCCGCCTCAGCGATGATGGAGGCTTCCTGTAAATGATTTTTTGCGTTTAACACCTGATGAGGGACGCCTTTGCGCTTCAGAAAATCGCTGATGATTTCATTCTTATCGATTGATGTTGTGCCGACAAGCACCGGTTGACCCCGTTTATGACATTCAGCGATGTCTTCAACGATCGCTGCATATTTCGCCCGCGGTGTTTTATACACGCTGTCGGCAAAATCATTACGGACCATATTCCGATGCGTCGGGATCACAACAACGTCAAGATTGTAAATCTTATGAAACTCTTCAGCCTCCGTTGCCGCAGTTCCGGTCATGCCGGCAAGCTTTTGATACATACGGAAGTAATTTTGAAGGGATACGGTGGCAAGCGTTTTACTCTCCTGTTGGATTGCAACACCCTCTTTAGCCTCAATAGCCTGATGAATTCCCTCGCTGAATCTGCGTCCGACGAGGAGCCGTCCGGTAAATTCATCAACGATAACGACTTGTCCGTCCTTGACGATGTAATCTTTCTCCCGCTGAAACAGCGCCCTGGCCTTTAATGCCGCTTCAATATGATGCACGGTTTCAAAATCTTTTTCGTAAATATTTCCGATGCCGAGCATTTTTTCAACTTTCAAAATGCCGTGATCCGTGAGGTGGGATGTGCGTAATTTCTCGTCGATACTGAAATCCGTATCTTTATTTAATTTATCGACGAGTTTTGCGTAATCATAGTATGCGTGCGTTGCCTCCATATCGGGCGCTGAAATAATGTGCGGCGTACGGGCCTCATCGATAAGGACCGAGTCTACCTCATCAACAACCGCGTAATGATAATCCCGCTGAACGACCTGCGTAATATCTGACACCATGTTGTCCCGCAGGTAATCAAACCCATATTCGCTGTTGATGCCGTACGTCACATCCGCAAGATACGCATCGCGCCTCGAAATTGGCTTGAGATGTTTTAAGCGCCAGTCGGTTGCATTGGGATCATCAAACGCGGGATCATAAAGAAACGACTGCTCACTAATCATCGCGGCAATTTTGAGTCCTAAAAGATGAAATATCGGTCCCATCCATCCTGCGTCTCGTCGGGCCAAATAATCGTTGACGGTCACAAGGTGTACGCCCCGTCCGGTTAATGTATTTAAGTAAAGCGCCGGAATTGCCGATAATGTTTTGCCCTCCCCTGTCTTTTGTTCAGCTACTTTCCCTTCGTGGAGCACCGTTGCTGCAATAAGCTGCACGTCAAAGTGCCGTTGCCCGAGCGCCCGCAGTGATGCTTCGCGTACGAGCGCAAACGCTTCCGGCAATAGTTCATCAAGGCTGCTACCACCTGAAAGGCGCTCCTTGTATTCCGCCGTTTTTTTAACGAAATCAGTATCCTTGAGGCGTTTCATATCCGACTCATGAGCATTAATTGACGTGACAATTTTTCTGATTTTGGCTAGCTCTTTTTCGTTACTGTCGAGAAGTTTTCCGATGAAGTTAAACATCATCCTATTTTAACACAAAGAAGAATATATTCCTCAAAATTCTCTTACTCTCAACCAATTGAAAAATACGGGATAATCTGCCAAAAACTTTGCCTGATTTCGCCGGTTGATCACTGAAACTAAAATAATTCATCATCATTGCGCCATCTGGATGGAGTATTTGTTTAACATCGTGTAAGAAAGCATTTTCGGTGACAAATGCGGGAACATCGTTTGCTATATAGATATCAATGACAACAAGGTCAAAACGGTGGATATTACTTTTCTTTTTCACAAAGTCTCTTGCATCGCAAACGACGAGTTTCGTATTCGTTAGGGTATTGAGCCCAAAATATTTCTTTGAAAGGCCAATAACTTCACTATCTTTATCAACTCCGGTGATATAGGCGTCGGGATAGATATTCTGCAACTGAAATAATACGCCCCCGCCACCGACACCAAAAACAACTATACTTTTAACCGGCAAATTGTGCCAATGTCGAAGGTATCTAAGGCCCTGACGAAACAATGCATCTACGTATTTGCCGGTTTGTTCTATCCCGTTCACGCGAAGTGTCCGCCTGCCATGATTATCGACAACAGCAATGTCACGGTTAACTGGCGAATGAGTTTCAGAAATAAGTGGAGTTTGAAATAACTTGCCAAGCCACGATCGTATGCTCACCGTTTAATCACTTCCTTGCCCATAAACGGTTGAAGCACTTTGGGGATCCGAATAGATCCGTCTTTCTGCTGATAATTTTCAAGTATTGCAATAAGAATCCTAGGAGACGCTATCGCCGTGTTATTCAGTGTATGACAAAAATTCATTCTTCCGTCTTTGGCCTTATAGCGGATTTTAAGCCGCCTTGCCTGAAAATCTCCCATGAATGAATTGGACATGGTCTCTCCGTATCCGCTCCGGCCCGGCATCCAGGTTTCCAAATCATATTTTTTAACCTGCGGCTCTCCCATATCTCCTGTACACATAAGGAGAACGCGATAAGGCAACTCTAAATCTTGAAGAATTTCCTCTGCGTTCGCCAATAATTCTTCATGTAGAGTAAGAGAATTACTCATTTCTGCAGTTGAGATAATTACTTGTTCAACTTTATTAAATTGGTGGACTCGATAAGCACCTTTCGTATCTTTTCCGTAACTGCCGGCTTCACGGCGGAAACAAGGTGAAAATGCAACGAATTTCTTTGGCAAGTCTTTTTCCACCAACACCTCGTTAGCATAATAAGCAGTTACAGGAACTTCAGCAGTACCTGCCAGATAAAGGTCATCCTTCTCCAGATGATAGACCTCTTCCCTGCCCCATGGGAACTGACCGTTGCCAAACAATGTAAAGTCGCGTACTAGGCTTGGTGCGATGAGCGGTGTGTACCCTTTGTCTATCAGCTTCCGGAATGTGAAGAAAAGCAAGGCAAACTCGAGCAGTGCTGCTTCATTTTTTAGGTAATATGCACGAAACCCGCCTACTTTCGCCCCTCGCTCAAAGTCGATGAGATCAAGGGACTTAGCAAGCGCTGTGTGATCTTTGACCGGAAAATCAAATACAGGAACCTTTCCCCATTTCTTTATTTCTTTATTTCCTGATGCATCCTTACCTATCGGCACGCTTTTATCCGGCACATTAGGAACCGTTAACATAAGAAGATTAAACTGCTCTTCAATAGGACGAAGTTCTTCCTCTAGTTGATCTAACTCCTTCGGTTGTTGCAGCGCTTTAAGCGCCCCAGCTATCGCCTTTTTCCTTTCTGATTCTATAGCAGCTTTCTCGGGTGATAATTTTTGTAAAGCTGCTTTTATAGCTTCATTGGATTTATTCTTTTCAGATTTCAGTCTATCTCTCTTTTCAATAAGTTCACGGCGCTTCTCATCAAGAGAAAGTAATTTATCCCACGCGACTTCGCGGTTTTTATTTTTCGCCGCTTCCTTACACAATTCTAAATTTTCGCGAATATATTTAATGTCAAGCATATACTCTCCTTGTCATCCTCGGGCTTGACCCGAGGATCTGCCTTATTTCAGATTCCGGATTCCCGCCTTCGCGGGAATGACAGGTTATATTAACAATAAGGTTCTTATCGCTGGTTTTAATTTTTCAAGTGCCTTCTTCCTGTGATTGTATACTTCATTCTCCTCGGACGTCAATTCGTGAGTGTCATAAAATTTGTTAAGCTTGGGAAGAAACAGGAGGGAGCGGTATGGGAATCCTGGCGTCCGGTGGTTTGCGGGTCGTAGGGGAATAGTTCCGCGGGTTATGGCTTCCGCTGTAACGACTTTACCTGAGGGTAGAACAAGTGCAAGCACCGCCCGGAGCTGCGCCCCTCGCTTCCCAACTGGAACATCTTGTAACTTTTGAAATGTATAGGTAATAAGCTCCTCGTCATCGTCATCGCGGTCGCCATTAATCCACCGATGTGATTTAACCCCCGGCGCGCCGCCTAAGGCGTCAATTTCGAGTCCCCCATCATCGCCAATGGTGGGGAGTCCCGATAATTTCGAATAAAATTTCGCCTTGAGAACCGCATTCTCCTTAAACGTATTCCCAGTTTCATTTGCCTTCTCTCTAATACCGAGATCTGATAGGCTTACAAGCGTGATAGGTAACTCACCTAAAAAATGGCGAATCTCTGCAAGTTTACCGGGATTTGTCGTTGCTATAAGCAATCGCCGCATAAATTATTTAGATACGAATGTATTAACATGTTAGCATGTTAATAAACTACATTGGCTATACTAAAGCCCCAACTCTTCGTGGTGCTCCTGCATTGTTTTCAACGTGATCTCAATAAATTCGTTCAAAGAAATACCTAATTTTTCTTCACACAGCGCAATTTGGGAACGATCCACAGGCTTGGCAAATTCCTTAGTTTTCCATTTCTTCATGATTGAATGGAGGGACACGGTGTCAAGTTGTTTATCCGGACGCACCAAAGCCACTGCTACGATAAATCCCGTCAGTTCATCACAGGTTTCGAGCGACCATTCCATAAGTCCGGTAAGTTCAGCAAGATGTGTGCGTTTCGTGTTATGTGACATGAGCGCATGAACAATAGTGCCATCAGTTATTCCTCTATCTTTGAGCCACGCAAGCGTATGTTTTGTGTGCTCATCCGGGGTATCTTTTGTTTCCTCCCAATCCGCATCATGCAAAAGCCCTAATGTTTCCCAAACGTCGGGGTCGCCGTTTAATTTCCCCGCCAATGCGCGCATGGTGTATCCAACCGCGTACATGTGCCTGCGGAGATTCTGATTTTTCGTGTGTTCGTGAAGTAAATCAAGCGCTTGTTGTCTATTCATTTCACCACTCCCTGGAATTCAATAGTCCCGCCGCAATATTTTAAGATTAGCTGAGTGGACTCCCGAAGCGACTGTTCAACCTGTTCCGGGGTTATATCGAAAACGCCGTCAACGTTTATCCATAAATTTTTGGTATTTTCTGTCACCATCGTCCGTTGTGCATCACGAAAATTGAAATCTATATTATACCCGCCATCTTTATCGTAATAAGCCAACTCTTTTTCTGTGTAGAGGGTCGGTTCTTTATCCCCCAAAAGGAGTATTTTATCTCCCGCACCTGCATATCGAAGTGCTGTCGGAAACTTTACATTATCCGAATCAAATGCGCCGACGGATATCCGGTGCTTCATCACAACAAGATTATACGAATCCACACAAGTATTTACGGTATAAAGACCCTTTCCGAGCGCCACGCGACGAAGCAATGCTTCAGGGCTCGGGCGCCGCGAATGCCAATCAACTCCCATTTCCTTATACAATTTGCGGTAATTGATAACCTCCGGATACGTTCCCAGCGTTTCCGTCGTTAACCCGGCAAGACTAGCCAAAAATGCGTTTTTCTCTTTTTCTAGAGCTGGATTCGATTTTGTCACATGGACACCCTTAATGAGAGCAACCCCTATGGAAACCGATGGGTATTTTTCCCTAAGAGACTTATCAATTTCAAAATATTCCGACTTCTGAACGAACTGAATTGTTGTCTTCTTTGCCGCTTCAGGTTTGCCCTTGTTTAAATTCAGACGCGCTATAACAATATCTTTCGGAAATTTCTTAAGAAGCCAACCGGCCCGTGGCCCGTGCTTTTTATCTAACACCGCGATATAAAGAGCCTCAAAGGCTGTTTTTGAGTCAATATTTTTTTTCTTAGCAAGCTGAAAAATCTCTGATTGAAGCTTTTCCGGGTCTTCAGCACTTTCCCAAACTACGGCTAAATCATTTAGAAAGCTCCACTGAATATCCGAAAGATCAGTCTCACTCAATGGCGTTATGGATATCTGAAATCGGTATTCATCTGGGGCGTAATTGCTTAACCATATAGCCGTATCAGTTAATCTATCACCTGCTATTTTTTCTTCACCTTCTGTTAACTCCGAGCCTTTCAGTTGAGCCAATCGCTCGAATAAATCTACATTAGGAAGTTGTCTTAAATTCGCTATGTCTCTGAATCTTGGAATATACATTCCTTTTACTTTTTTTGGTATATCATTAATCTGAGACAAGACAAATGCTCGCGTAAGATTCTCATCACCATCATTGTTGTATGCCTGCCAACAACGGTCATATTCATCGAATAAATCAGGAATCGCCATGGTCCCAACCGGGTCAAATTCAATCGCCTGCCGGTAATCGGTGCGTGTAAATAGAAACCGTCCGACTGAAGCCGGCAAAACACCGGTCAAATCCCGTCCTTTGAGTCCTAATCCTTTGGAGGATGACATTTTCTTACCGCCGATCAGAAAAAATTCATACGGCAGATTATACGGGTTATCGATATGAAACACTTCTTTGCACAATTCTTTGGCGATATCACGCGATCCGCCCGCCGAAGAGTGGTCTTTCCCCGCTCCTTCAATCGTTACCCCAAGCACTTTCCAATGCGCGGGCCAGTCCACTTTCCAGGGTAATTTACCGGGATGATGTGCCGAGTTCTTCGGATCGGTAAACGGACTTGTTTTCCCTGTGAATCCGCAACCCCTGGCCCACGTCACCATTGATGGCTCGCAGGTATAGGTCACCATAGTGCCGTCCCACGCGTGGACCCGCGTCGTGCCGAGGCGCCCGCACTTTTCACATACAACCTGAAGCGGCAACCAACCCTTATCGCGTTTTTTACTGCCGCTTACCCGTTGATAAATTTCCTGAATCTCAGATGCATGATCCAGCACCTCACAAATAACGCCGTCAAACTTCCCAGCGTGATACATATCCCACGAATACCGGAACTCTGCCCGGACGCCGAGATCGAGTAAGACCTTTTGAAAATCACGGGTGAAATAATCTGCGAAGCTTTTATATCCGTCAACCGGAGACGGAGCCATCCTGAGTGGAAACCCCAAATACGGACTGCTTTTTGCGACAAGTTCCGGTGGCAACCCGTCAATCGGATCAAAATCATTAAATATGTAGGTAAATGTAGTTTTCTTGCCAGCGTCAATAAGCGACCGATAGACAATATCATGGACAAGCGGCCCCCGGAGCGATCCGATGTGGGCAAATCCGGACGGCGTGAACATATCATCCACCCAATAGGGCGTATGTGCACCCGATTCAATAATCTCTTTTGCTATTTTATCTGACCAAAACATATATAGTGTCTATTGTACCTCTATTTTCAGGTACAAAAAACCCCGCTTGTGGCGGGGTAATTTCTTTATAATCTTTTTTTATTCGATGTTGAGAATTTTATATTGCACTTTCCCCGCCGGCGCTTCTACCTCAACTTTTTCACCGACTTTTTTACCCATCAGGGCGCTCCCCAACGGCGAAGAGTGGGAAATTTTCTTTTCTGTCGGATCTGCTTCCCATTCGCCAACCAGCATGAATATTTCCTTTTTTCCGTTGATGGTTAAGGTCACTTTGCAGCCGACATCGACCTGGCTTTTCGTGTGGTTCGTGACGATTTTAGCGCCGTGGATGATCTCTTCAAGTTCGAGGATCCGTCCGTCAATAAACGCCAGATCCTGCTTTGCGGCCGCGTATTCGCTGTTTTCTGACAGATCTCCGAGCTCGCGGGCATCCGCGAGGCGCTTAACGCCCTCCGGGCGCTTCACGTTCAATAATGTCTCCAGCTCAGCCTTGAGGTCTGATAAACCGGTCTTGGTGAGCACTATTCGATTATTTGTATCCATATTTTTAGGCTAAAAAAATCCTCCCCATCAAACCTGTAAAGTTCATTAGGGAGCAGATATTAGCTCAGTTCAGCTTATTAAGCGTAGCAAACCCGCCTTGCCATGTCAAGAGGATATTGGTACAATTGAAGCTAAATGGGGCGAAAGATCAAGCTTTTTGCCTCAGTTCCTAGCCCCCATCGTCTAGCGGCCTAGGACGACGCCTTCTCAAGGCGTAGATCTCCGGTTCGAATCCGGATGGGGGTACATATTAATCCTATAGTTTGACTTCCACACTGCCTCTTGCTATACTTTTCAAATGACTTCCACTGAAAACAGAGTATATCCAGTATCGCCAGCATATAGGAAAACGGCTTTAATTGAAGCCCGAATGTTACATGGTGCAATGGATGATAGGATTATTGATAAAACTCCTGCCGCTCTTCGTCATATAGTTGCCGAAAACGTATTACATTCTTTAGAATCAAAATATACGTGGCCAACAACAATACCAAAGGACATTCATTGGATGAATAATCGCTGGGTTAACTACCTTGCAGCTATGGATGATATTGAGGCTGTGAAAAAAGGGCAAACGACTAAATCGTATCTATCAATAGCTAACGGTTTAATTGAAACCGCAATCGACATTACTGACAGAGACGAAATGCTTTCACTAAGGGCGAGACGAATGGGAGTCCCAATTCAAAAGTTTTACCGAACGATAACAGATGCGGATTGGTGGCGATACAGAATAGTCTATTGTTTCAATAAATCTAAAGAGATGGGAAAGCCTATTCCGTTTCGTGAACGTTCACAGATGTGGGCCCGATATGAAGCGTCGTACGCGCGACTTCACTATAGATATAAATCTGAGCCGAATGCTGATTCGTTTAATCGAGCCCGTCTCTTTCATGTACTCGCAAAATGGCTTGAGTAACTACAGAAACTCAAATTACGCGACTTCGAACTAAAATTCGGGTAAAAATAGCCTCATAACCGTTGACCATCTGTTCGTACTCGGCTAGTATCGGGGTACATAAACGGTTGAGGGTGTTCGCGGAGTATTATTTAAAATCTCTTATTATAGCTTTATAGTTGGCAAACCGGCGTAATTGATCCAAGAACAATGAAATGCCTCCTTGTTTTACCCCTGTTTGAAAAAGTTGCAGCATCTCGCGTGTATCCAAAAATTCTTCCTCTGATACCGTAACATTGGAACCAGTATCTGGTTCCACATCGGTATAGTAAAAGGCTTTTTCTATTTTCGTATCGCTTCCGAACGTGATAGTACCTGCATGATCTGCCACAAGCAAAACGCCAATGTCAACTTTTTGCAACTCTACCGCTCCGTCTCCCGGAGTGATAAATAGCACATCAATACGTGATCTTCCATCGTTATACATGTTTGCATTGGCTTGTAATGAAGAAGTGATGACCAAACCTAAATCAAATGGATCTTTTATAATAATTTGTTTGCTCACAAGATGATGAATGAACGCGTGAGGCGCGACATCTATATGCTCCGCCATACCTACGAACCCTATTTTATTATGACCATCTATTGCCCCTGTGCGGCCCACGACTCGATCTTGCGTGTTCCCATATCCTATATGAACGCCATTTCTACCGTATACCGGAAATGTATAATTTGATTCGGCTATGACGTCGGATTGGTTTACGTTCTCCGGTTGAACTCCTTGCTCAGTTGCACGTTGTTCCAATATCTCCAAGTGCGGAAGATGTGTTGCGCAATGTTCACAGGTTGTCGGCGACAAAACGTGCATAATATCTGGCAATGGAGGCGTATGATCCGGCTTTTCCGCATCAAGCAATTTTTGAATATTGGTGTCGACAAGAGATGTGGGCGCGCTGCATGTTGGACATTTAGTCGGTAATTTCACAATTTCTTTAAATCCAATCAATCTGAACTGTGCGTCATTAGGAATTAATGCCAATAACGCATTTAATTGGATTTCACTACACCTGACATCGCCTGATGAATAAAAAAGGTTTCGAAGTGTATCTGTAACTTGTGTAGCTGAATACGTTGCTGCCTGGTATGGCTGTTCTAGAGTAGGCATGGCACATAGTGTATCACCTGGAACCTATAGTAGCAAGTCGTGTCAAATTCAAACTGTAACCTGATTAAGTTTATACGTTTGAAGCTAAAATCGCCCAAATTTGGTCCCAACAGGTGTCACGAATTATTGAAGCATATCGACTTTGAGCGCTTTCGCTGCCCTATACCACCCGCCATTGAGTTCAAAAATTTGATATTCAATGGTTAAACGTACTTTTTTACCAACTTTTGTATTACACAACACCGTTGTGGTGCCGTGTTTATTCGCCAGTTCTTCAGCCAATTCTTTTTTATACGCTTCCTGATCGACACTCTTATCGAGAGTATCGAATGTATGCAATTTTGTAAATTCCGAAGAGGTATATCCGGCAATCTGAAGCACTTTTTCACTCGCCCACACAAAACTCTTATCGTACAAATCGATAACAAAATCTACAGTTTCAAGATATTTCCTAGCCTCAACCACCACAGGATTATCCATATATTATCCCACCTATGGTGTACACCCTTCGATCAAATAATTCACCCGCTTCCGGCGGTATCGCTTTATGAACGATGGATCAATATGTACTAAAATAGCCTCAAACCGGATAATTATCCTCTAAACATGCTATACTGCATAGACTGAAAGGAGACAAACAAACTATGAACGGTACAATTAAGACGAAAACAGATAGAGGATTTGGTTTTATAGCTCGCGATGGCGAGACGAAAGACCTATTCTTTCATTCTAAAGATTTAGTAGGCGTCACATTTGACGAACTACAAGTCGGTGAAAAAGTAACATTTGAAGTCGTAGATGGTCCGAAAGGCCCAAGTGCGAAAAATGTAAAACGAGCTGTCTAAGCTCTTTTTTAACTTTAACCACAAGAAAAAGCTCCGCCTATAAGCGGGGCTTTTTCGTACACACCGTCCAAGATAGTCACTACCCTTTCCAATTATCCAGAACAAACCGGACACTCCGGCTAACATCTACCGCGTTACCCACTTCAATCGTATAGATTGTTCCTGGGTTACTACGGGAACTTTGCCGTATAAGATCCGCCAATTCGCGGGCATATTTCCCATCCCCGGGCGCAAGTTTTTCTATTTTCCCGTCGGGATTATAGTCGCCGACTTGTATAACCTTCGGCTGCAATACTTCAAACGCTTCACCGAGACTAAATTGCCCGTTCCGCAAAACCGTATCGGTGGGCAATATGGAAACCAAGTTCTTATATCCTTTTTTATGCCACACATCAATAAATTCATGAATCGCATGGATATTCCAAGATAAAATCTCCGGTCTGTTATCAGCCGGTCCCCAGCCTAATTTTCGACCATAGAGAACGTCGGTCAAAAGCCATTGTTCAAGTTGTCCGTGCTCTTGAAGAAGTCTCGTCGGTTCTTCGTGCATCGCCAGGTAACTTGCCCCCAGGCCGACAGCAAGTTGCAAGTGAGTACGAAACATACGGGTCCAGAGTGGCTCGGATTGAGCCCCAATACCCCCAATAATCTTGAGAACTTCCAAAAACACACGCGGATTTGTACGAAAATCCCGTAGGTCTTTCGCAAAGTCTTTGTACGTTGCGGTAGTAACCCCGGCGACAGCCACATCGACATCGGTTTCTTGTTTTCGCGCTAACAGGTACTTCTCAGAGTGAAAACGAAGAGGAACAATTTCAACGCCAATACTCGCCAAACCAAACTTTTCTCTTATATCGTAGGCTGCGTTCATCGCACGGTCAGGCAAAAGGTATGGAATTTGGCTGATATATATGTTTGGCTGTTCCGGTGTTGCAGACATTAGGCTTATAGTACTATTTCTGAAGTAAAAATTCAAGTTCTATCTCATCGCGGATCGGAATGCCGTCGTTGCCGAATCTAGGGATGGGTTTAATTTTTCTCTGTTCATCGATGGCACCTGTCCGCACCGCGGTGATGACAAATCCCCGCTTCTGGTAAAACCGGAGAGCCATGGTGTTATCATTCGTCGTCATGAGCCACAGTCTGCTGCACCCATCCTTTTTCGCCGCTACTTTTACGTGTTCAATGAGCGCCGTCCCCAGTCCCTGTTTTTCGTGGGCTGCATACAATGCCACGATTTCGCACACGCTCCCCTCTTTTGCGTACATAATAAATCCAACCGGCTTGCCATCATGCACACCCACAAAATTCGGAAGCCTCAATATATTATATGTATGTTCCTTACTGATAATATCGATCGACCCCCACAACTTCACGGCCACATCCCTGATCCAGGCATTGTCGCTGGTTATTTTCTGTCTGAACTCAAACGAAGACTCCATGAGGTCATTATATAAGAAACACTCCTATTTGGGTTAATCAATTAATACGCATTCCTTGACACTATGAGCCGCACACTGTATAACACACAAGCGTCCTATATTATGCCTGATCCCACCAAAACGCCTCCTCTACTCCTAGCTGATCTTCTCGCACAAATAAACGATCTGAGGCTGGATAAACCCGACTCAGAACGGAACTGGCACGATTGGCTCACAAGCCTTCACAGAACGGATCTGGAAGCGCACCTAACTCCAAAAACCCCCATGAGTTATTCCTCCGCCGAATATATGTTGCCTGGGCTCGCAGCGGAAGGCGGCCTGGGAGCGCTATCACGGGATCATTATTTGCAGGCTGTCCTTTTGGGAATCCCTGCCCATTTTTTCGGGTTACTGTATAAAGAACAAAAAATCCAAACAATTGAAACCGACGACAGCGGCAATTACTGGCAAAAAATACATATGGAGAATTTGCCCACTCCTGAAGAATTACACTTCAAACGCATAAACTCACTGCACGTCGCGATGAACGGAGAATACGGATTAGATACGATTCCCGTGTATCTCCACTCACTCAGTACCACAAAAACGCCGCTGTATCTCCTTCAGGTTGAGGGCGGCGTCTACCCCAAGGATAATAACAGCAATGATCGGTTATGGAATAATGTCGTTTTAGGATTCGGCCAGCACCAGATCAATACACAACTCAAAGAACGTAAGGTTATCGACGACATCGCATTTTTCCATACCAACGAATCCGCTATGGTGATTAGTGTTCTTGCCGCTCTTGACGATGCAACACTACAAAATGGCGACACGCTAGAAGTATATGATCAGGCTCTTGCGGCAATTCGAGTAAAAGATATACTCACCAACCACACACTCGTCCCAGCCGCGGAGGCAACATTTTCACGGGACCAGTGCGAGACATTTATTTTGAGCAACCTCAAAAGCCGGCAGATGAAAAAACAACTCACGAAATTTATCGCACATCACGACGGACAACTCAAATTGCTGGACCTTGCCCTCTATCTTGCCGGTACAAAGAACGGCGTAAGCGAAGATCATTCACGGATAGCAGCGAGGGTATTTCATCTTGATTTCCATGCCGTAACGAACGGCATTTATGAAGAAAGCTGGGCCGCCGATATTGTCGACATTTTGAGTCACTATAAAATCATTGACCGTTTCGGCCTTCCTACTGCCGACTGGGTTAAGCATGTCGAAGAGATACCTACTGAAATTCTTATGAAATCAAAACGCACAAAGGTCGAAGCGTTCCGGCAGTTTCTTCTGTCGGGAGGGAGACGTGACCAATTCGGAAATATCGTTGTACTTCCCGAAAACCCGCTCATTATCGGCGACGCCCGGCGGTTTGCCGGATATAAGCGACGGACGATTGCATTCTCATATTTCGATGTCTTTCAGGATATATTGGAACATTATCCCAATGCACACATATTTATTTCCGGAAAAGCCCACCGCCACGACCAGCTGCCGATTGCGGATCTCTCCCACATACTCAAAAGTATTGCACATAATGATATCTTCCGGGCTCAGATTCATTTTCTCCCCAACTGGGAGCCGAAATTCGCCAAAATGCTTATTGGTGCAAGTCATGTGTGGGTTAATAACCCGAGGGTCGGATTTGAAGCATGCGGTACATCAGGGATGAAGGCCGGTTTAAACCTCGCGCTCCTGGTTTCTACAAAAGACGGTTTTCTGGCAGAAGTTCCCCAGAACGCATTTTATGCAATCAAAGGCGAGTCAGATTCAGCCGAAGAGCTCGCGAGTTATTATGCCAAACTCACGCAGGCAATCGCCGATGTGCATAGTCCCGAAGCTTGGGCCACAAACGTAAAACGTCTGTGGAAAAGTAATTTCCTCCATATCACAAGCGGCGCCCGTATGCTCGCCCAATACCTTAACATGGCGCTACCACAGGAAGAAAATGTTTAAGATACTTCAGAAATGCTTCACTCGGGCATTTCACTTTTTTTGATTCAATAAATACGTTCCAATCTCGTCCGACAGGCGTATGTAAAGAATGTATTGAGATGCTATAATTCCTCTTGTATGAAAACCGGTATTACGATTCGACGTGCCATGATTGATGATTTAGCCTCGATTTGTGCATTAAGTCAATTGTTGTTTGAACATGATGGCCAGTTTACCGAGGAATTTAATATGTCATGGTCCCGCAGCAAAGAGGGACAAGAGTTCTTCACAAAACAGCTAAAAAGCAGAAAATCATTCATCCTGCTCGCGCAGGATGGAAATAAATCTGTGGGATATACCCATGTTACATTAGATAAGTTTGCCTGGCGCGCATTCAATCCGATCGCTGAAGTGGTAAATTTGAGTATCGCTCCCGAATATCGGGGACAAGGTATCGGAACCGCGCTGTTTCATGAGGCAAAAACGTTAGCCAAAAAACGGGGAGCCAAACGGATGAGTGTGTCCGCTGTATCAGCTGATATCAGAGCTCTCAACTTCTATAAACGGCACGGGTTTAAGGATTTCAGCGTTGGCATGGTTGTACCGCTTGATTGAATTGAATTTGCGAAAAATGCGTTACGACCAGGTTGATTTAGCAGAGTGATAGAGATTGTTCCCCCAGGTGAGCATACCCTGCGCCCACGCCTTATGATCGATAACACCGTTCCGATATTCTTCTTCCAGTTTGTCATAGGAATCGCAGAATTGTTTAAAACTTGGCTTAAATGTTGGGGTGGGCGGAAACGTTAAAAGGGCGTTTAAGTTTTTGCGGGTGAGTTTAAGGAAAAGTTCGATTCTCCCCTTTTCTTTGGTGAAACTGACGAGCGACCAATTACCAATCTGCGTCAGATTTTCTGCAGTATCAAGCACTAAATCACGCTGGTTTTGAACTGAATAATTACTGAGTGTTGAATGGTGAATTATATAGGGGTATTATACTCGTTTTTATAGGATTTTACTAGTCACCAACTTGGGTGGAGTTGCAAGAATCGATTGATAGAGCATCATGTATTGTTTAGCCGATTCAGTCCATGAAAAATCACGTTTCATCGCTGATTCTACCATGCGGTAATGTTTTTTCGGATTGGTGGTTTTCACACGGAGAGCACTTATGATCATATTTTCAAGTTCTATGGAAGATGAGTTGGTAAATATATAGCCGTTCTTGCCATTTATGACCGTGTCATTAAGGCCGCCCGTCGCCCGTGCAATCGGCAGCGCCCCATAGCGCATCGCATTCATTTGGATAAGGCAACAGGGTTCATAATAAGATGGGATCATCATAAAATCGCTCGCTGCATAAATGAGTGAAGCGAGTTCATCATCATACACCGTGACAACGGCAATCCTGTCAGGATTAAAAGCGCGCAGGAGATGAAACCGCTCTTCCCACGATTCTTCTCCCTGACCCATAATCACAAACTGACACTCCTTAAGGGCCTCCCGCACAATCATTCGGTGAATGAGGTCAATCCCCTTTTGCTTCTGGTCGAACCTGCCGATGTACCCGATCACCGGAATTGACGCATTGACGGGCAAACTTAGCCGCTCCTGCAGCTTTTTTTTGTTAATCTGTTTACCACGGGTAATATCGACAACTGCCGCATCATTGACGCTGTCTTTTTCCTTGGCAGAATACCGAACACCCAAAAATATATTGGTTGCGGGATTTTTCAATGTATAGTCAATACCGTTTAATATAGCCGAAGTTTTATACATATTTCCCCTGACGGCAACATCGAGTCCCGCACCGTGTTCTTCCGTCTGGATTTCTTTGAGATACGTCGGCGACACCGTATTGATCCAGTCAGCGTTTACGATTCCTTCTAATAACAAATTAAATTGATGCGTTTCTGATTCCCATTTAACCATAGACAATGATTCGCGCGGTATGTGTAATTTATCGGCAATGACGGCAGCAAACGACCGCTGATGGGATATACAGTGAATCGTAAGAAGAGTCTTAATATTTAAATTATTTACTTTTATTAAAAGAGGAATTAACCCGCAATGATTATCGTTACAGTGAACGATATCAGGACGCCAGGTACCGAACAATCCAGCTTTGAGAGCCTCGACAACTGCAAGTCCGAATATAACGAATGTTTCTGGAATCGGTTTATCAAAATACTCTTTATTTCCGATGAGGTACACAGGAATGTCGGTTGTTAAAAAAAATATTTTATGAATGGTGATCGCGACTTTCTGTTTTCCGTAGAAAACGGTAAATTCCGCTACCTTCTTCTTGCGTTGACCCAATACGTTTAATGCTTTGTAATGAGGTATCACCAGGCGGATATCTACCCCCATGGATTTAAGTGCTCGAGGAAGAGAACGCGCAACTTCACCTAACCCTCCGACTTTTAAGAACGGCTCAACTTCCCATACTGCGAATAATACATTTAGAATTGTAGGCTGCTTTGAAGTTTTTTTTATTGGCTTTTGAACCATCTATATGAGAGTATAACACAAATAGATTATATTGGCGCGCTATTTTGCACCATAACAATATACAATAACACCTTTTGACGGCCTGAACCAACATACTTATGGTATTTTTCTGATGACTGAAGGCCTAAACGCTATCGTTCTCCAATAACAACCCGAACGACCATATCATCATTCGGAATATGGAGGAAAACATATTCCATGAGAAGCTTTCTGCCTTTGGTGATGACGCTATTGCAATCAGCGGGAGCAGCGGCTGTTAGATTTGTCGAAATGTTATCCATGAGATAACACACGTGATCTTTTGCAAGCGATTTTGAAATGGACCCACCGGGGATAAGATGGACAGTCCATAATAGTTCTCGAGCATTAATAACCTCCGCGTCTTCAGATGACCAATACGAAAGAATAAATTGATTTTTTATGGTATCAACTGAAAGTACACTGCCAATAAGTGAATGGGCAAAATTAAACGACGCGCCCACACTAACAGGCTTTTTGGGGAGCGCGTTTGCCACCATATAGCCGATAAAGATAATAATGATAAGCGCGGTGCCGATGAGTTGCTGTACGCGGAGTCTTGATTCACTGAGCATTACCGCCGTCCGCGGATTCATCTGCACTTTCGGATTTTTGGGATTATCGGCAATGAACCGAAATGCCTGTGAGATATAAAATTTTTTGCCGCTGCGGACTTGCTGCATACGTTTATCGTATTATCTCACTTATTCAAAAGAAATGAACTATTGTACAATAGGTCCATGGATCAGACTGAATTTGAATCGCTCGTCAGAGAATCGCTCGACAGTCTTCCAAAAAAAATTGCCGAGAGATTAAATAATGTTGAAGTCATGGTCGATGTCTGGCCTGATGAAGAGGAACTACGGGCAGGTAATATAAAACCGGGAATGACACTTTTTGGATTATACCGCGGCGTTCCGCAAACACACCGGATAAACTATAACGCTGCAATCCCTGATAACATCACGATATTCATGGGGCCGTTTCTTTCGATATTCGGTGATAACCGTCTGCTTTTAAAACAAGAGGTTAAAAAAACCGTTCTTCATGAAATCGGCCATCACTTCGGCATGAGCGATGAGGAGATCAGGGCTGCAGGGAAATAATTCAGTATCCATTTGGACGCTGACCTTGGCTATTTCCGGAATTACTTCCCGGATATCCCTGCGGAGGCGGTGGTACGATCCGATTATAAAAGCGCGGCGTTGGTCCACTTGCACCGGTCGAAACTCCCGTCGATTCCATAGGTTCACCGAAAAACGCCGTTGAGATGTTATTTGTTTTAAGCCAGTTACGGAAATTCGTTTCCAGCTGAGTCAATTCCTGTTGTTTCGCCTTGATCGCTGCAAGTTGACTGAGGATTTCCGTTTCCTGTGCTTGAGAGATTTTCCCTTCTTTGACGGCCTGGTCCAACCGTGCCTGAGGGTCACCCATCTGCCCGATTGAACCCGTTGCACCGGATGGCCCCCACATATATCTGTAACCGGAACCGGTCGCTCCGTATGGAGCTACATTGGGCACATTCATCAAACCCGTGCTTGTATTCCCGCCTAATCGTCTTAGGAAATTCTGGACTACACCAATAAATCCGCCTCCGGTTTGAGTTTCTGCTCCTTTAACCTGACCCGCCATGCCGTCAAACGGCCAAAATGCCAAGACGCTCGTCGGGAGGATAATAAGAGTGATGAATAATGCAACTGTTACTGATGTACCGAAAACGTTCTTTTTCATAGAGCCTCCTTAACACGTAATCTATATAGTATATACACGTTCATTCATTTGGCACAAATATGTAATCTAACGTATAATATCTTCATTGTATGGTATCTAACAAAAAGGCTCTACCAATACTCAGCGCGTTCGCTATATTTACGCTTCTTGGACTAACGTCCCCATCTGTGCATGCGGCAACAACTTATCCGACCAGGCGAACACCACAATATATTTACGTATATGGGACACCAACTCCGTTTGTCCGCTCCCTACTTCGACGGAAAGTAGCACCCAAAAAAACATCACCGTTTAACCAGATTATCGGCAAGATTGGTCCGGCGATCCTGGGCAGCGGCGGTGTCATTCTCGGAGCCGTTGTGGCTTGGTATACGTTACGGCGTAAAACAAAGGCATTTGACGTATATTTTGAACGTATTTCCCATGCGCAGGAGAAGTATCAGCAAACAATAGCCCTCGGTGTTATGGACAGAGATAAGGCGCTATACATTCTTAAAACGGAACTCGTGTCCATACAGGAAGAGGTAGAAATGGCTGTAGCGAGGAAAAAACTCGATCAGGAACAGCTTATCGCAGTGAGTAATAAAATCGAACGGATTCTCAATAAAAAATAACTATAGTCTCTTGCGTGGTTACTGGATAACACCGTTGGTATCGGTGATGATGCCGTAATCATCACGGTAGTTTATATCGCGGTCACTACCCGCATTATCATCAACCGGTGTCATTTCGATAAAATAAAGAGTATCCCCCTTCTTAACAACATACCGCTGATACTGATCATCAGAATCCTTTGGCGTCAAATCAACCTGCGTCGATCCGTCGGGCAACATTGTCGTATTCACACTAAACCCTATGGTCGCTTTTTTTGCATCAACGCTCATGGGACCAGGGACAACTTGAAACGCAAATTTCGCAAGCTGTGAACCCGGAAGCTTCATCCCTTTGGATAGCATTTGCGGTCTGCCGCTTGGTGACGGCGGTTTCTTGCTCTGCGCACTAAGCACCATTGCAGTCGGAACCTGAGACCGGTTTCGTTTCATGACAATATATCCCGTTTCAACAATAACCGCGAGCATTAAACCTGCGATGAGAATATTTTTATTCATAATATTGTAATATATATTACAAAGAATAAATTACCATTATTTAAACATTTTGTAAAGTAGATCATTACCATACTTAATTACGTATACTCGTAATTTACTTCAACTTATGTATAATACCCTTACGTGAATACACCAGCATCATCTATATCTTTTCAAATTAAACAACGTACAATTTTTATACTATTGTGTGCAACCGTATTCTTCTTATGTTCTCCTTTATTACTTAAAGGACAATTGAACGTCTATGCTGCTGTTGTTATCAATGAAATTCTCCCAAAACCAAGCGACCCTGCTAATCAATGGATAGAACTTTATAACACCGGAACGGACACTGTATCTCTCAACCAGTGGAAAATCGAAAATACTTCAAACGGCGGCAAATCCTATATTATCGCAGCCAGCGGCTCGATATCAGGACATGGTTTTTATCTCATTAACCGATCTCAATCGGCAATCCCACTAAGTATTGAAGGTGATACCGTAAAATTATCCGATCCCAATAACACAGCAGTCGACACTCAAAGCTACCCGGGGACACTGGGGTTTAATACTTCGATGGGCAGGATGCCCGATGGAACCGGCCTCTGGACAATCTGTGCACCTACTGCACCGGATGGCCCCTACGCTTTTACACCAAATCTGCCGAACAACTGTCCAATTCCAACCCCATCACCCACTCCAACAGTAACACCAGTACCCACGAGCACACCGATTCCCACCGATACGCCGACAGATGCACCCACTCCGACTGCAATGAGAACGTTCGCACCGATAACATTCGGCAATGTTTTGGGAACAACAAATTCTCTTACCCCGACTCTTACGCCCTCCCCGACACCCGGCGATGTATTAAAAATTGTAATACCAAATGCCATAGTGGTCCCTAAAACACTTGCAATTCAAATCGGTATAATCGTTGCTGCTTGGATACTTATAGCCGTGACGGCAACAATAAGAGGAAGACGAAAACGCCAAAAACGCGCTATACCGCCGGTTAGTTAATAATTTCAACTCCTCCGAATACACCCACTCCCTTCACGTGAAGCCTCGGAGATGCGTCTGTGCCACCCGAAGTTAGGTTGGAAAATCCGCCCATAACTCCTGCACCCTCTGAACTCACGCGCCAACCCTTGGGGATAATCACTTTAAGACCTCCGAAAACAGCAACGAGCTCTAATTCCATTGTTTTTGCTTTACTTTTTACCTCTGACAAATCAATTTGCATACCGGAGAACACTGCGACGGCTTTTCCACCCGTGAATGATGACGTAATCACCCGTTTATCCGATCCACTAAATATTGCAATTTCATTAATCTCATCTTGGTGTAATTCGGACGAACGAACAGCACCCGCACGACTGCACCATTTTCTGAAAAGAAGAATCCTCAACCCGATAAAGATAAATATAAACGGTATTGCATAATGAAACCAATCAAAATTTGTTAACGCAGAGAGACCGATAAAGACAAACAATATTCCGAAAATTAACCGCCGTGTTGTCATTTTATATACCTTCTTAACGTTTCTAATATTGTGGTAATTTCTTTAGGCAATACGAACGTGCTTGCAATCGATGACCCAACTGATTGCAAACTGAAAATAAAGACTATCCCGAATACGAATACAGCCAGGAAAAAGAGAATTGCATCCGCTAAAACGGAACTTCCAAGTAGTATTTGAAGACCCATAAAGATAAAGATGACCGGCCAGAACTGCCCAATCGTATGCCAAACCACCCATGGGACGACACCGGCAGTATTTAAGAGAAGTATAATACCGGCAAAAAGGAACATGACGCCCGCAACGGGCCTCCCTGAATCGCGATGATGGTGGCGTTCGTGATCATACGTATCGCCAAAAATTTCTACATGTGGTTCGTGATTCGAATCTTTCTCATGCATATAGAATAATTATAGGCAAAATAATGCCATTTTTATGTAAGGCAACTAACAAAACAATATTTATGGAGCTTTGAGGAGATTTGCAAATTTAAGCTTGTATAGATTTTCAAGAAGGTCAGCCCCCGCGTAGCCGGCGAGTAGCGACGTCCGCCAATCGGAATTGATAACCACTCCGGCGGCAAGACCCGACAGAACAGCGACAATGATTGAAAGGGTAAGATATTTCCATTGAAATGGTTGCGTTGGCGGCAACATCTGCGATTTTGTTATCCCGACCAAGCCTCGTACCAGGCCCCCAAAGGCCCCGGCTAATACCTGCATCGTTGTTAATGACATGCGGTGACCCCTTCTTTAAAATCCCTGCATTGAGTTAAACTGGCCCATCTGTTTATTTACTGCATTGACAATATCGACGGTCCACTTAACAGCTAAAAGCAGTACGATGACGGTAATGACCATTGCGACTGTGCCCACGATTTTTGATTTCTGATCATCCCGCTTCAGATATCGCCACCCCCATATAACACCCATCGGTGGAAGAAAAATGCTGCCGAGATAGAGCATCGCCTGACTCTCGGGGGTAACGGAGGGCGGTTTTTCATGGAGATTTTTACCGCAATTGAAACAAAAATAATCGCTCAGGCGCACCTCTGTATGGCACACCGGGCAAAAGCTTTTATCCATACTCTTATTGTACACAATTACGCTCTGATACGTCATATAAGAGACACATAAACCGTCTATGATACAATCGCTACATGGTCGCGCGACACCAAAGAAACCATCATGGAAACAGGGGTACAATGCTTCTTTTTTTCATAGCGCTTCTTGGCATCGGCATATATGGAGGAACCAGTTTTTACAATTCGCGTAAAATAATATCTCCTATCAGTGAAGTAAAAAAGAAGCAATCGTCAATTTTCAACCTGCTACACCCACAAAAAAACCCCGACACCCTTAAAACGGCAATCAAAAATCAAATTGGAGACGCGTGGGAAAATTATTCTGTTTATGTCGTTGATTTCAATTCTCCGTTTGTCATGGCGATTAACGAATCAACGATCTTTACTGCTGCTTCAGTCAACAAAGTACCAATCCTCGCCGCCCTTTATGCGGAAGCACAAAGCGGCACTATCAACTTTGACACCGTTATAACGCTCCAGGAAGACGACATACAGGATTACGGCACGGGCAGCATCCGATATGATCCGCCGGGCACAACGTATACCATTAAGACCCTTGCCAGACTTATGATGCAAAAAAGCGATAATACGGCGGCCTATCTGTTGGCCAACTATACTATCGGATTGGATGTGGTTCAAAAATATGTAAATGGCTGGGGTATGACACAAACCGATATGGCAAACAACAAAACGTCAAATACCGACATGGCAATTCTATTCAAAAAGATCATGGATAAAAAGATAACGAGCCCAGCACTATCGGTAGAAATGTTGGGATTTCTCAAAGACAGTGATTTCGAGGATCGCCTGCCGGCGCTTCTGCCTAAGGATGCCATCGTTTATCACAAAATCGGTACGGGAACTGGAACCGTCCATGATGTTGGGGTCGTTGTCCACGGGGACACGGAATATTACATCGGAATATTCACAAGCGATATCACTGATGAAGAACAGGCGTCAACATTAGCAGCCGAGGTGTCAAAAACAGTCTACGATTTTATGGTGAGGTAACTATTTCTTGGCAAGGGCAATCTTGAGTACTTCATCCATGTGCTCAACAAAGTGAAAGGTCAGTTCATCCTGAACTATCTTCGGAATATCCTCAAGATCCTTCTTGTTATTCTTGGGTAGTATAAGCGTCTTAATACCAGACCTGTGTGCCGCAATAACTTTTTCTTTCACTCCTCCGATCTCAAGTACCCGTCCGCGTAGCGTAATTTCCCCTGTCATGGCAACCGTCCGCCTTACCGGAGTTTTTGTAAGGGCAGATACAAGTGCTGTGCCGATTGCAGCACCGGCAGACGGTCCATCCTTGGGAACAGCCCCCTCTGGCACGTGAACATGAATATCTATTTTCTGGAAAAATTTTTCCGCAAGACCCAACTCTTTCCAACGGCTCCTGACATAGGAAAGCGCCGCCTGAGCCGACTCCTTCATCACATCTCCGAGCTGACCGGTCAGAGTTATTGTCCCCCGTCCGGGCATGAGTGCGGCTTCGATAAATAAAATTTCTCCTCCTGCCTCGGTCCACGCAAGACCCGTCGACATGCCGATCTCGTCCTGTTTTTCCGCTAGATACGAGGTAAATTTATACGGCCCCAGATAGTCGTGAAGCGATTTCGGAGCGATCGTGTATATTTCACTCTTCTTTTCGTCGTCAGCTATTTTTTTGGCAACCTTCCGAAATATGGTCGCAATTTCTCGCTCTAAACTTCTGACTCCGGCTTCCCGTGTATATCTTCTTATTATTTCGTAAATAGATTCATCCGTTAATTTCACAACGTTCGTCGGTATCGCATGCACCTCACGCTGTTTTTCATAAAGAAAATCTTTAGCGATATGGAATTTTTCTTCCTCCGTATATCCTGCAAAACGAATAATCTCCAGGCGGTCGCGTAGAGCGGGTGGGATGGTGTCAAGCACGTTACATGTCGTGATAAAAAAGACATCAGAAAGATCAAATGGGACTTCAAGATAATGATCGGAGAACGCATAGTTTTGCTCCGGATCCAACGCCTCAAGAAGCGCGCTTGATGGGTCGCCGCGGAAATCCGTTCCGACTTTGTCAATTTCATCAAGCATGTAAACCGGATTTTTAGTTCCTGCCTGTTTAATACCCTGAATGATGCGCCCCGGAAGCGCTCCGACGTACGTCCGCCTATGCCCCCTTATCTCCGCTTCATCACGGATTCCTCCTAGCGACATTTTCACAAATTTACGGCCAAGGGCTTTCGCAATCGACTTACCGATGGACGTTTTTCCGACTCCAGGCGGTCCCACGAAACATAATATGGTCGGGGAAGATTTACCCTGGCGTTTATTCACTTCCGTATCTTTCAGTTTTTTCTCATCCTTCTTTTCTTCTAACGATTCAGACGGCTGGACATTATTCCGAAGTTTCATGACAGCCAGATATTCCAGAATCCGTTCTTTAATTTTCTTTAAACCATAGTGATCTTTATCGAGCACGACCTCGGCATCATGGATGTTCACAGTATTAGGGCTTGAGATGCTCCATGGTAATTCAACAAGCATATCAAGATACGTCCGTACATACGAGGACTCAGGATTATACGCGGACATTTGGGCCAGGCGTGATAACTCTTTTTCCGCTTTCGCCCTTACATCTGACGGCATCCCTGCTTTTTTAATCTTGTCTGCCAGTTCTTTGATCTCTTTATTATCGTCATTTTCCCCAAGCTCCTTTTCGATAGTCTTCATGCGCTCCCGCAAGACCTGTTCACGGACATTTTTATCGAATTTTTCCTGCGTCTTGTTTGCAATCTTACGCTCCAAATCCAAAATCTTCGTTTCTTTTGAAAGGTAATTTATCTCTTTTTCAAGCCGTTCCTTCACTGACTGGATTTCAAGGAGCTCCTGACGCTCACTTGGTTTAATATCCAAAACGCCTGCCACATGATAGGAAAGCGCAAGCGGAGAAATACCGGACATAATATTCATGAACGTAAGAAAATCCATTGTTTTTCCCATTTTGACGGCGCTCCGGAGCTCCTGTGTCAGATGATTAAAAAGCGCTTTTGTTTCGTCGGTATCTTCGGTAACATCCTGGACATCAGTCACCCGTGCAATGAAATACGGCTCAACAGTTTCATATGACTGGATCTGAACTTTAGAGGTTCCGCGAACGAGAGCATTGATTTCCCCTTCATTTTTCATCATCTGCACAATCTCACCGACGGTCGCAATCCCATAGAGGTCTGAGGGAGTCGGATCATTAATATTGGGATTCCGCTGCATCACAAGGACTACTTTTTTGCCAGTTGTCTGTGCGGCTTCAATAGATGAAACAGAGCGCTGCCGACCGAACGTGAGGATCATTTCAGTACCAGGAAAAACGATTCCGTCACGGATAGGAACTACCGGAAGTAATTGACCTGTTGGTTGTTCTACATCATTCATAAAAATTTATATAAAATGATATTTAGCACTCAATTATAACAACTGCTAAAATCGACGTCAACCCCCCAAAAAATTCATACCCTTCTGTTATACAAACTCCTGGAGAACGCTGTCGAAGTGCTCCGAAGCCACCGGCACACGAATGAGCGGATCACCGGTAAGCGCAGGTTCGTGATCTTCGCTTGTCGGACGGATTTCCTTATAAAATAAACCGATCGGAATCCGGTCTCCCCATTCCATAGCCCGTTCTATCGCTTTCATCTTATTATCTGGTACATATTTTTCATCTTCAAGACGATAGACACGCTGTCTATACCATTGATACGTATTTACTTTATTAAATGTCACGCAGGGCTGCAGAACATCGACAACCGCGAAACCCTTGTGTTCCACAGCGTCACTCATAAGCTTGATAAGACCGGGAGTATCTCCGGCAAATCCGCGTGCCACGTAGGTTGCACCCGCTGCAATAGCAAGAAGAAGCGGATTAATCGGTGCATCAACTGCGCCATCGGGTGTCGATTTCGTCACAAAACCAATCTTTGCTGTAGGAGAAGCCTGGCCCGTCGTAAGCCCATACACCTGATTGTCATGTAAAATAACGGTAATATCCGGATTCCGCTTGGCGGCATGGAGAAAATGATTTCCGCCTTCACCCAGACAATCCCCGTCTCCTGACACCACAACCACGGGAAGTTTGTGATTGGCAAGCTTCACGCCCTGGGCAACAGGCAGCGTCCTCCCATGGAGGCCTGCAAACCCGTAGATATTCATCCAGTTATACATGTTGCCGTGACACCCGACGCCGTAGACGACTAACCCATCATCTGAGCCTATCCCTTGCTTCACCAACGCCTCTTTGAGAGCTGTCCAGATGCCATAATCTCCGCACCCTGGGCACCACGTCGGTAAATGATTTGCTGCAAATACACTACTATTGAGCGTCATAGGCTTTTTTCCACTCCTTCCACAATTTCTTCAGGATAAAACGGTCGTCCGTCATATTTCAGTATTTTTTCGCCGATTTTTAACCCGGTGTGTTCCCTTATAAGTGCTGCAAGCTGACCGGAGGCGTTTTGTTCCACATCAATAACACGCTTGGCTGTTGATAAAAGTTTTGCTACCTCATCTTCCGGAAACGGATAGAGCCAGGTAAAGTGGACAAGGTTTGCCGTCCTTCCTTTGGCACGAAGCATTTCCATAGCGTCAATTACCGGCCCACGGGATGATCCCCAACTCACGAAGGTGATATCCGCGTTTTTATCACCATACACGTGCGGAGCAGGGACATCTTTTTTCATTGCATTAAATTTCTTGAGGCGTTTATTTGCCATCGCGACGCGCTCGGAGGCTAATTCCGTGACATATCCTTTTTCATTGTGTTCATAAGAATTTGAAAAGAATACGCCGTTTTTCATCCCAGGAATACTTCGGGGTGACACTCCGTCATCCACATCAAGTCGGTACCGCTTATAAGATCTGTCTGCCGGTAAGTCACTTTCATTTACCATCTTACCCCGCTCAACCGTATACTCTTTCTTAAAGTGTGACATCGGGACGCACCAATGACTCTCCGCGAGATACTTATCGGTTAATACAAAAACCGGAGTCTGATACCGATCCGCGAGATTAAACGCATTCGCCGTCAACTCAAAGGCCTCCGCGGCATCGCTGGGGGCAAGTACAATTCTGGGGAATTCTCCGTGGCCCGCATGAATCACAAACTGTAATTCGCCCTGTTCTGTCCACGTCGGCATCCCTGTTGCTGGTCCCACCCGCATACCGAGATTGATAACGATCGGAACCTCCATGATGCCGGCAAGCGAGAGCCCCTCCACCATAAGCGCGAAACCGCCACCGGATGAAGCAACCATACTTCGGACACCGGCAAAAGAAGCCCCTAAAGCCATATTAATCCCTGAAATCTCATCTTCAGGTTGCTTATACACTATTTTTAACTGCTTCGCGTGATCTGCAAAAAATGAGATCACGGAGTTAATCGGAGTCATGGGGTAAATAGCTGCAAACTTCACGCCTCCGCGGTACGCACCAAGCCCTACGGCTTCGCTGGCATTAAGAATAAGCTGCGGCTCCTTCTTCTCTGCCTTCGAAAGATACATGGAGGTTTCATCGGGAAAATGCTTTTTGACGTAATCATATCCGGACTTGGCTAGAGCGATATTACTGTCGATCACCGGCTGTTTTTTCTTCTTAAACTGATCGCGTATGATGGATTCCAGTATGGAAAAATCTGCACCGACTAACGCAAGTGTCACACCGAGTGTAACGGTATTTCGCATCACAGGAGAGCCATTTAGAGTGTTCACAAGCTCCATAAGCGGCACCGGCAACAGATGAACAGGTTTCGGAAAATCCGAGGCCTGCCATTCATGATCCTTCGGATCGTATACAACGAGGGCATTCTCATTTAATTCATCCTTGTGGAGCTCAATACAGGGATTGTGAAGTGCCACCAAGATGTGCACTTCCCGGTTCATTGATTCAAAATATTTTGGTGAAATCCGTACGGTAATAAGATTATGCCCGCCGCGAATAAGTGAAGGATATTCATTGGTGACCATTGTGTGATATCCAACCCTCGCAAACGCCCGAGCCATCATAGTGCCCGCGGACATGATGCCAAAGCCTGCTTCACCACCAATTTTCCAAATGATACTGTCTCTCATACCTATTCTTAGCGTAGCACAAATATAAACAAATTGGGAGATACAATAGGACTATATTAATTCGTCGGGGTCGAATCGCTTAATCATTCGCCCTTTCAATCACTACAACAGGGATCTTTGTATCCGCAGTAAGTGCATGACGCGTCTCTGCCGCCCGGCATCCCGTAAATCGTAAATTCACCGCAGGAGGGACACGCTCTCTTATTATATAGATGGGGATACTCCTCTATATATCCGTCGTCAGTATCAGCGGGAACGGTATCAGGGGAAAATTTGTTTTCCATGTTCGTCAGTAATTATGATCGCCATAACAGGACAACCCTTAGCGGCCTCAAGTAGTGCCTCATCGGTTTCTTCTTCTACTGTATCGAGAATAATCGCTTTTGCTTCATCGTCAAGCGCCCAGGCCTTGGGTGCTATAGCAATGCATGTGGCCGCTCCGATGCACAGGCTTTGATCAATCCGCATCGTGAGCTTCCGGATTTTTCGTTCAATCTTCGGGTTATCCGCCATAGGTTTAGTTTATACAGTAAAGAGACAAACTATTTCAATGCTAAAATCGCTTTATGCAGAACTTCAAGAGACAGAGTTGCGCAGCGCATCCGCGACGGAGTCAGTGTCGTCCCCAGCATTTCCGTAATATCCTCTGACGTTAATGAAAGTGCAGTTTTAACGTTCATACTCCTCACTTTATCAGTAAGCATAGATGCGGAAGCCTGGCTTATCGCACATCCCTCTCCCGAAAACCGAATATCGGTAATTTCCTTTTTTTTATTTACGTTTATTTCCATACTAATGCGGTCCCCGCACGTCACGTTGCCTTCTTCAATACTACTGTCCGGTTTTTGAAGATGACCGAAGTTATGAGGGTTTTTATAATGATCAAGGATTATTTCGCGATATATATCCATAATGTTCTTCCCTGTCATCCCCGACCTGCTTCGCCCATCGTAGCCTTGGCGAAGTTGGGATCGGGGATTGGTTTTTAGATTTAATCAAAATACATATCGATTCCTACCTGCCTACCTGCGCAGGCAGGAGCGGGAATGACAACGGATAGATTTACTTAAATACTCTAATTACTTTTTCAAGTCCTTTTACAAAAATATCGACATCGGCTTTCGTCGTGTACACATAGAACGACGCGCGAGCGGTAGCAGCGATTCCCATAGAAATGTGGAGCGGCATAGCACAATGATTGCCTGACCTAATACATATATTATCCTCGTCCAGAATCTGCGCCACATCATGGGCGTGTGCTTGTTTCAGGGTAAATGCGATAACCCCGCTCTTTTGCTTGACATCCGAAGGACCATAGAGCGTTAATCCTGAAATCGTTTTCATTTGGGTAAGTGCATAGGAAAGAATTTCTTTTTCATGGTCTCTTACGTTGTCCATCCCCAAAGCCGAAAGGTAGTCAATAGCTGCGCCAAACCCGATGACGCCGGCAATGTGTGGAGTTCCTGCTTCAAACTTGTGTGGTGTTTTTTTAAATAATGTTTTATCTATTCTCACCTCTTCAATCATTTCTCCTCCGAATTGATACGGCGACATCTGTTCAAGTAACTCGTATTTTCCCCACAAAACTCCAACACCTGTCGGGCCCAACATCTTATGCGACGAGAAAGCGACAAAATCAGCGCCCCACTCGCCAACATTAACAGGCATATGAGGAACCGCCTGAGCCGCATCCACAAGCACTAAGCAACCAGGATTCAATTTTTTAACGATTTTAACTATTTGCCCTATTGGGTTGATTGTGCCTAAAACATTGGATACAGCTGTAATTGCGAGTAATTTTGTTCTTCGAGTAATTAATTTATCCAAATCCTTTAAATTAAGCAATCCTTGTTGATTATTTTTCCAAAAATCGAGTTTCCATCCGTTAATCAATCCAAGCTGCTGCCATGGAACGAAGTTTGAATGATGTTCCATAATCGAAACAACGATATGATCTCTTTTTTTCATTTCGTGTTTCGACAAACTTGAGGCAACGAGATTAATTGATTCCGTTGTGTTCCTTGTAAAAATTATCTCATCGGATGTTGAGGCTCCGATGAATCGGGCTACTTTTCCACGAACGGATTCATACTCGAGAGTTGCTTTCTCCGATATCTGATAAATTCCGCGGAATATATTTGCTGAATATTTTTCATAATACTCATTTTCCTTGTTAATAACCGACTGCGGTTTTAATGAAGTTGCTGTCGAATCCAGGTAAACAATAGGTTTGCCGTTAATTTTTTTATCAAGTAAAGGAAAATCTTTTCGAATCGAGCCGATATCCAACATAAGAAATTAGAGAGAAAGTGCCTTATATATCGATGAACACTTCGCCATTTTCTACCTTAACCTTGTATGAGGCAACATCTGTGGGTGCGGGAAGAGAAAGAACTTTACCGCTTGTCATATCAAACTGTGCACCGTGGCATCCGCAGGTTACGACATTACCGTCCAAAAAACCATCAGTACCCAGCGAACACTGTTCATGAGAACACGTATCGTCAATCGCAAAAAATTCGTCGTCAATATTGGCTAGGGCTATTTTTTTTCCACCAAGAACGACGGTCTTTTTCATACCGCTCGGGAGATCCCTTACGTTTAGTGCTTTAGTAAATGCCATACGATGATTATATCGCCCTTTCGATTGTTTGCCAAAGGTCCTCTCTGAATTTTTGGTTATCTACCCGATCCAACGCGCTTTTCAAAAATCCGGAAACAATAAGCCGGGCTCCTTGAGCCTCGGATATTCCCCGGGTTTTAAGATACCATAACTCTTCGTCAGATACCGGCCCGACTGTTGCCCCGTGCGTACAACGGACATCGTTTGCAAGAATCTCAAGCGAAGGCTTACTTTCTGCATGTGCGTGCTCTGAGAGTAGAATGTTTTCATTCCTCTGATATGCGTCGGTCTTTTGGGCATCTTTTTCTACTCGGATCCCGCCGTCGACAACACACTGTGCTTCATCATCAAGAACAGTTTTAATAAGAAGGTTGCTCGTGCCGCTTGGCCCCCCATGAATTTGCATCGTGTGAATATGTACTTGAGACTTCCCCGAGGCCACAATAATGCCGATAATCGTCGCGACCGCATTACGCCCGGTTAACCTTACGGTAACGTCTGTATTAACAGATTTTGTATGAAGCGCCAATAATACCAGGGTTAAGTCTGAGTCTGCTGAAACGGTAAAATTGTGCGTACTTTCACCGTCAGTAATATGTTTAATGACTATTTTCTTATCCGGTAGTGTTGACTCTTTTTTTGCTTTCATACATCATTTTTTACCTATCCGACTGAACCTTCTCCCTCGATAAATCTCGGGATTTCGTCCCGCACTGCGGGACTCAACATTCATCCAACTGAACCCTCCATCTGTAACTGTATTAATCTGTTCATTTCGACGGCGTATTCTAGCGGCAGTTCTTTAACGATCGGCTCAATAAATCCGTTCACGATCATCGATTCTGCCTGTGCTTTGGCAATCCCCCGGCTCTGTAAATAAAACAGTTGCTCGTCACCGATTTTTGATACCGTCGCCTCGTGTTCAATCTGAACACTTTGCTCATCAATTTTCATGGTCGGGTACGTATCGGATCTTGATGTCTCATCAAGGAGAAGCGCATCACACACGACTTTACTTTTCACATGTTTTGCGCCCGGATACACCTGCACTAGCCCCCGGTATGAAGTCCTTCCGCCCGATTTACTAATGGACTTTGAAATAATCTGAGAAGTCGTCTCTGAAGCCGCATGAATCATCTTCCCGCCCGCATCCTGATGCTGTCCACGACCTGCATAGGCAATGGATAATACTTCTCCATGTGCTTTACGGCCCATGAGATAGACGCTCGGATATTTCATTGTCAGTTTACTGCCGAGGTTGCCGTCAACCCACTCCATTATCCCTTCTTCCTCAACACGTGCGCGTTTCGTCACAAGATTGTAAACATTCGTACTCCAATTCTGAATAGTCGTATACCGAACACGCGCGCCCTTCTTAACAATAATTTCAACAACCGCACTATGAAGAGAATCAGTGGTATAAATAGGCGCCGTACAACCTTCAACATAATGAACGAAGCTTCCTTCGTCCGCGATAATAAGCGTCCGCTCGAATTGTCCCATATTTGCAGCATTAATGCGGAAGTATGCCTGAAGCGGTAAATCGACATGAACGCCCTTCGGTATATATACAAACGACCCGCCTGACCAGACACTGCTGTTTAACGCTGCAAATTTATTATCCGCCGGCGGGATAACGGAGCCGAAATATTGTTTTACAATCTCAGGATATTCCCGAAGTCCCGAATCCATATCGAGAAAAATAACGCCCTTTTTATGCAGAAGCGCATTTATACTCTTATAGACTACTTCTGATTCGTACTGAGCGCTTACTCCAGACAAAAACTTTTTTTCGGCCTCAGGGATGCCGATGCGGTCATAGGTATCTTTAATTTCAGCGGGCAGATCACTCCAAGATTTTGCTCTATCCATTATCGGCTTGATGTAATAATAAATGTTATCAAATTGAATGCCAGAGAGATCTCCTCCCCACGTCGGAAGCTTTTTTGCAAGATAATATTGGTAGCTTTTCTCACGGAACGCAGTCATCCAAGCAGGCTCGCTCTTATGCCAGCTTATGTTCCGAACCACATCATTATCCAGACCCCGCTTCGACTTAAAGACGTAGTTCTCCTTCTTATGAAATCCGTATTTATACGTATCATCGATTATTGTCTTCATAATAATGCGCGAGGAGGCATACAATTTGCAGCACCGTCACGCGCCGGGAAATATCCCCTGTTCACGCGCTTTTGGTCGCCATAAAATTTAGATCCGGTCTTCTGTTCGCTCACGAAATAATGATAACTTGGTCCATTCTGTTCATCTCGTTCGCAAGTGAATCCGGACTAAATTTTATAGACTCCCCGCGCGACAATTCGCTCTATTCAATCAATATAACGCTAGCTTTGACGGATATCCCTGATCCTGAGATCCGGGATCTAAGGACGCACAAATTGCATGCCGACTAAAGCGCAGGCAAATATTTTTCGTACCCCTCATCCTCAATCTCTTTTGCTAAATTTGCTTTCCCGCTTTTTACAATTTTCCCTTTAACGAGAATATGAACAACGTCGGGCCGCAGGTATTTCAGTATCCTCTGATAATGCGTAATGATAATGACGCCGGTTCCCCTTTTGGAAAGTAGCGAAATACCCCTTGCCACAACTTTCAGGGCGTCAACATCAAGCCCCGTATCGATCTCATCGAAAATCGCAAATTTCGGAGATAAGGTAAGTGCCTGCAGCATTTCTACCTTTTTCTTTTCCCCTCCTGAAAATCCGTCATGAATCCCGCGCGAAAGAAAACTCTCGTCAAGATTGAGTTCTGCAGCGTTCTTCTTTATAACGTTCATAAAATCCAGAATGGATATGCTTCCGCCGTTCCAACGTCGCGCCAAAAGCGGATTCTGAACATTTTTCTCTTTTGCGGCCGGCTTACTGCCGAATAATTCTTGATACGAAGTCCGGAGCAAATTTATGACGCTCACACCCGGAACGGCTATCGGGGACTGCAAGGCCAAAAATAGTCCCGCTTTCGCCCGCTCTTCTGTCGGAAGCAATAAAATATTTTTTGCATTAATAAGCACTTTGGAAAGCTTCTTATCGATTTCGTAGGCGGGGTGACCCATGAGTGCATAAGCGAGCGTCGACTTACCGCTTCCGTTTGGCCCCATCACCGCATGAATTTCGCCGGAGGCAACCGAAAAGGATATACCGCTTAATATCTCTTTATGGTTTATGCTGGTATGAAGGTCTTTAACCGATAAAACGTCGTGACTCTGCATATATATAATAAAGAAGGTGTAATAACCATCTATTATACAGTTTTGTAATATATATTACAGTTTTGAACTTACAATATCATTTTTCCCCATAAAAACTTCCGTGAGGCCATGCATTCGGAGGATAAAATATTCATTCAATAAAAGTGGATTATTTTTGATACTCAAAAACTGTTTTATTTCGGCCTCCTGACTAATATGAGATAAGAGCGCTTTCTTTTTTACGCCCCCAAGCGTTTTAATTGAAATAACAGTCGTAATAAATTTATCCTCCGTTCCCCGCCACGGCATTCCATATGATTCGGCGGGTATGATTTTCTTCTTCAACAGATATTGAGCCACGGTCTTTGGCATACATGCGTAATACAGTTTGGGCTCAGATTCCTCATCAAAGTCTTTCAGATTTTTCAATTGATTATGGACCCATAGGGCATATTTTTGAAATGCAAATGTCGTTGCATAACAAATTTTCACATGATCTGGATGATTGCTTATTCCCGTCGTATCGTACGTAATAATGCAGTCTGGAATGAGTTCTTCCAATTTCTCGTAAATTTTATCTTCAAGCTCTCCCGGTTGTTCTTCCGCAAGTTTTCCGTCCTTATAACCCAAAAACGTAAGACTCGATATACCGAGTAACGTTGCGGCAGCTTCCAGTTCCTTCTGCCGTATCATCCCCAGATGTTCGTCGCCTGCCTTCTCATACGGTCCTGAATGCCCTGCTTCCCCACGGGTAGCACAGAGTAAATCCACCTGCCAGCCTGCTTTCACGTATTTCGCTACAGTTCCTGCCGCCGAATATGATTCATCATCGGGATGTGCAAACACCAAAAGCATCTTTTTCATACAACGTATAGTATCATTCACCATAAAACAAAGAAAGTGACTATGATTAATGATACAATCTACTCATGAAAACGATCCCCATCGAATATCCGACTGATTGGACTGATTATGAGCTTCTGGATTCGGGCGGCGGAGAAAAATTGGAGCGATTCGGTGATTATATGCTTGTTAGGCCCGATCCAAGAGCACTTTGGCAAAAAAATCTAGAAGAGAAAATTTGGAATAATGCTGACGCCACCTATCACCGGACCGACCCGAAAACTGGCATGTGGACAACCAAAAAAACTGCTCCGAATTCCTGGAAAGTCATTTATCATGATATGACCTTCGGCCTACGCCCGACCGAATTTAAGCACGTCGGAGTATTTCCGGAACAAGCGGTCAACTGGAATTGGATTCAACAACAAATTAATGGAAAACCTTTAAATGTTCTTAACCTCTTCGCCTATACTGGTGGAGCGACAATGGCCGCGGCCTCTGCCGGCGCCAAAGTTACTCACCTTGACGCAGTCAAAAGCACGATCACCTGGGCGCATGAAAACATCAGAGAATCGGGACTTGATAATAAACCAATCCGCTGGATAGAAGACGACGCCTATAAGTTTGTTAGCCGCGAAGCCAAGCGCGGAAATACCTATGACGGAATAATTATGGATCCGCCCAAATTCGGACGGGGCTTAAAAGGCGAGGTTTGGAAACTGGAAGATGACTTACCCAAGCTCCTTAACCTTTGTATACAAATTCTATCCACTAAACCGGTATTCGTCCTCGTTAATGCCTATACTGCTGATATTTCCTCAGTCGTCCTTTTCAACATGCTTAGCGGCTTAATGAAGGACGCTAATGGGAACACGACACACGGTGAATTGGCTTTGAAGGAATCAAAAACCGACAGACTCCTCCCGAACGGTATCTTCGTCCGCTGGTCCTCTACTTCTGCGCAACCACAATAAGCTTCGTGCTGAGCTGTTTAGAATACGGGCTAAAATCATAATCCCCGTAATAAAAAACGTTGCGGAATAACGTCTGCCCGAAGCAGCGCTCAAGAACAGCTTTTCGCATGGCGTTATATGTCACGGATGTAAATGTATGTTCCATTGAATCTTCCGTCTTCTTCACATATAAGATGTGAAAAGTAAACTCCTTTTCATTCGGGTATTCGACGACGAAATAAAACCCCTCATTCTCAAGCGTCCTGGCTGGGATAAATTTCGGCTTCGAGTCGAGGAGCGCGTCGGTTATCCCGTTCGTTATAACCAAAATTCCGTTATCGCTTAACCGGTCATATATGGAGCTTAGCGCCCGGACGACATCTTCATCGGTCTTCATGTGAGGCAGGCTGGTCGTCAGACATCCGATCATGTCAAATGTATCACCCCAACTATGATCAAGAGTACGGAAATCTTCCACCTTGAGGGGTATATACTTTCCTTCCAGATTTTTCTTTGCCATTGCAAGCATCTCCGGTGATATATCCGATCCGAAAGAGGTAAGCCCCATATCATGAAACATCGAAAGGTGCCATCCAGTACCACATGCGCAATCTAAAACCCGGCTTACTGAATAATCTCCGACAAGTTTTTCGAAGAAGGATTTTTGGGCAAAAATTTCCTCTTTGGGATTGAGGATATCGTACACGTCAGCAAGAATTTTATATTCGTCCATAGGGGCAGAACGTTTTTTACTCAACGTCACCGTTCTCTTTAATTTTTTCGTCTTCGTACGGCCCGACTACGTGCCTGTATAATTCCTGTGTTACCGCTGATAATACGCCCAACGCGCGGTTCAGGTGGCGGTATCTTTTGGGGTATATGTGTTTTATCATCCGCGTTATCGTATAGTTTAGGGCTCCGTCCTGTTCCTCAAACGGGAGGCTGGCCAAATGTTTGATGACGGGGTCCATTTCGCGGTCAAGAACGGGTCTTTGATCTTTGGGTATGTACGGCATATATATCCATCTTACTCAGATTTGTCCTATATGTCATGCTACATACTTACGTAGCATAGACATAAGGATCCTACATATTATTTATACGGACAACTTTCAGTGAAAAATCTGATTAGATGGGTTTATACTCAAAAACTATCGCTCAAACCTGAGTTTTTGTAGTATATCTCTACTTTAACACTATTTCGTGCCTTTTCCCATAATCTTGATGACCTCGGAAAAGTCGGCGTCAGCTAATCCTTGATCCATAGCGGTATCATAAAATTTCCGTACACGGTCAAATATCGGTAAAGTAACTAATTGTTTCTTTAACTCAACGGCCGCTAAATTTACATCTTTATCCATATTGCTCATAGAAAATAAGAGCGGATAGGTATCGGAAACAAAATTCGGCGCCTTCAAGGTCATCATAGGTGACATAGCCGGAACCGATCTCAATGTTTCTTCAACTTTCTTCCTCGGCAGTCCCACCGCGTCCGCAAGGAACATCCCCTCAGCAAGGGACGCGATGGTTGCGGCGATAAGGTAATTATTGATAAGTTTTACTGCCTGGCCGCTGCCCATAGCTCCAACATAATTCAAATTTGTGCCCATTGCTTCAAATACTTCGCGAACGCGCTCGTAATCTCGCTTTTTTCCACCGATGAATATAGTCAATTCGCCGGTAATTGCCTTCGGAGTACTACCGGTAACCGGTGCATCTAAAAATGAAACTTTGCTAACGGCGAGTTTCTTACTAATTAGTCTTGCCGCCGAAGGCCCGATAGTTTCCATATCAATAACCGTTAATCCCTCGTGTTTACCTTCAACGACTCCGTCTTTACCAAATAACACGCTGTTCACATCTTTCGGGCCGGTTACCATAGTAATAACGACATCGCTCATCCCGGCAAGTTCTTTCGGCGTTTTGGTAACATTTGCTCCTAGTTTTTTTAATTCCTTAGTTTTTGAAAATGTCCTGTTATAGATAGTCAATGGGAATCCCCTTTTTAGGATATTTTTTGCCATCGGATTACCCATGAGACCAAGTCCGATAAATCCGACACGTAATTTTTTCATATGATAAATTTTTCCCTGTTTCGTATTTCCCCGATTATGTGCTTAATGATAGAACGATATGAGTATGTTGGCAAATGGAACGATGTAAGAATTGACATATCTCCAGTCTGCGGTTTCGTCGTATCGTGGAGATCCGCAGGAGTCGCGGTAATACCGAACGGATTAAGAATATCCGCCGCCACGTCATACCGGGATTTCAACTCGGGCACTGCAACAGGTATTGTTTGATTCCAAATTCCCAGCTTTATGACCTGAAGGATGACTTCACTTATGTGACCAATATATGTCGGCTGAAATTTCCATGACGTATCGTAAACTGCAGGCGTTCGAGCATCGAGATTCTTGAGTATCCGGTTAAACGGCCGGTCATTCGTAGCATTCGGACTGAATCCCAAAACAAGAGATGATCGAAGAATCACAAAGTTTTTGGAACTTTGTTTGACGATTCGTTCCGACTCATATTTTGTTTTACCATACACATTTGACCGGTCCAGCGCCGATAAGGAGGAGATATATATTACTTTAGCGCCAATTCTATTGGCTTCGCGGACTATACGTTCCGTTGATCTTTGGTTTAGAGTAACTGCCTCAACAGGATGCGCATCACACCATTTTGCGCTTGCGTTATTTGCCGCGTGGATAATAATGTCGGCAGCATTTTGTTTAACAACATTTACGATTTCCTCAGGATCAGTTACATCGAGATGTATAAATTTCCCGGAAAGCCAGGTCGATGAGTAGGTACCAATGACATCAAACCGTTTTGACAAATCAAAAAATAGTCTAGCTCCGAGATAACTGCTGGCTCCGGTTAATAATAGCTTCATATACTATATGTAACTGAATTATTAAGAAGAAATAATTCCGACTGTAAGCAATATCAACGTGACTTTTCCAATAACTCCTTTAACGGTCCAAGATAATATCGCTTCCAACCATCATCGATATTATCCAATTCATCATCAGGAATATCAGTTTGAATGAGTTCTAATTGCGTCGTATCTGGGGAAACTTCTTTTAATACGAATTTTAATTTCGACGGACTCGCCCACTTTCCGCCGAACCAGTCCTGCTGAAGGATCTTATTCTTTATGACCTTCGTATTTGTTCCGCGGATATCACCTCTCCATAACGAAAATTTCGTTCCGACTTTTTCATCCATAGTCGCCGGTCCTCCACCCCATTTCGTAATTATTTTCGGGTCAACTAAGGCATTCCATACTTTTTCTGCGGATGCGCGGATTTTATATATTTGCGTTAGTGATTTCATAACAACAGTATATCCTATGAGCGATTGACAATCTTTCCGAGTTTGTTTAATACGCGGATCCACCTTGTTTTCATTTCTTCCCTCTCATTTTCTCCAGGTAATCCTTCTTGATGGAATGCGATAGTTACAGAATCGCCCTGCGGAATAATCCGTATCTGAATAGTTGAGGGTTTTTTCCATCCCTTTGGCTGCCACGTGAGACGGATGTGGCTCCCTTTCTCCATGACACGAACCTCTCCCGTTGTCCCATCATCCGTAATATAAGATTCCTTAACACATAAGACGGGTTTCGATGTATGACCAAGCCAAATTTGACTAGCCTCCTTTGAAGTTATTAAGCTCCACGCTATATTTGGGCTTATATCAAAAATCCCTTGAACGCCTACCTGAAAATCAGTCCCGGCCGTTTGGCCAACGACGCGTCTGCCGCTCATCTTTTCATACGAGTTTGTGACCATTTGATCCCACCATGAGCCTAAATGATATTTGGCATGTAGATACGCGACAATTTCCTTATGGGTTTTTCCGGTCATTCCTGCTTTATCCAGATATATTTTCCAATCTTCCCAGGTTTTACCGGTTTTTGCCTTAACTGCGTCGCTGGAAATGGTAACAGAAGTGCTATCCATATCTACATCATAAAACATTACGAACTATTTGTTAAATAAATTACGAATAATAAATTTATGCGCTCGTAGGTGTATAATTTTAAATCATGTTGTCTCCAAGGAGTACTATGTTTGTTTTAGGCGGCATATGTACCGCACTCGTTCTCATTATCTTATATCATTCATTATCAGTAAAAGGTACGGTTCTGGGTGATCAGACTGTGCCACTCACTGATGCAAAAGGCAATTCTATCGTTCTTGATTTTAACTCTCCAACACCCACGTTCACACCTACCCCTACGCCGACGCCGACAAATACTCCCACACCCACGCCCAAGCCGACTCCCACCCCTACACCATATCCCGCTTCATCAGCGGATCTCGATCGATGGTTTACTGAATCCGCCAATCACTACAGCGTCGACAGGTCACTGCTCTTTAAAATTGCTGCGTGCGAGACTGGTTTGCGCTCCAATGCAGTTAACTGGATTTACGGAGGGATGTTCCAATTTTCGCCGAATACATGGGTCGCAAACCGCAGACTTATGAACATGGATCCGAACCCCGACCTACGATTTAACCCCGAAGAAGCGATAAGGACAGCAGCATTTGTTCTCTCAACCCGCGGCGCTAACGCGTGGCCGCACTGTAGCCATTAAACTTTTTTTCCCATCCAATCATGGGCAAAAATTTCTGCTTTTCCTGTTTCTATGGCTTCAACGATACACTCAGCTATCAGTTCAGGCGGATCAATTTTCGGCATGTCGCCGCCACCTTCCCACTCCATTGCTGGCCCACTTTGCATGGTATTTTTTTCAAAATCGGTTGCAGTCATTGTCGGATAAACCACACTCACGCGAATAGTATCTTTTGATAATTCTTCTCGGGCTGTTAACGAAATTCCGACGAGCGCCCGCTTCAGCGAAGAATATGCTCCCATATGCGGGAACGCCATAAGAGCAGTTCCGCTACTTATATTTACAATCGCGCCCTCTTTTTGTTTCCGCATAATCGGAATCACTTCCTGCATTGCGATAACAGGGCCCACGAGATTCAAATCAAATATCTCATGGAATTTATCTATTTCTATAGACTCTATGGCCGCGTCATACCCGCGACCGGCATTATTGACAATAATATCAATTCTACTGAAGTGTTTGTATGCACTTGCCACCATTTTTCTTACCTCTTTCTCTTTTGCCATGTCAGTAACAATGACGAAAGATCCCGAAAGTTTTTTGGATAACGCATCAAGTTTCACTTTAGATCGTGCTACCAAAACCACCTTCGCGCCTTTTTGAGTAAGAAGGGTCGCCGCCGCCAGACCAATACCTGAAGATGCACCCGTTACAATTGCAACTTTGTTTTGTATATTCATACAAACCATTATATCAAAAAGACTGAAATATACCTGAAGTCGTATATATATATACTCTTCTTACTGATTCGTCAGTTAGCGAATCAGTCTAGAAGAAGTTATACCCGTAACAATTCCGATTATGGAAGGTATAATATAAGGGATATCCATGAAACGTGCTATTTTCATAGGTTTGTTTATTTTTCTCGGAACACTCCTCGGGATTGCGACAAAAAATCCAACGGTTATGCAGATGAATCTTGCCATTACGAAGAACCTCCAATCAATTCAACCCCGCTGGTTTATTGATTTAAATATTTTAGTCACACTATTTGAATACAGTATGGTTATATTGATCGCCCCATTATGTTGTTATTTATGGATAACGAAACGCCGTCGGGAAGCGTTTTTTATCGCTCTTGCGGGTCTCTCATGGTTTGTCACACGCATACTCAAGACGACATTCGGAATTCCATGCCCGACTCCTCAGGAAGTCCACTATCTCTATCCGTTTCATCTACTCTCTTCTCTCCTCCATAGAGCTACAAACGGAATCGCGGTTCTTGATGCATCTGTCTGTTATCCCTCCGGTCATGTATATGATTACATATCTCTGTGGGGCATAATTTACATTTTAAGAGATAAAATATGGAAAACGCGGTGGTGGAGAAATTTTGTCGCTGCACTTTGTATAATCCTTATTTCTCTTATAGGGATCGCGAGGATTTCGCTCGGTGACCACTGGTTCACGGATGTCGTCGGCGGCTATCTTTTTGGCTTTGCGTGGTTGATGTCACTGGCATATTTCTATTCACACAGACAAAAGGTATAATGCGACGATTGTTAGATATGGTACAATCCTAACCATATGTTCGCCGTAAAAAAATTCGACCTGTTGATTTCCTTTTATATCGTCTGTATTGCCATTTCGGAACTGATGGGAGGAAAAACATTTCCCCTGCCAGCTCTATTTGGCTACCAACTCAACGCGAGCGTCGCAATTCTCGTCGTCCCGCTTGTCTATGCTATAAATGATGTTATCACTGAGGTGTACGGAAAATCCCGCGCAAGAAGTGTTGTCCGGTCTGGGTTATGTATTGTCTTTTTTATTTTGCTTTTCTCACTTATCGCAACAAAGCTTCCACCGTCAACAAGGTTTAAAAGTACAGAATCCGCGTATGAAACAATTTTCGGATTGTCGGCACGCATTTCCGCAGCAAGTCTCACAGCATTCGCTCTAGGAGAATTTTTGGATGTGCTCCTGTTTGCGAAACTTCGGCAATCGTTCGGCAAAAAATATTTGTGGCTTCGGACGAACGTTTCTAATTTCATCTCCCAGTTTATTGATACGTTTGTATTTATGACACTCGCATTTTACGCGTTTGATAAACCGCTCAATAATAATGCCATGTTTCTCTGGAGTATCATACTGCCCTATTGGCTTCTTAAGTGCTTTATGTCTATAATCGAAACGCCTTTCGTCTATGTAGGCGTCAGGTGGTTAAAAAACGAAAAGGAATAAATGAAAGTAGTGCTCATAATGGTTTCTTCTGTTAACGGTAAGATTACCCGTGGTGATGATCCGGTTGTGCGGAAGTGGACATCGAAAGAAGATAATGAACTCTTTGATTCTCTTAAGAAGAAATATAATCTCATCGTGATGGGAAGAAAAACATTTGAAGCGGCGAAAAAGAATATCCCTGGAAAAGATAACACTCTGCGGGTCGTCTTAACGAGAAATCCTAAAAAATACCGTAAACTATCCGTCCGAGGCAAATTGGAGTTTACAAGCTCAACTCCCAAAAGACTCGTGAGATCACTGGAATCCCGTGGATACTCGAACATGCTTCTGGTCGGCGGCGGGAAAATAAATTCCTTATTTTTAAAAGCGGGTCTCATTGATGAATTACATCTCACAATAGAACCCGTGCTATTCGGAGAAGGAAATAATCTCCTGGACAACGACATGTCACATATACGGTTGAAGCTTGTATCTGTCGACATGTTAAATAATTCTGGTACCCAACACAATATCTACAGAATTCTGAAAAAACATGAACATAAGAGCAATTAAAACAGGAAAAATAGTTCCGAATCACGAAAAACTCACAACTATTTTAGACAAATACATCTCCGATTTCAATGAACGATCGGTTCTCGTTATTACATCCAAAATTGTATCCATATGTGAGGGCAGAGTGATAAAAAAAGATAATAAGAAGAAAAACGATTTAATTCCTCAAGAAGCGGATTATTATGTTCCTCCATCGAAGAGTAAATACGATGTTACGCTTACGATAAAAAATAACCTGCTCATTCCCTCTGCGGGTATTGATGAGTCAAACGGTAACGGATATTTTATTCTCTGGCCCAAAAATCCACAGCGGACGGTTAACGAAATTCGTTCATACCTGGTAAAACGATTTAAATTAACCAAAGTAGGAGTTATTATTTCTGATAGTAAAACGACACCGCTTCGCTGGGGTACGACAGGTACAGCACTGGTACATAGTGGATTTAGTGCACTCAATGACTATATCGGAAAACCTGATATTTTCGGAAGATTGCTAACGATGACGAAGGTAAATGTTATGGACGCGCTCGCAGGAGCTGCCGTTTTGGTAATGGGCGAAAGCAACGAACAGACACCTCTTGCCATTATTACCGATACTCCGTTTGTTCAATTTCAAAAACGAAACCCGACGAAAAAGGAATTGAATAATCTTCATATCGATATGTCAGACGACGTGTATGCTCCTCTTCTGACTTCGGTAAAATGGGAAAAGAAAAGGTAAATTAATCGAATTTCGCGGAGAGGTGTATGTTTTGCCAGCACCGTCACGCGCAGGGAAAGATCCCACTGTTCACGCGCTTTTGGTCGCTATAAAATTTAGATCCGGTCTTCAGTTCGCTCCCTTCGACTTCGCTCAGGGCAGGCACGGAATAGTTCGTTTACCCCGAGTTTATCGAGGGGCAAGTGAATCCGGACTAAATTTATAGACTCCCCGCGCAACGATTCCACCCCTGTTCAATCAACACCACCTCAAGCTTTGACGGATGTCCCTGATCCTGAGATCCGGGATCTAAGGACGCACAAATTGCGCGCGAACAATGTATCAATTATCCGAATGTAAATGCGTACAACTCCATATTACCGTCAAGAAATTCCAACTTTAACTCATGAGAGCCCGGATTGTTCAGTTTTATCAGACGATAAAGTCTATCTTCAACAACGGTAACAATTCCGTTTTGCACATCATCTCCCGCATCATCTGCCGTTATCACATTCCCATCCAGATAAATGCGGAAATGCCCCGGCTGGCCGTTATTTGTTCTCATCACTAAAAATAACTGCCCCGCCGCGAATCGAAATGTAAGAAAAGAACCGGCTTTTGGCGTTGCATTTTCTCCCGACACATTCCAAGGGCCGGCAAGAGCAAAATAATCCTGGCCGATTGTCGATGGTGTTGTATACGTTATCTCCTTATCAGGAGTCACAACTTCAGGTGAAGCAAATCGTTCTAACCGGTTATACCCAATGTATGTCTCAGGCGTTTGAGCGTTTATATCATAGGTAGTATTGTGAACAGGCATGTTCGCGACGTTTACTCCCGTCTCAGCCAGCAGTTGCTGAATCATTTTCTCCGATTCATCGTAATTACCCTCACCGAAGTGTGTTGAGCGGATTTTACCGTCTTTGTCAATGAAATATTTCGCCGGCCAATACTGATTGCTATACGCATTCCATGTGGCGTAATCGTTATCCTGCATAACGGGATATGTTATACCGAAATCGCTGATCGCTTTTGTCACATTATCGGCGTTTTTTTCAAATTCAAATTCCGGTGTATGTACACCGATAATAACGAGTCCTTTATCGACGTATTTTTTGTACCACGATTCAATATACGGGAGCGTTCGGATACAGTTAATGCATGTGTAGGTCCAGAAGTCGACAAGAACCACTTTTCCGCGGAGTGATGCCATCGTAAGCGGCTTTGTATTAAACCATTTTCCGCCGGGAACGAGTTCCGGCGCCTGTGGATACATATTGAGCCCTTTCATGAGCTGGGCAATTGCGTTTGTACCGGTCGACTGTTGTTTCCGTTTGGCAAGAGCATCTTCAACTGGCGCAATATTCTCGAGGGCCGTGAGCCCTGATCCGTAGTTCGGAAATGTTGTAAGAATGTAATTTTGAAACGTCCGGTCCGCGTTAAAATATAATCCGACGGCGAGGAGAATCATCACAACACCGAAAAACCGTTGAATAGTTGAAGAATTACTGATGAGCCACGGTACGCGATTGAGAAGACTTCGTCCTGCTATAAGAAGAAGAAACATCGGAATTGCCGTTCCTATTGCATAAGACAACGTTATAAAAACAGAGCTTAAATCCACATTGTTGGTCGCGGCAAGTGCGATGACGGAAGCCAATATTGGACCGACACACGGCGTCCAAAGCAGTCCGAGGCTTAAACCCAATAGAATACCACCCCAAAACCCCGATTTCTGCGGACGGCTTGAGACGGTAGATGACAATTTTCCGAAAAGCCTTTCCGTCAGCTTTTGCACCTGTGGAACTAACAGGGCTACACCGAAGACGGCGACGATAATGATGGAAATAATCCTGAGCGCGTCGGGAGGAATGTTAAGTAATTTTACAATTGCCGACAACGCGAGAGTAAAAAATGTAAAACTCGCGATAAACCCGACGACTATTCCGGTCGGTCGTCTCTTACCCCCGCCGATACTACCCGATAAAACAATCGGCAATACCGGTAAAATGCAGGGGGAAAGTATCGTAACGATTCCGGCTAGAAATGCGAAAATGATAAGAAGTATCATAAATTGTAATCTACATTACCATTTTACACTCATACACACACGAGTACAAACAAAATTTTATATATGTAATCTACATTATCGCGCAAAAAATTGAAACGTAGTAGGATTAGATTTATGACGACATACGCTTGGTATAAGAAACTCAAAAAACCGTCATTTGCCCCACCACCCTGGGTTTTTACACCTGTTTGGAGCGTCCTCTACATCATGATTTTTTTCACCTTTGGGTATGTGATGCTTCAATGGATAAGCGGAACACTGCCATTTCTTCTCATCCTGCCGTTTGTCGTAAATTTGATAAGCAATCTTGCCTATACACCGATTCAGTTCGGACTGAAAAATAATGAAGCCGCACTTGTTGATATTTTTGTTATTGACGTGACTCTTCTGTGGGCTATGATCGGTATTTACCAATATTATCCGTTCGTAACATATATCCTGATCCCCTATCTCCTGTGGATATTGTTTGCAACGATTCTTCAATCGACTATTACCTACCTCAATCGGAAAAAATAACACTCACTTTCCGATCACCTTCACAATCGTGAGCGATGTCACCAGAAGAATGATAAATGAACTGACAAACCAACTCGCAAGTAGTCCGTACGGTACATTAAATAATAATATCGATGGTAACGTAAAAAATATGAATGACGTTGCAACCATCAGATCAGCAAAAAAGAATGACCGCTTCATATAGCCTTTGGGTAAATAGTCCTTAAGATAGTAATAAATAATCGCAAGCGACATCCCGGTCATAAACGTTATAATCGCCGACACAATATAGAACTCAGATAGAGGCGGACCTGCCGTCGGCCCACCCGCCGGCGAGGCAGACATCATGAGTGGACTCCACAAACCGAAATATTTCGGATCCATATAATAATGAAACGTCCATATCATTTCCAGTTGTCGTACAACGATGCTCGTAACGGAATATAAGAAGCCAACCAGTAATACGCGGCCCCATTGAATTGAACCAATCCATTTGATCATAAATCCTCCTTACAAATACCAACGACTACCTTTATGGTATTACTGATGATATGTGCCGGTCAATGTTGCCTCCGAAATAATATGGTTCTTCATACTCTGTTCTAAGCCCGAAGCCGTTGTCGTGGCCAGAAGATTAATCATAGTGTCAAGTGCATAGAGGGTAAACACATACCGATGCGTTCCGGTCGGCGGACATGGAGGAGTGTATCCTACCTTTCCGGAACTGTTCGTTCCTTCAATAAATGCAGGAAGAGTAATACCTGCAGGAATTTCCTGGATTTGCGCAGGTATATTCCACAGAATCCAATGATGAAATATACCTCCTGGTGCATCCGGGTCATACAAAATTAATGCCAAAGAATTTACGCCGGACGGAACACCGGTGATAGTGAGCGGTGGATTAATGCCTTGCCCTAAACACGAGTATTGCCGCGGAATTGCCTGCGAATCGGTAAATGCACTGCTCGTTAGTTTCATTGAACTTGCTCGTAACTTCGCACCCATACAGAGTTTCGTCGGTTTTGGTGCACTTGGTTTACCGTGCCTAACCCACGAGCCATTTTGACAAATCCAGTTATCTTCACCAGTGAACCCTCTGAGAACTACGAATGACAAACTCATCCCGACAATAACAGCTACGCTAAACCAAACCCACTTCATACTGTCATTATATCCCAATCAACTAACTATCTTGCCACACTTTTATTTAGCGTTGCATCCCAACACTCAGGAATCAGACTGGCAGGGAAATCCGGATATTGGGAAAGACTTTCACATTGGATTACCCCGTTCCCATCCCAAACGAGTTTCCAGGCGCCTGCAGTTTTTGCCGCGAACCATAATCCGCCGCCTGCCGAGGCCGAAGCCATTCCCTTCGCGAAGTTTCCCGAAATCGTACTGACCGTAATTGTCAATTCGTTGGCGCTGGTCCCGTGCTCGGCAATGAGCCCCTGCTTAACGACGCTTTTCAATGCTTCTGTTTCATCGACTGTTGCTTGCGGCGTTACTTGTACAGTTGGCGTAACTTGCGATGTTGATGTTGCGACAGGCTGCTGTTGAGTAATCACCGGGATAACATTATTAGATTGAGAAACCGGTGCCGTTTTGGTTCCCAAGTAATATGCTCCGACCCCTACAACAACTAAACCGAATAGAAATATACCAATTGTTTTACCGTTCATATTTCCTCCTTATCAATTCGTATAATAGTCCGAATATAAATAAAATATGTACGATATCATATATTCTCTTTCACGATCTGATCTCCCTGAATCGGATTGATGGCAAAAGCCGCAAACAAAAGTTTCCTCAATTGCAATACAATTATATATAGTAGCAACGTATATAATAATACGATTAGGAAAACATGAAGCAAAATTTACCTCTTGGAAAACTGGACTTCCCCGTACTCGAGCGTCTCCTGAGTAAATATAAAACGCAGTCAGATGCTCGTATAGTACAGGGACCCGCGCTTGGTGAGGACTGCGCAGTCCTGGAGTATTCAGATCATTACCTCATCGTTAAAACCGATCCCATTACGTTCACCGCACAGGATATTGGTTGGTATACAGTTCAAATTAACGCAAACGATATAGCGACAACCGGCGCTACGCCTAAATATTTTCTATCTACAATACTGCTCCCGTATACAAAAACCGATGAGGAAGATGCAGATCGAATCTTTGGGCAAATATCCGCTGCTAGTAAAGATCTGGGTATATCAGTCATCGGAGGTCACACGGAAGTTACTCATGGGATAGACCGGCCGATAATAGCAGGAACCATGTTGGGCGAAGTGAAAAAAGACAAGCTTGTACTCACTTCCGGCGCTAAGCCTGGAGATGTCGTCATCCTCACTAAGGGCATCGCGATTGAAGGTACGTCGATAATCGCACGGGAAAAAGAGCATGAACTGCTTAAAAAAAATTACGACAAATCGTTTATTGAAACGTGTAAAAACTACATTCATACCCCCGGAATATCGGTCGTCAAAGACGCGCTAATAGCCAACCGTGAGGAAGTCCATGCAATGCATGATCCGACGGAGGGCGGCTTGTCCGCAGGGTTATATGAAATTGCTCATGCCTCAAAGGTTGGGCTGCTTGTGAACCGGAAAGCTATCCCAATTCTCCCTGAGTCGGAAGCTCTTTGCCGTGAATATGGTTTAGACCCTCTAAAAACAATTTCCTCAGGTGCCCTTTTAATTGCCGCACCAGTTCATAACGCAAACAAAATTATTGACGCGCTTCATAAAAATAATATCCACGCATCCATTATCGGTGAAGTAAAGGATCAATCATTCGGATTAAAAATATCCGACGGAAAAACGATTAAAGCGTTAAATTATAGCGCCAAAGATGAAATTACCAAGATTTTTAACGAATAATCATCAAGATTTACGCTCGAAACGACTAGCCGAAATCCCCATAGTTAACATAGCAGGAATAGCCCTGGCCTGTTGACAAACGCAATTCAGTTGCATATAATAAATGCAACTGAATAACATTTATATGACGTTTCCGCAAAAACACGACTGCACGAATGAACTACATGACGCAGACCTTAAAGTGACCCCTGCGCGCATCGGAATTCTCAGTGCGCTTGAAACAACGAAGCTGCCTCTCGATATATCAGATCTTGTCCGATACCTGAGTGATCATAAAATACAAGCGGACCGTGTTACCGTATTCCGTAGTATGAATGTCCTGTCGGAAAAAGGATTGGTTAAACAAATCCAATTTAATGAGGGAAAATTGCGCTATGAATATGCGGCAAAACCTGACCATCATCATTTCGTCTGCGAAAAATGCGGGATGGTTGAAGATATTTCCCAGTGCAATGTTGAGAAAATAGAAAAAGATTTACAAAAAACGAAAGGACTGCTCATCAGACACCATAGTCTCGAATTTTTCGGACTATGTGCGAAGTGTCAGCAATAATAGTTTATGAGAAAAATGACGCTCGTTATTACTTCTCTATTTACCCTCACCGTTCTGGGAATTTTCATATATAAAACTCATAGGAGGGCGTTTGATAACAGCAAAACAATGAATATGAATCGAAACAAAATTTCGGTCGTCACCTCATTTTATCCTTTGTACTTTTTCGCCGCAAAAATCGGCGGAGATAAAGTAGCGGTTAAGAACATTACGCCTTCGGGGGCGGAACCGCATGACTATGATCCATCCACCCGGGATATTGCCGACATTGAAAAAAGTAACATTCTTGTTCTCAACGGCGGTGTTGAATCATGGGGAAACAAAATCAGAGATAACGTTAAAGGAACGGGTGTTATAGTCATAACCGCAGGAGATGGACTTCTCACGCAGCAGGTAAATGAAGACGGACAAAATCAAACAGATCCTCATGTCTGGCTTGATCCGATTCTCGCAAAGAAGGAAGCGCACAAAATCGCGGATGGCCTTATGAAAGCAGATTCAGTAAACGCAAAGTACTATCTGGAAAATGAAACAGCATTGGATAATCAGCTCGATTCACTCGACATTTCATACAAAAATGGCTTGTCCTCGTGTAAAGAAAAGGACATAATTACTTCTCACGCGGCATTTGGATATTTAGCGACACGATATCACCTGACACAAGTGCCCATTGCAGGGCTTTCTCCTGACGCAGAACCTTCAGCGAAACAACTAGCGGATATTGCAACATTCGCGAGAGTGCATAATATTAACTATATTTTTTTTGAGAGTCTCGTAAGCCCAAAACTTTCTCAAACCATTGCTACCGAAATTGGGGCGAAAACCCTCGTACTTGACCCTATTGAAGGAGTAAGCGATGCTGATATGAAAATCGGGAAAAATTATCTGACGATTATGGAAAACAATTTAACAAACCTTCAAACTGCTCTTGATTGCAAATGATAGATCATACAAAAAATATCATCGAACTCCGCAATGTTTCATATTCGTATAATGGAAAAGAAAAAATTGTGGATGACGTCACACTTGCAATTCACGAGGGTGATTATCTCGGAATCATCGGCCCGAACGGTGGAGGAAAAACCACCGTTTTGAAAATCATGCTCGGTCTACTTCGCCCGACAGTGGGGTCAGTGTACTTGTTTAATCAGACTATTTCTTCATTCCATGATTGGCATAAAATCGGATATGTCCCGCAAAAGGCAACGTCTATCGATATTAATTTTCCTGCAACAGTTGAAGAGGTTGTTTCCATGGGTACATACGCTAGACGCGGCGTATTGCATTTCACTAATTCTGACGATGGTAAAAAAGTCGAAAAAGCTTTGTCTCAGGTTGAGATGCTTCCGTATAAAGACAGGCGAATCGGTGATCTTTCCGGAGGACAACAACAGCGAGTTTTTATTGCAAGAGCGCTGGCTGCGGAACCGGAAGTTATTTTTTTGGATGAACCCACCGTAGGCGTCGACTTAAAAACGCAGGAAAGCTTTTATTTACTTCTGCGGAAACTTAATAGAGATTTTCACTTAACGCTCGTTCTGGTTTCCCATGAAATCGATATCATCGCACGGGAAACGACTGAAGTTGCATATATCAACGGTCGTTTGGTCAGTTATTGTACACCTGACGAACTCGCTAAAAAAGGCGGTCTCGAACACTTATACGGAAAGGGGTTGAAATATATTTTGCATGATCACGGCAGTGTTATTAAATAACTATGTTTGAAATGTTTCAGTACAGTTTTATCGTCCGCGGGTTTGAAGCCGGGCTCATTATTGCCTTCATAGCTCCCCTTATCGGAATGTTTTTGGTTTTACGAAGATATTCACTTATCGCAGATACGCTTTCTCACGTGTCTTTAGCTGGTGTTGCAATTGGCCTCTTATTGAGAATTAACCCTCTGGTTACGGCAATTACCACAGCCGTCGTATCGTCCGTTGCGATAGAACGCCTCAGAATTTCCAAAAAAATTTACGGAGAATCTGCTTTAGCAATTTTTTTATCAGGAAGCTTGGCTCTTGCGATCGTACTTATCAGCCTCGCCCATGGATTTAACGTCGACCTATTCAATTATCTTTTCGGAAGTATAGTAACCGTAAAACAATCGGATGTGTATATTATCGGAGGATTAGGAGTTTTTGTTTTAGTAACTATTATCGCATTATATAAAGAACTCGTTTACATAACTTTCGATGAAGAATCAGCGCAAGTCAGCGGTATCCCGACTAAAATAATTAATATATTTCTCATCGCTTTAACAGCGCTGACCGTCTCCGTAGCTATACCAATCGTCGGTGTACTCCTTATCGCGGCACTCATTGTTATCCCAATTGTTACTGCGTTGCAATTCAGACAAAGTTTTAAAAGTACAATAGTTATAGCTGAAGTTATATCAGTATTTTCCGTTGTATCGGGTATAATCAGTTCTTATTATCTCAACCTATCATCGGGCGGGTGTATTGTGCTTATCTCTATATTCATATTCGTTATCGTGGAGTTACTGACAAATTCCTGATATTATAACGCGTACATGCGAAGAATTTCCCGGCTACTTTTTATACTTGTTTCGGCATTTGTTATCTTCTCTAATCTTCCGGTTGTCCATGCGAAGGACACAGCCGGCCAGGCGCCTGAGACGTTCTACAAAGCGGAGGTAGAGGCCATTTTGGATCAGGGAGAAATCCGCGCCTATGGATTTGTAAATCCTTATCAGAAGGTCAAGGTTAAAATCGAAAACGGTGATATTGAAAATAAAGAGATTGTCATAGTCCAGGGACAGGATATTCACATCGACCCAAGCCAATTGGTACAGGCAGGACAGACGATCGTCGTTACAAAAATTAAAGGGCCCGACGGTCAGGACTCATATCAGATCGCCGATACCTACAGACTCGATAAATTAACGACGATCATTATCATTTTCTTTATTGCAATCATCGTATTGAGCGGATGGCAGGGGTTGGGTTCAATTTTCGGGATGATCGTAAGTTTGGTTGTTATTGCAAAATTCGTCATCCCTCAAATATTAGCGGGTCACGATCCCCTATTTATCAGTATCGTCGGTTGTCTGGTTATTATGTTCATAACGATTTATCTGGCCCACGGATTTTCCAAAAAAACAACCATCGCCCTTATTTCAACATTCTTAACGCTTATTCTGACCGGCGCGCTTTCAACCCTCTTCGTCCACATGACTTTTTTATCAGGTCTCGGAAGTGATGATGCATACGCATTGCAAATCGGTCCGGAAGCAAAAATAAATTTCCGGGGTTTACTCTTAGGAGGCATCCTTATAGGGACCTTAGGTGTGCTGGATGACGTAACGACAGGCCTCTCGGCTTCTGTGTTTGAACTCTATAAAGCAAACCCGAAAATAAGCTTTGGGCAGTTATTAAAATCAGGCCTCGCCATCGGCCGGGAACATATCTCTTCCCTCGTTAACACGTTGGTTTTGGCGTACGCCGGCGCATCGCTTCCGATTTTTCTCACACTTGTACTGAATCCGAACAATTATCCGCTCTGGTCGATCCTTAATAGTGAACTCATCGTCGAGGAAATTGTGAGAACCTTGGCAGGAAGTATCGGACTGGTTGCTGCAGTGCCTTTGACAACGTTCCTCGCGACGATATATATAACCGAGTTTTATTCAAAATCTAAAAAAACGAATTAATCCGATGAAAACCAAGGAACGGTATATTCATATAGATATCCTCCGCGCGATCGCAATTCTCGGCGTCATGCTGACCCACTCCTTAGCGGTATTTTTGGGTCCCGACAAAATAAATATCTTCTGGAACTATCTGCATTTCGTTGTTGTCGCGTTCGTCGGATGTTCGGGGTACGTTACCGCGTTTTCATATAAAAGATTAGGTGATATGAATCTGCTCTCATGGTACGGAAAGCGATTCATTCGGCTCTACATACCCTACGCTCTATACGTCGTATCATTCGCGCTTCTTGGCCTTCTGTTACCAGTATTTTTTCATTATACCGGCATTTCCTATACCGGGAAGTTTTTCCTGTCTTCATTTTTACTCACCGGAGGCGTTGATGTCGGATGGCTTACGCTATTATTTATCCAGCTTGCTCTGATTACCCCGTTACTTGTTGGGTTACTGAATAATAAGCGGGCGCTTATACTTTTCCTGACGGCGATCGGCCTATTCACACTTGTAACCGCATTTTTCAGAATTCCCACAATGTACTCCCGAGCAATCGCCTGGCTCCCCTGGGCCGGCATCTTTCTCCTTGGGGGGATACTTGCACAAAGGGACTCCGCAAAAACCCCAAAGTCCTCAAACGGTATTCTCTTGTTTGCGGTCCTGTCTTTCGGCACGTGGTTACTATTACGCTTCCTGCTTAGTAACTTACATTCACCGCTGACGTTCACGCTTCATAAATATCCGCCTGACTTATTTTACCTGTCTTACGGAATAGCTATTGCCGGTGTCATGTATTGGGTAGCATCAAGGTATCAAAATCGCCTGCAATCCGCCAATTCCCCGATTGCATTTTTAAGCAAACACTCCTACGGTATGTTTTTTCTTCATCTCATCATTCTTAACGGAATAACAACGGTAACGAAACATGGTTCGGCGCTGTTCGTGAGTTTTATATCAATCACTCTGACGATCCTGATGACATGGATTTGGATGAAAATAACAGAACGGATTGTGTCCGGGGGTCAGGGCGCGTAATTATTTCACTATCTCAGCAATTGGATAAGCTACCGGGTCGTGCCGTTTATGCACAATTAACTCTCCTATAAGCCCTGTCGAAACCATCTGCATTCCGAAAAGAACAAACATCATACCTGCGAATAACAGAGGCCTGCGAATGATCGATTGCCCCATGAAATGAAGTACGGTTAAATAGGTAAGGATTCCAATACCTATTAAAATACTGACCCCTCCTGCCGTACCAAAAACCTGCATCGGCTGATGTTCAAATGATGTAATAAATAGTGTACTCGTCAGGTCAAAAAATGCGTGAATGATCCGCCCGTTATTAAACTTCGACTTGCCGTATCGACGCGCGTGATGAGTGACGGGAACTTCGCTGACCCGGAATCCGCGTGCAGCCGCAAGAACAGGAAAATATCTATGCAGTTCGCCGTACAGATGAATTTCATTAGCGACGTCGCGGGTACAAACCTTCAAACCCGAATTCATATCATGAAGTTTCACGCCATAGGCCCGTGACACAACTGAGTTAAATAAACGTGAGGATAACCGTTTAATAAAACTATCACGACGGTTCGTTCTCCAACCAATCACCAGATCGCTTTCCGCTTTCAATCGCTCAAGTAGTTGCGGGATCTCTGCCGGTTCATCCTGCAGATCCGCGTCCAGTGTTACAAGATACTCTCCTTTTGCGTGGGAAAATCCAATAGATAATGCGGCGGACTTCCCCAAATTTTTCCTGAATCGGAGAAGGACCATGTTGCGTTTTGCCTGAGTCCTCAGGGATTTAAGTTCTTCAAAACCGTGGTCGGTGCTCCCGTCATCAATAAAAACATACTCGATAATATCCCATCCTACCGGTTTTACCCGGTCAAGTTGCGCGATGAGTTCGCCCAAACTTTCCCGCTCATTGTAAAACGGGATAACGATGCTTACCGTCCGTTGTTTCATAATGTTTGTCGTTTAAATGCGAAAAATAAACCACTTTGGGCGACCAACTGGTAATTCTTATCAAACAGTAATGATTGTAATACACGCTGCTGTTCGTCGCCACTCGGCCATGCATATTGGTCACCCAATAATACTACGACATAGTCAGCATTGGTAGCGTTAATAGGATAATTATATAAAAATTCTCTTTCGGAAAAATGAGCGCCGATATTATTAGTGACTGAAACACTGTATCGTGAAGGAATGTTAACTGCCACTTGTTTCATCGCCGCCTTTTCTGGCTGAACGGTATGAAAAAACCAAAACCGGGAACGGGCTCCGTACGGCAACTCTCCCCAATAATATACTGACCCTAAAATACATACACCCGCAATGACCGAAAGGATTTTCCAACTATTTTTCTTCACGAAAGTTTTTGTCCGGAGCGTAGATTCTGCGACGGCAAAACCGTAAATTGATGATACAAACACCCAGGGGGTGATCCCGCTTGTATATTGATAATCGATCATGCGCATGAGTTGATTGTTGCTCAGTGCATTGATACCAAGATTCGGCAGAGCAAATATCATCGTCCACGGAGATAATAATGATAAAAATGCGGTTGGAACTAATAATTGGTAATAATAGTGGAGTCTGTCTGGAGCAAATGCGGATACAAAGGCTTGCCACGGGTGTTTAAGAATATTCTTCAGAATTTCATTGATGCTTCCCCCGTAATCAGAGAGATACTCAAGGGCCCAATATTGTTTTGACGGAGTCACGGCGGGTATAAATTTCCAAAATAATAAATAAAACATAACCGAACTGACGGCAAAAACGGCTGCTCCAAACGCTTTGAATTTCGGTTTGAAAAACCAACAGATGCCTAGCATCGCTGATATTACCCAGAACTGCTCTTTCCCAAGCGCGGCAAGCACGATGAATATACTAAATGCAACAGGATTTTCAACGACAAAGTACCAATAGGCGAATAATAAAAATGTTGTCGTGAGTGAGGTAGCATGGAAATCATGAAGCGTATTCATCTGTATCGTCGGATATAACAAATATGCCGTACTGAAGAGTAATGCTATCCAGTTTCTTTTGAGAACTTTCTTCGCCAGCCAATAAATGGGGACAGCGCCGCATGCAAGCGCAACTGCCTGGATAATGAGAAGCATCTTCGGGTTTGACCAGATGAGATAAAACGGTGCAAGTAATATGAGAAGGAAATCAGCGTGGACAGCGAGACGTGATTCCTGTGCGGTACCCATGGGATCAGTGAGCGTAAATCCGTTCCCGTGAAGTACGTTCCAAACCGTCTGATCCATATTACCCAAATCCAATCGGAGCGAAAAAAAATTGTCGTGCCGGAGGAAAGAATCATACGTAAAGTATCCGATGAAGAGAACAATCAGGAATAGCAACAACAACTTGACGGTTCTTTCCGATGCCAATATTTGTCGTAATTTATTAAACCAATCCGGGGAACGCGAATTCTTTTTTTTCTGCATCGAAATATTTGTAATAATAATTTATAAAATTATCTCACGCTTATCTGAAGGTGAGCTGAATATTGGCCTATGACGACTATTAATAGCAGCTATTGTGCCATCTTACGCTATTTGATGCAAGCAGGCTCATTCATCCGTGAGCTGGCATAGTACCATACAGTTCACCGGGTGACATAGCGGGTTATAAATTCAAGAAATTTGCCATAGTGCATGTAGATAAGATAGCCATTAACCAACAGTAAACCGGGGAAAACACCGAGCGTCTCGACGAAACTGCCCGTTGTAACCCGAAGCAGTTTAAAAGGAGGTAATCCCATTCTCACGGGAATCGGAAACAACCAAGGGACGCCTTCTTTTGTAATCGTATCCATGACAAGGTGCGACGCATAGCCAAACATAAACGCCCACCAAACGAGGTGCATATCAACAAGTAGAAATTTATGCACATAGCCCAGTATGAATGACAGTCCCCACCCGGCAAGACCCATCCCGACTAACGAATGGGATATCATGCGGTGGTGCCCTAAAAGTGGCGAGACAATATGTCCGAGTACGGACCCTGCTGGGATCTTCCGCCACAGATCCGCTGTTGGTTGATCTAAATCCGGAGTCACTCCACCGATTGCACACATGACCCCCACCACTACTGCTGTGGCTAAACTCATCCGTATAAGCGGTTCGTACGTGAGGAATACTGTCAGGGTTGTTAAAGCAGCCAGATCATGCGTTCTTCCGGTCATGGGATAATAATACCTTATCTATTCAATCCACGTAACATATCTCCCTGTGACCATAAAAGGAAGTACTTTATGTGTACCGAGATTGAGGATCTGAATCGTGGTGAATTGGCGCATGTCGGGATTCTGATCATATGGACTGATAATATGCTGATCAATCGGATATTTTTCGAACGATAGATAGTTATCATCAGGGGAAATTTTACTTCTCTCCAGACTATACGCGTTATCGGTCATATTCAGGATTATTTTTTTGGAATCCAACTCAATGAGTTTCAAACCCAGCTTCTGATCTCTTGAATACAGCGGCTGAAAACTGTAACTTACCATAGTTCCGTCATAGCTTATATTCGGAAATAATGCACTCTCATTATCGGAGCTTATCTTCTTGCTTTGACCGTTATAAAGGATAACAGACGGATTCCCGCTTGCGAATGCACCTGATAGGACGATCTTATCTCCTAACGCATCCGATCCCCCGTAATCGGTAAATTTTCCAAGCAACACATCCTCTTCATTCCTTATCGTGTGGAGAAAAAATATTTCATCCGTTTCACCGACTAGAGAAAGTAACATCGTATTATTGTCAGGCAATAGCCAAATACTTACCAACTGCCCCATCACAGGACTCAGCGCTATATTTTTCGTAAGTTGTGTAAATAAATTTGCCGAAATAAACGTATTACCGTAGTTTCCCTGATCGGGAGACATGCGGGGCAGCACATAAATCGTTTGACCATCCTTACTTAACTGAATCTGTGTGTAATATGCCCTCTCGTTTTGCAAAATATTTGTGGTTTTCTTCGTCGCCATGTCATAAAGAAACACATCGTTCGTATCCCGACCGCTATCCTTGATATAGGCTATAGTTCCGCTTGCTACTTTGTAATCAATGATATTAAAAGTATTCGGTATCGTTTCACTACGGCCATTCAAATCCATGAGATGGAGCTCTGTATCGGAGCTGATATAGACAAAATAGCCATTTTGAGTACGAAATGACTCTTCAAACGAACCTGGTAAACGCTTATGATAAATATCCGTCGCTGATTTATCGATCCGCACCCGGTATTCCTGGTTATATCGCAATGGTTTTATCGGAGTGAAATACAGTGTGTTATTGACCCAACTGACATTGCCGGTAACGTTCGGCTGAATCGAAAAAGCATGACCGGCCGTCCGTTGATTCATCGGCCTCGTAAAACCAATCTTTATTTGTTGATCTAAAACGCCCACGGAATTATCCTTCATGGTTTTAAAAGAAACACCAACGACCCGTGGTGAAGTAAAATTGGAAATAATTATTACAAGAACCGTTACGAAAAAAATACATATATTAATGACGATAAATGGCTCTCTTTTCATGATTGTTCGTTAATATAAATATGGATCGCCGGGTGCACTGGTCAATTCGATTGAATCGGGTTTAATGACATCCTGTCGGCTGCCGTTTATAGTTTTCACCTCAAATACGCCTTTAACGATTACCCAGTCATCCGCCTTCAGATGCTCTAATTTCCGGTCAACAAGAAGACCGATAGGGGTGGCATCCGCAATACAGCAGGAAATCACGAACCTCGTTACCATAAACGTTCCGTCCCTTTGCGGCTGAACAAAGCCTTCAACGTTTACCGTTTTACCTTTATACGTTTCAGGTTCGGGATCAATTTGAAATAAACCAATCCAATCGGAAATATTATACGTATTGGTAATTGATTTCCCCGTTAAAGAGCTGGAGCTTAAATAATTGACAAGTTCCGCTGAACTTTTAAATGTATTGTTAACTGCGGAATTCTGGTTCGATCCCCGTCGAAGCGCGGTAGCCGACGAAAGGGCACGCTTTGGAATAACGATACCGATAATAAGAGCGGCGGAAATGCATATAAGTACCAGCAATTTTTTAAAGGAAACATCCCACACCAGTTTCCGTGGTTTTGGCACATTGAAAATAAGAATAATACTTACCGAGCCGGCTACAAATAACGCGATACCCATTAAAAACGTAAAAAGATCATAGTCGGGCCTAATATAATACAGTAACCCTCCCGTCAGTCTTAAATACATAAGATATGCTCCTGAAAGCAGCAAAAATGCACTTTCCAGGAGGTCCGAAATGTGAATGGTATTTCGTTGGATCTTCATATGCCGTATATATTCATAACTACGCTCGAAATAAGTACCATCTGAATTACTAACAAACTGATAATGAGTACGAACCTCGGTTTAAATGTCGTAAGCATGAGGCTGACTGACCGGATATTAATCATCGGCCCGAAAACCATAAATGAGATCACGGAACTTAATGGAAACCTCCCGACATATCCTAGCGCGACAAATGCGTCAACAGTGGAACAAATCGTCATAATAAAAGCCAATATCATCATGGCGATGGTCGCAAGAATCGGAGTGCTTGCGATGGAAGCGACGGAATTTCTCGACAGCGTAGTCACAAATGCGGCGACAGCAGCGCCGACAACCAATGCTCCCATTGCATTTATCGTCTCCGTTCTGAATATCCGGGAAATTTGATTAAGCTTATCCTGAACAGTCAGCCCATGATGGTCGTAAATGTCACATTCTTGTAAAACACTTTTGGTGAGCACGTCGGAAATATTTCCGTACATCGATACAATTAATCCGACAAGGACAGCAATAAGGAGGGTAATGAACGCCCGCAATATAACCACTTCAGGTGAAAATCGAAAAGCGGTGAAGGTCGCAAGAAGGACGATGGGGTTTATGGCAGCCGCCAACAGGAACGAAACGGTTTGTGAGACAGGTACACCTTTTGCAATAAGCCGCCTCGCAACGGGAATGTTACCGCATTCGCACACCGGAAAAAAAAATCCCAAAAGCGCAATACACACATGGCTGAGAATTCTGTTTTTCGGTATGAATTTTACCAGTGCTTCGTCGGATACGAACGTACTTAACAGACTCGATACGATTACCCCCAACGTTATGAACGGAAGTGCCTCGATGATAATCGAGAAAAAAACGTTTATCGAATCGAGAAATACTGTTGGATAACCGGACATAAAAATCCATTATATACCCAGTTACTTTGGAATGGGGTCACTGTATTTGTTTGTAGATATCATACCAATTTTTCGCAATAGCCTGTTGTACCTGGACTAGGGTCATATTTCCGTCACACACTTCTTTATGCAAATAATTTTCGACCAGGTCTTTTTCATTTGTCGACGGGTGCGGTTCCGGCCAGAGATTTTTAGCGTCCGTCGGACTCCCCCCGAGTTCAAGCGATATAAAATGATCCTCCTCAAAGTCGCTCATATTCGTATCTGAGTAGCCATAATCCTTCATCTGCTGTTTCTTGAGATCATTAGTGTAAGTCACTGAAGGGCGGACCGTTTGTGTGTACCCTGATTTGCAAATTGTCGTTTCGAGATTTTCCTGGATAACTGCGGGATCAATGACACCGGGCGTACAATTGGGATCAGGAAGATATGCCTGCGGATCGGACTCGTTAACGTGAATTGCATGACATGTGCCCCCGGTCGTCTCCGAGAGTACATTACCCGCTGTCGGCGTTACCGTAAGAGGCGTTATCAATGTTTGCTTTGTCCCCTGATTCGTCGACAAAAACCATGCAACAACGATCAGTAATGTTATAAGTGAAAATAATTGTTTTGATTTTCTCATTTTGACCCGCGGACCTTTCGCCTGGCGTCGCTTTCATGATCAGCAATGAAGAAACAAATAAAAAACAGGATGACTTCTGCCCCGATAATCCATACGTACGGATGATCAAGCGTCAATTTATACCGATTCCAAACCGTTATCATCAGGACGCTTATAAATATGAACGCAACCCCTGACTTCGGTACAAAGTACCAAAAATTTATCATAAAGCTCAGCCCCTCTTATTATCATCCGATCCGGAGAAAATTCAAGAAAGAATATCCCACGTTGTTGTATACTATATGAGGGAATGTATTAAATTCGGGCGTTATGCGGGCCCAAAGGGGTCGATCTCCGGTGCTCCGCTTTTCATACGGGTTATACCCGATCAATAAATAATAATCCTTACATTGGACCAATGGTTTATATGAACATATTTCAAAAATTCGGGGATAAAACATTTTCATCACTCAAAATCCGGAACTATCGTCTGTATTTTATCGGACAGGGGATATCGCTTGCCGGCACCTGGATGCAGACCGTTGCACAGGCATGGCTCGTCCTCCAGATTTCGCATTCCGGTACTACGCTCGGCATAGTATCGGCATTACAATTTTTGCCGATTTTACTGTTCGGCCCGATGGCGGGCGTACTCGTGGACCGGTTTTCTAAAAAAACCATCCTCTACTATACTCAGGCAGTCTCTGCCGTTCTTGCATTAGCGCTCGGAATTCTCGTTGCCATGGGACACATCCAATTGTGGGAGGTCTATGTGTTGGCGCTTTTACTCGGACTTGTCGGTGCGCTTGATAACCCGGCACGTCAGACATTTATTCTTGAAATGGTCGGAGAAAATGAACTTTCAAACGCCGTCACGCTCAGTACGGCAGAACTTAATCTTGCCCGTGTTGCAGGACCGGCACTCGCGGGCGCCCTCATCGCAACGGTCGGGTTGTCGGTTTGTTTCATACTGAATGCCGTATCGTACATCGCAGTCATCTTCGTATTCTTTAAGATGCATGATAAGGAAATTCACGCGTTCGCGGCGACTAAAAAACTGAAAGGCCAGCTGTCGGAAGGATTCCGTTACGTCCTCTCCACCCCCTACCTCCGTGATGCGCTTATCATCATGGCCATCATAGGAACCTTCACCTATGAATTTGCGGTAAACCTCCCACTTTTTACCCAATTCACCCTCCATGGTGATGCCGGCACGTACGCAATTCTCACGGCGTTTATGGGGATGGGCGCGGTCATAGGAGGATTATATACCGCCCACCGCGCGCAGGCGACCGAGCGGATGTTAGTGAACACTGCATTCTTTTTAGGTTTGAGTACGCTTCTCACTTCACTTATGCCGACCGCATTGTTTGCATTTGCATCTCTTGCAATTGTCGGGTACTGTTCGGTAAATTTTATATCACAAAGCAATATCCTCCTTCAGCTTAAATCAATCCCCGAGATGCGCGGACGCGTAATGGCGCTCTGGACCGTGGCATTTTTAGGATCGACGGTGATCGGCGCTCCCATCATCGGATGGATCGGAGAAACATTTAGTCCCCGCTGGGGGTTGGGAGTGAGCGGGCTTGCGGCGATCATCGCGGCGGGTTACGGGATGCTCAAAATGCGCGGGACGACACAGCAACAAATCCCGAAGCAAATCATGATCGAAAGTGAAGAAGCACAGCTAACGGAAGAGAAAGAGACACGTGCTATATAGACCTAACGCCCCAGGCTAGAATTCTTTGAAATTGTAAAGCGGAATAAAAGCTCTATCATAAAAATATGCTCGCACAAAACGTCACCCTCTCCTACGAGAGGTGGTAATATCCTAGGTCTCTTGCAGAATTAGAAACTCCAATGCAGCTTATTTATTTACTACTTTTATTCTGTTATTCGGAATCGGCTCAAATATCAGCACTTCCGGTATTTCGAAATCACCGAAGTCGTTTTCGGCTCCATGATGGCTTTCACTCATATATTCCTGTAAGGTCTTCGCCTTTTCCCAATATTCCTGTGCAAAATCAAACGCATTTTGACGTTCATCCCTCGCTAACCTGGCTGCAACTTCGTCAAATCTAGCAGAATCAACAACTATCGCGTTAATGCCAGGATCAACCGTTATTTCTACTAACGCTACGTTGAGTTTCGTAGCTTGATTTATATCTTGAGACTTTAGCTGAGATGGATGGCGGGGGTAGGCAAATATCGCATTTCTTCTGTCAAATCCGATTCCAAGTGATTTTGCAGCATCTGAAAAAATATTTTCTACTTCGGGATTGCCTAAAGGAGTATCCTCATCATGAATCCCCTGACTTGTAACTTGTGGTAGAGTTTCAATAGAAACATACCTATACAGTGTATAAGGTTGTCCCAATATTTCGTGAGCGCCTGGTACAATAATCTTCGCCTGCGTTGATGTATCAGCAGTAGCACCGATACCTTGAGATGGGTTTTCTGTGCTTCCGGTTAGTCCGTCTGGCATACAACAATTTTACTACTGAATCTATATTAGTAAAAGGTGAGTGTTATTAGACATATTCAACCCCTCTTCTCCCATCAATTTATAATAAATTGTTTGCCCGGGGTTTTCGTCTTTACCGGTTTTTTGGAGATATTCAGGAATCATGAGATTTGAAGCAAACGTCGCTTTAATGAGAAGCGGGAGAATCTCTTTCTCATACGCGTTTAATGACCCGCTTTGAAGATATTTACTAATAATTTGTTTATATATCAAGATATTCTCCTCCAATGATTGTCGAAATTCCGTGCAGAAAAGTGCCATGAATGTCGCAAGGTCAAAAATTTTATAATTATAGTCAGTGCTCGCTAAATCGAGAATGCAATACTTACCATTTCGGTCCTTCATGACATTTTCCCTGTGTAGATCAAAATGAACAATGGATTTCGTTAATTTTGAATAATCTATTTTATGGAATTCCTTAACGACAGGTTCGATGAGTTTTAAGTTGGAATCTGTCAGAAATGTACGCTTTTTCTCAAATTCCCCCGCCAAATGAACGGTCAACCACATGTCGTAATTAGCAGATGTCGCAAAGTTCAGCGAATGAATTTTGGACAGGATATTCGTGATGTTTTTCTTATCCCCCGATGTCGGCTTCACATCTGTAAACCTGCTTCCATCAAAGTAGTCCATGACAATGAGATACGTTGCCGACTCTCCGATAATTTTATACAGGTAATCGCCTTGGGCAGTTTTATATAATTTCGGGACCGGGATACCGCCTTTGTAGTACTCCAGAAGCGCGGTAACGTTTGATTGAATTGTTTTGCGGTCCTTGTCTTTTGAAAAAATCTTGACGATATACTTGCCTTTTGACGTTATAAGTAAGGAATTAACCTCCTCATACCCGACAAGCAGAGATTCAAATGAAATGATCGATCCCAAACCAAAACTCTCCGTGACACTCGTTGCCACTTCATCTAATGAGATCGGTAAATATATTCTTTCAAGTAGTTTCCTTGTTGTGAGCATGATTTAACAATCGGTATCTGATAACTCCCTTAGTGTATCATCCCGAAGCCATGTTGATATAAGAATACCGGTCCGGTATATCTATTATATTAATATCACTCACCGGGTGTGAGAGTGCGTGATCTGTAATAAATGTTTTATCCCGTCCTGTCGATCTAATTTGACTATTAACCCCCTCAGGAGTACGATCTGTGTGACGTTCTAAAAAGGAAAATTTATGACCAATGATGGCCAATTCAAGCCTACCCCAAAAGACGTTGCCTTAGGGCAGGAACAAACTCCCGAAATTTCAAAATATGGGCAAATCGCCCTTTCTATAATTGATGGGGCGCAAATAGGGATGCAGCGCGTTATTGAGCTAGATCATGCCTTAGATACACGTGATCTGAATTTCTTACATCATAATTATACTTCTCTCAATATTGAGTATCCTTTTTCGCCTGTACTGAATTTCGGCGACTTGGACGATCCAGAAAGGCCCTGTGAGATTACCTTACTCGTCATATCTCAAAACGCGGGCGCTGGAGATCGTGTACCGCTATCGTATGGAGAGCGGATCATTTTTGGAAAAGGCATGGCTCTCGATTTATTGTCAAAGGTGAAGCCGGGTGAAACAGCTAAAATAGAAGGAAAAGGTACATATCGGGTACATTCACAGACACGTACTCCGGACAGTGAAATATCTCATGATCCGAGGGTGAATTTCAATAGAAAAAATACGGTGGGATTAACCTTAGAACTGGAATTAACAAACGATGCGAAAAAAGTTGTTTTCCGTTTTAGTACAAGAAAAACGGACAGGATATTTGTCGCCCAGGAACTTACGTTTGAAAAGGGCGTAATTCCGAAAATTTCAAGAGCACTTTCATCAATAAGCAGGTTTGGGAGAAACAGGAAGTAAATTTTCAAATCGACACCCATCGACTCCTATTCGACTACGCAAGGCTAGGCTCAGGATGATACTTTTTTAGATGAATTGTGTTTCCTGCAACAAGTGCTTCTTTCTTTGCCCGTGGCCATGTTTTGAGTTGGGTTTCCCTGTGCATTGCTGCTTTGCGAGAAGCGAAATGCTCCTCATGTATTAATTCAACGGAATCAAAATACCGTACATATCGGGCTGATTTACTCCCCTTACTCTTATGTTCTTTGAGCCGTCGGGTCATGTTATTCGTCTGACCGGTGTAGAGCGTGTTTGCGGACGTGCGCAGGATATAGACGGTAAACGGTTTCTTCGTTCGTTTCATGATATTAACTTCGTATTATCGTCCATATTTTTGAATTCCTGATTTTACAAGCTGGTACGATGTTTCGGAATTGTCTATATTTTCCGCATCCATAAAACTGAAGGCGAACAGGCCGTTATGAATAAGTTTTCGCATCACATCATCAGTGAAAAGCATCCGCATGTCGGCATTGAATACATCCTCCGATCCGCTTGACGGTTTATAGTGTGAAAGCATCACCGGTTTGCCGTACGCCCCAAGAATACTGGTCATATCGAGCATCTCCTGGATGTTCGTGTCCGATTCCATCGTCTGGAAATCCGTAAAGTCAGAATCCCGCAGGACATCCGCAAAATACGGAAATAGCGACAGCCCTCCTTTATTCACCTGGTCATCATATCTGCTTTGCCACCCGCCCCATGAGAGCGCAACCTTCGAGTGCGGCGCATACTGGTGGAAAATATCCTTAATTTTTCGGAAATTATCCTTGAGCGTATTGAAATAATTTTCATTGCCTATCCAATTATTATCGGTACAGGTGAATGATTGAAATTCCGTAAACAGCGACACATAGAGAGGACCGCTTCCGTTATAAATCTGCGCTAATTGCTTCATATCGTCGAGGATTTGAGTTGAAACCGGATACGGCCGGCCACATGCAGTGCCGTAGGGAGTCTGTATCGTCTCCTCCGGAAGGTCAGTCCAGGTGATGAGATGGACGACAAACCCAGCGGCATATAGTCTTGGAATCAGGTCGTTTTGTTGGACCCGCATCCACTCAAGATCTTTAGGGCCGTTATACCAACTGGTGAGCATATGGACCGGCGCTTCTTTAACAAGCCGGAAATCCATGGCGGGCCCTGCCTGTGAACCGATGCCAAAAAGAATTTTTAGCGGCGGCGCTGGAACGGGAGTATTTGTCGGGGTAACCGTCGCCGTCGGAGTCATGGTGTTTGTCGGAATAGGAGTATTAGTAACTGTGGGCTGAGTTGTTACTATTGGCTGTTTGACAGAAAGTATATTGATGTTCCGCCCTGATCGTAGTAATAAAATAGAAGAGTATATCAATACTACACAGAGTAATCCGACGCCAATACCTATTTGTACATTTCTACCTACCCGCAATCTCATCCATTTCATGAGATTAAATCATAACAAAGGTGTGGGTGTTTAGCCAATCCTATGAATACGTGTTACTTAATTCCGAAGAGCGAGCCGACTCCGGCGGTGAGCGCCATAGCAAATATACCCCAGAATGCAACACGAAGAGCCCCTCTCCACATGCTCGCGCCGCCGGTATATGCTGCAACCGCTCCCAACAGTATGAGAAACAAAATTGATGCACCGGAAACGAAGGGGATTAACAGATGAGCGGGCACAATAAGAGCGATAACGAGAGGCAGTGCTCCACCGACAGAGAAGGTGCTAGCGGATGCGACCGCAGCCTGAACTGGCTGGGCTTTCACCCGTTCCGAAATGCCGAGTTCATCGCGGGCGTGAGCCGCGAGGGCATCATGACGCATGAGCTGATCAGCGACTTTGCGGGCGAGCGGAAGGTCAAGGCCGCGCTTGGTGTAGATTGACGCCAGTTCTTCCCGCTCATACGTTTTATTCTCGGCGAGCTCTTTTTTCTCCCGTGCGATATCCGCGTCTTCGGTATCCGTCTGAGAACTCACCGATACATACTCCCCCGCCGCCATGGACATGGCGCCCGCGATCAGTCCCGCGATTCCGGCAATCACTATATTGCTGTGACTGGTATTTGCCGCCGCAACACCGACCATAAGACTCGATGTCGAGACGATGCCGTCATTGGCGCCCAGAACGGCAGCCCGGAGCCATCCGACACGATGAATAAAATGCCGTTCGGTAATATATTCCGTATTTTTCATAAGGTCTTTAGCGCTATTGTACCACCTTTAGTCAGAGTCTTATAAACTCAAAAACGCTTTTTGGGGTATAATAGAGCTTACTTGCGGGTGCATCATCCGCAAAATCTAATAGTTTATTGCGGGATCGAAATTAAAATAGTGAGCAACGGTGCGGGATCGTATAATGGTAGTACGCATCCCTCTGGAGGATGTTATCTAGGTTCGAATCCTAGTCCCGCAGCACTGTTCACTATACAAAACATAGACCAATTCTCCTTTAATGGATTACGTTTACTCTTAATAAGAGTAAACCATTTTATGGATTTTGATATTGCAACATATAACGCACAGAAATACCCTTGGTATTCCCCTCATTTTGTTATTAGAGCAATGAGTTTACTTACAAAGTTGTATGGAGCAAACGTTGAAGATAAGCGTGAATTTCAACTAGCTAGAGAAATGTTTGATTCAGCAGCAGCCTTGTTAGGAGTGTATGAGCTGCACAATGATAATAAATACTTTTTGCAGCCAAATTTACAAAGCGCGTCACCAGATGTAGTAGCTGCAAAAAATACAGAGATGGTTGACGCTCCTGTTGTGTTGGAAGAAACAAATTTAGAATTAGTAAGAATGAACGAATATGCGGGTACAGATGACGTTGTAGAGTTTCTAAAAAGAACAAAACTTTCTAGTAAAAAAAGCTATGACAATAAAACCCTCATTTTATGCGTCATAAGTAAAAAAATACAAATTAACATACAAAAAATTGCTGATAGTTTGAGAGAAATTAACCCTAAACCTAAATCGACAATTTATATTTTAGGAATACTTCAAGGAGATAAGGATAGATGGACTATATTTTCTCCTTATCCCGATCTTGTTCCCCCAGTAATTTATAGTTTGGCAGAAACAATTAAAAAATATCAGCTACCTGGTTCTGTAACTATGCATAGAGGGTCAGTAAAGAAAATAACATATGAAAAAATGGATAAACAATTAACAACCACTGTATATGAAGTGTTCAATATTGATGAGTATCAAGTACAGAAATATAAGATCGTACGAGGTACGAGATGATACTCCATAGGAGTTACGTTATAACGATAGTAAAATCCGTGACCGGCACACTCAAGCACTGCTCAGTATATAAACCGTGAAGCGATAACGAAGTAAAGACCCCTGCGCTTAATGCAGCTCCTGCATATACACTTAAAAATGTGAGAGATGAAGACTACTCGTACCGTAGCGCGTCAATCGGGGAAAGCTGTGCAGCCTTTCGGGCCGGATACAATCCAAAGATGATTCCAATGAGAGTGGATACACCAACCGCCAGCAATATAGACTTAATCTGAAAGACAAATGGAACGCCAATAATTTTAGATACGATAAGTGCAAGCAATTCGCCTAGGACGATTCCGACGACCCCACCAGTAAATGTTAACACTATTGATTCAATGAGAAACTGAATTAATATATCCTTTTGTTCCGCACCTATTGCCTGAAGTAATCCGATTTCTTTTGTACGTTCCGTAACAGTAACCATCATGATGTTCATAATGCCTATTCCTCCCACAATGAGTGAGATACTAGCTATACCGGCGAGCATTGCCGTAAGAGTGCTCGTTACACTGCTGAGTGTAGATTGCGTATCTTTTGACGTACTGATATTAAAATCAGCCGTCCCGTTCTCTGCTATCTGGTGTCTATCCATTAGAGCACTCTTTATATTTTCGCTAACCGCATCGACTTTATTAGGATCATCTGTGACGACCTGAATTGAATCCACGTTATTTTGACCACTGAGGATTTGCATCATGGTGGTAACAGGAATATAGACTGCTTCATCAGGATTTGAAAATCCGCTACTTCCTTTGGATTTTGCAACACCGATTACTCGAAAGACTTTTCCGTCTATCGTAATATTTTGATTTAGTGCTTCTGCTGTCGCGTCTTCTCCGAATAAATCAGTTACAACATCGGGACCTAACACTGCAACCTTTGCCGTGCCTTGCTCATCTTCTTCTTCAAAAAATGACCCTTGATCGATAGTTATTGATTGCACGGTTGGATACCCATAGGATACACCCTGCACTGATAGATTTTTATTCTCACCATTACCCACAATTTGGTAGTTTTTTTGCACGACCGCCGAAACTGCTGCAACATTTGGCAAGACGGCCAAAGCGGATGCGTCATCACGCGTCAGCGTCGTAACATTTCCGCTTTGCACGGGACCACGCTGTTCTGCACCAGGTCTAATGGTAATCAAATTAGATCCAAGTGCGGAAATAGACGATGTTATTGACGAAGTCGATCCTTGTGCTAGCGCGATGATGAGAATCACTGAAGCAATACCGATAACTATACCAAGCATGGTAAGCAAGGTCCGAAAAATATTTCCCCGTAAGGCTTGAATAGCGGTAAGAAATAATTCTGAATAATTCATGATTCTATAGTGCTCCGTACTTGTTTATTTGATTTATCAGTCAAGACTAAACCATCTTTAAGCATAATTATTCGCTTGGCATACGCAGCGATGTCCGGTTCGTGCGTTATAACGACAACCGTTTTTCCCTGATCATTCATTTTTTGTAAAAAGGACATAACTTCATGAGAAGTCTTACTGTCTAAATTACCCGTTGGTTCATCGGCAAGTATCATCGTAGGGTTCATAACAAGCGCCCGAGCAATCGCGACCCGTTGAATTTGTCCGCCTGAAAGCTGATTTGACAGATTGTGTGCTTTATCTTTTAGATGAACCATCTCAAGCATATCCAATGCCCGTCCTTCCCGATCAGCTATGGGAACATTTCCGTACATCATCGGACGCTCGACATTTTTTAGTACGGTTGTTCGAGCTAAAAGATTAAACGATTGAAAAACAAATCCAATACGTTTGTTGCGAATTTTAGCTAATTGATTTGCGGTATATTTGCTGATTTCGGTTCCATCCAGGTAGTATTGTCCGGACGTGGGGGAATCCAGTGCTCCCATAATATGCATGGCAGTAGACTTGCCGGATCCGGAAGGTCCCATGATTGCCACAAACTCACCCTCAAAGATCTCAATGGTAATCCCTTTAAGCGCTTGATAATCAGAATCACCTAAATGATATGATTTGATTATATTTTTCAAATGAATGACTGGTTCTCTCTTCATATTTCATATTCAAATCTATTATCCCGGCGGTCCACCCATCAACCCTCCTTTGCTTTGAGAGCTGGTAGACGTTGATGATGTTGATGTTCCGGTTACCACCTCCATGCCTTCAGCTACACCCTCCAAGATTTCGGTTTCATTGGTACCCTTAATACCCGTTTTTACCTGGACATATTTGAGTTGATTCCCAGGCTTACTTGTATCTCGTACCTGCACAGCTTTACCACCTTTGTACGGCTTAACCGCACTATTGGGCACCACGAGTGCATTTTCGTGTTTCGTCGTTTCAATGGTGACAACGGCACTCATCTGAGGCTTAATTTGATTCTCAGAATCCGCAATTTTGACGTAAACATTGTATGTTATCACCCCAGAGGTATCCGTACCGTAATTATCAACCCGAGTTACCTCCCCGCTCAATGTCTTGTCTTTTATTGCGTTAAGTGTAATTGTCGCTTTTTGTCCAACCTTTATTTTATTAATATCTACTTCGTTTATCTGAATTTTCACAATATTTTCCGAAGCTGTTCCTATAACGAGTACCGGAGAAGCGGATGTATTGGTATTTGAGCCACTGGTATTCATTGCAGCTGTCACTTGATCACCGACACTGTATGATACATTCGAAATTGTCCCGCCCACCTGTGCAGTAATCACTATATCTTGTGTTGCTTGATAACTTAGCCAAGAACTATTAAGAGCAGCTTGCGCTTGATTAACCGCCGTTTGTTGATCTTTATATTTGGATTCATCTGCCAACCAATTTTCCTGTGATGTAATAAATGCCGCACTTTCTCTGTTCGTTGAATTAGGTGAACCATCTCCATTGGTATACGTAGAATTCGTTGATAAATTATAAAATGTGTCCCAGGCCGTATACATCTGAGATCGCAGTGAGTGAGCGGTAGACTGAGCGGAATTTAAATTTTCCTGAGCAGAAAGATAATTTGCATACGCACTGGCTTTATCTTGATCCGATGCCGTTGATTTAACTTTAAAAAGATTATCACCTTTATTAACTAATTGACCGTTTTCTACATAAAGATCCTCAATAACCCCGCTGGAGACAGAGTACACTGTTAATTGATTGGATTGCACATTTCCGCTTTCGCTAACAGTATCGACAACGGTTGCTCTTTTAACGGTGTCAGTGGTTACTTGCCCTTGTTGTTTGCCTGATAAAAGTGGTACAGAAACTAACAGTACGACGGCTCCTGCAGCGATAACAGTAAGAATCTTTTTCTTTAAAGATGCATTTTGAAACCATTTTAGAAAACCCGTAAGTTTACTAAAAACAGACCTAAATATCTTCATATAAGTTCAGTTTATACTGTGGCGCTTAAAAGTGACTTAAAATAGAAAATCACTCTTGCATATATATTTATAGTACATCTTTAGCGTATGAATTGGGCGCTTAAAGATCGCTGAAAATTACTGTATATAGTAATTTATCTTAGGCGGCAGAAAGTGGAAGTTGGATTGTAAAGGTCGTGCCGCTGCCAATTTTGCTCTCAACGGAGATAGAGCCCTTGTGGGACTGGACAATTTCCTTAGCGATCGAAAGTCCTAGACCATACCCAACTGTTTTTGAACGAGATTTATCAGCTTGGTAGAAACGGTCAAAAATACGTAAACGATCTTTTTCGGTTATTCCTACCCCTTGATCGGAAACAGTAATCAATACATGGTGATCGGTTTTCTTCGAAGCTAATTTTACTGCTGAATGATCAGGGCTATATTTAACGGCATTATCCAATAAAATTACAAAGAGTTCTACAAGGCTTTGTTCCTCACCTCGTAATATATAATCATCAACTACGTTGTTAATAACAATGTGCTTTTGTTTTGCGAGTGGTACAATTTTTTTCAAAGCAGCTTCCGTAACCTCCAGAAGTGAAACATCTTTCAGTTTTAAGTTCCCGCGTTTTTTTTGCTGCTTTGTAAGCTCTAATAGATTTTCAGCAAGTCCCTGAAGATTAATTATCTCCTCATAGCTACTTTTTATGAGCTTTTCAGACTCTTCTGTAGAAATATTTTTTTCAAGCATGGCTACTTCAAATTCTGTGCGAATTGCCGTAATAGGAGTTTTCAACTCGTGCGAAGCGTCAGTAATGAATCTACTTTGTTCATCCATCATTTCTTTAATCGGACGAAGTGTCCTTCCAGCTAATATATATCCAGCTCCTCCTGATACGCAAAGCACAACACCATTTACTATTATCAAAATAAAAAGGATCCTATTTTTTACTGACTCTGGATCAACAGGTGGCGGAAGTGGCATAGGTGTATTTACAGGTGGACTGATTCGAACACTATTTTGTATATTAAATTGTTGAAATTCAGACATACGGTCAAGCTGTGTGGCTATGCCCAAATAAATTACTACGCTGAATATTAGAGTAATTATTATGCTAATAATTACATACCATGCAGTTAATTTTAGTCTAGTAGAATGGAATGTATTCATACTTATTCTTCTTCCGATAGTCTATAACCACTAAATCCTTTGACGGTATGAATCAGATGATTTTTTGGAAAAGGGTCGTCTATCTTCGCTCTCAGATGTCTAATGTAGACCTCTACCGAATTAGGGAGCACATCAGCGTCGTAATCCCACACATGGTGAATAATTTGTTCTTTCGTAAGAGTCTGATTTTTGTGGTGCATTAGATACTCAAGAAGAGAGTATTCTTTATTTGAAAGTCGAATTTTTTGACCTGCTCGTTTTACCTCATAATTCGTAGTATCGAGAGTTAGATCAGCAATTGTTAAGATTGTGCCAGCAGAGCTTTGAGGACGGCGGGTCAATGCTTTGATTCGTACCAATAGTTCAGCAAAAGCGAATGGTTTTGTTAAATAGTCATCCGCTCCAGAATTGAATCCAAGTACTTTGTCTTCAATTTGACTTTTCGCAGTTAGCATCAAAATAGGGGTATGAATATTATTCTCTCGAAGCTTTTTGCAAATTTCAATACCATCCACTCCGGGCAACATGACGTCTAAAATGATGACATCATATTCCTCTGTAACTGCCATATCGTAGCCTTCGTTTCCGTTGTAAATTACATCGACAGCGTATGATTCGTGCTCCAAGCCTTGTTTAACCGCGTTGGCAATTTTATGTTCATCCTCTATAACCAGAATTCTCATATTATCTATTATATAAATTTCGCTTAAAAGTAGCTTAAATTAAGCTAGGCAAACATACTACGCTCATGAGACACTTCCTTTTATACTGTCTCATTTGTCTCATTTAGCCTCGGGGTGATACACTATAGGAGTTAAGTTATAACGATCGTAAGGACCGTGACCGGTACGCTCAAGCCAATATGGATACTCAAATTAAAAAAACGACTGACACTGTAGCTGCATTAAATATTGCCAAGAAAAACCCCCACTACTTTAATCCCTATGGTCTAAAAGCAATGGAGAAAGATTTCAAAACAGGATTTCTAATAGGCGCCTACCATGAAAATATAATGGTAGGATTTGTCGCATTCAAGGAATTAAATGATCAAACTGTCGAACTTAAGTGGCTGGCAATAGAACCAAAATATCAAAATCAGGGCACAGGAACGCTTCTTGTAAACGAGGGCGTTACATTACTTCCAAAGAAATATGCTATATGCGAGATGAAAACATTGTCAGAAATTGATCCTGACCTGCAATATGCTAGAACGAGAAAATTTTATAAAAAGCTAGAATTTATACCACTCGAAACAATAAGCCCATATCCTGATTGGGGAAAAGATAATCCTTGTCAAATATTTGTGAAGGTTTTATAGGATTAAACGCTTCTGGACCGGCGCGCTCAGCAAAATATGTCAAAAATTACCAGTCTGGGTCATTCGGATACTATTATTCCTCATTGTGTTCAAACAGAGTATCGGTTCCTAACTTTCTTGCCGTAACGAGTATATAATCTATGCTAGGTGTATCTATCCATTCTTCCGCTTGTAATCTCCTTTGACTAAATGCCTGCGCAAGACTTTCTTTTGATGGGACTAAATCTTCCTTAAATTCTTCGCGCTCCCTGTGTTTTTTGTTTAATGCCTCGCGGGATAAATCATGTGCGATGATTAACCTGCCATTAGGTTTTAAAACGCGGGATATCTCACCTATTAATCCGGGTATATCACTTTTAAAGTGCGGTAAAGCATTAAATATGATAACGGTATCATATGCATTGCCAGGAAGACCGGTTTCCTGAGCATCCGCCACTACAAATTTTACTTGATCAGCCATTCCTAACTCATCGGCTTTTGCTTTGGCTCCCGCAAGCATAACCGGAGACACGTCCAGTTCTGTCACAAAACCGATTCTCCCATTCTGCGCGAACGTCAGGAGGGTTCCTTTACCGCACGCAAGATCTAAAATTATCGCTCCGGGAGTAAAAACATTATGTTGTTCAAATATAGCAGTGAGACGCTGTCTTTCAGCATCCCCCGTGAGAGGATTATCCCACGCATTTGTGTATCGTTGACCTACTCTATTCCACGTTTTTTCTGCTTCTACAGCTTCTGGTCTCATACCTCAATTATAGCATTCTAATGCTCCAAGCATACAATAACAGATATATAGGCAATAATATTTCTCAAGAGATTTTCACCTGTCTCACTTCACTTCGCTCAGTGTAAATATTTAGATTAGGTGGTGCTACTGAAGAATGAGTCAAAACGCTTCCTTCTTTAGTGCCAGTCGATGGGGGTCATACCATTCTTTACAAGGTATGCGTTACACCGTGAAAAGTGATGGTTTCCGTAAAAATATGTCACGGAATACGGAGACGGGTGAGCAGAAGTTAACACTAAGTTTTTTTCCCTATCAATGACTACTCCTTTATTCTGTGCATACCGTCCCCACAACATGTAAACCACGTGTTCACGGTTAGCGTTCAGTGTTTGGATAGTGGCATCGGTAAATGCTTCCCATCCAATGCCTGCGTGTGACGCCGGGCTTCCCGCCAAAACAGTAAGTACGCTGTTGAGCATGAGAACTCCCTGACCGGCCCAACGGGAAAGATCGCCGGAGGGAAGGGGCGTAATCTTCAAATCATTTTGAATTTCTTTATAGATATTTTGAAGTGACGGAGGAAGATCGATTCCCTTATTCACAGAAAAAGATAACCCGTTTGCCTGATTTTTTCCATGATAGGGGTCCTGCCCGATGATGACCACTTTCACTTTATCAAGGGGCGTGAGATCAAATGCGCGGAAAATATTTCCGGGAGCTGGATAAACGGTTGTTTTTGTATATTGTTTCTTGACGGCCGTTGTTAATGATTTCCAATACGGTTTATCAAATTCAATCGCGAGTGCCTTTTTCCATGTGGGATGAATCTTTACGTCGGTCATAAGAGAGTATTATACGCAAAATACCCCTTACACAACACTGAGGAAAAACATCATACCCCAGTCTTGAAGCATTTTACACTTACATGTGGAGCATTCCTAAAACCCGGTATATAAGAAGGGCAGGCCAGACGATGGCACGCAAAACCGCCATGACTCCTCCACCGAATGTCGTGACATGCTGGAAATAATATACAGCCGATCCTATGAGTCCCAATCCGTACACCGCGCCGCCGCCAGCGTTGGCGCCATGATGATGACATTCGCATTTTTCATTTTTCATAAAATTATCTCCCTTCATAATTTTTCCACATCTGAAGGTTTAATGCTGTAATTTGTCATACGTGCTAATTTGATATAATTCCATCATATTGAAAAAATACTCAGTGCTGGTAATCCTCGTTTTAGTCATTATCTTTTTGTGGCTGATAGTTGGCTTGCGGAAAAACCAAAGCTTTACTAACGGCATTTTGCCTATACAATTTCAAGCAAAAACCGATTCCACTAAACCGACTCCCACACCAATACCTGCGTACGACCTGACCATCCCGTATTTGCGGTCACGGACATATACAAGCAGCTTGGGAAGCCTCCAAAAGGTAAATGAATACGGGTCGTATACTTCATACGTGACGAGCTATACGTCTGACGGACTTAAGATCAATGGTTTACTTACCAAGCCAAGCGGCATCGAACCCCCCGGCGGATGGCCGGGGATTGTTTTTGTCCACGGATACATCCCTCCGAAAACATATGAGACACTGGGACAACCATATTCCGCTTACGTCGATTATCTCGCCAAAAGCGGATTTGTCGTTTTTAAAATTGACCTCCGGGGCCATGGGGATTCACAGGGAGAAGCCCGGGGCGGATATTACTCTTCGGATTATGTGATTGACACATTAAACGCGTATGCAGCACTTGCAACTGCAGATTTCGTAAACTCCAAGAAGATCGGAATGTGGGGACACAGCATGGCCGGCAATACATTACTTCGGGCTTTTGTCGTCCGCCCCACCATCCCGGCTGTCGTGATTTGGGCAGGGGCAGGATACACCTATGTCGATCTTTCGCAGTATGGCCTCCATGACGCCAGCTATCAGCCGCTGCCGCGCCCCACCGGCGCATCAGGATCTGCGCAACAAAGGAATACTAATCAGGCAAGACAGATTTACGGTGATCCGAGAAACGGTAACCCGTTTTGGAAATTGGTGGCAGCGACGAATTATCTCAATGATTTGAAAGGGGCAATCCAGCTTGATCAGGCAACGGATGACCAAACAGTCAGTATCGAATATAGCCGGAATTTAAACATGCTATTAAACGCTACTTCAGTTGTGCATGAGTTTAATGAATTCCCAAGCGGCGGCCACAACATATCCGGCGTCAATTTCACGGAAGCAATGAATAAAACCGTCGGGTTCTTTGACACATATCTAAAAGGAAAATAAGATTTCCGATCGATCATCCCAAGTCGTCATCCGGAGGTTAGACTTTATCTTTCAAGCAAGAAAGTGATGGTTCCCTCGACTCACGCTTGGGATTTCGCTTCCAAAATGAGTAGACGCTCAAATTGCCAATCATGCTGACAGGCATGGTGCAAACCAACAGGATAAATCTTATATAAATAACTCTAGGCTTGTTAAATATTGCAATATAGCGTACACTTGTATTTGCTAGGTATGGAGAATAAAAAAGTCCTAATGGTTATCGGCGGTTTACTTCTTCTTGGAGTTGTTGCCTACGTAGCTTTCTTCTCAGGCAAGCAACAAGCAATACAAACCCAGGTTCAACCAGCTATGCAAGCCTCACCATCGACAACGTTGACAGAAACGCTAACACCTACGTTAACTTCAACACCAACCCCTACCTTGACGTTAACGCCAACACCTACCACAACAAATAGTCCAACCCCCACACCAACAACCATGTCTTCTCCCACTCCCTCCTCGACACCTACCCCGACTCCTTAAATAATTTAAGTTATTTTTCCTAATTTGAACAAACGGTTATTCCACTCGCTTCGCTCGGGATTTCGCTTCAAAGCCAGTAGTCGCTCAAATTGTCTATCGCGCTCTTTGGCAGCCGCCGCTTCGGCATTCGTTGGGTTAGCGCGGAAAACTGCCTGCTGTGCGTAAATCGCAGAACCATACGCATGTCTCGGCACGTGGACAGTCGCAACAGCCTGACCGCATGCGCGGGCAGCGGATCTGGCCGGGCTATCCTCTCCCACATCACGGGCCGCGGCGTGCGAATCAAGCGACACCTTCCGAATAACAGCCATCTTAAAGATTCCGTCACCTATCCATTTTTGAAGCGTTTCAATTGCCTTTCGGGGCCGATCATCATCGGGATATTTGTCTTCGAAGAATGGGAGAACGTGCTGGGCGCACTCAATTGCCCACTTGGCTAATACCTTGTGGTCTGTCTTTCCCACAAGCTCTAGCATTTCAGGATCTTTGTGTGTGATTACAAATTTTTTCACAGAAACTTATCTGCAAAAAGGCGGATTTCCTTGAGGATTGGGAGTATACCTGTGCCTTTCGGCGTCAATGAATACACGACTGATAATTTATCCACCGTTTCTTCTTCCCGTTTGATAATCCCCTGCTTTTCAAGTCTTTTCAATCTACTGGTTAGCGTGGTCGGATTAACCCTGGAAATATCACGCTGGAGTTGGGCGAACCGTTTGTCTCCATCATGCAGCGCCTGAATGATCGCAAGCGTCCAGAAATCTCCAAGCATCTTGAGCTCCTTGTTAGAACATTTGTTGTGAACTTTGTTTGGCATATTGACAGTACTATAAATATTGTAGTACTATAATTTATGTAGCAGTATATTACTACAGAAACGATTATAAAGTAAAGGCGTTTCTGAGTATAGACCCATCTAATCACATTTTTCGTCGAGGCGACTCCAAATCTGAGTAAGATGGGATCTATATACCAAAACATTATGAAAACAATACAATTTAACGCATATGGTGGCCCCGAAGTGTTAGAATTTCGCGAAGACGCTCAACCCACACTCAAACCCGGACAGGTCCTCATAAAAAATAAAGCCGCAAGCATTAATGCAATTGACTGGAAAGTCAGAGCGGGGTTCCTTCAGAAATTTATGCCGGTCACATTTCCCGCCACCATCGGTGGAGATTTCGCCGGCGTTGTCGTCGAAGTGAATGGAAACGATACCGGATTTAAAGTCGGCGACGAAGTATACGGACAGGCAATCATCTTAAACGGCGGATCAGGCACGATGGCAGAGTTTGTTGCCGCAAATGGCGCAAATACTGCAAAGAAACCCAAATCAATTAGCTTTAACGAAGCTGGTGCCCTACCGCTAGCCGGCGTCAGCGCAATCCAGGGACTTGAAGAACACATTAAACTCAAAAAGGGCCAGAAAATACTTATCCACGGCGGAGCCGGAGGGATCGGGCATATGGCGATCCAGTACGCAAAGTCATTGGGTGCGTATGTGGCAACAACAGCAAGCACCAAAGACGTAAAATTTGTGAAAAACTTGGGGGCAGATGAAGTCATAGATTATAAAACCCAAAAATTCGAACTAATCCTGAAAGATTACGACGCTGTGTTTGATACGGTTGGCGGGGAGACGTTGGATAAATCCTACGATGTCCTCAAAAAAGGCGGAATACTGGTATCTATGGGGCAGGTCGGAGATGAAACACTTGCCAAGGAACACGAAGTATCTGCCTTTGGACAAATGACCGTCACAGATACGGCACATTTAAATCATCTGACTCAATTAGTGGAGTCCGGAATCATTAAGGTGCATGTAGACAAAATGTTTCCGCTAATTAAGGCAAAAGAAGCATTTACGTATCAGGAAACAGGCCACCCGCAGGGAAAGGTCGTCGTCACCATATGAAAATCCAGATTATCGTAGGGACAACACGACAAGGTCGATTTTCTGAAAAGGCAGCTTCCTATATATTGCAGGAAGCAAAAAAACGAAAAGAATTTGACGTAGAACTTGTTGATTTACGGGATTACCCGATGCCGTTTTTCGAAGAGCCGATTTCTCCTAAAATGTTTGAAATGACCCACCACGCATACACCAATGAGGTGGTGAAAAAATGGCTAGCCAAAATTTCAGAAGCAGACGGCTACATTATCGTTACGGCTGAATATAACCACGGATATCCGGCGGTCCTCAAAAACGCCATTGATTTCGGATATAAGGAATGGATCCGCAAATCCGTAGGATTCGTAAGCTACGGTAATTCAGGCGGTGCACGCTCTGTCGAACAGCTGCGGCAGGTGGTAATCGAATTGGACATGATCCCGATCCGTACGGCAATCCAAATCCCCTTCGACGTCTATATGGCGGTCCGAAATGAAACAGTCCCGGTAAACCCTGAACTCTTTGCTCCGTTACGGAAAGGACCTGTCGACCGCGTCGAAGCCTTTTTCACCGATCTTATCTGGACCACAAAAGCCTTAGTCGCGGCACGAAAGTAATTACCATGGCAGAGTATATACCCGGAGTTTGTAATATTGGGCCCGCCGAGATTGTCCGAAGAAAGAGTGCGGGATGGGTCGGGGTAACGATGAGCGCCATCCTAGTGCTGCTTTTTCTTCTATTTCATATACCGTCGGTTTATCGCCTGATCATTTTTCTGCCTGCGGCGCTTGCCGCTTCCGGATTTTTGCAGGCCTATCTCCATTTCTGTGCAGGATTCGGATTTAAAGGAGTCTATAACCTCATGAAACCGGCGGGCCAAACTGAAACGGTTGAAAAAGCGGAATTCAGGCAAAAAGATAAGGAAAAAGCCCAAAAAATTATGTTTTTTTCACTCCTTATCGGTCTTGTTGTCGCCGGACTTCTGTACTTCCTCCCTTTATAATCCTTCAGAGAGGTAAAACTATTACATCCAGTCGTGTATAAACTTGTGATTGCGACTACTCACTAGTTACGGGTTCGAGTCTCATCCGTCACTGTGTTATTTTATGGTCGACATTCTTAGGCAAATGAACAATATAGTCACTGCGCAAATCATATAGTTCATCAAATGGTTGTATCTGATACGCTCTCATGTCCACCATAAACTCATGGTCACGTAGACCCAATTTTTCTACAGCCCGTATAAACCTCGGCGGAAGATCAGATCTTCCTCCAACAAGTTGAGCACTTGAAACACTCACTCCTGATTTTATGAGTTGTGGAGCAACATCCAAAGAAAGTTCTGGACCCGGAAATGGATTTTTGACTACATGGCCACCCCCAATTAACGTAACTACTTTATTAACCGCACGATCTTTAAGCAATGCAGTAAAATTTGAAACCATTATTTTTTCGTAATCCTGCCTACCATTATGTTTTTCCATAGCTATTGGAACCACCTCGACACCCGCGTGAACCATAGCTCTGACGATTTGTTGATAATAATAGTCGCTATCCGGTCCGAGGCGGGTTGTCGATAGGTCCAGCTCCGGGTCGGTTTTTAATGTATCGATTACCGCTTTCGAGCTTACCGGGGCTTCTATGACATAGTGAGTAAAACCAAGCTTCTGCAATTCGGAAATATGTGCAATAAGGTGGTCGCCAATACGCTCATTTCCATGTGTTTCACCGAGCATAAGGACTTTAGACCCATTAACCATTTGAGGGTAGTCTACGGGATGGGCAGCTTTTGATAATTCTTCAGAAGCTTTAGAGACATTATCCCAAATACTATCGGGCCTTACGGGAAAATCAGATTCCATGATCGAATTATAGCGCATGAAAGCCTATAAATTGCAACACGACTGTACTCATAACGCATTGATACGTCTTCTTGGAAATATACGGAATCTTCCGAAGGACCTATCACATCTTTTGCTCGGTAAAATGTATAATAATCTTCTCTATGCAACACCTCTCGCCGGATCAGGAATTGTGTCTCCGACATATTCTGGAATGGTATAAGAAAGATAAACTCGCCATGCAGTATGTCACCCTCGGTGGATACGCAGGCACCGGGAAAACGACGCTCATTGCGTTCTTACGGAAAGAGCTCAACAGGATTGATAAAAAACTGAAGGTGGGGTTTGCAAGCTACACCGGGAAAGCCGCGCGGGTGTTGCAAAGCAAATTAAAAGAGGAGAAGGCGGTCTTAAAACATGACACGGTCGGCACCATCCATTCGCTCATCTATACGCCGATCGTCAATGCACGCGAGGAGATTGTCGGATGGAAGCAGAAGGAAAAAATTGAGTGTGATCTCATCATCATCGACGAGGCATCGATGGTTGATAGCATCATCTGGGAGCATCTCCTCTCCTACCTAAAACCCATTGTGGTTGTCGGCGATCACGGACAACTGCCGCCGGTCAAAGGCAACTTCAACCTCATGGAGAAACCCGACGTGACACTTGTTGAGATCCACCGGCAGGCGAAGCACAATCCCATTATTGAGGTATCCATCCAGGCACGCGTGGCGGGAGAAATACGTGTCGGCCGCTATTCGGACACGGTAATTAAATTTGACAGAAATGAAAGTGAAACGGGAGAACGGATGACGGAACTGCTCAACAGCTATACGAGCGATACGCTTATTTTGTGCGGGTACAATACGACGCGGAAACGGCTCAATGCATACATCAGAAGCTCTCTTGGTTTTGAGTCCCCTACTCCCGTAAGCGGCGACCGCGTCATCTGTTTGCGGAACAATCATAAAGCGAAAATTTATAACGGGATGCTGGGAACCATCCTCCGGATCGAACGGAAAAATGACCAGTGGTACACGGCAGATATCGCCATGGACGGCTCAGAATTGAACTATTCCGGCCAGATTTCCGTCGCGCAATTTAATGCAGATACAGCACTTAACTTCACCGAGAACCGGCGCCTCATCATGGGCGGCGATTTATTTGATTTCGGCTATGCACTCACGGTGCATAAAGCGCAGGGCAGCCAAGCCAAGCGAGTGGTCCTATTTGAAGAGCGGTTCAAGAAAATGGACGATGACCAGTGGCGGAGGTGGCTCTATACGGCGGTGACGCGGGCCGAAGAAGAGCTCTACATTTTCCCGTCATAGGAATTTAGCGAAAATCTAGTCTCATTGATCACTCAAGGATGCCTCTGCGGCGTTGGCGAATTTTGAGTGTCTCATTCAGTTCAGAGAGCACCAGACCGGCAAAAAGAGGCTCCTGTTGAAGTATTTCAATTAATGCTTTTTGAATGGAAAGATGAGTGGATGCATCCTCTGTGAAAAGAGGCCTTCCATTAAACGCGATGCTCATACTTGCTGCGTCATATTTGATTTCGGATGCATACTCATGAATTTCATCGAGATGTCCGTCGCCACGAAAAAGATCAGCGTCGTGTTGAGACTGATCTACCGTGTGATATGTCACATGACCTTCATTCCTATTTTGCCAGCGATCAATGAGCTCGTAGTTCCAGTCATAGAGAGCAAACTCTTGGATATAATCAACATGTTGTTCCCCAAAAAGATATAGATCAAAATCCGCGTTCACAACGTCATCGTAGATCATCGATCCGTAGACAAGAGGGACAACTCCATGTCTTTGTAGCATGCGGTGTTTCGGCTCAAAGAAATCCGTGAGTATCTTCCATCCGATCGGCACTTCTGAGTGTTTAGCCTGTTCAGGCGGGATTGAATATTTTTGAAGTTGATCTGCTACAGAGTGAATGTTCTCAAGAGTATCAGGTTTTTGCATGAGACGGGCATACTCTTCCAACCGATCTACGTCAACACTCCCCCCATCAAGGACGCCCCGAAAGAACGCCCGATATGGAGGGGCGAACGTATTTAAATACTCTGAACCGGCTTCAGGGTGTGGCATCGGGCTATTATACCAAGCTAAATACGTATGGTCAAATTACTACAGGATATCATCAATATATTCCACCTCGGAGGGTGGGAGTAAAATTCGAGGCTAAAAACGCGTAACTTATAGAGGAAATTTTTCCGCTTCAGTGGCTGGATGTGCAATCGGTGATTCTCTCAGGACTTTAACGACTGCCTCTAATACTTCCACACGTAAATCGAGATTTTCGGGATCTGTGTATATCCACGTCGTAAACTTTTCCAAAGCAGACTCTGGTTCTGCTGCAGAAGATTTATTAACCCGTGACAATATCATTGAGCGTTCGGGGGACAATGGTTTTGGCGCATATTCATCCAAGCTCATATCTATATACCGGACAAATTCGGCCAGCGCGTGGCCCATCTCGTTCGAATGTATATCCGTTGACCCAACGCGAATGGATCCTTTTGCATCGACAACAACCCCGTTAAAAAGTTCGCCGAGAAGTTGCGGCGGTTTGTCGATAGCGATAATACGAAGGTCTTTATCGAGCGGTTCGCCAACTAATACTCCTTCAGGGTAAGTCATAATTGCACATTATAGTAATTTACGATTAATTTGTAAACTATGAGTTATTCCGACATAAATAAAGAATCTTCCACCCCGGAGACGGGAGTAAAAAACGAGGCTATTTCACCACCGTTCTTTTGAAGACGCGCCCCTTCTTATCGTACGTGATCCTCCGCAACGAAAGAAGCATCGATTCGCGGCGTTTGATCATTGTTATTGGAGGAACAGCGTGACCATGAGGGGAATATAAAATAGGGCAAACAACGTGCTTAAGAGAACGGTTACAGCAACTTTCTCAGGATGAGATTTGAGAAGTGTTGCGAATGCTACTCCGTTTGCGGCAAGGGGTACCACGGATAATAAAATGAGTATGTGATAGATATCCGCGTTGTAGATTTTAAGAAACGTACTATCCAACAACACGAGACCACATATGAGAAGCGGCCACACGAAGAATCGGGCGAGAAATGATAAACTGATAAATTTGAAATCAAATTTCCATTCGGTGATCCCCGTCAACCCCAATCCAATGAGCATCATGCCTAAAATCGTGTAGGCGCCTTTGAAATTAGAAACAACGTCAGCGTAGATGGAACCGAAACGGACACCGATAAGATTACACACGAAACCTACCATGACGGCATAAATAATCGGCAGGGAAAATAATTTTTTGAGACTATCTTTGACGGTGTAGTTGCCCCGTGCCGCAATAAAAACCCCCAACGTGTTTTCATACACCAGAATTCCGAGTGCGGTAAAGATATAGAGTCCGATGATGTGGTTCGGAAGGAGGAGCATCGCGACCGGCAACCCGAAGTAGCCGCTGTTGCCATCACCGGAGATAAATGCCAGCATGTTTCGCGTTGAATCTTTCCAAAACAGACTGCCGATGCCGTAAAACAGAAGACATATGATGCAGCTGATTGCGAATATCACAATCGGCAACGATATGCTGCTTGCCGTTATGGTTGTTGTGTATATTCCGTTGAAGAAAACTACTGGGGTAACCAAATAAATGACAATCGCGGCAACCGATTCTTTTTTGACCCCCAGATATTTCCCCGCGATAAACCCGAGGAGAATCGTTATGTACAAGGGGATAAGCTTATAGAGGAGCGATAAAAATATCGGCATAGAATGAGTTGAGTACTAGTATAGTTCATGCGATTTATAATGGGAAATCATTTCACGGACGGCACTCACCCTATTTCACCGCAGTTAATACGCCCATATACGCATGTTCTTTCACTTGTTGTCCTAAAGCGGGATCAGGGTGACCGGTCAGTATGTCAAAGCCGTACAAATATTCTGTTCCCGGTTTTTGTTGTCCTTGCGCTTGGCCGGTATATGTGTCATCTAATAATCTCACCGTCACGTTCGTAAATCCAAGACCTGTCATCGCTTCATACGCGATCCGGTGAGAGTCTGCGATAGAATCGATAACGTCAGGTTCAAACCCTAATTCTTTTTGTGCGCGTAAAAATACAAAATTGTGTTGCAAAGATTGGATCTCTTTATCTGCTGTTATTCGTGTTGTGAACGCCCGTTTCCAGGGTTCCTGAAGATCCATATAGGCAAACCAGAATTCTTTGAGCAATGGCGGCTGTTTATTGCCAAAGACGACCGCCTGCTCGCGGGTCATCGAAATATAGTAACTGTGAGTAAGATCTTCGTAAGGAAAAAACGGTAATAATATTTTATCTGCATACCGTTTATACAAAATATATTCATCCGGTAACAGGTCGGTGAGTATCACGAGCGGACCTCCCGGCTGTAACACCCGGTGAATCTCTGACAGGGGCGGGGCAATGGGTTCAAACTGGTCAAGTAAATTAAGACTTACGATGGCCTCCTGTGAATTATCGGGTATGTTTAAGCTATTGAGATCTAAATGCAGAACCGGAGCGCGGTCCCCAAGGTGTTTCCGGACACGCTCCGTGTCAATATCAGAGTAGGTTATGGTAAGAGACTTACCTGCTGCTTCCACTAATCGATGAAAAGCTCCGGTCCCGGTTCCCAGCTCCAACACGCGTTTTTCTTCTAATCTCATTTCCTCTATCACCTGCCCGACGATTTTACCCCTGGCTCTCAATGCATATGATCGGTCCAAATCACCCCGAATCAATGCTTCCTCTGGTGTTATTCTTCCTATATCTCCGACGGAGCCGAATCGTTTCAGGCCATACTCAATTGCCTCTTCGATTTGTTTCCTATATCCGAATTGTTCCTGCATATGTGCAGACTAATTATAGCACAAGAATAGAGATTTAGACCGTTATAATGCTCTAAATTACGGTATGAATTACTTTTGTAAATTCATTCCGGGCATATTCCTTGCCGCCGGGAAATAAGCGGTGGGGCATGGGTGTATAATTAGCCTCAAAACTCACCAAGGGGTAGCATATATGGCTAGTAATGCAGAAAGAAGATCCGGGGCGGCTTTGCATATTGTGACAGATATTAGTGCTGCAGTGAACGGGGCATGTATCGGAGCCGGAATAGCCTTGAACGAGCCTTTATTGATAATCTTAGGATCAGGGTTGGCTATCCAAGGAGGACACGTGGTATTTATCTATCATCATTTCAACGAAAAAATAGATAAAATGAGTCATGACTTTGATAGAAGAATGGATGAAATGAATCAAAGAGTTGATGAGCTGGCACATAAATTAGATGAACATGAACATAATTCTACGATTGTGTTTCAAGACGGCGAGCCCGTTGAACCGAATCCCGACACCGCCACTCAGGATGAGATTAATACTTATAAAACAGCTGTTCTCAATGCCGGCTTCACCCCGCCGAATGAGTCAAATAATAATGAAACACCTCACCAATAGCGAAAGAAGCGGTGGGCGTGAGGTGTATAATGGCGCTATTCACTACCTGACGTATGCCGATTGAAAATCCAGCGCAGTACCACGAATCCGGTCCGATGCGGATAGAAGGCTTGTTTGAACCCTCCGCGTTTGAGGCGTTTGATTTGGTTGATTTTGGCGACTCCCCTTTTCCTCTCGTAATCGGACTGGTAAGGTGGCCTTCGGGCACCAGGATAAAAGCATCCTGCATAGAGGGAGGTTATCCTCTAGCAGAAATCTCGAAAGTCCACGATCTCGACCGAACTCACCGATTTACGGGTCCTGTCATCTCTTCACAGGAGCCCGCGGAGCCGGGCGTTGTCATGGCCCATGTGAAGTACGCGCCGGGAACAGACGTCTATATCATCAAGGAGGGTTACGACGGCAAATGCGGCATCTATGATGTACACGTCAATCCGTTTGGCTATATAGATGAGGAAGACGCAGCATTACGCGCGGAAGCTCTCAATCACATGCAGGAACGGGACACCCTTCAGGCGCGGCTTGCAAAATCTAAGAACGATTTAGAGATTGCAAGAATTCTGCTTTCCGGTCAGGAGTTTGATATAGAACATAATCAGAAAGAGATCGAAGATTTAACAAGAAGAATCGCTGAGTTGGAATTAAACGGCGGTATAAAGGATCAAACACAGGTTGACCTCTCGGTCCTCGGACTACGCGGTGTCGGCTTCAATGAACTGGCTGGCGCGGATCAAGCGGAACTATTGTCGGCAATTGAGAAAGAATTGTACCGGTCTCTTCACCCCGACCGTTTCGGCGGTTTAGGGCGCGATGTCAGTCACCTTCAGGATGCGGCGACAAAGATCATTCAGCTGAAAATCGCCGCCATCGGGAGGTTACGAAACAGATACGCGATACGAAAATACGATCCGCCCCATTCGTATTAAATCCATTTCGAAAAGTAGAAAACGGTAAGTTTGGGTGTATAATGGCTCTGAAAAGGGCATAAAGAAAAAATAACAATACATAAAAATATTATGCAAAGCATTAATCAGACGCAAGCTGCTATTGCTAAATATCAAGTTGCAATAAATAAAAATATCTCTGAAAGTGAAATTCTTTGGAACCGATACAACGCTCTATTAGTTTTTAATTCAATACTCATAACGGCGATAGGATTTTCATATCAGGGGAACTTAAACCTACCATTACTTGTGGTTGCCAGCTTGCCAATCGCGGGGCTTCTGTCGTGCTATTTGTGGTTTATCGTCACACTTCGCGGTTTTCAGTGGATAAAATTCTGGACAGTTACAGCTAGAAAGATCGAAGAAAAATATCTACCTGATGATAATCCTATTTTAAATCCGATAAATAATGGCAAAAATCATAGGGAGGATGTTGTTGGGTGGCCTAAAACTCAAATAGCATCTTATATATTAATTTTGGTAACAGCTATTTTGTATCTTATTTTTTTAGCCAATCTACTGAATACAAAATCGTTTCACAAAAATATTTTTCATTCACAACAACGAACAATGCACCGGTATATTAAATAGTGTTACTTTTTGTTAGACCCTCTAGGTAGGTTTCTACTTCACACCCTTCGTAATCGCTCCTCCGTGGGATCAAAGTACAAGAGAAATTAAAGCTTTAGCTTGTCGCGAATGGTATAATTGCGCTGAAGTAATAATTGAACTGCGACTCTATATCGGTCTCTAATTTACTATATTACATGAAAAAGGCACAGGTTTTTATAAGCTGTGGACAAAAAGATGATAGCGAAAAAGTCTTTGGAGAATATTTAGAAAAATACTTCGTGGCTCGTGGTTTTGACACATATTTCGCTGAAGAAGTTCATAGCTCCAAGCCCCTATTACTGAGCATATTCGACGCTCTTAAAGAAAGTGAATATTTTGTTAGCGTTAACCCTCATAGAAAAGAAACGGGCGATACAGGTTCAATATTCGTTCAGCAAGAAATTGCGGTCGCTTCTTCATTAAGAATGCCTATTATTGCATTTCATCAAAAGGGAGTACGAAGAACAAATGGTATGTCTGGGGGCCTCCATCTTAATAGCATTGAGGTTAATGAACCGAGAGAAATGAAGCATCTGTTGGGCAAGGTCACTGCTTTGTGGGATAACACATCTAGAAATCAGCTTTTCCTGAAGATAGCTAATCCAAGTCTAAATATTCTAAATCAAAACAGTCAACTTACAAATTGGTGGCATATCTCTTGTCGGAATGGATCAAGTCTTAAACACGCAAAAGGATGTATGGCTTATATAGATAAAATTTTTGGTGCAAATAGAAAAAATATAATAACTATACCTTATAAATGTGAAATAGTGTGGGCTGGAGTAGGAATACATAGCATAACAATTGCTAAAAAAACTGAGAGGGATTTTGACGCCATATTTACATTCAACGGATCAGGCGTATGGCACCCACAAATATTACAAACATCAACTATATACAAATATCCTTCATTAACAGATGGCATATATAATATTGAATATTTAGTTGTAAGTGATAATTTTCCCGACGCGAGATTATTAGTTAAATTGAAGCTTCAAAAAGATATTATGACAGTCATAAAACAAAGACAATTATAGTCGAATGATATAACTATGAAGAGAAAACTTATCGACGTTCCTATTCAGTATGAGAGCATTATAAAAACTGCCTTTATTACAAGAACAAAATCTATAAATGACTTTAAGGAACGTGATTTTAAACGTTTAATTAAAGCTGTGCGGGATAGTGGCATTAAGAATAGATATGTCCTATCAGATATTGATAAGGATAATTATCTAGTTCCTGACACTGATTTAACCGTGACTGTCATTAAAGATAAAAACCCTACAAGCGCAATTTCGCTAAATAAGGCTCTTCAGAGGATAAGAGAAGATGATGTTAATCCGAAAGCATTTTTGATTTCCTCGCAAGAGGTGATCTTAACGGATGATCATATTAATAGACTCATTAAAGTGTTAAACGACGACCCTACTCTTCTTGTAGCTGGGTATAAATTTACCATTAAGGATGAAGAATTAAATAGTGAGTTGCAGTGGTATTATGCAAGGAAAAAATTGATAGCGTTTAAGGTGCCCTGGAATACCTGCGCCCTCTGGAATTACAAGTTATTCGATAAGTACGTGGAAGAGTTTGATGAAATCACGACTAAAAACCCTTTTAACCCAGTGTGTGTTTGTATTGATAACGTCTGCAGTCAAACAGAACACGTGGGAATGGAGGATGGGCTTGCTATTGCAAAGGCATTGACTCAAAATGAACGTCTAAAATACAAGTTAATAAGTGCGGACCCACCACTCTGTTGGAAAGTCAATGTTGATAGAATAAATGAACATAGGAAAAAACTTGCCAGAAAAGATACAGTAATGCGAGATTTTATGGAGGTTAAAAAATATTCTATCGATAAGTCACGAAATGCTAGGATGGAGTAGACCTGTCCTGGAGTACCGAATTGATAGGTTCCTACTCAATATCCTCCGTAATCGCCCTTCCGCGGAATTGGGAAATATACAAATCGGACGGAAATTCTTTACGAACTCGTTCCACTAGGTTTATCTTTCAACCATCTTCTGGAAGTATATATTAACCTGCCGTTAAACGGTCCGCTGTGATTAGGATCGAGTTTTGATAAATTCTCAACTAAAACCCTGTCATCCGCAGACAATTCATGCAACCTTTCCAGTAGGTTTTCCAATAAATTATTGTCATGAAAGTATCCCCGCAGGTGATACTTTTCACTCGATTGTTTGATTTTGTTCATGCTATCCTCTAAGGCTTGATATGTATCATCAGCAAGGAGCGTAAGCTGTTGAATCCGATAATCATCCTCATGTGTAAATCGAAACAACGCAATACTTGCGCCCATATATGTTCCGAGCATAACGGAGGGGTTTCTGATTGTGCCGATTATATAATCCGTTGATTGATGTAAAAGATTATTTTCTTCTGGGGTTCTTGAGGTTTTTGCACAAAGAGCTTCGCCCATCCACGCCATTGTTGTCATATTGCATTCTACTAATGATGAAACTACAACCACTTCGTCATCACTCTCAGTAGGAAACCTATCGACCAGAATCTGAAGAACTTCAGTCGGTTTCTGCAAAAAAAATGATTCAACTTTAGCCCTGTATTCAAATGGACTGCGGGTTTTTAATAGATTATCGACCGATTGAGCAAGAGTTATAATATTTTGATCGTTTTGCGGAGGTAATATTTGCTTCGGAGCACCTTCATCTATCATATGAAGAACGATACAATATTCTGTAATTCGTGTCCAATTTCATCCTGACAGATGTACGAATTATTGTTTACAATTCCATAACCGCCCGGCCGCGGAATTGGGAATTGGAGAGGTCGGCGTATTTCATAAAGTCGGAGCGCAGCACGTATGAGATCTCCACAGACGTATTTATTCGGCAAAAATTAATTAAGAATCGAAGGAAGACAAAAAAGCATTTAACTTTTCCGATAATGCTTTCCAAAGTGGTTTGATTACAAACTTTGCTTCCTCATCAATTTCCGAACTGAATTGCGATGTTGCAATGGCGTACCTTTTTTCAAGTTCAGTTTTCATATAACGCAAACTATTTTGTGCCTGAGGAGATACAGATTCCGGAAGTAATCCCAATGCGGTAAGGGCGTAGAAAAAAGTCAAAGCATCTCTTCTTAACGAAGGTAATACTACTGTTTCAAGTGATTCGCCTGAATGCGTATCTTTACGATCAATTTCCACGGCAGGCATGACTACATCCTCAGATCCGTTTAAAATTTTTTCTGCAACAGACTCCGACAAATAGTTTAGAGCATCTCGATACGTTGGTATTTCCTGAACCCTGTCTGTTGGATCAAGTTTTTTTAACCCATAACCATATGGATTATTTTTTGTAGCCATATCCATATATATTGAATATAGGCCATCCGGAGTTGTAAGAACACCGTCATAACAGGCAACAGTCATTGAATCTCTGCTTATTACCTGTCTTTCTGGGTGTCGAATAAATTTACCCAATTTTTTTATTGTTTCTTCGTTCACTTCTTTGGCAACCCTAAATTGTCCCTCAATATACTTTGCATCTAAACCCAACGTGTAGAGTTGTCTTTTGATTGAATAAACTGTTTCTTTATTTGAATCGGTTATAGAAAATCTTACGGTATGAAGCGAGGTGTCGTTATATAAAGTTATATCACGCTTCGAAACGTCCTGAAGATGCTGAAGAAGTTTAACAACTATTGCTTCAGTTCCTTTCGGAACAGTAGTGGATGTATATATTTTTTGTTCACGCCGTAAATGCGGAATTAATGCGGAAACCACATCATCGTAATCATATGAAGTCCCGTCTTGTCTGTTGCCGCTTATATCAAACGGGTCAGACGCCCAATAGAGTGCGACCCGTTCAGGCAGATACTTCGCGTATTTTGTAGCAAATTGAGTGAATGACTCAAAATCAAAACCTGATGTAATTTTACGTTTAACATCAAAACTACACCATGGGCAACCTCCAGTACAACCATCTGTAAATTGTAGATGCTGCATACCTTTTAATAGGGATTGTCTGACCGGTTCGGGGAAGGCCTCAAACATTTGGAGAATGTCAACAGGATCTCTGTTCCTCCTCATCTCTATGAGAGAATATATTCTGTCTGTTATTGGGAAATTGTTTGATTGGGGTGTTAGATCTGATTGTCGTGATTCCGGCATGTCTAAATTCTATCATGTAAAGTAATTATTTCTTAATTCGTCATCGGGTAAGAGAAATTTATTACTGGATTTCTGTTCCGAACTCTCCGTAATCGCTCTCCCCCGAAACTGGCTGTTATAAGGGTGGGCGTGTTCAGATGAGCCTATAGTTGACTTTTGAAAACTACTTCCTATAATTGAGAATAACTTGTTTCTATTTTAGATTGTATGAATACGCACCACGAAATAGCTGAAATATCCCAAGAGTTTGTGGGAATAGACGACTCACTCAGAGCCGATATATTAAACGGTTCTCACGAATGGTTACAATCATACATAACTGTTGTCTCTGAAATTGATAACCGGTTATCAGATAAAAATCCTGACCGGATTATCAGCGGACTCCTCATTGACGAGCTTAAATACAATAAAACTCAGGAACTACAAGCGGCGGCCCTTACTATTCACCGAGCTAAAGACGCGCATACGAGGCCGGATGCACGGGACTGGAAAAGAATACAGGGAGCTATCGGGCATGACTGGTTTTATGCTGCGCTCATTGTACAAGTTTTTGGTGACCGAATGCCGGAAGCCTGCCATACTTTTTTGGCAAAACAAGTAGACGACATAAAACCGTTTGTCAGGCAGGTCGTGACGACAAACACACCACTAGATCCACAAGAGATGTGGCATCCGGTAAAGAGCTTCCAACATGCTTTGGAGCGCATTCGGGAGAGACCTGAACTTGGGGTAACGCAGGAAGATGTTAATTACGCCCGGGAGCAACTGCTGTCAATCGGTAAACTCAATCGCCACTAGAGTAGATTCAAAAATATTCCTCAGAATTTATTCCTTCTTTTTTCATTCTATCTGAAGCCTCCCTTAATAGCGGATTCAGTTGCCTGCACGCATATATACCTACTTCCTTTAAGCCTAACGCTTCAAAAGCTTCAGGTTCGCTATAATCATTTCTATCTCTTCCTTCTCCTGCTAAATTAACCTTATGCATAAGAAGCTCGTTGTAAACTTGATATTGATTCAGTGCGGTATCGATTTGTCTAACAAGGTCTCTATTATGTTCTAAGAACTGGGCCCATGGTCCTGCACATTCTGCTTCCACGCGATTTAAAGGTACATACAAATTTTTCCTGTATTCCTGAGGGTCAGCTGCTTTTTCAGCTCCAAACAAAGATTGAAAAAGTCTCCAAAAATTGTTGCCAAACAACTCAGGGTCGTTGGTTCGCTCAGAGGGAGTAAATTCGTCTGGTGGTACTTTCGGTGCACGTATTACCAGATCAACATAATAATCGTGGGGATGGCTTATTGGTGCACGGTCGTTCATTTAGAGGATCATATCAAACTATAACATCTTGTCAAACTTTTGAGGAATGTTCCAATTCCGTCCCTCGGATGTACAATTATTATTCCTTATCCTAAGTAACCGCCCCCGCGGAGAACTTCTGTTCTCACCGCCTTAAGGCCGCATCTCTTATAGGTCAAGATGCGGCACAAAGGGCCGTAATTCTCACTATGTATGAACGCATTAAGAAACGAGCCCTTAAGGCCGCATCTTTTAATAACTTGATCGATTTAGACCCGCGTGTTTGTCGTCATTCTGGCGAGCGAGTCAACGAGAGTGTCCAGAATCCCAACCGGATGCTGGACAAGCCAGCATGACGAGAAAACCTTTCCAAACGAGCCCTTAAGCTATTCATCAGTTTCGGGTTATACGATACGACTCTTAACTGAAAGGGGGTGATATATATCGTTACTAAAAAACAAATACTAACAGCCGCAGCTTCCATCGCCATAATCGGATCAGTCGTCGCAGTTCCTATGCCGGCATACGCCGCAGGGAATGGCTTTTTTGGAGGGAGTAATTTTCTCTCCAATTTTGTCAACTTTTTCTCACAAAAGTTTGGACTCGACAAAACGCAGGTTACCAATGCCATGAATGACTTTCACACGCAGCAAATGGCAAATACCACACCGCGTCCGACGCCGACCCAACAGCAGATGGATGCACGGGAAAAGGCCAGGCTCGATCCGCTGGTGACTTCGGGCAAGATAACAGCAGCTCAGGAGACGGCGATCATCGCCGAGCTTGACGCATTGCATACGAAATATCCACCTTCGGCCGGACAAACATCGGATCAACGGAAAACCCAGATGCAGAACATGCAGAACGACTGGAAAACGTGGGCTACAGCCAATAATATCGATCCGACCATCGTAGGCGCCGCAGGCGTGGGCATGATGGGAGGCAGAGGAAGAGGGTTTGGAAGAGGAAATTGGGGTAAAACTACTCCAACTCCAACACCGACCCCGTAATTAAGCAATATCGCCAACCAAAGCACCCTGATAAGTCAGGGTGCTTTGAAACGTACTTATTAAACCTAGAAAATAGATTGTTCTCCACATTCAAAGTCGCGGCCCTCCGCAGAACTGAGAATTAGAGGTCGGCGTATACCACAAAAACTCATTTCGTAACTAAGTTTTTGAGTATAGACCCACCTAATCAAATTTTTCGTCCGAGGGACTTGTCCCGCACGAAGCCTGGGATCTAGCGACAAATTTGAGTAAGGTGGGATCTAAAATCCTTTACTCTGCTTCCTCAACGATAGCGTGTCCGCGGAATTGGGAGTTATACAAATCAGCATAGAAGCCTTTTTGGGCAAGGAGCCTTTTATGTGTCCCCTTCTCTATAATTGCCCCGTGATTCATGACGAGGATGAGATCGGCGTCGCGGATGGTTGAGAGCCGGTGGGCGATGACAAAACTCGTCCTACCCTTCATAAGCTTCCCCATGGCTTCCTGAATAAGAAGTTCAGTCCGGGTATCGACGCTGCTCGTTGCTTCATCAAGGATAAGGATCTCGGGATCAGCCAGGAACGCACGGGCGATAGTGAGAAGTTGTTTCTGGCCTTGGGAAATGTTCGTGGCGTCCTCGTTTAACACCATCTTGTAGCCCTCAGGAAGCGTCCGTATAAAGTGGTCGGCGTAGGCCTCTTTTGAAGCCAATACGATTTCTTCCTCCGTTGCATCTTCGCGGCCGTAAGCGATATTATCCCGGAGCGTCCCATGGAAAAGCCAGGTATCCTGTAAGACCATACCGAACATTCGGCGAAGATCGGCGCGTTTGAGTTTTGTGATATCAACGCCGTCAACCAAAATTTTTCCGCCGTTCACTTCGTAGAAACGCATGAGTAAATTAACGAGGGTCGTCTTGCCGGCTCCGGTCGGTCCCACAATGGCGATCATATGACCCGGTTTTACATCAATATTCATATCTTCAATGAGGATCTTATCTTTGCTGTATCCGAATTTGACGTGCTCGAATTTGACGGCACCCTTTGGTTCTTTGATAACCTCAGGTTTGGCTATTTCCTTGACCTGTTCTTCCTCATCCAAAAGCTCAAAAACCCGCTCGGCGGAGGCGATTGCGGACTGGATGACGTTTGCGATATTGGCAAGCATGGTGATGGGCTGGGAAAATGAAGAAGAATACTGGATAAATGCCTGCACGTCACCGATTGAAATGGCGCCCTGTGTGGCCATGATGCCACCGACGACTGCGACGAGGACGTAGCCAACGTTACCGACAAACCGCATGAGCGGCATGATGATACCGGAAACAAATTGCGCCTGCCATCCGGCTTCATAAAGGCTGTTATTGAACACATCAAACTGGGCGATCGCTTTGTGTTCATGCCCGAACGCTTTGACGATCTTGTGCCCCGAATACATTTCTTCGACGTGACCGTTTAAGTCACCGAGTGACCGTTGCTGTTTCCGGAAGAAATCCTGTGAGCGTTTCGCAATACCGGTCACGACAAATATGCTAAGAGGAAGTGTTGCAAGCACGATGAGTGTTAGCTGCCAGCTAATTGAGAGCATCATGATAAGAACACCGATGAGAGATACGACGGAGGTAATAAGCTGCGTCACGCTCTGCTGGAGCGTCGAGCCGATGTTATCCATATCGTTAACCGCGCGGCTTAAAATTTCTCCGTGCGTACGCCCGTCGAAGTATTTGAGCGGCAATCGCGAGAGTTTTTCATCCACCTCTCGGCGCAATTTGTAGATCGTACGCTGCGCAACACCTGCCATCAGGAATTGCTGGATGAAAATAAAAACAGAGCTTATGACATAGAGTCCGAGCAAAATAAGAAGAACCCTTCCGATATAGCCGAATTCGATGCCGGGAACGGGCGCCAGATGGAGAGGAAGTGTGGGGTTCGCAAGCAATTGCTTTTGGACGACGGAATTTTTTACCTGCACGATGAAACTCGCAAGCAAATCATTGAAAAGCTTGGTGGTCGCGAGTCCCAATATTTTCGGGCCCACAATGTTAAATATCGTACCCATGATGGCTGAGATAACGACGATCGAAAGGAGAGTTTTTTCCGGTCGGAAATATCCTAACAGTCTCTTGAGTGTCCCCCCGAAATCTTTTGCCTTCTCGACCGGCCTGCCCATAGCACCCCAGCCGCCCCGATTCATGGGGTTCGCATGCACTTCATCACGCGGTTTATTTTTTAGTTTGGTTGCGTCATCACTCATGGGATTCCTCTTCTATCTCTGCCGCCGATAATTGCGACGTGACGATTCCGCGATAAACATCGCACGTCTTCATAAGATCGTTATGGCGCCCGTGTCCGACAATTTTTCCGTCGTCAAGGACGATGATCTGATCGGCATCTATAACCGTACTTACGCGCTGGGCCACAATAATGACGGTCGCCTCCCTGGTCTCTCCCTTAAGGGCTGTACGAAGTCGCGCGTCAGTTTTAAAGTCGAGTGCGGAGAATGTATCGTCAAATACGTAAATCTCAGGTTTCCGTACAAGCGCCCGGGCAATAGAAAGACGCTGCATCTGTCCGCCTGAAACGTTGGTTCCGCCCTGGGATATACGGGACTCAAACCCCTCCGGCATCTTCGAAATAAAGTCTGTGGCCTGCGCGACATCAGCCGCATGTTTGATTTCGGATTCCTTTGCGTCTTCTTTGCCATAGCGTATATTTTCATTAATCGTCCCTGAAAAAAGTACTGCTTTTTGCGGCACAAATCCGATCTTCGCTCGAAGCTCAGCCTGCGTCACCTCGCGGGTATCAACGCCGTCGACCAAAATTTTGCCCTTTTCCACATCGTAAAAACGCGGGATAAGATTCACCATGGTCGATTTACCCGACCCGGTGCCGCCGATAATGGCCGTCACTTCTCCAGGGGCGGCCGCGAAAGAAATATCAGTGAGGGCCGGTTTCTCCGCACCGTGATAGCTGAAAGTAACGTTGTCAAACTCAACATATCCTTTTTGTTTTGAGGGAGATCTCTTTTTTTTCGGGTCGTTGATTTCCGGCTCCATAGCCATTACCTCGTTAATCCGGGTGGCCGATGCTTCAGCACGCGGGATCATAACAAATGTGACGGCGACCATGAGAAGCGAAAAAAGGATCTGGAATGCATACTGCAAAAACGCAAACATGGCCCCCAGTTCCAGCTTATCGGCAGCTACCCTGCGGCTTCCGAACCAGATGATGGCGACACTTGATACGTTTATCGTGAGCATCATGACCGGCATCATCGTCGCCATGAGCTGATTGACTTTTATTGCTATATTTGTCACGTCGTGATTGGCTACATCAAAGCGCTCCTCCTCGTGTTTAATCCGGTTAAATGCACGCACGACCCGCACTCCGGTAAGGTTTTCATCAAGAATCAAATTTAATTTGTCCAATTTGACCTGCATAACGCTAAATAGTGGAATGGCTTTAATTAAAAGCACAACGATAACAGCCACAAGAAACGGCATGATCGCAACGAGTACCCATGCGAGTCCCACATCCTCATGGAGGGCTAAAATAATGCCGACAACAAGCGTAATCGGGGCGGTAATAAGGAGGTTGAAAATCATCACCATGACCTGCTGAATCTGGTTGGTGTCGTTGGTCGTCCTCGTGATAAGCGATGCAGTACTGATGGTGTCAAACTCATGAAGCGAAAAGTGCTGGACTTTTTTGAAAATATCGGCCCGCATGAGCGTGCACATGCCTGTAGCTATCTGGGAGGAATAATAGGTTCCGACGACCGCACAGATTGTGCCCGCAATAGCCACAAGAGCCATGAGGCCACCGGTCCGCCAGATAAATGCCGTATCAAACGCCGAAATGCCTTTATTGACGATGTCCGCCATGAGGGTTGGGAGGTAGAGGTTAGCAACCGACTGCCCGATTGCCAGGACAAAGACAAGGATCAGAAGATATTTATATGGCCGAAGATACTTTAATAGTTTAAGCATGCGATTGGTAGATAGATTCTATTTTATAGTATGCGAGACGTGGGTATAATACCCTGCATTGACATTCATCGATCAATATATTATACTCTATAATAGTTAGATAATCAAACTATATTACCATCTTATGAAAACTGACACTACCAATGACTTGGTTGAGAGAATATTTAAAGTCGCCCGTCTTATGAAAGACGAGATGTCGTATACGCACGACGTAACACACTTAAGTATATTACAAATTCAGACGCTGTTTTTCCTCAAGCATGACAAAGATAAAAATATTTCCATGAGTGACATCGCAGCGTATTTCCGGATTGAACTGCCATCCGCAACGAGCCTCGTCAATAAGCTCTGTGACCAGAAGCTGGTAGAGCGTCGCGCTGACCAAAACGACAGACGACTCGTGTTAATAACACTGACTGCTGATGGAAAAACGATGCTGGAGGATGCAATGTGCGCGCGCAGGAAAAAACTCGAAAAAATTCTGTCATACTTATCGGAAAAGGAAAAATCGGACTTATCAAGTATCTTCAAAACACTGTATAATAAATTACAAGTAAAATGAATAGGAAACGGATCGTCATAGTACTTGGCCTCGTCGCACTGCTCATCATAGCAGGCGTTGTTGTGAGAAATCCCGTCGCCTATTCCAAGACAAACGCGGGACCAACGACGACCACATCGGTACAATTTGTACAATCTTCAATTACCGCAGACGGGGCCGTAACGGCTCAGGACGAGGCAGTACTGAATTTTCAGTTAGCAGGCAAACTCCAGTACCTTCCTGTGAAAGTCGGAGATAAGGTATATCAGGGGCAAACAATTGCATCGCTTGACTCTTATGCCCTCAGGCAGGAATTGCAACTTGCATCAAATGCCTACCAGTTGGTAAAAAATGGCACGGATCAAACACAGGAGTATAAGCAGGCAGGCATTTTGGAAGGTCAAACGCGGTACGCGCTTGACTTATCCAATAAGCAGGGTTACGCAGCAGTCACGGAAGCTACAGTTGTCTATGATACGGTGCAGCGCATCGTGGATGATGACCTCCTTGCCCAAAATTCAGCGCAAATAGGTGTTGATTTGGCAAAATATGCGGTAACGCTTGCGAGTCTCACGTCGCCCATCAACGGTATCATCACCTATGAAGACGTCACCGTCCCCGGAGTAAACATTACACCGGTTACGACCTTCGTGGTCGCAGACCCGGCCTCCATGGTTTTCCGTGCCAACGTCCCCTTGGAGAATATCTACTATATCAGTGTTGGAAGCCCGGTTACGCTTGCTATTGACGGCATAGCACATAAGATAACCGGCACGGTAGTCAAAATATTTCCGACGAAGGTAACTCTCAAGAGCGGGCAGGCAGTGTATCAGGTTGATGTGGTCAGTGATGAACTAAAGAAACTTGCAAAATTAGACATGACAGGAAGTGCCATCATCAGTACGAATTCCGATAATGTCGCCCTCGTCCCCGCCTGGACAGTGCTGGGGGGCAAATATGTCTGGGTGGACAATAACGGAACGCCGGAGCTAAGAACCGTGACCGCAGGAAAGATTCATGGAAAAGAAATAGAGATCACAAGCGGACTCTCCCCCAACGACAACATCATCACTGATCCGAAATTCATATCAACACGCAAATATCTCATGTTATGAAAAAAGAATTCCCATTATTCAAAAATAAAAAACTCTTGAGAATCGTCGGCGGCGTCTTTGTGGTGGTCCTGCTTTTGGTAGCATGTATCATCTTTCAGAAAATGACCGGGAGAGTATTTATTGACAACTCACTTATTCAATCTCCGGTCATCACGATTTCCCCATCCTCATCCGGTAAAGTGCAGGAAATTGACGTTAAGGAGGGGGCTACCGTACAAAACGGTGATACGCTGGCAGTCGTCGGCTCTGAAACCCTTCGCGCCGACACGGACGGGCTCGTTATATCGGCCCCGGATCTGACCGGATCAACAGTGAATCCCACAACACAGCTCATCCAAATGATACGGCCGGTTAATCTACGCGTTACGGGTACAATCGATGAGAATAAAGGATTAAAAGACATCCATGTCGGGCAGGTCGTTTCATTTACGGTCGATGCGTTACCGGGTAACACATATTGGGGGTATGTCGATGAAATCTCGCCGAGTGCTGTGGCTCCTGCATTTTCTTTTTCGACGTCAACCGAACGGGCGACACAACAATTTACCGTGTATGCAAAATTTGACTCAGCTTTATACCCCGCTATAAAAAACGGCATGTCCGCAAAAATGGTTGTGTACACGAAGACAAAATAATGAGTGTCTCTCCCAAAAATCCTTCTGAAAACTCATTCAAAAAAATAGCCGGCTTCATTGTCCTTATTCTTGTTGGTATCTTTATCGGACGGATATTTTTGAGTCAGGCAAAACAAATACAGGCCTCCCTCGCGCTCGTGAGCTGGGTGAATATCCTGTTGAGCGTCATCATGTTTCTCTTCTATTTTTACGCGAGGGCGCTTTCATGGAACCTAATACTCAAATCCCTGGGAAGCCATTTTAAAATTAAAGATAGTTTATTTGCATGGTTTGCCGGAGAATCAACGAGATATGTACCCGGAAACGTCTGGTCCTTCGCGAGTAGATTTTTTTTATCCGTAACCCACGGGGTGCCCAAGACTAACGTCATTCTTTCGATACTGTTGGAAATCATTCTCATGCTGCCGGTAACGTTATTGTTATCAGTTCCGGCTCTTTGGATAAATTATGGAAAAGTGCATTTCAGCGTACTCACCGTTCTTGTCGTTATTGGTGTTCTCGCTCTGGCGACCGGTATACTATTTTTCAGCAAGCGGGCGAAACAAGCGCTCAAAGAGCTACGGCACGTCCCACGAAAAATCTTTTTTACGAATACCTTCCTCGGCGCTTTACTTCTGCAGATCCTGGCGTGGAGCGCATTCGGATTGGGAAATTACTTTCTGATACAGCCGTTTGCACAGCACGTGTCCGCGGGCTTAGTTGTCTCGATTTCCATACTCGCATGGTTTTTAGGGTATATAAGTATCGTGACTCCCATGGGTTTAGGAGTAAGAGAGGGTGCGCTTATTTTGCTTCTCGGGTCGGGCATCGGCCAGGGCCAGGCCGGGCTCGCTGCAGTTTTATCCCGGGTCGTACTTACATCGACTGAGGGCATAAACCTGCTTTATTGGTTGTATATATATCAAGGTAAAAAGAACAAAACGTTATTATCTCCGCACGTCAAGTAATTCTTTAGAATAATCAACATACGTATTAAATAACATCGCTGACTCTGCTACTTTACCGCTGTTATACAGTAAATTTTTATCTACAGACAAGTCAAAGGGTTCAATAGATAGCTCTTCCATCTTTTTAGCCAACGACAACCACCCTTTCGCAAATGCTCTTTCGTCAGCATGAACAGCATCGACTACCGGATCTTTAATGCCTTCCATTGTTAGAAGATGAGTTATTCCGTATGTTGCCAACAAAGCACGGAAGTATCTGATCTGATGTTTAGATCCTCTTGTTTCGGGATCAAATGAAACGACTGTTTCTATCCTTTGAACAAAGGGTATCACATCGCTAAATGTATCCCGTAATCCTACAGAGATTGTTCCTCCGTTTTGAAAAACCAAGGGATTGATATTTCCATAACCGTAACAGTCTTCGGGTTCTCCGATTTTTGAATAATAGCGTGTCAGAAGTATTCTCTTTTTTAGAACATCGCTAATCTGATCGGGGCTATTATAAATCGCGTTAAGATCGGTTAACATTGCCGGCGCCATATCGTCCCTGCTTAAACCGTTATTCAAATACCACGATCCTAACGCAAATAAAATTGACCTCTCAGAAGTAAGATCACCATCTAATTGCTCAGTCGCACATCTGCGCCTGCGGGAAAGCGCCATAGTCTCTCTTGTGAGCTGAAGGATCGAATCGGGATCCAACTCGGAAATACTACTATCGGGAACATGTCTGTATCCTCCATCATATTCCTTTCGGCTATTGGGATGGCCTGTTATTATGCTCCAGAATCCACTCATATGAGAAGATATAGTACTATGTCTTTGAAAAACAATCAAGAAAAAATAAACAGGCTGTAAGGAGTACATTGCCCGAGTCCGTTCGAATCAACGTTGTTCAACGAATGCTCATTCTTTACCACCGATAATGGACGTGAGGTTTGATGAACGAACCGTAAATTTTCTCTACTTTTGCCAAAACCTCTGCTTTGAGAGGGGGAAGGTCGCTGGCTTTGCTATTTTCCAAAACCTGCTCAGGAGTTTTTCCGCCGGCAATCACTGTGGAAACGGCGTCATGCATAAGGATCCACTTTAGGGCAAACTGCGACATCGTGTATCCTGTTGGAATAACGCTTTTGAGTTTTTTTACCGCGGAAATGCCCGTCTCAAAGTCCACACCAGCGAACGTTTCTCCAACATCAAACATTTCGCCGTGCCGGTTATACGAACGATGGTCATTGTTTGTAAACTTCGAATTGCGGTCAAATTTGCCCGTCAAAAGTCCGCTTGCCAGCGGAACCCGAACGATAACCCCGATATTGCGTTTGACAGCTTCATGAAAAAATAATTCCATCGGCCGCTCCCGGAACATGTTAAAAATAATCTGCACCGTCGAGACGTTAGGGAATTCAATCGCTTTCAATGCTTCCTCCACTTTTTCAACGCTCACGCCATAATGACGAATCTTCCCTGATTTCACCAAATCATCCAGTGCTTCAAAGACCTCCGGCATGTAATAGACCGGGGTCGGTGGACAATGAAGCTGAAGTAAATCAAGGCAATCAACTCCAAGATTTTTGAGACTGCGGTCAATAAAAGCAACGAGATTTCTCTTCGTATACCCTTCGGTTACATGAGGATTAAGTCTTCTGCCTGCTTTTGTGGCTACATAAAAAGAAGTTTTTTCCGTTAGCCTGAATTTTGCAATAAACTTTTCACTCCTGCCATCTCCGTAGACATCAGCAGTATCGATGAAGTTGATTCCAATCTTCGGCAACGTTCGAAGCGTAGACAATGCCTGACCTTCTGATACATCACCCCAGTCCGCACCCAATGACCATGAACCGTATCCAATCTCAGACACTCTATATCCGGTTTTCCCAAGTATTCTATATTTCATATGCACTATAGTACGCGGAATCAAAGCAGGTCTCAAGAAGAAGATATGTAAACTCGCCTATTATATGAAGTTAACTTCGAGCTTAGGTGCCGGTTTAAATGATATATAGATCTGTGACGAGAGTACTCGATTCAAACAATTCAGCCTTTCTCCGGGAAATTACATCATGCGGTGAGACATATTCAACGCGGCTGCAAAGAAATGTCCGGCCTGGAGAAACTTTTGATTATTTATTTCTTCTTTTCGATAGAGTATCACCTGCGTTGACGAATGAAGTTCGGTAAGCGTATGCCAGATTTCATCAGGCGATGTCGGATAATCCCAGAAGCTCATATCCATCTCAATTCCTCCGAGATTCAACCCGTCTAAGGGAGTCTTAAAATCTGCAAACTTAACAAGTCTTCGACCTGATAAATCGAGGAGAGCTGATTCGGCCAGAAAATATGAAGAGACACTCTCAAACGGAATAAATCGGTGATCCCTCTCACATATTCGTGATTAAACCGGTCTCCCTCCATACTGACGTTCATGATAGGTGATTGTATGTGCGGGCCTTACAAAGTCAATATTAACGGTCTAAACCTCTCTCAGGCTCCGATTAATGGTACAATGACCTCATGTTAGTCGATAATATCAACCTCACGATCAAAGCCGGAAACGGCGGCAGCGGCTCAGGACACCTCAGGCGGGATGGCCAGACGGCCAAGGGCGGCCCGGACGGCGGAAACGGTGGTAATGGCGGTAATATCTATTTTCAAGGCTCACACAACGTTACAGACCTCCGTGAATTCCGCTACAAAAAGAAGATTGAGGCGGAAAACGGCACGGATGGTAAAAAGCAGAAAATGTTCGGCAAGAACGCCCCCAACGTCACGACGGTTGTCCCTCTGGGGACCCGGATCACTGATCTCAAAACGAAGGCTATCGTTGAAATTACGGATACGACTTCGATACTGTTCGCGCGCGGCGGGAAGGGTGGACGGGGCAACGTTGAATTTAAATCATCTACCAACCAGACGCCGACAAATTTCGACGTCGGAGAAAAGGGAGAGGAAAAATATCTGTTCCTAGAACTCCGGCTCATTGCGGAAATCGGTCTCATCGGACTTCCGAACGCCGGGAAAAGTAGCCTTCTCACTGTATTAACGAACGCCACACCAGCAATCGGCGCCTATCCGTTTACGACGCTCGAACCCACGATCGGCATGCTGGGAACTCATCCCATCGCCGACATCCCCGGACTCATTGAGGGAGCATCAAAAGGCAAAGGCCTGGGAATAGATTTCCTACGGCATATCGAGAAAACAAAAATCCTCCTACATTGCCTCGACGTTACAAGTGCCGACCCGCAACAGGCGTATAACACAATACGGGAAGAATTTAGGGCGTTTGATCCCCTCTTGTTGGATAAACCTGAATACATAGTCCTCACGAAAACTGATCTAACTGACGTTGATACGATTAAAAAAGTCACGAAACTCTTCACCAAAGCAAAAAAACACGTGCTGGCCTCTTCGGTGTATGATGAAAAAACGGTGGAAGCGCTCAAAAAAACGCTCGCTAAACTTCTGACAGCAACAACTGCGGCGGTATGAAACAACTATTTTTGAAAAAAGAACCAAGAATTCCGTTTACCAAAGAGGGCTATCAAAAACTGATTGAAGAAAAAGCAAGCCTGACTGCACAAAGACCTGATGCTGTTGAGCATCTGCGGCTTGCACGGAATATGGGTGATCTTTCCGAAAACGGCTACTACAAAGCATCGCGCCAAAAATTGTCCTTCATAGATTCCAGAATCCGCCGGGTTGAACGCTTAATCCGACTTGCGGTGATTGTTGAATCGACACATGGCGGTATGGTTGATATAGGAAGCGTCGTAACGGTATCAGATGGAACAAACACGTCGCAATATTCAATTGTCGGAGGCTATGAATCAGATCCTTCAAAAAAAACAATTTCACATATTTCCCCCTTAGGAAAAGCACTTATGAGTAAAAAACAAAACGATGTTGTTGAGGTCAGAGCCCCTTCGGGGATTAAAAAATACAGAATTCTCATAATTAGCTAATGCTATTCGGGCAAATACAGACTTTTACCTTTCTTCACAACTAACCCGTCTTTTATAAGGCTCCCGATAATTGATTGGAGAAACTGCCGGGGTTTACCGTATTTTTTTATCAAGTTTGTAATGAGCTGATCCTCACCGATTTTATCTTGACGGAGAATATCAATAATGCGACCGCGGTAAAAACGGTTGGATTCCTTGAAGGGAATTGATTTCTTCTTTTCTGCTGTTCTGCCTATTCGCCTCATCGGCGGATGGATCTTCTTTAACTTAGAAGATCCAAAGTCCATAAGCGCCTGGTGCCACTCCCAGGATTTCCCTACGGGCACCAATTGGTCGGCCGCAGCCTGAATAACCGCCGGTTTCTGTGGTTTATCTCTAAAAAAGAAATGCGTAATGATTTGACGTATGTTTGTGTCGACCATAGCGACATTTTGTCGATAAGCGAACACCATAATTGCTCGAGCAGTATATATACCCAATCCGGGGAGTTTAGTAAGTGACTCCTCATCTTTTGGAAAAATTCCATGGTAAATCCTGACAACTTCCTGCGCAGTCTTATAGAGATACAGCGCCCGGCGGTTATATCCCATCCCCTTCCAGATCCGCAAAACATCACCAGGAGAGGCTTTTGCAAGGTCATATACTGTCGGGTACCGTTCGATAAACTCACGGTACTTCGGGAGGACCCGAAGTACCTGCGTCTGCTGGAGCATCACTTCAGAAACGAGAATTTTATACGGATCGTTCGTACGCCGCCACGGGAGGTCGCGGCGATTGGTTTTCCACCAGGAAAAAATGAATCGTTGAAATTCATCCATCCGCTTTGTTGGTATATTCATTGCCGATAATACTAACAGAGACTCTCCGATAATGGAAAGTCTCTGCATTTTAACTAAGTAACCAACTAACTAAATAACTATTACGGCGTCGGTGTGACCGTTGGTGTAACAGTTGCTTTCACCGGCAGACTGAAGTCTCTGACTTCCGTTACTTCTGTTATAGTGCTTGAAGTCCTATCCCACAAACCCCGAACGCGGATCTTATGGCCGACTGCAATGTCGGACTGTGCAAGTGTTCCGCCCTTACGATCCTTAAACTTTGTTGTCGATGACACAGTCACCGTCTGATTACCGCGCTCGACGGTTGTCATCGTCCAGCCTGAACTTGTGAGTGATTGAACGGTTCCGAAAAATACCCCGTTATACTTCTGTATCGATACATCGCGGACCAGTTTCGCCTGGATTGTCGTGTTTGTACTGTCCGTCCAGGTTCCGTACACATTCACCGTATCGCCAACCTGCATTTCAGTTATGGATCCTTTTCCCCAATATCTGCGACGATCCTGTGTGTTTCCATCGGTAAGAACCGTATACGTTTTGCCGTTTTGACTAACGGTGAGCGTTGTACCATTAATTCCCGTGATACTTGCTCCAATTAAGGAAGCGTGGGTTTGCAAAAATGTTCTGATTTTCCCGCCTGCTGTCGCAAAATTTTTTCCGATGCCTTCACCAACAGCCCGTAAAAACGGGTGCCCCATAGCTGCAAAAGCTGGGGTAGCCGTCGTAAGACCAAACCCGAGTAGAATCATTATCCAAAATATCTGCATTTTTTGTTTCATAGTTGTTCTCCTTTAGTACTATATATAGTACGCATAAACCGCCAATAAAGTTTCATCAGGTTTATTGGGCGGGACTATACGTAACGGTAAAATCTTTTTCTGCGTAAGAGCCGTTTGAATCGTTTGCCGTGACGGTAACAATGTTATCTCCCTCATCCAGCGACACCTGGGCCGTAAAGTTACCTCCGGCATCTGCGGTCACTTCCGTATCATTAACAAAGATATCAGCCGCCGGAACCGTATGACCTTTGACAACAACACTTGCGACTGTCACGGTGCTTTTATCCGAAGGACTTGTTAGAGCAAGAGTGATCTGTGAAACAGCCGGAATCGGCGACGGCAATGGTTTCGCTGTCGGTATCGTCGTGACCGGTGCACCCTGATTATTTTGCGTAGTACCCTGTTGCGTCATGCTCGTTGGCGTTTCTCCCTGAGTCATACCCGTTGAAGATGCCATTTGTTGCAATTTGTTCCGGCTGTAGAGATAATATCCAGCACCTCCGGCAACAAGAACAACGAGTAATGCAATAATAATCGTCTGTTTCATACGTACCTCTATGTACTAGTGTAATCAATATTACACATATTTATCAAGTTGTCGGCGTTTTTCGCGAATTAGTTTCCTTTTATTACCCGTAAATACCCATAGAATAATAAGCAGGAAAATCGCTATGGCTCCCAATAACAAATAGTTTTGCGGTACTCCCTGCCAAAAAATCCACAGCGTGTCCCGCCAATAGGATGCAATGATCTCAGGATCCTGAGTAAAGATGCTAAGAAGTGACCAGCTTTGTTCTGTGGATAGCACGCTTATGATTGCCCACAAAATGGAAAGCGTTATGATAACGAGGATGGCCATAGAGACAATAAAACGCCGCTGCCATGAGTCGGTATTTTTCCGCTCGAACCGGACCACCCGGTCCATGACCGGTTTTGTAATATCAGGTGTTTTCTTCATAATGTAATTTTTTCCGTAACGCAACCTTTGCGCGTTTAAGATGGGTCCGAACCGTATTGACGGGAATATGTAATTCCCTACTGACTTCTTCATACGACAATTCATGAAAATAGTAAAGAGTGATGACCCGTTTATATTTTTGAGGCAAATGTGAAACGGCAAGCTTCACGGACGCAATCCTGTCCGAACGGAATATCTGCTCGATAAATGGTTCATCATCCTCTATATCCACAATCTCCTCCAAGGATACGGTTGCCTTTTTTGATCGAATTGCCGAGAAAGCTGTGTTTTTCGCAATTTCAAACATATATGTCGAAAATTTTCTCTCAGGGTCAACACGGCTAATATGACGATATACGTTAAACAATGCGTCCTGGACGACTTCAGAGGCCACAGCCTCATCGTGAACGATCCGCATGACGAAGACAAAAAGCCCACGCTGATAGCGTACGACCAGTTTCTCATAGGCAATGATATTGCCCTTTTGTATGGCTACTACGAGCTCGCGATCGTTTGTCTCATACATACGTGAAGCCAATTATAGTACAATAAGGCCATGAAAACTGGTGTTGTCGCAATCATCGGTCGGCCGAACGTCGGCAAATCAACGCTTCTCAATCATATATTGGGACACAAAGTGTCTATCACGTCGCCGAAGCCGCAGACGACGCGGTTTAACATCCAGGCGGTCTATGAGGATGAACGCGGTCAGATACTGTTTGTCGACACGCCGGGCGTATTCGGAAAAATTGATGACCCATTGGGCAAGCGCATCAATCTGCAGGCTGAAGAATCACTCGCAGGAGGCGTTGATCTGGTCATCTACATGATTGATCACACACGGGAGCGGGATTTTGAAGAGAATAAAACGCTTGGTATCGTGAGAAAAGCGAAAGTACCGAAAATTTTAGTAATCAATAAGATTGATGTCAAAGAACCAACGCACATCATCCAATACAAATTCATGGAAGAAGAGTTTGATGCCGTCGTTGAAGTCTCGGCTCTCGAACATAAAAACATTCCAACACTCCTTGACACGATATTTTCATTTTTGAAAGAGGGCGAACCGATTGTTGATACAAAAACACTCACACAACCGGCACTCAACCTCGATAGCAAGATGTTCGTCGCAGAAATTATACGGGAAAAGGCATATTTATTTCTCCGCCGCGAAGTGCCCTATACGTTAACCACGGTTGTCGACGAAACAACCGAACGTACAAACGGTAATTTGTATATCCGCGCAAGAATTTTAACTTCGGCGGACCGATATAAAGCGATGATCGTGGGCAAAGGCGGCGTGATGATCAAAGAAATCAGTATGGCCGCACGGAAAGAACTGGAAACCGCGACAAACAAAAAAGTATATCTGGAGCTCACCGTGGAAACCGATCCACACTGGATAGACCTAATGTAATAGATAAGACTGCAACGCAGGTTACTTGGTTAATTGGTTACTTTGTTATTTGGTTGTTAGTCGTTTTAGCGTTTCGTCTTTTCCCAGTATTTCCAATGATTCAAGAAGCGGCGGACCGACAGTTTTACCCGTAACCGCAACCCGAAGCTCCATAAATACATCCTTTGCCTTAACATTCCCCTTCTCTGCGGCCTCCCTAATGGATTTCTCCATCGCATCATGATTCCAATCACAGTTATTTAAAGCATCTCTTCCAATTTTTAATGCGCTTTCCTGTAATGGCCGCTCTAATTCGCGGGGCCGCTCAAAGAAAAAGCCTGCAAGAGATTTAAACTCCGATAACAGTTTCATGCGGTCTTTAATTAGCGGTAATATATTTATAAGAAGTGCATCATCTAACTTCTCATCCGTATAGAAATTTTTAATCAGATCTTTTATCTCTGCGTCTGACTTCATCCGTAAATACTCCCCGTTCATCCAACGTAGTTTCTCCGTATCAAATATTGGCGCTGTTGTCTGGACTGCTTCGAGCGTGAACTTTTGTGTCATCTCCAAAACCGTGAATATATCTTTCCCTCCGGGATAGGCCCATGCCATGGTGGCCAAATAATTTTTTATTGCCTCCGGTAAATATCCTTTTGTTTTGTAGTCGGAAACCCACACAGGATTTTTCCGTTTACTAAGCTTACTTTTATCGGGATTTCGAAGCAATGATGCATGGGCAAACTGCGGAAGTTCCCATCCGAAAAATTGATAGAGGAGTATGTGCTTCGGTGTCGACGAAATCCACTCTTCACCCCGTATGATATGAGTAATTTTCATGATATGGTCGTCAACAACGACCCCAAGGTGATAGGTGGGAAATCCATCCGATTTCAGAAGTACCTGATCGTCAATCAGTTTATTTTCAAATGAAATATCGCCCCGGATTATATCGTGAAAGGTCGATACTCCGTCATCGGGAACATTAAGACGGATGACATGCTTTTCCCCGCCTGCGGCCCGCTTTTTCGCTTCTTTTGGATCCAATTTTTTGCACAAACCGTCATACATGGGGGGCAAGTGCTTCGCCTCCTGATCTTGCCGCATCTCTGCCAACCGTTCGGGAGTGCAAAAACAGTAATATGCATGACCTTTTGCTATCAGCTCTTCTGCATATTTTTTATAAATATCCAATCGTTCTGACTGACGATATGGAGCATACGGACCGCCATTATCCGGCCCTTCGTCATGAGGAATCCCCAACCAGCGGAGTGATTCGAGAATCCGCGCTTCAGACCCTTCAACAAACCTTGTTCGATCAGTATCCTCTATTCGGATGATGAATTGGCCGTTATTTTTCTTCGCAAAAACATAATTGATAAGCGCAGTATAGGCATTTCCGATATGAAGATCCTGACCTGTCGGCGAAGGAGCGATGCGTGTGCGGACAATTGACATAACAAGATTGATTCTACCATCTGAGCCACGTATACTCAAAGTATAAGTTGTTATCCGCTAAACGTTAACCGTTAACCGCGATTAACCGTTTAACGATTAGCGCTTAACGATGCAAAATATGTCTTCCCTGACCGAGACAGCGTATTACACACGACGTGCAGTTAATTGGACCATTTTGGGTGTTATCGCCTACTTTGTCCTTCGCATTCTCTGGAGCATAATCGTTATTATTTGGCTCATGATTTTCCCGCCCCAACAGGCTTTGCCTAATCATGCCTTCGGAAGACTTCCTGCTCTTCAATTTCCGACCCAGGCAACTCCATCCGCACAGATCAGCTATACACTACAAACGATTGAAGGATCGGTGCCAACTGCATCGTCATCTGCCACCGTCTATTTCATGCCTAAAAGTGCAGCTAACCTTCTTGCCCTGACCAACACTGAGGATTTTGCCACAAAAATGCAGTTTGACCCGACTCCGATCCAGGAAAGCAAAAACATCTACCGTTTTAACGACGCAGATTACCCGCTTCGAAGCCTACGATATGATATCGTTTCTTCTAATTTCATCGTCCGGTATACATTTGAGCGCGATTTGTCCATCTTTACCGAAAAAAATCTACCAGACGACAACGGGGCAAAAACGGAAGCCACTACACTCCTTGAATCAAATGGTTTATATCCAAGCGACTTCAACGGCGGACCGATCACCGTATCTTATCTCAAACTAAGCGGCATTCAGTTAGCTCCGGGGCGAAGTCTATCTGATAGCGATGCGTTACGGGTTGATTTTTTTAGAAACTTAATCGGCGACACCCCTGTAGTTGCACCAATTCCGGATGAAGGACCAATATCTATTATAATATCGGGATCATCAAACCCACGAAAACGCATTATACAGTTTGCCTATACCTATTGGCCGATTGATTATCAGACAACGGCGACATATCCTCTCATTACGAGCTCACAGGCTTGGAGTGAACTACAACAAGGTCAAGGATATATCGCACACTATCCGGATAATACTACCACAGCTGTAGTACGAAACGTCTATTTAGCTTACTATGACACGTACGATCCACAAACATATCTGCAGCCGGTTTTCGTATTCTCGGGGGATAATAATTTTATTGCATACGTCCCGGCGGTGATGTCCGATTGGATAGAACAATAATTACTGACTTTGACCGTAGGGCACCCACTGGTAATTTGCGAATATCCAGTTAATAAGCTTCTCTGTGTCACCGAACCGGTCCTGACTGTGTAAAACCACCGTAATCACTTTATGACCATTACGGTCAACGAGTGTCATCAAATTTTCTCCGGCTTCCTCGGTCCAACCGGTTTTTATACCCCCAACACCAGGGATTTTCCCCAACAGTTCGTTCACATTTTTCAGTGGATAAAAATACGTATGGGTAACGTCTGAGATGGTAATTTCAGGGATTGCAACCATTTTTGCGATGGTTTTATTTTGGAGCGCTACACTTCCTAAATGTGCTAAATCGATGGGCGTCATTTTATGGTTAGGATCATCAAAACCTACAGGATTTGTGAATGTGCTGTGATCGAGATGTAACGCTTGCGCCTTCTTATTCATAGCGTCAACAAATGCCGGCTCTCCACCGGGATAATGGTCGGCAATCGCCCATGCAGCATCGTTACCGGAATAAATAAGAGCGCCGTAGAGTAAATTTTCGACCGTCATTTGCTCCCCGGGAACAAGCCCCATCACCTGTCCGTCAACCGTCGCCGTTTTTATAGTTACAACATCATCGAGATTATATGAGTCCAGTGCAACAAGTGCGGTCAAAATTTTCGTTGTCGATGCGGGAGATAGCGAAACATCGGCATTTCGTTTATACATAAACACTCCAGAATTTATATCCAAAACGACAACACCGGTAGCTGTCACTTCACTCCCTGGATATACACCCGTACTATTTGTCGGGTACGGTGCGGGGGTGGGCACATTAAGCGATACGGTAGGATTTGAGATCGGTTCTGCAAGTTTTCCGATGGTATAAATATTTTGCCCCGGGCTCAACAGAATAAATATTCCTACAAAGATAAGGAAGAGTATTTTATCCCAGTTGGTTATAAACCAAGGGATTTTCTGTACAGATGCTCTTTTTTTCTTCTTAGCCATTTACGATGTCTTCGCGTACGCGCCTGTGATGGGTCTTGCTACCTTTTCGTAATCCTTTTCCGATAACGCGATTGATTTATTATGCAGTCCTGCATTGAATGCAACCCGCGTATTTGTGGCTAAACCGTTTTCCATATAAATCGGTATACCGAAAATATGCCCGAACGGCGGTACAGCCCCGATTGGAACCGATGTTACGGTAAGTACTTCATCCGGCGTCGCCATACGGAGGTCCCGTACGTCAAATAATTTTTTAAATACCTTCATGTCAACTTTTTGATCTCCCGCGATAACCACCATGACCGGTTTCCCATCGGCAAACATAACAAGCGCTTTGGCTCCCATGTGAGGATCAGTATTTCTGATTTTCGCCGCTTCCTCACTTGTGGTCACCGGCTCGTGTTCATAGGCTTCATATTGAATCTTATTCGCTTCAAGCAAATCGACTATCTCTTTATAGACGGCGTCACCCCCCCTGGGACCCGTCTTCTTCAAAACCGTAATGCCGACTTCATTTAATTGCTCTTCAGTTGCTTCACTCGGGGCATCCATAACGCTCGTTTGCCCGGAAGCGCTTGCCGGAAATGCCATAACTTCCCGAATACTGAGCTCTCCTAACACGGTAAATAAAAACCGGTCAACTCCGGGAGCAATCCCTCCATGCGGCGGTACTCCATAGGTGAAAGCAGTGAGCATATGCTCAAATTGGCTCTTTTGAGCCGCACTAAATCCGATGAGATCAAACACTTTCTCCTGTATTTCCCGCTTATGAATTCTTATGCTGCCCCCTCCGACCTCATAACCGTTCAGAATCATATCATGTTGCAATCCACGGACTTTGGTCGGATCCGTATCAAGGAGCGCGATATCATCAGGATGTGGCGCGGTAAACATATGATGAGAAGGTGCAAATTTGGCGCTTCCCGACCCATGATAGAAATCCGCCTCCGACTGCTCGGTAAAAAGCGGAAAATCTACCGTCCAGGAAAAAGCTAGTTCGTTAGGATCATTTTTATTTTTCCGTAAGTCCGGTTTGTCCGTCCCGTATTTCGCAATTGCCTCTTTGTGCGGAATTCTCGGCCAGGGAGTCTGTGATATATGTTTTTCGGGAAATAATTTCGTCACTAATTTTGTAAACAGGTCTTCCGCAAGCCGGATAATATCTTCCTGCGTCACAAATGACATTTCAATATCAAGCTGGGTAAACTCACCGTACGCACGGTCTTTTCTTGGGTCCTCATCGCGGAAACATCGGGCAATCTGAAAATACCGTTCCAAACCCGCTACCATCAATAACTGCTTATACTGTTGGGGCGATTGCGGGAGCGCATAAAATTTACCTTTTTGAAGCCTCGAGGGGACGATAAAATCCCGTGCTCCTTCCGGTGTCGTTTTCGTTAACATCGGTGTTTCCACCTCTATAAAATCAAGAGCGGTTAGGTAATTTCTGATAAACGTGGTCGCCTGAGAGCGGACACGAAGATTCCGCGTCATTCTGGGACGTCTGATATCCAGGTAGCGGTATTTCAGCCTGGTTTCTTCGTTAATATCGAGTCCGTCCGTATCAATAGGGAACGGCAGTTCTCTTGCTTTATTGATAATGAGCATTTTTTTCACTTCAATCTCAATTGCTCCTGTAGTCAGTTTCGCGTTCACCATGTTATCCGGCCGTTTTTTGACGACACCAACGACCTCTACCACATCCTCAGGCCGCGCATCGGCAAGTTCCTTAGAGGATACCATCTGGACGATCCCTGTGCGGTCACGAAGATCCAAAAACATGATTTTCCCGTGATCACGGCGGTTATTTATCCAACCCTGAAGGAGGACTTCTTTTCTGATAAGATCAGTTGTTTTTATTATAAGAGTTCTCTCCATACCTGACTCCATCATAACAAATAACCTCAATGAACTATATTATCACACGGATTACCCTGTTTGTTGAAGTAATTACTATTGACAACGTATTGTAATATATATTACAATTAAGCCTATAATTCATATATGAACCCAACCAACCGTATTATTGTCCAACTTATTACACTCCTTACGAAAGGAGAGGTCGCGTGGTGAAATAACGTTACATTTTTTCTCACGAGACCTCCTTCAATAGGAGGTTTTTTTATGCCCTGCACAGAAATAGTTATCGCTACTGAAAAATTATCTGATAAATTTGACCCGAACGATCCATGCACTCTCAAAATGGAGGAAAAACTGTTATCGTTGAATATTTTCGGTGGTCGAATTCAGGGTGTCAAACCAATAGAAAACAGGGCCGGTGGAACCTTGCCCCCAAATAGCGGACACAAAACAATTGAAGGCCATGATCTCATTATTGCCCCGGAAGGATCACACACCATTGTTGTCCTGGGAGAGGTCGGTAAAAAATAAGTGCTACACCACTTTTATATCTTTAATCTTTAACTGTAATCTCGTGCTTCCATTCCAGGTGTTCATATCGATGGAATAGGCAATATCGATGGGTTTATCAGGCCGGAGTGACGGATAGACCTTGCCTAAACCGAATGCTATCGCATCGACAATGACTCCCGCCTGTCTGAGTTTTAATTTCATATGTTTCCCTTCGGCGCCAACCAGCCGGCTATCGACGACCTCAACTCCTGTTGATGAGAATAACGGCTCGGGATTGCCGAAACCGAACGGCTCAAATTCCTGTATCGCCCGCCATAGATCCTCCGTGGCGTTTGATAAAGGCAAAGCGACATCAATGGGAAGAACACGTAGTAATTGTTCTTCGCCTAACTCTTTCTCTGCAAGTTCACTAAGACGCCGCTCCAATGCATCAAGATTTTTTGTTTCGACAGTAAATCCCGCAGCCATTGGATGGCCTCCTACGTCAACAAGAATGTCGCTGCAACTCCTGATCGCGTCAACAATATTGAATCCGGTAATCGACCGCGCAGACGCTTTTGAATAGATTTCGCCGACTGACAAGACGATAGACGGGCGGTAATATTCCTCAACAAGTCTCCCTGCAACCAATCCGATAATCCCGGGATTGTAACTTTCGTGTGCGATAAACAATAACTTCTTTACATTCCCTGATGCATCTTTTTGCACCAATCCCTTTGCATGAGCCGACGTATCAACGGTCAGTTGCTGGCGTTCTTTATTTGTAAGACTCAGTTTTCGCGCTAATAGCATCGCCTTATCTTCCCGGTTTGTGCACATAAGTCGAAGTGCATCCATCGCGTGAACCAATCTCCCCATAGCATTAATCCTCGGGGCTATGACATGGGAAATATCAAATGTTGAAAGCTCGCCCTTCGTCAATCCTGCGTCGGATATGAGCGCAGTGAGCCCGATACGTTTTGTTTTATTGAGCACTGCCAATCCGAATTTTGTTATAGACCGATTCGCACCGATTAAAGGAACGAGATCTGCAATCGTCCCGATGGTCGCAAGGGCTAATAATTCATCGTGATGCGCGGGATCCAGTTCTTTTGCCACGAACCATGAGACCCCTGCTCCGCAGAGACTCGTCGTGTGAACGGTTACGCAGTCGGGAAGTTTTTTGGGTTTCATGTGATGATCGGTGACGACAACATCAATTCCCAGAGACTTTGCGTACTCTACCTTGTCGTAAGCAGAAATTCCGTGATCGACGGTGACGATGAGCGACGGCGTATATTGTTTAAAAACGCTGTCTATCCCCTTTTTCGACAAACCATATCCTTCCTCAGCCCTATCGGGAATATACGGCATAACGTTTCCGCCGAGTTTATGAATCGTTTCCCACATGATGGCACCCGCTGTAATCCCGTCTGCATCATAGTCCGCATACACAATAATCGACTCATGCAAGCGTATCGCCTTATTAATCCGTTTCACCGCTTTTGCAAGTGATGAGAAACTGATGTCAACGTCTTTTGCAGTTAAATCATACGGATTTTTCGGATGAAGATACTCTTCAATTTCTTTTTTTGTCTTTAATCCGCGGTTTAAGAGTAAAACCGAGATAATATCGCGGACGCTTAACGGTGACAACGTTGATTTCGGTGTATAGCGTATCTGCCACTTCTTCATGAGTCATATGATATCATAGGGGCAGCTATGATAAAGCTCCCAAAACAAGCACAATCCATCATTGATGAGGTGAAAAAAAACGGTTTTGATGCTTATGCAATCGGCGGGTCCGTCCGCGATTTACTCATGGACCGGCCGACGAAAGGTTGGGATTTTACGACAAATGCAACTCCCGAAGATCTCTTGCGCATTTTCCCGGACAGTTTTTATGATAATCAGTTCGGTACGGTAGGGATTAAGATGCGGGATACCGATGAAACAGTAACGGACGTTTACGAAATCACGACATATCGTAGCGAAGAAGGATATAAAGACCACCGCCATCCTGACAAGATTAGCTGGGGCAAAACATTGGCAGGTGACTTGGGCCGGCGCGATTTTACGATCAATGCAATTGCCTGTGACGGACAAAAAATAGTGGACCCGTATGACGGTCAAAAAGATTTAAAGGATAAAATAATCCGTACGGTCGGGAACCCGGACGATCGCTTCAAAGAGGACGCTCTCCGTATGATGCGCGCTATCCGTCAGGCGAGCGAGCTCGGATTCATGATTGACCCGATGACCCTTGCAGCGATCAAAAAAAACGCAGTTCTCCTCAAGGAAATATCAATTGAACGCATCCGCGATGAGTTATTGAAACTGCTTGCATCTTCGTATGCAGCAGACGGAATTCTGCTCCTTAAAAGTAGCGGACTTCTCACATTCATCATCCCCGAACTTATCCCTGCATTTGACGTGCAGCAAAAAAGCCCGAAGCGCCATCACATTTACGACGTGGGCACTCATTGTGTCATGGCCATGAAATACTGCCCGTCAAAAGACCCGATCATTCGACTGGCGACACTCCTTCATGACATCGGCAAGGTACATACATTTAAGAAAGATGATACCGGATTAATCACCTTTTATAACCATGAGGTTGTGGGTGCAAGAATCGCGAGAAGTATTTGTTACCGCCTAAAACTCTCTAAAAAACAAATAGATAAAGTCGTAACACTTATTCGATGGCATCAGTTCAGCGTAGACGAACGACAGACAGACAGCGCCATACGAAGAATCATTCGCCATGTCGAAAAAGAAAATCTCGATGACATGCTCGCCCTCCGGATCGGAGACCGGCTCGGCGGCGGAGCGCAAGAAACTTCATGGCGCCTGGAACTTTTTAAAAAACGCCTTATCGACGTCCAAAAACAGCCCTTCAGCGTCACTGATCTTAAAATTAATGGTTTTGATGTCATGAAAACACTCGGCGTTAAACCCGGTCCTGTTATCGGGAAACTCTTAAACCAGCTGTTTGCCGAAGTGGAAGCCGGGACGCTCCAAAATGAACGGGAAGCATTACTGTCTCGTCTTAAACAACTCATTTTCAATTAAGTATTATGAGTGTTGATGTATTAGCAAATCAATTTCCTGGGGCAATATTAATTGATAAAAGAGAATCAATTGTTCTGCGTTCTAAAGATTTAGCAATACATATTTATCCACTAGATGCTCAACATGATATAAACGTGGTTAAACGTTTGCAAATTATACAAAATACTATGGAATCGTGTTTATCAGAGCAACAAACAAGCATTCAATTTCCTGATGGTAGAATAGTAGCGCTTCGTGGTAACCCAATATTAAAAGCAGATCTTCTCAAGGATGGAAGGGTGTATACAGAAAGTCCGTTTATTTCTGGTCAAACTATATCCCAAATAATAAGAGCTATCCCTTCAAACCATTGGTTATCTGATGAACTTGTTTCAGTTGGAGAAATCGGCGTACTCGAACGTATAGAAAAAGCTTTGGCAGGAGCCTGTGACAAAACAATATTAGGAAGAGTAAATACTATCAGTTATAACACAAAGGCACCTAAAGAGAATTTAATAGTTATCACCGATCCCGTAGAATTTGCTGACTCGTTATGGAATATTTAAAGTATTTTGAAGTTAAATACCCTAATGGTTTCTATCGACAAATAATTACTTTTTTCTCTTTTCCCACCGATCCCAAAGAATAAGAATCGGAGTCGCAATAAAATCCGAGGAGTATGTCCCTGATATGGTGCCGATGAGAAGTGCGAAGATAAACCACCGGACGGTCTCCCCCCCCATAAGAACCAGCGCCAACAGCATGAAAATAATGGTGAGTGAATTGGCAAGCGACCTTCCAACGGTTTGCGTAAGCGCCTTATCACACAACTGGTCAAACGGCAGCCGGTCACCGCGCTTCAGCATTTCGCGGATGCGGTCAAACACGACAATGGTATCGTGCACCGAAAAGCTCATGGTCGTCAAAAATGCCGTTACAAATAATGTATCGACTTCTATGTGCAAAAAGTGTCCGAGTAATGAAAAAGTCCCCAAAACAACGAGAAGATCATGGATAAGGGCAAGAATTGCAGCTACGCCGAATTTAATATTCTTAAATGCATACGCAACATACGACAGCATTGCGATAATTGCGACAATCGCCGCCATCACGGTTTTTTGCAACAGCTCTTTCCCTAAAACCGGACCGACGGTATCGTTCCTTACAATTTCCGGCTTTTCAGGACTGGAGGTAATCGCATTTTCCAGTTTCGCAAGTTCGGCGTTTGAAACAGGCTTCAAACGCACTAAATAATTATTGCCGGTTGAAAATTGGATGTTCGCCGCAATAATTTTTTGCCCTGATAATATATTTTCAACAACAGATTGCGGCACATTCGATTTATAATGCAGTTCGATTAACGTGCCGCCCGTAAAATCCACTGCAGGCAATAATCCAAACCGGAGTAGTGCAAAAGTACCCGGAACGAGTACAAGGGCGGATATTAAAAAATAGAGCCAGATGAATCTTGAAAAACGAATCATATGTTTTGAAAATTATTTATGCGTCTTCGGATTTTTTCTTATCCTTTTCTTTATAGAGAACCCGTAAAAACGTCCTCGTTACGATTATACCGGTAAACAAGCTCGTCACGACACCGATAAATAATGTGACGGCAAATCCGCGCACCATTCCGGAACTCGGAAGAAACTGCCAGTTACCGGGGTTAAATAACACCGCGCAGGTGATCATGGTAGTGATGTTCGCATCCCGGATACTGTCCCACGCCCTTCCGAATCCTAACTCCAATGCGACTCTCCAGGGTTTACCCAATCGTTTTTCTTCTTTAAAACGTTCAAAAATCAGAATATTGCTGTCCACAGCCATACCGATCGACAAAAGAAATCCTGCAACCCCAGGGAGCGTCAACGTTATCGGAATCCACCGGTAAATCGCAAAATTGAGTAAACCGTACAAAATAAGCGCCATGTCGGCAAACAGTCCGAGCCACTCGTATTTCGCTATCATAAACGCGGCAACGATAAGTAAGCCAATTCCCCCAGCGCGAATACTTTGGATAACCGATTCCTGCCCTAAGGTAGCGCCAACAGTCTGCTTTTCTACAACAGTGACCGGTACGGGCAATGCGCCGGCATTAAGTTGCAATGCAAGCGTTTTCGCCGCATCCTGCGTAAAACTGCCCGTAATGACGGCCTTTCCATCACTAATCTCGGTATTTACCCTCGGCCAGGTAACCGGAAAATCATCTAAGAATATCGCAAGAGGTTTCCCGATGAGCCGTTTGGTGATAGCATCAAATTTAGCCCCGCCGGCACTATTAAATTCCAGGGAGACTTCAGGTTCACCGGTTTGGGAACTAAAATCCATGAGCGCCCGGGTAAGATCTTTACCGGTTAAACCGGTCGATTTCGTATTGTCCAAGGTCGGAATGAGAAACGCCGACGTCGATGATTCCTGATAATTCGTGAATTCGCGGAATTCCAATTGAGCTGTTTGTCCGATAAGCGCTATCGCACGGTTCACATCGGTCACTCCGGGTAGTTCAACAAGTATGCGGTATGAATCCTTATTTTGTGCCGACTGAACGATTGGCTCGGAAACACCAAAAAGATTGACCCGCCGCTCAATCACCTGTTTTGCAGAATCAAGTGCTGACGTGCGATCCGCGGGCTTTATGTCCTTCATATTTGCTTCCAGCGTTACATTCGCGCCCCCGGATAAATCCAAACCCAATTGGGTTTTGAAGTCTTTATTGACAGCCATCCCGAATAAGGAAAAATGAATAGATAATGGGTTAACGATACGGTCAACGGAAACCGGTCCAACGCGAAACTTCAGATGATAATTTTCCGGTAAATCAATCGCTATAAGGAGAAGCGCTAATAGGATGAGAATAATAAATACTCTACGCGGCGTTTTAAACATATCACTGATAGTATAAATACATGACGTTTGAAACAATTACCGATTATGAAGATTGTCAGCTTACCAGATCCTCTTCATCTCCAACAATCATAATCCGTGAACCCCCGACAACCGATAATACAAACGGATCCCTTCGAGATTTTCTGAAACTGAATTCTTCTTCCGTCATCACCGTATAATTGATTTCCCGCTCACGACGAGCTTCTTCCGCTTTAATGATATGGGAAAGCTCCGGTAACACAACATTCCCAACAACTAATAAGTCAACGTCTGTTTGTGATTTTTTCTCCAACCCTCTCAGATATCGCCCTGAGACCATGACGAATTTGAGTTTTCCTAATTTTGCCCGCTGCTTGATAATATCTGCTCCCAAACCTGACGCCTTACCAATAAGCTCCATAAGCTCATAATACAAAGGGTAGTCTTTTCGGAATGAATAAAACAGCCTATTAGCCCGCTGCTCTTTTGAAACCATCCCCGCAGCTTCCATGTGGGCAAGCTCTCGCCTGACCGCATTTATCTCTTCGTCAACTTTGCGGACGATATCGCGTACATGGAAAATTGTACCCGGGTGGCTGAGGAATAAGGTGAGAATTTTTACACGAACCCTGGAAATGATAATATCTTCAAGCATCATACAAGCCTCCCAGGGCAGGCAACCATTATACGTTAATAGGTTACGGGTGTCCCCGTCGGCAGCATTTCTATCCAAATTTGACCGCGATTGAAACTCACTTCTTTACCGGTCAGATCATAAAATACAGTTCGGGCGTCCCGTGTCGTTTTTCGCCACGTAACTTTTATCACCTTACCGTCCTGAAACAATAACCCGTTTCCAACGCCGATATTATTGTATAAAAGGTGACCATGTTCATCGACCGGTCCTGTCTCAGCCGCAAACAATATAACAACATCGTGTGCAGTCAGTTGCTTCTTTGTCTCTAAATCAATGTGTGGTGCACCGCCATTAAACCGTTTGTACGTATCGGATGCACGGTCAAAATCCCACCTCACACCATACTCGCTCTCGTAGCCCTTCCACGCGACGAAACTTGCTGAAAAAGATGCCGCCCGATCTGATAACGCTGCATCATCTTTAAACTTCCACGAGCGGAAATCTTTATCCCACGCCACGTTATCATTGTTGGCGTCAACATTTGTCCAACCGCGGGTAGCTGCAAGGCTAATGAGTTTATCCGTCGAACACGTCATCGTATGCTCTGTTGCAACGGGATGATCAAGACGGTCATAGTTTCGATAACACGTAGGGAATGATATTCCGAATTGGTCCATATCTTTAATGCCGTATTGGCCAATCTGGCAAAGCGCTTTCGCCCGCGGATCAACAGTCGGATCACTACAAACGCCTGCCCCACCGACATGATTATATAACGCGTCATATTCAAGAACCCAAGGGAGGAAAAATGTCCGAGCGCTTCGGACCGGTGCAGCATTGACATTTCGGACCGCAATACCACAATAAAACACTGCCATAAACCGGGTTATACCGCCCTCTGCAACTGACTCATAGATGACGTCGGCATACGAGAGACCCGATTGCGGTCTCGCATCTGTATGATTTTCTATCATGATGGCGAGAGGCCTGCGTTTCAACCAAATATCCTTTTCCTGCGTTGTATAGAACTGACCGTTAAGAGGACACGCTTCTGTTTTCGGAACTGACGGGTCAATAACAAAATGCGCCTGACTATCATTTGCGACCGTTGATGAAATAGTCATCGAAGGAAGCGGTTGTTTTTTCGGAGCAAATAGGCTGAATCCGGCAAACGATAAACCGGTCGAGATAAGGTATAAGGCAATTCCCACAAATGTTGTTGCTATATATTGTTGTTTGTTCATACGTCCTTTCCGTTTAATGATTCCGCTTCCTGTATCGCGCGACTTTCTTCTTTTGAAAGCTCGTATTCCTCCCCTTTACCTGCACGAATTGCCTTCACATACCATCTATTCCCGGTTCTCGCATAGAGCGACGTCATAACAATACCATTATCACCGCCATCGAGTAATGCTAATGTAAAACTTTGACTTCCGCCGGTATCAGAAAATGGGTTAAACCGAACCAACCCGATCTTCTGAATATGCAATTTCCCATCCGATACAAGACTCTTTATCGAGCGCTCAATGTCTGCGGTTTGTTTCTGCAGCCCCTTCTGATTTTTAACAATTACTTCAAGTACTTCTTTTAATCCGTGGCTTGTAATACCATTCGTAAGGCGGTTATAGTGGCTGATCATGCGAAACAAAACAACACTTAATACACTCAGCCAAACGATAATAAACACCCACACAAATGAAAAAAAGCCTCCGCCATTGAACACCATTGGTATTCATCATATTACGACCATCATTGTATGATGTCAATAATATATTGCGTTTAAAGTATACCGATTTGACAAGGCTAAGTTTTCTATGCTACGCTCAGGCTCACGAGGCTAGTTATGCCTAAGAAAACAAGAAGAGAAAAAATACTGGCAGAACAAAGACGAAAAGCTCCAGCGCCAGGGCGATCTTTCGCTCCTGCGACGACCCAAAGCACCACACTAGCACCCGGAACGTTTTCATTCCAAGCATCACCTCATATATCCAGTGAACGCGTCGAAAAACCCGATACTCAGGAATTATCGGTAATTCAACATGATCTTACAAAAACAATCATTCTCGCAGCAATCGCAATAGGTTTAGAACTTGGAGCATACTGGATGCTTCACGGAAAATAAATTAAATTTACGAGAGGAGGTGAATAACAAATATGGCAAGTATGTATTGTGTAAAATGTCGCGCGAAGAGAGAAGATCCCAACGCGGTAAAAGTTACCATGAAAAATGGTAAACCAGCAATGAAAGGTAAATGCCCGGTCTGTGGAACGGGTATGTACAAAATTGGTGGCTAAGATTTTTTTGCAAAGAAATCCTGCCTCCATTGACATTTATGTCTTTGGATTTGGATAGGTATAACATTAAAACCCCGCTTCTGGCGGGGTTTTAATGTATTTGTCATACTGTTCAATCAGAATTGATATATAGGTTTAAGAATTATCTTTTGGTCTGTACTGCAACGCTTCGGCGATATGAATGACAGCAATCTCCTTTTCTCCGGCTAAATCTGCGATTGTTCTCCCCATCCTTACCATCCGGTAATAGCTTCTCGCCGATAAGTTCATTCGAGTTACCGCCTGACGTAAAAACGCTATAACTTCATCTGATAATGGACAATTGTCATTGATCATCTTTGTGGTCATTTCGCCATTTGAATGAATACCGATACGTACAAACCGTTTCAACTGAATATTCCGTGCTTTCTGTACGCGCTGCCGTATGATGGACGACGATTCGGCCCGATCATGAGCTGTGCAGACTAGCTTATCAACATCTACTTCTGAAACATACATATGAAGATCTATTCGGTCTAACATTGGACCGGAAATTCTTTTTTGATACCGTGAAATATTCCCGGGTAAGCAATGACATATTTTTGTTTTAGAACCAAAATTACCGCAGGGACAGGGGTTTGCGGCACCGACGAGCATAAATTTTGCCGGATAGGTCACGCTGCCTACCGCGCGGGATATATGAACAATGCCATCTTCAACCGGCTGCCGTAATGCTTCTATCACATGCCGCGGATATTCAGGAAGTTCATCCAAAAACAGTACGCCGCGGTGCGCAAGGGATATTTCTCCCGGTTGCGGGCGAATGCCGCCGCCAATGAGACCGATCCTGCTCGTTGTATGATGCGGTGCCCGAAACGGTCTATGTCGAATTATCGACTGTCCGGGAGGCAGATTTCCGGTCACAGAATAAATCTTTGTAACTTCTATGGCCTCTTGTTCAGTGAGCTCTGGTAGTATGGAGGGAAGTGCTCTCGCAAGCATCGTTTTACCCGCCCCTGGCGGGCCCTGCATGTAGAGATTGTGACCTCCAGCTGCTGCAATCTCAAGCGCGCGTTTAACGTATTCCTGACCCTGAATATCCGCCATATCAAAATCAAACTCTCTTGAATCCTCAAAACTTGAAAAAGACGTATGCTTTTGAGGAGTAATAACTGAACTTTTAGTTAAGTGGTGGAAAAGCGCTAGTAACGTCGGTACCGGATAAATATTTACCCCTTTTATAATAGATGCTTCCTTGGCATCAATCGACGGAAGATAGAGACCGTCCAATTTTTTTTCTTTCGCAAGAAGCGCAATAGATAACACACCGTTCGTATGCCGGACACTCCCGTCAAGAGAAAGTTCGCCGAAAAAAATGTTTTGTTCGTCCGGAAGAACGAGTTGACCCGATGCAACGAGAATACCAAACGCAATTGGAAGATCATATGCGGGACCCACCTTTGGCAAATCTGCGGGAGCCAAATTTACCGTGATTCGTTTCGCCGGAAATTCAGCTCCACTGTTTTTTATGGCAGACCTAACCCGTTCACGACTCTCCTCTACCGCCTTATCGGGTAATCCAACGATGGTAAAAGAAGGCAAACCCTGCGACGCAATATCGACCTCAACGGTTATGAGAACGGCCTCAAGACCGACGACCGCTCCTGATGTTATTTTGGCAAGCATTGTCCTTGAACATACAATACTTTTTGACAAAAATCAGTGTTCAACCATACATTCATGGGTCCCGGGACGAAGCATGCATTCTACCAACAATGTACGAGATAAATCGCGGCCTTTGCAAATAAATGGTATAATTATAGGGCACATTGGAATCCGAATTCTCGCTCTCCTTCGCTCTTTGCTCCGCAAAGAGCTTCGGACGAGCAAGCCCCACATATTACAAATGGCGGGCCTGCCCTCCGTAGCTCCGAACGAAGTGAGGAGCGGAGGAGGGAGGAAAGTCCAGACAGCGGAATGCAAGGGACGGAACGTAAGTTCCGCGTCGAATCCTTCGGTGAAACTCAGGATGGCTGAGCGAAGTCGAAGGCAAGACCGGGTGTTCCGGTAACGAAAGAAACCGGAAACGACTCCCGAAATTACGGGATGAGAGAGCCACAGAGACGATCTTAGATCTGACTCATGCTTGTCATATCAATTGAATGACCAGTATGAATGGTTTAAGGGTGAAACGTTGGCAATCCCACCTGCTGCAACCGGCGAATGTCCCGCCATCATTATGCATTCAAAATTCCGCATTTTGCGGAAGCGGGGCGAAGTTTACGGGCATCAGAGAAATGAGAATTTACCCTCCAGAGCAATCGAAGGGGAAACAGAATCTGGCTTATGAGATTCCAATGTGCACAAATAATTCTTCACGTTTTTGAGGAATTTTTTGTTCGTTGCCGCAACCCGGACATGGCTGATTTTGTTACATAATGTGTAAGCAATTCCTGGATAACTAAAGCAACAGGCACGGCGAGGATCGCGCCGACAACACCTGCAAGTCTACCACCGATTAATAATACTAATATGGTGATAATCGGGGCTAATCCAACGCTTTTGCGCATAATAACCGGAACGAGGACATTGTTTTCTAATTGTTGAACGATAATATATAACGCAATCACACTCAATGCGAGAAACGGTGATGTTGCAAGTCCGACAATCACTGCAGGTATGGCGCCAAGAACAGGACCAATCATAGGGACTAACTCAAGTGACCCCGCGAGTATCGCAAGCGGCAACGCAAAATCAACTCTCAGAATAGATAATCCGATGAACGACATAAGTCCGACAGCCGTCATCAATAATAATTCCCCTCGTACCCATAATCCTAAGCGCCGTTCGATCGAACGAAGTAATACCATAATATCTTTTGACAGAGATTCTCCTAGCACGCTCGTAATAATCTCCTCTGCTTGGTGACGTTCTAAAAGAAAATAAAATGTGAACGCAAATACGGTTAAAAACGTTACGATATTAGAAAATATGCCGAACGTCACATTCACAAGGCTTGCTCCAATAGGTGCTATCTGCTGGCTGATTGATGAAATATTCAGATTCCCATACGGTATGATTCGACCCGCTGCTGTCGGTAGCGCCTGAATAAGTCGACCGAATTGAATAATAAGGGTGGGCAAAGCACTAATAACCGTCACGCCGAAAAACCCGAAAAGCACAATATAGACGAGAAGAATTCCCACAATTTTGGGTATATGCAATCGTTCTAAATAGGAAACAACCGGATGGATGGCGGTCATAAGGAGGAATGCGATAAAGAGCAAAAACAAAATATCCCGGATAAGCACCAGAAGCCATGCAATGACAATGAAGGATAGTGTTATTAAAATTGTTTTAATGGATATCTCTACTCGGCTGTTTATCATTCGCTTTGAGTATACCATGCGTTAACTCTCTCTGCTATATCGCGCTCATATCCCACAATTGAACTGTCATACCATATGATGGTTTTTCTTTTTTTAAACCACGTCAACTGTCTTTTCGCATAGTGCTGTTCCGCCGTCTTCCATTCATGGATAATAGCTCCAATAAGTTTTTTTCTGTCACCAACCCTGGCTTCAAAATACGTTTTCCACTGAGAATAGCCAAGACCACTCATTGAAGGTATGTTCCAAGAATAGCCCGCTCCAAGAAGATCCTGAATCTCTCGAATAATCCCATCTTCAACCCTTGCATCCACCCGCGCATCTATCTTCTTATCTAATTTCTGCTTCGGCATTGTTAAACCGATCATAAGCACATCAGAAACTGGTATTTTGCTCACCATATAGTCCGTATTTATATTTACCTCTAGCTCGATTCTTCTCACAAGTCTCCGCGGGTTGTTCCTGTCGGAATTATTCATTGATGCCAATATCTGCGGATTTATAGTATTCAATTTCAATTGAAGTGCATCGCTCGAAAGCGTTAGCAATTCCTCCCGTAGTTTGTCATTACGTGGAACGGATATCGTATCAGGCGGATTAAGTAAGGCATCAATATAAAATCCAGTCCCGCCAACGAGTATCGGTAGCTTACTCCGGGACCAAATGTTTTTAATAACGCTCGTCGCCAACGATTGAAAATGCGAAACGCTGAAATCTTCATTAGGGAGAACGACATCATACATCCAAATAGGCACACCAAACATGTCATATGCAAACAATTCATAATTCTTATTTCTAAAATCAATGTTGAATTCTAAATTTTTAATTTTAGACTTTCGTGGGAGATCTTTACCCGTTCCTATATCCATCTCTTTATACACCTGACGCGAATCAGCAGAAACAAGTTCTCCGTTTAATAACGTTGCAAGGTGAATAGCTGCTGCCGTTTTGCCGGCACCTGTGGGGCCGCAGATGACCAAAATTTTTTGCATGATTAGCAGTATGTTCCGTTTCTCAAATTGGTTTTATTGATGAGTTCATCCAAATAATCCCACCGACGTTTCTTTTCTTTATAGGAAATGTCGTCATGGTACACCTTATGCGCGGCTGTCATTTGCCGATCCGAATACATGGCAATATACGCCTTTGAAAAACCGACCTCCTTTGCAAGGGATACGGTATTTTTAAACTGCTCTTCAGTCTCCCCGCAAAAACCGACAATAATATCGGTGGAAAGAGAAACGCCGGGAATCTTTTTTTTCATTTTACCAACCAAATCCAGATATTCTTCACGCGTATACCACCGGTTCATTTTTTTTAACATATTGCTGTCTCCGGATTGCACAGGAAGATGAATTTGGCGGGATATTTTCGGATTCTGTGCAATTGTTTCGATAAGCTCATCCGAGAAATCCCAGGGATTGCTTGAGATAAAATCAATCGATTCAATGCCGTCAATTTTCGCAATTTCGGATAATAGCGTGGGAAACAATGTCGGAATCCGGAGTCGTCCTAAGTGTTTTACAAAGGTTGGTTTAATCTGTTTTCCTTTTACTTCGTACGTTGCATCACTTTTTTGTTTATTATCAAAATATAATGGTCCATCGACATCCCGCATCACCTGCACGTTTTTCTCTCCGAGAATTAAATCAGCCCCGTATGAATTTACGTTTTGCCCCACCAGTGTTATATTTTTGTATCCTTTTTCTGCAAGTTCATAACATTCCAAAAGAATATCATCGAACGGCCTGCTGATCTCCCGTCCTCGTGTGAACGGAACAACGCAAAACGTACAGAAGTTGTTGCACCCATTACTTATGGGGACCCACGCATGGACAGAATCTCCGCGAAGCGGTGCGTGATCGAAACCGACTTCTTCTATCGGTAAGAACTCATCAACCACAGGCATCTTTTTCTTGAGCAGCGCAAGCATCCTTCCTGTTTTTTCGCGCGCCGCCATGCCAACCATACAACCGGTCACGACAATCTTCATCTTCCTTCCGGCCTTTTTTTCTTTTGATAAATTGTAGACCAACCCGTATACCCGGTCCTCCGCTTTTTGCCGGATCATACAGGTATTGATGATAATATCATCGGCTTTTTGCATAGAAGGAGCTTCGGAATATCCCCGTGATTGATAATAAGAAGCAACGCGTTCGCTATCTGCTTCATTGGCCGCGCAGCCGAAGGTTTGAATAAAAAACTTCATACCCATAGTTTTTTGTAAAAACCGCCGTCCCGTGTAATCAGCGGGGCGAATGTAACAATGTGATATTTCATACCGTCAGATTGTATCATGTTGACCACCAAGAAAGGAATTAGATTGACTCGTGGGTGTCTGCCAATGTCACCTCTCCGGCAACCCACCGATGAGGCGGGAGGCGGAAGGAATTTTAGTCCGTCAGAACAAACTTTTCTAAAACTATCGCGACACCGTCTTCGTATACTGTCGGCGCAATAAAATCGGCGATCGCTTTAAGTTCGGGCACAGCATTTCCCATCGCGATTTTTAACCCACACGCCATGAGGAGCGGAAAATCATTGTACCCGTCTCCCACACCGATAATATCCTTTGTTTCAATTCCTAATATACGGGCAATTTCGACAATTCCATGGAGTTTTGATGCCTCCCTATCCGTCACATCGATGCTCATATACCGTTTATTCCAGGCATTTAATTTCTGAACAGTAATGTTTGGAATTTTCTTAAACTCCGTCACAATGCTGTCAATCATCAGTCGATCAACCTCTGGAAAGTAGACACTGAGAATTTTTTCCTGAATATTGTCTCCCGTATATTCGACGTCTTCGACCCCATTATATTGAATGGCTCTTAATTTATTTTTTTTTGCCGCTTCAAAAATATCTGACAAAGATTCCCGGGGTAACAATTTTTCGTATACAATCTCTTTCGTCACCGGATCATAGATCTGCGTTCCGTTCGTGAGAATACACGGACCTGATAAATCTAGGTGCGATAAAATCGGCATGGTATCAACTAACGTTCTGGCTGTTGCAACGCAAATGTGAATTCGGTTTTTTGCGCGACCTATGGCTTGCGTAACGCGTTCACTTGGTACGCTGGATTTACCATGCGGCACAGTCGTATCATCCAAATCTAACATGATGGCTTTATACTTCATATGAGGAGAAGCTATTATTCTTTACCGACGATGACTTCCGTGTCGTACGATGCACTGTCTTTCAGATTGGCCGCTGAAGTACTCAGGGAGTAAGAGTCACCTAAATCTTTTTCAAGTAAAGATATATAATCTTTTCTTGCAGCTTTAACAACGATCTGCGTTTTATCGTAATTATAATTATCTGCGTTACCTGTTCCGACCACTGTATATCCTTTACTTTCGAGAAGTGACTTCATCTTCAATGCAACTCCCGCTTTACCGCTGCCGTTTAATACCTGCACTGAGAGTGCACTTCGCAAGAGTGTTTGCGGTGTCGGCGTTGGCGTTATTTTCATGGGGGTAGGTGTCGGTGTCGGCATGGAAATAATTTTTGGGAATGAGTGGACTTTGCCTGTTATGAGAACTAACCCGCCGCCAACAACAATACAGGCAACGATGACACCAATTGCCCACAGTATTATTGAGTTAGTAGATCGTTTTGTATGGACGGATATCTCAGGCATTACCTGCGGCTCTCCTTCCCGTTTTTTTTCAAAAAGTTCATCAACCAATTCTTTTCTCTTTACGTCTTCGCTGTCACTCGTTGTAGAAAATGAAGCATTCGCCGAAACGGGAGTCTGTTCTGCATTTTCATGAACCGGTGTTGTATGTTCTTCCGTAAGGTTTTGCGTTTCGGTGGCTGGCGTTGGCACCGTTTCAGAAACGCCTGCTTCGTCTGACGGAATTTCCTCAACCACTTCAACCACCTGTGTGACAACCGGTTTCTTTTCTTCTTTTGCCAAACTTTCCTCAAGTGACGGCGCAGATGCCTCAACGTGGGTCGTATGGAGCCTTGTTGTTCTTCGTTTCACTACCATAGCTATAGTGTACACAATATTACAGCTTTTGTCATTTAGGCACCAAAAAAGGAACCCCGCGAGTTGCGGGATTCCTATCTTTTGGTTGTCCGATTCATTTACCGGACCACTTTTTTCAAGGCTTTGCCAGCTGTAAACCCTGGGGTTTTGCGCGCTGGGATTTGGATCGGAGCACCCGTTTGCGGGTTTCGACCTGTTCGTGCTTTACGGGATCGGACCATAAATGTTCCGAATCCGGTCACGACAACTTTATCACCTTTTTTCAGTGCATCGGTTATTGAACCGAAAACTGCTGCGACTGATTCGCGAGATGCTTTGGCGGTAAGATTCGCTTTTTTTGCAACAACTTCAACGAGATCTGCTTTGGTCATGTGTGTTTCACCTCCTTTTGAGCAGAAGGATAGAATAAGCTGAAAAATTTTTCGTCCCGACCTGACGGGATCTACGAGGCAATGTAATGAATTTAGATTATTCTGTCAATATATCAAAAATCGTAAGACGTCAGTATGCTCTATTTACAGAGCAGCTCGTTACAGAGGTTACTAGAACAATCTACTTAGACCGACAAATTTATTATTTTGCTATTTCCGTAGCCCGTAGCTCGCGGATGACGGAAATTTTTATCTGTCCCGGATACGTCAACTTTTCCTCAACCTCTTTTTTGATTTCTGACGCCATAACGGTGGCCGACGCATCATCGACAGACCCAGGATCTACCATAACGCGCAGCTCCCGTCCCGCCTGAAACGCGAATGACTCAACGACACCTTTATGCGCTTTTGCGATTCCCTCCAGGTCAGTAAGCCGTTTAATATAATCCTCATGATTTTCATACCGGGCACCTGGCCTACTTCCTGAGATTGCATCCGCTATATAAACAAGCGTCGATTCAACGGACGTAAACGGCGTATCCTCATGATGCTGAGCGACACAATCAATTACTCTCTGCGGCATACCGTATTTTTTAAGAAGCTCAACTCCAAGCTCGACGTGACTGCCTTCTTTGTCCATGATGACTTTACCAATATCATGCATAAGACACCCGAGACGCACCGTATTTACGTCTGCCTTAATTTCCTGAGCAAGAGCGATACCGATCTTCGTCTCTTCAAGCGTATGGGCGATCATATTCTGACCGTAGGAAAACCGATATTTAAACTTCCCGAGGTGTGCGACGAGCGGAGCCGGCAAATTGTACACTCCGACCGCATGACATAATTTTTGTCCCTCTTCAAACATGATCCGGTCAAGTTCTTTCCTGACCTGTTCCACAATTTCTTCGATTCTTCCGGGTTGTACTCTGCCATCACGAAGAAGCCTCTCAAGTGTTATACGTGCAACCTCTCGCCGCACAGGATCAAAACATGACAAACGGATAACGCCCTCTTCATCCAAATCGACGTCAACCCCGGTGGCCTGTTCAAACGTTCTTATGTTCCGGCCTTCCTTACCGATAATCCTGCCCTTCATATCTTCATCGGCAATCTTAATAACCGAAACCGTATATTCGGGGACATAGTCGGTCGCTCCATGCCGCATAGCGTCGACAAGAATCTCTTTGGATTTAACGTCCGCCTCTTCCTCTGCTTTGATGTGTGCCTCTTTTATCTCCTTGGCGACATCTTCTTTAAGCTGTCCGCGGAGGGCATCCATAATGACTGCTTTTGCTTCATCACGGGTCATATGGGCGGCTCGCTCCAATTTGTCGATCTGTTCCTGTTTTATTGTTTCAATTTCTTTGAGACGCGTTACAATCTGCTCCTCAGCAGTCTTGAGATGTTTATCTTTCTCCTCAAGTGCGCCTTCCCGGCGGTCAATCACTTCAAACTTCCTCCGGGCTTCCTCTTCTGCATCCCGGCGGATTTTAAACGCCTCATCTTTTGCCTCAACGATGAGCTCACGGGCTTTTGCCTCCGCAATCTTGATAATTGCATCAGTGTCTACTGAGGGCGCCTGGGGCCGTTGTTTCAATACCTGTTTCTCAGGTTCCTCTTTTACAGGCATTGATGGGGTAGCTGCCGGTTTACTTATCGGAGTTTGTTTTGCTACCTTTCCCCTTTTCGTCTTCACTAATCCTGAGAGCGTCTTTAATACGTCAAACATATGTACCTTTCTGTAAGTCCTGGTTATTTATTCAAAAAAATCAGGACTCAACAACAATAAATGATCTGTAATTACGTTAGAAGACTCAACCTGAAGAAAAAACGACAAATACCCCTTATTGTTTAAGAGTGTGTGTAGGAAACAAGATTGGTAAATTGGAGTACATAATCCTACAAATTTGCATTTTTACTTCGTTTAGAGTCTGGCTATACACGATAATCGTGCATATAGATAGTGTCAATTGTAGTCTTTTTTCACGACTTCGTCAATGATTTTTCCAATCGTATCTGAGGAAAAGCCCCGTTGAGCTAAAAATGTATACAGTTTCTTTTTTTGCTCAATAGCAGGCATTTGTGCCCATAGCACAATCTTTTTCTGAATTGACTTCATTGCCTCATCTACTTCATTAAACAAATCCTTTTCCTCATTCCTCTGAACAAATACTTCGTCAATAATATCGCGGGAGATGCCCTTTCGTATGAGCTCAAATGTAATGAATTTTCGACCCGCCGGCTTAAACGTCATCCGCTGGTCCAACCACCATGAGGCGAACACCCGATCGTCAACATACCCAAGCTCCCGCATCCGGTCAATAACCTTTTTAATAAGCACACTCCCCGCTACTTTCCACTTCGCAAGTTTTTTTGTGAGGAAATCCGTAAACTCCTTTTCACTTCTGGGACGATAGGAAACAAAACGAAGCGAGGCGTTAATGAGTTTCTCGTAATATGGATTATCCATCAAGTCGGGGTGGGCAGACTTGTCCCAAAAATTCTTTCCGCTTTAGCGGAATTAGAATTGCGGGAAACTACCAACCAACCCTGGTCGGGGTGACTCGACTCGAACGAGCAACCGCTCGCACCCCATGCGAGTGCGCTAGCCAATTGCGCCACACCCCGCCTCATCGGCGGATCGCCGATGAGGCGACCCGTGAGTCCTTGTATTCTATCATCTTTTGTGTAAAAATGGGATGCAATTCATTAATCTATGGGAATAACTGTTATTATCATTGTTTTCGTCTTCATTATTCTTATTGCGTCTTTCAAAATTGTCCAGGAATATGAACGGGGCGTCATTTTCTTTCTCGGCCGGTTAACCGGTGTACGCGGACCGGGACTTATCATCCTTATTCCCTTCTTAGAAACCATGACCAAAACGACGCTCAGGACGATTACGATGGCGATTCCGTCACAAAAAATCATCACCAAGGATAATGTATCAATCGATATCGCGGCTGTGGCATATTATCACGTTATTGACCCGCAGAAATCCGTCATTGCCGTTGAAGACGCCAACAATGCCGTCAATCAGATCAGCCAAACAACGGTACGGAATGTTGTCGGTCAGTTTATGCTTGATCAATTGCTTTCAAAGACAAGAGATATTAACACACAGATAAAAAATGTTATCGATGAACACACAGAGCCGTGGGGCGTGCAGGTAACGGCAGTTGAAATTAAAGACATAGTCCTTCCCGACAATATGCAGCGTGCCATGGCCAAAGAAGCGGAAGCAGAGCGGGAGCGTCGGGCTAAAATTGTAGCCGCTGAGGGTGAATTCCAGGCAGCAAAAAAACTGGGAGAGGCTTCTGACATTATCCAAAAACACCCCGTTGCATTACAACTCCGGACACTTCAGACTATGGCAGAAATTAGCACGGAGAAAAATTCAACTATCATTTTCCCTGCGCAATTTATGACAACGGTACAGGAAGCAATAAAAACATTGCGCCTTGATACGTCTAAGTAATAGTAGTCTTTCTGCCTAACGAAAGGGTGGTTCATATGCCAGTCGATGCAAAGCTTCAAGCGATCCAGCTTGCCATGGAGCAAATTGAAAAACAGTACGGTAAGGGTTCGATCATGAAATTGGGGGAAAAACAGGCAAGCAAGATGGCGATTGACGTCATCCCCACAGGAATACTCGCACTTGATTTAGCTCTCGGAGTTGGCGGACTTCCGCGCGGCCGCATAGTCGAAATATATGGCCCTGAGGCATCCGGAAAAACGAGTGTTTGTTTATCCACAATAGCCGAAGCACAAAAAATCGGCGGTGTTGCCGCTTTTATCGACGCCGAGCATGCGCTCGATCCCCAATGGGCGGAAGTATTAGGGGTAAAACTGGATGACCTTCTCATCTCTCAACCTGATACGGGTGAGCAGGCGCTTGAGATTGCTGAAACTCTCATCAGAAGCGGTGGCGTAGATGTCATCGTTATAGATTCTGTTGCTGCATTGGTTCCGAGGGCTGAGATAGAAGGTGAGATGGGTGATAGCATGATGGGCGTACAGGCGCGGCTTATGTCGCAGGCGCTAAGGAAGCTCACCGCCGTCATATCCAAATCAAAGGCTGTCGTCATATTCACGAATCAACTGCGCCAGAAAATCGGCGTCATGTTCGGAAATCCGGAGACGACAACCGGCGGAATGGCGCTCAAATTTTATGCCAGTATCCGCATGGATTCAAGGAAAATTGAAAGCCTGAAAGACGGAGATAAGGTTATCGGCAGTAAACACAGGGTGCGGGTCGTAAAAAATAAAGTCTCTCCCCCATTCCGCGTTGCAGAATTTGACATGATGCATGACGGCGTCTCAAAAGAAGGCGGTCTAATCGACGTGGCACTGGAATTCGGAATTCTGACGAAATCCGGCGCATTTATAAAACACGGCGCAACCATGATCGGCCAGGGCAAAGAAGCCAGCAAACTGTACTTCAAGGAGCATCCGAAGGTGGCAAAAGAGATACACGACGCCATCTGGAAGGCCGTCAAATCCGGCAACACCCAAGCCAAAGTCGTGATGGGCGTGGAAAAAGAAGAGTAAATCGTATATGGTTGCCGACTCTCTTGAAGCGTTCCGCGTATCAGAAACATTCGTCCTACAAAATGGGAGATCAATCCCGATAAACTCCCTAACTATCGGAATAAGTCTAGTTGGAAATGGCAATGATACGCTTGCTGAAATATTAAAGAGAAATAAATTAGAAACTGAGACACCCGGTTACTTTTATCGATGCCTTTCAAAGAGCACAATTGGAGGAGAAAATTCTCCATATCGTGCATATAGAGATCAATTAAAGGAAAACGGACTCGATAGACCGATCATGAGAATCAAAGATTTTCAAACAACATCAAATAAAGCTGATTTCGCTTACTTTCATATTAAGGAATTTAAAAATCTACCACACGAAACAATTTCTATAGTTCTTATATATAACCCGTTGAATAACTCAACGATCCGTGATGCGGCAAATTTTGATGCAGCTCAAGCCGCAAGTTTATTTGATCAGATTGCTAATAGAGAAATTCAGGAAAATCCTAACGCATTTTATAATTTCCTCACGACAACACTAGAGAGAGTGATAGAAATACATTGGGAGAAGTAATACCTTCGCGGAACTAACGTTTGGGACTTTGTTTTCTCGCCCTTGATTTGCCTGCGTAGCCGGCTTTTCGCCGTTGCTTAGCACGGGGGTCACGTTTCATGAAGCCGCGTTTTTTGAGAATCGGACGAAACTTTTCTTTATCAACTTTTTCAAGGGCGCGTGAGATACCGTGAATCGTTGCCCCTAATTGTCCGTATAAACCGCCACCTGCTGCTTTTACCGAGAGGGCAAAACGGCCGAGCGTATTTGTCGTACGGAATGGTTCCTGATACATTTTTTTGAGAATTTCTCCCGGAAAATAATTTTCAACGGGCCGGCCGTTCACAATCATGCTGCCCTTTTCAAGGGTAACGCCACCGACAGTAATTGCCTTATCATTCACGACATAGAGGCGAACCCGCGCGGTTGATACTTTGCGCCGGCCGACTGCTTCGTAATACGAAACCTCTTTCGGTAATTCGACTTTCTCAATACGTTCTTCCTGTGTTTTATCTTTTGCCATAGTTATCCTGTCTGCGCAGGTAGGTTTACAAATTTATCTTTATACGGATGTTCTGCTTCCGGATATAAATACAATCGAGTGATCAGTCTATCACGGAGTTTGTTCTTGGGCAACATACCGAATATCGCATGATGCATAGGTTTCGTGGGTTTTTCCTTCCGGACCTGCCATAGTGCTTTTTGTTTCAATCCGCCCGGATAACCTGAGTAATTACCGTACATTTTTTCTTTTTCTTTGCGTCCGGTTGTGATGACATGTGCGGCATTGATAACCACAACATAATCCCCTAAATCCATATTCCTGACGAAATTTGGCTTATCTTTGCCCATGAGCTTGAGCGCGACTTGTGTAGCAGCCCTGCCTAATATCTGACCTTTGACATCGATAAGCACCCATTTTCGGGCAACCTCGGATATTTTCGTTGATTTCGTTGTTGGCTTAAGCATAGGTTTGTTTACTTCGTTTTCTTTTTATCTTCGGTTTTCTTTTGTGTCCGCTTTGGTTTTGCCTCGACGGGTGCAGCAATTTTTTTTGATTCGGCTTTACCTTCCGTTTTCTTTTCTACTTTCGGTTTAACGACTTCGGCGACAACCCTCTCATCCACAAATGAAAACATCGCCATCTCTGACGCGTCACTCTGACGTTTTCCAAGTTTAATAATTCTTGTAAATCCGCTCTGGCGATCCGCGAACCGGGTTTTTGCTTCATCAAGCATCTGATCTGCCATCACGCGGTCTCCCAGGGCTGCAATAACCATTCTGCGGTTAGCATCTCCGCCGGTCTTTGCCCGCGTAATCAGCTTCTCAACTTGCGGCTGCACGGCTTTTGATTTGGCAACTGTGGTCGTGATAGCTCCATGGATAAACAAATCACGGGTTAAGACAGTAAATAACCGCTTCCGTTCATCATTTGTCCGTGATAATTTCCGACCGTATACAGAATGCCTCATATATTAGAGCAAAGAGTTTAGAGCATTAGAGCTTAGCAAAGCTAAATCCTAAACCCTACATTCTAAACTTTTATACTGTTAATGCTACTCCTTTTTCGCGCAGCTTTTCCTCAACGACAGCGAGCGATTTAATACCGAGATTCTTGATCTTCATGAGCTCCGCCGGTGGCGTCCCCAAGAGTTGTCCGATTGTCTCAATACCGCCGTTGGCGAGCGCATTGACGATACGGGTAGGAATATCAAGCTCCTCGATCCGCATCTTCAACACTTCGTCCGAAATGGTCGGCGTGACTGCAACCGTTTCGGCTACACCCTGAGCTTTCGGCTCTACGACCTGCATAAAATAGGAAACCAGAATTTTTGCAGCCGATTTCAGTGCATCAGAACTGGAAACAGTCCCATCGGTCCAGATTTCCATGACCAGCCGGTCAAGGTTTGTCATCCGGCCCACGCGTGTCGCTTCCACATGATAGTTTACCCGGGTAACCGGAGAATACAGACTATCGATCGGAATCACACCAACCTCGTCAAAATGTTTCTCATCTGACTGAACGTAGCCGTAGCCTTTGTCTGCAGTCAACTCAACCTCAAGAGAGGCCTTTTTGTCTGCGAGATGGGCAAGAACTAAGTCCGGGTTAATGATCGTCACTCCTGCCGGTACATCAATATCTCCCGCAAGTACATCTCCCGGGCCTTTTTTTGAAATAGTCAGCTTAACGGAATCGGCGTCCTCAATGGTTAACCGAACTTTCTTGAGGTTAAGAATAAACTCAACTACGTCTTCTTTCATCCCCTCAAGCGTTGAGTACTGATGCTTCACACCCGCAATTTTGACGGATGAGATAGCAGCACCAGGGAGCGATGATAAAAGCACCCGCCTAATACTGTTACCGAGCGTTTGGCCATATCCCTGGTCAAGAGGCTCTATGCTGAATTTGCCGAAACCGGGTTTCTCGGTATCGACCGTAATGTGAAATGTAGGCTCCATCATAAGATTTTGTTATAGTGTTGGCGATTCGCATAAAGAGACGTATAACTTCATGCCAAGTGCTAACACTACCTCCTTTATTGTCGAGAATAATGCTCAACGATTAATTGTTCGTTGATATCCTCTGTTATATCCGTTCGCTCCGGCAAACGAACTACTTTACCAACCGGCCCTTTGCGTTCTAACCATGCAGGCGTTCGAAATGACGTATCTTCCAGCATTTTTTTAACTGCGGGGATCTCGAGTCCCTTCGTTCCGAGCGCCAATACCATATCCTTTTCCATCCGGAATGACGGGATATTTACTTTTTTACCGTCAATGAGGATGTGGCCGTGCGAAACTAATTGTCGTGCAAGTCCTCGGGTAGGAGAAAAACCAATGCGGTAGACGACGTTATCAAGCCGCCGTTCCATAAATTCCATGAGTTTCTCGCCGGTATTACCTTTCCACTTTTTTGCCTGCTCGAAGGTTTTTCTAAATTGCCGTTCAAGTGCACCATACATGCGTTTTACTTTTTGTTTTTCACGAAGCTGAATACCAAAATCAGATTGTTTTCGGTGACTTTTGGCACCATGTTGTCCGGGAGGATTCCCAAGCCGTTTCAAAAGTCCTGCATGGGCTTTTGTTCCCACGGTTTTATAGCCGAGATCCATATTTTCCCGGCGAGCTAATCTGTTCTTCGGACCAGTATATCGTGCCATAGTATTTTAAACTCTCCTCTTTTTCTTAGCCCTAACACCATTGTGCGGTATCGGCGTCACATCAGCGATAAGTGAAATCCCAAGTCCAACTGCTTTAAGACCCCGGAGTGCCGCATCCCGTCCTGCACCCGGCCCTTTAATGAATACTTGTACTTCCCGCATACCCATATCCATTGCTTTTCGCGATACTGCCTCAACGGCGGTCGTCGCCGCATACGGCGTTGATTTCCGGGCACCTTTAAATCCGGCCATACCGGATGATCCCCAACACAAGGCATTCCCCTGTTCGTCAGTAATCGTCACAAGCGTGTTATTAAACGTTGCCGTTATAAACACTTTTCCTTTTTCAACTACGCGTTTAACTTTTTTTATTGCCATACCAGGAAGTAGCTCCGCACTGCATCGTTTTCACGATGCGAAAACGGACTGTACTTATGTTTTAACTATTTCCTCCTATAATATTCATAATTTGTTTTTTGCCAATGTAGGTTCGCATCGTAGTGCGGAATCACTTCTTGGCATAGGTTATTTTTTCGACGCCTCTTCTACCGGTTTTGGCGCATCTAATTTAACACGGTCATCTTTCTTCATCGCACCGATCGTCACACGTTTACCCCGACGGGTACGAGCATTGGATCGGGTTCTCTGTCCACGGGATGGCAAGTTTTTGGCGTGCCGGCTCCCGCGATACGAGTGAATTTCCATAAGACGTTTGATATTATCCTGAACTTGACGCCTAAGATCTCCTTCAACGGTGTAGCCTTTTTCAATAATTTTTGCGATTCTGTTGACTTCTTCATCTGTGAGGGTTTTAACGCGCTTTTCCGGGGGAAGTTGGGCTTCTTTGAGGACTGCATATACATTCGTGCGCCCAATACCGTAAATGTAGGTAAGGGCAATATCAAGTCGTTTTTCGGTTGGTAGATCTGCTCCAGATATACGTGCCATTTTTTAGAGTTTAGAGTTTAGAGGTTAGAGGTTAGTTTTACTAAGCTCTAATGCTCTAATCCCTAAGCATTTTTTTTAACCCTGTCTTTGTTTATGCTTCGGATTTTCACAAATAATGTACACCCGTCCTCGGCGCTTTACAACTTTGCATTTCACACACAATGGTTTAACACTTGCTCGAACCTTCATATTTGTTACTTGGTTAATTTGTTACTTGGTTACTTGGTTAATTTGTTTACGAAGTAACTAAGTAACTCGCGTTGCTAACTAACTCTGTCATCTAACTCTATATGTTATTCGTCCTTTTCCCGGATCGTAGGGCGTCACTTCCATTTTTACCCGGTCACCCGGCATGATACGGATAAAATTCAACCGCATCTTACCGGACAAGTGACACAACACTACATGACCGTTCGGCAATTTCACTCTAAACAATGTATTTGGTAAACACTCAACAACCTCACCTTCAACTTCTATATTTCCTTGATGTGCCATATATAACACGCTTGCCCGCCGAAGCGTCCACTATCCTCCTTCTCCGGCAGCCGCCGGATTCGGAGAATACCCTTCCTCTACTGTATATTAATGTCTACCTATTAACCAACAATAACACACCGCCTCAATCATTTCAGCGAAGGCGGATAAAAACGACGGGGCACCTCCCGACCTTGTCGGGAACCCCGACTCACAGAGAGTATTGTACACTAAGATTCAGCTTTGGTCAATACGATCGGTCCATTCTCAGTTATTGCAATTGAATGTTCAAACGATGCAGCGAGAGACCGATCACGAGTAGCGATCGTCCAACCATCATCATTTTCATAGACCACGGACCCATTGCCCATAGCGTAAATAGGCTCGATGGCAATAGTTTCATTTCCCTGGAACGGGTACGTGTTTTCTATCGAGCCGCGAAGGTAATTAGGCACCTGGGGGTCCTCATGGAGCTCATGGCCGACTCCGTGCCCTACAAGCGATTTAACGATGCTGTAACCTGCTCCTTCTATAATCCGCTGTGTAGAGTCAGAAATTTCACCGATGTGTGTGTCAATTCTGGCCAGTTTGATTGCCTTTTCAAGCGCCTCCTGTCCAACGAGCAAAAAATCTTCCTTCTTGGCCTTTTCAGGTGATGTGTCGACACCAACCACTTTTGTCCATGCCGTATCTGTATGAAATCCACCGAATATGAGGCCGATATCAATGGTCAATACATCGCCGTCCTTGAGAATATACGGTGAGGGAATACCATGAACCACAACTTCATTAATACAGAGACATGTAGCCCAATGATAGCCTTGTACCGTTTTAAATGAAGCCGTCCCTCCTGATTTATCAATGAGCGCATTTGCCTGCTCTTCGATGGCGGTCAAACTTACCCCCGGTTGGGCGAATTGCAATAACGCGACAAGAATTGAGCCCAATTTTGCTCCGCCTTCACGCATTACGGCAATCTCCTGATTTGTTTTCCTGTGAATCATATGAAGGTTCTATAAAAATTGGAAAGTTTCAGATTAAACGACGCGACATCGGTATCGTTGACAATAAGGTAGTCAGCAATAGCGATTGGGCCTCCCTTATGTAAATTTTCTATCTCAGCATAATCGCGGGTACGAGCTTCTGTTTCTGAAAGCGGCCGTACTTTTCTGTCTTTGAGCCTACGGTAACGCGCCCTCGGAGCCGCGTAAATACAAAGTAACGTAAGGGATGGAAACTTCTTCTTCAAATAAATATATTCTTCCCAACTGTATAAACCGTCAAGGACCACACAAAAATTATCCTTCGCAGCGTTGATAATCCTCGGTTCAATCTTTATGGCCATCGCAGCCATACCGAATTCTGTCCGCAACTTTTCCCGGTACATCCGTTCGTTTTCTTCGTTGATGGGAAGATTTGCCTCTTTTAATCCGATGTCCGTCTGATCTCCGAACCGGAGAATTGTTGCGTTTTTTGACCTGAAATAGTCTGCGGCAACACTTTTACCCGATCCGGGCATACCGACGATAGCGAGCAACTTCAGTGAACTATACATGAACTTGATTAAGAATAAGTGTGTGCACCTCTTCAACTGATTTTTCGGCGCTAATTTCCCGAAGAACTCCCCGATCACGATAATATGCAAGAAGATCCTTTTGTCCGGCTTTATACACTGCCAGGCGTTTTTTTATCCGATCGGGAGAATCGTGAAGTTCAGTTGACCCGGGATGCAGCGGACGTGCTCTCTTTACTAAACGCGTTATTGATTCTTCTTCGCTGATATTGAGATAGATGACCACATCAATTTTCTGACCATAAGAAGAAAGAACTTGTTCTAAAAATTTAACCTGTTCTATGTTTCGGGGGAATCCATCCATTATCCAATCGCTTTTAACGCCCTTCTCATCCAACCGGTTCTTCCACAGTCCATACATCTGTGTATCGTTCACATACTGTCCTTCGGAAAGCGCTTTCCGGCAAACATCTCCGAGTGGACCTTTGTCGTTTGTCGCGGCGTCCCTGACTAAATCACCTGATGTCAAAATCGGAATACGAAGTGCTTCACTTAATAATGTTGCCTGGGTCCCTTTTCCTGACCCCTCTGGACCGTACATGAGAATATGCATAGTATTTTTATAAACCCTTCTCTTGTCATCCTCGGGCTTGACCCGGGGATCCAACATTTTCATACGATTCCCGCCCGCGCGGGAATGACATTAATGAAATTATTCTTTTAAAAATCCTTCGTAATTACGCATAACAAGCTGGGCCTCAAGCGCTTTTACTGTTTCAAGGACCACCGAAACGACGATAAGGACGCCGGTGCCGCCGATGAGTAGCGTCGAAACACCAGAGATCTGTTTTGCAATTGACGGAAGAATCGCGATGAGTCCTAAGAACAGAGCGCCGGCCAGAGTTATGCGGGTCAGAATGTAATTAAGATATTGGGCGGTTGGAGTGCCCGGCCGGATGCCAGGAATAAATCCGCCGTACTTCTGAATCTCCTGCGAGATCTTCGTCGGATTAAATGTGATGGCGGTGTAAAAATACGTAAATCCTATGACTAAAAAGAAATAAATGATATTGTACGAAATACCGTTTGGATTAAAAATATTAGTCAGAATTCTCCCGAATCCCATAAGTCCGGGATTCTTCACCTGTTGCAAAAATCCTCCGACTAATGACGGCAATAATACGAGTGATACCGCAAATATGATCGGGATAACACCCGCCTGATTTACACGGAGGGGCAAATAGGACGTTGCGCCGCCGTACACTTTGTTGCCTCGGATACGCCTGGCATAATGAACGGTAATCCTTCGGACTGCCTCGTTCACGTAAACAGTAGCTGCGATAACCGCAATCGCTAACACAAGAAATACGACGAGATTGGTCATATATTCGCTCGTTAGTGTCGTCGCGGTTTGTCCGAAAGCGACAGGAAGTCTTCCTACAATTCCTGCAAATATAAGAAGCGAGATGCCGTTTCCGATACCGTATTCAGTGATGAGTTCTCCGAGCCACATGGCAAAGAGGGTTCCCGCAGTCATGGTGACGACAATAGCGATAAGGGAAAACGGATCAACCGCACCGATGATTCCCTGATTTTTAAGAAGTGCGAACATGCCAATGGATTGAACACAAGCTAAGGGGACGGTGATAAGCCGGGTATATTGGTTGATTTTTTCCCGTCCGTATTCCCCTTCTTTCTGAAGCTCTTCAAGCGCGGGGAATACAATCTGAAGGAGCTGTAAAATAATCGACGCATTGATGTATGGATTTAATCCCAATGCAAGAACCGAAAAATTTACAAGTGTTCCGCCTGAAAATATATCCAGGAGTCCTAAAAATTGATTCTGTGAAAACAACGCAGCTAATTTTTTTGTATCGACGCTCGGGATCGGAATATGTGCAAACAACCGGAACACAACGAAGAGAAGTGCGGTTATGATAATTTTCCGCCGAAGGTCCGGCGATTTCCAACTCGCAATGAGCGGAGCAAGTAGCTTGTTCATGAGTTTACTCGTCTTCAGGCTTCTATCGTGCCGCCCGCTTTTTCAATAATCGTGCGAGCGTGCTTCGAACAGGGTAATGCAATCGTAAGAGCATGATCAAGTTTTCCATCTCCCAAAATTTTTACCCGTGAAACCCGCTCATCAATCATATGATATTTAACGAGCGTTGCCAATGTAACCTTTGTTTTTGCAGGAATCGCATTCAAACTGCCGACAGCGACAGGCTGGGCCTTTACTTGGAGTGTCGTATTTTTCCCTTTACCGCGAAGGAGTGGCAGACGCTTGATGAGCGCCAATTGGCCGCCTTCAAAACCGATAGGCATGGTGCCACGCGCATTCTGGCCCTTTGTACCCCTACCGGATGTCTTGACCCGACCTGAGCCATGCCCGCGACCGACCCTCTTTTTTGACTTTGCAACGAGACCCTGTAATTCGTGTATGCTCATAGTTATTTTTTATGTATTAACCTCAATTGTCCCAACGCTTCAATTGTTGCATAAACATTTGATGCCTGATTTTTACTGCCAAGGATTTTGGAAACGATATCACGGATTCCTGCCGCTTCAACAACAGCCCGGATTGCGCCTCCCGCAATAACACCGGTGCCGGGCGGCGCTGGCTTCAACATGACCCGTGCAGCTCCCCGTTTCACGCGAACCTCATGAGGAATTGTTTTATCCCGCATCGCAACCGTAATAAGATGTTTTTTTGCATAGGAAACTGCTTTTCGGACAGCGGACGATACATCGGGGGCGCCGCCCAGTCCTACACCAACCCGGCCTTTTTTATCGCCGACGACAGCTAGGACGGAGAAACCGATTTTATTTCCGCCTTTGGTTTTTTTGGATACACGGTTCACCTGAACGATTTTTTCTTCAAACTCACTCGGGGCCCGCTCTGTTTTTTGTTGAAATCTCATACGGTAATTCCTCCTTCACGTACGCTATCGGCAAGCGCTTTTATTGCACCATGATATCGATAGCCGTTACGGTCAAAAACGAGCTTAGTAATACCTTTTTTCTTGGCTATTGCAGCAATTGCAATTCCCAAAACTTTCGCTTTTGCGACAGTCGTCCCCGTTTCTTTAGCAGAACACAGCGTCGTTCCTTTTTCGTCATCAACAAGTTGAACATACATAACTAAATTGGAACGGAATACCGACAGGCGCGGCCGCTCTGCCGTTCCTGATACCCGTGCGCGTATACGTACTTTTCGACGAAATCGTCGTTCTAAATTTGTATTTTTAGCCATTATTTAGTTCCTCCCGCGGCTGTGCCGACAGCTTTCGCCTTACCGGCTTTCTTTCTGATATATTCACCCTCATATTTTATACCTTTGCCTTTATACGGTTCAGGTTTTTTAATTTCGCGAATTGACGCTGCCGTTTGACCGACAGCCTGTTTATCGATACCGGCAATAATAATTTTTCCTTCTGTAACGGAAAAGGCAATACCGTTTGGAGGGGCAACCGTCACAGGATGGGAAAACCCAACGGTAAGAACGACATTGACACCGCTTAATGCTGCTCGATATCCTACTCCTGAAAGTTCAAGCGTTTTCGTCCATCCTTTTGTAACTCCAACTACTCCGTTGGCGATAACCGCACGAAGATATCCGTGAAGCGCCTGACGGGCTTTATCTCCGCCGCCTGCAATTCGCACCTCGACAATAGCGCCTTCACTATGAACGGACAAACCGTTAGGAATCGAATACCGAAGCTCCCCTTTTGGACCTTTTACCAATACTTCAGACCCGCTGACTGTGACGGTAACTTCTTTCGGAATATTGATAAGTGCTTTTCCTATTCGTGACATAGTTTGTTTACCAAATGGTTGCCAGTAATTCTCCGCCGATACCCTTTTTCCTTGCAAGCGTTCCGGTCATAATCCCCTGCGGGGTGGAAAGAATAGCGATACCCATCCCGCCGACCACTGTCGGAATCATATGTTTATTAACATATAACCGAAGTCCGGGTTTGCTCACTCGTTTCACTCCGGTGATAACCGATGATGAACCGTTATAGCGTAATGCGATTTTAATTGTGCTCTTCGGATCGGTACCCGTTTTTTGCACGTCGCCGATATATCCCTCTTGGGATAATATTTTTGCAACAGCAAGTTTAACTCTTGAGTGCGGCACTTCAAGTGATTGCCGACCGGCAAGCGATGCATTTTTTATTTGTATTAATAAATCTCCGATTGGATCATTTACCATATATTAGTGTTTAGAGCTTAGAGTTTAGAGTTTAGTTTTACTAATCTCTAATGCTCTAATCCCTAAGCTCTCATATCTACCACGACGCTTTTACTACTCCCGGCAATTCGCCTTTATGAGCCAGTTTTCGAAAACATAGCCTGCAAATACCAAATTTTCTCATATATGCCCGTGATCTGCCGCAAAGTGAACACCGGTTCCGGTGACGAACCTGATATTTTTGCTTTCTTTCAAATTTTACGATATCTGATGTCTTTGCCATAATTACTCCTTTACAAAAGGCATACCCAAAAGTTGGAGGAGAATCTTCCCCATCTCGTCGGTTTTTGCCGTTGTAACAAAACTAATTTCAAATCCACGCACTTTATCAACCATGTTGTATTCAAGTTCCGGAAATATCGTGTGCTCTTTGATACCCATCGTGTAATTGCCTCTGCCGTCAAACCCTTTAAGCGGTACTCCGCGAAAATCACGGACACGCGGAAGCCCTATGGCGATAAGCTTTTGGAAAAAATCATACATGCGTTTGCCGCGGATCGTCACCCGAAGCCCCACCGCGTCTCCAGCACGGAGCTTAAATGTTGAGATCGCCCGTTTTGCCGTTTTCACTTCCGGCTTTTGTCCGGTTATGACAGCGAGTTGCGCAGACATTTTTTCCATAACTTTCTTATCCGTAAGTGCTTCTCCCATCCCGCAATTCACGACTATTTTGACAAGCTTCGGAACCGCCATCTTATTTTTTACGCCGTGTTTGCTCATGAATGCCGGTATTATTTCTTTTATGTATTTTTCCTGTAATTGGTTCATAGGTTAAATCCTTTGCTCACATTTTTTACATATCCGCTCTTTCTCCCCTTTAGTCACAACGTATCCGACGCGGGTCGGTTTGCCGCATTTTGGGCAAAGTAACGCGACTTTCCCCATACCGAGAGCCCTCGCATATTCGACAATACCGCCCTGATGCTGTTCATCACGCTTTTTCTCATGCCGTTTATACATATTAACGCCGGTAACGATAATTGTGTTGTGCTTGAGATCCACAACATCAACCTTACCCTTACGGCCTTTGTCTTTGCCTGATGTAACAAGTATTTGATCACCTTTTTTTAATCTCATATTTTTATTTTGTCATCTTTAACACCGATTCCCGCCTTCGCGGGAATGACAGAAAATGCCTAATACACTTCCTGCGCCATACTGGCAATTTTATCGAACCCTTTTTCCTTCAATTCACGGGCAACCGGACCGAATACCCGGGTTCCCCGCGGATTTTTATCAACGGCATTGTCGATCACGACACCCGCATTATCATCAAACCGGATATATGACCCGTCACTGCGCCTATACTCTTTATGCGTTCTGATAATGACGACCTTCACGAGTTCATCATCTTTTACGATCCCGTTCGGGTCGGCTTTTTTCACGACACACTGGACAACGTCTCCGAGTGATGCGAAATCCCGCCTGGACGAGCCATATATATGGGTAATCGTCATCACCTGGGCGCCCGAATTATCCGCTACTACTAATGATGTTCTCCGTTGTACCATAATTAGCTCACTTTGTTTAAGACAATAAAATGCTTCGATCTGCTTATCGGCTTCGTTTCTCCAATGCGGACCGTATCACCGACAGCGAGGGTCAGTGACTCATTATGCGCCATAAATCGTTTCGTTTTACGGACCAATTTTTTATACAATGGATGGCGGTAAGTCGATATAACAGCAACAACCACGGTCTTTATTGTTTTAACCGATACAACTTCTCCTGTAAATATTTTTCCGTTTGCACCCATTGTCTTTGTCGTCGTTTGATTATTCATGGCTAAACTCCTTTATACGTTTCGCAGTCATGACAACGGCGAGCTTGCTTCGAAGCGCGCGTCCTTCATGAACATTTTTAGACTGCTTACTATATCTGTTTATCATGAAAGCTGCAAGCTTCGACTGTGATTCCGTAATCACTTTATCAAGTTCCGTTACGGTCATGGACTGAAATGATGTTTTTTCTTTCTTTTTCATAGGTTAGATTTTAACGATAAATCGTGTCAATATCGGCAATTTTGCGCTCGCTAGTCGTAAGGATGCTTTTGCATCCTCAAGAGAAATTCCGCCCATTTCAAAAAGAATTCTTCCCGGTCGGACGACTGCCACATATTCATAAACATCGCCTTTACCGCTTCCCATACGTGTTTCGGGAGGTTTCTTCGTAATCGGTTTATCCGGAAAAATTCTGATCCATACACGACCGCCCCGCTTCGTATAGTGAGTCAAAGCGCGGCGCGCGGCTTCAATCTGCCGGCTCGTAACCCAGCCTTCAGTCAGTGCCTTAAGGCCGTATTCGCCGAAATTAATCTCGGAACCACGGATAGAGATACCTGTCCGGCTTCCTCGAAACATTTTTCTGTGTTTTGCTCGTTTTGGTGCTAACATATTTTGAGAGTTTCGAGCTTAGAGTTTAGAGTTTAGTTTTACTAATCTCTAATGCTCTAATCCCTAAACTCTATGACTTACGACATATCCAAACTTTAATGCCTACATAACCTGATTTAGTAAGGGCGGGGAATATCGCAAAATCAATTTCTTCCCTAATCGTTGACAATGGCACCGTTCCTGCCTGATATTTTTCCCGTCGCGCAATTTCCGCTCCGCCGATCCTTCCTGATAAAATGATCCGGACCCCTTTTGCTCCTGCAGACATAACCCGCTCGACCGTCTGATTACATATGCGTTTGTGCGGCATGCGCTTCATCATCTGATCGGAAATATTCTGAGCGACCAGATACGCGTTCAAATTCGGTTCTTTAACCGGTTCAACAGCCAGTTCGACTTTCACGCGGGCAGCGTCCTTAGCGCTTCGCTTCTCTTCATACGGATTCGTAGGATTTTGATTCATTGCCATATATTTTTCAATAAATTTTTTGAGCTCTTCAAGACCACTTCCGCCGCGGCCGATGACAACACCCGGTCGGGAGACAAACAACGTGACTTTCATCTTATTGATTGACCGTTCTATGATGATCTGTGCCAAGCCGGCCGGCTTCAACCGCGCCTGCAGCACTTCGCGAAGCTTCGCATCTTCATATACGAACTCCTTATACTGCTTTTTATCGGCAAACCAACGGGAGCCCCATGTAAAAACGGTGCCTATACGAAATCCCTTTGGATTAATTTTTTGTCCCATGATTACTCCTTTTTCCCGCCTTCATCGGTTAATACGACGCAAACGTGTGTCATACGCTTTTTATATGCATGTGCCTGTCCGCGCGATACTGCGTGAAATCGCTTCATAACCGGTCCGCCCATGACTTCTATCCGTTTAAATCTCAAATCGCTCCCCTTAACCTGTTTCTGAAGCGCGTTAGCGACCGCCGAAGCCACTACCTTGCTCATCGGAAGTGCGGCGCTTTTTGGCATGTGATCCAGTTGAATGAGCGCATCCTGAGGATGCAAAGAACGTATCGCATCAGCGACAAGCCGCAATTTACGGGTACTGGTTCTAATATATTTTGATGTTGCTTGATATTCCATAAATTAGGGTTTAGAGTTTAGTAAATTAGAGTTTAGTTTTCTTAGTATTACTAAGCTCTAAATACTAATCACTAAGCTCTCTATGTTTTATCCATTGTCCTCTTTGTAACCTGGCCATGACCCCGGAACGTCCTCGTTGGCGCAAACTCACCCAAACGGTGACCGACCATGGCTTCTGAAACATATACTTCCAAAAAAACATGACCATTGTGAACGGCAAATCTATGACCCACAAATTCCGGCGGGATTTGACAGGCCCTAGACCAAGTTTTAATTGGCGTTTTTTCTCCGCCTGCTTTTTGTTTATTTACTTTTACTATCAATTTAGGATCTATATACGGTCCTTTTTTGCTGCTACGTGCCATATTACGTTATTGATTCAATTTACTTTGAACCACCCTTTCTATGTTGAACGATAAACCGGTCACTGTATTTTACATGTTTGCGTGTTTTTTTACCGAGTGTATGCTTCCCCCACGGGCTCTTCGGTGAACTCATGCCAATCCCGCTTCTTCCTTCTCCTCCGCCGTGCGGATGGCTCCTGGGATTTTGCGCAACTCCCCGTACTTCCGGACGCCTTCCCATATGACGGCTGCGGCCGGCTGTACCGATCGCTTCGTTTCGATGTTCAACATTGCCGACCTGTCCGACCGTTGCTTTACAATCCGCGTTAAATACCCGTATTTCCCCTGAAGGGAGTTTTAATTGTACCAGATCGCCGTCCCGCGCGAGCACTGTTGCGACTGTTCCGGCACTTCTCATCATCTGTGCACCTCTCCCTGGCTTGATTTCGACATTGTGAATGAGCGTTCCGACCGGCATTAATCCGATTTTAAGGGCATTTCCGCTCTTAATATCTGCCGTATCACCGGAAATCACTTTTTGACCGACTACTAAACCGACCGGTGCAAGAATATAGCGCTTTTCACCGTCAGAATACTGGAGTAAGGCCAAGTCAGCTGTTCTGTTGGGATCATACACAATCGCAATAACAGTCGCTCCGATCCCGTCCTTTTCTCGTATCCAGTCAATTTTCCGGTAAAACCGCTTCTCCCTGCCGCCCTGATGGCGGATAGAAATATGACCCATAACGTCACGGCCTGATTTCTTTGACAATATAACGGTTAAACTTTTTATTCGTGTTTCCATAGTTATTTAGCAGCCGGAGCCGGCGATTTTTCTTGCATAGCGGCTTGTTCCGTCACTTCAAATGCGTCAATTTTATCTCCCTTTTTTAGATGTACAATTGCTTTTTTCCAATCTGCCTTTTTCGCATATTTCTGCATACGGCCGACGCGGCGCATCTTGCCGTGCATATGGACGGTACGGACATCTGTCACCGTCACGGAATAAAACTTTGCAATAACTTTCGCAATATCCGCTTTTTCCGCCTGCTCGGTAACCATAAACGTATACCAGCCAGTTGCCGCAAGTGTCAGTGTTTTTTCCGTAATTAACGGACGTTTGACGATAGTATTCATAGTTATTCTGTTTTTGTGATTATCTCCTTAACAACCGCTACGCCATCTTTCATAAATACGATTTTGTTGTGTGATAAAACATCATAGGTGTTGAGGCTTTCGGCTGAAGTGAGTGTGATATTGTGAATATTGCGTGCGGTTCGGGTCACAAGACCCTTCTCTTTTCCGACAACGAGGAGCGTTCGGGCGTCACCAATTAACGATGTCAGGGATTGTGCCATATATTTTGTTTTCGGCTTGAGCGATGCCAGTCCGTCGACAAATACGACATTTCCTGACTCATATTGACTGGTTAGTGCGCAAGCTAGAGCAAGCCGCCGCATCTTTTCCGGCATTTTCATGGAAAAATCATGCGGCACCGGACCAAAGGTGATACCTCCGCCGACGAAAATCGGTGCACGGATATTGCCGTGACGCGCACGACCCGTACCTTTTTGACGGTAAATTTTCCTCGTCGAACCCTCCACCATGCCACGGGATTTGGTCGCTGCTGATCCCGCGCGTTGATTGGCTAAATACACACGAACCGCCTGGGCAATCAGCTGTTTATTCATTTTTTCACCGAATACTTCAGCCGGTAATATCATCTTCTCTTTTGCTTTCCCGTCGGTATCAACAACAGTAGCGTTAAGTCCGTGAACCGTTGATTCAACTTTGATGGCTTTCGGTTTCACGGTCTTTTTCTCTGTCTTTTTCAAAGCGACAACTTTTTTGACCACTTTTTTAGTCTCAGCTTTCTTTGCTGCTTTCACCATTTTTACGTTCGTTGCTTTTGTTGCTTTCGTTACTTTTATTACTTTTTTCGCTGCCATATTATGCCTCTTTTTGAACAATGACCAAACCGCTGCAGGTCCCAGGGATCAACCCTTTTACTGTGAGCAAATTTTTTTCATTATCAACTGCGACGACTTCAAGTCCGATAACGGTCACCCGTTCCCCACCCATACGCCCGGCCATGCGTTTCCCTTTGTAAACACGTCCGGGGGTGGTCGTCTGCCCGATAGAACCCGGTGCACGTTCACGATCTGATGTTCCGTGCGTCCGGGGCATACCGGCAAATCCGTGACGCTTCACAACACCTGCAAACCCTTTTCCTTTTGACGTACCGATAACCCTTACGGCATCGCCAACCGCAAATACATCACCGACGCTGATTTTAGCGCCGACGGCCATACCTTCAGGCACGGCATTAACACGAAGTTCCCGCAAAAAACGGGGCTTTTCTGTTAACCCCGCTTTTTTCATTAATCCTTCTTGTGCCTTTTTGATGTGTTTTTTTGTTCCGAATGCGAGCTGAAGGCTTTTATATGATCCGCCGTCAATAATACTAGTGACCCAGCACGGACCGGCCTCAATATAGGTAACCGGAATTCGTTTACCGTTAGGCATAAACACCTGCGACTGCGATTGTTTGATTCCAAGTAATGCGTCCATAATTTTATTGTCATCGCGAGGCCGTTCTGACGGCGAAGCGATCTCCAAAATAGTATTCTTTTAGATTGCCACGTCTCGCAGACTCGACTCGCAATGACAAAACCGTTTCACAAACAAAAAGCGACCTCGGTTGAGGTCGTTTGATCGCTCATCCGAGACTTTTGATGTACCGCTACGATATAGACAATTGCATTGTCATATCAATCTGCATAGTATACCAAAGTATCTCCCCTATATCAATATTTGTTGCCATTTCCGACGAAAAAAGAGATATCCCTCGACTTCGCTCGGGATGACCTAAGAAGGTCACATCTTAATTTCAACATCTACGCCGGCCGGTAGGTCCAGATGCATCAGTTGATCGATTGTCTTGTCGGTCGGCTCTATGATATCAATAAGCCGTTTATGCGTCTTGATCATAAAGTCTTCACGGCTGTTTCGATCGATAAAGGGACTTCGCGCCACGTTAAAATGCTCCTTGTCCGTCGGAAGCGGCACAGGCCCTACGACCCGAGCGCCCGTCCTCACGGCGGTATCAAGAATCTTCTGACAACAATCATCAATGATTCTGCTGTCGTATGCTTTTAAACGTACTCGAATTCTTCCTTTCGGCATTATATATTCGTTTCACACAAACGCTTACGGCAGTAAGGCTTATGCGATAATCTTCGTAACAACTCCGGCTCCAACCGTATGACCACCCTCACGCAGTGCAAACCGCACGCCTTCTTCAAGAGCGACCGGAACGATAAGTTTTGCTGTCATCTTTGTTTCATCTCCGGGCATAACCATCTCGACGCCCGCGGGAAGCGTGACTTCACCGGTTACGTCGGTCGTCCGGATATAGAACTGCGGCCGGTACCCTGTAAAGAACGGTGTATGTCGTCCACCCTCTTCTTTGGCCAGGATATAAATCTGTGCCTCAAATTCTGTATGCGGCTTGACGGATCCCGGTGCTGCGAGCACTTGTCCGCGCTCTACTTGGCTTTTCTCAATTCCCCGAAGAAGGACGCCGATGTTATCTCCGGCCTGACCCTCATCAAGAAGTTTCCGGAACATTTCAACACCGGTAACGACGGTTGTCTGCGTCGGTTTGATTCCGACAATTTCCATCGTTTGGTTGACTTTGCAGCGGCCCCGTTCAACACGGCCGGTGACAACGGTTCCACGTCCTTTAATTGAGAAAACATCCTCAATAGGCATAAGGAACGGTTTATCAAGATCACGTTTCGGCTCAGGGAAGTAGCTGTCTACTGTATCCATAAGCTCCTGGATCTTGGCTTCCGCTTCCGGATCACCCTGCAGTGCTTTAAGTGCGCTTCCACGAATAACCGGAACTTTGTCTCCCGGGAAATGATATTTGGTCAAAAGTTCACGGACTTCCATCTCGACAAGGTCGAGAAGTTCTTTGTCCTGTACCATATCGCATTTGTTCATAAAAACGATAATGGCCGGAACGTTTACCTGGTTTGCAAGTAAAATGTGCTCGCGGGTCTGCGGCATAGGACCATCCGGTGCCGAGACGACGAGGATGGCGCCGTCCATCTGAGCGGCTCCGGTGATCATGTTTTTGACATAATCAGCATGTCCAGGAGCATCAATGTGCGCGTAATGCCGTTTTACTGTCTCATATTCAGAGTGGTGGATGTTTATCGTCACGCCCCGGGCTTTTTCCTCAGGTGCGTTATCGATCTCTTCATATTTAAGTGCTTTTGCAAGACCTTTTTTTGCAAGCACGTGGGTAATTGCGGACGTTAGGGTTGTTTTCCCATGGTCAACATGGCCGATGGTTCCAATATTCAAATGCGGTTTGCTGCGATTAAATTTTTGCTGGTCAGCCATAACTGCCTTTCTAGAAGCGCTTTACCGATCTCTGATCGGGATTAGCGATTCTTGAACCCGTCCGAAGCGTCTTCGCGCGAGGAGCGAGTAACTTTTTAATAATTACCAATACAGACAAATCACCTCATAAACTCATCATCTAAATCAGGTAATAATGAGTTGTGAGATGATTCGGTACGGGTATTCTATCATCCTACGAAAAGTTGCGCAAGATCTAATTGTGCGTATCAAGGAGAAAATTTATAGGAGTATTTGATTGAACAGGAATATCACCGATCGAAAACGGTTTGAATACAAGATCATGATTTGAAGTCCGAACAACGTTTCCTTGAGCAGTATAGGAGGCCGCACTAAGGGTAAATTCATTAACGCTCCACATGTTACTTTCTGGATCTATTACTAGCGCGAAGGTCCGGAAAGTCGCTTCAACCATCGCATCTGCAACTTGCGAATCTGAAAAAGTCAATTTTTTATCATTAATCTCCTGGTCAATACCGCTCGTTACGGAATCAAGTGTTTCAACAAACAATTGTACTTTCCGTTGATCATCAGACGATATATATCGTTCACGAGGATCTAATGGTAATAAATCATGAAAATACGTCTTGTAAACTGACTTATCGTCTGTTGGAGAAAGACACATCCATGCAAATACATGTTTTGCCGCAATTCTTCGGACTGGATCATCGCTTGCAAACGCATCGCGAAGATATTTTGTTGTAAGCAATATATTTTGTCTGGCAACGCCGCTGTAGTTATCCAAGCTGATGTGACTTTGTGTATTGTTAAGCGTTTCTGTCGCCATATTTTGAATACTTGAAACCGCGTGGTTAAATTTATCTTGTTTATCTTTTTTATCTTTGAAATAATCTTCTGCTGCCGAGCCAATGACCGTAGGTTCTATAAAAAAACCAGCTCCGGTGGCTACGGTTGCATACGCAAGATTTCTGGGTACATGAAAAAGCAATTTAAGAAACGCTCTCCGACCTCCACCCTGTTGAGCAAATTCATCAACACTCTGTTTGGTTAATAACGCTAACGTGCCTGCGCCCATGAGTAATGGGAATTTTTCTAACGTGGACTGCGCTTCATTCGGGATATCCTGACGGTGCAGATTGTGCGATATATCAGTAAGCATTCGGCTCTGCCCACCGTGCTCAATAATATCCGCTACATAGAGCGCACCGGTAACTTCAAGTCCGATCGTTCCGACGAGCATAATAAGGAAATTTCTCCTCGTCATAGAAAGGTTTTCAGCTTCATCATCAATATAGGTAATTGCCTTATCAGCAAGTGATGTCCGATTGAACTGTTCAGCTGTAGCCATAGGGAGCTATTATATACTATAAGCTTATTTATTACAAACAATGAACTACTGAGGGCTGTCTGCTTTGGCTATGATTTCCCTAATAAATTACTCCAGAAATTCTTTCGCCTTAGGTGTGTTTTGTTCCCGATTAAAAAGTGTCACGAAGTGTGTTGCTTGTTCAACGGTTAAACCGCATACATCAACGTAGCCATGTTCATCTTTATGCGGTTCCAGTGCGTGGGAAAGGTTAAATACTAGCTGCTGAAGCTCAGCGTAATCGTGCGTCTTTTGTAGTCCCAGGACAACGATGCCTGAGAGCTGCCGGAATACCGTTCCATCCTCACCGAACTTCTCGTGGACCGTTGGCCAACTATCCGCCAAATCTTCGGCAAACAGGATAACGTCAAACAAAGCCAGACCTGCCGGATCTCCGCTATTTACGTTGTCCATCAGGAAATCTTTGAGATGAACCGGCGACTTCGGGTCCTCATATAAGGCGTTTACAAATGCATCCATACGGGTAATTATAGCGAAAATCGCATTCTGACGCTATTTTTGAAACACTGAAGTTACTGTCCCCTGTTATCCGAAGCCGAGCAATTGACTAATCGATATGCAAATTATGTTCTAATAAAAATGCTTTCATGGCGCGCAGAGTTATGATTGACTCACTCATTTCCTCTGACGGATAAATAAAATCATATTGAAGTACACTTTTCGTAATATCCGATGCATCCACACCATGAGTGTATTCCCGTCTAACAAATTCAACTACTTCCGGAAAATGCTGTAAGAATGGTTCGATGAAAACCCTGTCATTTTCATGTATTTCGTGATGGGTGGCTATTGATTCTACCGCGCGGGCAACTCGTTGCTTTCTCAAACGCAGTTTCGCTTTTTCGAGCATTTCTTCTTTATGATATGTCTGTGAATATCTTAAAGACTCATCAAGAGGCGTTCCGTTTAAAAATTCCTGTGATATTAATGTTTTTGTATACGCTATATACCCTGTCGTTTCTTCAGGTATTACAAAATCCGTACGGATATCACGGATAAAATTCTTCCAATAAAATAATTGACGCAGTAGATATCTTGAAAAATCCTCCATTTCACGTTCTGATCCGAATTCACCCGTCCTGCCGGATGAAAATTGTATCGGATATTCTTGGGTTATCCAATACATGGTGTATTCCATAGCTTTTTTGAGGAATAATAACGATCCTATTTTTCCGGATGCATCCGCTTTATCTAATAAAGGCATAATTTCCGGTATATCCTGAGCCACAATTTCTCTCCATAGTTTTAATTCATCGCCAAAAAACCTGCGCACATAACGAGGATCGGTCTCCCAAACATCATCGACGTCATCGCGTAATAACCGCTCCTTATCATGTTGGCTCGAAATTCTATTATTAAATTCTATCCGCTCTGCAATGACCGCATGCAAAATTCTATTTGTCTGACTATCATACCGTGCTTCTCTGGCTAACCGGATGACTTCAGGATATATAACGTTCACGGTTCTGAATGATTCCTGCTTTATAAATTGAAATCGTAATACCGCATCCGTTTTTATCCCGACATCACCGGTATTCCTTGCCCGGTCAACTCTGTATACCTCACCGCTATGTCCCATGTGTCCGCTAAAAATCCGCTCTAATGCTTCTGAAACAGCGTAATCTTCATTAGCTCCGTGAACGGTTAATGCATGTACTACTTCGGGGTGCTTAAAAGCCGATAATCTTGCGCTCATGGTCGGCGTGCCAGCAGAATACGTACCATTAATAATGGTTGCTATCTCACCTGCATATTTAAAAGCCCGGTACGCCTCTATTGAGGATAATACATCCCGTGAAGCGTCCTTTCCCTCAATATACCCTTCATGAACCCCCGGAACGATATCCCACTCGCTTATATTTGCGTGTATTCGTTTATCCTGAAATAGCTTATCTACATTGTAGATATGATGTGCGGTCAAAATCGTATCAATATCCTGCAAATGAATAATACAATCGTCTTCAGGGACATCCTTAGCATGAAATGAATTCGCTAAATCAAGAAGATATCTTCTCAATAAGCCGAAATGTTTTTGATCGTTATTTACCCGTACATAATCGAACCGGATCTCCAACGTATGATTCGTATTCATTTGTTTTGCTAATTGTATGTATTCATCAGGAATTCCCATCGTACTCATACCTTGATAATCCTGTTTTTGCATGAGAGATAAATACTCTGCGGTACGGATATTTTCCGGAATCGGGCTATGACGTAGACCCTCATCTCCATAATTGCCGAAATAATACGAAACATTGTTTCGATTTTCATTAATTAATAAAATAACTCCTATATCTCCCTTCACTCCTTTCTGTTCATCTAATTGTCGGAGAAATGAATATAAATTCCCGTTCTCCATCTCTGCCTGGATCGGAACAACGATGATATTTCGCGTTTCCCGGGAAAATGGTACATCCGACGATTCTGCAATCATTCTCCGGAGCCCCCAGGGTTCGCGCGTATCATAATCCGCATACCACAACGGTATTTCCGGTACGGATTCATACGCATCTCTTCGTTGTCTGATCAATGAGTCTATATCACCCTCAACCATATACATAGTTAGTATACCAATGTTGACGAATATACATGCAAAATATACAAATGGGAAAAAGGAACTGAGGCGTACGTTGGACAGTCTAATTCTGTTGTCCCCTATTATCAGCGGAAGTTGTGCGGCCTTCTTTGGCGATAATCTTTTCCTGGATGTTACGGGGAACTTCTTCGTAGTGTGAGGGCTCCATATAATAGGTAGCTCGACCCTTGGACATGCTCCGCAGGGATGTGGCATAGCCGGAAAGCTCAGCCAGTGGAACCAAAGCGACAATGACGGTCACGTGTCCCCTCTTGGTCGTCCCCTGAATCTGTGACCTCTTGGCTCCCAGGTCTCCGATGATGTCTCCCATAAACTCGTCAGGAGTCGTCACTTCGACCTTCATAATGGGCTCTAGGATGGTCGGTTGCGCCTGGCGGGCTGCGTTCTGGAATGCCATGGATCCTGCGATCTTAAAGGCAACTTCTGAGGAGTCGACATCATGGTACGATCCGTCATAGAGCGTCACTTTCGCATCGACGACCGGATAACCAGCCAAGACGCCATTTTCCATCGCCTCTTTCACACCCTTTTCAATAGGTGCTATAAACTCTCTCGGAATGGATCCGCCTTTGATGGCATCTACAAACTCAAATCCTTCTCCACGGCCTTTGGGTTCGATACGGACGAGCGCGTGACCGTATTGTCCGCGACCGCCGGATTGTCGTATATATTTCCCTTCACCCTCTGCATTGGCTTTGATCGTTTCTTTGTACGCCACTTGCGGGGCACCGACATTACACTCAACTTTGAATTCCCGCTTCATGCGATCGACAAGAATCTCAAGGTGAAGCTCACCCATGCCCCAGATAATCGTCTGATTGGTCTCAATATTTGATTTAATTTTGAATGTCGGATCCTCTTCAGCAAGCCGCTGGAGCGCATAGCCCATCCTCTCCAGATCATTTTTTGTTTTGGGTTCGATTGCAAGGGATATAACCGGCTCGGGGAACGTAATCTTCTCAAGTACAATCGGTTTCTCTTCTGAACAAATCGTATCGCCGGTGATGGTATCCTTAAATCCGACAACAGCGACGATTTCTCCGGCATACGCTTCCTTAATTTCCTCGCGCTGGTTGGCGTGCATAAGGAGAAGCCGTCCGACGCGCTCCTTGAGACCCTTTGTCGAATTGTATGCATAGGATCCTGATTCCAGTTTGCCCGAATAAATACGCACATAGGTAAGTTTTCCGACATGCGGATCAATCTGAATTTTAAATGCTAATCCTGAAAGTGGGGCTTCCTTCGTTCGTTTCAGTTCAACTTTTTCAGCCGTCCGCGGATCTGTCCCACCGACCGGCGGAAGATCCAACGGTGAAGGAAGATAATCAACAACTGCATCCAAAAGCGGCTGAACACCTTTGTTACGAAGGCTCGTTCCCGCGTAAATCGGCACGAGTTTATAGGCGATGACTGCCCGGCGGAGAGCTGCTTTCAATTCTTCGATTGTTGGCGCCGTTCCATTGAGGTATTTCTCAAGAAGCGCATCATCGGTTTCTGCAATTTTCTCAACAAGATCATGCCTACTCTGCGTCACTTCATCCTTAAGATCCGCAGGGATTTCCACTTCTTCCGCATGGGAGCCCAAATCATCGCTATTCCACACGTATGCTTTGAGGGTCAGGAGATCGACAATACCTTTAAACGTATTTTCGCGGCCGATCGGTACGACCATAATCGCGGGATTAGCACCGAGCCTGTCGACAATAGATTTTACGGTTGCGCGGAAATCAGCGCCGACCTTATCCATTTTATTGATAAAACAAATACGCGGTACTGCATATTTATCCGCCTGGTGCCAAACGGTTTCTGATTGAGACTGCACTCCCTCTTCTGCGTCAAGAACGGTGATTCCTCCGTCAAGAACGCGAAGAGAGCGCTCAACTTCTGCGGTAAAGTCTACGTGTCCGGGAGTATCGATAATGTTAAAACGGTATCCTTTCCAGAATGTCGTGGTTGCGGCAGAGACGATAGTGATTCCCCGCTCGCGCTCCTGCTCCATCCAGTCCATCTGTGTCGTGCCCTCATCAATGTCTCCGATTTTGTAGGTCCGACCGGTGTAATAGAGAATCCGCTCGGTCGTTGTCGTTTTACCGGCATCAATGTGCGCGATGACGCCGATGTTCCTGACTTTATCTAGCGGTACATCACGTTTTTCTGTTAAGGTTGTTTGCGGAGATGCCATAATTTAGTTACTTGGTTAGTTAGTTACTTGGTTACTTAGATAGAAAACAAAGATAAATTCGATTAAAAAAACTGCCCCACATCTGCGGTAGCAGCTATGTTTATCACTGATATTGTACTAAAAATCCCCGCTCCCCGCAAGCGTCATATGGACTATACAGACTGCGTATTTTTTGAGATACTTGCGCGTAATGAACCCTATTGCCTTTCTTCTTGCCATCATTTCAACAATTGGCTTTGGCACCACAACCATATGTACCACAAAAGTGACGAGAAAAGTCGGCGCCATCGCATCATTATTTCTCTATCAACTCGTTGGAATCCCGTTATTCCTGTTTCTCATCCCTCTCATGCCCAAAACTCCTTCATCTATTTCTCTCTGGCCGCTTTTCGCCCTCGGAGCGTTTGATGCGTTCAGTTACCTTCTTTTTATGATCGCCACAAAAGTTGGTGAAGTGTCCATCCTTGGAACCATCATCCAATTTTACATGGTTGTCACGACGCTTTTAGGAGTCGTATTCCTCCATGAATCATTTCATTTATATAAAATACTTGGCCTAATCCTTATCTTCGCCGGCATCGTTCTTTTCGGATTACAGTTGAGTGGAAAAAACATAAAAAGTGTTAAAATCCTCCAGGGTGTTCCGCTCGCATTCATCTCAAGTATTGGTGTTGGTATATATCTATTTTTTGTCGCTATAGTCACACGCACCGATGGGTGGTTTCTGACAGCGCTCGTTATACGGATAGCAATCACAATAACAACAGGCATTCTATTGCTCTTTCAAAGAATAAGCATTAACCGCCTTATCAAAGAAACGCCATGGAAAGCCGTGGGACTTGCGGCAGTATTGGATGTCATCGCGTTTTCCGTTTATAACATCGCCGTCGGCCGGTATGAAGTTTCTTCCGTCACGATGGTTGTAGCTACTCAGCCGGTGGTCATGGTCATTCTTGCAAATAAACTCTTCGGTGAACGTCTTTCCCGCCGACAGATCATTGGATTTTGCATCATCCTCGCCGGACTCATTAGTCTCCAGTTACATTAATATCTCATGCGTTTATCGCGTCCCTTAGTTCTATCGCGGCTTTTGACGTCGCATGATCAACAGATTCAAAACCGAACATTTCAACAACCGACCCCGTGTACGTCGCCCCGCTTTTCAGCTGAATCCCCTCCCGGACTCCGACCGATCGGAGCTCGGTTTTCAGTTTTTCTATTAATTCCTTCGTACGGTTCAGACTCAATCCACCTGCATCGACAATAGTTGTCAATAACTGGTTTCCGGCATACAGAGGCCGGGAGAGCGATGCGGGATACCGTATATGCGATATATTCTGGCGAAGCCAGACTGCATCCTGCATATACGGGATATTTTCCGGTTGCAAAAAATGCCTGATATCGGGAGTGGGATACAATAGCGAATTCATGACGTTAAGATCAGGAGGCAGCAGACGCTCCGGCAACAATTGGCATCCTAAACCCAAATAGGAGAGAAGCGGTGAATATCGGACGGACATCCCGCCCTCTGTTGGAGACAGGACGTCCAGGTCGACGCTGTAGGTAACGTTTGTGATATTCCATTTAACCAGCTGTTGAACCATCTGATGTAAAATTTCATCCGTTTCATCCGGCTTCATATCCCGATGGGTGACCATATTTTTCGGTAACTTTTTGCTCTCTCCACTTTGTAAAAATAAGTCCATAATGTCAGGCCTCGCCCCTATAAATGCTGAAGCTTCAATGAGTTTATATTTTTTTAAATGCCAGTAGAAATTTGCGGAAGAAATCGGACGCTTTGCGGCAATAGAATCAATATGCCGGTCAAAAACAATTTCAGCAATCGTCGCGCCATTGTCTGCGGACTCTTCGTGAAGAGCCACGTGCGTAAGAAACTGATTGTAATGCGATGTACCCATTACGACAGTCTTTCCTACCGCCCGATCAAGACGCCGGCGCATGAGCGCAACATACATTTCACTGTCGACAAGTCTGGAATAATCATCTGAAATGAGTTCTGGAATATTTTTTATGATATTGCTTTTCACTTCCGTCCATTGATTAGTATTTCGGAGGAAGGGTGTGTAATCACTGATTGCATCATCGGATAAACTCGCTAACAATTCCTGTTGGTATGGTGCGAGCTCGGAACTATCCCAACGGGTAAGCAAGCGGTCACGGTTTTCCCAAAATAACCGTTCGTCAAATGCTCCCCAAATAATCGATAGGTGCGGCAAATCCACAATCGCTATATCCGGCATCATGATCGTGGTGCTCTTTTCTCCCCGCAGGATTTCCTTTGAATGGTTTTCAGGCATCATACTGTCTTACGAACCGGGATAGTGTCCGATAGGTAAAACGGTAGTATACCAGGGTTAATGGGAGATGTAAATATTATAGGATAGACATTGAATAACTGAACGCTCGGGTTACTTCCAAACGGAAAGTAATGATCCCATCAATAGGAGTGACACCAGATAATATCCGCTATTGATGAACCACAGTTTCCAGCTTTTTCCGTCCCAAAGAACCGTACCCAGTGAGACAGGCGCGACAAATCCGAGCCAGTTAAAAAATCCACCCATGAGACCCACGGTAACCCCGGAGGTTTGCATAAATGCTCCGGAAAAAACTAATTCGTTTGCAAGCACATAGCTCATGAGTAACGAACCCACAAACATAAGTGTATAGGACTTCATCATTTCTTTTTTTTACATCGTCGGTCATCTTTTTAGGCGTCATTCCTATTTCTTTCATCCACGTTTTACCCAACAGCGGTCCGTACCAAACAGATCCTATGATCATGCTGACGATAGCGGCGCCGAAAACTGCCAGAAAATTTATTGGAATAGCTACATCTCCCATATAGCTCCTTTCTTAACAAATTAGTACTAGATATAGTGTATCTACATTACAAATTAATTATGTTTTATTTTTATCGTGTTTGATGTCTTGCACGAAAACCGGCGATGAAGTATTGTAGTAAAACATGTTAACAAAAACAGATCTCCAGGCTATTGATAATCTCGTCACAAAGCGAGTCAATGAAGCTATAGATACTCGTGTCGGTGACATTGTCACCAAACGCATTCGAGAGGAACTTAAACCGATGAAAGAAGACATAGTAAAAATACGCAAAGACATAAACGTAATCGTGTCTTTCTTTGACCGGGAATATACAAATTTGCGCACGCGCGTCGAGCGCATCGAAGAGCATCTCCAACTCCCTGCAATATCATCTTAATCTTCAGTGGGCACAAAAATTCTCCGCTACCCCGGGTTTCTCAAAATGGCTTGTACTAGTCTTCTTTCATTATTCATTGCTAAGTGGTAAATTACGATTACCAAAATATAGACGCGATATATATGTCCCTAATAAACATACAAGGGTTAATCGATAATATTTCCGAAAAGTCAACTATATACACGCCTATTATTGAAGCTATTGTAAATTCTATTCAAGCAATTGATGATTCACATCGAACAGATGGACACATTGAAGTGGTAATTCGAAAAAACTCTCAAATTTCGGTTAAACTTGATGGCGATACTTCAGATGATAAAGATATCCTCGATGTTATTGAGATTCATGACAATGGAATAGGATTCACGCAAACTAATCGAGAATCATTTGATACCTTATACGGCGACCAAAAAAATGCGATAGGAGGGAAAGGATTTGGTAGATTCATGTATTTAAAGTATTTTAACAATGTTGCGATTGACAGTACATACAGTAGCGATCAGACACGATACAAAAGAACTTTTACTTTTTCAGGACGAGGAAAAACCACTCCATCTTTTATTTCAAAGGAAACCAATAAACTAATTAGCGCAGAAGACGATCATACCGTTGTTTCTTTAAGTCAAATCAAAGACCAATATTCCCAAAGTCTTGAGAAAAAAATAAAAACGATTGCAAGGATTCTAGTAGAAAAACTGCTTCCGTATTTTATTGATGATAGATACAAGTGCCCCACGATCACGCTAAAAGAGATTGGATCGGATGAAGAAGTGATATTAAATGATTTTTTCAATAAATATAAGGAAATAACTTTAGCTGCAGAAAGAAAACTTGATTTAGAGGACAAAAAAATTATTTATGCGTTTAGCGTAAAAATATTTAAAATCTACTTCACGAAAAGCCCAAGCTCTATCATATTAACAGCTCACAATAGAGCTGTAACATCGGAGCCATTGTATACATATATTCCGGAATTTCAGGATGACTTTGTTGATGAAATCGTCATTGAGGATAATAAAAAAACTTCTAAAAACTATTCCATAAAAGCCTATGTGCTAGGAGACTATTTAAATAAACATGTTTCTCTTGAAAGAAATGATTTCGATTTTCCAAAGACTGGTACGGTTTTGTATGAATTTTCTAGAAGGGAGATAGAGTCCAATGTTGCAAATATAGTTCAAAAAGTTTTTGAAAATGAAGTTATTACAAGACAAGTTAAGAAGCGTAACAAAATAAAAGACTATATTGACAACAAAGCACCATGGCATAAAACCTATTTCAACGATATTGATTTTACTCAAATCCCTTATCAATTTGATGAAGAGACTATTGAAGGTGAACTCCAGAAACAAAAATTCAAAATGGAGAAGAACCTCAGAACTAAAGTTTCACAAATACTAAAAAACGATAAAAATAATATCACATTGGGCGTCGAGCAGATTTCGCAACAACTTACTGACATTGGGAAAAGCGATCTCGCGCACTATGTAGTCCTTCGTAAGGTCGTGCTAGACGTCCTCAAAAAAAGTTTAAAATGGAACGAAGGCAAGCAATATGAAAAGGAAAAAGTAATTCACAATATCATTTTTCCAATGAATTCTGACTCAGACCATCTTTCATATGACAAACACAACTTATGGGTTATTGATGAAAGATTGAATTTCAATGAATATCTAGCATCTGATAAACCATTAAATATAAGAGATGAAAGACCTGATATATTAATCTTTGATAAAGCTATCGCAGTGCGCGAGGGAGATGATTTTAGTAACCCGATAACTATTTTTGAGCTAAAAAGACCTCAAAGGGAAAAATATAGCGATGAAGACGATCCAATTGTCCAAATAGGAGATTATGTTGAACAGATTCGTAGTGGCAAATATAAAATTCCTCAAAGTGGTCGGCCTATTAAAGCAATGCAGAACACTCCGGCCTACGGATTTATCGTATGCGATATCACGGAAGATATAAAGAAATTTTGTAAAAGGCACCAGTTAACTCCAAGCCCCGATAATGAAGGGTATTTTGGATACCATACAGGATATAATATGTACGTACAATTAATTAGTTTTGATAAACTAATTAAAGATGCAGAATTAAGAAATAAAATCTTTTTCAAAAAATTAAAGATTAATTGAAGGCCTTTAGTTTTTGTGAATTATCTACTTATTTCTACTTACGAGGTAAAGAGATAATAGTCCGTAACTGAAGGCTACTATAAAACCAATAAGCGAAAGCCTTCCCCATATATTCCCATGCAGGCGGTAGCCGAGAATAAAAAGGAGATTCAACAGCGAATTCGCAATCGACCAAAAGATAACAGTCGCAGTAAGGATAATGTGTTCTATAACGTCTTTATCAAAATGTTTCCAGTGCCGCGTCACGGCAAGCGTTATCGTTCGAAGGGTAAGCACGATAAGATAAATGATAATGAGTTCAAGCGGGATGCACGGAAAATACAAAAGGGGATATTTTTCTACGAATGGTGCAATCAGTAGATCGGCTTCTTTGGCACCCATCCGTGATATCGCGATATATGAGACGACGCTATCAAACGTAACAAATCCGGTAAGCAGCATCCACGAAACTTTCTTTGGAAGAAACATATTATCTACTGCCATTTTACCCTATCTGTAAACTGATAATCCCCAAAATCATGAGGACGATGCCCATGTATTGGAGCGGGCGGAGATTTCGTTAAACGGCTTCTTTTCCTTTAGGCGCGCTGTCGGGCAAGCGGCACGAGTCCAAAACTTCTCTCACCCCCGTGCCTTCACGGATTCTCGAGAACAATGCCGGAAAGTCCGTGTGTAAAAACACCCCGCGGTCGGCTTCCGATATACTCTGATAAAATTCTGCCAATCCTCTCTCTATTATTCCCCGTTCTTCCGTTTTATACCCAGGGCCTTCACCTACGCGTTTCAACCATTCGACACGCGGGATAAAAGCATCTTCCCGCAAACACGTGCCGAGCCATGCGACCATTTTTTGACGTTCCGTCCCTTTAAACCAAAACTCAACTCCGTTTTTATGCAATTCGTCTAATTCTGTGTTTGCGGCATCCCGGGGAAACATTTCCTCTGCCATGCTGCCTCCGCCCAAAATAGATTCATTCGTTGAACACACGGAAACAATCCCGCTTCGATGTTCTTCTCGAAGCTTATACGCAATGTGTAATGCCAAGCGTATTCCATAGTCGCTTTCCGATTCCGGAGTAGTACCGTCCAAAACATGCGCATCATATCGGTTGTTTGTTTCAAATAGATTATCCGCTGCTGTATTTTCCAAACACCCGGCGACCCGTGCGTCCAGGAGAATACTCATTGCATTTACCATATCCTTATGGGTTATTTCATTATCTTCCGTATAAAGAATTGTCGGCTGGGCGTTCATTGCCGGATATTATAGGTTTATTCAAACACGATGTCAAAAATGGAGCTTAATATCAGCCTAAATCGATCCGTTTTCTCCATAGTACACGTTACTCTACCCCATCTGTAAACTAATAATCCCCAAAATCATGAGGACGATGCCCGCATATTGGAGCGGGCGGAGATTTTCGCGGAGCCACACGCGGGCGATAAGGACGGTGACGAGTGAAGCACACGAGACAATAATAGAGACGTATGAAACTGCGTATTTGGTCACCGTAATGCTGTAGACGGAAAGTCCGATAAAATCGACAACGCCGATTCCCAAAATTAATTTCCAGGGAAGCGTTTTCCAATGGAATAACGCCTTCGTTTGTTTGGAAATGATGACGGATATTCCGGCATATGCGGCAACAGCGATTCTTAGAAATACAGAAGTATAGAACCACCCGTTGACGCGCGACGCCGGTGCCATAAAAAATAACTGCAGTCCGAGTGCGACCGACGATCCGAGTGCAAACATTGCGCCAGTCGTGAATCGCGGAATTTTATTATGGAGAAATTTCGACCAGTCAAGAGAAAGGAGAAGTCCGCCGACAAATACGAGAATAATACTTACAAACTTTGCAGCCGTTGCCGCTTCGTGGAAAAATATCATCCCCAATATACTCGTGAGCACAAAATCTACGCGTGACAATGGCCCGACAACGGAGATGTCCGTGATCTGCGCGGCCTTAAAATACAGGAGCCACGAAAATATCGGAAATATACCCAAAAGAAATAAGGGGATGATGGTGACCGCTGGCGGCATCGGGAAAAACGGCAAAAATAAAAGGGTGATGAGTAGCCCTGCCATCTGCGAGGTGAAAAACCCGACCGTCGAAGGAGTCTTGCGTGCGATGAGCCCGCCCAACACATCCATCGTCCCCCACATGATCATCGGGACAAACGAGAGCAAAAGTGGGATCAGTATGTTCATAATCCGATTATCTCATACGAAGTGAAGTGGTATATCATTTTTTCGCCACGAGGCAAATGCCGTTTTGAGGACCAAACGTCTTTTTATACATCTCGACTTTACGGAATCCTGCAGCTATAAGCGCATTCCTAATTTCCTTACTCGAATACTCACGAAAAACTTTGGTCGAAGATAACATGGGTGAAACGAAATAAACGGCGACCAGTGCGCCGTCCGCAGCGAGGCGGAAAAGCTTAGAACAAACGGCAGCGAGGTCGTCCCAAAAGTACACGACGTGGACGGCGGATATTTTTTGGAACTTTTGATCGGCCAGAGGAAAGTCTTCAATCGTTCCTTGAAATAATTTCACCCGACCAACACGGATTTCTGTTTCTAATAATTGTGAAGCCGTCTTATACATCGTCTCCGACGGATCGATACCATAGATCAATCCATTCGTAACTTTTGCGAATATTTTCTTTAGTGTTTTCCCCGTGCCGAACCCAATCTCAAGAACGTCATCAGTAGACCGAAGGCTTAATAGTGACAGAACCCAATCATTTTGGAGGTCATTCATTTCATCCATTTTGCCTCCCACATATCGCCCAAGGAACCCTGTCGGATGTTTATATTGAGGTGCGAGCGTGCGGAATAGGAACTTCGACTGCATAAAGCAACTTCATTATAGCATCCGTGGGATTTTGTTCGTATTCCAAACCGGGAATAGTAAAGGACAACGATATTCATTAACTGGAATCGGACATTCATCAGCATTTTTCCGTCAATGTACAAATACACGACAAGTGGTAGTATAAAAAATAACGAATGGCATTATTTTGATATGCTAAGAACATATTTTTCTTCTCATTCTGGACGTCAATGGGTTACGTTTTTTATCCCCCTTACCATCGCCTGTATAGCTGCCATCCTGGTCATTATTCAAACAACACGGATAACACCGTTTATAGACTATTCCTATCAGGTGGAAACGGCGTATCGGATGTATCGCGGACAGATTCCTTATAGAGATTTCTTTCTCATTTTACCGCCAGGCACGTATATCATCCTTGCGCTTCTCATGGCAGCTACAGGAGGATACAACCAGGTTGTAACGGTGATTTTTACCGCCTGCTTAGCGGTCTTAAGCGTATTACTTATCAATAGTGTGCTTCTGAAACTGAAGGTTTCTGACATACCACGACTTATGCTTCTCATCCTTATTCCACTAACTGGACAGGGAATTTATCCGTGGCCAAGCTACGACGTCTATGCGGGTATTACCTTTATAGCACTTTTTTACGCATTACTTATGTCAACAACAAAACGGATGGTAACGGTTAGATTTGCTTTTCTGTTTGGATTTGCCGGTACTCTACTTTTGACATTCAAGCATACGACAGGCGGGGCTTATTGCGCAGGAATTATAGTGGTTTACCTTCTTATCCTCATTCGATACCCGAAACGACAAACACTTCACCTGCTTCTGGCAACAATCATCGGCATACTACTTCCTGTTGCCGTGGTCTTTGTGGTCTTAACTATAAGCGGTATGTTTCCGAATGTTCTGTACCAAACGGTTACATTTTCCAGTACTATCCGTCAACCGGCATATGCAGTAGAAATAATTCGGGGACAGTATATATACTTTTTTTCTGTACTGTTACGGCTACTTCCGTATCTGCTATTGTTCCTTCTGCCTCTCGTGTTAAGTAAATCAATCAAAGTGTTACGCCAAAACCGATGGATTCTTCTTCTGAACTCCGGATTATTTGCCTTTCTTGCCGTAAAAAGTTTTCAGGGAATTGTTGCATTACCTCTTATAAAAGACCGATACGATACCATTCTTCTCTTTGCATGGGTCAGCGTATATTTGATCTATGTGCTTCTGTTGCCATATATATGGCTCAGGTCAAAGAACATTCAAACGCTTCTGGTGCAATTATTTCCACTTGCACTCATCATCGCTGCTCATGGTACGTACCTCACGCATCACATTGTAGGATCAAGTTACGGACTTTGGCCCGTTTTCGTCATTACCGCGGGGGTAACCATTATGGTGGCCAAAGAAGTAGTACCCAACCTCAAATTAACACCCATAGTTGCCTTATGTGTTGCCTTTGTCCTGTATGCACTTATTGAAAATTACCAGACTCTTATGTTTTTTGACTACGTCAGTCAGGATGGAGGCGTCCATTATTCGACATCTTCACGTCTGCTTGGCGCAGGAACTCCGGGCATCTGGATGCTTGAGTTGGATAATCTTCTTGCATATGTATCTAAGAATATTCCGCTTAATGATTCGGTTGTGGAGACGCCCGGCGAAGATCCTTTTTATGCGGCATCAGGGAGAAAGAATCCTACCCCCGTCCTTATGTACCATAAAGAAATTTATCCGCTGAATGATATAGATTTTCCGAGATACTTCGCACAAAACAACGTACAATGGGTCATCGCGAAAACGGTAACACAGTTGTATGGACAGTTTGGGTTTATTGATTTGACAGAGCCGCAGTATGGATTAACCCGTTATTACACAAAAACAGCGCAGATTGGTATTTATAGTATTTATCATAGAAATTCTATTCCTCTTTAAGACGCAGCTGTCGATAGATATGAACCACGATGTTCATTAATTGGAATATATCACGATTGAGTAAATAATGAGGAAATGCAGATTATGTGCGGTGACGGCGGAATAGTTACCCGCCATTTGCGAAGCCTTGTTCTTGCTGTGAGATAATTTCAATTTCTTTATCAAACAATCCACCTATAAATTCAACGTGCGATTGCGAGGGACGAATCTCAAGGATGCCAGGTTCCGGTGGTCTATATTCATACTGAATCGCTTCAATGATATAAGGCGCCTCTTTTCTCAAGTTTGCATCTTTTCTCCCTGATGCCACTTCATATAACGCACACGTAAGTTCCACTTTCTCCTCAACCGTGGTATTGCCAGATATCTGTCTGGTAAATAAGGTCACGCGTACTTGTTTCTCATCGTCGGTAAGACGACCTATGGGTGAATGAAGTATTTCTTGAGTCGCGATCAACGACGCCTTCAACTGTTCGGGTGTCGGGGGAACATAACGTTCCTTCCGGGGCGCCCCAAAAGTACCAATTCTTTCTGAAAGCCAGCCAAGAAATTCTTGCATGCCTGCATTCTACCGAAGTTATATAATAATGTCAAAATTATAGGATAAATATACTACGTAAACTTTTTAATTAAATTTCTTCCACTTCCCCTCAGAGATTACCGTTACCTTGCCGTCTACTACTTTTACGGCCGTTGCATCGTCGATGGCGTAAAGGGGAGCCGGATTTTCTTTAGCTATTTTCTCAAGATTCTCATCACGGACCTCGGGAAAATTTGAACGGTTATAATGCGGACGGATTTCAAAATCCACGAATCCCAACCCTTCCCTATCTTTAAATTTCCCGGTTTTCTCCCAATACAATAAACCTATCTTGGAAAGCGAAACTGTTTTTGCCATAACCATACCACCCTCACTGGAGCCGAAATATACTCTCGTTTTCAGTAAGTCCGAAAATGCGTCTTTAACCCCGGATTTCTCAAGCGAGTTCAACAGATATTCGGCGCTGCCTCCGCCGAATGCCAACACGTCGGATTTCTGAAAACTAGAAAACCAAACGCTTTTTGGAATTTTAGAAATATCGATAAGTTCAAACGTCTGAGGTTTCAATCTTCGAATACTATCCATGTTCATCTTTATATAACTCTTGTCACCGGTTATTGGATTACCGGCTGTCGGAACGTACGCTATCCGACATTCGTTGAATGGTTTACCGATAAGTTCCAAAACGCATTCGCAATCGATTGGTTTGTTATCGCCTCGGAAGTAAGAAGGAGTTTCATTTTTGTTTTGCAGCAACAACTTCTATTTCTACGACGCAGCCCTCTTTGACGAGCTTATTCACTTCCACGAGTGTCGATACCGGCTCAGCGTTTTTGAAATATTTATTTCTGAGCCGTGATACGAGGGCAAAATCAGACATATTCGTAAGATACACCGTCGTTTTGACCACATCATCAAGCGATGCGCCCGCCTCTCTTAATATTTTATTAAGCGATTCATAAATATACTCCGCCTGTTTGCCCGCATCACCGGGGAACAATACGTTTCCGTTCTTATCGAGTGCAATCTGACCGGTCGTAAAAATAAATTTCGTATCCCCCGTCTCAACTACATACCCATGAGAATATGCACCAAGACGTTTTGCAAATTCGGGGGAATTAATTTTTTGTGTTTTCATATGGCATCATTATAATACTGAAATAAAATAATCATAGAGTCGTTTTTCATTTATACGTGTCCGGGTTTTGATTCACGGTATAAAGAATAGTGCTCCCTATTACTTTATACCTGGTAATGATATGAGCGGCCTCTAAATTTTTCAAACCGGCGATATATGGCACTCTGTCAGTGAGGAGATGTCTCGCGTCCCACTCCGGTGAAAGATCAACAATGAGAAATTTCGGAGCATCGTACCACCGAAACCAGTCACATGTCGATGACCCGCACGGCGAATTGACCGGAAAACTACGTTTCTCGGGATACAATGTATAGACCGCCTCCCGTTGGCTGATGTGAGAAGTAATATTATTTTGCGATACTACGGATGCAGTGTTGGGTAAATATGATTGAATCATGGTGTTTATGTTTTTAACACCCGGTGACTCTGTCCAAAACCATTTTTTAGATAAATAGCTGAGCGGTAAATGAAGAACATATTGGACGAGAAGCATACATATCAATAGATATATGGCGACATACCGCGAATTTAATTGTTTGAACCGTTGAATTGCCATGATGACAGCCCAGACGAGAAATGGCGTAAGGGTGATGCGGTACTGCCCGAATAACCCCTGAGCGCCAGTAACGCTGGTTCCAAAAACAAAATACACGATCAAATCCCCAAGCGCCGGTAGCAAATAAAGCGGCGATAAAAGCGGCAGAAATCCGAAAGACAGGAGCGAATACCAGATCACCTGACGGTTTTCCGAAGAATCAACCAGACTCATAGGATTCAGGTTGGCAAACATACCCGCACTTGATGCAAACGGGTATTTCATTTGGACAATATACGGAAAGTAAACAAAATAGATAAACAGGAGATACATGATGGACATGATCATGAGCGCGATAAAAAGTTTTCTCCTGCGCTGGATGAAGAAAACGAATGAGGTTAAAAAAGTAAGCGATGCGATATTTTCTTTCGCTGTCACGGATAATAAAAAGAAAAGCATTGAAAGGTCGGTTTTATTCCCATCTATAAAATAGATAAACCACATGAGGAACCCCGCGGCAAAATCAGTGCTATGGACGTCTGCCCATATGTCATTCTGCACACCGTAAAACCCAAGGTATCCAATGACGAGCGCGAGACAAACCCAGATGTTCAGTCGTTTTTTCTTGGCCAACAAATACACTGCAATGCCTGACAGACATACGAAAGCGGTTCGGACAAGAATGAGCATACGCCGAGCGCTCCATATCCAATAAAACGGAGCGACAAGCGCATAGACAAATTCAACATGTTCAACGAGTTTCGGTTGCCCCGGATGCGGATTTATGGACGAAATGGGTGCACGGAAGTGACTATACTGCCAAACTACCTGATCGTTTATCCCTAAATCAAATCCGAATGAATCATAGTGGTTATACCGGACGATTGATAATATGCTGTATGCTGCAAAAAATAATAAGCAAATCACAATAGGTAGATAAATGGACTCTACAAATTGTGATAGCTTCGTCACACCAGTTTTCACTCTCGTAATATATCACACGAATCGAACGTTTTTTAGGTAACCTGTTATTTTTTCCAATACCACCATTTGAGCTTCGCGGGCGCGGGATTTTTCGTTGAAGCATAGTAAACCGCACATCGCATGACGTAGAGCAAACATCGGTCAATGATGATCCCCTGCTTTTTGCACAACTGTCTATATAAATCTTCTGGGTCCTTATTTCGTAATTGGGAAACGGAGTGTATACCGATCTCATTTAAATCATTGGCAATGCTTTTTCCGATACCTGGGATGATCATGAGAGGATTCATGACTTGTATTATACAGAAACAATGACGTTACAACGTGGTCGTCCACGTCCCGAAGGGTTTGAAGGAACTGCATTTGGCACCGGCGTCGACATCAATCGTTTGTTTGGGACCGGGGCCGGGATTAGCACCAAGAGTAAATCCGTTCAGGAGATAATAACTATTTGTCACTGAATTAATGGTC
>DATKGN010000014.1:0-4392 GCA_035510735.1 Patescibacteria group bacterium
ATGATGTTGCAGAACTCATTGATTTTATTGCTGATAAGAACAATACTCAAGAAGCTATCGAATTGGGTATCATTCCGAAACCGGTACAACCGGGAGCAATTGTATCTCCGGCGCCTGTTGCGCCGATTCCGCCGGCAGAGCCGGCGGCGTAGCACAGTGAATACTTGATGTAACTGTGCTGACTGACACCAATTATATTTCTTAAGGGAGGAATATGCATTCTCACAGACATTCTGAGCATTCCTTTTCAATGGTTCCCCAGATCAAGATCCCCCGGTCGCGGTTTGATCGTTCTCACACCCACAAGACTACCTTTAATTGTGGTGATTTAGTTCCCTTTTTTGTCGATGAAGTTTTGCCCGGCGACACGTTCGCCCTGAACGAACATCTGTTTGCTCGTCTTGCTACTCCGATCGTCCCCTTTATGGATAATCTTTATCTTGAGACGTTTTTTTTCTTTGTTCCCAACAGGCTGGTTTGGGAACATTGGCAAAATTTTATGGGACAGCAGCCCGCTCCGGATGATACATGGGCAAATACTGATTTTGTCGTACCCCAGGTTACGTGGCAATATTCTGATCCTCTCTATGCATCTACAGGCGATTTGGCCGACTACATGGGTATTCCGGTAGGTGTACCCGGATTAATGCCAAATGCGCTACATTTTCGCGCGTATAATCTCATCTGGAATACTTGGTTTCGTGACGAAAATCTTGAGGATCCCGCGGCCGTTCCTATGACGGATGGTCCGGACGACGCTGACGGATATACCGTCCAAAAACGATGCAAGTATCACGATTATTTTACTTCATCACTTCCTTGGCCGCAAAAAGGTCCCGGTGTTGAGTTACCCTTGGGTGGATCTGCGCCAGTTATTGGAGATGGTTATTCCATGGGTTTTATCGATGGCGCGGGTACCCCTCTGTCTCCGCCTCTTGGTCTGTATAGGTCTTCGGACGTATACGCAAATTTGGGGATAAGCGAAAACGCTGTTGGTTACGGCGTCGGTGAGGATGTTACGGAAGGTGTCCCTTTGGCATCTTTAAAAGCTGCCGGGTTGTCTATGAATGCGCCAGACTCTCACGTAAGAGCAGACTTGTCAAATGCAACTGCCGCTACTATAAATTCTCTTCGTCAAGCTTTTCAGCTTCAACGTCTTTATGAAAGAGACGCTCGTGCCGGGTCTCGGTATACGGAAATTATTCGTTCTCATTTTGGCGTGATTTCTCCTGATGCGCGTCTTCAACGTCCTGAGTATTTGGGTGGTTCATCCTCTCGTATTTCTATTCATCCTGTTCAACAGACCTCTTCGACTGATTCCGCTTCTTCAACTACCACTCCTCAGGGCAACTTAGCTGCTTTTGGCGTCGGATCGTCTCACAATGGAGGGTGGCGTAAATCTTTCGTTGAACATGGAGTCATTATTGGTCTTGTAAATGTGAGAGGCGAACTTACTTATCAGCAAGGGTTAAATCGCATGTGGTCGCGTCGTACGAGATTTGATTTTTTCTTGCCCGTACTCGCAAACCTTGGAGAACAGGTTGTTTTAAATCAGGAAATATATGCTCAAGGAAATTCCGAGGATAAGATGGCCTTTGGGTATCAAGAACGCTGGGCGGAATATCGTTATTTTCCATCTCGAATATCTGGTCAATTTCGATCAACCGCTACATCTCATACACCCCTTGATTATTGGCATCTTGGGCAAAATTATTCGGTTTTGCCAAATTTATCACCCGATTTTATTCGTGACAATTCTGACTTGAATGTCAATCGTGTTATTGCTGTTGCCGATGTTGCTGCAGACACTCCGCAGATATTATTTGATTCGTGGATTGATCTTAAGTGTGCTCGGCCTATGCCTGTTTTCAGTGTTCCTGGCCTTATTGATCATTTTTAAGGGAGTAATTATGGACTTAGGTTTATCGGGTGTTATTGGTGCTGGTATTGAATCATTGGGCGGTCTAGCGTCTAATTTACTTGGCGCATCATCTGCGCGCCAACAAGAACAATTTCAGGAGAGAATGAGTGATACAGCTATGCAAAGACGTACTGCTGACCTCCGTGCTGCTGGTCTTAATCCTATTCTTGCGGCTGGTGGCAATTCTGCTTCTACCCCTTCTGGTACTATGTTTACTCCAGACAATCCCTTGAAAGGAGTTACTGCAACTATACAACAGGGATTTATGAATAAAAAAGTTATGGAAAATCTCGATGCTCAAATTGCAAATACTAATGCAAAAACAGCAAACGAGATTTTGACTATTCCCGTCTTGAAGGAACAGGCGAGGAAAACAGGTTTTGAAGCGGATTTATTACCTATTCAAGCTAATGTTTATGCCAAAACGGCCGATAAGCTTTTTACTGAAACTGGAAATCTTGCTTTGGAAAGTAGGGGATTAGCTACACAAAATGATATTTTAGCGCAAAAGCTAAGATTAGCAGGATTGGATATTACATCTGCTGAACTTGAGCATTTGCATCGACAGTATGATCTTATTCCAGTTCAACAACGGGCACAATTTCTACAAGATCATCCTATTTTAACAAAAATTAAAACGATTTTTGATTCTTTCAATTCATCCGCACAAGGTGTGCTTGGTGGTTTAAAAGATTTAATTTCACCTGTTCTTTCTCCATTCAAATAGGAGGTATTATGGCTTTCCGTCGTCGTAAGATGTCCCGTGGTTTTTCCAAACGATCTTTTCGTCGTGGATCAAAGGTTCACCGGAAAAATAATGGTCATCATATTGGTTCGATGCGTGGCGGTATTAGACTCTAGTATGCCGTGTTATTATCCTATTACAGGATATCGTTCCCGCAGTGGGCCGGATATCGGAAGAAATATTTGGCCTATTGTTTTTTCTTATAGTAAAGGTTTTCAGGATATGCCTGTTCAGATTCCTTGCGGTCAATGTATTGGTTGTCGTCTTGAAAGATCAAGACAATGGGCTGTTCGGTGTATCCATGAGGCATCGCTTTATTTAAATAATTGCTTTATCACATTGACATATGCGGATAATCCTGTTACTCTTGTCAAAAGAGATTTTGTCCTTTTCATGAAACGATTAAGGAAAAAATATGCTACTGACAGAATCAAATTCTTCCATTGCGGCGAGTATGGCGAAAATCTTGGAAGGCCTCACCATCACGCATGTTTATTCAATTTCGATTTTCCGGACAAATCGCTATATAGAGTTAACAAAAGGTACAGGTTATATACTAGCAGTAGTCTATCTGATTTGTGGGGACATGGTTTTTGCCTGATTGGAGATGTTACGTTTGACTCCGCCGCATATGTGGCAAGGTATGTTATTAAAAAGGTAAATGGTGATAAGATGATTGATCATTACAAAGGTTTAGTACCGGAATATGTTACTATGTCAAGGAGACCCGGTATATCACATGACTGGTTTGTGCGATATAAAAATGATATTGCCGCTATTGATGGTGTAATTGTAAATAAGCATAAATGTAAATCATTACGTTATTACGATAAGTTATTTGATGAAGTTGACAGTGATAATTACAAGCGGATTAAAGCAGCGCGAACTATAAAGCGTAGCGAGAATGATGCGCGTTTGCGTATCCGTGAAGTGTGTAAACGGTCAACGATTACTAACCTTAACCGTAGTTACGAAGGGAGCTAGATTTATGCGGACTAATTTGTATTCTGTAAAGGATGTTAAGGCAAATTTTTATTTCCCGCCATTTAATGTCCGTGGTCATGTTGACGCTGTGCGTCATTTTTCGTTTTCTTTGAGTGATAATAAAGTACAGACTCAACTTAATCTTTATCCTGCAGATTTCGATCTATACCATGTTGGTTATTTTGATGATGATACTGCAACTTTAGTACCTATTCCTGCCGAGCTTGTTGTGCAAGGTGTTAACATAAACTTGGGCGCCATCCGGGGGGGTGTCTCCCGGGATGGAGCCCAATCGGGACAACGTCCCGAGAAGGGATAATTATGACGATTAAGTACAAGAATCTCAACGATATGCCTCGTACGGCTGGGCAGGTATTTTTAATGCCTTCTAAGACTCAACAGCATCTTTCAAACGATGCTGATATAAACGCTATTGTTGCCCGATTTCGTAAGACTGGGTTTTTATCTAATGTCAATCCGCGGTCTCCGCGGTTTGCTGATGTGTCGTTGATTGGTGATTTTCGAACTACTCAAGATCGTATTTTTTCTATTCAAAATGAATTTGCTTCTCTTCCGAGTTCCATTAGAACGAGGTTTAATAATGATGTTGCAGAACTCATTGATTTTATTGCTGATAAGAACAATACTCAAGAAGCTATCGAATTGGGTATCATTCCGAAACCGGTACAACCGGGAGCAATTGTATCTCCGGCGCCTGTTGCGCCGATTCCGCCGGCAGAGC